>CAVZCZ010000006.1:0-595235 GCA_963773935.1 uncultured Actinomycetota bacterium
CGCAGCGCTTTGGCCGGTCAAGGAGGGTGTTTTTGCTTGTGGGGGTTGGTGCACCTGATCGGAGGTCTGGCAAACCCTGATCTTGAGGCGAGGCGGCTACTAGAAGCGGCGACCTGTAAATTCGTAAACGCATAGCGTTTGAGGATTGGGCCTTTTCGCTTTGGTGAGAACGGCTTTGTACCCCCTAATCTGGCACAAGTGGATCTCTATTTGGGCTCCCCGTCGTGCTCTCTTTTCTTGCCGAGCTGCTGCAGTTGTCCTGCGTGCACGTCGCTAACCCATTCCCAGCCTTCCTTGGCCGATGGGCCGATCCGCGGGTCGCTGACAACCCGATTGTCACCCAGGGCCTGCACGTATGATCGATCCTGTTTGATCCGTGCGCGTAGCTGATCCGCTCCGCCGACGGACCCGTGACCCGGGATGAAGACATCGACGTCGCCCGCCACGCCCTCGAGCAGCCGCAGCGCGGCGAGGTAGTCCTCGATCGGGTCAGCTGCGCTCAAGTCGAGCATCGGAATCAAGACATCAGAAAGCATGTCGCCGGCGACGAGAACCCTGCGTTCCTCGATCAACAGTGCCGCATGGCCCGAAGCGTGCGCTTGATGCTCGAAGATCCGGACCTTGGGACCGTCCCAAGGAATCTGTGTCGCATCGGCGGGCAGGCCAGTGATGAGACCCAGCAGGTCCAGCGGTACCTCGATCTCCGGCGGTAACTCCTCGGTGATGCGGTCCTGCCAATGCGCGTCCGATAGAAAAGCTCGGATATCAGCCGCGCAGCGGGCTGTACCGTAACGGGGCGCATCGCCGAGCTTCGCGTTCCAGAGCAGGTGATCCCAATGTGGATGCGTAGAGAACCCTGCCACAACGGGCTGGCCCAACTTACGAAGGTCGGCCGCGATGGCGACCATTTCGTTGCCCGTTATCCCGGCGTCGATGAGCAATACGCCAGCCCTTGCCTTGCACGACAACGGCGTTACTCTCAATGAACTCGCTCTCGTGGGCAAGTACACCCTCCGTAATCCGCTTTAGCATGGGACTCCTTCCGTTTATAGTGTGCAACCGCTTGCCGAGCCCTTGCGCCGCGTGTTGTCCCGTTGGGGATCGTCAATCGGTCCGGGTGCGGAGGCTCCGCGCCAGGGTGGGGATCATCACCGCCGCAGCGACGAGGTGTAGCCCGACGAGGGCGGTGGTGGTGGCGGTGTTTGCCCCGGAGAGGAGGGGCGGGACCAACGAGATCGCGGTCAGCGACACTGCCGTCCATACGAATCGCTCGGCGGGGCGAGCGCTCCAACGAAGAAGACCGACGGCAATGACGATGCCCGCGACCGAGAAGAAGCCGGTCACCACGGCGAACCCGGACAATGGGATCGTCTCGCCACCATCGGGGACCTCGAAGTCGACGCCAACGGCCCGGGCAAGCGCAGCGGCGAGGGTGGTGGCCACCATCGCTGCGAGCGTGGCAATGAAGCCGGTGCCGGCGAGCCGCCGGAGTCGGTGGGTGTGGCTGGTCTGGCCCGACGCCGGGCCTGCGACGACCCCGGTGTCATTCATGCTGTTCATGTCGTTCCTCCATCATTCGGTAACTGGCGTACAGGGTGTGTTGACTGGCATGTGACGGTCCTGGCCCTGGGCGTGACGATGCGCACCCTCGCCGTGCGACGGCCGGGGTTCCGCAGGGCGCGGACGCCGGTGCCGCGGAGCCAGAACCCGGCGTCGCGTCCGAGGACCGGCCCGGGCTCGCCGTCGCGCAGCTCCAGCTGCACCCGCCCACGGGTAACGACGCCGAACGCGTCGCACCACTCCGCCGCGACCACCGCGACACGCTCGCCACCGCGCAGCGCGAGCGTCCACACCGGGACTACTCGGTGCCGTCCGCCGGCAGGCGCTCCGGCAGCCCGAGCCGCGGGAACTGGTCGTCGTGGAACGTGACGATCTCGGTGATCGCCCCGCCGGTGACGCGCAGGACGTCGATCGTCAGCGGCAGGTACGCGCCCTCCCGCTTCCGCCAGTGGTAGAAGGCGACGGCGGGCTGCCGGTTCACGGAGGTGAGGACGGCGCGCAGGCCCTTCATGCCCTCGAAGCCGCTCTCGACCCAGTCGTTCACCACCGTGTCGCGGCCGACATACAGGCCCGGCGTGGGCGGCATCGAGCAGCGGACGTCGTCCCGCAGCAGTGCGGCGATCGCGGCGACGTCCGTGGCCACGCTGGCCTCGGTGTAGCGGCGCACCAGCTCGCGCGTCCCGGCGTCCTCCTCGCCGCCGGTCCAGTCCTGCCGCTCGGCGGGCAGGTGCTCCCGCATGCCGGCGCGGGCCCGCTGCAGCGCGCTGTTCACGGAGTTGACGGAGTCCCCGAGGAGCTCCGCGACGTCCTTCGCCGGCCAGCCGAGCACGTCCCGCAGGATCAGCACGGCCCGCGGGCGCGGCGCGAGGTGCTGGACTGCTACCAGGTACGCCAGCTCGATCGTCTCCCGCGCGACGGCGACGGTCTCCGGCTCGTCCGCGTCGCCCGCGGGCAGCTCGTCGAGCAGCCGATCCGGGTAGGGCTGCAGCCACAGCACCTCGCCGCCGGTCGCAGGCTCTGGGCGGCACTTGGCGAGCAGGTCCAGGCAGGCGTTGGTGGCGATCCGGTACAGCCAGGCCCGGAACGTCGACCGCCCCTCGAAGGTCTCCCGCCGCCGCCAGGCACGGAGGAACGTCTCCTGCACGGTGTCCTCGGCGTCCTCGAACGACCCGAGCATCCGGTAGCAGTGCACGTGCAGCTCCCGCCGGTGCCGCTCCGCCAGCCCCGAGAACGCCGGTTCGTCGACCTCGCCCAGACCGTTCCCGCCCAGACCGCTCTCGCCCAGACCGCTCACGCCCAGCTCCTCCAGCCGCGTGTCCGCACTCATCACGTCATCCTTCCGCCTCGTCGTGTCCGTCGTAGGTATGACGGGTTCGGGCGCGACAACTCATCACTAGGGTCGAGCGTTTTCCTGCTTGGTAGGTCGGGTTTTCGACGTGGTAGAGAACGAGGATGGCCTGCACCATTGGGGTCGTCCGGGAGGGCTGCAGCGCAGCTTGGTCAAGATTTTCCAGGTCTTGAGGGTGGCGACGGCGCCTTGATACGACTTGTCCGCGAAGGTCATCACTTCAGGACACACATGAGCGCCCGGCGCCGAGCCTTCGGATACATCCGCCAGCTTCCCTCCGGTCGCTACCAGGCCGCGTTCCTCGGCACCGATGGACAGCGCCACACCGCGCCGATGACGTACGCGGCGAAGATCGACGCCCAGAAGTGGTTGACGGTCCAAGAGGCGGCGATAGCGACCGGCGCCTACCTGCTGACCAGAAGGGGGAAGGCCCGCGCGGGAGACGCCTACGCGCTGCTGCACGCGATCCTGGCCACCGCGATCGCACGGGAGTACCGGGAGGCAGCCAACTCCTGTCGGCGGGGCGATTGAGCACCCGGCGGACCGGGGTCGACCCGAAGGTGGCCGAGCCGGACGAGCTGTTGGCGTTGGCGACCGCGATGCCGCCGCGGTACTTCGCCTACGTCCTGATCGCCGGTTGGTGTGCCGTGCGGGCCAGTCAGCTACGCGGTCTGCGTCGGATGGACGTGCACCTGAAACGGAGGCTGATCCACGTCCGGCAGGTAGTGACCTATGTGGAGAGGAAGTTCGTTGTCGATGATCCGAAGACACGCGGCAGCATCCGCGCGCCTTTGAGGCTATGCGGGTGGCCATGGCGCTGGACGGTTCAAGCGAGGCAAATTGCCCAAGCAGTTACGCATTCCGCGGCCACACGCGATTCAACGGGCTAGAGCCAGCGTGGCGAAACCAGCGGCACCGAAGAAAAGTCCCGCCACAGTGGACGAGGTACGCCAGATCCTCCAGCTCGTCCACGGGCAACGTCACCAGGGCATGAGGCCAGGTGGAGGGTCCGCCATGAGTCTGAGATAGCCGTCCGACACCTCAAGCGCCCGATCGGTCCATTCGTCGCTGCCGTCCCAAGTGGAGGTCGCTCGTCGACCCCTCCCGGTAGTCGACGATCTCGCCGATCAGGGTGATGATGAGTGAGCCGGCGCGCTAACGTGCGTAGCGAAGTGGCACCCAGATGTGGCGGGTTCAGGCGATAAGAAGGCGACTGTCAAGCTCTGCTGCGTCGAGATCGAGGAGGTCGCGGTTGCGTTCGGCCCAGCGGCCGGATGCGACGTCATCACGGAGGCTGTGCACTGCCCGCGCCTCGGCGTCCGGCCCGACTCTCGCCCAGATCGACATTCCGCGACGGACCATCTCGTCCAGGTAGGCCTCGGGCCGGCGCCAGTAGGCCTCGTAGAAGCCGTCAACGCAGTCCCACGGGATGGGCACCGGTTCGGTCCTGGCTCCGATCGCGCCGACCAGCTCGGTCAGGGAAGGCCGGCCGGCCCACAGGCCGTGGTGCTCGGGCAGGTAGTCGCGATTCAGCCAGAACCGATCAGGGTCACCGGCGTCGTTCGTCAACACCACCACGCGGCGCGCGACGCGCCGCATCTCGCGCAGGCCTGCGATCGGTTCCTGCCAGTGATCGATGGTGGCAATAGCCATCGCGGCGTCGAAGGACTGGTCCTCGAATGGCAGGCTCTCGGCAGATCCTGCCAGGCACGGCGCTGCGCCAGCGGGGCGTTGCGAGCGCATGAGCGCCGACGGTTCCACCGCGGTGACGTCACGGTCGGGGGGCTCGTAGGACCCGGTGCCCGCCCCGACATTCAGCACGGTCCGCGCATCGCCGAGCGCAGCCCAGACCTGCTCGGCGATCCGCGGCTCGGTGCGCCGTGTCACGGTGTAGGTGGCTCCGATGGTGTCGTATAGCTGCGCGCTGGACGTCTGACGCTGCCTCTCCATTGGCTGCCCTTTAAGTGCACAAAGACGGTCTGATAAACACGACATACCTTGTCAGCCATGCTCCGAGGGAGTCAAGATGTATCGCGCATTCGATGAGGTCCGACTCTTCTTTCAGGCGCTCCTCAGGACCTCTTCACGGAACCCTGCGAAAGAAGATCGCTGACACCGGCATGCCGAGTTTGTGATCATCGTGGCTCGGTGCAGGGGCCGATTCTCCACCGATCGTCCTGAATGGACACGTGCGAAAAACGCTGGAAGGTCCTCGCAACTGAAGATCAACTAGATTCCTGGGTACCCCACCCTCATGCCTGTCCCTGCGGTGCTGACCGCGCTCATCTAACCGATGAGCGTGTAAGGCAGGACGACGGATCGGACACGCGTTGAAACGCACAGGCAGGCTGAGCCCGGTGAGCGATGATTACATCCGCCTGGTTACCACGGATCCGAACTGGCAGCCTGAGCCCGCAGCTGCCGCCGCCGTCGTTGTCTATGTGGCGAGTCTGTTCTCCGGGCCCGTTGACGCTGTCGACGAGGTGAAACAGACCTTTACGATCGAGTGACCTTGATAGACAACGGCATGTACACAGAACGGATCACGTGCCGCGCTGCGCCGGAGACATCAGCATGAATTGGCTCGGCGACCTGGTCCGCGAGAATGGCATGAGTTTCGACGACCTGGACGTGGCAGTTCCCTACTGCGGTGCCGTCGTGGAGCTGAACACCTTTCATTCCGAGGAAGCGATTGGCTTTGCTCGCTTCGAGGTGAGCGCCTTGAGCGGCCAGCTGGCCTATCGTGATTTCTTCATCGCATAGCCATCGGCTGGGCCTTGCGCGGGTACGCCAGAATCGACCGCGTGCTTTGGTGTGTTCGGGGTTTCGTACTAGCCTCAGCGATTCACTAACGCCGCTGGGTTGAGCGTGCCGTAGACGGAGAAGTGCCCTCCGACCTGCAACGATGGATCTTGTCTAGGGATCAATCGAGCACGGCGAAGGGCACCTGCAGGGTGAAGCGTACTGGCACCCGTCCGAAGATCGTTGTCACCGCGGATTGGCGTGGCGTGGTGGGCCATGTCGGCGCTCGGCTGCTGACCGATCTGGCGGACGCGACCGGACTTTCCGAGTCGGTCTCCGAGTCGCTGCTGGCGTTGCGGCAGCGAGCTTCTGCGCACGATCCGGGTCGGATCGCACTCGATGTGGCGGTGATGCTCGCCGACGGCGGGCAGGCGATCGCCGACCTGGCGGTGCTTCGTGGCCAGGACGAACTGTTCGGCCCGGTCGCGTCGGCATCGACGGTGTGGCGGCTACTCAACGCCCTCGATGAGGCGGCGCTGGCCCGGCTGCGGGCGGCTCGGGCCCGGGCGCGAGAGGTGGCGTGGGCGCAGGCCGACGAGGCCGGCCGGTGGCAGACATCGTCGGTGGCCGGCCAGACCATCGCCGGCCTCGTGCTCGATGTGGACGGGACGATCGTGATTTGCCACTCGGACAAGGAGCTCGCGTCCAAAACCCGACGGACCCACCTGCGCATCGCCCAACTATGGCCATGGGCGGCCGACCTCGCCACCGCGTCCGCTGCCTCGACGCTCTGCCTCGACCCAGCTCCTGAACCCCATACCCCGCACCGTCTACAAAGGACACGGGGAACCCCGGCCACCGCGCCGGCCCACCAGCATGGCGTCGGACGCCCATACCCCCGCACAGCCCGCACGAAGATCAAGAGAGCGACGGCGGCGGCCTTAACGAATCAGCGAGGTTAACCGCAGCGGCGCACTGCAGAAGCAGCCGGCGCTCGCGTGGGGGCGTACGGGCCATCCCGTCGCAGCGGCCGAGCGTCATCGTCACGGGTACGTCGAATGCACCGCGGACTTCGACATCGGCGGCGGTGAGGTCAGCCGGCCGCGAACCTCCAGGCGTGGAATCCATCGGCGGCGGGGCAGACAAGGAACCGATGGCTCCAACCACATGCGCCCACAGTAGTAGGGATCTGGCCGAGATGTGTGCGCGATCCATCCACGGTGGACACTACGCCGATCGCGATAGGAGCGCCGCCGGCGCCCGCCGGTCCGAACGTGAGCGCCTTGCCCGCGGACACCCACACACTGAAACCAAGCGCTGCCCCTTTTGCGAGCTGCTGGCCGTCCAGGGTGAATAGGTCGCCCGAGCTGACGAGGATCCTGTCATCCACGGTCTGGAATTCGATTGCGTTGCCCGACACCGGGGCCCGCCAGAGCTCGCGGCCGCCCACCTCGTCGAGTACGACCAGCTGCCGCGTACCCCCCACCACGTAGGGTGACACCAACACGCAGAGCCGCCCGACCCCGCATGGCGCCACATTGTCGACGCGCTCCCCAGTGGAGGCGTACACCTCGGTGGGCGGGTCGGTGCGATCCAGGTCGTGCCGAATCACTCGGGCCGGCGGTTCCTGGACGATCGTGTAAAGCGTGTGCCCATACGGGACATAGGCGGGCTGGTTCGGTGCCACTTCACCACTGCCTTGGCGCGCCGCCAGCTCTGCGCCGGTCCGCGCGTCGATGACATGCACGGTGCCGTCCGCGTCGGGCCGAAGCAGCCAGTGGTCGGCGGGATCGACGGCCAACCCGCCGCCCAAGTTCACCGACTCCGTCAATGGCGCGGCCAAGGCCTGAACGTAGTTCGGCTGCTCCCCGGTGTACGGGGCCTGCCACTTCTCATCGCCGGTGATCCAGTCCCGTGCCCGCACTACTCGCTCAGTTGTGGAGCTCGTCACCAGGACCGAGTCGTAGAACGCGATTGGCACCTCCGCGGGCGACTGCCAACGGACCGTACCGGTGTCCTGGTCGAGCACGATCAAGGTTCGGGTAGCTTCGTCATCACGACCGACGATCAAAGCCAGGCCGCTCGGTGAGGCCCAGCCCGCGGGCACAATGGTCCGTGTGTCTAGATCTACTGTCGCGAAGACCGGCTGCCCGGTCGCGAGGTCCATCGAGCCGACCTTGACTCCGCCCTCGGCGGAGTACCCGGCCAGGTACGCCCGATCACCGACCACCACGGCCGTGCCGCCGCCGTCATGTTGACCCGGTGTCCCCAACCGCATCGGCAGGCTGCCGACAGGAGTGAGCGTCGCCAACGAACCGGAAGGTAGGGGGGAAGGCTGAGCCGGTGGGACGTGGCGGGCGAGCTGGATCCCCCCGATCACTGCGACGCTGACCAGAAGCACCAGCACCACGGTTGCGGAGGTGAGTCGGTTGCGGCGACGCTGCTGGCCGCGCCGCCGGGCAGCGTCAGGCGTACCGGCGGCGGTGACGTCGGCGTGGGCGCTCAACGCGGCGAACAGCTCATCGAGGTCAGCGCGCATCGCAGCCTCCCATCGGCAGCGTGGCGTCGTTAGGGAGGCCGAGAACCTCGGCCAGGGCGGCGCGACCGCGGGAGAGCCAGGACTTGACCGTGCCGGCGCTCGCGCCGGTCTCGGCGGCGATATCGGCGACTGACCGGTCGAGCAGGTAGTGCAGCGTGAGCGCGCGGCGCTGGACCAGGGGGAGTGTGCGCAGGGCTCCAACGAGAAGGACGACGTCCTCACCTGGGGGGCTCGTCGGCGGGTGTGGCCAGTGCGAAGCAGTCGCCGCCCGGCGTACGGCTATCCGGCGCCAGGAATCGGTGGCGAGCCGGGCGACGACCAGGCGCAGCCAGGCCTCCGCGTCCTCGTTGCCGCGCAACCGCCGCCACCGCTGCCACGCCCGCGCGTACGCCTCCTGCACCAGGTCCTGAGCCTCGGTCACGTCAGTGCAGAGGCCGTATGCGTAGCGGTGCAAGCGCGAAGCGGTGGCGCGATAGAACGCGTCGAACTCGTCACTGTCCGTCATCTGCCTCACCTGGGTCGAGGTCGGTTCGTTCGAAAGCTAGGCACATATCATGTTCCGCGGAGGTTGCAGCCTTGCCAAGGCGCTGCCTCTCATGCCAGTCATAGATGATCGTGTATGTTAGCCCCGGGCCCTTCAGTAGGCCTGGCGGTGTGAGCGTGCCGCAGCCATAGAAGTGCCCCTCTACCTGGGAAGATGGATCTTGTCTAGGGATCGGATCGTCCAGGTGAGGGGCACTCGCAGGGTGAAGCGTACTTCCTTCCGTCCGAGGCTTGTCGTTACTGCCGACGGGCGTGGCGTGGTCGGCCATGCCGGTGCACGGCTGCTGGCCGATCTGGCCGACGCGACCGGTCTGTCGACCGCGATGAGCGAGGCGTTGGCGCCGCTGCGGCAGCGCGAGTCGGGGTCATGACCCGGGCCGGGTCGCGGTCGATCTGGCGGTGATGCTCGCCGACGGTGGTGAGGCGATCGCCGACCTGGCGGTGCTGCGCAACCAGCCGGATCTGTTCGGGCCGGTGGCCTCGGACGCGACCGCGTGGCGGGTGCTGGACGGCATCGACGCCGACAGCGCTGGCCCGCATTCGCGTGGCTCGGGCGCGGGCCCGGGAGGTGGCGTGGGCGCAGGCCGCCGAGACCGGCCGGCTGACCGTCCTCGACGGTGGGCGGGTTCGCCGATCCCCGGGTCTGGTGCTGGACCTGGACGCCACGATCGTGGTCTGCCACTCGGAGAAGGAATCGGCGGCCAAGACGTGGAAGAAGACGTTCGGCTACCACCCGCTGCTGTGCTTCCTCGACGCCACCGGCGAAGCGCTGGCCGGGCTGCTGCGGCCGGGCAACGCCGGGTCGAACACGGCCGCCGACCACATCACCGTGCTGGACCTGGCGTTGGCGCAGATCCCCGACGCGCACCGGCACGGCAACGACATCCTGATCCGCTGCGACTCGGCCGGCGCCAGCCACGCCTTCCTGCGCCACATCCGCGGCCTGCGCGAGCAGGGCGTGCGCACGTTCTTCTCCGTCGGCGTCGCGATCACCGAACCGATCCGCGCCGCGATCGTCGCCTGCGTGGACTGGCTGCCCGCCATCGACGCCGACCGGGAACTGCGCGACGGAGCCGAGATCGCCGAGCTCACCCACCTGGTCGACCTGTCCGCCTACCCCGACGGCACCCGGATGATCGTGCGCCGGGAACGGCCCCACCCCGGCGCCCAGCTGTCGCTGTTCGACACCGTCGAGGGCCTGCGGCATCAGGTGTTCATCACCGACACCCCACGCTCAGCCTGCTCGATGCAGCTGCTCGAGCTGCGCCACCGCGGCCACGCCCGCGTCGAGGACCGCATCCGCACCGGCAAGGACACCGGGTTCGGCCGGTTCCCGTCCCGCCAGTTCGCCATCAACCCGCCTGGCTCGAACTCGCCCTGATCGGCATCGACCTGCTCGCCTGGACCCGCACCCTGCTCCTGGACGGCGAACACGCCCTCGCCGAGCCGAAGAAGCTGCGCTACCGGCTCCTGCACGTCGCCGCCCGCATCGTGCGCACCGCCCGCCGCACCATCCTGCGCATCGCCCACCACTGGCCCTGGGCCGACGAGCTGGCCACCGCGTACGCCCGCCTCGCCGCCCTACCCCGGCCGACCGGTTGAACCAAGACACAGTCACACCGTCTACAAGGGACACAGGAGCAAGCCGGAACACCCAGCCGGCAAGCCCACCCTGCCTGCGCACCACCAACAAGAAGACCACTCAAACAAGGAACAACAACTGCACGCCGGCCGGCCTACTGCAAGACCGGGGCTAGCCCGGGTCATCGCATGATCCCGGCCAAGGTTTCCGTTCCCGTCGGGACCGGCGGGACCAGCGAGTTCGCGGTGTTCGTGTGGGTCATCATGCTGCCGCTCGCGTTCGTGGGGTACATCATCTTCGGCCTGGTGCGCGACTGGCATGAGGGACGCCGAGGTCCGCAGCGGTCGTCTCGCCGGCCGAGCAACCGCAAGTCCTCAGGCCAGCGGCGGCGCACGCCGCCGAGTACGGGCACGGGCCGGCACGATAGTTGACTGCGGGCCAGAAGGTGTCCGCGTCTGAAGATCACCTAGCACCCGCGCGGTACCCCCACCCCATGCCCGTCCTCGCATTGCTGACCGCACTCATCTGGCTGATGAGCGTGCGCACCCAGATGCGAGATCAATGGGTTCGGCGAAGACAGATAGTGCTCGGTAACTGTGCTATCGCAGGCATGGTTACCACACGTAGGGGATTAGCCGAGCACGGCCGGCTGCAAACTCTCGGTAGCGGTCGCCTAGTGCGGCAGTCAAGGCGCGCTCCTCGATCCGAAGGCGATAGATCAAGGCGATTAGCACCAAGCCGGCCGCGCCGACGGTGCTGACCCAATTTCCCAACATCAGGCCGCCTCCCGCAAAGGCGAGCACTAGACCGGTGTAGCTCGGGTGTCGCACAACACGGTATGGGCCGCGTTCCACGACGGGCTGCTCTTCACTGGTCTTCACCACAACGGTGAAGTACTTTCCCAGGCTCGCAAAAGACCACCAGCGCAGCAGCAGGCCGAGCCACGCAATCACCACCCCAAGGACGAACCGCCACAGGTCACCGCCGATCACGGCGCTCGGGGCGACAGCTCGACCGGCGGGCAGCAGCAGGATCCCACTGAAGAACATCGCCCTGAACGCGACCTCGGCGCGCACGCTGACCCGCGTCGCTCCGCGGCGCACGCGGAGCGCCTGCAAGAGTTCGCCCGTAGAAAAGGCGCCGACGCTGACGAAAACGACGATACGAGCTAATTGCGGCAGCTCTTCGTGCGGCACGGGCACCCCGCGAGTATCACGGAACCAGGTCGGCCTAGCCAGACAACCGTGACGC
Organism: uncultured Actinomycetota bacterium; assembly: GCA_963773935.1. GTDB lineage: Bacteria > Actinomycetota > Actinomycetes > Mycobacteriales > Micromonosporaceae > DATBGZ01. The sequence goes on from CAVZCZ010000006.1 coordinate 11,566, forward strand.
CCAGAGAAACCACCCGCTGAGCTGAGCACCGTATCCGGTAGGTTCACAGCAGCACCTGCTGCCAGGACGCGGCTCAGGACGGACGAACGTGAGCGATCTACACGATGAGGTCTTCGCGATCTCGCCGGCCATCCGCTACGTTGCCGTAGCCCATGGTCAGGAGGTGCAGATGCGGTCGCGGGCCGACCTGCGCAACGCCTCCAGCAGTGATAGCGACCGGTACGAGGAACTACTGGTCAATCCCGCCATGCTCACTCTGGCCACCCAGCGCGGCAACATCGACTGTGGCGGACTTCGGTACCTCATTATCGGCTACGGCCACTTCCACGCGCTCGTCATTCCCAGCGCCATCGGACACGTCACTATGGCCTTCGAGCTGGACAGCGACCCGACTGAGCACCTCCAGGCCATTTCCGACGTTGTGGCACGCCACGGCCCGGCTGCGATCTGAAGAATTTCACTGGTCCGACCATCAGCTCAGCGCTTCGCGCCGAATCGCGAGCGATTGTCAAGACCTCCGGATGGGTTCTTGACTACCCCGCCGCTTCGGTCGCTTTCAGCTCCACGAACATCACGTGGGTTTCGGTGTCCCCGTATGTTGTGACCGCTGCTGTGCTCCTGCTCGTCAAGCCACCTGGCTGAGCCCTTGTCAATCTCGACCTCAACCTCGCGGCCGCCGGCGTACAAGCCGTCGACGGAACGAGGAGAGCGTGGATCATGACGCTGTCGGGGCGCCGATGCGGCGTCGTGCTGTCGCCGGCCGCGTCCTGATACTCGCGCACGCGCACTCGATCGTTCTCAAAACAATTCGGTCGGGCGAGGCGATGAGCGCGAGCGCTACGGCTCAATCGGAGATAAGGTCCCGGTCTATGGACATGCTGAAGGGCGAACAGATCGCCGAGGCCAACCTGACCGACTGGCGCAAGCTGGCCCAGGGACTGCATGCCCGCTACCTTGTTGACGACTTCGGCACCGGCGCACGGTTCGTCGCCGCGGTGGGCGAGGCGGGCGACGCGCTCGGCCACCACCCGCGCGTGTCGATCGGCAAGGGGTACGTCGACCTCAAGCTGATCACCGACGACGCGATCTACCGCGACGGCGAGGGCACCGAACACGTCATCGAATGGGTGACCCAGCAGGACGTCGACCTCGCGCGACGAATCACCGAGATCGCCACCGACCACGAGGTCGACGCCGACCCGGCCTCGGTCAGCCACATCGAGCTCGGCCTCGACACAGCGCACTCCGCGACCATCGCCCCAGTGTGGGCCGCCCTGCTGACCGGGAACGCCGAGGCCCAGGGCCACGGGTCCCCCAGCGACGAAATCCGGGACGCCACGGGACGGGTACCGAACCTTTGGTTCGGGGATGCCGACGAGCACGAGACCCCGCGTCAGCGGTTCCACATCGAGGTCTATGTGGCGCCAGAGGTGGCCGAGCAACGGATCGCCGCCGCCCTCGCCGCGGGTGGGACCGTCGTTGATGACAGCGACGCGCCCTCGCTCACCGTGATCGCCGATCAGGACGGCAACAGGGGAATCGTATGCGTCGACCTGTCCGCTGCGAACAAGGAGTGAACCGCCAACTCGGGTGATCCGCGGCCGCCCGGTACGGGATATCGCGGCAGACGGTGCATGCATGGATCGAAGGCGATCTGCTCCGGGTGCGTTCGCGCAGGTCACGGGTGTGACGGTGCCAATGGCGGCCAACTTCAATGGCTGCTCCGCCAAGTTACACGGCTGCGGCGATTGACCAGCGAATGGTCTTGTCTGGTCGGCCCGCCGATGAGTTCACGGGCCGCATCCGGTCTAGCTTGGTGAAGCCTGTCCGAGCGTTGGACGTCAGGCACTGTCGAAAGAAGGAGCGAGTGTGCGCCACCTACCCACCGAGCCGCTGGCGGTCTCCGCGCTGCCAACCGTCACCAGCCGCGACGAGTACGAGGCCGCCCGCGCCAGACTGCTGGTCAAGGAGAAGGCGCACAGCCGCGCGGGCGACGCGATCGCCGCAGAGCGCCGCCGGCTGCCGATGATCGAGATTCCCGGGTCCGTCACCGTGGTCGGCGCGAAGGGCGAGGTTCCGTTTCTGGACGTCTTCGAGGGGCGACGGATGCTCGTCGGTTACTTCCACATGTGGCACGACGGCCAGCCGGCCGAAGGGCAGTGCATTGGCTGCACCTACTTCGCATCCCAGGTCCAGGGCCCGCTGGCGCACCTGCACGCGCGCGACGTGACACTGGCCTACTTCTGTGAGGGCAGTTACGAGGAGAGCCGGCCGTACGCGGACTTCATGGGCTATACGGCACCGTGGTACTCGGCGCGCGACGCGGGCGACGGGCTGCTGGCCGGCCGGGGCTTCGGCTGGCTCGGCTGCTACGTGCGCGACGATCATGACCGCGTCTACGAGACCTACTGGACGACTGACCGCGGCAACGAGGTGGGCTTCTGGTCCTACAGCCTGCTGGACCGGACCGTGTTCGGTCGCCAGGAGGCGTGGGAAGACTCCCCTGCCGGCTGGCCCAAGATCCCGACCGGCCAGCACCAGTGGCGTGCCACCGGCCGCCCGCTGGCGCAATGGGGCGTCACCGACGAACCTGCCGCGTAGGCCGGCGCCGCTACGCCCTCCGCCTCAGCCCGATTGACATCGAACATGCCGGCGAGAATGACACCATGATGACGCAGTGTTCAACTAGCGAAACGACAGATGCGGGGCTCGCACGCCAAGATCAAAGTGGGCCGGACGCGTCGCGGCGCGAACCGCATCTGGCGGTAGCCGGCGACCCGCTCCCCTTGCGTTCAGCCAAGTCGCGCCGTCACAAGAGCCGGATTGGTCGCGACTGAGGACAGTGGCTTGTTCATGCACCGTGATCTCGCGACGCTCAGGGCCCAAACGCCCACGCAACCATAAGCGGGAACTCCTCCGTCCAGAACGCGTCACCATGCGATCCGAACCGCTCGGTCATGACAACGTCCACACCCGCGTCGCGCAGCGCGACAGCCCAGCGCGTGGCGTTCTTGAGAAAGAACGGCTCCAGCGTGCCTGCGACGAGGTAAACGCGCGGAAGCGAGCTCGACATCATGGCGGGCGGCCGGTAGTGGGCAGGGAGGAAGAGATGATGAGCAAAGCCGATGAAACATGGTCTCCCGACTGGGTCGTTCCTCTGGCGGACCTCAGCCAAGTGCCAATTCCCGACGTGAAGAAGGACGAGCTAATCCACCATATGTTCGAATTCGCCCGCGAACACTTCGACTACGGCCATAGCAGTCAGACACGTCTTGTCGCCGGTCGTCGCGTCGATGAATGGAAGTTCAATACGTCGAACAACCTGGAGTTGCCCCGGCTTTGGGTTGTCAGCGAGCCAGGCATGCTCAGTTTCCTCGTTGCCGGCTCGGCTAGTAGCGAAGCGGACGAAATCGATGCGTGGAAAGTCAGCGTTAGTGCTGGCCTGGAGCGGCTCGGCACTCGCAAAGAGGTCGAGTGGCTCGCGATCCTAGTGGAGAGGCCACACTGGTTGCTGAGCGGCCATCGGCTCAGCGGATCTGCTAACGTCGCCGATCTGCACTTCGCACGCCTTACGGATGGTCTGGCAGAGGAGACTACGGGGAACGGCCCGATCGTGGGCCTTCACATGAGCTATTTCTATCATTGGCCGATAGAGCTACGGGGCACCACATCTTGTTATAGCTGGGAACAGGACGGTCAGGCAGCAACGTTCGAGCGTCGGCGCCGCCTAACCGCGGTACTGTCTCTCTACTGGGATGCCAATTGGCAGCTTCGGGAGGGGCCGCGCGATCCAAGGATTTCGTTCGCCAATTCGGTAGGACCGCTCATGGGCAGCGCCTCGAAACCGATTGCCTCTTCGATCCCAGCGACAGGGCGACCGGTGGCCGTCCCGGAATGGCTCGGCGTGGCTGAAGAGACCGCCGAAGAAAAACACCAAGGCTCCATCGCGCGCTACTAATGCATCATGAAGGCATGGATCTCCGGCGCGAGCATCCGTCGTTGGCGCTCGTGGCTTTCGTTGCCGCAATCGAGGCCATCGCACAGATCACCAAGAAGCCTGAGAAGTGCGATAAATGTGGCATGGTCCTGGGCAGCGCCAGCCGCTTCAGGGGCGCCATCGAACCTGCTCTCGGGGAGGAGGAGGCGCGGCTTCTCGGCGACGCGTATGGGCCCCGACGGTCAAGGACTGTCCACGACGCCAGGCTTCATGGAAGCGAACTGCAGTTTGGGGGCTGGGGAAGCATGAGTCTGTTCCTCCCCGACGACACGTTCGGGTTCACGGCGGGCACGGTGGTCCCAGCCCAGAAGGCGAGCAGATCGCTTTTGCTTGATGCGCTGGGTGTGAGTCTGCCTTAGGCTGGCCGATTCCAATCTCGGCGGCGTTGTCCATTGGGGACAGCCGATGTGAGTCGCAGCAACCCGAGCGGCGATCGCCTACACCAGATGTCCCAATGGGCCGGTCCGACAATCACCGTCAGGTATCCGCCTCTGAAGATCAACTGGAACACCCGTGGGTACCCACCCCGCCATGCCAGTCCTTGTGTTGCCGATCCCGCATCTGCCGATGTTCCTGCGACGCGAAGCCGCCCTGGGGCAGGGTGTGACTGAGAAGGCAGAGGCACGGATCGACCTGGTCGAACGACGGAGGGTTCGAGGTCCATTGATGATGGTGTCCAGCCCGTAGTGGTCACGGCTGAGGGGCAAATGGAACGTTACCCAGTGGATCGTGTGCTCGTGAGAAGGGAGCGATATGACAACTCAGTCCAGTCAGAGCGTCCTGATCAACGGGTTTGGGGTGCTCTTCGTGATACTGAACGCGTTCGGGTTGGGCCTCAGGCTTCCGGTCGGCAAGGTGCTGGCACAGGCATTTGCCCATTGGAAGATTGCCGTGTGGGCGGTGGTGATCAATTTCGTCATCATCCCGCTCCTGTTCATCGGCTATTTGCTGACGATAGCCTCGTCCATTCCTGGAGAGATCAAGGTCGGGTTCTGTGTCGCAGCCTTGTGTGCGGGTATGCCTTTCGCTCCCCTCCTCGCCCGGTTAGCCAAGGCGGATGTCAGCATATCCACCACGCTGTTGGTGGTCTTGACTGTCGCGACCATCATCGCCCTCCCGCTGGGGTTGCCCCTTGCCATCGATGCGGTTGACGCGCAACTCAAGGCCTCTGTCTGGGATGTCGCTTGGCCGCTGCTGCTCTTCTTGCTCCTGCCGCTGGTTCTCGGGTGCGGCTTCAGGGTCTGGTGGCCCGACCTGACGCCGCCATTGGCACGGTGGGTCGTCCGAGTTGCAATTCTGTGTCTGCTCTTCAATCTCAACTTCACGCTGGTTGCGTATTGGAGTCTGTTCGTGCAGACCTGGGGCACCGAGAGCTACATCGCGGCCATTGCCGGCCCCTTCATCGGCCTCGGGTGCGGCTACCTTCTCGTTTCCAGTCTTCGAGTCAAAGACGTGGGAATCAGGCATGCGACCGAGGCGACCACGGCGGTACGCAACATCTCTCCGATGCTCCTGATGATGATTTTTCCCTTTGCAGCCGACCCGCTGGTCACGGTGTCGATCACGATCCTCAACACCATCGGCATCGTGACCGTTCTACTATTCGTCCTGATGTGGAGGCGCGCTGCTTCACCATCGGACACTCACGCAACAACCAACCAGCCAGCAAGCGAAGGCCTGCCGCCACCAGGTTCCCGAAGGTGAAGATCAACCTACGCCCTGTCCCCCACCCTCTTGCTGGAAACCGGACCATCGAAGCTCAACGCTTGCGCGTACCCGTGCACGGGTCGGGTGAGGTGCTACCCGTCACGAGGCGAAGTACTGCTCAGGCGACTGATTCACTGAGGACCCGGAGAGGCTGGCCTGGTGGGCACGCAACCGTTGTCGCGACGCGGGTGTCAGGCCCAAGCACGATGACAACGAGTCGACCAACCTCGCGCGCTGAGCCCGCCACGATTACTGCCGGGTTCCGTACCAGCGAACCATCCCTCCCCGTCGTCAGCACACCCTCAGTCTCGACCAGCCGGGCAGCTTTCGCGTGGGTGGCCACCGCGACGACGAGGCTAATGATGATGGGGGTATCGACAGCGAACGGTTCGATCCCACTGACTCGCATACTCTCGACCACCTTCGCGAATTCCCGCTTGAGCGCGGGTGTGAACCATGCCGGCGGTACCGGAGTTCTGCTCGGCGGCAGCGGGGACACGTCTGCCTTCGGCTTGAGCGGGCGCACGGTGGAGCTGCCCGGTCGCCGACCAACGACTTTGACCACTGTGGACTCTCCTCTAGTCCTCAGCTAATGCCGACTCATCCAACCGGACCCTCAGACGGCTTGAGCCAGCTCGCCCTCCTGGTGGTCCACCTCAGCGTGATTGCCGTTGCTGCGCGAGCGATCCCGTCTCCCTTCCAAGGAATAGAGACCGCCTCCTCGGAACGCGGGTCAGTACCGTTCTGAGTCGGTCAACACGCCAACCACATCACCGAGATTCACCAACCCGCGCTTATGAATCTCTCGATCGGAGATAAGCGCGCTCAGCCACACCAACGCGGCCTGCGCCTCCGGTCGACCACGCCGGGTGGCATGGCGGGGATGTAGCCGTCCAGCCCCTCCCGGGTTGAGCGCTCGCCCGCAGCGACCGCCGTTCGCGTCACACCGCGAAGTCACCAATCAACCCCGGTTGGTCATCACAGCCCAGACCGTACCGAAACGGGGCATCCGGCGTCAATAGGAGAAAGGTCCAACCGGGGGAGTCCGTGGATCATGACCGATCCACTTGGCGCTGAATCGCACGTAGCAAGCACGGGCTCTGGTGACGTTTGGCTGAATCCCTTGTGCTGCAACGGTTCTAGCGGTGCCCCCGGCAGGATTCGAACCTGCGCCCCCGCCTCCGGAGGGCGGTGCTCTATCCCCTGAGCTACGGGGGCTCAGAGACCCGAAAAGGGTAGCAGGCGGTGACGGTCGGGCGTCGAGCGGGTTTGCGGGGCAATCCCGGCGCGTCGCGTTGGTCTCAAGGTCCCGGCTGGTGACGATGGCGGGGTCTGTTCTGCGGCCCGGGAGGATCACGTGGTGGTTCGCTGGCTGCACCGTCTCGCCATCGTCGGCGCGGTCACGGTCGCCGCTTTGGCGATCACCCCGACGCCCACGCGGAGGTGAGCGTCCCGCTCGCCGGGCCGCTGCCGATCACCGCCGCGGAGGGACCGGGTTGCGAAACTGGGCTCGACCGGCCGTACCCACGGATGGATCGTCTGGCGGTTCGGTATGCCGGGCGACGGCGGGGCCTTCGAAGAACTACGGCTCGGGTTCGTCAGCACAAGCGAGGGCCAGCGGTGACCCGTACCATCGGATCGCCAAACATCAATGGCTCGACGGCTTGGCTGGTCACCGATCCCGGGTGGACGCTCGTTTCCGGCACGGCTGGCATCACCGGCGACGCTACGACATTCATGTTGATCGAGGCATGTCCGGCGATTCAGACGGACGTCGAGCCATTCTTCATCAATGCGCCAGTCCAGCCACAGATCCCGAGCGCGAACCGGTCACCGCGCGCGCTGGCCCCGGGCACCGACATCGGGGCGACGGTCGATCCTGGGCAGCACCCTCGTGCTCGCCGGAGTGCTGCTGCTGGTGGTACGGCGCCAACCCCGAGGGCGCCACCGGCCGCGACGGGGTCGACCCGCGTCAGCAGTGAGGACTAGATCGGTTTCGCGCCGAGTTTGGCGAGCATGTTCTGCATCACCGTGACTTCGACGCTCTGGTTCATTTTTCATCGTCTCGGCGAGGTCCTTGACCTCGCGCGTCGGGTTCTCTGCGAGCACCCCATCCACCATGTGAATGCCGCCGAGATGGTGCCGCAGCATGTACTGCAGGAACAGGATGTCGACGTCCGTACCCTTGGCCGCCTTGAGCTTGGCTATCTCCTCGCGGGTGGCCATGCCGGGCATGAGGTTGCCGTTGAGCGACGCGCTGGCCGTCGGGCATCCACGACATCGGCGGCTCGGTGCTGTTGGGCCCGACCCCCCATTCGTTGAGCCAGCCCTGCATCATGCCGACCTGGCCCTGCTGGGTGATGGCGATGTCGCCGCCCAGCGTGCGGACCTCGGTCGTGGTCGCATTCTGGAAAGCGATCATGCCCATCTCGACCGCCTGCCCGTGGTGGGTCGACATGTCGCGGGCGAAGCCGACTTCCGCCGATCCCTCACCGGGGTGGTCGGGCCGCGACGTGAGCGCGCCGGCGGTGAAACCGATCATGGCGATGATCACAGCAGTGACCACCCCGGCGACGATCTTGGCGCGCGGGGAAAGGTTATGCCAGCAAACTAGATCACGACCCCGGAAGGTCCAGCGGCTTGACGGTGGCGTCGGTGATGCCGCCGCTGCAGCCGGCGGCCGGCTCCTGCGACGCGTTCTTGCGCAGCGCGGTGATGAACTCGTCGATCCGCGCGTCGTTGGCCTGGTCCAGCTTGAGCTGGTAGCCCCAGGCCTGCAGCGAGATCGCCTTGTCCTGGTCCGGCATCGGGCTCATCATCATGAACTCGACGTCGCGCACCTTGCTCGCCAGCTGGTCGATCTGGTCCTGCGGCAGGTCGGGCCGGTAGGTGATCCAGACCGCGCCGTGCTCCATCGAGTGGACCGCCTGCTCCTTGGAGATCTGCGACGGTGTAGACGTCACCCATGCAGCTCTGCCAATGCGGGTTGTGCGTGCCGCCGACCGGCGGGTTGATCGGGTAGGTGAGCTCGCCGGCCTGGTGGTTGCCGAAGTTCTGGTCGTACTGGAACCACTCCGGGTTGGACTGCAGGTAGTTGTTGACGCCGCTGATCTCGGCGGCCTGCTCCTGCCACGTCGGCTGGTTGTCCCGCTCGATCACTTTCCAGGCGCCGAACCCGATGATGCCGAGCGCGAGGACGGCCGTGGCGACGTACAGCGCAATCGGGCCCCAGTTGCGGGTCTGCGCTACCCGGACGGGCGCGATCGGCTTGCGGCCTTTGCCATATCCGGCTGGGCCGCGGCGCCACCCGGGCGAGCAGCGGCGCCTTCGATGCAGCCACCTTTGCCCGGGTCGGAGCGGTCTTGGTCGACTCGCCTTTGCCGGCGCAGCCGTCGTCGTGGACTTTGTTGGTGCGGCCTTCGCGCGGCGGCCTTGGCGCCAGCGGCTTTGGTCGCGCCGCGCGCGTTGCCGCTCGTCGTGCCCCGTTGCCGTCGCCGCGCTGCGCGTTGCAGCCCGTGTTCTTCGCTGGCGACGGCGCCATTCGAGGACGTACGTCGGCCGACTCGGCGTCGCGGTCGGCCGCCGCAGTCGCGGGGCTCGGCCGCTTCATTGCCTTCTTGACCGGAAGCACGCCGCCCTCGGGTGCGTCGTCAACGACCTCGGGCTCGGGGCCGTCGGCCGCGCTGGCGGACTGCTTCCTGCTGCTGAAGGGCGGCGAGAATCGCCGGTGCTCATGCTCATGGGACCTCGTCACGGTCGATGTTGTCAGGTTGACCCGGGGTGGGCAGGCAGCTGCATCAGCCGTCCCGGATAGTGACAACCGACGTCGGACCGCCGCCAAGTCCGCAAGTCTACCCCGATAGCATTGGTCAGTGACTCCCGCCGACCTGGCTGCCGTTGTGCTGGGCGCTGCCCGCTCCGTGCTTCGACGAGCGTGACCTCGATCTCACGCTGCTCCCGGAGTCCACCAGCATGGAGCGACCCCGTAATCCTGATCACGGCGACTACGCCTCGACCATCGCCATGCAGCTGGCCAAGAAGGTCGGGCTGGCGCCGCGTGATCTCGCTTCGGCGTTGGCCGACAAGCTCGCCGATCAGCCCGGGATCAAGTCGGTGGAGATCGCCGGCCCGGGCTTCCTCAATATCCGGCTGGACGCCGCGGCGGCGGGCGAACTCGCGCGGGTCATCGTGGAGGCGGGCTCGGCGTACGGCACATCGACCAAGATGAGCGGCCAGTCGATCAATCTCGAGTTCGTCTCGGGCAACCCGACCGGACCGGTAACCGCCGGCGGTGTTCGCTGGGCGGCGGTAGGCGACGCGTTAGCTCGGCTGCTGCGGGCGAGCGGCGCCGCGGTGACGACCGAGTACTACTTCAATGACGCTGGCTCCCAGATCGACCGGTACGCCCGGTCCCTGCTGGCAGCGGCACGCGGCGAACCCACGCCCGAAGAGGGCTACAGCGGGGAGTACATCGCCGACATCGCCGCCGCGGTCGTCGCGAAGCGTCCCGACGCCCCGACGCTGCCCGACGACGAGGCCGAGGAGGTCTTCCGGGTCGAGGGCGTCGCGCTCATGTTCGACGAGATCAAGACCTCGCTGACCGAGTTCGGCGTGACGTTCGACGTCTATTTCAACGAGAAGGATCTGCACGACCGCGGCGAGCTCGAGGCCGCGCTGGTACGGCTGCGTGAGGTCGGCCACGTCTTCGAGGCCGACGGCGCGGTATGGCTGCGAACCACCGACTTCGGGGATGACCGGGACCGGGTGCTGGTTCGCGGCAGTGGTGAGATGACCTACTTCGCCGCTGACTGCGCGTACTACCTGGACAAGCGCAGCCGGGGCTTCGACCGTGCAGTGATCATGTTGGGTGCAGACCACCACGGATACGTCGGCCGGATGCGGGCGATGGCGGCGTGCTTCGGCGACGACCCCGATCAGAACCTTGAAATCCTCATTGGACAGATGGTCAACCTGGTCAAGGACGGTCAGCCGCTGCGGATGAGCAAGCGGGCCGGCACCGTGATCACGCTTGAGGACCTGGTCGAGGCGCTCGGCGTCGACGCCGCTCGGTACGCACTCGCCCGGTACTCGGCGGATTCGCCCATCGACCTCGACCTGGATCTGTGGACTCGGGCCACGAACGACAACCCGGTCCACTATGTACGGTATGCCCACGCCCGGATCGCCTCGTTGCTGCGTAATGCGGCTGACCTTGGGGTGACGCGGGGCGAGGAATTCGACCCGTCCCTGCTGTCGCATGAGCGGGAGAACGACCTGCTCAAGGCGCTGGGGGAGTTTCCTGCTGTGGTGGCCACCGCCGCCGAGCTACGGGAGCCACATCGGATCGCGCGCTACCTCGAGGACCTCGCGGGCGCGTACCACCGCTTCTACGACGCCTGCCGCGTCCTGCCGCATGGTGATGACCCCGTGACCGACCTGACCCGGGCCAGGCTCTGGCTCGTCGAGGCGTCGCGAGTGGTGTTCGCCAACGGACTGGGCCTGCTCGGCGTCTCCGCTCCCGACCGCATGTAGGGGGTTCAATGCGGGCGCACGAGGCCGGCGCGCTGCACGGCAGTCACGGGACCCGCGGTCCGGACTGGCTCCGGACTCCGGACAACATCAACGCACTGCTCCGTCCACTGTGGCCGAAGACGCGTGACGCGGGCCGACGACGGCGCGCTACAGGTGGGCGGCGTGGACGTGCGCGAGCTGGCCACCGAGTTCGGCACCCCGGCGTACATCTTCGACGAGGCCGACTTCCGGGACCGCTGCCGCGACTTCCGGGAGGCGTTCGCGGGCGCGGACGTCTTCTACGCGGCGAAGGCCTTCTGTGCCAAGGCGGTGCTGCGCATCGTGATCGAGGAGGGGCTCAACCTCGACGTCTGTACGGGCGGAGAGCTCGCGGTGGCGCTGGCCGCCGGGGTCCCTCCGGAGCGAATCAAGGTGCATGGCAACAACAAGTCCGTCGCCGAGTTGCGCCGTGCGCTCGCGGCCGGGGTCGGCTGGATCGTGGTCGACTCCTTCGATGAGATCGCCCGATTGGCTTCGCTCGCGCGAGAGCTTGGGGTACGGCCGAAGGTGATGGTGCGGGTGACCGTGGGCGTCGAGGCGCACACCCACGAGTTCATCGCCACCGCGCACGAGGATCAGAAGTTCGGTTTCTCGTTCGGCAGTGGGAAGGCGTTCGAGGCGGCGGCCCAGATCATGCGCGAGGACGTGCTGGAGTTGGTCGGGCTGCACTCGCACATCGGTTCTCAGATCTTCGACACCTCCGGGTTCGAGGTCTCCGCCCGGCGGGTGCTCAAACTCCAGGACCAGCTGCGTACCGAGTTCGGCGTGGAACTACCCGAACTCGACCTCGGCGGCGGGTTCGGCATCGCTTACACGACCCAGGACGACCCGGCCACGGCGGCCGACCTCGCCGGCCGGCTGCTCAAGATCGTGGAGCAGGAGTGCGCCGGGCGGTCACTGACCGTGCCGCACCTGTCCGTCGAGCCGGGTCGTGCACTGGTCGGCCCGGCCATGTTCACCCTGTACGAGGTGGGCACCGTCAAGGACGTGGACGGCATCCGGACGTACGTGAGCGTGGACGGCGGCATGAGCGACAACATCCGCACCGCGCTCTACGACGCCTCCTATTCGGCCACGCTGGCCAACCGCGCGAGCGCGGCTGAGCCGATGCTCGCTCGGGTGGTGGGAAAACATTGCGAGGCCGGGGACGTCATCGTGAAGGATGAGTTCCTGCCGGCGGACCTCCAGCCCGGAGACCTTATCGCCGTGCCGGGCACGGGCGCGTACTGCCGGAGCATGGCCAGCAACTACAACCACGTGCCGCGGCCACCGGTCGTCGCAGTGGGCGGCGGCTCAGCGCGGGTGATCGTACGACGGGAAACCGAGGACGACCTCCTCGCTCTGGATGTGGGGTAGCAAGGACACGAATGTCAGCTAACACTGTCGAGGATGGCAAGCAAGCGATACGGGTGGCGCTGCTCGGCTGCGGCAACGTCGGCGCCGAGGTCGTCCGATTGCTGCACGAGCAGGCCGACGACCTCCGCGCCCGCATCGGTGCGCCGCTGGAGCTTGCCGGCATCGCGGTGCGCCGGGTCGGCCGCGACCGCGGCCCGCTGCCGATCGACCCGTCGCTGTTTACCGCCGACGCGCTCGGGCTGATCAAGCGCGATGACATCGACATCGTGGTCGAGGTGGTCGGCGGCATCGAACCGGCCCGGACCTGGTTGGTCGAGTCCCTGCGCGGCGGCAAGAGCGTGGTGACCGCCAACAAAGCGCTACTCGCCGAGGACGGCCCGGCGTTGCACGACGCGGCCGCCGAGGGTGATGCCGACCTGTACTACGAGGCATCCGTTGCTGGCGCCATTCCGCTGCTCCGTCCGCTGCGCGACTCGCTGCATGGCGACCGGATCACCCGGGTGACCGGGATTGTCAACGGCACCACCAACTTCATACTGTCCAGAATGGACACATCGGGCGCGAGTTTCCACGACGCGCTCGAAGAGGCGACGGCGCTCGGCTACGCCGAGGCGGATCCGACCGCCGATGTGGAGGGCTTCGACGCCGCTGCGAAGGCGGCCATCCTCGCCTCGCTCGCGTTCCACACCAGGGTCCGCGCGGCCGACGTGTACCGCGAGGGGATCACCGAGGTGACCGCGGGCGACGTCGCGTCGGCGAAGGCGATGGGCTCTGTCATCAAGCTGCTGTGCCTCGCGTCCGCATCCGACGGTGCGGTCTCGGTACGGGTGCACCCGGCCATGATTCCCCGCTCACATCCATTGGCGAGCGTCAATGATGCCTTCAACGCGGTCTTCATCGAGGCCGAGGCGGCCGGCCAACTCATGTTCTACGGCCGCGGTGCGGGCGGCGCACCGACCGCGAGCGCCGTCGTGGGGGACATCGTAGCGGTGGCCCGTAACCGGCTCGCCGGGGTGCGCGCGCCGAGCGAGTCGAACTACGCCGATCTGCGGATCCAGCCGATGGGCGAGGTGGTCACCCGCTACCACGTCTCGCTGGACGTGGCCGACCGGGCCGGTGTGCTCGCCTCCGTCGCCGGGGTGTTCGCCGACCACGACGTGAGCATCCAGACCGTACGGCAGGAGGGCCGGGGTGACGACGCCACTCTGGTCGTCGTCACGCACACCGCCACCGACGCGGCCCTAGCGGCCACAGTGGACGAACTGCGGGCGCTCGAGATAGTGCGGGAAGTGGCCTCGGTCATGCGGGTGGAAGGGGACTCGCCGTGAGCTTGGTGGCCAGGCCTGATCGAGGCGTACCGGGACCGGCTGCCGGTCACCGCGAACACTCCCGTGATTACGCTGCACGAAGGCAATACACCGCTCGTCCCCGCGCCCGCACTCTCCGAGCGCATCGAGTGCGACGTCTACCTGAAGGTCGAGGGCGCCAACCCGACCGGTTCGTTCAAGGACCGCGGCATGACGGTGGCGGTGTCGAAGGCGGTCGAGTCCGGCGCCAAGGCGATCATCTGCGCCTCTACCGGCAACACGTCCGCCTCGGCGGCCGCCTACGCGGCCCGGGCCGGGCTCACCTGTGCCGTACTCATCCCCGCCGGCAAGATCGCTACCGGCAAGTTGGCCCAGGCCCTGGTGCACGGCGCCCGACCCCTGCAAGTCGCGGGAAACTTCGACGATTGCCTCGCGCTCGCCTCGAAGATCGCCATCGACTACCCGGTCGCCCTGGTCAACTCGGTCAACATCGACCGGTTGCACGGTCAGAAGACCGCGGCGTTCGAGATCGTCGAGGCGTTCGGCGATGCCCCGGACATCCACTGCCTCCCGGTCGGCAACGCGGGCAACATCACCGCGTACTGGATGGGCTACCTCGAGGAGCACGAGGCGGGGCACAGCACCCGCAAGCCCAAGATGTACGGCTTCCAGGCCAGCGGCGCTGCGCCCATTGTGGACGGTGCAGTGGTGGTCGAGCCGACTACCATCGCCACTGCGATCCGAATCGGCAACCCGGCCTCGTGGACGAAGGCGATCGACGCCCGGGACGCCTCCGGCGGCCTGATCCACGCGGTGACCGATCGAGAGATCCTCTCGGCGTACCGGCTGCTCGCCCGGCACGTCGGGGTCTTCGTCGAACTGGGCAGTGCGGCTTCCGTGGCGGGTTTGCTGGCCGCCTCTGCCCAGGGGCTGGTGCCTCGTGGCTCGACCGTGGTCTGCACGGTGACTGGGCACGGGCTGAAGGACCCGGAATGGGCCATCTCGACCGCCCCGCCTCCGGTGAGCATCCGCAACGACGCGCTGTCCGCCGCCCGCGCGCTCGACCTTGCCTAGGCGGGCGAGTTCGCAAGCTCACTCGACCGCCTAGCCAGGCGGCGGTTCGCAAGCTCACTCGACCGCCAGCGGCTCGCTGCGCTCGCCGGGGTGGTTGCGGCAACGCATCTGGCCGGGCATGGACGCGTGAACGAAGGTGCCCGGGGAGTAAGGTGCCGGTACGTGGCGCCAACTCTGTCGGTCCTTACGCGTAACCGAGATTTCCGGTACCTGTTCCTGGCTCAGCTCGTGGTTTTCGGCGGCGACTGGTTCGCCCTGATCCCGTTGGTGTCACTGCTGCAGGATCTCACCGGCAGCGGCCTGCCCGGTGCTCTGGCGCTCGCGTCCGACACTGCCGTCGGCGCCCTCGTGCTGCCGTTCGCGGGCACGCTCGCCGACCGGCTCGACCGGCGCAGCCTGCTGGTTGCGGCGAACCTCGGCACGATCGTCGCCATCGCGTTGCTCTTCTGGGTCCGCTCGCCTGGCACCGCCTGGCTCGGCCCGGTCGCGATCGGTCTGGCCGCGACGGCGAAGTCTCTGTACGCCCCGGCCGCCGGCGCGGCACTGCCCAATGTGGTCGATGCGAAGGACCTGCCGGCCGCCAATGCGTTGGGCGGCAGCGCATGGGGCACGATGCTCGTGGTGGGGGCCTCACTCGGCGGGCTCATGAGCCAGGCCTTCAGCCCGTACGCCTGCTTTGCCGTGACCCTTGTGTGTCTCGCGATCGCGGCTCTGCTGGTGCTTCGGGTGCGCCGGCCCATGCAGCAGCCGCGGGATGCGGACCTCGCGCCGGCCCATCCGATCCGTGCGATCGCGGAGGCGGTGCGGTTCATCGGACACCACCCGAGGGTGCTCTCGCTCGTCACGGTGAAGTCGGCGGTCGGCCTCGGCAACGGCGTGCTGGCGGTGTTCCCGGTACTCGCGGTGATCGTCTTCGGCCTCGGTCCGATCGCCACGGGACTGTTGTTTGCCGCCCGCGGTGTCGGCGCGCTGATCGGGCCGCTGCTGTTCCGGCGGGTGCTCGGGCACCGAAGCTGGCTGATGCCGGGGCTCGCGGTATCGATGGTGTCCTATGGCGTGGCGTACCTCGGCGTCGCGGTGAGCCCATGGTTCTGGTTGGTGCTGGTGCTCGTCGTGGTCGCCCATATCGCCGGTGGCGGCAACTGGGTGATCTCGAACTACGCCTTGCAGATCGAGGTGCCCGATGCTCTGCGCGGGCGCGTGTTCGCCACCGACATGATGATCGCCACGCTGGCGATCTCGGCGAGCCTGCTCCTCGCCGGCGTGCTCGTGGACCACACCACCCGCGGGTGCCGATCGCCATTTGCGCCAGCCTGACCTTGGTGTACGGCATCGTGTGGCGGGTCGCGACGAGACGGCTCATGCGTGCCAGCGCCGTCCCGGCCGCCTGCCGGAACCCGCCTGCCGCTTGACGTGCGCGCATGCTATCGTCGATGATGTCCGCCCCGATGAGCGGTCCGAGTGAGCCGGCTCGCGGCTCGGTGCACCTCCTTGCTATCGTCGTGATATCACCCCGATAGCAGAGGAGTTCCGATGGAGAAACGGGCGTTGCGGCTGCCAGGGTTCCTGATGCTGCTGGTTCTGATCGGAATCATTGCCGCGACGGTGTGGTACGCGATCAACCTGCCCGAGGTCACCGAGGACGACCCCCGCCTCATCATCGTGATTTCGGTCGCCTCGGTGGTCTCGGTCCTGATCATGACAGGATTTATGGTCATCAACCCGAACGAGGCCCGGGTGGTCCAGTTCTTCGGCCGCTACATCGGGTCGGTCCGCAGGGCCGGGATTCCATTGGGTACTCCCGCTTACCGAGAAGCGCAAGGTCTCGTTGCGGGTGCGCAACTTCGAGACCGCCCGGCTGAAGGTCTCGGATGCGGACGGCAACCCGGTCGAGATCGCGGCTGTCGTCGTGTACCGGGTCAATGACTCGGCCAAGGCGATCTTCGCGGTCGATGATCATGTGCAGTACGTCGCGGTTCAGGCAGAGGCGGCGGTACGGCACCTGGCCACCAGCTACCCGTACGAGTCCCACGAGGAGGGTCGGCCGAGCCTGCGCGACAGCGCCGCGGTAAGCCCCGAGCTCACCGGTGAGCTGCGCGAGCGGGTCGAACTCGCCGGCGTGGAGGTCCTGGAGAGCCGGGTAACCCACCTCGCGTACGCCTCCGAGATCGCCCAGGCGATGCTCGCCCGGCAGCAGGCCAACGCGATCGTGGCCGCCCGCTTCAAGATCGTGGAGGGTGCGGTCGGCATGGTGAGCCTCGCGTTGGACCAGCTCCGCGAGCAGAACGTGGTCAGCCTCGACGAGGAGCGCAAGGCACAGATGGTGTCCAACCTGCTAGTCGTGCTCTGCGGCGATCGGGCCACCCAACCCGTGGTGAACACGGGATCGCTCTACTGATGCCATGTCATGAGCGAGCGCAAGAAGGTGTTACTGCGCCTGGATCCGGAGGTCTACGACGCCATCGCCAGATGGGCCGCGGATGATTTGCGCAGCGTGAACTCGCAGATCGAGTACGCCCTACGGCGCGCCCTCCGCGCCGCAGGGCGCGCCGGCCCGTACGGCCGAAGGACCCGCACCCGAGCCCGCCGACGAAGGACCCGCCTGACCCTGCCGCGGTCCGGACGAGAAGCCTTGAGCGAAGATGCGCGTTCGACGGATCGTGCAGCGGCACTGCATCCGTGTCGGATCGCGGCGATCATGCCGCGGAGCATCGAGGACAGGAGGGCGATCACGCGAATCGAGCTCCGAGAACCCCGAGTGGGGGACCGGTCCGGCCACGGTGGCCGTGCCCGCCACGAGCGCGAACCTCGGGCCCAGGGTTTGACGCGCTCGGTCTCGCGCTCGACCTGGTCGACGAGGTGACCGCCGAGGTGGTGCCCGACGGATACCGCGTCGAGGTCACCGGCGAGGGCGCCGGCGAGGTGCCGACGGGAGCCGATCACCTGATCGTCGCCACCATGTTCACGGCCTTCGATCGGATGGGAATGACCCGCCCTCCGGGGCTTCGGCTGTACTGCCACAACCGCATTCCGCATGCCCGCGGCCTCGGCTCATCGTCGGCCGCGATCGTGGCGGGAATATCCTGGCCCGGGCATTCGTTGCGCGACGTGCAGCCGGCCGGAAGAGCGGCGGCTCTCGAGCTGACGCGCAGGCGCTCGCCCTCGCGGCCGAGATCGAGGGGCACCCGGACAACGTGGCGCCGTGCCTGCTCGGCGGGTTCACCATCGCCTGGACCGAGACCGACGGGGCGCACGCGGTACGGCTGACCCCAGCGGACTCAATAGTCCCAGTGGTGTACGTCCCGGCGGTCCGTGGTCTGACCTCGCACGCCCGGGCGGCGCTGCCGGCGCAGGTGCCGCACCGGGACGCGGTCTTCAACACCGCGCGGGCGGCGTTGCTCGTTCATGCGCTCACCGCCGCGCCGGACCTGCTCGATGGCGGCCACCGAGGACCGGCTGCACCAGCCGTACCGGGCAGCCGCCATGCCCGAGACCGCGGCGCTGGTTGAACGCCTGCGCGCGGCGGGCGTTCCGGCGTTCGTCAGCGGCGCCGGGCCGAGCGTCGTGGCACTGAGTAGCGCATCAGGCCAGCCGCAGCTCGACGCCCCGTCTGGGTGGTGGTCCAGGTCACTGTCGTGCTCCGCCACAGGTGCGCGTATGTTATGAACCAGACACGCCGAAGGCGACCCTGTTGCCGCCGGTCCCCTGCGTTGATTACGCTGGAGCACGACACCAGCCGTCACCATTGCGACCAACAGCGGGAACTCCGCCTGGCGCGCTGGCTGTAGCCCCGGGAATCTCATGCCTCATCGGCACTCTGTGGAGACGTAGCTCTGTAGGGAAGACCGATGGTGTAGGTGTCGTGGCTGCAGCTTGAATCGATCGCCCGGCGGCGCAGGGAGCCATTCAAAGTCCCAGTGCCTGCTGCAGAGCGGCGCTTCGGCCGTGTCAAGACTCCCGCGACGCTTGCGCGACGCGGGTGCAACCGCGGATAGTCCGGCCCCCAATAACCAACACCCGGGCGACGCGGTCATAACGAGGGAAGGAATCCATTGAGCGACACCACCGACGTCACGTCGGACGTTCCCGGTACACCCGACGCTTCGGCGGGTAACCGCCGTCGACGGACCGGAGGCGGTCTGTCCGGGATGCTGCTGGGCGAGTTGCAGACGATGGCCTCGTCGCTGGGCATCTCCGGCACCGCCAAGATGCGCAAGGGTGATCTCATCGCGGCGATCGAGCAGAACCAGGCCGATAGCCGGGTGCCGCGGGCACGCGCCGAGGCGCCCGCCCGGGGCCAGGTAGCGGCCCGAGGTGAGTCGCCGCGGGCCGAAGTCCGGGCCGAGGTGCGGGACGGCGAGGCCGAGGCGCCCGTCGAGGCGCGCGCTCCGCGCCGGGCCTCGCGCGCCGCCGGACCGCCGGAGCCGCGAGACGACCGCGCCGAGCCGGCCGCGGAGAACGCCGAACTGGGAGCGCCCCGGAGCACGAACGGGCGCACCCGGGAGCGTGGCGGCAACGACCGCTTTGCCGCCGACGGCGAGCGTCGGGAGCGCGGCGACCGGACCGAGCGCAACGGTTCCGACCGCAACGGCTCCGACCGCGGCGGTCTCCGAGCGCAGCGGTTCCGACCGCAGCGGTTCCGACCGCAGCGGTGTCGAGCGCAGTGTCTCTGACCGCGGTGTGTCTGATCGCAGTAGCTCCGATCGCAATGGCTCTGACCGCAGCGGCGCTGACCGCAGCGGGCGCGAAGGCGGGGACCGCAGCGGTGAACACCGCGGGGACCGTAACGGCCGGGTCGACCGCAACGACCGGATGCCGACGCACGACCGGGGTCCGGTACACGACCGCGGCCCGGACGATGACGACGATGGTGGCCGCCGCGGCCGGCGTAGCCGGTTCCGGGACCGCCGCCGTGGTCGGGGCGAGCGCGGCACCGAGTCCATGGGCGGCGGCGGTGTCGAGCCGCAGGTCAGCGATGACGACGTGCTGGTGCAGATCGCCGGCATCGTCGACGTGCTCGACAACTACGCCTTCATCCGTACCTCCGGCTACCTCTCGGGTCCGAACGACGTCTACGTCTCGATGGCGCAGATCAAGCGGTACGGCCTGCGTCGGGGCGACGCGGTGACCGGTGCCGTGCGCGCGGCGCGTGAGACTGGCGACGGTCAGCGGCGGGACAAGTACAACCCGCTGGTTCGGCTGGACACAATCAACGGGATGGATCCGGAGGAGGCGCGGCGGCGGCCCGAGTTCTACAAGCTCACCCCGCTGTATCCGCAGGAGCGGCTGCGGCTGGAGACCGAGCCGCACATCCTGACCACCCGCGTGATCGATCTGGTGATGCCGATCGGCAAGGGCCAGCGGGCGCTGATCGTCTCCCCGCCCAAGGCGGGTAAGACGATGATCCAGCAGGCGATCGCCAACGCCATCGCCGTCAACAACCCGGAATGCCACCTCATGGTCGTCCTCGTCGACGAGCGGCCCGAGGAGGTCACCGACATGCAGCGCTCGGTCAAGGGTGAGGTCATCGCCTCCACCTTCGACCGGCCGCCGCAGGACCACACCACGGTCGCCGAGCTGGCCATCGAGCGGGCCAAGCGGCTCGTGGAGCTGGGTCACGACGTGGTCGTGCTGCTCGACTCGATCACCCGGCTCGGTCGGGCCTACAACCTGGCCGCGCCCGCGTCGGGCCGGATCCTGTCCGGTGGTATCGACTCCACCGCGCTCTACCCGCCCAAGCGGTTCCTGGGCGCGGCGCGCAACATCGAAAACGGCGGATCGCTGACCATCATCGCCAACGCCCTGGTCGAGACCGGCTCCATGATGGACACCGTGATCTTCGAGGAGTTCAAGGGCACCGGCAACGCCGAGCTGAAGCTGGACCGGAAGATCGCCGACAAGCGGGTCTTCCCGGCCATCGATATCGACCCGTCGGGTACCCGCAAGGAGGACCTCCTGCTCGCCCCCGACGAGTCCGCCATCGTGATCAAGCTCCGCAAGGTGCTGCACTCACTCGAGTCGCAGGCGGCGCTGGACCTGCTGCTGGACAAGCTCAAGCAGACCCGCACCAACATCGAGTTCCTGATGCAGATCGCGAAGACAACCCCGGGCGACTAACCCCGTTCGCCCGCACTCCCACCCAGGGGTACGTGATCGCCGCCGTCCACCCGCATGCCGGGTGAGCGGCGGCGATCCTTATCTCCACAAGCGACTGCCGGTGCTACCTCGCCAGGTAGCGACGGTGCATGGCGCGGATGGCCGCCTCGCCGACGCGGGTGTCGTCGGGCCGGGTGGCGTCTCGAGCCAGGCAGACCTCGATCGGTACGTCGGTGAAGTCCTTGATGACGACGTCGGCGCCGGCCTTCGTGGCGAGCGCGCGTAGCTCGCGTACGGCGGTGGCGGACAGGTTCGTATCGTCGCAGATCACGCTGACGCCCGCGTCGAGCAGCGCGGTGACCAGTGCCCGGTGCGCCACGGTCACCTGCGCCTCCGCCCGGGCGTAGCCGAGATATCGACCGTGCAGCATCCGGCGCAGATCGTCGCGGTTGACCCGTACCGCGCCAACCTGCTCGAGGGCCCAGGTGGTCTTCCCCGAGCCGGGCAGCCCGCGCGTGATCGTCAGCGTCGTCATCGTCGCCGAGGGTATCCGTGGTCCGCGGGCCGAGATCAAGTCGGGTCGACAGAAGTATCACGCTGTGCCAGGATCGACAGGCCTTCCTGGGAGGAACACCCGATGTCTGACGTCTCCAGTCCGCCGCGCTCCGTGGCGCGGCGCACCGCGGCGGCCCATTTTCTCGCCGCGTTCGCGGTCGGATCCGTCGTACTCTCGGCTGCTTTTTCGGTCGGCCAAGGGATGCCGGCGCCATTATCGATGTCGATGGGGCTCGACATCGTCGACCTCACCCCCGAACTGATCGTGCTCGTGGCTGTCGGTCTGGCCCTGGTCCGGCCGCTGCGCCGGTTCGCCTGGTTCGTCGCGGCGGCCGGGTTGTTCGGCGTAGCCGCTTTGTTCCTGCAGGGCAACACGCTGGATCGGGATCAGCTGTTCTCGATGTTGGCGGTGTGCTGCCGGGCTCCAGCTCGCCGGGGTGTTGCTGGCCTTCGCCGACGCCGGCCGGCCGCAACGCTGGGCAATTGCGATCGGGTTCGGTGCCGGTGCGGTCGCGGGGAAGTACGGGCTGGGGCTGGTGATTCGCGCCGCGCGGGAGAGCCTGTTCGGCGATTCGCTGCACGGCGACGACGCGATCGTGGCGCTGCTGGCCGTGCTCACGGCGGCCGTTGGTCTCGTCCTGCTGCTGAGCCCCGGCCAGATTCCGGCGCCGTGGAGCCAACGCCGACGGCGGCGTGGGGGCCAGTCATCTGGGTGCTGGCCGCGGCGGTGGCAACAGTTGTGCTCTCCTGGCTGTGGCAGTTGGTTTTGGAGGAGGTCGCCCGGTCCTCAACCGGGGGCATCAGCCAGCGCCGGGTCGAATTCATCGAGTCGATGGACCTGCTCGCACGGGTCACGATCGGTGCCACGGTCGGGGTCATCCTGCTGGTCGCGGCCTACCGCTGGGGCGGAGCCAACCTGGCCCGGTGGGTCGTGGTGGCATTCGGACTGGCGGCGACGAGCGCCGCCATCCCGACCGTGTTCACCAGCCCAGCGAGCGGGGTGGGCCCGACGACTGAGCTGGATGTGTTCGCCTGGCTCGTGGTCCCGGGCGCCATCGGAGCAGTGTCAGGCGCGGCCGCGGTCCGCTTTGTCGACCGCTTGTTCCCGTGGGACGCGTTGGGCATCGTGCTCGGTGCGGTGGGTGTGCTGCTCACCGCTGACCGGGGCCGGATCGAGCTGCCGGACCTCACGGAGCCTGCGATCGTGCTGGGCACGTTCGGACTTGGGCTTGCGCTGAGCGCCGGGCTGGCCCGGCTCCACGAGCCCGGCGGGCGTGGCCTGTCGGCGACGGACGTCTCGATGTCGGCCGGGTTCGGGTTCGCCGCGCTGGTGCTCTGCCAGCAGGTGATCTCCCCGGTCACCTACCTGGTCACGCAGGACGTCCGCGGCCCGCAACTCACGGTGCCGCTCACGATGAGTCGGTGCCGCTGTGGTGCTGGTGGTGCTGTTTGGGCTGGGGCGACTCGTGCAGCGCATCCGAAAGGACCTCGTCGCCGAGGCGACCGCGGGCCAAGGATGAGCCGCCTCGGGCGGGAATGGCGCCGCATGGCAGACTGTTAAACCGGCCAGCAGTAGGTACCGGTTCACGTCATGCCTCCCGTGATGGGGAGGGGTTGGCAGTAGGCCTCTTGGCGACCCGGCGACCATGAGAGAGGACCGAGGCATGAAGCCCGACATTCACCCGAGCTACGACGTGACGCAGGTGACGTGTTCCTGCGGCAACACGTTCAGCACGCGGTCGACCGCCAAGGGCGGCCAGATCCACGTCGAGACGTGCAACGTCTGCCATCCCTTCTACACCGGCAAGCAGCGGGTGCTCGACACCGCCGGCCGGGTGGCGAAGTTCCAGCAGAAGTACGCCAACGTGCAGAAGACCACTGGCAAGAAGGCTGCAAGCAAGTAGTTACGCGGACGGCGCCCCCTGACCGAACGGTCGGGTGGGCGCCGCTTCTCTTGGCGCGGCAGAGCGGACTCGCGGAGCTACTAATCGAGAGGGGTGGATGGTGAGTACGGACCGACTGCGGTCGCTGCTCGACGAGTACGCCGAGCTGGAGAGCCGTCTCGCCGACCCCGCGATCCATGCCGACCAGGCCGCTGCGCGCAAGGTCGGGCGCCGTTTCGCCGAGTTGTCGAGCATCCACAAGACCTCCGTGGAGCTGGATCACGCGCGCGCGGACCTGGTCGCGGCACGGGAGCTCGCCGCTGAGGATGCCGGATTCGCCGCGGAGGCGGAGGAGCTGGCCGTACGGATCCCGGTGATCGAGGAACGCCTGGCGGAGCTGCTCGCTCCGCGCGACCCCAACGACAGCAAGGACGTCATTCTCGAGGTCAAGGCCGGTGAGGGCGGCGAGGAGTCGGCGCTGTTCGCGGGCGACCTACTACGGATGTATCTGCGCTACGCCGAGCGGCGGGGCTGGGTCACGGAGGTATTGGACACCCAGGACTCCGAGCTGGGCGGCGTCAAGGACGTGGCGGTCGCGATCAAGACCAAGGGAGTGCCGGACGGCGGGTACGGAGTGTGGTCCCGACTGAAGTGGGAGGGCGGCGTGCATCGCGTGCAGCGCGTGCCGGCCACCGAGTCACAGGGACGCATCCACACCTCGGCCGCGGGTGTGCTGGTCACGCCAGAGGTGGAGGAGGCCGAGGTCGAGATCGACCCGAACGACCTGCGCATCGACGTGTTCCGGTCGTCCGGTCCCGGCGGCCAGTCGGTGAACACCACCGACTCCGCGGTGCGCATCACGCACCTGCCGACCGGGACTCGTGTCGAGCTGTCAGAACGAGCGCTCCCAGCTGCAGAACAAGGACCGGGCGATGCGGATGCTCCGGGCCAAGCTGGCCCTGCTGGCCGAGGAGCAGGCGGCCGCGGCGGCGTCGGACGCGCGCAAGGCCCAGGTCCGTACGGTCGACCGCTCCGAGCGGATCCGGACCTACAACTTCCCGCAGAACCGGATCTCCGACCACCGCATCGGCTTCACGGCGTACAACCTGGACCTCGTGATCGCTGGCGACCTGGACGGCGTGCTGGACGCCCTGACCGAGGCCGACCGGGCTGCCCGCCTCGCCGGCGAAGCGGATCTCAGCCGCCGCTAACCGCGAGCAACTTAAGCGATATCAGACCTTTTCGTCCTGCTTCATGCGTACCGTGACTCCTGAGGCTCAGGTGTCGGGGGTGCGTCATGCGTCGGGTGTGGGCCGTCGGGGCGGCTCTCGCATTCGTGGCTTCGCTCGCCGTGATCACCACACCCGCTTCCGCGGCAGCCCGGATGTCCGGGACCGACATCGCGGTGACCACGCTCGCGAGCCAGCCGCGGATCCGGCTCGGCCAGCAGGCGACGCTCACGGTGACCGCCACCAACCTCGGGCCGTTGCCGGCCACCGATGTGGTGGTGACGAACCCCCTGCCGACCAGCCTCACCCTCGTCAGCTCCTCGTTGTCGGCCGGCCACCGCGATGCCGAGCAGGCGAGTTGGAGCGTGGGTGCCCTCGCGGTGGGCGAGAGTGCCACCCTGACTCTGGTCGTCCAGGCACAGGGCCTCGGTCAGGTGGCCCATCCGGCGGCGCTGGTGGCATCGTCTCCGATGGACGGCAACGATCTGAACAATGTGGACAGTGCGCTGATCGAGATCCTGCCACCGCTGGCCGATCTGGTGACCGCGCAGGTCGTCACACCGGCGGCGGCCCAGGCTGGCGACATCGTGACGTGCACCATTTCCGCCGCCAACGTCGGTCCGGACAACGTCGATGGTGTGGTCGTGAGTGCCCTCGGATGGGAGCTCATCTCCGTCACGCCGTCCGTGGGCACGTTCGACCCGGTCCGTCAGGCGTGGCTGGTCGGTCCACTCGTCGCGGGTGAGCCCTCGGCCACACTGACGGCACAGGTCCGGGTCGGCGCAGCGGGCACCCAGGCCGGCATCGCTGTGATCGAGGCACCGGGCACCGTGGACCCCGACCCCGGGAACAACATCGCATCGGCGACGGTGGGTGGCGCGGGCCCGCGTCGCGTGGCGCGCGACCGTCGGTGGACATCGTCGTCACCACCACGGCGAGCGCGCCGGTGGTCCAGCGGGGACAGGATCTGACCTTCACCGTGACCGCCACCAACAACGGGCCAGCGTCAGCCACCGGTCTGGTGGTGGCCGACCGGCTGCCTCCGGGCTACACGACCGTTGCCGTCACCGGCGACGGCACGTATGACCCAGCCTCTTCACTGTGGACAGTCGGTGACATCGCGGCTGGTTCGTCGGCGACACTCGTGATCACGGCGACTGCAGCAGCGGCGGGCTCGTGGGTCAACGCCGCCGTACTCAGTCGGGTCGACCAATGGGATACGGAACCAACCAACAACAGCGCCGAGGCGCCAGCGGAAGTCGACGAGCAGGCTGACCTCGAGATCAGGACCAACGTGATGTCGGACCTGGTCGAGCCGGGCGACGTGGGCACCACCGTGACCGTCACGAATCTCGGACCGAACGAATCGTCCACTGTGGAGGTTGGCGTACTGGAGCTCCCCGGCGCCGATATCGTGGAATCGTCGTCGGCGACACTGTCGTACCAGTCGCGTCGCGTGTGGACGGTCGGGGCGCTGGCGCCGGGGCAGTCCGCGACGCTGGCGCTGCGCCAACGGGTCACCCGGCCCGGGATCACGATCAACACGGTTCAGATCATCCAGTCCGGTACGCCCGACCCCGACCTGGTCAACAACATCGCTCGCACCGTGGTAGGGGCGCCTAGCGCGGACGTCGTCGTGTTGGCCGGTGCGGACGTCGCTCGGGTGGGGGTCGGCGGCGAGGTGCTCTTCACGGTGGTGGCAACGAATATCGGACCGCATCCGGCCGAGGGCGTGTCCGTCATCGACATGCTCGCGCCACAACTGTCGCTTGTGGAGCTGACCACGACGGTCGGCGGCTATGACGCGGCTTCCGGCGTCTGGCGGGTCGGTGAGCTGCTGCCGGGAGAGATCGAAACCCTGAGCATTAAGGCGATCGCAGGCTGGCCCGGAGAGGTTCACAACCGTGCCGTGATCACCTCGGAAAGCCCGATCGATTCCGACCAGGACAACAACAGCGCGGAGATCGCGCTCACCATCGCGGCTCGGCCGGAGCCGGCAGGCTCTGGGTCCCGGGCCGGGTGGGCTGCAGCGCTGGCGGTGAGCTCGGCTGGTGGCTCACCAGTTCGGGCGCGATCGGGCTGTTCCTCGTCCTGGCCGGCACCGCCCTGGTCCTGGTCCGGCGGCGGGACCCGCTGAATGAGCTTTGAGCCGATATCGGAATCTGCAGCGACGTTTGACCTGGCTTTCATAGGGTGGTAACAGTCGGGCCGGACGCTGGGTTCTGGCGACGACCCGTGGGGGATGGGATGACGACACCGACCAGCACTCAACCATCAACCATCGACCTGACCGCGGCACCGCGGGCGGTGCTGCGCGAGTCCGTACGGCTGCTCTACCGGGTTTTCGGCGAGAACCGGATTGGCACTGCCCGCGCCAACGCCTGGGCTGCCATCTGCGCCGACCGGGAGGCGGCGCGGGGCCGAGCCGAGATGATCCGTCTGCTCGACGCCGCCCGGCAACGGGGCTAGCCCTTCGAAGGCGAAGCCGCGACACTCGTGGGGTGCGGCTGACTGATCTCCTGGCCGAGGCGACCACCATGCTCGCCGACTCGCACGTTGCCTCGCCTCGCGTGGACGCGGAGTTGCTCGCCGCACACGTCCTCGAGCTGCCGCGCGGGGGACTGCTCTCGGCACCCGATCCCGACGACAACCAGGTCAGCACGTACCGCGAGCTCATCCGTCGCCGGGCCGAACGGGTTCCCTTGCAGCATCTGACCGGCACTGTCCCGTTTCGCCACGTCCAGCTCCGCGTGGGCCCCGGTGTGTTCGTGCCCCGCCCGGAGACCGAGTCGTTGGTGGAGTGGGGGCTCGAATGGCTGCATTCCCGTACCGGGTGCAGTGTGGTGGACCTGTGCGCCGGGTCGGGCGCGATCGCGGCCGCGATCGCGAACGAGACAACCGGCCACCGGGTGTTCGCGATCGAGCGGGACGCGGGTGCCTGGGGTTACCTGCGTGACAATGTGGCCAGCGCCGGGGTGGTCGTCATCGGGGCCGACGTGCTCGATCCCAGGTCCTTCGACGGAACCGTCGATCTCGTCCTCTGCAACCCGCCGTACGTACCGGAGATCGGTCGGGCTGGCCTCCCACCTGAAGTGATCGAGCATGACCCGCACGACGCCGTCTTCGGCGGCACGGACGGGCTGGCGTTGATCCGTCCGTTGATCGGCCGGATCGCCGAGATGCTGCGCCCAGGTGGGGCGTTCGCGATGGAGCACGACGAGACCCACGCCTACGTGGTGCCGACGCTGGTCGACGCGGACGGCCGGTTCGAGAAGGTCGAACTGCACCACGACCTGGCACGTCGCCCGCGTTTCACGACAGCCACTCGGGCTGGTGATGGCAGCTGAATGGCAGACTGGCCTCGTGATGCTCTACGACTGCAGGACCGTGGCCGAACGTGACTGGGGGATCCACGCCGCAATCGATGGCATCTCCCGTGGTGATCTTGTGGTGCTGCCGACCGACACCGTCTACGGCATCGCCGCGGACGCGTTCAAGCCCTGGGCGGTTACCGCCCTGCTGAACGCGAAGGGCCGCGGCCGGCACATGCCGCCACCCGTGCTCGTCGGCTCCCGCGCGACGCTCGACGGCCTTGTCTACCAACTGCCGCAGGAGGCGCGGGACCTGGTTGAGGCGTTCTGGCCCGGCGCGCTGACGATCGTTGTCGAGCAGGCACCCACGCTGCAGTGGGACCTCGGCGACACCTATGGCACCGTCGCGGTGCGGATGCCGCTGCATCCGGTGGCGCTCGAGGTTCTCGCGCACACCGGACCACTCGCGGTCTCCAGTGCGAACCGGACCGGGTCGCCGCCGGCGGTCACCGCCGCAGAGGCGCGCGAGCAGCTCGGGTACTCGGTCACGACGTACCTCGAGGCCGGCCCGTGCCAGGACCCGATTCCGTCCACCATCGTCGACTGCACCGGGCCGGTCCCGCGCGTGCTGCGCGACGGCGCGATCGCCTACGAGAAGCTGCGCGAGGTGGTTGCATCCATCGAGCCGTTCGCGGTCGCCCAGCCCGAGCTGCCGGGCCTGCCCGACCTGGCCGAGGCGCAGGAGTAGCCCGCGTTGCGACCCTTCACCGTGCTCCATGTCTGCGTGGGCAACATCTGTCGCTCGCCCATGGCCGAGCGGCTGTTCACACTGGCCCTGCGCCGGGAGGTCGGCGATCGGGTCGACGACCTCTATCTCAGCCATGGTGCCGGAACCGGCCCTTGGCACGTCGGCGAGCCGATGAACCCTCCGGCGGGCCGGCAGGTGACCCTGCGCGGCGGCGACCCGGGCGGGTTCCGGGCGCGCCAGGTGACCGGCGATCTCATTGCGATGTCCGACCTCGTGCTGTGCGCGACCGCCGAGCAGGTCTCGTATGTTCTCGGGTTGCGCCCCGACGCCGAGGCTCGGACGTTCGTGCTGGGCGAGTTCGGCCGGCTCCTCGCTGACGTCAAGGTGCCGGATCGACCTCGGAGCTGAGCCGGCATTTTCGCCGGCGTGAGCGGAAGTCACGAGACCGCTCTCGACGAACGCAGTGCGTACGCCCGAGGCGTGGCGCTGGTCGAGGCGGTGGACGCGGTCCGCGGCGGCGACATCGGTGAGCGGGAGCCGTCCCGGCGCAGCGACGACCTGGACGACCCGTACGGCATGCCGGATCGGGAGTTCGCCCGGGTTGCCGACGTCATCGAGCAGACCGTCGTACCGCTGGCCCAGGCCCTGACCCGCTGAGGTCGGCGCTTGCGGTGCCGCAGTGCGCCATAGACTCCGGTTATGAGCACGGCCTATTGGGGGCCTGATTTCGACGAGCTGCGACGAGACCGACCCCGAGATCGCCGCCGTGGTGCTGGGTGAGCTGGAGCGACTACGGGGCGGGCTGCAGCTGATCGCGAGCGAGAACCTCACCTCGCCGGCGGTACTGGCCGCACTCGGCTCGACGCTGACCAACAAGTACGCCGAGGGCTACCCGGGCCGGCGCTACTACGGCGGGTGCGCGCAGGTCGACATCGCCGAGCAGATCGGGATCGACCGAGCGACGAAGCTGTTCGGGGCGGAGCACGCCAACCTGCAGCCGCACAGCGGCGCCTCGGCCAACCTGGCCGCGTACGCCGCTCTGGTGCAGCCGGGTGACACGGTGCTGGCGATGGACCTGCCACACGGCGGGCACCTCACCCACGGTGCGGCGGTGAACTTCTCCGGTACCTGGTTCCGGACGTACGGCTACACCGTCCGGGAGGACACCGAGCTCATCGACTACGACGAGGTACGGGACCTGGCTCGCGAGCACCGACCCAAGATGATCATTTGTGGTGCGACCGCGTACCCGCGGCTGATCGACTTCGCGGCGTTCCGGGCCATCGCCGATGAGGTCGAGGCCTACCTGATGGTGGACGCGGCCCATTTCATCGGTCTCGTCGCGGGCGGCGCGATCCCGTCTCCGGTGCCGTATGCGGACGTCGTGTGCTTCACCACGCACAAGGTGCTCCGCGGTCCTCGCGGTGGCATGATCCTCTGCCGCGCCGATCTCGCCAGCCGCATCGACAAGGCGGTCTTCCCGTTCACCCAGGGCGGACCGCTGATGCACGTGATCGCGGCCAAGGCGGTCGCGCTGAAGGAGGCGGCGCAGCCGTCGTTCGCCGACTACACCCGACAGGTGATCGCCAACGCCCGGGCACTGTCGGACGGGTTGGCCGAGCACGGCATGCGGCCGGTCTCCGGCGGCACGGACACCCACCTGGCGCTGATCGACCTGCGCCCAGCCGGGGTCACCGGGCAGGAGGCGGAGCGCCGCTGCGACCAGGCAAAGATCACGCTGAACAAGAACGCCATCCCGTACGACCCGCAGAAGCCGATGGTCGCCTCCGGCATCCGGGTCGGCACTCCGTCGGTGACCACCCAGGGCATGCGGGAACCGGAGCTGCAGCCAGGTCGCGGGGCTGATCGCCCAAGCCGTCACGGCCGATCCGAACACCGTGTCGGGTCGCACGACGCTCGCTGGCGTCGGGGCAGAGGTGGCCGACCTGGTAGGCAAGTTTCCCGCCTATCCAGCTCGCTCGTCGATGTGACCCACCAGGTGCAGCCACGCCGCGACGCGCCCGGGCCCGGGCGGAAATTGGTCGAGAATCACACATGGCATAGAGCAGCGTGCATGCGAGTGATCAATACTGACGAGTTCCGGTAAGTTTCGTGCAGGTATGGACAAGCCATGGGCCACCGGGAGTAACTTGAGGGTCCCGGCACACCCCGGCTGCATTCATGAGTCACCGACGCGAGGCTCGCGCGCCGGGGTGGGTGGCTGGTCTCATCTTTTCGGCTGATATGGTTTGCTCGTCGCGCCGAGGAGATCTTCGGGTGACGGTAACTTGCCTCTCGGCCCGAAGGAGCGTGCGAGTGTGTAACGTCCGCGTACGAGTGCAGAGGACGGGCTAACTGCCCAGAGACCGTCGGACGACTGGGGCCCCGGGTTGGCCGACCTTGGTGGGTATGGGCGGCATTTCTGCGCTGCTCCTCATCGCCCCGTTGGGTTTGGGCTTCCTCGCCGACAGATATCTCAATGCGCTGCCAGTCTTCACGCTGGTCGGCCTGGTGGTCGGCATCGCCGCAGCCGCGCGCTACACGTACGTCGAATTCCGTCGATTCCTTCAATAGACTGACTGGAGACCTCAGGTCGTGCAAGCAGCTCCAACCGTCCCGGAAGTGGCGAAGGGCAACCTGCGCCGGTCGATCATCATGGCTTCCTGCCTGGGCGTTGCCGCGGTGCTTGTGACGGGGCTTTTCGGCCACGTCCTGATAGGCCTTTTCGCCTGCGTCGGCCTTGGCTTGGGTGCGCTCAACACCCACATGGTCCAGCGGTCCGTCGTCCGCTATGCCGCCAGTGAGGCGCCGAACAAGAAGGCCCGGTTCGCCCGCTCCGTCATTGGCCGCCTCGCGCTGATCACCGTGCTCGCAGTCGGGGCCGCGCTCCTGGTGCGCCCGGACGGCGTCGGGGTCTTCGCCGGTCTCGCCTTTTTCCAGCTGATCATGATCGGCGGGTCGTCCGTGAACGTGTACAAGCAACTCATGAACCCATGAGCGGCATGCCGGTCGCCGCCGCGGGCGACATCGAAATCGGCCACCACATTACGGTCACCATCGCCGGGCTGACGTTCAATGTGGACACCATTCTCGCGACTGTGGTCGCGGGCGCAATCGTGGTCGGCCTGGGCCTCTACGTGGTCCGGAAGATTTCGGCCCGCCAGCCCAACCGGGTGCAGCTGGTGTTCGAGACCGTGACCACCTCGGTGCAGAACCAGGTGGAGAGCACGATGGGGATCCGGACGGCGCCGTTCGTGGTGCCGCTCGCGATCGCCCTCTTCTTGTTCATCCTCGTCGCGAACTGGCTGGCCATCCTCCCCGCCGCGCACAGTTACATCCCGCCGCCGGCCTCCGACGTGAACCTCGCCTACGCGCTGGCCCTGCTCGTCATCGTCTGGATGCACGTGACGGGCGTGCGCAAGAAGGGCTTCCGGGCCTACTACCACCACCTAGCCCAGCCGCACTGGGTACTCTTCCCGATCAACCTGGTTGAAGAGATCGCCCGCCCGATCACACTGTCGCTGCGGCTCTTCGGGAACATCTTTTCCGGCGTGATCATGATTTCGTTGATCGCGCTCTTCCCCGCCTACATCTTGTGGGCACCGAACGTGATATGGAAATTATTCGATCTGTTTATCGGGTTGATCCAGGCCTTCATCTTCGCGCTGCTCACCATCCTGTACTTCGGCTCCGTGGCACCGTCGGAGGACGAAGCACACTGACCGCGGCCCTGCCGCCGGTAAGCCGTCGAACCGGGCCGACCCACCGACCACCTGACACCGCCCGACCACACAGGCAAACATCAGTGAATTGAGGAGAAAATGGCTAACACAACGGAGCAGGCCATCCAGCTCGCTGGCGCGTTCGTCGGCGGTGGCATCGCCCTCGGCGGCGGCGCCATCGGGGCTGCGGTCGGTGACGGTCTTGCGGGTAGCGCGACGATCGCGGGCGTGGCCCGCCAGCCTGAGGCCCGGAGCCGGCTGTTTACCATCTTCTTCCTGACGGTCGGCTTGGTCGAGGCGATGTACTTCATCAACCTCGCCTTCATGGCGCTGTTCGTCTTCGTCCTCGCTAGCGGCTGACAAGGATCCGGCGTCATGGCACCCACCGAGACCGTACTGGCCGCCGAAGGCAGCAACTTCCTTGTGCCCAATGCCACGTTCTTCGCGGAGCTCTTCGCCTTCCTGATCATCCTGGGCATCCTCTGGCGGTACGTGCTTCCGCCGCTCACGAAGGCCCTGAACGAGCGGCAGGAGATCATCAGCACGCAGATGGAGGAAGCCGAGGCCACCAAGGTCAAGCTTGCGGAGACAGAGGCCGACTACAGGAAGAAGTTGCAGGAAGCCAGCACGATCTCGGCCCAGATTCGCGAGGAGGCGCGTACCGACGCAGCCGCCGTCCGCGACGAAATCCTCGCGAAGGCCCGCGAGGAGTCCGACCGGATCATCGCGGCCGGTCGCAACCAGCTGGAGGCAGAGCGCTCGGCGATCGTGCGCCAGCTCCGCAATGAGGTGGGCACTCTGGCGGTCGATCTCGCCAGCCGTATCGTGGGCGAGTCGCTCGAGGACGAGGCCCGCCAGCGCGGAACGGTGGACCGGTTCCTGAGCGAGCTCGACGCCAGTACGCCAGTCCGAGGAGGGTCCTAAGTGGACCCGAGCCGCACGACGTACGCCGCCGCGGTGGAGCGTCTCGAAGGCCTCGCCCAGGGCGAGCGCCCGGTGCCGTTGGCCAGCATCGCCGACGACGTGCTCGCTGTGGCCGTGCTGCTGGAAAGCCAGCCTGGTCTGCGTCGCGCGTTAATCGACCCATCCCGGTCCGGCGAGGACCGCGCCGGGCTGCTCGACTCCCTGCTGGACACTCGGGTGACTGACGATGTCCGCTCATTGCTGCGGGTACTAGTGGCCGGGCGCTGGTCGAGCAGTACCGAGTTGCTCAATGCCTTGGAACGGCTCGGTGTGGAGGCGCTGCTCGCCAGCGCCGAACGGGCCGGAGAGCTCATCGACGTCGAGGACGAGCTGTTCCGCTTCGGCCAGTTGGTCGACGGCGACCTCGGCCTCGCGGCCGCGCTGGGTTCGTCGACGACCCCCGCCGAACAACGTTCCCGCCTGATCCACCTGCTCCTCGACGGCAAGGCGCAGCCCGTCACGATCCGGTTGGTGGACGTCGCCCTGCGCGGATTTGGCGGGCGCAACTTCAGCGCCGGCCTCACGCGACTCGTCGAGCTGGCCGCTGACCGGCGTGAGCGGGAGATCGCCTACGTCACGGTGGCCAGGACGATGAGCGAAGAGCAGCAGAACCAGCTCTCGGAGCAGCTCTCCGCGATCTACGGCCGGACCGTCGAGCTCAAGATCTCGGTTTCGCCTGACATCCTCGGTGGCCTACGCGTCCGGGTCGGCGACGACCTCTACGACGCGACCATCCTGCGGCACCTGGCCGAGGCGAGAGCCGGACTGACCGGCCGCCGATCATGACCCGCACCCCCTTCACCCGCCAACCTGTCCGCACAGAGGTAAGGAAGTCCAGATGGCCGAGTTGACCATCTCCGCCGACGAGATCCGATCTGCCCTCCAGCAGTACGTCTCCTCGTTCCGGCCGGAGATCTCCCGCGAGGAGGTCGGTGTCGTCGCCGATGCGGGTGACGGCATCGCCCACGTTGAAGGTCTGCCTTCGGCCCAAGCCAACGAGCTGCTGGAATTCGAGGACGGCACGCTCGGCGTGTCGCTCAACCTCGACGTGCGGGAGATCGGCGTCGTGGTCCTCGGTGAGTTCGGCGGCATCGAGGAGGGCCAACAGGTCAAGCGCACGGGCCGGGTGCTCTCGGTCCCCGTCGGCGACAACTTCCTCGGGCGTGTCGTCAACCCGCTCGGCCAGCCGCTCGACGGGCTAGGCGACATCGAGGCCGAAGGCTACCGGGAGCTCGAACTTCAGGCGCCTAACGTCATGAACCGCCAGCCGGTCAAGGAGGCGCTGCTCACCGGCATCAAGGCGATCGACGCGATGACCGCCATCGGGCGGGGCCAGCGCCAGCTGATCATCGGCGACCGCCGCACCGGAAAGACGACCATCGCGATCGACACGATCCTGAACCAGAAGGCCAACTGGGAGTCCGGCGACCCGGCCAAGCAGGTCCGCTGCATCTACGTCGCCATCGGGCAGAAAGCCTCGACGGTGGCGGCCGTGAGGGGAACGCTCGAGGAGCGCGGCGCGATGGCGTACACCACCATCGTCACCGCGCCCGCCTCCGACCCGGCCGGCTTCAAGTACCTCGCGCCGTACACCGGCTCGTCGATCGGCCAGCACTGGATGTACGCCGGCAAGCACGTCCTCATCGTCTTCGACGACCTGACCAAGCAGGCCGAGGCGTACCGGGCGGTCTCGCTGCTGCTGCGCCGTCCACCGGGTCGCGAGGCGTACCCGGGCGACGTTTTCTACCTGCACTCCCGGCTGCTCGAGCGCTGCGCCAAGCTCAGTGACGCGTTGGGCGGGGGCTCGATGACCGGCCTGCCGATCGTCGAGACGAAGGCAAATGACATCGCCGCGTTCATCCCCACCAACGTCATCTCGATCACCGACGGCCAGATCTTCCTTGAAGCCGACCTGTTCAACCAGGGCGTGCGACCGGCGATCAACGTCGGTACCTCAGTCTCCCGGGTCGGTGGCGCCGCCCAGGGCAAGCCGATGAAGCGCGTCGCCGGCCGGCTTCGGCTCGACCTGGCGCAGTACCGCGAGCTGGAGGCGTTCGCGGCGTTCGCCTCCGACCTCGACCGTGCATCGCGTGCCCAGCTCGAGCGGGGCAGCCGCCTGGTCGAGCTGCTCAAACAGTCCAACTACACGCCGTACCCCGTCGAGGAAGAGGTCGTCTCGGTCTGGGCCGGCACCGAGGGCAAGCTGGACGACATTCCGGTCGGCGACATCGGCCGGTTCGAAGGAGAATTCCTGTCCTACCTGCGCCACGCACACCCGGGCGTGCTCGCCGCGATCGCTGACGGTGATTGGACCGACGACATCGTGACCACCTTGACCGAGGCTGTCGACCACTTCAAGGCGTTGTTCCTGGCCAAGGACCGCGGCATCATCCCGCACGAGGAGGACGCCGAGGCGATGGGCGAGGGCGTGGAGACCCAGGAGACCGTCAAGCGAGTCAGGCGAATCCCGCCGCCGGCGAAGAGGTAGAGCGATGCCCGCCTCCGTACGCGTCCTGCGTCGCCGCATCCGGACGACGAAGTCGACGAAGAAGATCACAAAGGCGATGGAGCTGGTCGCCACCAGCCGGATCGCCAAGGCGCAGGAGCGCGTCTCGGCGTCGCGCCCGTACTCCGCCGCCATCACGATGGTGCTCACGGCGCTGGCCAGCTCGGCGAACCTCGACCACCCGCTGCTGCAGGCCCGCCCGACCGTACGCCGGGCCGGCGTGCTGGTCATCACGAGTGACCGCGGGCTGTGCGGTGGCTATAACGCCAACGTGATCCGCACGGCGGAGCAGCTCATCTCGCGGCTCGCTGATGATGGCAAGCAGGTCGGGCTGTACGTGGTCGGGCGCAAGGGCGTCGTCTACTACCGGTTCCGCAACCGGCCGATGGTGGCGAACTGGACCGGCTTCTCCGAGCAACCCACGTTCGCCGACGCCCGCGAGGTCGCGCGCACGCTTATCGACGCGTTCGTGGCCGGGGCCGACGACGTCGAAGGGGGCGACGGACAGCCGCACCCGGGGGCTGACGGCGTGCTCGGGGTGGACGAGCTGCACATCGTGCACACCCAGTTCCGGTCACTCATGACGCAGCAGCCGACGGCCAACTTCCTCGCCCCTATGCAGGTCGTCGAGACCGAGGTGGAGGAGGCTGGGCTGCTGCCGGCCTACGAGTTCGAGCCGGACCCGGAGGACCTGCTCGCCGCGCTGCTGCCCAAGTACATCAACACACGTATCTACGCGGCGCTCATCGACGCCGCGGCGAGCGAGTCGGCCGCTCGGCGCCGAGCGATGAAGGCCGCGACGGACAACGCGGACGACTTGATCGAGACATACACACGGCAGATGAACGCGGCGCGCCAGGCCACCATCACGCAGGAGATCAGTGAGATCGTCGGTGGCGCGAACGCGCTCGCCGCGGCGGGGAGTGAGATCTGATGACAGCAACCCTCAACAACGACGCGGAGACCCGGGTCGGCTCCGGCCGCGTGGTCCGGGTCATCGGCCCGATCGTCGACGCCGAGTTTCCGCGCGACGCCATGCCCGAGATGTACAACGCGCTGCACGTGGACGTGGTCCTCGCCGAGGGGACGAAGACGCTGACGCTCGAGGTCGCCCTGCACATGGGCGACAACATCGTGCGGGCCATCTCGATGCAGCCGACCGACGGTCTGGTCCGCGGGGCCGAAGTGCGCGACACCGGTAAGGGCATCTCGGTGCCGGTCGGCGATGTCACCAAAGGCCACGTCTTCAACGTGATCGGCGACTGCCTCAACCTCAAGGAGGGCGAGCGCCTCGAGATC
This sequence comes from uncultured Actinomycetota bacterium, assembly GCA_963773935.1. Taxonomy (GTDB): domain Bacteria; phylum Actinomycetota; class Actinomycetes; order Mycobacteriales; family Micromonosporaceae; genus DATBGZ01. Next base: position 48,890 of record CAVZCZ010000006.1, read on the forward strand.
AAGGACCGGTGGGAGATCCACCGCCCGCCGCCGGCCTTCGCCGACCTCGAGCCGAAGACCGAAATGCTGGAGACCGGCATCAAGGTGCTCGACCTGCTCGCCCCGTACGTCAAGGGCGGAAAGATCGGCCTGTTCGGCGGCGCGGGCGTGGGCAAGACGGTGCTCATCCAGGAGATGATCATCCGAGTAGCACGCAACTTCGGTGGCACCTCGGTCTTCGCCGGCGTCGGCGAGCGCACCCGGGAGGGCAACGACCTCATCCTGGAGATGGCCGAGTCGAACGTGCTCCCGCAGACGGCGCTCGTGTTCGGGCAGATGGACGAGCCGCCGGGCACCCGGCTCCGGGTGGCTCTCGCCGCGCTGACCATGGCCGAGTACTTCCGCGACGTACAGAAGCAGGAGGTGCTGCTGTTTATCGACAACATCTTCCGCTTCACCCAGGCCGGCTCGGAGGTCTCGACCCTGCTCGGCCGAATGCCCTCGGCCGTGGGTTACCAGCCGACCCTGGCTGACGAGATGGGCCAGCTGCAGGAACGGATCACCTCGGTTCGAGGGCAGGCCATCACCTCGATGCAGGCCATCTACGTGCCGGCCGACGACTACACCGACCCGGCTCCGGCGACCACGTTCGCTCACCTCGACGCGACGACCAACCTCGAACGCTCGATCTCGGACAAGGGCATCTACCCAGCGGTGGACCCGCTCGCCTCGTCGTCGCGGATCCTGGCGCGCCGAGTACGTCGGCGCTGAACACTACAACGTGGCGAGCGAGGTGAAGCGGATCCTGCAGCGGTACAAGGACCTGCAGGACATCATCGCCATCCTCGGTATGGACGAGCTGTCCGAAGAGGACAAGATCACGGTGGGTCGGGCCCGCCGGATCGAGCGCTTCCTGTCCCAGAACACCTATGCCGCCACCGTCTTCACCGGCATCGAGGGCTCCTTCGTCCCGGTGAAGGACACCGTCGAGGCCTTCAAGAAAATCAGCGAGGGCGAGTACGACACGTACCCCGAGCAGGCGTTCTTCATGTGCGGTGGCCTCGACGACCTGGAGCGCAACGCGGCGAAGCTCAAGGCTGAGGAGCGCTGACTCACACTGACCGGTCAGATTTCCGAGAGGTTCCTGGGAAATCTGACCGGTCAGTTGGATCTACAGGACGTCAAGCCGGCGGTGCCGGTGGCGTGCGTCCCGCGGTCTGCCACTTGATGCCGACTGGCAATGCGCCGCCGAGGCGGGTGAACGCCCGGTACGTCACCAGCCCTGCGACCGCGGCCAGGGCCAGGCGGCCCACGCCGAGCACGAAGTACCCGAGCACGTCGAACGCCCGGTTCGCGTTCCCGATATGGTCCGTCCGCGACCGCACCCACACCAATGAGCAGCGCGAGCAGTCCGAACAGAAGGATCGCGGCGTACTCGATGAGAGCCACGGTGACGATCGTTTTGGCCCGCGGCAGCGTGGGCTGCACATGGGTGGCGAGCAGTACGGCGACGACCGGCATGGCCAGCACCACCAGATTGGTGAAGTTGGCGCCGGCGGACCGTTCGGCGATGGTGCCGTCACCGGGCAGGAGCCAGTCGAAGAACGCGAACGCCAGGTACGCGCCCGCGTAGCCGACCAGCGCCCACGCGGCAACGAGCCGCGGCGCCTCGGTCCAGCCTGGTGCGGTAGAAGGGGTAGTCATGGGGCTCCTTTCCTCGCGGCAGCGCCCGCCAAACCGCTTGACGGGTGGACCGCGGTGAATGTCCAGATCGTATCGGTGTGAGGTTCGTCTGAGCATCCGACGCGGCTGCAGACGCCGGCTGATGACCATCTACACTCAGTGACACCGGGGATCGTGATCGTCCCTGCCGTGAAAGTTGACCCGCTGCGACCGTAAATATCCGACCGGCCATGGAGGAGATCCATCGTGGCGAATCCGTTCCGCGTCGACATCGTGTCGGTCGAGGCGCAGGTGTGGTCCGGCGAGGCCGAGATGGTTGTCGCCCGGACCACCGAGGGTGAGCTCGGCGTGCTGGCGGGACACACCCCACTGCTCGGCCAGCTCAAAGAGCCGAGCCGGGTACGGGTCAAGACGCCCGGCGGCGACGAGATCGCCTACGACATCGGCGGCGGCTTTCTCTCCGTGACGGACGAGGGCGTAACCGTGCTGGCCGAGAGTGCTACGCCCGCGCAGGGGGACGACCCGGCCGCGGTCGCCGCGGCGGAAGGGCGCTAGGTCCGGGCGCGATGCGGGTCGTCGAAGCATTCGTCATCGCGGCCTTCATCCTGCTCTGCGGCCTGATTCTCATCTACGTCCGTCGCGAGATCATTTCGCGTCGCGGAGGCACGATCGAGATGAACATGCGGCTGTCCACGTACGTATCCGGTCGAGGCTGGGCACCCGGTGTCGGCAGGTTCTCCCCGGAAGAACTGCGCTGGTACCGGCTGTTCAGCTTGGGCCTGCGCCCGAAACGGGTGCTCCTGCGCCACGAACTCCTGGTCGAGGAGCGCCGTCGGCCGGCGGGCGCGGAAAGGCTGGCCATGCCCGAAGGATGGGTCATTGTCCGGTGCCGGTCGGTGGCTGGCACGGGTTTGACCGGTACCGGCCCAGCAGTCGAATTGGCTTTGGCGGAGACGGCGCTGAGCGGCCTTCTGTCGTGGCTGGAGTCGGCCCCGCCGAGGGCTTTTCGCCTCCACTGAGGCGCGCCGCTAAGGCCATCTGGCCCCTTGGCCCGTATGCAGCGGCGCTCAGGACTTGGGTGCGCCGCCAGGGACCCACTTCACGTCGCCGTCCGGGTTCGCCGTGCGGGACAAGATGAAGAGCAGATCAGAGAGTCGGTTCAGGTATTTCACCGCGAGCGGGTTGGTCCGGTCCGGGTCCGCGGCGACCAGGACCCAGCCCTTGCGCTCGGCCCGGCGGCACACGGTGCGGGCGACGTGCAGCAGCGCCGCCGCGCGGGTGCCACCCGGCAGGATGAACGAATCGAGCTTGCCGAGTCGGGCGTTGAACTCGTCGCACCAACGCTCGAGCCGGGTCAGGTAGGCCTCGGTGATGCGCAGCGGCGGGTACTTCGGGTCCTCGACGATTGGTGTGCACAGATCCGCACCAACGTCGAAGAGATCGTTCTGTACGCTCGTCACCACCTTGGCAATCTCCTCGGGCGCTTCGCCGAGGGCGAGAGCAGCGCCGAGCGCGGCGTTAGTCTCATCCACGTCGGCATACGCCTCGATGCGCGGGTCGGTCTTGGCCACCCGGGACCCGTCGCCGAGTGCGGTGGTGCCGGCGTCGCCGGTCTTGGTGTAGATGCGGGTGAGATGAACGGCCATGTCCACGAGGGTAGGCATAACCCCTGACGGCGACGCGGGCCGGGCCGATGGCAATACGATGGCGCCCGTGACTGCCTCCGGCGAAGATCTGATCCGGGTTGAAGGCGCCGCGCGCCTGGTCGGCGAGGTCTCCGTCGTCGGAGCCAAGAACTCGGCGCTGAAGCTGATGGCGGCGGCCCTGCTCACCAGCGGCCGGACCGTGCTTCAGAATGTGCCGCGGATCACCGATATCGCGATCATGTCCGAGGTGTTGAGTCGGCTCGGCTGCGCTGTCCGTACGGCTGACGACAATCCGGACAGCGACCTGATCATCGATGCTCCCGAGCAGCCTGGCACCGACACGGACTACGACCTGGTCCGGCGGCTGCGCGCGTCAATCTGCGTGCTCGGGCCGTTGCTGGCTCGGCGCGGCCGGGTACGGGTGGCGCACCCCGGCGGAGACGCGATCGGATCTCGCGGCCTGGACCTTCACGTGGCGGGGCTGGCCCGGATGGGGGCCGAGATCGCCGGCGAGCACGGGTTCATCGTTGCCGACGCCCCAGGAGGGCTCACCGGCGCCAAGATCTGGCTGGACTTCCCGAGTGTCGGGGCCACCGAGAACCTGCTCATGGCCGCCGTCCTGGCGAAGGGCGTCACCGAGATCGACAACGCGGCTCGCGAGCCCGAGATCGTCGACATCTGCGCGATGCTGACCGGAATGGGTGCCCACATCAGTGGTGCGGGATCGTCCAAACTCGAGGTCGAGGGCGTGCCGGAGTTGCGCCCCATCACGCACCGGACCATCGGCGACCGGATCGTGGGCGGCACGTGGGCGTTCGCTGCGGCGATGACGCGCGGGGACGTGACGATCCACGGCGTGGAGTCGGAGTTCTTGGAAATCGCGCTCGACAAGGTGGCGACCTCGGGCGCCACAGTGGACACCTTCAGTGGCGGGTTCCGCGTCACCATGGACCGCCGGCCCACCGCGCTGGACATCGTGACCCTCCCGTTCCCGGGCTTTGCCACCGACCTATTGCCGATGGCACTCGGACTGGCCGCGGTCAGCGACGGCGCCTCGATGATCACTGAGAACATCTTCGACGGGCGGTTCATGTTCGTCCAGGAGCTGGTCCGGCTCGGGGCAGAGATCCGCACCGATGGAAAGCATGCCGTCGTACGTGGCCGGGAACGGCTTTCCGGTGCTCCGGTGCGGGCGACCGACATCAGGGCCGGTGCTGGCTTGGTCATCGCGGCCTTGTGCGCGGACGGCTTTACGGAGGTCAGCCACGCGCACCATATCGACCGCGGCTACCCGGACTTCGTTGCCGACCTGCGCCGGCTGGGCGCGGTCGTTCACCGCGCGGCGTCACCGCCGGAACCCTCGTTCGACTTCCCGTCGCTGTACTGACTGCGCTGCCGGTTACGCGCCGCCGGCGACCCGGCGTGCACGATGCAGTTCTGCGCTGAACACGAGCACTCGATGTCGGCCATCGACCCCAACCGTCGTGGTGGCGCGGATGCCGGCGCCGGCAAGGAGCGAGCGTACGCGCGCGGCCTCCTCCGCCGTGTCCACGGCCGCGACGCTGGCGAGCAGCCCGTAATCCTCGGGCTGGGACGCGGGAACGAGGGATGCGCCCACCTGGGGCCCGCCCGTGGGTGCGTCCGCGGCCGGCGGGTCCGTGGCGGACCAGGGCTTCGCCAACGCAGGTGGCCAGCTGGACAGCGGCGCCTGCGTGGAGGTCTCCGCGGGCCAGCTTGGCGCTCCCTTGCCGCGGCTGAAGGTCCACTTGAGGATGAGCCCCAGCGCCCCGATCAACGTGAAGACCAGCGCGACCTGCAGGAACGCGTTGCCTTCGAGGAGTGGCACGCTCGCCAGTCTGCCACCGAGCCGAGCCAAACGGACGCGGAATCCGGGCTCTTTCCTGCTCAGCGGGGGGCTCTGCGGATAGGGCGATTCCGGCGTGCAGGAGTGGCCGGACACCCACAATGGTGGCAAAGGAGGTAACTGAGATGATCGGTACGATTCTGTGGGCAGTCATCGGCGGAACAGTCCTCGGCTTCTTGGCCAAACTCTTACTGCCGGGCAAGCAGAACATTCCGGTCTGGGCCACGATTGGCACCGGCATCGTCGCGGCTCTGCTCGGCGGCTTGATCGCAGAGTGGATTGGGGTGGGCGACACCGCGGGCATCGACTGGTGGAGGCACATCATTCAGGTCGCCGTGGCCGTCCTGGCCATCTGGGCTGTGGCCCAGTTCTTCGGCAGGCGCGGTACCGGCACAGGCACAACAGCGACCGGCACCCGGTATTGAGCCGTGCTTCTGGCGCTCGCTCCATCTCGCGCGTGCCCCGGGGCTCTTGGCCCACCGTCTTCCCTCGTCGCTCGCTCCGCAGGCTCCGCTCGACTCCTTAGTCCAGACGGCGGCGCCCCGGGGCGAGCGGCGCGGTTCGAACCTCAGCCGTCGCGCTTGGTGGTCCACCGGAACGTGGTCAGGCACAGGACCAGGCCGCCCACGCACCATGCCGCTAGTACCAGCGCGACTCGGCCCAGTTCCCAACCGCCCGCAGCTTCCTGGCTCGCGAACGAGTCGGGTAGGAACACGGCGCGCATGCCTTGGCACATCCACTTGAGCGGGAACAGTGCCGCGACCTGCTGCATCCATGGCGGCAACTCGGTGAAGACGAAGAAGACGCCAGAGATGAACTGCAACACCAGCGCGACCGGGGTGGCGAGGGCCGGAGCGCCGCGGCCGGACTTGGCCAGTGACGAGAAGGCGATGCCGCCCAAGGTGCACGCCGTGACGCCGAGCAGGCTCACCCAGAGCAGGGTCAGCCAGCGCCCGAGTGTTGTTGGCAGGGTGACGTCGAAGAACGGCACCGCGATCGCGAGCAGAAGCACGGTCTCCGCCGCCGCGATGGCCAGCACCATGCCGACCTTGCCGATGAAGTAGACCGAGCGCGGCATCGGTGTGCCCGCCAGACGCTTGAGCACGCCGCGATCGCGCTCAATCGGGATCTGGATCGCCAGTGCCTGGAACCCGGTCACCATCAGGCCGGATGCGATCATGCCGGTCACGAAGTACTGGGTGAACCGCACGCCACCGCCGAGGTCGCCGGAGAAGATCGACCCGAAGATCACCAGCAGGATGATCGGGAAGCCCATGGTGAACACGACCGCCTGCTTACTGCGCAGGAACTGCCTGATCTCGCTACCGATCTGCCGTATGCCGAGGCGCATCAGGCGGCTTGTTCGACGGGTCGGAGCGGGGCTGAGGGTTGTCGTGTTCACGCGTCGCCGCTCCGGTTCGCTGCTTCGATCATGGTGAGGTAGACGTCCTCCAGGGTGGGCCGCGTGACGGTCAGGCCGGGGATCTCACCACCGCCCAGTTCGGTCCGCAGCCGGATCAGGTACTCAGTCGGCGTGGCGGTCTGGGCCGAGCGCGGACCGTCCGGCCCGTGCCAGCTCACCGTCGCGGCTCTATCTGCTCGTCCGCCCAGCTCGCCGGGCGTGGCCACGGCAATCATGCGGCCGGCCGCGATCACCCCCACTCGGTCGGCGAGCTGCTCGGCCTCCTCCAGATAATGGGTGGTCAACAGGATCGTGGTGCCGCCTCTGGCCAGATCGCGGATGAGGTCCCAGAACTCGCGGCGCGCCTCGGGGTCGAATCCGGTGGTGGGTTCGTCGAGGAAGAGCAGCTCGGGCCGGCCGACGATGCCGAGCGCCACGTCCAGGCGGCGCTTCTGGCCACCGGAGAGGGTGTGCGTGAGCGCACCGCGCTTCTCGGTCAGTCCGACCCGGTCGATGACCTCGTCCGGGTCCGCGGCACGGGGGTAGTAGCCGGCGAAGAGCCGGACCACTTCCCGCACCTGAAGCTCTTCGAACTCGCCCGTGCCTTGGAGCACGATGCCGACCCGAGCCCGCCATGCCGCGCTGGCCTGAGCCGGATCGGCACCGAGCACCCGAACGTCGCCGTCATCGCGGCGGCGGTAGCCCTCCATGATTTCGACGGTGGTGGTCTTTCCGGCGCCGTTGGGCCCGAGCAACGCGAACACCTCACCCGTACGCACGGTGAGGTCCAGGCCATCGACGGCAAGCTTCTCGCCGTACGCCTTCCGCAACCCCCGCACCACGATCGCCTCGCCACTCATGGCGTGAATCTATCCAGGCCAGTCTCTCGAGTCGCGGCGCGACGCGAGCCAGCCGAAGTGGAGCGAAGGCACAGAAGCTCAGTGAGGTAATTCACCGGATCTGTCTTGGTTACTGGCCCGTAGACTTTCGTTCATCGGGATCCCTGACCGAGCGTTCAGTTCCGTGGCGGGCTCGTGGCGCGCTCGGGTTCACCTGAGGAGATTTGCGATGTCGAGCGAAGCCGGCTTAGGGGAGCACGACAAGGACCCAGCGAGGCTTGCCGAGCGTGATAAGCCCTGGGTGATGCGGACATATGCCGGCCACTCCTCTGCCGGCGCGAGCAACGCCCTGTTCCGGCGCAACCTGGCTAAGGGGCAGACCGGCCTCAGTGTGGCGTTCGACCTGCCCACGCAGACCGGTTACGACCCCGACGACGTGCTCGCCCGCGGGGAGGTCGGTCGCGTCGGCGTCCCGGTGACGCACCTCGGCGACGCGCGGGCGCTTTTCCACGGTCTCGATCTGGCCGCCGCCAATACATCGATGACCATCAACGCGACGGCGATGTGGCTGCTGGCGCTGTACGTGACCGTGGCACAGGAGCAGAGCGCACCCCTGCCCGCCCTGTCCGGCACGACGCAGAACGACATCATCAAGGAGTACCTGTCCCGGGGTACGTACATCTTCCCGCCCGGACCGTCGCTGCGGCTGACTACCGACATGATCGCCTGGACGGTGCATAACTGTCCGAAGTGGAACCCAGTCAACATATGCTCCTACCACCTGCAGGAGGCTGGCGCGACTCCGGTGCAGGAGGTGGGCTTCGCGCTGGCCACCGCCGTCGCTGTGCTCGACTCGGTCCGCGACAGCGGTCAGGTACCGCCGGAGCGGATGAGTGACGTGGTCGCTCGGATCTCCTTCTTCGTCAACGCCGGGGTGCGGTTCATCGAGGAGATGTGCAAGATGCGCGCGTTCGGCGCGCTCTGGGATGAGCTCGTCGCGAAGCGGTACGGGGTGACCGATGCCGCGGCCCGGCGGTTCCGCTACGGCGTACAGGTGAACTCGCTCGGCCTCACCGAGGCCCAGCCGGAGAACAACGTGCAGCGCATCGTCCTGGAGACGCTCGGCGTGACCCTGTCCCGGGACGCCCGCGCCCGGGCGGTCCAGCTGCCCGCCTGGAACGAGGCGCTGGGTCTCCCCCGACCGTGGGACCAGCAGTGGTCGCTGCGCATCCAGCAGGTGCTGGCGTTCGAGTCGGATCTGCTCGACTACCCAGACCTGTTCGCCGGCTCGCACGTCGTTGAGGCCCTGACTACGTCCATCATGGACGGTGCCCGGGCGGAGCTCGAGCGGGTGCTGGAGATGGGCGGGGTCGTTGCCGCGGTTGAGTCGGGCTACCTCAAGAGCGCCCTGGTCGGCTCGCTGGCGCATCGTCGACGGCGGGTCGAGTCCGGGGACGATGTCGTGGTTGGCGTCAACCGGTTCGCCGAGACCGAGCCGTCGCCTCTGGCGGGCGCGGGGGCGGCACCGGTTGAGCTGGTCGATGCGCAGGTGGAGGAAGACGCCATCGAGGCGGTGAAGATCTGGCGCGAGGGGCGCGACGCGACCGAGGTCGCCGCGGCCCTTGACGAGTTGCGTTCGGTCGCTGGCTCCCGCGACAACCTGATGCCGGCGACACTGCGTTGCGTTCAGGCCGGTGTCACGACCGGTGAGTGGGCTCGGGTACTGCGGCAGCAGTTCGGTGAGTATCGGGCGCCGACCGGGCTTGGTGGCGGAGCCGGTTCTTCGGCCGCCGACAGCACTGTCACGAGTGGACTGTCGCTGTCGGAGGTGAGGGAGCGGGTTCGCGCTACCGCCGCCGACATTGGCACCGCACGCCTGCGGCTGCTCGTGGGCAAGCCGGGACTGGACGGGCATTCCAATGGAGCCGAGCAGATCGCGGTACGCGCGCGTGACGCCGGGTTCGAGGTGATCTACCAGGGCATCAGGGTGACCCCGGAAGAGATCGTGTCGGCAGCCGTCGAGGAGGGGGCGGACCTGATCGGCCTCTCGGTGCTGTCCGGCTCGCACCTGCGCGCGGTTGCCGATGTCCTCAGTGGACTGCAGGCGGCCGGCGCGGATATTCCGGTAGTCGTCGGCGGCATCATCCCGGCCGACGACCAGCACACCCTGCGGTCGCAGGGCGTGGCCCGGGTGTTCACCTCCAAGGACTTCGAGCTGACTCGCATCATCAACGAGCTGGTGACCGTGGTGCGGGAGGCGCACGGCCTCGCGACCTAGAGCCGCTCGGACGGACCTGGTTCTCGCTGAGTTCACAACCCCTGGAGTTGTGGCCACAACTCCAGGGATTGTGAACTTTGTGAGACAGTGCCTCGCCCCGACGCGACACGCCAGCCGCTCGGGCGCCTGTCCGCCGGGAGGCGCACGACTGGCCATTGGTAGATCTTGATGCGAAGGGTGGTCTGCGACCTATAGTCTTAGCGACCCAGTCGGTGCCAAGGTCTCGCGGCTAAACCGCCGGCCTGATCACCTGCGGCGGTCGCGCGGGACGTCGACGGTGCCGCTCTCCTGCGCCGTGCGTCTGAAGGCCTCGAGCTCCTCCTTCTCCGCTCGTCTGCGCTTGCGCCGCTTGCGCATCGAGACGAAGAACCAGATGAGGAAGATCAGGAAAAAGATGATCAAGACCGGGAAGATGATGGCGATAAAGGCCATGGAGACGCTGAAGACGTCCTCGGCGGTGCTCGCGACGGGTGCACCCATACCCGCGGTCGAGGCATTGATTACGGGTCGCGCGGCCGCCTTCAAGCTGTGCACGATGAAGGAGATCGCGATACCGGCCACGATCGGCACCCACGTGTTGTTGCTGAAGAAGTCCGCCGGATCGGACACGGTCACCGTCTGCGAGCTCGCCGCCGCCCCGAAGGCGAGACCGCCCGCGGTGGGTCGGACCACCGTCTGCAGGGCGTCGTTGATGTGATCGATCACCGGAATCTTGTCGGCCACCACCTCGATGGCGAGCAGCACCGTAAGGATGCCGAGAACCCAGCCGTTCTCCAGCCACTGCCACCCGCCGGGTAGGTCCATCAGGTTCGTGAACCGAGCGAGCAGCCCGATCATGAGGAGTGGGATGTAGGCGTTGAGGCCCGCGGAGGTGGCCAGCCCGATGCCGGTTAGAATTTCCAGCGCGCCGATGTCCGTCAGCAATTCCACGTAGACCAGCATGACACCGCCGCGCCACCACCCCCGGGGTCAGCCCGTGAACCCTAGATCATGTGGGTTGAATCAGGACGTACGCCGGCGGAACAGGTACGCCGACAGCACGACGGATGCGACCAGGATGCGCAGCACACCAGGCCAGTGCCTGCCATGCGTGGGCACCGACCGGCAGGCCGAGCAGAAGGCCGCGCACAGCTCTCGATCACCGGCGTGATGGGCTGATGGTTGGCCACCCCCTGCAGCCAGGACGGCATCGTGGCGACCGGCACGAAGGCACTACTCGGGTACGGCAGGAACGACACGAAGAACGTAAAGCCCGCAGCCGCTTCAGGGTTGCCGGCGAGCAGCCCGATCGCCGCCGAGAACCACGAGATCGCCACCATGAACGCGATCAGCACGCCGGCGGTGGCGAGCCATTCCACAACGCCGGCGGTGGGGCGGAATCCGATCAACAGCGCCACGCCGATCACCATCACGGTGGAGATGATGTTGCGCAACACGCTCGCAGCGACATGGCCGGTGAGGATCGGGGCCGCGCCGATGTCCATGGAACGGAACCTGTCGATGATCCCGTTCTTCATGTCGGTGCTCACGCTCACCGCGGTCTGCGCGGAGGCGAACCCGACGCAGAGCAGGATCACCCCGGGCACGACGTACGTCACATACCTGCCTCCGGTGTTCATCGCACCGCCGAACAGGTACACGAAAACAAGCATGAGCAGCACCGGCAGCGCCAGCGACATGATCAGCGCATCCACCGTGCGGCGCGACAGGCGCACCGAGCGGACGATCATGGTCAGGCTTTCGCGCACCACCGAGGTGGGCCGGAGCACCGGATTGGTCAGGGCCAGATCAGACACCAGCGGTCTCCTTCGTCGGTTCGGGTTCTGATGGTTCGCTGGCGGTGCTGGCTGAATGGCCGGTTAAGCGCGAGGAAGACGTCGTCGAGCGTGGCGCTGTGCACCTCGAACGTGGCTACGGCACGACGGCCGGGGTCGGCCTCGTCGAGCAGGTGGCGTACGTGTGCTGCGGTGCCGTCGGTGGGCACGCCGATCATCAGGCGCGATCGGTCACTGTGGACGATCCGGTCGCCGAGGGCTCGGGCCAGCACCTCGTATTCGTCCGGCCCGGAGGCGGTGAGATCGAGGCGCACTTGCGCGTACTGCTGCTTCAGCGCTGCGGCCGAGCCTTCGGCCACGACGCGGCCGGCGTCCAGCACCGCGATGCGGTCGGCCAGCTGGTCGGCCTCCTCCAGGTACTGCGTGGTGAGGAATACGGTTACCCCGGCGCCGGCGAGACTGGTGATGACCTCCCACGTCGACAGCCGGCTGCGCGGGTCGAGCCCGGTGGTGGGCTCGTCGAGGAAGATCACCGATGGCTGCCCGACCAGGCTGACGGCGAGGTCGAGCCGACGTCGCATACCGCCCGAGTAGGTCTCGACGCGGCGCCCGCCGGCGTCGGCGAGGTCGAAACGCTCCAGCAGTTCGACCGCGCGTCGGGTCGCCGTGGCCCGGGTGAGTCCGGACAGGCTCGCCATCATGCGGAGGTTCTCCTCGCCGGTCTGCAGCTCGTCCACGGCGACGTACTGCCCGGTGAGGCTGATGGTGCGCCGTACCAGGGCCCGCTCGCGAACCACGTCAAAGCCGGCGACCGTGGCTGCTCCCGCGTCGGCTCTGACCAATGTGGACAGGATCCGTACCATCGTGGTCTTGCCCGCCCCGTTCGGGCCGAGCAACGCGAAGATGCTGCCTCGGTCGACGCGCAGATCCACACCATCGAGCACCCGGTTCGCGCGGTAGGACTTCACCAGTCCGGTTGCCTGGACCGCCAGCTCGTCGGCCATTACCGCTCTCCTTCATGCGTACTGCGTATTCCGTACGCTGTACACGCTAGCTTTGTTGTTGCAACACGGCAAATTGCACTAGTACACTGATTGGGTGTACTAGTACGGGAGGCAGGTATGAGCGCGCCGTATCAGCGCATCGTCGACGAGATCCGGGGGCGGATCGTCGCGGGTCAGCTCCGGCCCGGTGACCGGGTGCCGTCGGCGCGGCAGATCACCCAGGACTGGGGCGTGGCGATCGCCACCGCGACCAAGGCACTCGCCGCGTTGCAGGCCGACGGCCTGGTCCGGGCGGTGGTGGGTGTGGGCACGGTTGTCGCCGAATCGCCCGCACCACCCTCCGCATGGGAAAGTCCACTTCGGACGAATGAGCGGCCGGCGCGTGGCACGGTCCGGGCGGCCGAGGCGGAGCTGAGCCAGGACCTCATCGTCCGTACGGCGATAGCCATCGCCGACACCGAAGGGCTCCCCGCTATGACCATGCGTCGACTCGGCACCGAGCTCGGCGTACCGGTCATGTCCCTGTACCGACATGTGCCCAGCAAGGATGATCTGGTCTTCCTGATGGCTGACTCGATCTTCGGCGAGGCCGCGCTACCCGACCCGCGTCCTGAGGACTGGCGGGCCCAGATCGAGTCCGTCGCGCGGCTGCAGTGGGCGCTGGCCCGGCGGCATCCGTGGATGCCCTCGGTGATGTCCTTGACTCGGCCGATGATGGTGCCCAACGGGATGGCACACACCGAATGGACGATGCGTGTTGTTCGTGAGCTTGGCTTCGATCTGCCTACGTCGCTACGCATCGCGGTCGCGCTGGCGGGTTTTCTGCTCGGCATCGGGTCGAGCCTGCAGATGGAGGCCGAGGCCGAGCGGGACACTGGTATCACGAGTGACGAGTGGATGCAGGCGCAGGACGAGGAATTCGCCAGAGTCAATGCCGATAAGAGGTTCCCGCTGCTCGAGGCGGTTGGTAACGTGCCCGACTTCGACCTGGATCTGGATGGTTTGTTCGAGCTGGGGCTGAAGCTGATGCTGGATGGATTCCACGCGCTCGTCGCCGAGCGCCGGCTGGGCGGCACCGGCGAGACGGGATGACTCGAAACTGGACCGCCGGCGACGGCGGGAGGAGGATCGGGCCGTGGATACCAACATGAGTGGCAAGCTCGCTCGTGGTCACCGGGGCGACGGGTGGCATCGGCAAGGAGATCGCGCGAGGACTTGCGCGCCTGGCGGCGACGTCGTGGTCGCCGCGCGAAACCCAGCCCGCGGCGAGGCGGTTCGCACGGAACTCGCCGACGAGGCCACGGCCGGCGAGATCACCGCACTGCCTCTCGACGTGTCAGATCTGTCGTCTGTCCGCACGTTTGCGGCTCGCTTCAACGATCGCTATCCCAAGCTGGACGTGCTGGTAAACAACGCGGGCGCCTGGTTCACCGACCGCCGCGAGAGCCCCGACGGCCACGAGCTGACGTTCGCGACCAATGTGTTGGGACCGCATCTGCTCACCGAGCTGTTGCTCGACCGACTGCGCGCGGCCCCGCAGGGGCGAGTCGTCAACCTCATCTCGACGATCACCGGCAAGTACGACCCGACCGACCTGCAGTACGCCCGGCGCAAGTACAGCGGCTACGACGCCTACGCCCAGTCGAAGCAGGCCCTGACGATGCTGACCGTGGGACTCGCCCGCCGGACTGAGCGACTCCAGCGTCACCGCGAACGCGGCAGAGCCTGGTTTCGTGCGGACCGGATTCAACGCCAACGCGCGGGGGATGCAGGCCGCGATGATCAAGATGTTCGCCCGGCTGATGGCAGTCACACCGGCCAAGGGCGCCGACTGTCCACTATGGGTCGCTACTGCGCCGGAACTGAACGGCGTCACCGGCAAGGTGTTCGCCGCGCGGAAGGAGAAGCCGCTCCTGTTCGGCGACCCGGAGCCGATCGCGGAGCTCGAGCGGATCTGCGCCGACCTCGAACGCTCGCCGGCCTAGGAGCCCGCGCAGTCAAGCCCGACTCGCGGTACGAAGATCCCGCCCGGACCCGGACCTCGACCGCCGCCCGTCGTAGGGTGGGCGGGTGCGTCTCGTGGTGGCTCGCTGCTCGGTCGACTACGTCGGCCGGCTCACCGCTCACCTGCCGGCCGCGGTGCGGCTACTCATGGTGAAGGCGGATGGCTCCGTGTCGATCCACGCGGACGATCGGGCGTACAAGCCGCTCAACTGGATGAGTCCGCCGTGCCGGATCGAGGAGGCGCCGGGCGTCTGGCGTGTGGTCAACAAGGCCGGTGAGGAGCTGCGGATCACCCTCGACGAGATCTTCCACGACAGTTCGCACGACCTGGGTGTCGACCCTGGCCTGGTCAAGGACGGGGTCGAGGCGCACCTGCAGGCGCTGCTTGCCGCCGCACCGCAGGTGCTGGGCGAGGGCTTCACGCTGGTCCGGCGCGAGTACGCCACCGCCATCGGCCCGGTCGACCTGCTCTGCCGGGACCGTACCGGCGCCACCGTCGCCGTCGAGGTCAAGCGGCGTGGGGAGATCGATGGCGTCGAGCAGCTGAGCCGCTACCTGGAGCTGTTGGGCAGGGATCCGCTGCTCGCGCCGGTGAGCGGCATCTTCGCGGCCCAGGAGATCAAGCCGCAGGCGCGCGTGCTGGCACAGGATCGTGGCATCCGCTGCGTGGTACTCGACTACAACGCCCTACGCGGCATCGAGCGCGACGACCTGACCCTCTTCTGACCGGTAGTGGTTGCTGGTCAGCGGTGAACGAACTTGAGCACTCGCTCCAGCATGCGGACGTGCTTCGGCTTACGGTCGTATGTCTGGCTGGGAAGTGCTGAGCGCATCCGGCGCTTGGTAATGGCCTTGGGGCGGGACATCTCCCGCAGCCCGTCGTCGCCGTGGATGCGGCCGAAGCCGGAGTCCCCGACGCCACCGAAGGGCAGGGACGGGAAGCCCGCGAACGTGAGCGTGCTGTTGATAGACACCATGCCCGAGCGCATCGCCCGCGCGAGCGCGATCGCCCGCGCCTTGCCGAAGACGGAGCCGCCCAGGCCGTACTTGCTCGCATTCGTGAGCGCCACGCCTTGCTCGGCGGTGTCCACTTTGGTCACTGTCAGCGTCGGGCCGAACGTCTCCTCCTGAATCGCGGCAGCGTCCTCGGGCACGTCGACGAGCACGGTGGGCAGGACGAGTGGCGGTTGTACGGATTCCGGCCCGCCGAGCACCGCCCGGCCACCGCGCGCGATGGCATCGTCGATGTGGCGGCGGATCACGTTGATCTGGCTCGGCATCGTGATCGGTCCGATGTCGGCGGACTCGCCCGTACCCACGGTTAGGCCCTTCGCCTTTGATACCACCTTGTCCACAAAGGAGTCGTATACGGGAGCGGCGACGTAGACCCGTTCGATGCCGATACAGGTCTGCCCGGCGTTGGTCATGCCGCCCCAGACGGCAGCGTCGGCGGCGGCGTCAAGGTCGGCGTCGGTATCGACGATCATGGCATCCTTGCCGCCACCCTCGATCAGCACCGGGGTGAGCGTCTCGGCGCAGGCCGCCATAATCTTGCGGGCGGTGCCGGGGGAGCCGGTGAACGCCACCTTGTCCACACCGGACCGGACCAGGTGCGCGCCGGTCTCGCCCACGCCGTGCACGATCTGCAGCACAGGGTGCTCGGGCACGATCTCGTTGAAGCGGTCCACGTACCACTGTCCGACCGCGGGCGTGTACTCGCTGGGCTTGAACACGACTGTGTTGCCGGCTGCGAGCGCGTACGCGATCGAACCCATGGGGGTGTTGATCGGGTAGTTCCACGGCCCGATCACGCCGATCACGCCGAAGGGCTGGTACTCCAGGTGCGCGCTGAACTCCGCGAGCAGGAGGCTGCCCCGTACGCGGCGCGGTCCGAGCACCCGCTTGGCGTTGCTGGCGGACCAGGTGACATGGGCGAGCGCGGGCGCTAGCTCGAGGAGTGTGTCGGCCCGCGTCTTGCCCCCTTCGGCCCGCATGACGTCGATCAGCTCGTCCATCCGCCTGGCGATCGCCGAACGCCAACGGAGCAGCCGCTGCCGTCGGCCGTCGAAGCCCAGGCTCTGCCACCAAGCCGACGCGGCCCGCGCGCGAGCCACCGCTGCGGCGACAGCTTCGGCGTCGGCGACCGGGAACCGGCCGACCTCCGCGCCGGTGGCCGGGCTGGTCGAGATGAGCTCGCCGCTGACGACGACGGGCACGCCCGGAGCCGCTCCTGTCGTGGCGGGGGCATCGGAGGGTGCATGAGTGGTCATCGGAGCTCCCTGGGAACGGCGTTGGTGCGAGTCTAGTCGTCTACCTACTCATCGGTAAGGTGTGGAAATCCAGCCTGCTCGCGCCAGTGGATTCGGGCACCGGAATGTTGCTGCCCGCGGTGGACATGGCAGACTCGCGCACGGTAACGCTTATCGTCCGTTCAGGTAAGGATGCATCGATGGCTCGCGAGATCAACAAAGTCGGCGTCGTGGGGCTGGGCACCATGGGCGCCGGCATCGTCGAGGTGTTCGCGCGCAACGGCATCGATGTCGTAGCGGTCGAGGTCGACCCGGCCGCCGTCGAGCGCGGTCGGGGCACGTTGACTCACTCCACCGATCGGGCGGTGGCCAAAGGCAAGCTCAGTGCCGAGGACCGCGACGGCCTGCTCGGCCGGGTGACGTTCGCGGTCGGCCTCGAGGCCCTGAACCACGTGGACCTCGCCATCGAGGCGGTGCCGGAGCACCTCGAGCTGAAGCAGGCGATCTTCGCGGAGCTGGATCGGATCTGTCCTCCCGAGGCGATCCTGGTCACGAACACCTCGGCCCTGTCGGTCACCGAGATCTCCGTCGCCACCCACCGCCCGAACCGCGTCGTTGGCATGCACTTCTTCAACCCGGCACCGATCATGCCGCTGATCGAAGTCGTCAAGACCGTGGTCACCGCACCCGAGGTGATCGCTGATATCGAGGCGCTCTGTGCCCGCATCGGCAAGGTGGACGTCACGATCACCGACCGAGCCGGATTCATCGCCAATGCGCTGCTGTTCGGCTACCTCAACCACGCGGTGTCCATGTACGAGGGACGGTACGTCTCGCGGGAGGACGTCGACGCCGCGATGAAGCTCGGCTGCGGACTGCCGATGGGTCCTCTCGCGCTGATGGACCTCATTGGACTGGACACGGCGTACGAGATCCTCGACACGATGTACCGCCGCGGTGGCCGCGACCGGCGGCACGCTCCGGTGCCCCTGATCAAGCAGATGGTCACCGCCGGACTGCTGGGCCGCAAGAGCGGCAAGGGCTTCTACACGTATGAGGCGCCGGGCTCGCCCGTCGTCGTGCCCGACGAGCTCACCCCGTCCGCGGCCGACGACAGCGCGCTGGCCGCGCTGCCCGTGGCCAAGGTCGGTGTGATCGGATCCGGCACGATGGCCAGCGGCATCGTGGAGGTATTCGCCAAGGCTGGGTACGAGGTTGTCTCGGTAACCCGCGGCGCGGAGAAATCGGCCAGGCTCGCCGAGACCGTCAAGACCTCGCTGAACAAGGGCGTGGTCCGCGGCAAGCTCGCCGAGGCCGACCGCGACGCGGCCCTGGCTCAGATCACCTGGTCCTCCTCCGTCGACGACCTGTCCGATGTGGATCTCGTCGTGGAGGCGGTGGCGGAGGAGCTCAGCGTCAAGCGGGCACTCTTCGCCTCGCTGGACGAGATCTGCAAGCCCGGCGCCGTTCTGGCCACGACCACATCCAGCCTGCCCGTGGTCGAGTGCGCGATGGCCACCAGCCGTCCGGCCAATGTGGTCGGTCTGCACTTCTTCAATCCGGCCCCGGCGATGAAACTGGTCGAGGTGGTGCAGACGATCCGCACCGCCCCCGAGGTCGTGGCCACCGCCCGGGCCGTCTGCGAGCAGCTGGACAAGACGCCGGTGGTTTGCGCTGATCGTTCCGGCTTCGTGGTCAACGCGCTGTTGTTTCCGTACCTCAACGACGCGGTACGGATGCTCGAGGCGTCCTACTCCACCGCCGACGACATCGACAACGCGATGAAGCAGGGCTGCGGCTACCCGATGGGGCCGTTCGAGCTGCTCGACGTCGTCGGGCTGGACGTGGCGCTGGCGATCCAGCGCGAGCTGTACCTCGAGTTCCGGGAGCCCGGATTCTCGCCGACGCCGCTGCTGGAGCACCTGGTCACCGCCGGTTACCTCGGGCGCAAGGTGGGGCGCGGCTTCCGCGACTACTCCAAGCGGTGATCTTGCTGAGGTAATGTTGCCGGGTGCCGCGCAAGAACAACCGTCGGGACGACGACACCGGCCTCGACGAGGAGAAGGCACGACGCGGGGCGGAGCGCATCGTGTCGACGCCCGACGGCCAGTGGCTGGTGCGGAACATCACCGTGGCCGGGGCGGTCAAGGCGTACCGGTGCCCGGGGTGTGACCACGAGATCGCACCGGGAGTCGCCCACGTCGTTGCCTGGCCCGCCGACGAGCGGGGCGACCTGACCGACCGCCGGCACTGGCACACCAGCTGCTGGCAGGCCCGGGACCGGCGACGCCCCAGGCGCTAGCCCTGGGGCGGCAGTGGGGCCGTGGCTGGTCGCCGGCGCGAGTAAGGTCGCGCCGTGCCCACTCAGACGGTGACGTCGTCGGCGGCCGCGGACAGCCGGAGCAGCGGCTCGTCCGAGTCCCCATCCGCGTCCGACGCGCCGTCAGCCGCGTCCGGCATCCCGGCCGCGTTCGCGGCCGACGCGCGGCCGTGGCGAACGGCGACGATCATCGGGTCGGCGACGTGGCTGGCGGCGGCAGTGACCTATCTGTTGGTGACCGTGCTGTCCTGGATGATCCCGGACAAGCCGGGACCGGCGATGTCCCGCCTGTACCAGGCCTGGGACCACTGGGACACCGGCTACTACATGCGCATCTCGCAGCTCGGCTACACCGCGGACCGCTCGGACACGCACGCCTTCTTCCCGCTCTACCCGATCCTGCTGCGCTGCGTGGACGCGATAGTGCCCGGCCCGACCCTGGTCGCCACGCTGGTACTGGCGAACATGTGTTGCCTGGGCGCGCTCGTGGTCTTGCACCGGTTCGTTGCCAGCGAGTTCGGCTCCACTGTGGCCAGTCGCACCCTGCTGTTTCTGATGGCCTTCCCGACCGCGTTCTTCCTCAGCGCCGGCTACAACGCGTCGCTGTTCCTGTTGTTGAGCGTGTCGGCGTTGTACTGCCTGCGATCGGGACTCTTCTGGTCGGCCGGAGCGATCGGAGCGCTCGCCAGCGCCACCCGGCTCACGGGGGCGTTGCTGGTGCTGCCGTTCGTCATCGAGTACGCCCGCCAGCGCGGGTGGCGGCTTCCATCCACCCGCGCGTCGTGGCGTGGCGTCCTCGACAGGGAGGCTGCGGCCGTCCTGCTGATCCCGGCCGGGGTGGGTGCGTTTGCCATGTTCTGCTGGGTGCAGTTCGGCCATCCGTTGGACTTCCTGCACGCTCAGCGGTACTGGGGGCGGCACTTCGCGATGCCATGGGACACCTTCGGGGAGGCGCTCGGCGTGGTGTCACGGCAGCCGATGGTGCTCTACCAAGCGACCCTGCACAACATCATCGACATCGCCTTCGCGGCGATCGCGATCGTGCTGCTGACCCTCTGCGTGGTTGGCCCGTGGCGGTTCCGGCGGGATCAACTGTTCCTCGTGGCGTACTCCGGCGCCGTGCTGCTGAGCGTCCTGGTCGGGCCCAACGCGGGGCTGTTCCCGATGATGAGCGTGCCGCGGTACGTATTGGAGTTGGTGCCTGCGTTCATTCTGCTCGCGCGGCTCGGCGCGAGTCGTGTGTTCGAGCGGATCTACCTGCTGCCCGCGGTCGGGTTGCAGGCAGTGTTCCTGCTGACGTTTCTGAACAACGTCTGGATCGCCTAGCTGGGGGAGGTCTGGCCGTAAGAGCTCGTCGGGCCTAGGGGAGACTGTGGTCGTGACTGCGATCCGGGCGAACTCGGTGCTGCCGGCGCGGCGGGAGGATATCGAGCTGCACACGGCCGACGGCATCACTCTCGTCGGCGAGCTGGCCCTCCCACTGGAGCGCGACCCCGTCGCGACGCTGGTGTGCCTGCATCCACTGCCGACCCATGGCGGAATGATGGACAGCCACGTGCTGCGCAAGGCTGCCTGGCGGCTACCGGCATTGGCCGACCTCGCCGTCCTGCGCTTCAACACCCGTGGCACGTCGAGCGTGCGCGGCACCAGCGGCGGTTCGTTCGACCGTGGGGTCGGGGAGCGGTTCGATGTGCAGGCAGCGATCTCGTACGCCGACTTCGCGGAGCTTCCCCGGATCTGGCTGCTCGGCTGGTCTTTCGGCACCGACCTGGCTCTGCGTTACGGCAACGACCCGAGCGTCGTCGGGGCGATCCTGCTGTCGCCGCCGTTGCGGGCCGCCACCGACGCCGACCTTGCCGCCTGGGCCGAGTCCGGCAAGCCGGTGGTGGCGGTGGTGCCTGAGTTCGACGACTACCAGCGTCCGGATGAGGCGCGGCGGCGGTTCGCGGCGATCCCGCAGGCCGAGGTCATCGGCGTCGCGGGCGCCAAGCACCTCTGGGTGGGAGACGCGGAGACGGTGCTGGACGAAATCGTGCGCAGAGTTGCGCCCGACTCGTATCCGCTTCCTCGCGCCTGGTCCGGTCCGATGGAGTTCGGCGACGCATCCGCATACGCAAACCGCACCCTGGCTGCCTTTGCCGACCCCGATCCGATGGGGGACTCGTAGGCTCCGTTGTGGACGGATGCGTGCCAGGCGTGTGGTTGTCGGATGCCGGACGGTTTCGGACCCGTGCCGGGAACGCCTGCGGGCATACGGTAGCTGTGGCCTCTGGCTACATCGTGATGAGGAGCGTCGATGTCCAGTGCTGAACCGTTGGTCTCGATCGGCTTGCCCGTTCGTAATGCGGCCGCCACCGTTGCCGGCGTCGCCGCCACGGTGCTTGGACAACGGCACGGCAATCTTGAGTTCGTCATCTTCGACAACGCGTCGACGGATGAGACCGAGTCGGTATGTCGTGAGCTGGCACGCTCCGACGACCGGGTCGTCTACCGCCGGCATCCAGAGAACGTGGGCCTACTCAACAACTTCATCGCGACGATCCGCGCGGCGAACGGAAGCTACTTCCGGTGGATCAGCGATTCGGATGCGCTCGAGCCGGACTACACCACCCAGTGCCTCGTCGCGTTCGCTGCCGATTCCCGAGTCACGTTGGTGACGACCGGAATGGCCTACCTGACCGCCGACGGCGAGACGCAGTCGGAGCTCTACACGGGTAAGGGCCTGGGGTCCGACGACCCGGTGGATCGAGTCGAGGAGATGCTTCGGCTACTCAACGAGAGCTACCTGCAGATGGACCCGCTGTACGCGATGATGCGGCGCGAGACTGTGCAGGCAATCCCGCGCCGGAACATGCTGCGCGAGGATCAAGTCTTCGCAATCAAGCTGGCGCTCGCGGGCCCGTGGGCGCACGTGCCCGACATCTTGGCGCGCCGCACTTGGACCACCGGGCCGACCACAGCGCAGGCGAGGCAGCTCGGAGTGCCGTCGTGGCAATCGAAGTTTGCTAATTCTCTTCAGTTGCGAGAGTTGCTACTCGTCGTTCGGGACGCCGACCTCACCAGTGAACAGCGGGCGCGGGCGCGAGCGGCGGTCTACCGGATGTTCCTGCATCGCCAGCGGCACACGATCCGACACCGGAGTCGTAAGCTGCTCCGGCTCGGTCGCTGAAGTACGGCGCGAGCGGCGTGGCAACGACATGTGCACGGCCGTTTCCGCTCTATTGTTCCAAGGACAGGTGGCGATCGGGAGGCGGTTGGTGAGCAGCAGTCCGGTCGGCGCGGCTGACATCGACAACCCCGACATTGATCTGCGTAATTGCGACGCGAACGCGCGGGCTGAGTCCAGCAGTCCGTTGCCGATTGTGAGCGTCGTCATTCCGGCGCACAACGAGCAGGCGGTGATCGGCTCGAACCTGAGGCGGCTCCTTGACGGAGCCGCGCCCGGTGAGCTGGACGTCGTCGTCGTGGCCAACGCTTGCTCAGACGGGACCGCCGAGCTCGCCCGGTCCGCGGGCGTGCGGGTCATCGAGACCGACACACCTGGCAAGGTCAACGCGTTGCGGCTCGGCGACGATACCTGCCTGACGTTTCCCCGGGCGTACGTCGATGCCGACGTGGGACTCACGGTCGACGGACTTCGTACGCTCGTCGAGGCGACGCGTCGTCCTGGTGTCTTGGCCTGTGCGCCGGTGCCGCGCCTGGATCTTGCCGGGGTTGGGTCAGTGGCGCGTCGGGTGCATCGAGTGCACGACCAGCTGGTCGCCCCGGGCCGGGCTTTGGCAGGCGTCGGCGTCTACGTGCTCACCGAGACCGGCCACGCGAGGGTGTTTCCGATGCCGGACGTGATTTCCGACGACGGTTGGGCGCACAACAGCTTCGCCCCTGACGAGCGCGTGGTGGTGCACCAGGTGCAGTCGGTGGTTCGGCCCGCTCGTACGGTACGGGCGTACCTCAACCGACGGGTTCGGGTCCGTACCGGCAACCGCCAGCTCGCAGCGCTTGGGTCGACCGGCGCCGCAGGGCCGTCTCGGCGTGAGATCGCTGGCAAGGCTGGTCGCCAGTCGTCGAGTGAGTTTGCTCGACGCAGCCTGCTACCTAGGCGTGTTGTCGTTCGACTGGGTGTTGACCCGGGCTCGTGGCCGGCGCCCGGTCGGGTGGGGTAGCGACGCCAGCACGCGATCGTCCGCGTCTGACGTTGCCTGACCGCGGCTCACGGCAGCGTTGTACGCCGCAAGGAGGGCCGCCTTCGAGTGCTCCCAGGACAGCTCACCCGCCACCCGCAGGCGACCCACTTCGCCCATCCGTCGGCGCTCCTGCGGATCGTCGAGTAGCGCCGCGATCCGCTTGGCGAACTCGGACTCGTCGTTGGGTGGGGCGTAGACCGCCGCGTCCGCGGCCGAGACCCGCGCTTCGCGGAGTTCAAAGGAGACGATCGGCCGTGCCATCGCCATATACTCCATGATCTTGTTCATGGTTGACACGTCGTTGAGCGGGTTCAGCGGATCCGGCGACAGGCAGACGTCGGCGGTGGACAGGTACCGCAACAGATGCTCGTCGGGAATGCGGCCGGTGAAGTCGACGCAGTCGGAAAGGCCGAGCTCGTCGCAGAGCGCGACCATCGCGTCGAACGTGTCGCCAGCCCCGATGAACGTTGCATGCCAGTCGGTCCGGCCCATCTCGTCGCGGAGCTTGGCCAGTGATCGGAGGGCGTAGTCGACGCCGTCCTGCGGACCCATCACGCCGAGGTAGCAGAGCAGGTACGGCTTGCCGTGTTTGATGGACGGGTCGGGCGGCACTTGGCGAAACCGTTCCACAGTGGGCGCGCTGCGCACGACGAAGACATCCTCGGGCGCCTTCCCGCCACGGCTGAGCGCGACGTCGCGGTAGCTCTCGTTGGTCGCGATGACCACGTCTGCGGCCTGGTAGGTGCGCCGCTCGAGCCAGCACACGCCGCGGTAGAGGAAGTCTTCGCCCCGGTTGAATCGGGACAGGTACAGCTCCGGTACCAGGTCGTGCTGGTCGAAGATGAACCGCGCGCCTCGGCGCTGCATCCCGCGCGCGACGAGGAAGAGCAAGTCGGGCGGGTTGCACGCCTGGACCACGTCGACCGGGCCAACCCTGCGGGCCAGTCGGTGCGTGTGCCACAGCGCGGTCAGGTACTCGCGCGCGTAGCCCAGCACGCCGCCGGTTGCGGCGGTGAGTGGAAATCGATGAATATTGATACCATCGAGTTCGATCTCACGCTCGGTATCGCGCTTCGAGCCCTGCGGACAGATCACGTGTACCTGCCAGCCATCGTCGCGTAGCGCCAGGCACTCCTGCCACACACGACGGTCGAACGGTACCGACAGGTTCTCGACGAGAATGAGTGCTTTACCAGGCAAGGCCCACGTACCTCGGGTCGGCCCGGCGCGCCGAGGCGTCCGGGAGGCGGACGAGATCAATGATCGGCCGGTCTCCGGCGGCCGATATCGCCGCGAGCACGGCGGGCTCGACGCAGCCTACGACGCACACGTCGGCATGCTCGAGCACCGCAGCGGCGGAGTCGCTCAGCAGCTCCCCGAGGTGGGGTAGCCGGCTCTGGATGTAGTCGCGGTTGGCCCCGATCAACCTCGACAGCGTCACGTGCGCGTCATAGATGCGCAGGTCGTAACCCTTGCCGATCAGTCGCTCGGCGAGTTCGACGAGCGGGCTCTCGCGTAAGTCGTCCGTGCCCGCCTTGAACGAGAGTCCGAATAGGCCGATCCGGCGGCAGCCGGTGGCCAGGATCAGCTCAAGCGCGCGTTTGAGGTGGTCCTCATTGGACGGCAACACGCTGGACAGCAGCGGGACCGAGACATCGGCCCGACGCGCCGCGTAGACGAGACCGCGGACGTCCTTAGGCAGACATGACCCGCCGAAGGCGAAGCCGGGTCGCAGGTAGGCCGGACTGATGTTGAGCTTGTGGTCGGACAGGAAGATGTTGGTGACCAGATGCGAGTCCACCCCCAGCGCTCGGCAGATGGCGCCGATCTCATTGGCGAAGCTGGCCTTCAGGGCGTGGAAGGAGTTGTCGGCGTACTTTGTCATCTCCGCGACGGCAATCGGTACCCGGAACACCTCGCCCGGCAGGCCCTCGTACAGCGCCGCGACCGCATCCCCGGCCGCGTGATCGGTCTCGCCGATCACGGTCTTCGGCGGGTCGAAGAAGTCGCGGACGCTGCTGCCCTCGCGCAGGAACTCTGGGTTGACGGCGACGCCGAAATCGACGCCAGCCACTCTGCCGGCTGCCTTCTCCAGGATGGGCAGCAGCAGCGACGTGCAAGTGCCGGGAAGCATCGTGCTGCGGAACACCACGGTGTGCCAGCCGACCTTGCCGGCCAGCGCCGCCCCGATCTCCTCCGCCACCCGCTCGAGGTACACAGTGGAGAGACTGCCGTTGGGGGCGGACGGCGTGCCTACGCAGACGAGCGAGATCTCGGTCTCCGCCACCGCCGCAGCGACGTCCGTGGTCGCCCGGAGCCGACCATCGCGGACGGCCCGCTCGGTAAGCTCCCCAATGCGCTCCTCGACGACTGGCGCGATCCCCTGGCCGACGAGATCGACCTTCGTCGGATTCACATCGACCCCGACCACGCTGTGCCCGAGCTCGGCGAGACAGGCCGCGGACACACAACCGACGTAGCCGAGGCCGAATACGCTGACCTTCATTGGCTTGCCCTTCTCAGCAGCGGTCGGGGTCAGCTCGGCATCCGGTCGAGCCGGCGACCGGACCCCGGTGGTTGGACGACTGGTCACCTCGCGAGCTCCCGGATCCGGCGCGACGGGCGGAGCAGTGCGACGAAGGAGGCGCGAGCGGTTCGTCGACCCAGGAGTGTCCGGATGCCTTCGCCGGCCACGACGGCTGCGTAGAAGGCGGCGGCGCGGAGCCGGCCGTGTCGCCGGCGGAAGAGCGTGACTCGGTTGACCGTCAGCAAGGACGCGAGCATCGGGTTAGTGGCCGACTCGCCACCGATGTGTTCGAAGACGGCAGCTGGCTCGAACCAGGTCACCCACCCGAGGTCGGCCGCACGCAACGAGTACTCGGTCTCCTCGCTATAGAGCAGGTACGACTCGTCCCATGGTCCGATCTTCGCGAGCGCGGTGGCCGAGATCAGCATGGCCGCACCGGTCGCCCATGCGGTGACGCCGGGACGTCCGTACGCCCGGGGGTCGGTGACTAACTCCCCGAGCGGTCCCAAACGGCCGGCGAGTTCGCCCGGGACCAGCGCCTCGACCAACGCCCGCGTGACGGTTGGCGCTCGGCGCAACGACGGTTGCAGGGAGCCGTCCGGATTGACCAGCAACGGCACCGCGATTCCCCGTCCCGGATGTCCCAGTGCGCGGGCGAGTATCGCTAGCGATCCCGGGGTAAGCCGGCAGTCCGGGTTCAGTACGAGTACCGAGTCCACAGTAGTCAGATCCACTGCGGCCGTGCCCGCATTCACCGCGGCCGCATAACCCGCGTTGCGTCCCATCTCGACGATCCGGAGGGGAAGCTGCGTGGCATCGGCAGCAATGTCGAGTGTCTTGTCGCCCGAGGCGTTGTCGACCACGACCACCGAGACCAGGTCGACACCCAGGTCCGTGAGTGAACTTAGGCAGTCGCCGAGTACGTCTGCGCTGTTGTACGTCACGATGACTGCGGCCACCCGAGGCAACGCGTCCTGCGGCACAGACGGCGAATGCGTCACGGTTTACCCCCGCAGCCGCTTGATCGTGCGCGCCGCCGTGCGGCGGGCCCGTTGGACGGGTGTGGGAGTGCCGTCGAGGACCCTCGCGATCCACTCGGCGTCGAGATCGTGGCGCAGGCTCGTTCGCGCTTGCAGCCAGTCACCACGGCGTGCTGGCCCACCGTCGCTGGTGTAGGCGCACGTCACCTTCGCGTGCCGGAGGCGCCGCAAAACATGCCGGTCATAGGAGCCGAATGGGATCGCCACCCGGGAGACCTCGTGTCCCGTGAGCTCACTCAGCAGGCGGTGAGCGTCGCCGAGCTCTTGCTGAGCCTGGGCATCGTCGATGCGCCGCCAGTCCCGGTGCGCCCAACCGTGGGAGCCGACTGACATGCCGGCGCGAAGCAGTTCCCGCACCCCTCCCACGTCCAGACGACCCGGGGTGCCCAGAAGACCGGCGAGCACGAAGAACTCCGCATGCAGTCCACGTTGGACCAGACGTGGCAGGGCGATCTCAACGTCCGACGCGTTGCCGTCGTCGAACGTGATCCTGACGTCGTCGCGACCCACCGCAGCATCGAGGAGGAGCTCGAGCTGGGAGGTGGCCACCCAGGTCTGATCCTCGCCTGGGTCGAGTGTGCGCACAGCCTTTCCGACGCCGTGCACTGTCAAATTGACGACCGACGTGGGCAGGACGGAAGTGGCGGTCAAGTCACTCTCACCGTTTCGTTCGGGAAAGGATCAGTCACTCGTCGAGCGCGCTGAGGCTACCACGCAGGAATCTGCCACATGCGGATTCGCCGCTATCCACAAGCCGACATGGCGAAATTCACTCCCTCACGCCAAGCCGTTGGCATCCCATGTGGACACTCAGCCACGCTCGCCGCTGCTTCCCCTTACCGCAACAGAGTTGGCGTTGCGTAGTCCCGATCCGTCGCAGGTTCACGTCACCGGCATGAGGGTGCCGTCCCAGACGTTGCCGCGGTTCTCGGCGACTTTCTCGCACTCGTCCCAGGGACCGAATGCGCCACCCTTCGGCGAGAAGTAGGTGCTGAATCGGTTGTCGATGACGCGGAAATTGGTGCTCGACTCCCGGGGGCAGTAGAGGGTGTACGCCCCGCCACCGAGCAGGTTCGCTTCGATGGTGACGTTGGCATTCCTATTGGGATGGCTGATGATCGCTGACGTGCCGCCAGGATTGAAGATCGTATTGTGCCGGATCACGATGTCAGCCCCGCCGGCGAGTTGGATTCCGTCGGTGTGGCCGGAATCCGTTGGTCGCATGTCATGGATGTAGGAGTCGACTACGGTCACGCCGTCGTTGATGTCGAAGCCGTTCTCGCAGTTGTGTAGGTTGAGCCGGCGCCCGATCACCCCGTAGTCTGCGATCGCGGTGGCCGAGCTGTTTTCGCAGTCAACCTCGACGTCCTCGATCAGCAACCCACCGCCGCTGTACTGGTCCAGAAAACTGCCGATGCCGTACGTATCGGCGCAGGTGACCTTCGAGCGGCGGATGGTGACGTTACGGGCCTGGATTGTGACGCAGCCGCGGATGTCCTTATCCTCGATGACCGCACCGGCCGTACTTACCGTCAGGTCGCCATTGATCACCGTTAGCGCGGTTCCTCGCGGAACCCCCGTGTTCGTCGCATCCGGGAATCCGCACGCACTTGGTCTGGTCGAGCAGTCCGACGGGCTCGGTGCCGCCACGGTCGCAGTGCTCGTCGGCTGGGCGACAGACGCGGGTTGCGACGATGCGCCGGCGCCTGGCGCGTCAGTGTTGGACCCGCCGGCCGTCGCGGATGTCCCGTCGTCGCGGACCGACACAACAACTAGCGAGATCGATGCACCGGCGATCAGCACCGCCGCGACGCCGAGGAGCCACATGCGGCTGTGGAGGCCGAAGAGCCGGACGCCGCGAACGCCCTTGGAATTGCGATGGTGGGGGCCGCGCAGTCCACTGTGGTTTACCATGTCCTGGGGATCCGCTCGGTAGGCTGAGGTTAATCGTGGCGAGACAACTGGAACCTCCGGGCCGACCCTACACGATGTCCGGATTCCGACAGCGCCACTCGCACGGTTGCGAGTCGCTACTTTGCCAAACGAACACCTGGTTGTGCGGCAGTATCTGTTCAGTACGGGCTATCGGGCGTCGCCGAGGCCACGGCCGGCCCCGGTATCTTCCGTGGGTTGGCCCGGTCCGCCCACATAGGAGAGGACAGCGTTGGACTTCTGGGACCTGACCCGGCTCTTGCTCCGGCGGTGGTACTTCGCCGTTCCGGCGCTGGCATTGACGGCAATCGCTTCCGTGTGGACCCTGGTCGATGTCTCGCCGAACTACATCGCAACCGCGTTCGTCCAGCTTGCGCCCCCGACCTCGAAGCCGACCGTACCCGGTGAGCAATCGCTCGACCAGCGCAATCCATGGATCGGGTTGGGCACGTACAACCTCGCCAACGCGGCGATCCTCACCGTTCAGCAGCAGGCCGTTGTCGAGGCGCTGAAGGCGAGCGGATACAGCGCATCCTTCACTGCCTCGCTCAACAGCTCCAGCCCGCTGGTCACGTTCGAAGTGACGGGCTCCTCGAGGCAGCAGGCGATCGACACCACCGATGAACTCATCCGGCGCTTCAACGCCAGCGTCAAGGACCTGCAGGTTGGAACGTATGGCGTCAGCGAGAGTGACCTCGTCGTGGCGCGTCGCATCGACTCCGGAACCAACGTCGAGGAGTCCGATGGCCGGGTCAAGCGGGCGCTCGTCGCCGTCGCCGGACTCGGATTCCTGCTCACGCTGGCGTTTACCGTCGGGCTGGACGCCATGCTCGCCCGTCGCGCCCGCCGTCGGGTCGGATTGCCCGCGGGCGTGGGCATCGCCGATCTCTCGCCGCCGGTCGTGAGGACCACGGCACCGCCGTCGTCCCGCCTGTCGAGCGGCCGCGATGACGGCACGTTCTCGTTCGGTGTGTCGCCCCGACCGGACATCGAGACTTCGACCGGGAGCGGCGGGGCCCGCCAACGCCAGCCGGGCCACCTGACGGCTTCGATCCCGTCGGGTGCGACGGAGCCGTCGAACGGCTTCATATCACCTGTCCCGCTGGCGGCAACACCGGACGCCACCGTTGATGCGGACGCCGACGGCGCGGACGACGGCCACTCAGAGCGTACGATCGCGCAGGCAGACGCCACTGTGGTGCTTCCGCTGACGTACCGGTCGTTCCGACGACGCGAAGCGGACGAGGAAGGACACCAGCCGCGGTGACCCTGCTCGGGTTGCAGCAGTCGGACTTCGAGTCGACTCAGGTCGCGAGCCGCACCTACCTCTCCCGGCGCAGGGTGCCCCGCCTCGACGCCGCAACTGCGATCTGCATCATGATCGCCCTGCTGACGCTCATCCCGTCGCGGTACATCGTGCCAGGCATGACCGACCTGGGACGCCCTGCGCTCGTCGTCGGGTTGTTGATGGCCGCCTGGTGGCTCACGGTTCGGCTCACACCGCATCTCGTGTTACCAGGTCCGCAGCCCATCCGTTGGGCGCTTCTCGTCTATACCCTCTCGATGCTCGCCTCCTACGCGGTCGGCCAACTTCGGGGGCTGACCACAATGGAGGCCAATGGGGCGGACCGCGCGCTGTTGTTCTTGGCAATCTTCGCCGGGGTTTCGCTCGCTGCAGCGGACGGCATCGCGAACTGGGCGCGCCTTGATCGGGTACTGAGGTTCCTCGTCGGCTGCGGGACGGTTATGGCCGTGATCGGCCTGATCCAGTTCACCTTCGCTGTGGACCTCACCGCCATCTTCACGATTCCCGGGCTGGAGTCGAAGAAGGAAGTGTTGGGATTCGAGGAGCGTGGCGCCGGCATCCGTGTCGCCAGCACCACCACCCACTACATCGAGCTCGCGACCGTGCTGGCCACGATCCTCCCGTTCGCGGTGCACCAGGCGATATTCGCCACCACGCGGCGCCGGCGAATGATGGCGATCGTTCAGTCAGCGGTCTTGGCCGCGGGCGTGCTCACGACCATCTCCCGGTCAGGTGTCCTAGCGGTCGCCATCGTCGCGCTCGTGCTCGTGCCGACATGGACGTGGCGGCTGCGTTACAACGCGTTCGTGCTAGCGACGATGCTCGCGGCCGCCCTCACCGTCGCCAAACCCTCGTTGATCAAGACGTTCTCGTCTCTGTTCGATGACCCGTCGAAGAATCCCGCATTCACTGTGCGGCAGGCGCGCTACCCTCTGGTCTGGTACTACGTCGGCGAGAGCCCGTGGCTCGGTCGCGGGACCGGCACGTACCTCTACCCGCAGTACCAGATTCTGGACAACCAGTGGCTGGCGTTCCTGATCAGCAACGGCATCGTCGGCGTGGTCGCGATGGCGCTGATGCACCTCACTGCAATCGTGGTCGCCCTTCGGGCTCGGCGCCGGGCCACTACTGATGAGGCACGCCATCTCTGTGCCGTGCTCGTTTCGACTCAGGTGATCGCGCTGGTGGTGGCGGGCACGTACGACTCGATGTCGTTCCTGACCTACGCAACCCTGGTCGCCTTGACCCTCGGCTTGTGCGGCACAGTCTGGCGGCTTACCCACGTTTCCGAAGCAGTCCGCACGGCCGCGCCGCGGTGGTTCGCCGCGGGACCGGCGACCCGCTACATGCATCACTACATCCGTCGGGGTGTTGCGACCGACCGATCTCCTTGAGTGCGAGCCGCGTACAGCTCAGCGGTGCTACGCGCGGTTGTAGACCGTCTCAACCACCGACCACGCAAGACACTCGGACGGCAGACGCCTGCCGCCGTATTCGCTCAAGCCATGGCACGATGATCTCGTCGCAGGTGGCGACGGTCGCTCGAATGGTAGGGAGCCGGTGAGATCCGAGGAGGAGACAGCCGTCAACGGTTCTCGGCAGGCCGTTGCGGGCAGCCCAGGGTTGTCGTCTGGTATGCGCTGGAGCGGCATCTCGGTGGCCGGTCGGGAAGCGTGTCGCGTCGTGTTCACAATCGCCCTGGCCCGCATGGTCGGCCCAGAGGCCTTCGGCATCGTGGCACTAGCTCGTTATCTACATCGGGGTCGTCGGACTCCTTCTGGACCAGGGCTTTTCCAGCGCCATCATCCAGCGCCCACGGCTGGAAAACGACATGGCCGGGGCAGTGGTCACGGTCAATCTCGGCATCGGAGCCGTGCTCGCCGCCGTGACCGTAGCCATCGCGCCTGCTTGGGCATCGTTCATGGATTCTCCGCAGCTGACGCATCGTCCTCGCGGTGCTTGCACCCAGCCTGTTCATTCGAGCAGTGGCGATCACACCGCGTGCGTTGCTGCTGCGAGACATGCAGTTCCGCAAGATCGGAATAGCGGACATATCGAGCGCGGCGGCCGGGGGTGCGCTTGGTGTGCTGGTCGCAGCGCTCGGGGCCAGCTACTGGGCGCTCGTCGTTCAGATCGTCGCGACGGATCTGGTCCTGGCCCTGGTTATTGTTCTGGTCGGGGCCGGAACGAGGCCGAACCTGCACCTGCACCGGCTGCGCGAGATCGCCGGATTCTCCTGGCGGGCGTTCGCCGCCGGTCTGTTGATCAACTCGGTGTCGACGGAACATCGACAAACTTCTGATCGGCAGGTTTCAGGGACCAGAGCAGTTGGCGTTCTACGGCTTGGCGTACCGGCTGCTACTGTTACCGGTCCAGTTGGCCGGCACGACGATCGGAGGCTGTGCTGTTTCCGGCATTCTCCCGGCTCGCGGACAATCTCGCCGCCTTGCGAACCGAGATGGCCCGGGCCACCCGCGCACTCGCCACGCTGGCCTTGCCCGCCATGGCGCTGGTGGCTGCCTCGGCACCGCAGGTCGTGCTGCTGCTGTTCGGCCGCGAGTGGGCGCCGGCCATCCCGATCGTTCAGGTCCTGGCGATGGCCGGGGCATTGCAGGCCATATACCAACCAACGACGACGCCTCTGGTCTTGGGGCTCGGGCACGCGGTGCTCAACCTTCGGCTGGCCTGGCTGACGACTCTGGTCGCCACCGCGGCCATCCTGGCTGGCTTGCCGTTCGGCGCGTTAGGAGTTGCGATCGGCTACAGCGTGGCCACTGGCCTACTCATCCCGGTTGAGTGGATCATCCGGCGGCGGCTGCTCGGCATGACCCTGCGGGGCCAGGTCGCGATGCTGACGCCTGGAGCCACGTGGCGATCTGGGTGGCCGCGACTTACCTGCTGGTCGCCATCGCCATCGCGGGCCACGATTTGCTCGTGCTGGCAGCTAGGGGTTCCGGCCGCCGTCGCGGTCGGGATGGCGGTGCTGCGGCTCGTCCACCCGGCTCAGCTGGCCGAATTGATCCACATGGGCAATCGTCTCGTGGGGCGAGTCCGGTCGGGTACTGCCAGCGAGTCGTGACCGGATCACCGTCAATTGCGCGGTCGCCCGACTGCCGCGTCGACCACCGGCCGCATTCGTCGCTGCCATGAGACCTCGTCGATGAACCGCAGCCGGCGGCCCTCGTCCGCTCGGCCCATGTCCATAGCCGCGCGACAGTCCCACCGCCCAGTCCTCGCGCCCGCAGATAGCACCCGGTCATCGTCCACGCCGTGGACGGGTGGCAGGTCCACGGACACCACGGGCAGCCCAGCAGCGAGGTACTCGTACAGCTTGAGTGGCGACATGGCTCGAATGCAGGCCTGATCCCGGTGCGGGATCAGGCCGACGTCGCATGCCTGCACTGTTGCCGCAAGCTCCCGCTGCCCGACCGCGTCGAACACGTGGACGTTGTCGAGCGAGCGTAGCCACCGAATAACGTCGGCATCTGAATGCCGCCCAATCATGATTAACGACCCGACTGTTCTCGCCGTTGTCTCGACCAGTTCCTTCTCCAGGCGGCCTTCGATTGAGCCGGTGTAGATCGCGCGCGGCCGCCTGAGCTTGTCGATCCGCTCCGGTGCGGCGTAACGTTCGCGCCACACGTCGGCGATCACTCCGTTCGGCACGACCGTTGTCCGGGGGGATATTCGAGCGGCCAGTTCCGTGGAGACCGCGAACATCGCCGCCTTGCGTTCGTCGATTCGCCGGTATGCCTCGTTGAACAGGTCCCACCACGGACGCACACCTTCGCCGGTCGCCCAGTCATCCTCTCCCAAATACACGACGCTGCTGATCCAAGGTGCGTCACAGAACGCGGCGACGAACGGGTGGTACGTGACGAGGACCGCCGACTCCGGTCGAGGTTCTCGTTCACCGCGGGCCCGGGCAAGAGCGCGGCCAAGCAGCACGCCATATCTACCGGTAAGCCCGCTCGACAGTGCGCAGCTGTGTCGACTCGACCTTCCGCAGCCGGTGCGGGCGTGCTCGGGTAGCGGTCCTGCCCCGAACCGTTAAAGGCTCGACCAAGCGCAACGGTCGGCGTCGCGCCGCGGACGCGATGTATGAACGAAACGGGTCCGCCACCACAAGTTGGCCAACCCGCTCATCATCGGCCAACGCGAGGAGCGTCTGATCGGATGGCCAGCAGAATTCACGGTTGACGGCATCATCGAACATTTCGTACGAGAATGTGAAGACAATGTCGGCTCGGGTCATGAACGTCTCTCCCGCATTAGTTAAGATCATCCCCAGCAGGCTGCAGCGCAGCCCGCGATGAGCCGTGCTGGCGATCGATGTCAATTCCGCCGCGTGCGCGGTCGTGCGGTTCCACCAGCCGCTCGAGCCAGATCTCACGCCAGTATGGCGGAATGGCACGGGGGCAGCTCACGTTGTACGCGCCCTCGCAAACGATGCCCTCGAGCACGATGCATGGGGACTTCATGGTCAGCATCCGGCCGGTCCGCTCGTCGATTATCCGATCGACCCGGCGGGCAACGCGGGCAGTGCGTCCACAGAATCGTGCCATCTCGGCGTCGAAGCCGAGGCCGCGATTGAGCTGGTTCTTGTTCAGGGTGAGCATGATTTCTGCCTTGGACCTGTATCCGGACGAGGTCACCGGGGCGCAGGTTAGTGATGGCTGTCTTTGTCGCACCCTCGGCCGACCCCCGGATGAACCCCCACGACATCGCGTCGCGGAACTGCAATCGTCGCGGCAGATGTCGACGGCTCAAGCCCTGCACTCGGTTGAAGATGCCGACCAGGAATGCGCGCACCACCCAGCCGATCCGCCGATTGCCCGACCGCAAATCCTGCACGTACTGCCCGAACTCAAGCAGCCGGAGCATCTCGGGCGCGGCGCGCGGCATCTCGGTCGCTTGACACGAGTGGGTCTCAGCGCCGTCCGCGAGGGGTTCCTTACGGCTGTTGGCCACGAGCAGCGGAAGCAGCCGCGGCGCGTCCTGGGCGTTGTCGAGCGGGATGACCGAGTTGGTCGGCGTGTCTACCTTCTTCAACCATGCCGTCTTCCAGAAGAGCAGGCAGGCGGCTTGGCAACCGTCGTGGGCGCTGCCGTCGCATCGGGATCCGGCGCCGGCCAGGTGCACTGCGTCGGTCATCCTGTACATGCCGCTGCGGTTGACGGTGTCGCACACCTTGTGGGCCACACCCGCCACGGCGAACTGTTGTCCGCAGTATCGGGCCATCTCCGGCATGAATGGCAAGCCGTCGAGCTCGCCGCGTTCGTCCAGCGTTTCCAGGATCTCGGCCGCATTCCGGATCTCGACGAGCTGGCCGACCCGCAGGCTCAGCGACGGCCTTATCTGGCGCATCTCGGCTGTGTGCATGTCAATCCCTCATCGTTGTCGCGTCATTCGATGCCGCGCCGCGCACAGCGGCCGACACCGCTCGACGGATCGGTAGGGGTGTGTGCGTCTTTGCAGAGATCATCACAGCGACGTCGCTGTCGGCCATGCCCGCGACGAACTCGTCGACGGTGCTCTCGTCGAGAGGAACGGTATCCCACAGTGCGTGGCACAAAGATGTGTCGGCGGCGAAGTCA
Source organism: uncultured Actinomycetota bacterium (assembly GCA_963773935.1). GTDB lineage: Bacteria > Actinomycetota > Actinomycetes > Mycobacteriales > Micromonosporaceae > DATBGZ01. The sequence continues at coordinate 84,519 of CAVZCZ010000006.1, forward strand.
GTTGCCGGGGCACCGAGGACGTTGTCGACAAACACCCCGTAGAGCGTCCACTCGGAGAAATGCAACTGAGACGCGACCGCGTCGGTCCACCGGCGCCCAGTGATGTGTTCAACCCGCTCGAGCACCTGCCGCACGATGGCTGGCTGCCAGGCCAGCAGTGACGACACATAGTCGGGCATGGGCGGTGGCGCGGCGGGTAGCCCGAGCAACCTTCGGGCTCCGTCGTGCCAGGCCACATGTCGCGGCAACCGCAGGTCGACCCCGCCGCGAAGGCGATAGAACCGCACAACGCCATCACGTAGAAACGTGTCCGCCGAGAACGGCCGTACGAACTCGATATCGGAGTCGACCAGCAGAACCACGTCGGCGTCGGAGTCCGCGGCAGCGGCCAGCTTGAGCACCTGCTGAAGGATCCATCCCCGCACCGGCGGAAATGGCCGGCGCAGATTGATGGTGGCGTTCACCCACGGCGCCCGGACGAAGCTCGTGGGAAGAAACTCGGCCTCGGTCCGGATCTCGGTTCGGTCGTTGGCAAGCTGGCTGAACAACGGGACGTCATTCTTCGGCACGATGATCTGGTGGCGTACCTTTGCCGGCGAGTATCAGAGCACTGAGCGATTCAGATCGGCGCACAGTTCGAAGTCCGGCCCGAAGCTCGGGGTGAGCACCAGCATCCGGGTCACGCCAGCGCCACCTCGCCAGCGGCAATCGCTTCCGGGCCGGCGGTGCCATCGGTCCAGCGCAGCGTGTCGTCGATGGCGCCGGCCGCGCGCAGCGCGTTGATGCGCAGCAGCCGCTGGTGCCGCGGACCCATCAGGTCTTCGAGCATCAGCCCATAGCGGCGGTAGTATTCGACCAGCTGTTCGATGCCCTTCGGAACCGTCCATTGTGGGCGGAACTCGGGTATCTCCTGCGCGATCAGGTCGCAGGAGACGCGGTAGTTGCGGGCGTCCGCCCCGCTGCCGGCGGCGTACGTCACGGTGCCGCCGACGAGTTCCCTGACTAGCTCGGCGACGTCGCGGATCAGGTAGTTCTCGCTCGTGTGGCCAATGTTGAAGGCCCGGCCGTGTACCCTCTCGCGGGGCGCTTCGAGCAGGGCCAGAAAGGCTGCGCAGATGTCGTCCACGTGCACCAGCGGCCGCCAAGCCATGCCGTCGCTGCGTAGCTTTACCTCGCCGGTGAGCAACGCGTGACCGACCAGGTCGTTGACGACCAGGTCACCCCGCAGCCTGGGCGAGAAGCCGTAGGCGGTGGCGTTGCGCAGGAAGACCGGCGAGAAACTGTTGTCAGCCAGCTGTCCGAGGTCGCGCTCGGAGAGAATCTTCGATTCCCCGTACGGGGTGAGCGGGGCGAAGGCCGCGCTCTCGTCGAGCGGGGCGTCGTCTTGGCCGGAGCCGTACAGGCTGCAGGACGACGAAAACAGGAAGCGCCGCACGCCCGCTTCCTTGGCCGCCCGCGCAAGGCGCACGGTCGAGCGGTGGTTGACGTCGTAGGTGAGGTCCGGGTCGAGGTTGCCGAGCGGGTCATTGCACAGCGCGGCCAGGTGCAGCACGGCATCCGGCGCCGCTTGTGCAATGTGCTCCGCGCTCACATCCCGCAGGTCGACTCGAAGCGTCGGCACCGGGTCGGGAACCGGGCCCAGGGTGCCGGTCGCGAAGTATCCATTGTCGAGGCCGACCACGTCGTGACCGGCGTCCTGGAGTCGGAGGACCAGGACGCTGCCGAGGTATCCCTCATTGCCAGTCACGAGAACGCGCATGGAACTCCCACCCTGGGGCCAGCCCGGCTGCTGGTTGGGACGGCACGGGCGAACTCAAACAACATCATTTCGGGGGCGATCCGTCCGGCCGCTCGTTCCTCGCGGCTCGGAACTATTCGCCCGGGACGTACTGTACGGACTGCCGCCACCGGAGATGCGAGAGTGCACTGACGGATTTTTTACATGGCTTTGCCGGGAGTCTCGGCCGGCATCTAGGGTTCCGCCGTCTAACCTGGACAGACCGGGAGGTGGTGCATGGCGGAGACTCGATGCCGGCTCTGTTCGGCCCACATGACGGAGACGTTCGTCGATCTCGGAATGTCGCCGCTATGCGAGAGTTTTCTCAGTGCGGACCGGCTTGACGGTCCGGAAACGTTCTACCCGCTGCACGTGCGCATCTGCACTGAATGCCTTCTCGTGCAGCTGCCGGCCTACGTTCCCGGGGAGGATATCTTCTCGGACTACGCGTACTTCTCGTCCTACTCGGACTCGTGGGTCGCGCACGCCAGGCGTTACGCCGAGGAGATGACCGATCGGCTCGACCTCGGATCCGATTCACTCGTGGTTGAAGTGGCCAGCAACGACGGCTACCTGCTTCAGCACTTCGTCGCCAACGACGTTCCCGTGCTCGGAATCGAACCGGCCGCCAACGTGGCCGAGGTGGCGCGCGGCAAGGGCATTCGTACCGAGGTCCAGTTCCTCGGCGCGAACACCGGCACGGCCATCGCGGCACGGTATGGCCAGGCTGATCTGGTCGCCGGCAACAACGTCTACGCGCACGTGCCTGACCTGGTCGGTTTCACCGCCGGCTTGGCCGCGCTGGTTAAGCCATCCGGCGTGGTCACGCTCGAGTTCCCGCATCTGCTGCGCCTGATCGAGCGGCGGCAGTACGACACGATCTACCACGAGCACTATCAGTACCTGTCGCTGCTGACCGCTATCGCGCGCGCTGGCGACGGCCAACCTGGTGGTCGTAGACGTGGACGAGCTCGGCACCCACGGCGGGTCACTGCGGGTGTACGCCCGGCCTGCGAGCGCGTCGGCGGAGCGAAGCGGAGCTGCGCGCGAGCCAGGCTCGTATGTGACATCGCCGGCCGGTGCCGCAGGGGAGCCGTCGGCCAACGTGAAGGCGGTGCTGGAGGCGGAGGCGGCAGCCGGGTTGCACACGGTCGAGGGCCACGCCGGCTTCGCCGAGTCGGTCTTCGCGATCCGGCGTGACCTGGTGACGTTCCTGCTCGCGGCGCGGGCGCAGGGCGCAACTGTGGTCGGCTACGGCGCGCCGGGAAAGGGGAACACTCTGCTCAACCACTGCGGCGTACGGTCGGACCTGATGGCGTACACAGTGGACCGCAGCCCCCACAAGCAGGGCAAGTTCCTTCCCGGTACGCACATCCCGATCCACCATCCGGACCGGATCGCGGCCGACCGGCCCGACTACGTGCTCGTGCTGCCGTGGAACCTGCGCACTGAGATCACCAGCCAGCTCGCCTACGTCGCGACGTGGGGCGGGCGACTGGTCTTCCCCATCCCGACGCTGGAGGTGGTCAGCCCGTGAAGGTGGTGTTGTTCTGCGGTGGCCTCGGCATGCGGATGCGAGAGGGCACCACGAGCGTACCCAAGCCGATGAGCATGATCGGCGACCGGCCGTTGCTGTGGCACGTGATGCGGTACTACGCCGCGTTCGGTCACACTGAATTCATCCTCTGCCTTGGCTACGGCGCGGCCGCGGTCAAGGAGTACTTCCTGCGCTACAACGAGACCGAGTCGAATGACTTCACCATGATCGGCGGCGGCCGCGAGATCAACATGCACAGCACCGACATCTCCGACTGGAACATCGCCTTCATCGACACCGGTCTCTCTTCATCGATCGGTGAGCGGCTGATGCGCGTGCGCGAGTACGTTGCGGACGAGGAGATCTTCCTCGCCAACTACGCCGACACGCTCACCGATGCCCCGTTGGACCAGATGATCGAGGCGTTCCGCGCGAGCGACGCGACCGCCAGCATGATCGCCGTACCGCCGGTCTCGACCCACCACGTCGTCGAGATCGACGATGCGGGACAGGTGACAGGCGTGCGCGAGGTCCGTGAGTTGATGCAGTTTGAGAACGGTGGCTACTTCATCCTCCGGCAAGGGATCTTCGACGCCCTGGTCGAGGGTGAGGACATGGTGCCCGAGGCCTTCGGCCGGCTCCTCAAGGATGGCAAGCTGATCGCGCAGCGGCATTTCGGTTTCTGGCGCGCGGCGGACACCTTCAAAGACCGGGTCGAGCTCGACGACATGTTCCGCAAAGGGCAATGCCCCTGGATGCTGTGGGACAGCGCGCGCAGCGAGGCCGCTCGGGACCGGCTGGTCCGGCAGAAGATCGCCGTCGCGGAGTCACCCGGCCGATGACCGCATCGTTGTCGCTGGCCGGGGTCCGGTCGCTCGTGGCCATCGGGGCACACCCGGACGACATCGAGATCGCGGCCGGCGGCCTGATGCTCGCCCTCGCCGCGGCTGTTCCCGGCGTGAGGGTCCACTATGTACTGCTCACCGGGACTCCGGAGCGCCACGCGGAGGCACTGGCCGCGGCGGCCGCGTTCCTGCCCGGGGCGGACCTCACCTTCGCGCTGCACGACCTTCCCGACGGGCGGCTGCCGGCGCACTGGGGGACGGTCAAGGAGATGGTGCACGCCGAGGCCGAAGTACTCTCGCCTGATCTCGTGCTCTGCCCATCGCCACAGGACGCGCACCAGGACCACCGACTGCTCGGTGAGCTGACGCCGACGGTCTTTCGCCATGCGCTCGCCATCGGCTACGAGATCCCCAAGTGGGACGGCGACCTTGGCCGCCCCAACGTGTACTTGCCGCTGCCTGACGACGTCGCCCGGCGCAAGGTCGAGCTGCTGCACGCCTCGTTTCCCTCCCAGAAGGGCAAGGACTGGTGGGACGATGAGGTCTTTCTGGGTCTGGCCCGGCTGCGCGGGATGGAGTGCCGGTCGCGCTACGCCGAGGCGTTCTACTGCCCCAAGGCCGTCGTGCAGTTCTCCTGAAAGGTGGCGTTGTGCCTCGACCATGTGACGCCTGCGCCGCCGCCGAGCTGGTCCCGTTCGCCGACCTCGGTAACATTCCGGTCCTGTGCGGTGTGCACTGGGCCGATGCCGGGGCCGCCGCCAACAGCCCGGTCGGCCGGATGAGCTTGGCGTACTGCCCTAACTGCGCGTACGTGCGCAACATCGCGTTCGACCCGGCGATCATGGTCTACGACACGACCATGGACACCAACCTGCATTTCTCGCCGGCGTTTCAGGCGTTCTCGGCCGAGCTGGTGAAGCACCTCGTTGAGCGGTTCGACCTGGCCGGGCGCACCGTTCTCGACATCGGCTGCGGGCAGGGCGAGTTCCTTCGGGAGCTGTGCCATGTCGGCGGCTGCCGCGGCATCGGCTACGACTCCATGTACGCGGGCGCATTGGGACCAGACCCGTCCGGCGCCAGCTTCCACAGTGGACCTGCTCCGCGTGGAGCCGACCTGCCTGCGTTTGACATGATCACTTCGCGGCACTGGTTCGAGCACATCGACGATCCGTACGAGTTCCTGCGCGATCTCCGCGAGCAGGCGGGCAACCGGACCGTGTACGGCTACCTTGAGGTGCCCGACGCCTGCTACGACCTGGCCACCGCCGGGCTGGGAGGTGATCTACCCCCATGTGTCGTACTTCGATGCCTTCTCGCTGTGCCGGATCGTCGAGCGGGCCGGCTGGCGGGTCGAAGACACGGGCACGCTTCTTCTCCGGGATGTTTCGCTACATCGAAATGTCGGCCAACGCCGCGGGGGAGCGCCGTGGCTCCGCTCTGCCATCGGCGGCCGACCGGGACCGCCAGATCGCGGCGGTCGCCGGGTTCGCCGACCGGCACTTCGGCGAGCGCACCGCTTGGCGGAACCGGATCCGCTCGCTCGCGAGCGGCGGCGCCAACCCGGTGCTGTGGGGAGCGGGCTCGCGCGGCGTGCAGTTCCTCACGTTCGCCGACCCGGACCGCATACTCAGTGCGGTGGTGGACCTCAACCCGCGCAAGTGGGGCCGGTACTTACCGGTTACCGCACACCGGGTCGTCCCGCCGGAGACGCTGACCCAGCTGCAGCCGACCGTGGTGATCATCACCAACCCGGCTTACCGCACCGAGATCTCAGGCCAACTCGCCGAACTCGGCGTGCAGGCCGAACTGCTTATCGCCTGACCGCAGTTCGCGATGGCGTCCCGGGAACCACTGAGCCGGGCACTGGGTAGTGCCCGGCTCAGGATGACTATGCGGGTCGACCGCGGTTGCTCAGTTCAGCGTCAGCTCTGGGACACGCCCGCGGCGATCCTGGTCGGGTCGGCCTCCGCACCGTTCGGTGAGTCAGCGGTGGGCTCAGGTGATGCGCTAGCTTCGCCGGTCAGGCTCTGTGTGGGCACCCGCGTTGGTGAATCTGCATCGATGGCCTCGGCGTCGGTCGGGTATGCGGCCGTCACGTCCGCGCCTTCTTCAGCTGTCATGGTCTCGACGGCGGTCGCTTCGGTACTCGTTACGGGAAATCCGTGGTCGGTGCCGCCCGTCGCGTCGGGTTCCGAAATCAAGCCTGTGCTGGTCGAGGGTTCGTCGACAGTCTCTGACTCGACGCCGGCGACGGGGTCAGTGGATGCCTGGGTCGCCTCGGTGATGATCGAGTACTGCGACCCGGTCTCGCCGGCAGGTGGCTCATGCCGTTCGGGCTCGGTCGTCGCCTCGCTGTGCTGCGCGGGCGCGAAGTACTCGACAGCGACGGGCTCGTGATCGAAGTGATGGTGATCGTGATGATCATGGTCGTGGGACTCGTGCGTGTGCATGCTGTCGTTCGACTCGTACCCGGTGATGGGTGCGTTGTCCGGGGCCGGCGGTTCGGTGCTCGGTGGTTCGGTCATCGCGACCGCAGTGATCGTCACGATCTCCTCCGCCTCGCGCCGTGCCTTGCCGACCAGCGTCTCGGCCTCCGTCCTCGCGGTGGCCAGCAGTGCCTGCGTCTCCGCGAGCGTCATCGTGCGTCTCTGCTCTGCGTCCGAGAGCGTTCGTACGTGCGGTGGCGAGATGATCATCCGCTTGGCTACGCAGACCGGATGCATACGCCTCGGCATCGGCCCGCAGCTCGCGTACCGCCGCCGACGCGGCGGCCTCGATCTCGGCCAGCTCTCTCTCCACTGTGGTGCGTCGTTCTGCGTGCTCTTGTTCCGAGCCGATCCGCCGCCTGGTCAGCTCGGCGTCCAGCACGGCGGCCCGCTCTGCGGCGAGCGACTCCACCTCGGCCAGCCGGGCGGCCACCACGGCCTCGGCCTCGGCTCGCTGGATGTTGATCTCCGCGGTGGCATTGGCCCGCAACGTGCCGAGTTCGGTCTCGGTGGCGCTGCGCAGCGTTGCCAGTTCGGTGGCGAGGACGACCCGTTGCTGGGCGGCTTCTTCCTCAACCTGCGCGCGCACCTGGGCGGCGTGCGCCTCGGTCTCGTCGCGCACCTTGTCGGCGTAGGCCTTGGTGGCGTCGCCGACCCGGGTTGACTCCTGCAGGGCGGCGGTGTAGAGCGCGTCCACGTCCGAACGGACGCGGGCCGCGTACGCCTTCGCGGTCTCGACCTCGGCCGCCAGCGCCTCGCGACGTTTGCTGGCCGCCTGTTCCTCCTCGGCTCGCCGGCTGGCGAGCAGCTGCTCGAAATTGCTGGCCGCGTCGTTGGCGCGGGTATCAAGCTCGGCCCGGGTACGGGCGAGCGCGGCTTCCTTCTCGGCGAGTTCGCGGGTTACCCGGTCGCGGATCTCGGCGGCCTGTTCCTCGGCGAGGGCGAGGATCTGTTCGGCACGGGCCCCGAGATGGCGATAGGTAAGCCCTTCGCCGGGAATGGTCATAAGCCGCCGGGCGTTGGCGACCTCCTGCTGCATCTGCTGGACGTGTTGGTTCAGCACGTTGATCTGTGCGTAGAGTTCCTCGCGTTCAGCCGTCAGCGCGGCCACCTCCGCCTCCACCTGCTGTACATACCGATCCACCTGGCGCTTCTCATAGCCGCGCAGCGCCAACTCGAAGGTTGGCTCCGTTGGCGTGCCAAAGGGGAACGATGCGGGGACGGAAGACATGCCCTACATCCTCACACGCCGAGTCCAGGAACGCAGGCCCTGAAACCCTTGTAATGAGAGTGTGACGCGGGATCTGTCCTTTGTGGCCACACGAGAACGGCCGGCTGGTCAGCCGGCCGTACCCGTTCGTTCTGCGTGTTGTCCTGCCGGAGGTTAGCGGCCCTGCTCGCCGCCGGGCTTCTGGCCCTGGCCGGGGACGATGCCGGCGAGGCCGGAGAGCATCTGACCCAGCTGCGAGGTGACCGCGTTCTTCTGGCGGGTGAGGTCCTCGAGCTCGCGGCGGGCAGCGCCGGTGGTGAGCTCGGCCTCGCTGCGCGCCTCGGAGGTCACCCGGTGCGCCTCGGCCCGTGCGTCGTTGACCGTCTTGTCCGCGAGCGCCTTCGCCTTCTCGATGGTGTCGGTCGCGTGTCGCTCGGACTCGATGCGGCGCGCCTCGGCGCGCTGCTCGATCTCCTTGGCCCGCTCCTCGGCCGAGCGGGCCCGACCCTCGGCCTCGCCCACGAGCTTGTTGGTGTTGGCCACCGCGGCGGAGTGCCGCTGCGACTCCTCGCGCTCGGCCTTCTCCCGCCGCTCGGCGAGCTCGAGCGAGAGCGCCTGCATCTCCTTGTCGCGGCGGTCCTTCGCCTCGGCGTACAGCTTGGCCGCCTCGGCGCGCTTCTCCTCCGCCTCGCGGGCGGCCTTGGCGCGCAGCTGGGTGATCTCACGCTCGGCGGTGGCCCGCATCGTGGCCACCTCGCGCTCGATGGTCGCCTTCAGCTCGGCCACCTCGTGCGCGGTCGCCGCGCGCAGCTGCTTGGTGTCGCGGTCGGCGTCCGTGCGCAGCGTGTCCGCCTCACGGCGGGCCTGCACCCGGACCTCGGCGGCCTCGCGCTCGGCCACGGTGCGCAGGTTGCTCGCGTCCCGCTCGGCCGACGCCTTCATGGCCGCGGACTCGGCCCGCGCCTTGTCGGTGATCTCCCGGGCCTCCAGGCGGGCGCCCGAGATGATGCCCTCGGAGTCGCGCTTGGACTCGCCACGGTGCTCGTTGGCCTGCTCCTCGGCGAGGCGCAGGATCTGCTCGACGCGGGTGCCCAGACCGGAGAGCGTGGGGCGGCTGCTCTCCTCGATCTGCTTGTTCTGGTCGGTCAGCTTCTGCTGCGCCGACGTGAGCGCCTGCTCCGCCTGCTTCGAGCGACGTACCGCCTCGTTGAGTCGTTGTTCCGCCTCTGCCCGCGCAGCCTCCGACTGCGCCAGTGCAGCGTTGAGGCGCTGGACGAAGTCGTCAACCTGAGGCCGGTCGTAGCCGCGAAGCACGACCGTGAAGTCAGGCTGGGAGTTGGCGTTCTCGAAGAACGTCAGGGAAGACTGCTGAGCCATGTCGCACATACTTGCAGACGCCCCCGGCACCTTCGCAAGGGCGTCGGCTGACTAATCGCACGTTGTGGGCATGGTCCACCCTTGCCGGCGGATCGGGACGACTCGAACGCCGGCAATATGCTCCATTTGCCGCGGTAATGATAACGACCCTGTCGCGCACGTCACAGCATGGACCACTAACGATCACGACCGCAATCGAGCTCGCGAGTCGTGGCGGTAAGCGCCCGTGCGGCCTGGACCGAGCAGCGAGCGAGCGAAGCGATGCGAGTCGCGAGGGAAGGCCGTACATAGGGGCGCGGCGCCACGCGAGCCGGCCGAGCGGAGCGAGGCCCAGAGTCAGCGTCCGCGGAAGATATTGATGGCTGCCTCATGCTTAGCGCGCTTCTCCGGGTTGCGTACCCCGAGTCCCTCGCCGGGCGCGAGGCAGAGCACGCCGACCTTGCCCTGGTGCGCGTTGCGGTGCACCTCGTAGGCGGCCTGACCCACCTGCTCCATCGGGTACGCCTTGGACAGCGTGGGGTGGATTCGGCCATGGTCGATGAGTCGGTTCGCCTCCCACGCCTCCCGGTAGTTGGCGAAGTGGGAGCCGATGATCCGCTTGACGTTCATCCAGAGATAACGGTTGTCGTACTGGTGCATGAAGCCAGACGTCGAGGCGCAGGTCACGACGGTGCCGCCGCGTTTGGCCACGAACACGGACGCGCCGAACGTCTCCCGGCCCGGGTGCTCGAACACGATGTCGGGGTCGTCGCCGCCGGTGAGCTCGCGGATCTTCGCCCCGAAGCGGCGCCACTCGGACGGGTCCTGGGTCTGCTCGTCCTGCCAGAACCGGTATTCCTCGGCAGCCCGGTCTATGACCAGCTCGGCGCCCATGGCGCGGCACAGCTCCGCCTTCTCGGGGGAGGACACGACACACACCGGCACGGCGCCGCCGTTGAGCGCGAACTGCGTTGCGTACGAACCGAGCCCACCGGACGCACCCCAGATCAGAACCGTGTCTCCCTGCTTCATCTGCGCGCCGTGGGCCGATACCAGTTGCCGGTATGCCGTGGAGTTGACCAGGCCGGGGCAGGCCGCCTCCTCCCAGCTGAGGTGGCCCGGTTTCGGCATCAGCTGGTTCGCCTTGACCAGCGCGACCTGCGCCAGTCCGCCGAAGTTCGTCTCGAACCCCCAGATGCGCTGCTCCGGGTCGAGCAGCGTGTCGTCGTGTCCGGCAGCGTCCTCGAGCTCGACGGAGAGGCAGTGCGCGACCACCTCCATGCCAGGCTTCCACTTGGTCACCCCGGCACCGACCCGCAGCACCACACCGGCCAGGTCGGAACCGACGATGTGGTACGGCAGATCGTGTCGGCGGGTCAGTTCGGATAGCCGGCCATATCGCTGCAGGAACGAGAAGGTGGAGACCGGCTCGAAGATCGAGGTCCAGACGGTGTTGTAGTTGATGGCGCTCGCCATCACGGCAACCAGGGCCTCACCCGGGCCCAACTCCGGCGTCGGCACCTCCTGCACGTGCAGGGACTTGCGCGGGTCCTTGTCCCGGCTCACCATGCCGTCGAACATCGACGCCTCTTCGGCGCGGACCACGACACCCTGATACGAGTCTGGTACCGGAATTGCGGCGACCGCGGAGAGGTCGGGTGACTCGGCGCCCTCCGCTTCCATGATCACGTCAAGGATGGCCTGCATGGTGCCGAACCCTTCTCGGGAGCTTGTCTGATCACGGGGCTGGCCGAGACCAGGTGTTGCGTCGGCCCGGGAGGGCTGCACCGGCTCAGGTTGGGGACGGCGCAGCACCGACTTCGCTGTGATCGATGAGGTTACTGCCCGGTAGGTGGTCGTTGTAACCAGTCTGTGAAAAAACGCACGCTCAGCTCCGTTAGCTCGCGACTGCGGGGCTCGCTGGCGCTCGCTCCTCGCGCTTCGCGGCGACGCGGGGTCACGCGCCGGCGAGGCGGGCCACGATCGGGGCCGCGGCGTCCACGTTGGAGCCCAGGTGCACATAGTTGATGCCGTACCGCTCCCGGGTCGCGACCAGCTTGTCTGCGCACTCGCCCGGCGACCCGTGCAACACCGATGGCGAGGCGGCCCAGGCCTCCGGCGAGCTTTCCCGGGCCAGGCTGGACGTGGAGCCCAATTCTGTGCCGTTGTGCCGGACCCGTAGATCGAAGATTCCTATCTGGTACTCCAGGCCCTCCGGATCCCGACCGGCGGCGCTGGCTGCGGCACGAGCCCAGGCGAGCTTCTCGGCCACCTTCGCCGGTGACATGTCGTCGACTGCGGTGCGGGGATCGACGTCGGCGGCGAGCCGGGCGTTGATCCCGACGATGTCAGCGGTACGGCCGGCGAGCTCCAGAATCCGCCGGCCCCCGCCACCTACGAGCAGGGGAGGGCGCGGGCGCTGCATCGGCTTGGGCAGCCCCTCCAGTCCGTTCAGCTGGTAGTAGCGGCCGTCGTACGCAACGGGCTTGTCCCCGAACAGCGCGGTCAGGACCTCGATCGCCTCGGCCAGTCGATCGATCCGGACCGGCGCCGGATCGAACGGCAACCCGGCGGCGTCGTGGTCGTCACGCTGCCATCCTGCGCCGATCCCGATCTCGATCCGACCGCCTGAGAAGACGTCGAGATTGGCCATGGACTTGTGCAATATCACCGGATGCCGGAAGTCGTTGCAGAAGACCATGCCGAGGACCCGCAGCGACGTCGTCGCCTCGGCCGCCACGGTCATCGCGACGATCGGATCCATGGCCCAGCCGTGGGTGAAGTGATCCGATACTGCGGCCGCGCTGAATCCGAGGTCTTCGATGCGGCGAAGCTCATCACGCCACTGCGACACCGGTCGATTGATGCTCGGCATCGAGATGGCGAATCGAAAAGGGCGCGGCTGGCTGATCGCATGCCTCCCTAGGCGGCGATCCCGACCTTACGTGTTGGCGCGGCGCCGGCCGGGCAGCCGCGCGGATCAGTGAGCCGAATCTTTTGCGGGCTCGACCAGCTCGACAAGAACGCCTCCGGCATCCTTCGGGTGCACGAAGTTGATCCGGGAGTTGGTGGTGCCACGGCGCGGGGTGTCGTACAGCAGTCGGACCCCGCGCTCGCGTAGCGCAGCGCAGGTCGCGTCAATGTCGTCGACCGTATAGGCCACCTGCTGCACGCCCGGACCACTGCGATCGAGGAACTTCGCGATCGTGGAGTCCGGCGACAACGGCGCGAGCAGCTGGATGCAGCCGCCCTCGGCGGTTGGGCCAACGGCGAGCATCGCCTCCCGCACCCCTTGCTCCGCATTCGTTTCCTGGTGCAGACACTGCATGCCGAAGACCCGGCCATAGAACGCGATCGCCTCGTCGAGGTCGGCGACGGCGACGCCAATGTGGTCGATGCGTCGTAGGCCGATCGGTGTGATGGATTCCCCAGCGGTCGAGGGATGGGTGTCCGAAGTCATGGCGTTAGTCTGACCGAACCAACGTTAAGGCGTTTAACCGGGAGGGCCGTCGTGACATCGGTGATCGTAAATGGAGCGCGGACCCCGATGGGCCGGCTCTCCGGCAACCTCAAGGACCTTCCGGCCACCAAGCTCGGCAGTGCCGCGATCGCTGCGGCCCTGCAGCGCGCCGGGATCACGCCCGAGCAGGTGCAATACGTGATCATGGGTCAGGTGCTGCAGGCGGGTGCCGGGCAGATGACCGCCCGGCAGGCCGCCGTCGGGGCGGGCATCCCGATGAGCACCCCGGCGCTGACCGTCAACAAGGTCTGCCTCTCCGGCCTCGACGCGATCGCGCTGGCCGACCAGCTGATCCGGGCGGGTGAATTCGACATCATCGTTGCTGGCGGCATGGAGTCGATGACCAACGCTCCGCACCTGCTGATGGGTTCGCGCGCGGGATTCAAGTACGGCGACGTGACCATGGTGGACCACACCGCACTGGACGGTCTCACCGACGCCTACGAGGGCATCTCGATGGGCGAGTCCACCGACAAGCAGAACGCCAAGCGCGGCATTGGCCGAGCCGAGCAGGACGCGTTCGGCGCGCGCAGCCACCAGCTCGCTGCGGCGGCGCAGAAGAACGGCGCGTTCGCCGAGGAGATCGCCCCGGTCACGATCCCGCAGCGTCGCGGCGCGAGCTCGCGAGCGGCGGCAGGAGCTCAGGGCGACTCGATCGTGATCAGCGAGGACGAGGGAGTCCGTGGCGACACGACGGTGGACGTCCTGGCGAAGCTGCGACCGGCCTTCGGCGCGGACGGCACGATCACGGCCGGCACCTCCTCGCCGATCTCCGACGGCGCGTGTGCCGTCGTCGTGATGAGCAAGGCCAAGGCCGAGGAGCTGGGGCTGACCTGGCTGGCCGAGATCGGTGCGCACGGCAACGTGGCCGGCCCGGACAACTCGCTGCACAGCCAGCCTGCCAATGCAATCCTGCACGCGCTGAAGAAGCAGGGCCTGACCGTGGCCGACCTCGACCTGATCGAGATCAACGAGGCCTTTGCCTCGGTCGGCATCCAGTCCACCAAGGATCTCGGGGTGAGCCCGGACATCGTCAACGTCAACGGCGGCGCGATCGCGCTGGGGCATCCGATCGGGATGTCCGGTGCCCGGCTCGTGCTCACCCTCGCGCTCGAGCTGCGGCGCCGCGGTGGCGGCACCGGTGCCGCCGCGCTGTGTGGTGGCGGAGGCCAGGGCGACGCCTTGATCATCAAGGTACCTTCGGCGGTATGACCTCATCGGGTACGACCGGCAGCGCGGCCGTTTCGCATCGTCTGGGGCTGCGGCGCAGCCGGGACGTGCCGGGCTTGTTGGCGGGCGCTCGCGAGGGCGACGCGCGAGCAGTGGCTCGGCTGGTGAGTCTCGTCGAAAACGGCGACGACAGCCTGCCGGAGATCGCCGCCGCGCTCGCGCCATACACCGGTCAGGCGCAGCTCATCGGCCTGACCGGGTCGCCGGGTGTAGGCAAGTCGACCCTCACCAACGAGCTGGTTCGGGCGTACCGGAAGCAAGGCCTGCGGGTCGGAGTGCTCGCGGTTGACCCGTCCAGCCCCTTCACGGGCGGGGCGATTCTGGGCGACCGGGTACGGATGCAGGATCACGCCACCGACCCCGGGGTCTACATCCGGTCGATGTCCAGCCGCGGTCAACTCGGCGGCTTGTCCGCGGCCACCCCGCAGGCAGTGCGCGTACTCGAGGGCGCGGGCTGCGAGGTCGTCCTGGTCGAGACCGTCGGGGTCGGGCAGGCCGAGGTCGAGGTGGCGTCGCTCGCCGACACCACGCTGGTCCTGCTCGCACCCGGCATGGGCGACGCGATCCAGGCGGTCAAGGCGGGCATCCTCGAGGTCGCCGACGTGTTCGTGGTCAACAAGGCCGACCGCGACGGTGCCGACGCCACCTACCACGACATCCAGGGCATGATCGCCCTCGGTGAGCGCGGCCCGGGACAGTGGCGACCCCAGGTTGTCCGGGCCGTGGCCGTGCAGGCCACCGGCGTCGACGATGTCGTGGCTGCGATCGCCAAGCACCGGGCCTGGCTGACCGAACACGACGAGCTCCAGGCGCGACGCGAGCGCCGGGCCGCGGCCGAGGTGGAGAGCATCGCGCTGGGCACCCTGCGGGCCAAGCTCGGCTCGGTCCGGCACGGAGACGCCCTGACAACCTTGGCCGCCGACGTCGCCGCCGGGCGGACGGACCCCTACGCGGCCGCGGCCCGCTTGGTCGCCGCCGTCACCGACTGATCTTGCAAGGAAGGACGCCCTCCAGTCACTTTCTGACCTGTAGGGACGCCTTCCTATCACCTAGTGGGCGGGTCACCTGGTGAGCGGGCCTTAGCGATCGTTAAGGCGGGGCGTTAGGATCGCGGCTGAGGTCGTCACTGGTCCCGGAGGATTGCATGGACGCGGACAGCATCGAGAACGGGCGCCGCCGCTGGCAGCAGCGCTACGACGCGGCGAAGGTACGCGACGGCGACTTCACGACCCTGTCCGGGATGGAGGTCGACCCGGTGTACGGCCCGCCCGAGGGTGCCACGGTGCCCGGGTTCGAGCGGATCAGCTGGCCAGGTGAGTTCCCGTACACCCGCGGTCTCTACCCGACCGGCTACCGGGGCCGGGCCTGGACCATCCGCCAGTTCGCTGGCTTCGGCAACGCCCAGCAGACCAACGAGCGCTACCGGATGATCCTTGACGCGGGTGGCGGGGGGCTTTCGGTGGCTTTTGACATGCCGACCCTGATGGGGCGGGACTCGGACGACCCGCAGTCGCTGGGCGAGGTCGGCCACTGTGGCGTGGCGATCGACTCGGCCGCCGACATGGACGTGCTCTTCGGCGGTATCCCGCTGGACGGCACGACCACCAGCATGACCATCTCCGGGCCGGCAGTGCCGATCTTCTGCATGTACCTGGTCGCGGCGGAGCGGCAGGGCGCCGATCTATCCACACTGGACGGCACGCTGCAGACCGACATCTTCAAGGAGTACATCGCGCAGAAGGAGTGGCTGTTCGCGCCGCAGCCGCACCTGCGTCTCATCGGTGACCTGATGGAGTACTGCGCTAAGGAGATCCCGCGGTACAAGCCGATCTCGGTTTCGGGCTACCACATCCGGGAGGCTGGGTCGACCGCGGCGCAGGAGCTCGCGTTCACCCTCGCCGACGGATTCGCGTACGTCGAGCTCGGCCTCTCCCGCGGTATGGACATCAACACCTTCCCGCCGGGGCTGTCGTTCTTCTTCGACTCGCATGTGGACTTTTTCGAGGAGATCGCCAAGTTCCGCGCGGCCCGGCGGATCTGGGCGCGGTGGCTGCGCGACCGGTACGGCGCGACGTCGGAGAAGGCGCTGTGGCTGCGGTTCCACACCCAGACGGCGGGGGTGTCGCTCACCGCGCAGCAGCCGGTCAACAACGTGGTACGGACAGCGATCGAGGCGCTCGCCGCCGTGCTCGGTGGCACCAACTCCTTGCACACCAACGCTTTGGACGAGACCCTCGCGCTGCCCACGGACGAGTCGGCCGAAATCGCCCTGCGCACCCAGCAGGTGATCATGGAAGAGTCCGGAGTGACCAACGTGGCCGATCCACTTGGCGGGTCGTGGTACGTGGAGGCGCTCACAGACAAGATCGAGGCGGAGGCCGAGCACATCTTCGAGCGCATCCTGGCCATGGGCCGGACCGAACCGAATGATCCCAACGCGATGACCGCGGGGATCCTGCGCGGGATCGAGGACGGATGGTTCATGGCCGAGATCGCCGACGCCGCATTCACCTACCAGCAGGCGCTGGAGAAGGGGACGAAGAAGGTGGTCGGGGTCAACGTGCACACCGCGAGCTTCGCCCGCGATCTGGAGATCCTGCGGGTCTCGCACGAGGTGGAGCTGGTGCAACGGGAGTTGCTCGCGCACCGTCGGGCCGAGCGCGACAACGATCGGGTGCAGGCCGCGCTGGCCGCGATGGTGGACGCCGCCCGGACCGACGAGAACCTCATCCCCACCATGCTCGAGGCCGCGCGGGCCGAGGCCACGCTGGGTGAGATCTGCGACGCGCTGCGAGGCGAGTGGGGCACCTACCGCGAGCCAGCCAGATTCTGAGCTGAGCTTCTGCGCCTCGCTCCGTTTCTGGCGCTCGCTCCGCAGCGCGCGTGACGCCGGGCCCAGAAAGGCGTCGCCTTCCCGCGTCGCTCGCTCCTACGTCGCTCGACTCCTTAGTCCAGGCGACGCCGGCCCGACGTCGGGCTCGGCCGGCTCGCGTGGCGCCGCGCCCCTGTGTCCGGCCTTCCCTCGCGACTCGCATCGCTGCGCTTGCTCGGTGCTCGGTCCAGACCGGACGGGCGCTTACCGCCACGACTCGCGCGCCCGGTCGTGTGACACCGCGGCGCGCGGTCGGGACCGCGGTGGGCGTGCCAGACTAGATAACCATGGACCCACGCACCACTCCCGCGATCCCGACCGTCATGCGCGGCGCGGTGGACCTCAGCGGATTGCGCGACCGGGCAACAGCGCCCCAGCCGCCGGCGAACGGTGGCGCGGCTCAAACCGAGTCGTCCGATGAAGCGGGCCCGGCCGCGCAGGAGCGTCCGGCCGCTTCATCCGATGGCAGCGCCGTCACGATCATCGACGTGACCGAGGCGACGTTCCAGACCGAGGTGCTCGAGCGGTCGTTGACTACCCCCGTAGTGATCGACTTCTGGGCTGACTGGTGCGGCCCGTGCAAGCAGCTCAGCCCGGTGCTGGAGAAGCTCGCCGTCGAGGGCGGCGGCTCCTGGGTGCTTGCCAAGATCGACGTCGACGCCAACCCGCGCGTCG
This sequence comes from uncultured Actinomycetota bacterium, assembly GCA_963773935.1. Taxonomy (GTDB): domain Bacteria; phylum Actinomycetota; class Actinomycetes; order Mycobacteriales; family Micromonosporaceae; genus DATBGZ01. Next base: position 102,027 of record CAVZCZ010000006.1, read on the forward strand.
CCCAGGCATTCCGGGTGCAGGGCATCCCGATGGTGTTCGCGGTCGTCGGTGGACAGCCGGTCGACGCGTTCACCGGGGTCGTTCCGGAGGCGCAGCTGCGACCGTGGATCGAGGCGGTACTCAAGGCCAGCAGCGCGGCCGGCCCGGAGACCGAGGACCCGGCCCTGCTCGCGGCCGACGACGCTCTGGTTGAGGGCGACCTCGACCAGGCCGAGCGGGCGTACCAGAAGATCCTGGCCGAGCGCCCAGCCGATGAAGGCGCGCTCGCCGGCCTGGCCCAGATCGGACTGCTGCGTCGGGTGGACGGGATCGACCCCAACACGGCCATGGCCGCGGCCGCACAGGCGCCGGACAACATCGACGCGCAGCTACTCGCGGCCGATCTCGAGGTACTCGCCGGCGAGGCCGAGAAGGCGTACCACCGCCTGGTCGACCTGGTCCGTCGGGCTCCCGCCGACGATCGGGAGAAGGTGCGCACCCATCTGGTGACGCTGTTCTCGGTCGCCGCACCCGACGACCCCGCCGTCGCCTCGGCCCGGCGCGCCCTCGCGAACGCGTTGTTCTGAGCTGCCGATGAGCCGAATCGCCATCCTGGACGCGCCGTCGAACCTGGGCCTCCGGCCGCCGACCGTCACGTCGGTTCCGGGTTGCGCCAAGGCACCTGGGGCATTGCGCGATCATGGCCTGGTCGCCCGGCTCGGGGCCCGCGATGCCGGCTGCCTGACCCCGCCCCGGTTCGACCCGGGAGACTGGCGGCCCGGCGACGGGGTGAGCCAGGCCGCGGACATCGCCCGGTACTCAGTCCGCCTGGCCGACCGGATCGGCGCCATCTTGGCCGGGGGTGAGTTCCCAGTCGTGCTCGGAGGCGACTGTTCGGTGGCACTCGGCTCGGCCCTGGCCATGAAGCGCCTCGGCGAGGATCGCGGCGGCCGGATCGGACTGGTCTATGTGGACGCTCACTCCGACTTCCGGCATCCGGGCAACGCGTCAGTGGTCGGGGCCGCTGCCGGCGAGGCGCTCGCGCTGGTGACCGGACGCGGCCAGGGTGATCTCGCCGGCATCGAGCAGCGACGGCCGTACGTTCGAGACGCCGACGTGGTGCTGATCGGCATGCGGCAGAGCGACGAGCACCGGATGGATCTGCAGGCCGGCGGATTCAACGTGCGTACCGCGCCCGACGTGCGCGTCCACGGAGCCAACCGCACCGCTGCGTGGGCCCGCGGGCTGCTCGGCGGATGCCTCGGCTATTGGGTGCACCTCGACGTCGACGTGCTCGACCCGTCGGCGATGCCGGCGGTTGACGCGCCGACGCCGGGTGGGATCGGCTACTCCGAGTTGGAACTGCTGCTGCGAGGTCTCCTCGATGGCTCCGAATGTCTGGGCATCGAGGTCACCGTCTTCGACCCCGACTTCGACGTCGACGGCGTGTACGCGCAGGACCTCGTGAACACTCTCGTCGCCGGACTTTCGGCCGTTGGCGGCCTCGGCAACCCGCGACCCGCCGGCCTGCTGGGGATGGACGACGACCTCTCGCCGGCGATCCCGGCCCAGCCAAAGCGCGCCCCGCGCAGCCGCCGTACGTCCGCCACATCGTGATTCGCGCCGGGTCACGCACGGGCGATGGCTGCGGGTGACGCGAAGACCTCCTCGCGGGTCTCGTCAAGGGCAGTCAGCAGTGCGCCCTGCAGCACCGGCTCACCCGGTACCTGGGTGACGACGATGCGGGGCGAGACCGGCGCGAGCCGGGCCACGTGTTCCTGTACCCGCTGCGCCAGCCGCTCGCCGCCAGCACTGCCGACGTCGCCCGCGACCACGACGAGCGACGGATCCAGGACCACGGCCACGGCGAGGACGCCGAGCGCGATCCGTCGTGCCAGCTCGGCTATGACCGGTTCGCCCGGCGCGCCTCCGGCCATCACGGCCGCTACCGCCTCGGCCGCCGTCGGGGCGGTGAAGCCATGAGCTCGGGCGAGTTCCAGTACGGTCGGCTCGTTGATCGTCTGTTGGAAGGCCGGCAGCATGCCGCGCGGATTGCCGGTACGGGCGAAGTCCGGCGGTTGTCCGCCGGGCACGTAGAGGTACCCGATCTCACCGGCGGCCCCGGCCGTACCGCGATGTAACCGGCCACCAAGGACAATCGCGACGCCGACACCGCGGCTGATCCAGACCAGGGCGAAGTCCGACACCCCGCGGGCGGCGCCGATCCGCGCCTCCGCGATCGCGGCCAGGTTTACGTCGTTCTCGAACGAGACCGGACGGTCGAGGTCGGTGTTGAGCGCGTCCCGCAGGCCGTGGTGCCAGCGGGGTAGGTCGACCGCGAACGCGATGTCACCGCTGGCGGGGTCGACCACGCCGGGAGTGCCGAGGACGATGCGGTGCACCCGGTCCCACGGTGCATTGGCCTGCTTGGCGGCCTCCATGACGGCGGTGTGTACCCGACCGACCGGGTCGTCCGCGCCGTGGGTGGTGACCTCCACTCGGGCGGTCATCCGCCCGGTGATGTCCGCCGACGCGGCGACCACAGTGGCCGGCCCGACGTGGACACCGACCACGTACGCGCTGCTCGGTACGACGGCGTAGAGCTGCGCGTTGGGGCCTCGGCCACCGGCGAGTTCTCCGACCCGAGCGACCAGTTGCCGTTCCTCGAGACGCTCGACCAACTGGGAGGCGGTCACCTTGGACAGCCCGGTGAACTCCCCGAGCTGGGCTCTTGTCAGCGGTCCACGCTCGAGCAGCAGTTCGAGAGCCGCGCGGTCGTTGATCGCGCGGAGCAGGCTCGGCGTTCCGGGCTGGCGGGTTTGACTCATTCTGGTAACGGCCCCTAGCGTTTAGTAAAGTTTACTATTAGATTCTGCCGCAGCGGAGGCCTGTAGGCAGTGGGCCGAACGCACAAAAGCCGGATGGGAGCCCGTCCGGCCTGGCAGTACCCGGCGGGCGGTGTGCCGGGAGGTCGACGAGGTCGGGCGGCGTGGCCCGGAACTGGCCAGACGGCGTCGGACACGCGGCAGAGGGTCTGAACGCAGCAGGGGAGGTGCGAGGGTGGGCACACATCATCGGGGCGGCGCCGCGCGCGGCCGCCCGACACTCCTCCGCTGCACCGACGCATCCGGCAACGCCCCCTTGACACGGGTCACGTGGATGATAAGCGGTCCGAGACAACCGGCGGGCAGGCGCAGGCTGGGGTCGCTTCGATGAGCGGAGCGACGATACGGGGGCTGGCTCTGCGCACCCTGCTCCCGGCTTTCCCCGGCACCAACGTGCCCGACTGGTACCTGCGCCTCATCGAGCAGGGATTAGGCGGAGTCGCGCTGTTCGGACCTAACATCGCGGACGTGGAGCAGGTCGCGGCCATGACGGCGGCCATGCGCGGAGCCCGGGGCGACGTCATTGTCGCCACTGACGAGGAGGGCGGCGACGTCACCCGGCTGTGCTACGCGCACGGCAGCCCGTACCCGGGCAACGCCGCACTCGGTGTGGTCGACGACGTCGTGCTGACCCGTCTCGTCTACGCCGCGATCGGCGCCGAGCTCGCCGCGGTCGGGGTGACCCTGGATATGGCCCCGGCCGTGGACGTGAACAGCTCCGACGCCAACCCGACCATCGGCACCCGTAGCTTCGGCGTGGACCCGACTCTGGTCGCGGCCCACGCAGCGGCGGCAGTCAGCGGCCTGCAGCTGGCCGGGGTGTCCGCATGCGCCAAACACTTCCCCGGGCACGGCGCCACGGAGGAGGACTCGCACTTCGACCTGCCCGTCGTGGATGCCTCGATGGAGCTGCTCTGGCGGCGGGAGCTGCCGCCGTTCCAGGCGGCGATCGCCGCCGGCGTACGCAGCATCATGACCGCGCACATCCGGGTGCCCGTGCTCACGGGTGATCTGCCCGCGACGTTCAGCTCGGAGGCGTTGATCACACTGCTGCGCAAGGACCTCGGCTTTGGTGGGGCGATCGTCTCTGACGCCCTGGAGATGCAGGGTGCGAGCGGCGCCATCGGTGTGCCGGAAGCCGCGGTACGGGCGCTGGTTGCCGGCAATGACCTGCTCTGCTTCGGCGGTGAGCTGGTCAAGGAGCCGGACAGAGTGGCCCAGGAACTGATCGAGGCGACCGCCGCCGCCATCGTCGAGGCGGTCCGCGTGGGTCGACTCACCGACGACCGGCTGGCCGAAGCGGCGGCCCGCAACGCGTTGCTCAGTACGACTTCGGTGTCCGAACGGGTCAATGGAGAGGACCCCGACCTGGGCCTCGCCGCGGCTCGGCGGGCGTTACGGATCGAGGGCACCCTGCCTGCGCGCGGTGGCCTGGTGGTCCAGCTCGAACCGCCGGCCACCATCGCGGTTGGCGAGGTTCCGTGGGGACTCGCGCCGCACGTGCCCGAGGTCCTCCGGCTGCTCGAGTCGGGGGATGAGCCGGCCGCAGGCGTTGTCGAGGACATCGCAGCCCGCGCGGCCGGGCGGCCGATACTGATTGTCAGTCGGGACACCCATCGCCACCCGTGGGCGCGCCAGATCGTGGAGCAGCTCAGCGCCCGCCACCCGGCGGTTGTCCTGGTCGAGATGGGCTGGCCGTCGCCGTGGCGTCCACAAGGGGCGGTCGCCTACGTGGCGAGTTACGGCGCGGCCCGGGCCAACGGCCGCGCGGTCGCCGAGGCACTCGTCTAGGAGCGCGTCGGCGAGCGCCAGCGAGCCTGCGCGCGACGCGGACTTGAACGTGGCATCGTCTAGGAGCGCGTCAGGCGAGCGCCAGCGAGCTGCGCGCGACGCGGACTTGAACGTGGCATCGTACGTCAGGCGAGCGCCAGCGAGAATGCGCGCGACGCCGGAGGAGAAGACGAAGAAGAGGGAGATTAGAGGAGGGGAGGTATAGGACAACACTGGCTGGAGAAGTTTGTAGGACTGGGAGATCTAGGAGGAGAGAGACTGCAAGAGGGTGGAGATGGAATGCAGAGAGGAGATGGTGGACTGCAAAGGATAGGAGATGAGGGTCTAAAAGACATAGAGGTAGGTGCATAGGCGCAGCATCTAGTGAGATGGCAGGGAGGTAAGCTAGGAGAGCAGCTGAAAGGGGGAGGAGATGATAAGGAAGTGGAGTAGGTAGAGCGAGGCGGTACGTGAGTAGACAGCGAGAAGACGACGGAAGAGCAGCGAGAGGATGGCTACAACTGGGCGGATGCGGGTCTACGGCTTGCGGGCGGACTGTCCGGACAGCGCCGCCGGGGCGGCCGCGATCGCGTCGATGGGATCGGACTTGCCCTTGGACCGGCGGGACTTGCGGTCGGGCCGATCGACCTCGAGGACGTCCACGCGTTGGGCGGTCAGATGCGGAGCGAGCTGCGCGCGACGCGGACTGAACGTTGCATCGTCTAGGAGCGCGTCAGGCCAGTTTCTGGTCGATGAGGTCGGCGAGACTGCCGACGGTCTCGAACACGTCGCCAGTGATCTCGTCATCGCTGATCTGGACTCCGAACCGCGCCTCGAGCGCGACAACGAGTTCGACCACGGCCATCGAGTCGAGCTCGGGCAGGCTGCCGAGCAGCCCGGTGGACGCATTGATGGCGTCCGCCCGGTCGGCGATGCCGAGAGTCTCGACGAGCACGGACGTGACGCCCGCGACGGTGGTGCTGCTGGCCATGGTCATGTTTGTCCTCCTGCGCAGAAGAGCTTGTGCAGCCAAGCTATACAAGCACCTCGACCGCAGCCGGGTGCCCGAGAAACGCGGTCGGACTCGCGCTAAGTCCGTACGCTCCGGCCTGGAAAAGCACGATGAGATCGCCGACCTGCGCCGCCGGGAGGTCGACCTTGTCCCCCAAGAGGTCGAGCGGCGTGCACAAGCAGCCGACCACATTGACCGTCTCTGTCGGCTCGTCCCCCATCCGGTTGCCCACCACGAGCGGATAGTTACGCCGAATGACCTGGCCGAAGTTGCCCGACGCTGCGAGTTGGTGGTGCAGGCCGCCGTCGACGACCAGGTAGGTGCGACCGCGTGACGACTTCCGATCCACCACGCGGGTCACGTACACACCGCATTCACCGACGATGTAGCGCCCCAGTTCGATCACGACCCGGGCCTCGGGGAGGTTGGGCCGGATGGAACCCACCATCAGGTCAGCGAGGTTGGTTCCGATGGCGCCGAGGTCGAGCGGCTCGTCCTTGTCGAAGTATGGGATGCCGAAGCCGCCACCGAGGTTGAGATAGCGCAACGGTCCCGGCATCTCCTGGGCCAGCCGCAATGCCAGCTCGACAGTCTTGCGCTGGGCGTCGCAAAGGATGTCGGCCTGGAGATTCTGCGATCCCGCGAAGATGTGCAAGCCAAGTAGCTCCACGTCGGCGGCACCGAGTTCCTTGAACAGCGCGGGCACCTGCTCTGAGTCGACACCGAACTGCTGCGGGCCGCCACCCATCCGCATGCCCGAGCCCTTGACCTCGAAGTCGGGGTTAACGCGCACCGCCACCCGCGGCCGGATGCCGAGCCTTTCCCCGATGGCGACGACCCGTTCTGCCTCGGTCTGCGACTCCAGCTCGATCGTGACGCCGGACGCAACCGCTCGGGTCAGCTCGACCACGGTCTTACCGGGGCCGGCAAAGCTGACCCGCGACGCCGGCATCGGAGTATCGAGCGCCGTCGCCATCTCCCCGGCTGACGCGACGTCAAACGAGTCGACGAGACCGCTGAGGTGCTGCACGACCGCCGGCATGGGGTTGGCTTTCACGGCATAGCTCAGCTGGATCTCCGCCGGCAGCATGGCCCGCAAGAGTCGCACCCGATCGGTCAGGAGCCCCCGGTCGTACGCGAAGAACGGCGTGTTGCCAACCCGCTCGGCGAGGCGACCGAGCGGGACCCCGCCCACGGTGAGTTCGCGGTCGGCTTGGCCGAACGCCGCCACCATCGTTCTGGTCATGCGGATACCTCCCGACGGAGCAGGTTGCGGTCGAACTTGCCGTTGGGGGAACGTGGTAGCTCCGGACGCACGACCACCTGCCTCGGCACCATATAGAGCGGCAGCACCTTGCGAAGCTCAGCGATGAGCGCGTCGGCGTCGAGCACTCCGCCCTCGGGCGGGCTCGCCACGAGCACGACGTGTTGTCCAAGCTTCGGATCTTCGACGCCGAGCGCGACCGCGTCGCGCACCAGTCCGGTGTCGTAGGCGACCTCTTCGATCTCGGTCGGGCTCACCCGGTATCCAGACGTCTTGATCATCTCGTCCTTGCGGCCGACGAAGTAGAGGAAGCCCTCCTCGTCGCGCGTGACGATGTCGCCCGACCAGACCGCGATCTCGTCCATGCACAGGCCCGCCTCACGTCCCGGCGCGGGACGGAATCGCTCGGCAGTCCGCTCGCGGTCATCCCAGTAACCCAGCGAAACCAGCGCGCCACGGTGCACGAGCTCGCCCTCCTCACCCGGATCACACTCCGAGCCGTCGGGGCGCACGACGAGGATCTCCGCGTTGGGAATCGCCTTGCCGATCGAATCAGGCCGTCGGTCGACCTCGGCCGGGTCCAGATAGGTGGACCGGAACGCCTCGGTGAGGCCGTACATCAGAAATGGTGACGCTGCCGGGAAGATCGAGCGGAGCTTCTCCAGGGTCGCCCGCGGCATCCGGCCACCGGTGTTGGCGAAGTACCGCATGCTCGCCGTCGCCTCAGCCGGCCAGATCTGGTCGGCCAGCTGGATCCACAGTGGTGGGACACAGGTCAGGCCGGTCACGCTGTGTTGTGCACACAGCCGGACCACGTCCGCGGGAAGCAGGTAGTTCACGAGCACCACCTGAGCGCGGGAGCAGAAGGCCGTGGTCAGCTGGCTGAACCCGGCGTCGAAGCTCAGCGGCAATGCGGCCAGGATGACGTCCGCCGCGTGATTTCCGAGGTACTGCCGCACGCTCTCGCCGCCGACGATCAGGTTGCGGTGGGAAAGGACGACGCCTTTGGGCTTTCCGGTGCTCCCGGAGGTGTAGAGAATTGCACCCATGTCGATGTCCACGACATGAGACGGCGGTAGCGCCACTGCGGGCGCCGCGATCAGGTCAGCGAACGAGCTAACGGTGTAGGCGGCCTCCGGGTCTGCTCCGGCAGCGCCCGTACTGGCCGGGTCGCCGACGAGGATGACGTGCTCCACGGTCTTAGCCGCGCGTAACTCCTCGCGCAGCAGTGCGAACCGTTCCGGCGACGTCACGAGCACCCGAACACCGCAGTCGGCGAGGATATAGGTGACCTGCTTGGCCCGCAGCAGCGGGTTGATCGGCACGAATACGCCATCGGCCGCCGAAACCCCGAAGATGGCGGTCACGGTTTCGATCCGCTTGTCCAGGTAGATCGCGACCCGTTCGGCCCGGGCCAGGCCCAGCCGTCGCAGTCCGCCGGCGACATCCTGGATCGCCTGCCACAGCTCGGCGTAGCGCAGCGTTGTGTCCTTGTACGTCAGCGCAGGCGCGTCGCCCGCGCCTGCCGCGGCATCGGCGACGATGTGGTGCAGTTGGGTGCGCATGCGGATCTCTTCCTATGCGGGCTGGCCGCCGCAGCCGGCGACGGTCGTCGAAGTGGTCACCAGGACACACACACGAGTTCGCTGTAAAGGTTATCGATCTGGTCGGCCCGCAGGCTCGCGCTCTTGTACATCTTGCGTCTGGTGTTAGGCACGAGAACCGAAGGCTTGGGCCGGCCGCCGACAACCCGAGCCTCGGCCAGCGTTGCGGCAATACCGTGCCGCAACAACAGGTGCCGGGCTAGCGGGCGCGCCAGCTCCTGGAACAGGGCTGGGTCGGTGACGTGGAGAATCGATGCGAAAATTGGGAGCCGCTTGCGCCGGTCGCGGCGAAAGATCACGTGGCAGTGGCGGCCGCCCTTGACGAGAAGCACGTGGCGGGCTGCTGCCGCGTGCTCGTGGTCGAGATAACGCTGCAGGTCCGCGCCGGTGAGGGTTGACCGAATCACCGACGGCTCGGTGATGATCCGGCACTGCCCGGGCCAACTGGGCCACGGCAGATTGGGGATCAACGCGGTCGTGGTGTCGAGGAACGCGAAGTTGAGCCGTTCGTTGAGGGGCACCACGGCGCCGCTGGGCGACAGGTCGGTGAACGTATATCCGGGTTGGGCGAGGAGCGCCTTGAGCAGCCGAACGCCGCCGAACCGGTGCGACGGCAGCACGCACCAGGCGCCGAGGTTGCAGAACGACTCCGCTCGCCCTGCGATGAGTCGTTCCGAGTAGAAGGCCAGGTAGACGCCGACGACGCGCTCACCGTCGGAATCCGCTTCGGCCAACAGAAATCCGTGGTTCGGTGGCGACACCGCCCACGGCACGCGCACCGCCTGCGTCCAGGCATCGGCGGAGACGTGGCTGTTGAGATTGGCGTGCAGAAACGCCGCCGCGGCCGGCACATCGTTAGCACTGATCGGGCGAACGTGCACGGTCATGGGTGCCTCACCCGACGGGCTGGGCACGTGCCGAACGCGGCCGTCGCCGGGCCGCGTTCCAGTTGCAACGTCACAATCTCCGTCCATAACACAAGTGTGAGCGGATGGGCCCCCAAACGGTTCCATGATGGCCGGTCGCGCGGGACGCGCCGGGCTGCAACAGCTGTCCGGTTTCCGTCACGGTGATGGGTCGGACGTTCAGCGGTTGATCGCGGCCAAACAGAGTCTCGACGACCGGCACGGTCCATTATAGACTCCTCCGCAGTGCGTGATTGGATCATGCGCACTGATCATGGGTCCTGGGTCGGGTGTGGTCGGCCGGGATAACCAGAATCGCCCTTGCACCGCCGCGCGCGTGTCGACGCCGGGCCACCCCTTTTTCGGGCCGGTCGAAGCTGCGATTGACCAATGCTAGGCACGCGCTCGTCGCGACGAAACCGTCCGGCCGCTGAGCGGAGGGTCCAACCTCCGAATGCTTGGCTGCCGGCCGGGCAGCTGAGTGCAGAACCTCGGTGAGGCTCTGCAACACCGCCCCAGTGTCCACAGTAGGCGCTGCCCATCGACGGATGGCGCCTTCGTACGAGCTCAGTCGTCCCGCAGGCAACTCGCGGACGAAGGTTCATACCAGACATTAGACATCAGCTTCGGCCTAGTAGGGATCGATACATGGAATTTCGGGGAAGTTGGAGCAGTCCCGCCTCCAAGGCACTTTTGCGTATGTGTCACCGACTGGTCGTCGTCAGCCGGGCGGCTATTGCCACCATCGACGATGTTCACAGAATGCGAGCGCATAGGCGTCGTGCCACGGCCTTCCGTCGACGGGTCGACGCACCTGGCCCGCGGCCGCTGCGCCGAGGCCGGGGGATGTCCACGCGAAAGGCCGCAGTGTTGGCGCTGGTCTTGATCGCTCCGGTGCTGCCACTCTTGACGGCCCAGCCGGGTTTCGCGGCGCCGCCGACCAACTTCCAAACGTCCCTTGTGGTCGGTGACGGCCTCGATGGCCCTTCCGGCTTCGAGCTTGCTCCCGACGGCCGGATCTTTGTGCTGGAGCGCACGGGCAAGATCAAGATAGTGAAGAACGGGCAGCTTCTGGCCACGCCGTTCGCCGACCTGCCGTCCGAGGCAACAGGCGACCGCGGTCTCATCGGAATCGCGTTCGACCCGGAGTTCGGAGTCGCCAACCACTACGTGTATTTCTATTACACCGGCCACGACCTACTGAACCACCTTGTCCGGTTCGACGCATCCGACGACGTCGGGGCGGATGGACCGTATCCGCTGTTCACCACGACATCGCCGTCCCAACTACTCCACGTCGGTGGAAGCATCAGGTTCGGGCCCGATGGGAAGCTCTACTTCGCCGTAGGTGATAACGGCAACGGCCCCAACGCCCAGGAGCTGAGCAATCCGCACGGCAAGATCCTGCGTATTAACAAGGACGGCACGGTTCCCGCCGACAACCCATTTGCCGGGCAGCCCGGCAAGCTCGGCGCCATCTGGGCGTACGGCTTCCGCAACCCCTGGCGCTTCCAATTCGACAGCGCCACGGGTGAGCTGTACGGGAGCGATGTTGGGGACTTCACCTACGAGGAGCTCAACCGGATCGTCAAGGGCGGCAACTACGGCTGGCCGGTACACGAGGGACCGTGTGGCTGCGTCGACTACGTCGACCCGATCCACGCGTATAACCACAATGGAGAGAGCGCGTCGGTGACGGGCGGACCGGTGTATCGGGGCGGGATGTTCCCGGCGGAGTACCAAGGTAGCCTGTTTTTCGGCGACTACGCGAAGGGCTTCATCAAGCGGGCACAGCTCGACGCCAGCGGAAACGTCACGGCGGTGCATGACTTCGATCTGAATGCGGGGGCGGTTGTCGATCTGAAGGTCGCCGCGGACGGGTCGCTGTACTACGTGACCTACTTCCCGGGAGCGTTGTACCGAGTAACCTTCAACACGACCTCGCACGTGCCGGTAGCGAACGCATCCGCCGACGTTACCAAGGGCGTCAATCCACTGACGGTGCACTTCTCCAGTGGCGGCAGCCACGACCCCGATGGGGACGACCTCGACTACGACTGGACGTTCGGCGACGGTACCAGCAGCACCGAGGCAAACCCCGTCAAGACCTACTCCACGACCGGCGTCTACACGGCGCGCCTAACTGTCACGGCGGCGGAAGACCAATCCCAGGCGCATCCGATCGTCGTGCAGGTGGGGATTCCGCCGTCGCTGATACTGGCGTCGCCGGTCGAGGGTCAGTCCTATCGCGCGGGCGACACCGTCAGCTGGAACGCGTTCGCCAACGACGCCGCCGGATTCGACATCAACGACGCGAACATCAAGACATCAGTGCGGCTGCACCACGGCACCCATTTCCATCCGTTCCTGGGTCCGATCAGTGGTCGGGCGGGCTCCTTCACGGTCCCGACCACAGGTGAGGCGTCGGCAGATACCTCGTTTGAGATCACCGTCACCGCGACCGATGCGAACGGACTCTCCGCATCGAAAGTCGTAAACGTGTTCCCGCTCAAGTCCACCATGACGTTCACGACGTCACCACCCGGTATCGGTCTCACTCTCGACGGCGTACCCGTCGCCACGCCGCGGATCGTCGAGGGCGTGATCGGGTTCCAGCGGGAGATCTCGGCGCCCGCCACAGCGGTCGCACCGGACGGCATGGTGATGGAATTCTCCGGCTGGTCTGATGGGCGCAACATTCGGCACGTGATCACCACGCCGGAGACCGACACCACCTACACCGCGGTCTATCAACCGTCGGCGGCGTTCACCGCCTCGTACTACAACAACCCTTCGCTCTCGGGCACCCCGGTGCTCACCCGGCAGGATCCGAAGGTCGACTTCAACTGGGACCAGGCCTCGCCCGATTCCGCCGTCAACGACAACAACTTCTCAGTGCGCTGGACGAAGACCCAAACCTTCGGCGCCGGCCGGTACAAATTCACCACCGTCACCGATGATGGCGTCAGGCTCTACATCGACAACATCCGGGTCATCGACCACTGGGAGGGTCAGTCCCCGACCGAATGGTCGTACACTGCGGACCTGGGCCAAGGAAAGCACAGCATCCGGATGGAGTACTTCGACTCAGGTGGTTCGGCCGTGGCCACGCTCCGCTGGGAGGCCACAGTGGACCAACCCAACGAGACCTGGCACGCCGAGTACTGGAACATGCCCGGCACGCCGGTGATACCCAGCTCTGGACCCCTGGTCGTACGGGAAGAAGCCACCATCGACCACAACTGGGGTGACGGCTCGCCCGCACCCGGCATCATCGGAGAGAACGCATTCCTCGCCCGGTGGTCTCGCACGCTCAACGTCGCTCCGGGCGAGTACCAGTTCATCGCCACCGCCGATGACGGCGTGCGACTGTACGTCGACGGCGCACGGGTGATCGACAAGTGGATCGACCAGGGCGCCACGAGCTACCCGGTGACCTTGCCGATGGACGGCGGGCCGCACACGGTTGTCATGGAGTACTACGAAGGTGGCAGCAGTGCGCTGGCGAAGCTGAGCTACAGCAAGGTCGGTGACCTACCCGAGCCGCCGGGTTGGCAGGCCGAGTACTGGAGTACCCCGGAGCTCAGCCTCGGCGAGACTCCCGTGATCCCGACCAGACCTGCCGACCTCGCGCGCACCGAGTCGACCCTGCAGAACGAGTGGTTTGACGGCTCGTCGCCCGATCCGTCCATCACGGACAACTTCTTCATGGCCCGGTGGACCCGCACTGATGTGCTGTCGGCCGGCATTTACCGGTTCAGCGGTGCCGCCGACGACGGCATCCGGGTCTTCGTCGACAACGAGCCCATCGTTGACAGGTGGCCGCAGAACGGCACGTTCAGCGTGGACACGGTGCTGCTGGCCGGCACCCACGTGATCCGGGTTGACTACTTCGAGTACGGGGGCAATGCCCGGGCGAACCTCGACTACGTGCGCATCGGGGAGATCGCGCCGGAGGGTCAAGGCTTCGCTGCGGAGTACTTCGACAACCAGGCTCTCTCCGGTGCGCCGGTGTTGACCCGCCAGGACACCGAGGTCGACTTCGACTGGGGCAATGGCTCTCCGGGATCGGGCGTTCCAGCCGACCACTTCTCCGTGCGCTGGACGACATCGGTCCAACTCGCGGCGGGGAGCTACACGTTCTCGACGACGACCGACGATGGCGTGCGGCTGTTCATCGACGGTCTGAACGTCATCGACAAGTGGATTCTCCAAGGTTCGGTCACGAATACGGTGACCCGCACCTTGACCGAGGGTACGCACCAGATCGTCATGGAGTACTTCGACTCCGGCGGAGCAGCATCGGCAAAGCTGACCTACGTAGAGGCCACCGAGCCGCCACCGCCGCCACCCGTGGGGTCGTTCGCCGCGGAGTACTTCGCCAACCCGGACCTCACCGGCACCCCGGCGCTCACGCGCACCGACACCGGGATCGATTTCGACTGGGACGCGGGGTCGCCGGGAGCCGGCATCCCCAGCAACAACTTCTCAGCCCGGTGGACCACGTCGGTGCAGGTGGCCGAAGGCGGTTACACCTTCTCGACCACGACCGACGACGGCGTCCGCCTCTACGTCGACGGTGTCCTCGTCATCGACAAGTGGGTGCTGCAAGGTCCGACGACCCATACCGCGACCCGTGCCCTGACCGAGGGCACGCATCAGATCGTGATGGAGTACTTCGAGGCCGGTGGTGGGGCCGTGGCGAGATTCTCCTTCGCCGCGTCAGCAGAGCCTCCGCCGCCGCCGAGTGACCCTTGGACGGCCGAGTACTTCGACAACGAAATACTCACGGGTACGCCGATTCTCACCCGCAGCGACCCGGCGGTGGACTTCAACTGGGGGCAGGGTTCGCCCGGCCCGGGCGTGCCGAGCAATCTGTTCAGTGCCCGCTGGACCAAGGTGACGACCTTTGATGGCGGCACCTACCGCTTCACGGCGACCGGTGACGACGGCATCCGGGTATTCCTCGACGGAGTGGTGATCCTGGATGGCTGGAGCGATCAGCCGCCGACCACGTACACGGTCGACCTACCGGTGTCGGCCGGGCAGCACACGATTGTGGTGGAGTATTACGAGCGCGGTGGCGGGTCAGTGGCCCGGTTCAGCGTGAGCCACGACTGCACGGGTTCGGCCTGCTGCCCCGGTCCGGGGTGCTGACCGTACCCGGATAGTCGAAGGGCACCTTCTCCGTTGCGAAGAAGGTGCCCTTCCTGACCTGCGGCCGGTGCTACGCCGTTACGGCGGGACCGCCACGCCGTCGGTGTCGCGGATGTTACCGGTCCACGTGATGCCACTGTGGCGGCAGGCATCGGTGAGCCCGAACGCGGCACTGTAGAGGGTGGTCTGCTTCGCCGGGACGAAGCGGTTGTTGCGGACCACGAAGTTCGTGCCCTGCTCTGGGCAGTACAGCGTGTACGCTCCGCCACCCATGAGGTTGTCCTCGACGATCCAACCGTTGTTCTTGGTCGGGTTGGTGATGATCGCCGATGTCACCGGGTTGACCTGCAACATCGTGTTGTGACGGAGGACCACATTGTTGCCGCCCTGCGACTGAACACCGTCACCATGGGCGTTGCTGTTGCCGCAGCTCGGATCCCTGGATCACCGAGTCGATGATCGAGGAGCCTTCGTTGATCTCTGACCCGTTCTCGCACCCGTGCAGCCACACCCTGGTTGCCTTGAACCCGGGACCCGACAGCGCGCCGCCGTGCGCGTAGCTGCACACCACTTCAACCCGGTCGACGGTCGTGGTGCCACCGGCGCCGTACGTGCGGATGCCGTCGATGCAGTTGTCAGCCAACCTTCACCCGGGTGTTGCGGATCGTCACGCCCGGCGCCTCCACCGACAGAGCAGCCGTTGATCTCCATGTTTTCGATGACCTGTCCGGCGGTCCGGGCGGAGTAGTTGCCGTTGAACGTGGTCAACGCCGTGCCCGCGGGGACGCCGGTCGTGGCCGGGGTCGGGTAGCCGCAGCTGCCCGGGTTGGCCGCACAGCCACGCAGCGCGGGGTTCGTCGTGGGGCCGTGGAGCCGCCCGTCGAACCACCGCCGGTCGAACCACCGCCGGTCGAGCCGCCGCCGGTCGAGCCGCCGGTCGAGGCGGCGTGGTGGGCGTTGTCGTCGGCCCGGTCGAGGTCGAGCCGGACGGGCTCGGCGTGGCGCCCGGAGTGGTCGGAGCAGGGTTCGCCGTGCTCGGGCTGCCGACGGTGAAGTTCTGCTTAGGCTTCAGGTCGATCCAACGACCGTCCTTCTTGTACGTGAACCAGTAGGTGTATGTGCCTACCTGGTCGAAGGTCTTGCTCTGGCGGAACACCTTCTGCGAGGTGCCGAGCTTCCAATTGTTGGCGTGCGGGAAGTCCGCGCGCTTGCCGTCCGGTCCGGTCACCGCGATGGCGACCTCAGGCAGGACCGACTCGCGCTCGGCGACGAGCTTCGCTCCGGCGGTCACGGTCTGACCGACATCGGCTTTGTCGGTGTTCAGGCCCAGGGCCTGGACCGTGACCGGCGCGACCACCTTGAATCGGATGCCGCCAAAGCCGGTCGCCGCGACAGCGATGCCACCCGCCAGGAGGGCGGCTAGGGCCGCGACGGGGACGATGATCCACCGCTTCTTCATCCGGCCGCGGCGTCGGGCGACGACGCTTGCCGCCACGGGGATCCGGCGGGCCATGGTCGGCGTCGGCCATGGTCGGCATAGCCGCCGTGGCCACCGGTCGGTTCGAAGAAACGAGGGTCGTGGTGTGGCACCGCGCGAGGGTGCAGTGGGGAGTTGCCCGGGCTCTCGCCGGACCGCCAGTCTTGATGCACAGCTTTCCCTTCGGACGCCTGCGAGGTGAGCTGTCGGGTTCGGGCTCGAAGGTTGCCCGGCCGGCTGGTTCCCGGCTTAACCCCAAGGCACGGTGTTGCTGTGCCAAAAAGGGTTCCCCCGCTCCTGTCCCAGTTGCTCTGCAGAGCGCACCGCGCGGCGGACAGGACTTGGCGTATCCGTTCGGTGCGACCGGCCCCGTTCGGCCCGGCATGCATTGCTAACACGTTGCTGCGCTGATCACTTGATCATGAAATCTCGCGGCTCGGACCGATAGGTCACCGGACCAGCGGTCCGCCCGAAATGTGATCACCTTGCGTGCAGGCGCGCCCACCCAGCGCCGAGCGACGTCCGAAATGCGGCGTGACGCAGATCACACAGATAGCTAACCTAATGATGATCTATATCCACGATTCAGGCCATAGCGGCGGGTGCTCGTGCGCCTACGAGCGGACGTGCGTTGGGGCCGACGTGCGTTGGGGTTGTGCGCGAGGTCCAAGATGGCCCCGCGCACAACCCACGACGGCGGGCCGAAGCGTCAGAGCACGCCGTTGGTGCTCATCCAGTCCAGGGCGTAGATGGCAACATCGGCCACGACCGCCAGCAAGCCGATCACCACGGCAGCGATCGCCATGCCGCTGCGGGTGGCGGTCCGCCCGGCAAGGCCGACCACGATTCCGCCGGCAGCCAGCACGGGCGGCAGCCCGGTCCAGTATCCGGGCACCACGAGCAGCAGCGCCAGCACCGAGAGCACCAGGGCGCCCACCCCCGCCTGCCCGGTCGCGGCGATGCGCTTGAGTGCCCGTGGCACGAACAGGCCGAAGACGAGTCCGGATGCCACGGCGATGACACCGCAGACGACGACGAACGACACCAGCGCGTCGTCCTCGTGGTTGGGCGTGCCGTCGCCCCAGATACCGAGCGCGTTGAGCGCCACGGCGCCGACGATCGCGATCGCGGCGGTACGCCAAGGCCGGGCCGGCGCATCGACGTCGGCCGCGTTAGCTGTAGCGGCGGTTGTGGTCATGATGGATCCCTCTCTCGCGTGTGGCACGGTGGTGAAGAACTGCCGCCGAGTCTTTTCGATCGAGGCGGTCGTCGGCGTCACTCCCGTTGGCGAGTGCCGGTCGCCTGCCTGGATGAGGTCCGCCGTCATCCGCACGGATGAGGCAAGCTCACTCTGCCGGGTGATCGCCAGGAAGATCTCGCTGCGTACTCTCAGCCCGTGCGTTTGCGCAGGTGGTTGGCGTCCTACGGGGATCCGGTCCTGGCCGGCGCCCTCTGCCTCACGATGCTCGCCGAGCTGGCCGTGGCGGGCGTCGTGCCCGACCGCCCCGCGGCCGCGGCGCTGGCCGTCCTCGGCACCGCATCACTGGCATACCGGCGCCGGCTGCCCCTCGCGTCGTTCGCTGTGCTCTGGACCGCGATGCTCTCACTGGCCAGCCAGGTGAGTCGGCTTCCCGATGAGTCGCTCACCTTCTTGGTGGTCGTGTTCGTATCGCTCTACTCCCTTGGCGCCTTCACCCGCCGGGCCGCGGCATGGTTCGGCGGCGTGCTCGTCATCGCGGGCACGGCGCTGTTCGTGGCAACCGACGGAGATCCCTTCGCGGTCGGAGATGTGATCTTCGGCACCGTCGTCATCGGCGGCCCGTGGGCCGCCGGACTGGCGATCCGCCTGCGCCGCGACCGGGAAGGGCAGCTCATCGCGCAGACCAAGGATCTGGCTGATCGTGCCCAGCAGGCGGTGGTCGACGAGCGCGGCCGGATCGCCCGCGAGCTGCATGACGTGGTGTCCCACGCCATCTCCGTCACCGTCCTGCATGCCCGGGGTGGTCGGCGGATGCTCGACGTCGACCCGACCGAGGCGCGCGAGGCCTTTACCGTCATCGAGAGGACGAACGCCCAGGCCCTAGGCGACATGCGCCGCCTGCTGACCGTCCTTCGCGAGTCCGATATGGACGGTGACGCGGAGCCGCTTCCCTCATTGACTGCGCTGCCGACCCTGATCCAGTCCTCTGGCCTGCCGGTGGAGCTCGAGATCAGCGGCGAGGTGGGCAACATCCCGCCCGGCGTCGGCTTGTCGGCGTACCGAATCATCCAGGAGGCCCTGACCAACGTCCTGCGGCATGCGGCGGGCGCGCGGGTACGGGTGAGCGTGGCTTGCCGCGACCAGGATCTCGAGGTCGTCGTTTGCGACGACGGCTCCGGTTCGCCCGGCCCGACCACGGGCTCTGGGCAAGGACTGGTCGGGATGCGGGAGCGTGTGGCTGTGGCCGGTGGTGAGCTGGACGTCGGCCCGGTCGACGGTGCCGGGTTCCGCGTCCGCGCCTGGCTGCCGTACGAGGTCGCCGCGTGATCCGGGTCGTCCTCGCCGACGACCAGGCGCTGGTCCGCGCGGGCTTTCGCATGATCCTGCGGGCGGAGCCGGGCATCGAGGTGGTGGGCGAGGCCGCGAACGGGCACGAGGCGGTCGCCGTAGTCGAGGAGCACCGTCCCGACGTGGTGCTGATGGATGTACGGATGCCCGAACTCGATGGCATCCAGGCCACCGCCCAGCTCGCCGAGTCGAACCCGCACTCGCGCGTGCTTGTGCTCACTACGTTCGATCTCGACGAGGTGGTGTTCGGGGCGTTACGGGCCGGCGCCAGTGGCTTCCTGCTCAAGGACGCCCCCGAGGAGCGGCTGCTGACCGCCATCCGGGTGGTCGCCGAGGGCGGTTCGCTGTTCGCGCCGGCGGTCACCCGTCGACTGGTGGAGCAGTTCGCCCGGCAATCGCCGCGGCCGACGCCGGCCGCGCTCGGCGAGCTCACGGCCAAGGAGGTTGAGGTCCTCACGTGCTTGGGCCGGGGGCTCAGCAACACCGAGATCGCACGTGCGCTGTTCATCACCGAGAACACGGTGAAGACGCACGTGGCGCACGTGCTGACGAAGCTGGACCTACGCGACCGGGTGCAGGCCGTGGTGCTCGCCTATGAGTCCGGGCTGATCCGGCCCGCGGCCGCCTAGACACGGCGGGTCGCGGCCGGCCGCACGGGTGACGTCGCGATATCAATATCCGCCGGCGATATCGCCGGTCGGCCGATCGCCGTCGCCGTCGCGGTCGCCGTGATCGCACTGCCAGCGAATCGAGGCATCCGCCGATATCGAATGGTGATATGGATATCGGCCCGACACATCGCCGCCGGTTGGCGAAACGCTCGCGCGAGCATCCGACGCCTCGCCCTCGCGCGGCTAGGTGCGGGAGGCGGAGGCTCGGACGAGGGTGCGGATCTGGCGTAGCAGCACCGACAGCGGTGCCAGGTCGGCGACCGAGTCGGCGAACTCGGACAGTGTGTTGGTGGTCCGGGCGATGTTGGCCTCGTTCGCCAGCTCCCACTGCGAGACCCGGTCCGTGGCCGAGGCGGCCGGGTCCGACGAGGCGAGCACCTCGACCGTCAGCTCCGCCAGTGCCGCGTAGAGGTCGTACCGCAAGGCCATCCGAGCCATCGTCTGCCACCGGTCCTGCCGCGGCAGGGCGGAGATCTTCGACAGCAGCTCATCCACGCGGAACCGTTCCGACAGGACAAAGTAGACACTCGCCACCTCGGTCACGTCGCGGCCCGTCGTGTGCGCCACCTCGACGATGTCGAGCAACCCGAATCCGTACATCACGCGGGTGCCCCAGGCCGCGACGTCATCGGGTAGGCCAACCATCGTCAGCGAGCTGATGTGGGCCTGGAGTTCGTCGCGCTCCCGCCCCTGGAACAGCTCGGCCAGCTGGGGCAGCAGAACGGCAACCCCCGGCTGGAGGCGGGCGATCTCCGCCGTCACGTCGATCGCGGACCGCCGGTTGGCCACGAGCCATCGCACGGCCCGGTCGACCAGGCGCCGCACTTCTAGGGTCAACGCGGTCTGCGCGCTGGCCGGCACGGTGCCGTCGAGCGCCTCCAGGGACCGCCACAGGGCGCGCAGGTTGAAGACCTCACGGACTACCACGTACGCGCGCAGGATATCGGCCGCACTCGCGCCGGTCTCCTCCTGCGCGCGGTAGAGGAACGACAGCCCGCCCCGGTTGACCGCCTCATTGACGATCTGGGTGGTGACCAGCTCCCGCCGCAGTCGGTGGCCCGGCATCCGGTCGGCGAAGCGCTTTCGCAGTGGCGTGGGGAAGTAATCGACCAGTACCTGTCGGGTCCATTCGTCGTCCGGCAACGACGAGGCCTGGATGTCGCGGGTGGCATTGATCTTCGTGTACGCGAGGAGCACCGCGAGCTCGGGTGAGGTCAGGCCGATGCCCACGCCGACCCGGACCGCGATGGCCTCGTCACTGGGCAGACCCTCCAGTGTGCGGTCGAGCCCGGCCTTCTCCATGTCGCTGATCATGCGGCGGTGCACGGTCAACAGCGACGCCGCCTGGCTACGCGCGGCACCGAGGGTGTTCGCCTGGTCATAGTTGTCCCGCAGCACCAGAGTGGCGACCTCGTCGGTCATCTCAGCCAGCAGCGCGTCCCGCTCGGGCCCGGAAAGCTCGCCGTCCGCGACCGCACCGCCGAGCAGGATCTTGATGTTCACCTCGTGATCGGAGCAGTCAACCCCGGCAGAGTTGTCGATGAAGTCGGTGCAAATGTGGGCCTCGCGCCCGCCAGCGACGTTGACCGTCCCGCCCATCAACGCGTAGTCGACCCGGCCGCGCTGAGTCAGGCCGAGGTTGCCGCCTTCACCAACCACCTTCGCCCGCACCTGGGCGCCGTTGACCCGCACCGGGTCGTTGCTCTTGTCGCCGACGTCGGAGTGGGTTTCCTCAGCGGACTTCACATACGTGCCGATGCCACCGTTCCATAGCAGGTCCACCGGCGCGCGCAGGATCGCCCGGATGAGTTCCGCCGGCGACAGCGAGGTGACGCCGCTGTCGCCTATTCCCAGCGCCTGATTCATCTCGGCGGAGATCTGAATGGCCTTGGCGGTCCGCGGCCAGATCCCACCGCCGCCTGAGATCAGCGACCGGTCATAGTCGTCCCACGACGAGCGCGGCAGGTCGAACAGTCGACGACGCTCCACAAACGACGATTCGGCGTCCGGATCCGGGTCGACGAAAACATGGCGGTGGTCGAAGGCCGCGATCAGTCGGGTGTGCCGCGAGAGGAGCATCCCGTTGCCGAAGACGTCGCCTGACATGTCGCCGATCCCGACCGCGGTGAAGTCCTGCCGCTGGATGTCGACATCCATTTCGCGGAAGTGCCGGCGGACCGACTCCCAGGCACCCTTCGCGGTGATCCCCATCTTCTTGTGGTCATATCCCGCGGAACCGCCGGAGGCGAACGCATCGCCGAGCCAGAAGCCGTACGACAGAGAGATCTCGTTGGCGATATCGGAGAAGGCCGCTGTGCCCTTGTCCGCGGCGACCACGAGGTACGGGTCGTCGTCGTCGTGACGTACCACATCGGACGGTGGCACGACTTCGCCCACGACGATGTTGTCGGTAACGTCGAGCAGACTGGCGATGAACTCTCGATAGCACGCCACGCCTTCGGCCGCAAACGCCTCACGGTCTGATGGGGGCGGCGCCTGCTTCAGAACGAAACCACCCTTGGCGCCGACCGGCACGATCACCGCGTTCTTCACGCTCTGAGCCTTGACCAACCCCAGGACCTCGGTGCGGAAGTCCTCCCGGCGGTCCGACCAGCGCAGCCCACCTCGGGCCACCGAGCCAAATCGCAGGTGCACGCCCTCGAATCGAGGTGAGTAGACGAAGATCTCGTATCGGGGCCGCGGCGCGGGCAGGTCGGGGATCGCGCGGGCGTCGAACTTGAAGGCAATGTACGGCTTCGGCCGGCCCTCCGGCGTGCGCTGGAAGAACGACGTGCGCAGCGTCGCCTTCACCAGCGTCAGAAACGAGCGCAGGATCCGGTCCTGGTCGAGCGAGGCGACATCGTCCAGGCGGTGCAGGATGTCCTCGGCCAGCTGCTTCGACCGGGTCTCCCGGTCGGTAGTGAGGCCACCGGCGGACGGGTCCAGCCGGGCCTGGAACAGGGCCACCAGCTGCGCGGCGATCTGCGGGTAGGCCGAGAGCGTCGCCTCCATGTAGTCCTGGGAGAACACGGTACCGGCCTGGCGCAGATACTTCGCGTATGCCCGGAGCACCACCACGTCCCGCCAGGTCAGCCCGGCCCGGAGCACGAGCTGGTTAAGGTTGTCCACTTCGGACTCACCGCGCCAGGCGGCAGAGAACGCGTTCTCCACATTGGACCGCAGGCTCGGAACGTCCCAGTTCCCAGGCGGCAGGCTCAGGCCGAAGTCGTACAGGTACGCAGTCGAATCTGCCAGCCGTATCTCGTACGGTCGCTCGTCCTGAACCCGGACCCCGAGCGAGTGCAGCACCGGCAGGATGTCCGAGAGGGTCATCTGCTCGTCGGCCCGGAACACCTTGAACCGCACGTCCTGGTCATTCTTGCGCCTGCGGTACAGGTGCAGCACCAGTTGGTTCGGCTCCTCGAGCATCTCCAACATGGCCAGGTCCTGCAGTGCCTCCTGCGGAGTGTGCGAGTCCTTGTAGGTCTCGGGTAGCGCCTCGCCGTACCGCTCCAGCAGTCTGCGTCCGTGCTCATCACCGAGCTTGACCTCGAGCGTGTGGGCGAAGTCGTCGTCCCAGAGCCGGGTGGCCTCGGCGACCTGCGCCGACAGCGCCTCGGTGTCGATCTCGGCGAGGCGGGCGCCCCGTTCGGTCCGCACGATGAAATGGATCCGGGCGAGCGTGGCGTCGGTGACCCGGGTGGTGTAGTCGACTCCGGTGCCGTGCAGCTCCCGCAGCAGGATCTCCTGGATCCGCAGTCTGTTGGCGGTGGTGAACCGGTCCCTTGGTAGGTACACGAGGCAGGAGATGAAGCGTCCGTACTGGTCCGCTCGCGCGAAAACGCGAACCTGCCGGCGCCCAGCCAGACGCAGTACCCCCATCACGGTCCGGAACAGATCGTCGGTGGCGATCTGGAACAGTTCCTCGCGGGGGTAGTCCTCCAGCGTCGCCACGAGCTCCTTGCCGGAGTGGCTACGCGGACTCAGCCCGGAGCGGGCCATCACCTCGGTCACCTTGCGTTTGACCACGGGTAGGTCCTTGACCGACGTGAGATACGCGGCCGAGGAGAACAGACCGAGGAATCGGCGCTCGCCGATGACGTTGCCGTCGGCATCGAACATCTTGAACCCGATGTAGTCGAGATACGCCGAACGGTGCACAGTGGAGCGTGAGTTCGCCTTGGTGATGATGAGCAGCCGCTTCTCCATCACCCGCCCGAACGCTTCCGGGCTCATGGACGAAACCGCTCGAGCGCTGGCCGGATCGCGTCGCAGGATGCCCAGTCCCGTGCCCAGCACCGCTTCGAGCATCTGCTCGGGCGGGCCGGCCTCGACCGGGGTCGCTTCGCCGTTGCCCTCAATCATTCCCTCGGGTGCAGGCGCCCCGATGAGGTCGCGGCGCAACCGGTACTCCCGGTAACCGAGGAACGTGAAGTGGTCGTCGGCGAGCCAACGCAGCAGCGCCACTGAGTCGGTAATGTCCTTGTCCGGTACCGGCAACACCGCGGACGAGAGCTCGTCGGCGAGGGCGAGCGCCTGGCGGCGCATCTTCGGCCAGTCTTCGACCGCTTCGCGCACGTCGGTAAGGACTCGCTGCAGATCATTGCGCAGGCGGATGGCCGCTTCCTCGTCGAGCGCCGCCACCTCGATCCGCATCCAGCTCTCGACGACGTCGCCGGGGCCGGCGTCGTCCGGATCGATGTCGGCGCACACCTCGCGCAGCGCGCCCATGGCCTCACGGCGCACCACGACCTGCGGGTGGGCGAGGAGGTCGAGGTCCAGACCGGCGACGGTGACCGCAGCGGTCACGGAGTCGACCAGGAACGGCATGTCGTCGGTGACGACAAGGATCGTGGTGCACACATCGGTGCGTTCGACGGTCAGCTTCATCTGGCCGGGCAGCCGATCGGCGGCGAGGTCCAGGTGCGCGGTCACGGCAGCGAGCATGTGACTCGCGGTACGGCCGAGGAGATCCTCGTCGGGAACCAACCGCCAGAACCGGTTGACCAGATTGGCCAGGTCGGTGCCCCGATCGCCGCTGGCAACGGCCAGCGTCATTGCGTCGGCCACGAGGCGTTCCAGGTTGGGCACCTGCGCCTCCTCCTCGACCTCCTCGCCGCCTGGTTCGCGTCCGTCCACGTCGCCGTCGTCGTCGGGCGGAGCGCCCTGCAGTGGAGGGTCGTCGGGGTGCACCGTCAAGCCCGCAGAACGCCGGTCCATGGTCCGTCTCCTTCTGAGCCCGACGACGCTGTGGGGCTCGGGTTCAGCCTAGGACGTCGGCGCAGCCCGCGTGTGCACGCGCGGTGCGCGATCAGCGGCACGCCGCCGTCCCTGGGCTCAATGTCCGATCGGCGGCACCGGTCACGCATCGACCCGGGCCTACTGCGCACAATGGCGCAGTGCTCGGGGAAGGAACCGGGCACAATGGCGCGGTTGTCCGTGAGCTCGCGACTGCGGGGCTCGCTGGCGCTCGCTCCTCGCGCTTCGCGGTTATTCGGGGAAAGGACCATTGATGCGCCGCTTTGCTGTTATCGCCGTACTTGTCCTGGTCGCCGGCACTGGCCTCGTGGGGTGTACCCGCGAGCCCGGACCGGACCAGGCACTTCGCGCCTTCCTCGACGGTTGGCGCTCGGGTGACCTCAGCGCAGTCGCGCTCGAGGATCCGGATGGTGCCGCGCTGGTGCCGGCGGACGTGACCAAGCAGATCGAGTCACTGGCAGGCGACCTCGTCGCGACCAAAGCGACCCCGAATCCGGCCGGCGACGTCGAGGAATCTGACGGCACGGCGACCGCTCCGGTCACGGTCGAGTGGACCGTCGCCGACGGGCTGGTGTGGTCGTACCAGACCACGGTCCGGATGCGGAAGGTGGAGCAGAACTGGCGGGTGGTGTTCGCGCCGGACACCGTCCACCCGCAACTCAAGGCCGACGACCACCTCAGCGCCCGGCCGATCCCAGCGGACCGGGGGTCGATACTCGACGGTGCCGGCGAGGCGATCGTCAAGCAGCGCCCGGTCGTCAACGTGGGCGTCGAACCGCAGCGCATCACCAACCAGGGCGCCCTGATCGCGGCCCTGGACGCGGCGTTCAAGTCCATCGGCGTCTCGGTCGACCTCGCCGACCTGCCGGCGCGGATCGCGGCCGGCAACCCCGACGCGTTCATCAGCGTCGTTACGTTGCGCCGCGAGGCGTACGACCAGATCCGCGATAAGGTCCACGACCTCGCGGGCACCGTGTTCGAGGAGGGCACCCTCGCGCTGGCCCCCACGCGGACCTTCGCCCGGGCACTGCTGGGCACGGTCGGCGACGTGACCCGGGAACAGCTCGACGCGAATCCGGGCAAGTACCTGGCTGGTGAGCTGATCGGACAGTCCGGTCTGCAGAAGCAGTACGACGACCTGCTGCGGGGCACGCCGGGGGTGCAGATCGTGATCCCGCAGCCGCGCGGCGCGGACGGGTCGGGCGACGCGGACATCATCGCGTTCCGGTCGGAGCCCGCCCCGGGTGAAACCCTGAAGATCACCCTGGACCAGAAGGTGCAGAACGCGGCCGACACCGCTCTCGTCGCGACGCCGCAGCGCTCGGCGCTGGTCGCGATCCGGGTCAGCGACGGTGCGATCCTGGCCGCCGCGAACGGACCGGCCGGCGGCGAGCTCAACCTCGCCTTCACCGCAAGCGTCCCGCCGGGCTCGACCTTCAAGATGGTTACCACGCTGAGCCTGCTCGAAGCCGGCCACGTGACCCCGGACACGACCGTCGACTGTCCCAAGACGTTCACTGTGGACGGTCGGACGTTCACCAACGCCGGCGGCTTCGAGCTCGGCGCGGTGCCATTCCATGTCGACTTCGCCCGGTCCTGCAACACCGCGTTCGCGTCGCTGGCACCGAAGCTCGGTGGCGACGGCCTCAGCAAGGCAGCGGCGTCGCTGGGCATCGGTACCACCTGGAACCTTGGCACCGAGGTCTTCACCGGCTCCGTGGCGACGAATGCATCCACTGTGGAGGCCGCAGCCGCCGCCTTTGGCCAGGGCCAGACGTTGGTCAGTCCGGTCTGCCTCGGCGCCGCCGTGGCCGCGGTCGCCCGGGGGTCCTGGGTGCAGCCCGTGCTCCTGCCCACAGTGCCGGAGGCGGCACCGGCGCCCGCCGCCGGCCCGGCCGGGAACCCGCCCGCCAACGGCACCGCGCTCAAGCCCGAGTCAGTGGCCTCCCTGCGCGCCATGATGCGCGAGGTGGTGACGGCGGGCACCGCCACCGCGCTGCTGGACGTACCGGGCTCGCCGGTTCAGGTGAAGACCGGTACGGCCGAGTTCAACAACAACCCCGCCGACACCCACGCGTGGACCATCGGCTGGCAGGGCGACATCGCGTTCGCCGTCTTCGTCGAGCAGGGCGGCTCCAGCGCCGCCACGGCGGTCCCGATCGTCGAACAGTTCCTCCGCGCCCTGGCCTAGGGCGTCCCGGTGTAAGAAAGGGCCCCTTCCATACGGATTCTGTCAATAAAGGGCCCCTTTCTTACATCGGTCCCGCGGGGACGGGCGTGGTTGGATGGTGCGCGTGTCCGACCCCCGCCACGCCGCATCCGTCCCGTTCGAAGACCCGGATCTCGTGATCGGCATCGATTCGGCAACCGTCATCCGGGGCGATGCTGAACTGCTCCGCGCGGTGTCGTGGCGGGTTGAACTGGACGAGCGCTGGGTAGTGCTGGGCCCCAACGGTGCGGGCAAAACCACGCTGCTCAATCTCGCGGCCGCCCGGCTCTTCCCGACCCGTGGCACGGTGCACGTCCTCGGGCAGCTGCTCGGCCGGGTCGACGTGACCGAGCTGCGCACCCGTATTGGGCTCACCACGGTGGCCCTGCACGATCGCATCCCGCCCGACGAGTCCGTGCTGGACGTCGTGATGACCGCCGCGTGGGGGGTGCTGGGACGGTTTCGGGAGGACTACCAGGCGCTCGACGCGCATCGCGCGCAAGCACTGCTCGATCAGCTCGGTGCGTTGCCGTTGGCCGAGCGTCATTACGGCACCCTGTCCGAGGGTGAGCGCAAGCGGGTCCAGATCGCTCGGGCATTGATGACTGACCCGGAACTGCTCCTGCTCGACGAGCCCGCAGCCGGCCTGGACCTCGGCGGGCGGGAGGATCTTGTCCGGCGGCTGGCCGAACTCGCCGAAGACCCGCAGGCGCCGGCGCTGGTGTTGGTCACCCATCACGTGGAGGAGATCCCACCGGGGTTCAGCCATGCACTGCTGCTGCGGCGGGGCGAGGTGGTGGCGCAGGGTCCGATGCGGTCTGTGATCACCAGCGAGAACCTGAGCGCGACGTTCGACCTCCCCCTGAGCGTGAACCTCACCGACGGTCGGTACACCGCCCGCGCCCGGTTGACCGGGTGACGAATGATCGGGGTATGCGGGTACTGCTGAACATCATCTGGCTCATCTTCGGCGGGGTGCTCCTGGCGCTCGGTTACGCCATCGCCGGAATCATCTGTTTCATTCTGATCATCACGATCCCGTTCGGGTTCGCGGCCTTCCGGATGGCGAACTACGCCCTCTGGCCCTTCGGTCGTACCACCCGCCCGAAGCCGTCGGCCGGCGTCGCCTCCGGCATCGGCAACGTCATCTGGTTCATCGTCGCCGGCTGGTGGTTGGCGCTCGGGCACATCGTCACCGCGATCGCGCAGTTCATCACGATCATCGGGATCCCGCTGGGCATCGCGAACATCAAGATGGTGCCGGTGTCCCTGTTCCCGCTCGGGCACGAGATCGTCCCGGTCGACGACAACCGCTGACCGCGGCCGTTCCTCCGAACCAACGCGAAGTCTCACTGCAGTTTCGTTCGGAGGAACCCCTACACCTCGTAGGCGTCACGGTGGCGTTGGCGCGCGCGCTGGATCTGACGCAGCGCTTTGCGCACCTCGACCTGGTTCGCCCTCCACAGCATCACCGACACCGTGCCCGTGGTGATCCACAGTTCGTGGTGGCGTTTCTCCAGATAGATCGCGATCGGGTCCAGCAGCCCGATCGTGGCGGCGACGAAGAAGAACACCGGCGACAGGAGCAGCCAGACCCAGTTGCGGGTGAGCCATCCGGACACGCCGGCGGCGCCGACCAGTACCAGCACAGCAGCGGCGCCGAGGCCGGCCGTCATCAGCCGGCTGCCCCGGCCGACCTGGCGCCGGGTCGTCCACACCGCGCGCACCTCGGCGATGGCGTAAGCGGCGGTCGGGGTGCGGATCCAGTCGTCGCTGATCTGCAGCCCGTCTCCGGAGAACAGCCTGGCCATGATTACCCCGATCGATCTGGTCGCGGGTCCATTGTGCGGCGCGGGCGCCGCCGTTGCGTAGGCTCCCGGATGACGCAGGCTGACGGCGCTGCGCGCTGGTCGCTCAACGAGGAGGCTGACGGTGGGAGAGTTCGTACGGCTGGAGAAGGCGGACGGCATCGGTACGATCCGGCTGGACCGTCCGAAGATGAACGCCCTCAACGCCCAGGTTCAGGACGAGCTCCTCGAGGTCGCCATCGCCGCCGCCGCCGACCATGAGATCCGCGCCGTCGTGGTGTACGGCGGCGAGAGCGTCTTCGCCGCGGGGGCCGACATCAAGGAAATGCTTGATATGTCCTATTCGGACATGTCTGCGAGGGCCGGCAACCTCTCCCGGGGCCTGGGCGCGCTGAGCGGGATCCCTAAGCCGGTGGTCGCGGCGATCGCCGGATACGCCCTCGGCGGTGGCCTCGAAGTGGCGCTCGCATGTGACTGGCGCGTGCTCTCGGCCGACGCGAAGCTCGGCCAACCGGAGATCAACCTCGGCGTCATCCCGGGCGGCGGTGGAACCCAGCGCCTGGCCCGGCTGCTTGGCCCGGCCCGCGCCAAGGAACTCGTCATGTCCGGGCGCCTCGTCGACGCGCAGGAGGCTCTCGCGCTCGGGCTAGCCGACCGCGTGGTGCCGGCTGGCGAGAGCGTGTACGACGCGGCGGTCGCGCTCGTACGGCCGTACGTGAACGGTCCGGCCCAGGCGCTGCGCGCGGCCAAGCTTGCCATCGACGGTGGCCTCGAACTCGACCTGGAGCGGGCCCTGCGCTGGGAGAGCCAACTCTTCGCCGGCCTGTTCGCCACCGACGACCGCCGGGAGGGCATGACGGCCTTCGTGGAGAAGCGCAAGCCGACCTTCACCGGCCGCTAAACCCGCTCCCGCACGCTGTCGTATCGCAAACAGCGATCTCGGTCGCTTTGTGGATCGCCGTAGACTCAACGGCATGCCTGCCGACCCGAGCGGTGCTCCGCACCAAACCCCGCAACCGCCGGCGCAACAGGCTCAACCGCAGGAATCCGTAGCTGCGGCACCCGTGCAAGTCGCAACCGTGCCGCCCGCGCCGCCGACCCAGCCCGTACCAGCGGCAGCCGCACCGCCGCCCCAACCCGCGATGCCTGCCGATCCCGCGCTGCAATCCTGGTCGGCGCGTGCACGCGTACCCACCGCACCTCCGCAGGCAACGCCCACCCAGCAGATGGCCCAGTACGTCACCCCGTATGGGGTGGCGTACAGCCCGTACGCGACCGTGCGCCGGCGGGGCGGGGCGCGGCGATTCTTCGGTGCACTGTTCGCGCTGATGCTTTGCCTTGCGGTGCCGGTGGTGTCGGCTTACGTGTCGTACAAGCTGGCGTCAGGGGAGAACCCGTTCGAATGGCCGCCGAGAATGGACCTGAGTCACATCTTTAACCTGGACCAGTAGCGCCCTCATCGAGTGTGAGTAACATTCGCGTTCTAGTCGATCGACTCGGGGAGCCGTGCCACATGAGCAAGAAGTCGAAGAAGGCCGGGCCGATCGAGCAGATCGAGGGACACGGCGGGCAGCTCGCCCTCGCGGGCCTGAAGGCGTTCGGGGTCACCGAACTGTTCACACTCTCCGGCGGGCACGTCTTCCCGATTTATGACGCGGCCCACCATGGTGGCGTGCGCATCGTCGATGTCCGGCACGAACAGTCGGCGGTATTCGCCGCGGAGGCGGTCGCCAAGCTGCAGCGCCGCCCCGGGTTGGCGGTGCTCACCGCAGGACCGGGCGTCACCAACGGTGTCTCCGGACTCACATCGGCGTACTTCAACGGCGCCCCGGTGATCGTCGTGGGTGGGCGTGCCCCGCAGTTCCGGTGGGGGGCTGGCAGCCTGCAGGAGATTGACCACGTACCGCTGGTCGCCGCGATCACCAAGAAGGCCGCCACGGTCACCGCGACCGATGACGTCGCCGCGGCACTGCGCGACGCCGCACTGACTGCGCTCACCCCACATCGCGGGCCGGTCTTCCTCGACCTGCCGCTGGATGTCGTATTCAGTACCGGCTCCGCCAGCCTGCCGGCACACGCCACTGTGGACCCCATCGAGCCCGACCCGGACGAGGTCGCCAAGGCGGCCGCGTTGATCGCGGCAGCCGAGCGTCCGGTGATTATCGCCGGTTCCGACGTCTACGCCGGGGACGCGATCGCCGCCCTCCGCGAGGCGGCAGAGGCGTTGCAGACGCCGGTCTTCACCAACGGGATGGGCCGCGGCAGCCTGCCGCCAAGCCACCCCCTCGCCTTCACCAAGGCCCGCCGCGCCGCGCTCAAGGGTGCCGATGTCATCGCCGTCGTGGGAACCCCGCTGGACTTCCGGCTCGGCTTCGGAGACTTCGGCGACGCGCAGGTCGTGCACATCGTGGACGCACCGAGCCAGCGGGCCGGACACGTCACGCCGGCCGTATCGCCCGCCGGCGACCTTCGGCTGATCCTGTCCGCACTCGCCGACTACCCGGGCACCCGGGCCGACCACAGCGACTGGGTGGAGAAGCTGCGCCAGATCGAGGACGCGGCCCGGGCCGCCGACGTCGCCGAGTTGCAGGCCGACACCGACCCGATCAAGCCCGGGCGGGTGTACGGCGAGCTGCGCCAGATCCTCGAGCCCGACGCGGTGACGATCGGCGACGGCGGCGACTTCGTGTCGTACGCGGGCAAGTACCTGGAGCCGGCGCAACCCGGCACCTGGCTGGACCCCGGCCCGTACGGCTGCCTCGGCACCGGGATGGGCTACGCGATGGGCGCCCGGATCACGTACCCGGACCGGCAGGTGTGCGTGCTGCTGGGCGACGGCGCGGCCGGATTCTCGCTGATGGACGTGGAGTCCTTGGTACGCCAGCGGCTCCCGGTCGTGATGGTGTGCGGCAACAACGGCATCTGGGGGCTGGAGAAGCACCCCATGCAGGCGTTGTACGGCTACGACGTGGCCGCGGACCTGCAGCCTGGCCTGCGCTACGACAAGGTCGTCGAGGCGCTCGGCGGCGGCGGCGAGACCGTGGAGAAGGCGGCCGACCTTGGCCCAGCCCTGCGCCGCGCGTTCGACTCTGGGGTCCCCTATCTGGTGAATGTCATCACCGACCCCGCCGACGCGTACCCGCGCTCGTCGAACCTCGCCTGAGCCGGGCCCCTGAGGTGTCCGCCGCACTCGTTCGCGCGACCTAGGACCAAAGTCGGTTGCGGTCTGGTCCCGCCCACCGGGATTGTCAGACCCGTCCGGCATGGTTGCAGCTACGAGAGACGACGTGCTGTGGGGGGACTCATGGATAACCAATCCGGTCGTTTCACGGGTTCACCGGAGTTCGCGATCGCCGCGGAGGGTCTGGTCAAGCGGTTCGGGGACACCACCGCTCTTGCGGGCGTTGACCTGTCGGTGCGGACCGGAAGCGTGTTGGGCCTGCTCGGTCCGAACGGCGCTGGAAAAACGACGGCGGTTCGGATCCTGGCCACGCTACTGATGCCGGACGCCGGCGGGGCGTCCGTCGGCGGCTACGACCTCGTCCGCGAGGCGCACAAGGTCCGGCAGCTCATTGGGCTGACGGGGCAGTACGCATCGGTCGACGAGACCCTGACCGGCACCGAGAACCTGGTGCTGATCGGTCGGCTGTTGGGCCAGCCGCGGGCGGAGGCGAAGGCTCGCGCCCGCGAGCTGCTGTCCGATTTCGACCTGTCGGACGCGGCGAACCGGGCCACCAAGACCTACTCCGGCGGTATGCGGCGGCGGCTCGACCTCGCCGCGAGCCTGGTCGGCCGTCCGCGATTGCTGTACCTCGACGAACCCACGACCGGTCTCGACCCGCGCGGGCGGACCGAGCTGTGGGATCTCATCCGCACGCTGGTCGGCGGCGGCGTAACCGTGCTGCTGACAACGCAGTACCTCAACGAGGCGGATCAGCTCGCCGACGACATCGTGGTGATCGACCACGGCAAGGTGATCGCGACCGGCACGCCGATGGAGCTGAAGGCGAAGATCGGTGCACAGACGCTTGAGGTACGGCCGGGCGACGAGGCGGATGTGCCGACCGTGGTGTCGGTGGTCGGAGAACTCGCCAACGTCAAACCCGAGGTCAGCGGCTTGATGGTCACCGCCGCGGTGGCCGACCCGGAGCTGCTGCCCATCGCGGTTCGGCGACTCGACGACGCCGGCGTGGTCATTGCCGAGCTGGCGTTGCGCAGTTCGAGCCTGGAAGAGGTGTTCCTGACCCTCACCGGGCATCCAGCCGAGGAGGAAGAGGACGCCGGCGCGGGAAGCGTCGCGGTGGACGAGGGGAGCCGAGCATGACCACGATCAGCACCACGATCGCGCCTCCGCGGCCCATTTCGCCGCGGGTGAGCCTCGTCGATGGGCTGCGCCAGACCATGACGCTGGCGTGGCGCACGCTGGTGCAGCTGCGCCACAACCCGTGGGAACTCGGTGACTACAGCTTCCAACCGATCATGTTCGTGCTCCTCTTCACCTACGTGTTCGGTGGCGCGATTGCCGGGTCGACCGGCGCCTACCTGACGTTTGCACTGCCCGGAATCATCGTCATGAATATGCTGTTCGTGACGATGTACGTCGGGACTGGTTTGAACACCGACATCACCAAGGGTGTCTTCGACCGGCTTCGATCCCTGCCGATCGCCCGCTGGGCACCGCTGGCGGGGCGGATCAGCGCCGACCTGGTGAAGCAGGCATGGTCGATTGTGCTGCTGCTCGGGGTCGGGATGATCCTCGGCTTCCGGATCGGAACGAACGTCATGAGCGTGCTCGCCGCAATCGCGCTGATCCTGGTCTTCGCACTGTCGTTCTCGTGGTTGTCAGTGCTGGTCGGCGTCGTGGCGAAGGATCCGGAGAAGGTGATGCTCTTCGGCTACACGGCGTTGTTCCCGATCACCTTTGTGAGCAACGTCTTCGTCCCGACCGAGACGCTGCCCGGGTGGCTGCAGCCGGTCGTGCAGGCGAATCCGGTATCGATCCTGTCGGATGCGGTCCGTGGCCTGTTGGTGGGCGGCCCCGTCGCCACTCCCGTGATGCAGACTCTGCTCTGGGCAGCCGCCATCGTGCTGGCCTTCGCCCCACTCGCCGTCGCCCGCTTCAAGCGGGCGTGTAACACCGCTGGGAGATCGCGAGTTGTGGCGGTAAGCGCCCGTGCGGCCTGGACTGAGCAGCGAGCGAGCGCAGCGATGCGAGTCGCGAGGGAAGGCCGTACATAGGGGCGCGGCGCCACGGAGCCGGCCGAGCGGAGCGAGGCTCAGAAACGCAGCCGGGAGGCGAAGCGCTCGAGTGGGTCGCCGGTGGCGGGGGCGACGGACGACGGCGCGCCGGCGATAAGGCGGCCACGGACGATTGCGACGATGGCTGCCGGCACCCAGAACAGCTCAAGCACGATGCGCCAGAGCGAAGGCGGAACGGGGATCCACGGCAGCATGTAGAAGCCGCGGTCGATGGCACCGAGCAGCGCAAAGAACCCCAGCGCCATCGTGAGGAAGGCGAGCCCGGGCCGACCCCGGCGCCGGATCGCGACCCCGCACGTGATCCAGCCTGTGCCGAGTAGCGCGAGCCCGATCGCGCTCAGATTCGTGGTCTCTCGCACGGTGCCGGAAACGCCTACCACCAAACCTGCCAGGGAGAGCGTCACACCACCAAACGCCAGCCGCGAACCGCGCAGCAGTCGCCACCACAGGGCGACGAGAATCAAGCCGAGCAACACCGCCTCACCGAACGCGAACTTCACCTCGATCCGGGACAGCCCTCGGGCACCGAACCAGTCGCAATCCGCGGGAATCTGTTGGGTCGCGAGGTCATACTGCGAGCACGCGTAGAGCTTGAGCACCTTGGCTGGCTCGGCGATGTACCTCGCTGTGCCCAGGCCCGCGGGCAGGTTGTCGGCGCCGCAGCCGGGCAGCGCGCGCGGCTCGGCACCAGCACTGGTCGGATCCTGCCAGCACGAGCCGACCCCTTGGCCGTCCCACCAGAAGTCCATCCCGTTGGGCGCCGCCGTACCGTCCGGGGTCAGGCCGAGGTGGTTGCCGTAGTACCGGTTGTGGTGCGAGGTGTCGAACTGCGCCGAGATCCGGTTGTCGTCGCGGATGAAGCCAGGCACCCACGAGGTGACGAAGCCGGCGTAGGAGTGGCCGAAGACCCAGTTGTCGCGCCAAATGTTGTAGTTGCCGCCGGGGTTGATCACGCCGGTGCCGGGTGGCACACCGACCGCGGGGCACACTGTCCCCTGCTCGTAGCCGCGCTCAGCGGATGGCTTCTGGCAGGTGCCGTCACGGACGTGCCGGTAGTAGTTCTGGTTGTTGTCGCCGATCACGTTCCGCTCGAACAGCGCGTGGTTCTGCGGCAGGCCCGGGTGGCCCGGGAACGCGCTGTCGGTCGCGATGCCCGACTGTGTTGTTCACGAACCGGTTGTCGTGCGCCCAGACGGAGTCGCCGGCCGTACCGGAGTAGCCCAACAGGTTGTCATGGCTGTAGCAGTTACGGATCTCGATGGCGTACCGGTCGACATCGTGACCCCGGTCGGCGTTGATGTTCGAAGCGGCACCCGGGTAGATGCCGCTGTCTCCGTTGCCGTACGCCTCGCAGTCGGTGTAGAGGCCGTGGTCGTCGGCGAAGGTCAGGAACCCGTACTCGTCGTTCCAGCGTCCGATCATTGTGTCGATGACGAAGCCGTCGGACTCCATGATGTAGACCGCGTTGAACGTGGTCTTCTGCGCGGTGAAGTTACGCAGGTAGATGCCGGATGAGCGGTCGGCGCGGATCGCGTTCAGTCGCTGGTACTAGCGTCGATCACAACGTCGTCGGGCTTGGCGCCGGTGCCCTCGATCTGCAGGTTCTGCTTGCCCAGGACGGCGACCAGATTCTGGTTGTGGGGGCAGGCCACCTGCTGTTCGTAGGAGAGCACCTGGTAGCCGGCCTCGGCTCGGTGCGCGGGCAGGTTGGCGCACTCGGCCGTGGGCTCGGCGAGGCTCGGCTCCTCGAGGTACACGCCGGGCAGGATCTTAATGATCATTCCGGGCGTGGTGACCTTGTCGACCGCCTCCTGCACGTTGCGAAACCCGCTGGTCTGACACTCGTTCCACAGCGCCTGGTTGGCCGCGAGCAGCTCCGCTGGGAACGTAGCGACGCGCTTGGTGAAGTCGACGAGGTCGGTCTTGCAGACCAGCAGTGCGGCGCCCTCGGTGCGGTACGGCGGCACGCTCCCCGAGCCGTCGGGCGCCTCGGTCTCCCGCTCCTCATGCGCCGACGCTGGCGCGGCCGGGCTCAACGCGATCAGGCCGATGCCCAGCGTGATGGCGATGACGCCCAAGGTCCATCGCCTCATGCCGGCCAACCCTAGAAGCCGGTCCGCATCAACGCAACGGTCACCCTCAGCCGTCAGACGGCGGCAGGTCGTCCTTCGTTCGGCCGTCCCGGGACCGACCATCGTCTTTCACGTCCGGGGTACGGCCGTCGTCGACCGGTGGGCCGTCCTTCGTCCCGCCGTCGTCCTTGGCCCGGGCGTCGTCCTTGGCCGGAGCCTCGTCCTTGGCCCGAGCGTCATCTTTGGCCGCAGAGGCCTCGCTAGACCCTGGCGACGTCGCGCCGGGGGCCGGTCGGCCGCCAAGGCGCCGCAGGAAGTCCGGGTCGTCGTCGGGCGCCAGCGGACGGGTCTTCGGCGCCGGCGGAACGCCCGACGGCGGTCCGCCGCCATCGCCGCGCTCGGGCCGCCCGAAGGCGAAGTACAGCACTGGGCCGACCAGGGGCACGAGCAAGATCAGTACCACCCACAGACCGCGCGGCAGCCCTCGTACCGTCCCGGCCTCCGCCGAGAGGCAGCTGATCATCGCGACTGCGGTGAGCGCGAGGAGCAGCAGGAACGACAGGAGGTAGAACCGGGCCATACCTTGAATCATGCCGCGCCGGTAGGCCCATTGCCGAACCCGCCCTCGCACTGAGCGCAACATTGAGTCGCCTAGGCTCGAGCCGTGGACCCTGGTCTGGATCCGGTGCGGCTCCGGGAGGCCTACGACAGTCAGCTGCGCGCCTGGATGCCCGAACGACTACCACCTGGAGCGAGGGTGGACCACGACGGGCCAGTGTTGCGACTGTCCGGTGTGGACGAGCGGGGATTTGTCACGTACATCTCGGTCAAGGATCTCAGTCCGGCCGAACTGGACGCTCTCATCGCCCGACAGCGGGATGTCTTCGCCGAACAGAGCCTGGCGGTGGAGTGGAAGCTGCACGGGCACGACGAGCCGGCCGATCTCGCCGACCGGCTCCGCGCGGCCGGGTTTGAGCCGGAGGAGCAGGAGACCGTACTCATTGGTCTGGCCGAGCCGCTTGCCGACGCCGATCCGCCCCTGCCGCACGGAGTCCGGCTGCGCGAGGTTACCGAGCGGGTCGACCTCGACCGTATCGCGGCCATGGAGTCGGCTGTCTGGGGCGAAGACCGATCCTTCCTTGCCACTGCCTTGGAGCGGGAGCTTGCTACGGATCCGTCTGGTACGACGGTGGTGGTCGCCGAAAGCGCCTCGGGCGAGGTCGTGTGCGCCGGGTGGATCCGGTACGTCCGGGGCACGGCGTTCGGAACTCTCTGGGGTGGCTCGACCCTGCCGGCATGGCGTGGTCAGGGCATCTACCGGGCTCTCGTTGGCTACCGCGCGCACCTCGCAACCACGGGTGGCCACTCGCTGCTGCAGGTCGACGCATCCGACGACAGCCGGCCGATCCTGCAGCGGTGCGGCTTCGTCGCGGTCACCACCACCACGCCGTATGTCTTCACGCCGAACCAGCGGATAGCGCTCAGCCAACGAGCAGCGCAGCCGCGGCGGTGCTCGCGACGATGAGCAGAGCCAGCGTCGCGGGCGCCCGGGTGGCGGTTCGCGGATTCGTGGGTACGGCCGCGAGAGCCCGTAGCCGGCGATGCGCGACGACGAGGGTGGCGAGCCACAGCAGCGCCAGCACCGACGTGGCGGCGATGTCGAGCCCCTGGCGGCCGCCGGTGAGCGTCCGGGTCAGGGCGAGCAGTACCAG
The DNA here is from genome assembly GCA_963773935.1 of uncultured Actinomycetota bacterium. Lineage (GTDB taxonomy): Bacteria > Actinomycetota > Actinomycetes > Mycobacteriales > Micromonosporaceae > DATBGZ01. The sequence goes on from CAVZCZ010000006.1 coordinate 139,618, forward strand.
TGCGGCCCCGGACAGGGTGGTACGCCGCCACGCGAGTCGAGTCCGCTCGGCCGGCAACCCGGGCGGCGCGGTCATGCCCGCATCCCGGTCGTGAACACCAGCACCAGCAGCAGTACCGCGCCCGCCGCTGTCAGCACGCGAGGACGGCCGGAAACCTCGACGGCGGAAGGGGCTTGCCGAGGCGCATCGCCCGCTCCGCTCGGGACCAGTGATCCACCGCGCGCAACGCGACCGCCGCACCCAGCAGCAACAGTGCGACCGCGATCGATTCCCGCACGTACGGCCAACGAAGTCGTGGTACGAACGCGGCCACCGCGAGCCCGCCTCCGATCAGGGCGAGGCCGGTCCGGATCCAGGCCAGGAACGTGCGTTCGTTGGCGAGCGAGAACCGGTAGTCGGGTGTCGTGCCCACCCGCTCCGACTCGGTCGGGTCGAACCACTGCCGAAGGAGGCGCCGCACGCGATGATTCTTGCAGCGCTCTCGGTCCCTACCCGCGCGTAACCTAGGGTGGTCAACCCCACACCGCCGTGGATTGACCCGCGCCGCCGTACCCGGCAGCCTTGCCAGCAGCGCTGAACGCTCGTTCACGCACGTAGATCGTTGGAGAGCGATGAAGATCGTCGTACTCGTCAAGCAGGTGCCCGACTCCGGGACTGAGCGCACGCTGCGCAGTGACGACAACACCGTCGACCGGGCGTCGGCGAACAACGTCATCAATGAGATGGACGAATACGCCATCGAAGAGGCCTTGAAACTCAGGGAAGCCCACGGTGGCGAGGTGACCATCCTCACGATGGGCCCCGACCGTGCCACCGAATCGATTCGCAAGGCTCTGTCGATGGGGCCGGACAAGGCCGTCCACGTCCTCGACGACGCGCTGCACGGCTCCTGCGCCCTCGCCACGTCCAAGGTTCTGGCCGCTGCGGTGAAGACGCTTGACGCGGACCTCATCATCGCCGGGTCGGAGTCGACCGACGCGCGCGGTCAGGTGATGCCGCACATGCTCGCCGAGCGACTGGGTATGGCCGCTCTCACTGGCGCGCGCAAGCTCACTGTGGACGGTGCTTCGCTCACGATCGAGCGGCAGACCGAGGAGGGCTACGAGGTGGTCACCGCCTCGACTCCGGCGGTCGTCTCGGTGTGGGACACCATCAACGAGCCGCGCTACCCCTCGTTCAAGGGGATCATGGAGGCCAAGAAGAAGCAGGTCCAGACGCTCACGCTCGCGGACCTGGGCATCGCCGCCGCCGACGTCGGCACCGCCGGTGCCTCGACCGCCGTGGTCGAGGCCGCCAAGCGCCCACCACGGCAGGGCGGCACCCGGGTAGCCGACGAGGGCGAGGGCGGCGTCAAGCTGGTCGAGTACCTCGCCACCGAGAAGTTCGTCTGAGCGGCAGGGATAGGAACATGGCTGAGGTTCTCGTTCTGGTCAAGCCCTCCGCGGGCAAGGTCACCAAGGTGACCCTGGAAGCGCTGACGATCGCCCGAGGTCTGGGCGAGCCGTCTGCGGTCGTGGTCGACGTGCCCGGCACGGCCGCGGCACTCGCCGACAAGCTCGGCGAGTACGGCGCCGCGAAGATCTACGTCGCCGAGTCCGACGAGCTCGCCGGCTATCTGGTGACCCCGAAGGTGGCGGTGCTGGAGAAGCTGGTTCGCGACACGTCGCCGGCCGCCGTCCTCATTCCGTCCACTCAGGAGGGTAAGGAGGTCGCTGGGCGGCTTGGGGTCCGGCTCGACAACGGCGTACTCATCGACGTCGTAGCGCTCGAGGCCGACGGTACGGCGACCCAGGTGATCTTCGCGGGCTCGACGATCGTGAAGTCGAAGGTGTCCCGGGGCATTCCACTGGTGACGGTCCGGCCGTCGTCGGTCACTCCCACCCCGGCGCCGACGACCCCGGCGGTCACGCCGGTCGAGGTGGCGCTCGGGGCAATCGGACAAGCTGGCCGCGGTCACCGACCGGGTCGCCGAGGCCAAGGGCGCCCGGCCGGAGCTGACCGAGGCGTCGATCGTGGTCTCCGGTGGTCGCGGCGTCGGTTCGGCGGACAACTTCAAGCTCGTCGAGGAGTTCGCCGACCTGCTCGGTGCCGCCGTAGGCGCGTCGCGGGCGGCGACCGACTCGGGCTTCTACCCGCACCAGTTCCAGATCGGGCAGACCGGCAAGACGGTGTCGCCGCAGCTCTACATCGCGCTGGGCATCTCCGGCGCGATCCAGCACCGGGCCGGCATGCAGACGTCGAAGACGATCGTCGCGGTCAACAAGGACAACGAGGCGCCGATCTTCGAGCTGGCCGACTTCGGCATCGTGGGCGACCTGTTCAAGGTGGTCCCGCAGGCCGCCGAGGAGATCCGTAAGCGCAAATGATCCGGATCGCCGCAGACGCGGATCTGCCGGTGCTGGTCGCCACCCTGGGGCAGGAGCACTTCTTCCGGGATCGGCTCGCCCGGCAAGCCGGTGGGTTGGGTGAGCTGTTCGTCGCCTGGGCCGATTCGACGCCGGTGGGCGATGTCTACCTGCTCCGTGAGCAGGCGGACGAGCGTCCGGTGCGGCAGCAGCTCGGCTGGACCCCGACCATCCAGCATCTCGAGGTGATGCCGGCCTGGCAGAACCGGGGCATCGGCGCCGCGCTCGTGCGGGCGGCGGAGCGGCATGCGGCGGACCTCGGGTATGGGCAGATCTGCCTCGGCGTCGGTGTGGACAATCCGGCGGCGCGGCGCCTGTACGAACGCCTCGGGTACGTCGAGTGGGACCACGGCCTCGTCGAAACGAGCTGGGACGAGCCGGGACCAGACGGTGCCCTGGCCCGTTGCGAAATGACCTGCCAATGGATGGTCAAACCGCTGGTGGGGGATGGGCCGAGGCTGGACGACTGGGAAGCCTGGCACCCGAACGAAGTGCATGAGATCGTGCGAGGATCCACAGTGGACTGGTATGTCGCGGCCGGGTGGGCGATCGACCTGCACCTCGCCCAGACGAACGGTGGCCGGCAGACCCGCGAACATGAGGATGTCGAGGTGGCGATCGACCGGGCCGACTTCCCGGAGTGGCGCCGGTATCTCGAAGCGGCCGGGTACGAGCTATACGACGCCGGCGCGGGGCGACTGCGTCGCCTGAGCTCTGCCGACGAACCCGATCCCGCGCACCACCAGGTATGGCTCTGCGATCGGACCGCGGCGACGCCGGTGTGGCGGATGGACACCTTCCTCGAGGAGCGTGCTCAGGGCGAATGGATCTGCCACTGGCTGCCCTCGGTACGGGTGCCGATGGCGGAGGCCGTGACCCGTACCTCACGTGGCATCCCGTACCTCAAGCCCGAACTCGCTTTGCTCGGAAAGGCCAAGCACTGCCGCGCCAAGGACGAGGCCGACCTGGCCCTGGTCCTGCCGACCCTCGATCAGCCGGCACTGCGCCGGCTGCGGGCCGGGCTGGAGGTCGCCGATGCCAGCCACGAATGGTTGGCTCGCGTCTCCTAGTGCGGCCGGTCTTAGGCGGCCAGTCTTAGTGCGGCCAGTCTTAGTGCGGCTTGGCGTGTGGTGTCGGGGCGGTATGGCTTGGTGTGATATCCATTTCGGCTGCTGATATCACCGGCTCTGTGGACGACGAATTACGTCTGTGGATATCCGACTGTGGGCCGCCGGCTGGTGGCAGCATTCGTGCGTGGACTCTACCGGCGAGGTGATCAAGGAGGCTCGGCGGCGGGCAGGTCTGAGCCAGCGGGAACTCGCCGAGATCATCGGCGTGTCGCAGCCGAACATCGCGGCGTACGAGGCGGGTACGAGGGTTCCGTCGCTGTCCATGCTGCAGCGCCTGGCGGGCGCGTGCCGGCACCACGTCACGTTCGGACTGGAGCGGGGCCGCCAGGCGACCGAAGGCGAAGTGCTGAAGCTTCTCAGCCGTGAGCCCGTGGACCGAATCGACGAAACGCTCCCTTGGACCCTTGGCCGGATGGCACGAGTTGCTGCGCCGATCGTCCTCACGGGTCATATCGCAGCCCGCCTTCTCGGCGCTCCGGTTGATGCAGCCCGGCACGAGAACGCGTTGGTTCGGCTGTCCGACGTCCCGGTTCTGGTGGCGCGGGCGAGGCAGGCTCGGCACCAAGTGCGCATACGGTCGGATTGCTTGGGATGGGATTCGCTCGAGCCGGGGCACGAGCTGGAGATCGGTTCGATGAGCGCGGTCGTGGTCTCAGCGGCTCCTAGGCCGACCTGGCTCGTTGACCTGGCCACCGGAAGCCTGCCCGTGGTTGGACTTGCGGACCTGCTCGCGCTGGATTGCTGGAGCGACGCCGACCGTTCCGCCCTGGCGCGCCTGGACGAGGCCATCCCGGACAGAGGCGAGGCTGCTCACGGGTTGCGGCCGTTCAGCAACTCCGATATCGCGTGTTGATATGGATATCGGAGCAGCTGATGGGCCCGAGTGCGCGACACGCCGTACGAAGCTGCGGGGATAGGCTGGGCACGATGGCATACCTCGATCACGCTGCGACCACACCGATGCTGCCGGAGGCGGTTGAGGCATACGTGTCCGCGGCGGGCCATGTCGGCAACGCCTCGTCACTGCACGCTTCCGGACGGTTGGCCCGGCGGCACGTGGAGGAGGCCCGGGAGCGCGTCGCCGCGAGTTTGGGTACGCGGCCGTCCGAGGTGATCTTCACCGGCGGTGGCACCGAAAGCGACAACCTCGCGGTGAAGGGCATCTACTGGGACCGGCGGGCGGTTGATCCGAAGCGCAACCGCGTGTTGGCGTCGGCGGCGGAGCACCACGCAGTACTCGACGCGGTGCACTGGCTTGCTACCGCCGAGGGTGCCGAGGTCACCTGGTTGCCGGTGGACGCACTCGGACGCGTATCGGTCGACGCGCTCCGTGCGGAGCTGGACCGCCACGGCGACGACGTTGCCGTGATCACCGCTATGTGGGCCAACAACGAGGTCGGCACGGTGCAGCCGGTGGCCGACCTGGCCGCCCTCGCCGCGTCGCACGGCATCCCGTTCCACACCGATGCGATTCAGGCAATCGGACAGGTACCGGTCGATTTCGCCGGGTCCGGGGCGTCGGCCCTGACGGCCACCGGGCACAAGCTCGGCGGTCCGGCCGGTGTAGGTGCGTTGTTGCTCGGCCGCGACATCGGTTGTACGCCGCTGCAGCACGGCGGTGGCCAGGAACGCGATGTCCGCTCGGGAACCCTCGACGTGGCCGGGATCACCTCGTTCGCGGTCGCGGTTGAGATGGCGGTGAAGGCTCAGCCGGAGTTCGCCGCTCGGGTTTCGGCCTTACGGGACGAGTTGATAACCCGGGTACGGATCGCCGTACCCGATGCCGTCCTCAACGGCGACCCGCAGGACCGCCTTCCGGCCAACGCCCACTTCTCCTTCCCCGGCTGCGAGGGCGACGCGCTGCTGCTGCTGCTGGACGCGGCCGGCATCGCCTGCTCCACCGGGTCGGCCTGCTCGGCCGGCATCGCCCAGCCCTCGCACGTCCTGGTCGCCATGGGCGCGGACGAGACGGGCGCCAAGTCGACGCTCCGCTTCACCCTCGGCCACACGTCGACCGCACAGGACGTGGCAGATCTCGCGGCCGCGCTGCCGGCGGCAGTGGAACGCGCTCGCCGGGCGGGTGCGCTCCGGTCGGGCCACCACGACTAACGGCTACCCTCGACAGGTGAGCATCGCGCGGATTGAGGGAGCATCGCAGCGAGCGCTAGCGAGCGAGGAGCGGACCGCCCGCGCCAGCGGGGCGCTGCGGGTGTTGGCCGCCATGTCGGGCGGCGTCGACTCGGCGGTCGCGGCCGCGCGGGCGGTTGACGCCGGCCACGACGTGACCGGCGTGCACCTGGCACTCGCGCGCAACCCGCAGACATACCGGTCTGGTGCCCGCGGCTGCTGCACGGTCGAGGACGCCCGCGATGCGCGGCGCGCCGCAGACGTGATCGGGATCCCTTTCTACGTCTGGGATATGGCCGACGAGTTCCATGCCAGCGTCGTGGACGACTTCGTCGCGGAGTACGCCGCCGGCCGCACCCCGAATCCATGCCTGCGCTGCAACGAGAAGATCAAGTTCGCCGCGGTGCTGGATCGCGCGGTTGCGCTCGGGTTCGACGCGGTGGTCACCGGCCACCACGCCCGGCTCGGTCCGGACGGCCTGCTCCGGCGCTCGGTCGATCTAGCCAAGGATCAGTCGTACGTGCTGGCGGTGCTGACCCGCGCGCAGCTGGACCGCTCGGTGTTTCCGCTGGGCGACAGCACCAAGTCAGGGGTACGGGCGGAGGCCGCCGCGCGTGGACTGGCGGTGGCCGAGAAGCCGGACTCGCACGACATCTGCTTCATCGCCGACGGCGACACGCGAGGCTTCCTCAGTACGCGTCTCGGTGAGAGCCCGGGGGACATTGTGGACGCGGACAGTGGTGAGGTGGTGGGCTCACACGGCGGTGCCTTCGCCTTCACGGTCGGCCAGCGCAAGGGGCTGAACCTGACCCGGCCGGCGCCCGATGGCAAGCCGCGGTACGTCTTGTCGATCACGCCGGTAACCAACACCGCTGACCGTCGGTCCGGCGTCCGCGCTGGATGTCTCCACTGTGGAAGGCATCCGTCCAGTGTGGACGTCGGGACCGCTGCCTTCGGCTCCGGTCGAGTGCGAGGTGCAGCTGCGTGCGCATGGTGAGCCCGTCCCGGCGGTGGTGTCGATGGCCGGCGCGGGGCTCACCGCGAGCTTGCGCCGCCCGGTCCGGGGCGTCGCGGCGGGGCAGGCTCTGGTCGCCTACCGGCCGGATCCAGCCGGTGACGTGGTGCTCGGATCCGCCACGGTCTCGACCGACTAGGCTGGCCGAATGACCGTTTGGCCTTGGCCGTCGGGATCGGCGACCGGAATCGGATCGTTGCCCGGCACCGATATCGCGGAGGCGACGAAGCTGGTCTTCGGAGAGCTCCCGGCGCTGCCGCACGTGCCGGAGCTGCCCGCCCGCGGGCCCGGGGCGGATCTCATCGGGCGAGGGGCCGGGTTTCTGATCGGGATTCCGGTGGAGCTCTACACCGGACAGTGGCGGGTCGCATCGCATCCCGGCCAGGACCTGCGGCGCACGCGTGACCTGATGGACCGCGACCTGGACGTGTTGACCGAGGCGGCCGTCGGCTACACCGGACCGCTCAAGGTTCAGGCGCCCGGGCCGTGGACGCTGGCGGCGAGCCTGGACCTGCCAGTGGGCGGTCGACTGTTGCACGACCATGGCGCGGCACAGGATCTCGCCGCATCGCTCGCCGAGGGACTGGCGGCACACGTGGCCGACGTTGCCCGGCGGATCCCGGGCGCGAAGGTGCTGCTCCAGGTCGACGAGCCGTCGGTGCCCGCCGTCCTTACCGGGCGGATCCCGACCGAGAGCGGCCTGCGAACCCTGCGCAGTGTGGCTGCATCCACTGTGGAGTCCGCGCTCCGTGAGCTGATCAACGCGGCCGGGGTGCCCGTGATCGTGCATTGCTGTGCGGCGCAGCCGCCGTTGCGCCTGTTCCGCGACGCCGGGGCCAGTGCTGTGGCGGTGGACCTTGCCCTGATCGACTCGGCCACCGCGGCGCAGGACGAACTCGGGGAGCTGATCGATGGCGGAGTCGGTCTCTTCGCGGGCGTAGTGCCGACCACGGGCGCTCGGCCACCCTCGTCGACCAGTGCGGCCGATGCCGTGAGCAGCCTCTGGCGGCGGCTGGGCTTCCCGCTGGAGCAGGCCGCCGCCCAGGTCGTGGTGACCCCCGCCTGCGGCCTGGCCGGAGCCACCCCCGACTACGCCCGGGCCGCCTTGGCCGCCTGTGTCGAGGCCGGCCGCCGTCTGCAGGTGTAAGGGCGTGCCTGTCGTACGGACGGGTTAAGTTCTCTGGTGTGAGCGAGTTCTCTGGCGTGGGCGAGTTCTCTGGTGCGGGCGAGGAAGAGATCGGGAGCACCGCGGTTCCGGTCGGCGCTGCTGGCGCGGAGCCGCCGCCGGAGGCGCGCGATCGGCATGCCACGCTCGCCACCGAGCTGGCGGAGCACCAGTACCGCTACCACGTGCTCGACTCGCCGACGGTGGGCGACGGGGAGTACGACCGGCTGATGCGCGAGCTGGAGGCGCTCGAAGGCGAGTATCCGGCCCTTCGTACCCCGGACTCGCCCTCGTTGCGGGTGGGCGGCGCTTACTCCACCGACTTCGCACCGGCGCCACACGTCGAGCGGATGATGAGCCTCGACAACGCGTTCAGTCCGGATGAGCTGGAGGCCTGGATCGAGCGGGTCGAACGCGAGGTCGGAAAGAAGGCGGCGACCTTCCTGTGTGAGCTGAAGATCGACGGTCTGGCCATCAGCCTCACCTACGAGAAGGGGCGGCTCGTTCGAGCCGCGACCCGCGGCGATGGTCGCACCGGTGAGGACGTCACGAACAACGTGCGCACGATCTCCGACGTGCCGCATCGGCTGCGTGGCGACAACGTGCCGCCGCTGCTCGAGGTTCGCGGCGAGGCGTTCTTCACGGTGGCGGGCTTCGGCAAGGTCAACGACGCGCTCATGGAGCAGGGCAAGGCGCCCTTCGCCAATCCGCGCAACGCGGCCGCCGGCAGCCTGCGGCAGAAGGATCCGCGCATCACCGCGTCGCGACCGCTGCGCCTGTTGGTGCACGGGCTCGGTGCCCGGGACGGCTTTGCACCCAAGGCACAGTCGGCGGCCTACGAGCAGTTGCGGGCCTGGGGCCTGCCCACCTCCGACCGCTGGACGGTCGAGCAGGACCTGGCTGGAGTCCGGCGATACATCGACCACTATGGGCAGCATCGCCACGACGTGGAGCACGAGATCGATGGCGTCGTGGTCAAAGTGGACAGTGTCGCGCTGCAGGGCCGGCTGGGAAGCACGAGCCGAGCCCCCCGTTGGGCGATCGCGTACAAGTACCCGCCCGAGACTGCCACCACCAAGCTCCTCGACATCCAGGTCAACGTCGGCCGGACCGGGCGGGTGACGCCGTTCGCGGTGCTGGAGCCCATCTTCGTGGGTGGCGTCGTCGTCACGAACGCAACCCTGCACAACGCGCACGATGTGGTGCGGCGAGGCGTCCTCATTGGAGACACGATCATCGTCCGGCGCGCTGGCGACGTGATCCCCGAGATCGTGGGCGCGGTGACCGAGACTCGCGACGGCTCCGAGCGGGCCTTCGTGATGCCGACGAAGTGCCCCGCCTGCGGTACCAAGCTGGCGCCGGCCAAGGAGGGCGACGTCGACATCCGCTGCCCCAACGCCCGGTCGTGCCCGGCTCAGCTGCGCGAGCGGCTGTTCCACCTGGCCGGGCGAGATGCGCTCGACATCGAAGGGCTCGGCTATAAGGCGGCGGTGGCTCTGCTCGAGTCCAAGGTCATCGAGGATGAGGGCGGCCTGTTCGACCTGGACGAGGAGAAGCTCGGCCAGGTGCCCTTCTTCGTGAAGAAGGACGGCACCCTCACGGCCGCGGCCGGCCAGCTGCTGACCAACCTGAACGAGGTGAAGAAGCGTCCATTGTGGCGCATCATTGTGGCTCTGTCGATCCGGCACGTGGGGCCGAGCGCGGCTCAACCGCTGGCGGCGCACTTCGCGTCGGTGGATGGGATCGCAACCGCCTCGACGGAGGAGATCGCTGCGGTCGAGGGCGTTGGGCCGACAATCGCCGAGGCGATAAAGGAATGGTTCGCCGTCGACTGGCACCGCACCATCGTCGAGAAATGGCGGGCCGCGGGCGTGGCCCTCGAGGAGGAGCAGGTCGACAGCGGTCCGAAGCCTTTGGCCGGGCTCACCGTCGTCGTGACCGGGACGCTTGCCAACTTCTCCCGCGATGTTGCCACCGAGGCGGTTGCGTCCCGAGGCGGCAAGGTGAGCGGGTCGGTATCGAAGCAGACCGACTTCGTCGTGGTGGGCGACAGCCCGGGTTCCAAGTACGACAAGGCGCTCTCGCTTGGTGTGCCGATCCTGGACGACGACGGGTTCCGGGTGCTCCTCGAGGACGGGCCCGACGCTGCACGGGCAGCTGCCCAGGCGGCCAACCCGGCCTGATCGCGGTTCCGCCCGATCTGCGTTTTGCGGTGGCCACCGGTGGTGCCGATGCCGCCACCTGGTGGGTATTGTCCACTATAGAGGCTGAAATCGGACACCAGATTGTCAGACGCTCACCGTCTATATGGGGAATTAGCGGGTATACCGTTAATAGTTGGCGTATCACGTTACTCGCCGGCAGGTGGGCTCGTTTCTGTCGTTGATCGTGGAGATTGAGGTCATCCGACCGCTCACGACTCGCTCAGGTGCCGGCCGCTTGATCAAACGCGCATCCGCCGGAGAAGTTCGAGCTCCGAGGAGCGAGAACGGGACCGGCCCGAGACGTCGGACAAGGCATCAGGAACGGCAATCGTCGCGGAGGTGTGATGGAGGCGGCCGCTCGCCCCGACGTGGGTGAACCGCGCAATCGCGCTGGCATCGGCTCGCGCTGGCTGGCTGCGGTGCCGGGCGCCGGTTTGGACCAGAGCCAGTTCGCCGACGCCCGCATGGATGCTGGGCAGGTCGAGGCGGAGGCCGTTCGTAACGCGGTGCCACGCGACCGGGCCAAAGTGATCTATAGCTTCGTTACGGCGACATTCGTGGCCGCCGTACTCGTGACCGCGCCATCGGTCCCCGAATTTCCGGGGTCGGTCGCGCTACGGGATGCCGAGTTCTGGTTCATCGGCGCACTTGCGCTGATCGTGGATTCCTGGCCGTTCGCGTCCAAGGCCCGGGCTCGAGCGGCAACGGTCAATTCGTCGATCGTCTTCACGTTCGCCCTGCTGCTGGGCTGGGGGCTGGCGGCGGCGGTGACAGTGCAGGCGCTCGCGCTTGTCGTCTCGTCGATACGCCTACGCCACGCCCCGTGGCGGGCAGTGTTCAACATTGGCCAGTACACGCTCTCGTTCGCCGCGGCGGAGCTGGTGCTCATGGTCACCGGGGCCGCCCGGCTCTCCGAGGACGCGCCGTTAAGCCAGCCCGGCATGCTCGCTGTGCTCGCCATCTTCGCGTCCGCCATCGCCTGGTTCGTGGTCAACTCTGTCCTCGTCACCACCGCCGTCTTGCTGCGATTCGGCGGGAACTGGACGAGCATCTTGACCGAGATGGTGCGTCGGGACGGTCTCTGGACGTTGAGCCTGCTCGCGCTCGGACCATTGGTGATCGCTGCCGGAAACGTCAACGCGCTGCTGGTGCCGCTGATGCTTGTGCCACTGTTCACCGTGACCGAGCTGGCCGTGTTCACCGCCGAGCAGGGCCGCAAGTCGAGGCGTGACGAGCTGACCGGCCTACCCAATCGCAAGGCGCTCTTCGCCCAGATGCGGCAGGAGGCGCGGACCTACTCGGAGCGCTCGACCTGGCTCCGGACCGCCCGGCAGCGAGCTACCGATGACCGCCGGATGGCGCTGTTGCTGCTTGATATCGACCAGTTCCGGCGGGTCAACGACGCGCTCGGTCATGCGGTCGGCGACCGGCTTCTGGGTGCGGTGGCGGCCCGGCTGCGGCAGGCGATCGGGGCGGACGGAATGGTGGCGCGGCTCGGCGGGGACGAGTTCGCCGTACTCGCACCGCGGTTAGCGGACCAGGACGCTGCGGGCGTTCTGGCCATCCGGGTCGCCGACGCCCTCGCCGAACCGGTCACTCTCGATACGTTGCCGCTGGACGTGACGGCCGCGATCGGTGTGGCCATCTATCCCGACCACGGCACCGACAGCACGACGCTGCTCCGGCACGCTGAAGTGGCGATGTACGACGCGAAGGACCACAGCAGTACCTTCGCGATCTACACGGCCGAGGCGGAGCACCATACCCCGGAGAAGTTGGAGCTGCTCGCCGACCTGCGCAGAGCCTTGGACACCGGCTCGGATGAGGTGCAGCTGTTCTACCAACCGCAAGTGGACCTGGCCAGCGGTGCCGTGGTGGGCACCGAAGCATTGCTGCGCTGGAACCATCCGGAGCGCGGCTTCGTGAGCCCCGAAGTGTTGATCAAGGTGGCTGAGCACACCGCAGTGATGCGTCTGATCACCGCCTGGGTGCTCGAGGACTCCGTCGGCCAGCTCGCGAAGTGGAAGGCGCAGGGCCTGACTCTGCGCACCTCGATCAACGTGAGTGCCCGCGACCTGCATCGCCCGGATTTCGTCGATGACCTCGCCAACCTGCTCGCCGACCGCGGGGTCTCGGCGAACCAGATCCAGTTGGAGATCACCGAGGGCGCGTTGATGGCTGATCCGCGGCGGGTCCTGGTGACGCTGCACCGGCTGGACAAACTCGGCGTCGCGCTCTCGCTCGACGATTTCGGTACCGGCTACTCCTCCCTGCAGCACCTTCGGCGGCTGCCGCTCGCCGAGGTGAAGATCGACCGATCGTTCGTGCTCGGCATGACGACCGACTCGGATGACGCCGCCGTGGTCAGATCGATCATCGACTTGGCCAGCGCGCTCGGCCTGCGCGTGGTTGCCGAGGGCGTCGAGGACGAGGACACCCGGCGGCTGCTGGTGTCGTCCGGTTGTGAGGTTGGCCAAGGCTGGCACTTCGCGCGCCCGATGCCGGCGGACGCGTTCGAGACCTGGCTTGGTCGCTACCGCCCAGGCACCCGCAGCTAGCTCGCCTCGGCCGGTCCGCCGCACCTCGCAGCCAGGCCGCCCAGGCTTGCGTTGCTCGGTCGCAGAGCGGGAGCCGGACGCGAGGGGCGCGACCCACACAAATAGACTCGCCCGGTCGATACCGGCTTGCCTGACCGTTGTGCTGGGGGGACTCATGGTCGCCATCTCCCGCGAGGAGGTCGCTCACCTTGCGCGGCTGTCGCGGCTCGCCGTCACGGAGGAGGAACTGGACCGGTTCGCCGGGCAGCTCGACGTGATACTTCAGGCGGTGGCCCGGGTCGGTGAGGTAGCCGCTGCGGACATTCCGCCGACGTCTCACTCGGTGCCGCTGACGAATGTGCTGCGGGAGGACGTTGAGGAACCCTGCCTCGACCGGGACGCTGCCCTGGCGGGCGCGCCGGACGCCGCTGAGGGCCGCTTCCGGGTGCCGCGGATCCTGGAAGAGGAGGTCTGACCGTGACCGGCAAGCGCAAGGGGAGCACACCCGGACCGGCCAAACGAGGTCCCGCCAAGGCCACACCCGCCAAGGCCGCGCCGGCCAAGGCCGCGCCGGCGAAGGCCGCGGCGGCGAAGGCGTCGTCCACAAAGGCCAGTCCGAGCAAGGCGACGCCCTCGAAGACCCGCGCAGGCGCTGCCTCGTCGCCGGCCGGCGTGGGCGCGCTGACCCGCTCCACCGCCGCCGACCTGGGTCGGTTGATCGCGGCGGGCGAGGTGTCCGCAGTGGAGGTGGCCCAGGCCCACCTTGACCGCATCGCCGCCGTTGACGGCCGGGTACACGCCTACCTACACGTCGACACCGACGGTGCGCTCGCAGCCGCGCGTGCGGTGGATGAGGCCCGCACCCGCGGTGAGAAGCTGCACCCGCTGGCCGGAGTACCGATCGCCGTCAAGGACGTGATGGCTACCAAGGGCATCCCGACGACATGCGGATCGAAGATCCTCGAGGGCTGGCGTCCGCCGTACGACGCCACCATCGTCTCCCGGTTGCGCGAGTCCGGCCTGGTGATACTCGGCAAGACGAACATGGACGAGTTCGCGATGGGATCGTCCACTGAGTACTCCGCGTATGGCCCGAGCTACAACCCGTGGGACCTGACCCGGATCCCGGGCGGGTCCGGCGGAGGCTCGTCCGCATCGATCGCAGCATATGAGGCACCGCTCGCCATCGGCACCGACACCGGCGGCTCGATCCGCCAGCCGGGCGCCGTCACGGGCACGGTCGGCGCGAAGCCCACGTACGGCGGTACGTCCCGGTACGGCCTGGTGGCGTTCTCATCCTCTTTGGACACTCCGGGCCCGTGCGCCCGTACGGTCGAGGACACCGCGCTTCTGCACGCGGTCATCGCCGGCCACGACCCGAAGGACTCGACTTCGATTCCCGCCCCGGTGCCGGACGTGGTCGCGGCCGCCCGGCTCGGCGCCGACGGCGACCTGAGCGGCGTGCGATTGGGCCTGGTCACCCAGTTCGGCGGCGAGGGCGCCGAGCCCGGCGTGATGGCGGCATTCCGGGAAGGGCTGGAGGCGCTGGTCAAACTCGGCGCTGAGGTGGTCGAGGTGTCCTGCCCGCACTTCGAGTACGCCTTGCCCGCGTACTATCTGATCGCGCCGAGCGAGTGCACCTCGAACCTGGCCCGGTTCGACGGTGTCCGCTATGGACTGCGGGTGGGCGACAACGGCGCGAACTCCCTAGAGGAGGTCATGTCGCTGACGCGGGAGGCCGGCTTCGGCCCCGAGGTGAAGCGGCGCATCATCATCGGCACCTACGCGCTCTCGTCCGGGTACTACGACGCGTACTACGGCCAGGCCCAGAAGGTCCGCACGCTGATCTCACGCGATTTCGCGGCCGCGTTTGAGCAGGCCGACGTTCTCGTGTCGCCGACCACGCCGTTCGTGGCGTTCCCGTTCGGTTCGCGGACCTCGGACCCGTACCAGATGTACCTGGCGGACCTCTACACGATCCCCACGAACCTCTACGGTGGACCAGCCATCTCAGTCCCCTGTGGACTGTCGCAGGGGCTGCCGGTCGGTTTCCAGATCATGGCGCCGACCATGGCCGACGACCGTATGTACCGGGTGGCCGCCGCGTTGGAGTCCGCTGTACCCGCGCTGACTCCGCCCGAGCTCTAGTTGGACTTACTGGTCCAGGAGGCTGGACCGGGGAGGTCGACACGGTGCTGGCGTTGCTTCGAGTTCCAGGACCAGCGCCAGATCTTGAAGCTCCACGAGGAGTAGCCGTGCTTCGTGAAGTTGAACCGGAACGGGCCGAACCGGAAACTCTTTCGGAAGATCAGTCCCATGCGTCAATGGTTACCCACTCCCGGCGGAAAATCACACACCTGTGATTCGGGCGAGTTCGGGCGCTCCCGCCAGCCTTCGTTGCGCCCAGCCCGCCAAGATCACCGTGTCGCATCGGCGGTGGTTGTCGCTGGTCGGAGCGGTGCGACTGGGGACGGCGATCAATCGGCAAGGTCACCGTGAACCGCCTGTACGGCGTGTCGCCGGCGTGTCGCGGCGGCGGGTACAGCGATCAGGTCATGCGGGACCCGACTCCTGCTGCCCTCGAACCCGGCCGCGGCGCTAGTCCGTCGCGCCGGCGAGCCGGGCTGCCAGCGTCCTGACGTGCTCGACAAGCTCCGGGGGTTCGTGCACCTGGAAATCGAACCCTTTGGTTGTCACGTAGATGGCCAACTCGTCCAGCGAGTTCGACCCGGCCCGCAGGGTGCAGCTGTGCTCGTCGATCGGCTCCAGCGCTCCGGTGGTGGGGGCGATCCGCTCCGCCGCCGTCTCAGCGCTCACGTGCAGGGTGAACCGGGCCTGGTAGCGGTAGGCCGACGTGGAGATCGCCCGCGAGGTGTAGCCGCTGATGTCGGGGTCTGGCGGGGTGCGCGGGGTGAACCGGGGGCCGGTGGGCGTGCGCGGGTCGAGGCGGTCCACGCGGTAAGTGCGCCAGTCCTGGCGATCGACGTCCCAGCCGATGAGGTACCAGCGCCGGCCCGAGTGCACCAGCCGGTGCGGCTCAGTCGCGCGGATGCTGCTGGTTCCGTCGTGGGTGCGGTAGTCGAAGCGTAGGCGCAGCGAGTCGCGGCAGGCGGCGGCGATGGCGGTGAGGGTGCTCGGGTCGACGGTGGGGCCGGTGTTGGCCATCGGCACCGTCACCGACTGCAGAGCGTCGATGCGGTGGCGCAGCCGGGACGGCAGTACCTGCTCGAGCTTGGCCAGGGCCCGCACTGAGGTCTCCTCGATGCCGGTGATCGAACCGCCGGCGGCCGTGCGCAGGCCCATCGCGACCGCGAGGGCTTCGTCGTCGTCGAGCAGCAGCGGCGGCAGGTCCGCGCCCGCGCTCAGCCGGTACCCGGCGGTGCCCGCGGTCGCCAGCACGGGATATCCGAGGCCGCGCAGCCGGTCGATGTCGCGGCGCACGGTGCGCGGAGTGATCTCCAGTCGCTCTGCCAGCTCGGCGCCGGACCAGTCGCGTCGGGTCTGCAGGAGCGAGAGCAGTCGCAGCAGTCGGGTCGAGGTCTCCCACATGGGCTGAAGTCTGCCATTCGGCTAGGACCGAATCTGACCTAACCGGCTCCTAGGGTTGTCGGTATGGAGAACAACAGCAAGATCCGGCCGTTCACCATCGACATTCCCAAGGCTGACCTGGACGACTTGCGGGACCGGCTCGACCGGACCCGGTGGGCCGCGGACCTGCCCGATGTCGGCTGGAGTCGCGGGGTGCCGGTGGACTACCTCAAGGGGCTGGCGGAGTACTGGCGCGATGGCTACGACTGGCGCGCCTACGAGCGGGAGCTGAACAAGTACCCGCAGTTCACCACCGAGATCGACGGGCAGAACATCCACTTCCTGCACGTGCGCTCGGGCGAGCCGCACGCGCTGCCGCTGATCTTGATCCACGGCTGGCCCGGCTCGATCGTGGAGTTCCTGAACGTCATCGGTCCGCTGACCGACCCCAGGGCACATGGCGGCGACCCGGCGGACGCGTTCCACCTGGTGATCCCGTCGATCCCTGGCAGCGGGTTCTCCGGGCCG
Organism: uncultured Actinomycetota bacterium; assembly: GCA_963773935.1. Lineage (GTDB taxonomy): Bacteria > Actinomycetota > Actinomycetes > Mycobacteriales > Micromonosporaceae > DATBGZ01. The sequence goes on from CAVZCZ010000006.1 coordinate 156,257, forward strand.
ACCGGCGAGGCCGGCTGGGACACCAACCGGGTGACCAGGGCGTTCGCTGAGCTGATGAACCGGCTCGGATACGACCGCTACGGCGCGCAGGGCGGCGACACCGGCGCGGTCATCTCCCCGGGGCTCGGCCGGCTCAATCCCGACAAGGTCGTCGGCGTGCACGTGAACGGGCCCTCCGCATTCACCGAGGTCAACCCGGACGAGGTGGGGGAGCTGACCGAGGCCGAGCGGGCGCGGCTGGCGAACCTGCAGTACCTGAAGACCGAGCAGTCCGGCTACGTGATGATCCAGATCACCCGGCCGCAGACCCTGGCGCACGGGCTGCACGACTCCCCGGTCGGGCAGTTGGCCTGGATCGTGGAGAAGTTCAAGGAGTGGACCGATCCGGCCGCCGAACTGCCCGAGGACGCGGTGGACCGGGATCTGTTGCTTACCAACGTGATGCTGTATTGGCTGACGGGCACCGCCGGGTCCTCGGCCAACAGCTACTACGAGACCGCGCATGCCGGAGCCTGGGGCGCGAGTGCGCGTTCCACCGTGCCGACCGGGGTCGCGGTGTTCCCCCTGGACGTATCGATCAGGCGGACCCTCGAGCACGAACACACCATCGTGCACTGGTCCGAATTCGACCGCGGCGGCCACTTCGCCGCCATGGAGGCCCCTGACCTGCTCATCGGTGACATCCGGGAGTTCTTCAGCAAGGTGCGCGAATCGGACGGGAACGGCCGACTAGGCTGGGCCAGGTCCTGTGACGAGGGGTGGAGCATCGATGACCGCGACTTTGGTGACGTTCGACGACGCGGTAGCCCGGTTCGAGCCTGTCATCGGTCTGGAGACACACGTCGAGCTGGGCACCCGCACCAAGATGTTCTGCGGCTGCCCGACCACGTTCGGCGCCGAGCCCAACACGCAGATCTGCCCGGTGTGCCTCGGCCTGCCGGGCAGTCTTCCGGTCGCGAACAAGGCCGCGATCGAGGCGACAATCCGGATCGGACTCGCGCTCAACTGCCGCATCGCGCAGTGGTGCCGGTTCGCGCGCAAGAACTACTTCTACCCGGACATGCCGAAGAACTTCCAGATCAGCCAGTACGACGAGCCGCTTTGCGTCGACGGCTGGCTCGATGTCGATGTGGACGGCGAGACCGTACGGGTCAGCATCGAGCGGGTCCACCTCGAGGAGGACACTGGCAAGACCATGCATCTCGGCGGCACCACCGGACGCATCCACGGCGCCACTGAGTCGCTTGTGGACTACAACCGGGCTGGCATTCCGCTGGTCGAGATCGTGACCAAGCCGGTGCAGGGTACGGGCGGGCAGGCCCCGGAGGTCGCCCGGGCGTACGTCACCGAACTCCGTGACGTGGTCCGCTCCTTGGGGGTCTCGGACGTACGGATGGAGCAGGGTTCCCTGCGCTGCGACGTGAACACCTCGTTGAACCGGCCGGGCGAAGCGTGGGGCACCCGCACCGAGACCAAGAACGTCAACTCGCTGCGCAGCGTGGAACGGGCGGTACGGTCCGAAGTCATTCGTCAGGCCACCTTGCTCGAGGCCGGCGGCAGGATCACTCAGGAGACCCGTCACTTCCATGAGGAATCCGGTGACACCACGTCCGGCCGCAGCAAGGAGACGGCGACGGACTACCGGTACTTCCCGGAGCCCGACCTGGCACCGCTCGAGCCGGACGCGGCCTGGGTGGAGCAGCTGCGAGCCACATTGCCCGAGCTGCCGCGCGAGCACCGACGCCGGCTCAAGCAGCTGTGGGGCCTGAGCGACAGGGACATGCAGTCGGCTGTCAACGCCGGCGCCGTAGAGCTCATCGAGGCGACCGTGGCCGCTGGGGCGTCACCAGACGGCGCCCGCAAATGGTGGCTGGGCGGGCTGGCCCGGCGCGCCAACGAGCAGGGCATCGATCTCGCCCAGGTCGGGGTGACCCCGGCACAGGTGGCCGAGCTGCAGGGCCTGGTCGAGGCGGGCACGCTCAACGACAAGCTCGCCCGTACCGTCCTCGACGGTGTTATCGCGGGGGAGGGGTCACCGACGGAGGTGATGGCCGCCCGCGGCCTCGCGGTGGTGTCCGACACGGGCGCTCTGACCAGCGCCGTCGACGACGCGATTGCCGCCCACCCGGAGATCGCTGCGAAGATCCGCGACGGAAAGGTCGAGGCCGCGGGTGTCCTGATCGGCGCCATCATGAAGGCCACCAAGGGTCAGGCGGACGCCAAGACCGTCCGCGAGCTGATCATTTCGCGTCTGTCCTGATCCGCGGTCTAGGGCTGCAAATCCAGTACGGTCGCAGCGGCCGCCTAGTCCCACCAGAAACTCCAGGCGTGCAGGTTGGTGATGGCCTCGGCGTACTCGGGAAGGGTGTTGAACGCGCCCTGCCAGATGTTGTCCGGGCAGAAGGCGAAATGCTCCATCGCGACCCGCAGCGCCTGCTCGTGGGTTGTGGGCGGGGCGGCAACACTCACGTGCACGGTATCGCTGCCGAGGCCGACCACGAGAACGCCGAAACGCTGTCGCCAGTCCAGCACGACTTGCGCGATGAGCCCGGTGTCGTTCTCGTGGTTGAACGGTCCGATCCAGCCGAGTGTGGTCAACGTCTCGGCGCCACTGGCGGCGGGGACCAGGCCGAGGTGGACCCCGCGACTCATCGGCGGCTCGGCGATCAGTTGTGCTGCGAATCGGCTTGCGAACTGGTCGGGCGGACCCAGCGGGGCCAACTGCGGGCTGACACCGGGCCAGGTCGGGCCGAACGGCTCAAGATAGTCGAAGTCGGCGGCCTCGTCGGGATCGTCCTCCACCATGGAGCGAAACCACTCCGCGAGCACCTCGGCGGCGTCGGGATCGGTGGGCGACGAGAAGTTGGCCGCCTCCTCGACGTGCAGCCCGAGGGCGTCGTCGGCGCCGTCCTCGGCCTGGATGAGCAGGGGCCACAGCCCGGTCGCGGGGTGCCGCTCGCGCCAGGCGCTCCACGCCGCGCCCGATGTCGGCCGGGTGCTGATCCAGTACGCCGGCACCGTCCCGCCGGCCGGCACTACGAGGCGGCCGTCCGGGAGTTCCTCCGGCAGCGACTCGAACCAGGTCACGGGTTCAGCCTAGATCGACCATGGGCAGGGTGGGTGCGTACGAAGGTCTCGCCAGTGAGCTGGGGAACGATGCGCGTTCGTGCACATTGGACAGCGCGGGAACGAGCGTGCACACGCGATGCCCTGGATCATCGTGGATCAGGCTGCGCTGACTCCGCCGGTCCCTGCGGCGACGAGGCGCAGGAGCTTGTCGTCGCCGGGTCTCGGATTGCCGCGACCGTCCTGATTGGACGTCGACACCCAGATCGAGCCGTCCGGTGCCGTCGCCGCAGCGCGCAGTCGACCGTACGTCTGGACCAGCGCCGCGACCGGGGCGCCGGATACTGTCCCGCCCGCGTCAAGGCGCAGGAGCCAGACCCGCGTCCCCGCGCAGGCAGGATACGGCCAGCACGTCGCCGGTAATGGCGAGTCCGGAGCAGGACGATTCGGACGTCGCCCACTGCTGAATTGGGTCCACATAGGACGGATTGCGGGCGATGCCCTCGACCTGTGGCCAGCCGTAGTTCTTGCCCGGCTCGATCCGGTTGATCTCGTCCCATGTGTTCTGGCCGAATTCGGTCGCGTACATCCGCTGCTGGCGGTCCCAGGCCAGCCCCTGGACATTGCGGTGGCCGTAGCTCCACACAAGTGAGTTCGGGAATGGGTTGCCTGGCGCGGGCTTGCCGTCCGTGGTCATTCGCAGGATCTTGCCGGAGAGGCTGCCGACATCCTGCGACCGCGCGCCCGAACCGGCGTCGCCGGTCGACGCATACAGGTAGCCGTCCGGGCCGAACGCCAGCCCACCGCCGTTGTGGATACCCGCCTTCGCGATGCCGGTGACGATCGGCTCGGGCACGCCGCCCAACGTCAGCCGCGCGATGCGGTTGTCTGTTTCGGCGGTGTAGTAAATGAAGATCAGGTTGTCGGTGGCGTAGTCCGGCGAGACGGCGATTCCGTGCAGGCCACCCTCGCCCGAGGGTCGAACCGCGTCGATGGTCTGTATTGGCGTGATGGTCAGGCCGTTCGCGCCGGCCGGTCCCGCGATCTTCACGATGCGACGGTTGTCGCGCTCGGTAGCGAGGGCCGTTCCGTCGGGGAGGAAATGCGATTGCCCAGGGCACATCGAGTCCCTGCGCGATGACGGAGGCGATGACGCTCGGTGGTCCGGGGTCAACCGGGGTACCGGCCGACGATGTCGCCGGTGGCGGAAGCTGGGGCGGACCCACCGGAGTCGTGTCGTCCGGTGGTCCGAACGAGCACCCGGCCAACAGGGTGGTGATGAACGCGGCAACGGCGGTCACGCGCACAAGGGTGCGACCATCCAGGGGGCGTGTGGGGGACACCCGGGAAGCGTAGCCCGACAACCTGAGACCGGCCCGCCCTCCGCAGCCGTCCGCCGTACCGGACAACGAAGGTCCTTCTAACCGTTTTAATGGGTGCCGGTCGCGGTCGAGGATGGGGTCGGCGTCAGCTTGGGGTCAGTGACGTCGCCGTCCGGTGCAAACCCGAGTTCCTGACCGGACGCCGCCACCAACCGAGGTACGTCCGCGGCCGCCACCGCCGGCAGCGTGATTGCCCGGCCGGACGTGAGCTGGGCGCTGACCTGCCCGCGCCGCTCGACAATTAGGCCGGAGACATCGCCCCACGGGATCCGTCGACGACCCACAGCCGCACGTACGGTCAGTCCTGATTCGTCCGCGTCTGTACCCGCGCGCCACGACCAGACCGCAACGCCGAGCGGAATCAACAGCACGAGCGCTACGTACGGTTGGGCCCACGTCAGCAGGGACAAGCCGGCGATCGCCACGATCAACGCGGCAACGGTGACAGCCGAGCTGCGCCGGAACTGGACCGCGTTCGTACCCACGCGGACATGCTCGCACCCACGATGGGCGCTGCAGATCGGCGGGGTCGTCGGCATACTGGGCCCGATTCCTCGGATACATGCCGGCGAGCCATTCGGGAGGTCGCATGGGTGTCGGTGTGGGCAGCGAACGGTTGGCCAGTGACCCGCCCGGGTACGTCTGCCTCCGCCCGCTCAAGTCGGGCGACACCGTCGACCGGCTGTATCTCGCCCGCCGTCTCGTCGACGGCTCCGAGGTGGTGCTTCGGATCTTCGGCCGTACGGTCGCCTCGCTGCGGGACCGGCTGCGGTTCGAGCAGGAGGTCGCCACTCTGAAGGCCCTGGCCGACGTGCGGCACGTTCTGCCTATCATCGATGCTGACGTCCGCCCGGACGGCGAGGCGTACCTCGTGACCGCCCACTGTGTCGCCGGCTCCCTGGATGACCACGTGTCGTCGATGGGCCGGCTGTCCGCCGTGGAGGCGCGGCGGATCGGCGTGAAGCTCGCCGGCGCTCTCGCGGCGATACACCAGCGTGACGTCATCCATCGCAACATCACACCGTCCAATGTGCTCATTGACAACGCTGGTGAGCCGGTTCTCACCGACTTCGGGTTGGTCTCGTTGAGCGTCTCCAGGACCTACCTGCCGGAGGCGGGACGAGAGCAGCTGACTTTCCTGGCGCCTGAGGCGTACCTGCCGGAGCTCATGACTTCCGCCGCGGACATCTTCGCGCTGGGTGCCACGCTCTACGCACTTCTCGCTGGGACCGGCCCGGACGCAGCGAATCTGCCCCGGCTCCCGTTTGCGGCGGAGCAACTGCCCGACCTCCCACGGGTCCCATGGGCACTGATGTCGATCCTGCGCCGAGCCATGGCAGTTGACGCGCTCGACAGGTTTGCCGATGCCTTAGACCTAAGATCCGCCCTCGTCGCTTCGATGTGACGCTCGCCCTTCGTACCGCACTACTGCTCCGATCCTGGGACGTTGATCAGCGGGGCGGCCATGCACTTGGTCACCGATTGGGGTCCATCGACCGTCGACGGACCCCAGAAGGTGACCGAATGCGAACGCGGCCGGAGTTACGGCGTCGGAGCCCAGCCGGGCATGGGGAAGTCGGCCAGCAGATCGGCAACCTCACCGGCGATCTGGTCGATCCTCGCCTCGTCGTCCTTGGCCAGCGCCGCCACCGTCGCGTCCATCCACGCCGCCACCGCGGGCATGTGCTCCTCCCGCAGACCGCGGGTGGTCAGCGCCGGGGTGCCGAGCCGGATGCCAGAAGGGGCCCACGGCTTGCGCGGGTCGTACGGCACGGTGTTGAAGTTCAGCTCGATTCCGGCCCGGTCGAGCGCCTTCGCAGCGGGCTTGCCCTCGACGCCCTTGTTCGTCAGGTCGACCAGGATCAGGTGGTTGTCGGTGCCACCGGAGACGAGCTCGAACCCGTGTGCTGTCAGGGCTGTCGCGAGCGCCTTGGCGTTGGCGACGATCTGGTGTGCGTAGTCGGTGAATGACGGCTGAGCGGCTTCGTGGAGCGCCACCGCGATACCAGCAGTGGTGTGGTTGTGCGGCCCACCCTGCAGACCGGGGAACACGGCCTTGTCGATGGCGGTCGCGTGCTCGGGCTTGGCCATCAGCATCGCGCCGCGGGGGCCGCGAAGCGTCTTGTGCGTGGTCGTGGAGATGACGTCGGCGTAGCCGACCGGCGACGGGTGCGCCCCGCCGACGATGAGGCCGGCGATGTGTGCGACGTCGGCGAACAGCAGCGCGCCAACCTCCTGCGCGATCTCGGCAAACGCCGCGAAGTCGATCGTCCGCGGGATGGCCGTACCGCCACAAATGATCATCTTGGGACGCTCGGCGAGCGCCAGCTCGCGGACGTGATCCATGTCGATGCGCCCGGTCTCCCGACCGACCGCGTAGTGCACCGGGCGGAACCACTTGCCGGTCGCGGAGACCGGCGACCCGTGCGTGAGGTGTCCACCGTGCGCGAGCTCGAGCGACAGGAACGTGTCGCCGGGGCTCATGAAGGCCAGATAGACGGCGAGGTTCGCGGGCGAGCCAGAGTACGGCTGAACGTTGGCATGCTCGACCCCGAACAGGGCCCGAGCCCGCGATGCGGCCAGTTCCTCGATCGGATCGACGAACTGCTGGCCCTCGTAGTAGCGCTTGCCGGCGTACCCCTCGGAGTACTTGTTGTTCAGCACCGAACTGCAGGCCTCGAGCACCGCGGCCGAGACGTAGTTCTCCGACGGGATCATGCGCAGCTTGTCGTGCTGGCGCTGCGACTCGGACTCGATCAGCTGGGCCAGATCCGGGTCGGCCGCGGCGAGATGGGGCAACGGCGGTACGTGCATGGTCGCCTCCTGACGATGGTGGCCGGCACCCAGGCGCTGCGGTGCCGCGTGCACCTCGGCAAGCGTGCGCGCCGAGCATGCATCTTTCGCTCCCCGGTGGTTGCTTCCACCTCAGCGCCAGTCGCGTGTACGCCTCACCCTATCGCCACACCAACTGGCACATGTTGACCGCCGTTGTCGACAAGCCGCCACCCGATGTGCCGCGGTGATCTAGCGCCGCTGTAGAAATACGTGAAGCCCTTTCGATCGCCACACCCGGCCCGACGCGAGGACCTCACCGATCACCTTGGGTTTCGCTACCCCGACGCCGTCCGCGAGGGCGAAGCAAAGTTCTGAGAGCTCGCACGCGAGTCGAAGGTTGTCGCTGGGCGTCGCGCGTGCTGGCGGTGGCGGCATCTCCTCGATGCTGCGGTACCTCGTCACCGGCACTGTCAGTCCTCCAGATCGAAAAGTCGGTTGAACCGGACAGACTCACCCATAGGGCTAGTCTGGCACCCGGCGGTAGGCGCCATCGCTGGCGGAGGTCGCCATCGAGGCGTACGCGCGCAGCGCCGCCGATACCGCGCGCTGCCGGTCGACCGGTGTATACGGGCGGTCGCGCTTCTCCTGGGCGATGCGACGCGCCTCGATCTCCTCCGGGCTCACCATCAGCTCGACCCGCCGGGTCGGGATGTCGATGTCGATGAGGTCGCCTTCCTGGACCAGGGCGATCAGCCCGCCACTCGCCGCCTCCGGCGAGACGTGCCCGATGGACAGGCCGCTGGTGCCGCCGGAGAACCGGCCATCGGTGATCAGCGCGCACGCCCGGCCGAGCCCGCGTCCCTTGAGGAACGACGTCGGGTAGAGCATCTCCTGCATCCCCGGCCCACCACGGGGCCCTTCGTACCGGACCACGACCACATCCCCGGCCTTGACTTCGCCAGCGAGGATGGCGTCGACCGTCGCCTCCTGCGACTCGAAGACCCGGGCCGGGCCACGGAAGGTCAGGTTCTCCGCGGGCACGCCCGCAGTCTTCACGACGCACCCCTCAGGCGCGAGGTTGCCGTGCAGGATGGCGAGACCACCGTCCACAGTGTAGGCATGAGCGACGTCTCGGATACAGCCGTCGGCGGCATCTGTGTCCAGAGTGGACCACTGGTTCGAGGTCGAGAACGGCTCGGTGGTACGGACTCCGCCGGGCGCGGCGTGGAACAGCTCCAGTGCGGCCGGGATCGGGTTGGTGCCACGGATGTCCCAATCGGTGAGCCAACTCGAGAGCGACGGGGCGTGGACCGCGTGTACCGACCGGTCGAGCAGGCCGCCCCGGTCGAGCTCACCGAGCAGGGCGGGGATGCCGCCGGCGCGGTGCACGTCCTCCATGTGGTACTTGGGCGTGTTCGGAGCCACCTTGGACAGACAGGGCACCCGCCGCGAGATCGCGTCGATGTCGGCGACGCTGAAGTCGACCGATGCCTCGCGGGCCGCCGCGAGCAGATGTAGCACCGTGTTCGTGGAGCCGCCCATCGCGACATCGAGCGCGACCGCGTTCTCGAACGCGGCCCGGGTCGCGATGGCCCGGGGGAGCACCTCGTCGTCACCGTGGTCGTAGTAACGGCGGGCCAGGTCGACCACGAGCCGACCCGCGGTCTCGAACAGGGCCTTGCGGGCGCTGTGAGTGGCCAATGTGGACCCGTTTCCGGGTAGCGCGAGCCCGATCGCCTCGGTGAGGCAGTTCATCGAGTTCGCGGTGAACATGCCCGAGCAGGAGCCGCAGGTCGGGCACGCGGAGCGCTCGATCACGCCGAGCTGCTCGTCGGTGACGGCCTCGTTGGCCGAGGCGGTCATCGCGTCGATGAGGTCGAGCTTCGCATGAACGACGCCCTCGATGGCCACCGTCTTGCCCGCCTCCATCGGCCCGCCGGAGACGAAGACGGTCGGGATGTTCAGCCGGAGCGCCGCGAGCAGCATGCCCGGGGTGATCTTGTCGCAGTTGGAGATGCAGACCAGGGCGTCGGCGCAATGTGCCTCGACCATGTACTCGACTGCGTCCGCGATGAGCTCCCGGCTCGGCAAGGAGTAGAGCATGCCGCCATGGCCCATCGCGATGCCGTCGTCGACCGCGATCGTGTTGAACTCCCGGCCGATGCCGCCGGCCTCGGCCACCGACTCGGCGACCAGGGCGCCGAGGTTGCGTAGATGCACGTGGCCCGGCACGAACTGGGTGAACGAGTTGGCGATGGCCACGATCGGCTTGCCGAAATCGGCGTCGGTCATGCCGGTGGCCCGCCAGAGTGCGCGCGCACCGGCCATGTTGCGACCCTGCGTCGAGGTGGCGGAGCGCAGTGGCCGCGCGGCGGCCGGCGCCGTACCGGAGGGAGGCCCCAACCCGGACGTCGCAGCACGTGCCTTCTTCGCTGGGCCGGAAACCTTGGTCGCCGGGGCCGACGGGGCGGGCGTGGCCTTGGCGGCCCTCTTGCCCGTGCCGCGCGACCCGTCGGAGCGGGGTGCAGATGCCTGTGGCATCGGTCAAGTGTGGCAGCGGAAAATCTCACGGCAATACGCGGCCCGGACCCGACCACCAGGCGAGACACCCGTTGTGACCATTTCGTGATCTGTCCGTTGACCACGATATGAGATTGGTTGACTCGATCTCTGGGAATAGTGCAGGCTGTGCGCATGCCGTACCCAGCTGCCGCTGACGCCGCCGCACCATTCACGCGGTTGATTCGAGTACTTCTCACCTAGCGCGTCGGAGCCCCCCGCCGACGCGCGAGCCCACGTGCCCAGCACGGGGGCTCCTTTGTTGTCAGGCCTACCCGATGTGTTGTCAGGCATACGCAAGCAGCAAACGTGATCCACGACCGAATCGCACAGCCCACTGACTCGAAGGCACGGACGCCATGACCAAGTCACCGCCCGACAACCCGAGCCCCCCGAAACAACCGACCGGGGCACCCTCGCCGCTGACGGTTGCGGCCGGGGTTCGGCCCCATCCGACCGCCGCGGCCAAGACCGCGCCGGCCGCCGCCGCCAAAGTCATCACGCCGGAATCGGTCACCGGTGCCCAGTCTCTGGTGCGGTCACTCGAGGCGCTCGGCGTCGAGGTCATGTTCGGCATCCCGGGCGGCGCCATCCTTCCGGCGTACGACCCGATCTTCGACTCCAAGGTGCGTCACATCCTGGTCCGGCACGAGCAGGGCGCGGGCCACGCCGCCACCGGCTACGCCCAGGCCACCGGGAAGGTCGGGGTGTGCATGGCGACGTCGGGGCCGGGCGCGACGAACCTGGTCACTCCGATCGCTGACGCCTACATGGACTCCGTCGCCATGGTCGCGATTACCGGTCAGGTACCGCGCGGCTCGATCGGGTCGGACGCGTTCCAGGAGGCCGACATCCACGGCATCACGCTGCCGATCACCAAGCACAACTACCTGGTGCAGCGACCGGAGGACCTGCCCCGCGTCTTGGCCGAGGCGTTCCACCTGGCCGGCACGGGACGTCCAGGCCCGGTCCTGGTGGACATCCCGAAGGACGTGCTGACCGCCCGTACCGAGTTCGCCTGGCCACCCACCATGGAACTGCCCGGCTACCGGCCGACGCTGCAGCCGCATGGCAAGCAGATCCGCGAGGCGGCCCGACTGATCGCGATGGCCCGGCGTCCGGTGCTGTACGTCGGCGGCGGAGTGCTCAAGGCGCACGCGTCCGAGGTGCTCAAGCAACTCGCTGAGCTGACTGGCGCCCCGGTGGTTACCACCCTCATGGCCCGGGGCGCGTTTCCGGACAGCCACCGCCAACACATGGGCATGCCTGGCATGCACGGCACGGTCGGCGCGGTCTACGCGCTGCAGAAGGCGGATCTCCTGGTGGCGCTCGGCGCCCGGTTCGACGACCGGGTGACCGGGCAACTGTCCACATTCGCCCCTGGCGCGGCCATCGTGCACGCGGATATCGATCCGGCCGAGATCGGCAAGAACCGGGCCGCGGATGTGCCGATCGTGGGCGACGCCAAGTACGTCATCGAGGAGCTGGTCGCGGCGGTGACGGCTGAGTACAAGACGGGCCACAGGGCGGACATCGCCGACTGGTGGCGCCAGCTCGACGACATCCGCGACCGGTACCCGCTCGGCTGGGAGGAGCCGCCGGACGGCACGCTCTCGCCGCAGTACGTCATCAAGCGCCTCGGCGAGATCGTCGGACCGGATGCGCTCTATGTCGCGGGGGTGGGCCAGCACCAGATGTGGGCGGCCCAGTTCATCTCATACGAACACCCGGGTACCTGGCTCAACTCCGGCGGCCTGGGCACGATGGGGTATGCGGTGCCGGCCGCCATGGGTGCCAAGGTCGGCCGGCCTGACGCGGTGGTCTGGGCCATCGATGGTGATGGCTGCTTCCAGATGACCAACCAGGAGCTCGCCACCTGCGCGCTGGAAGGCATACCGATCAAGGTCGCCATCATCAACAACGGCAACCTCGGCATGGTGCGGCAGTGGCAGACCCTCTTCTACGGAGAGCGGTATTCCAACACCGACCTCGGCACCCACAAGCACCGCATCCCCGACTTCGTGAAGCTCGCGGAGGCCTTGGGCTGCATCGGTCTGCGCTGCGAGACAGCGGCCGATGTGGACACAACGATCGCGACCGCCATGAAGTTCAATGATGGTCCGGTCGTGGTCGACTTCGTGGTCGGCAAGGACGCGATGGTCTGGCCCATGGTGGCTGCCGGCACCAGCAACGATGAGATCATGTTCGCCCGCGACGTGCGGCCGACTTTCGACGACGACGACGTGTGAGGACGCATTCGATATGAGTAGGCACACGCTATCGGTACTCGTGGAGAACAAGCCGGGTGTCCTGGCCCGGGTGGCGGGACTCTTCTCCCGGCGCGGGTTCAACATCGACTCACTCGCCGTGGGCGAGACCGAGCATCCGGAGGTCTCCCGCATCACCATCGTCGTCAACGCCGAAGACTCACCGCTCGAGCAGGTCACCAAGCAACTGAACAAGCTGGTGAACGTGCTGAAGATCGTTGAGCTCGAGTCGTCCGCATCGGTGCAGCGGGAGCTGGTGCTGGTCAAGGTACGGGCGGACCGTCCACAACGGTCACAGGTGCTCGAGACGGTGCAGCTGTTCCGGGCCAGGGTGGTCGACGTGTCGCCGGACGCGCTGACCATCGAGGCAACCGGCACCGCGGAGAAGCTCGATGCGCTCCTGCGCGACCTCGAGCCGTACGGAATCAAGGAAATGGTCCAGTCCGGGATGGTGGCGATCGGCCGCGGCTCGCGCTCGATCACCGCCCCTGTCCTCCGGGCCGCTTCCTAGGCCCACCCAACCAAGAAGGGTTGCAGCACAATGACCGCAGTACTACGGTCTCCAGAGCCGACGGGTCGGAAGTCTTCCACGACGACGATGCCGACCTGTCGGTGATCCAGGGCCGCAAGGTTGCGGTCATCGGATACGGCAGTCAAGGCCACGCGCACGCGCTCTCGCTGCGTGATTCCGGGGTGGACGTCCGAATCGGACTGCCGGAGGGCTCGAAGAGCCGGGCCAAGGCCGAGGAGCAGGGGCTGCGCGTCGTGACGCCGGCCGATGCGGCCGCGGAGGCCGACGTCATCATGGTGCTGGCACCCGACACCGCCCAGCGCAAGATCTACGCCGAGGACATCGCGCCCTCACTTACCGCAGGCAAAGCGCTGTTCTTCGGCCACGGTCTCAACATCCGATTCGAGCTGATCACCCCACCATCCGATGTGGACGTTGCGATGGTGGCACCGAAGGGACCCGGGCACCTGGTCCGGCGGCAGTTCGTGGACGGCAAGGGGGTGCCGGTCTTGGTCGCGGTGGAGCAGGACGCGACTGGCAGCGCCTTCGAACTCGCCCTCTCCTACGCGAAGGCAATCGGTGGCACCCGGGCCGGGGCCATCCGTACGACCTTCAAAGAGGAGACCGAGACCGACCTCTTCGGCGAGCAGGCAGTGCTCTGCGGTGGCGCCACAGCGCTGGTGCAGGCCGGCTTCGAGGTGCTGACCGAGGCCGGGTACTCGCCCGAGGTCGCCTACTTCGAGTGCCTGCACGAGCTGAAGCTGATCGTGGACCTGATGTACGAGGGCGGCATCGCCCGGATGCGTTACTCGGTCTCCGACACGGCTGAGTACGGCGACTACTCGCGGGGCCCGCGCGTCATCGACAGCCGTACCAAGGACGAGATGCGCAAGATTCTCAGTGAGATCCAAAGTGGAGAGTTCGCCCGCGAGTGGATCGCCGAAGACGACGAGGGACGGCCCAACTTCACCAAGTGGCGCGAGGAGGGTGCGGCCCACCCGATCGAGGAGACCGGCCGCAAATTGCGCGGCATGATGTCCTGGGTCGACCGCCCGATCACCGAAACCGCCTGACCAGCCTCTGACCGCGCTGACCGGGATCTATTCGTAGTGGGGGCGCGCGCGTATCCAGGCTTCGAGGTCCGGTGCGGACATCGGGCGACCGAAGTGCCAGCCTTGTCCGATGATCGGGCCGATCTGGCCAAGCAGTGCCGCGGTCGACGCATCCTCGACGCCCTCGGCGACTACGCGCAGGCCCAACTCGGTCGCCAGGTGGGTGATCGAGGTGACCACCGCCCGATCGGCTCGACTGGTCGCCATGGAAGTGATGTACGACCGATCGATCTTCAGTTCTCGCAACGGGTATAGCCGGAGCTGCTGCAGGGATGCGAACCCGGTGCCGAAGTCGTCCAGCGACAGCCCGACGCCCATGGCCACCAGCTCGGCCACCGTCCGGTCCAGGTTGGGGTTCGTCGTGACGAGAGCGTTTTCGGTGATCTCAAGCTCGAGCTGGTCCGGCGCGACCGCGTGCCGGAGCAGCCGGCGCTGGACCTGATCCGCGAACTGCGTCGAGGTGAAATCCTTCGCGCTGATGTTCACCGACGCGCGCAGCCGCAGACCCGCGGCCGTCCACGTTTCGAGCTGAGCCAGGACGTCATCGAGAACTCTCAGCGTAAGCAGCTGAATGACGCCGCTCGCCTCGGCGGTCAGGATCATGTCGGCGGTGTCGACCAGGCCGCGCTCGGGATGTCGCCACCGAACCAGCGCCTCCACGCCGACGAGTTGCCCGTCCTCGATCCGGACCTGCGGCTGGTAGAGCACAAACAGCTCGTCGGTGTGTCCAGGCTGCTCGATCGAGGCACGGAGGTCGGCCAGTAGCACCAGGCGGCCTCGTGCTTCGATCTCGTCGCCGGCGGGGATGGTTCGGACCATCGCCCCCGTCCGGCGGGCGTCCATAACGGCCCTTTCGGCCTGGGCGATCAGCGCGCCGAGTTCGGTCCCATCGGCCGGCGCCATCGCGATGCCGATGATCGGCCGGACCTGTAGCGCAACGCCGTCCACGTCAATCGGTGCCATCAGGCCATGGGCGATCCGGTGGGCGATACGTTCGGCGCCGCCGATGTCGGCTCCAGGCAGTAGCAACGCGACGTCGGCCGACGCCACCCGGCCGATGACGGCTTCGCTTGAGGTGTCGGCTGTGAGGCGCTCCCCGACCCGGTCAACCAGGTGGTCTGCGACCTGCCCGCCGAAAGACTTCGTGACTTCGCCGAGCCCGCTGAGCCGGACCAGCAGCAAGCCGAGGCGTGGCGTGAGGGACGTTGGAGACCCGGGGGTGAGGAGCCGGTCCACCGAGACTGCGAGTCCGCGTAGGTTCTGCAAGTGGGATGACGGATCGCGATTGAGGTCGCGCTCCTGGGCCCGGAGTACGCGTGACACCAGAACGAACAGGGCGAACGGAATGGCAAGCAGGGCCACCGCCCATCCCGTCGGCGCGACGATCAGCGCCGGCGCGAGCATGAGTAGGCCCGCAGTCGCCGCCAGATAGTAGTACAGCGGAGGCCCCGCCCACCTCCGCCATGAATCCCGGCCGGCCGCGGTCAGCATCACGGCGATGACCGCGTTGTCCACAAGGAACCAGACGAGCGGCACGACCACAACGGTCGCCACACCAAACTCGTCGATGTCCATACCCAGCGTCGGCTGCCCACCGATCCGACCCTCGGCCCAGCTCGCCGCCTGGAACGCCAGGCTGAATCTCGCGACGTCGAATGCGAGTTCGTTCACCGGCCGGCGCTGTCTCAGCGCGGCCACACCGAGCGCTAGCGTCTGCACGATGATGGCCACCGCCGACCCCCACAACAGCATGATTGCGAAGGTCAGGGACAGGGAGACCGTCAGCCGGGTCGGTTGTCGGCGTTCGTGCGGAATGGTCAGTGGGCTCAGCTCAACCAAGAGCGCGAGGATGGACAGCAGCCAGAACTCGACCGGCGCCTCGGGCAGGAAAACCAGGACGTCCGCCACGGAGAGGCCGACGAGCGCCGCGCCAGCGGTCACGATGACCGCGTATGTTCCCCAGACGACAAGAGCTCGTCGCGCGGTCGACCTGGGCCGGGTCACACCATCCCCCGTGTGTCGTAATCCACTGGCCGTGCCCGGTCCCATCGGTCCTCGGGGAAACGTACCCCGGTTGGTGCGAATGCCTCGCCCGATTGCGCGAAGGAGACCCGATCAGCCGACGGGTTAAGGTCAGCTCGCGCGGAGCACTAGAGATCAGGGTGTGGTCTCCTCAGCCGACCTCGACCGGCACGTTGACGAGGCTGCCGTACTCGGTCCACGAGCCGTCGTAGTTGCGCACGTTCGGATAGCCGAGCAGCTCGGTCAACACGAACCACGTGTGTGAGGACCGTTCGCCGATTCGGCAGTAGGTGACGACCTCACCGGTAGACATGATCTTGGCGCCCTCGTAGAGAGCGCGAAGGTCATCGGCGGTCTTGAAACTGCCATCCTCGTTGGCCGCCTTGGACCACGGGATGTTGCTCGCTCCAGGAATATGGCCGGGCACCTGCGGTTGCTCCTGCGGCAGATGAGGCGGCGCGAGCAGCTTTCCGGTGAACTCGTCCGGCGAACGGACATCGACCATCATCGCCCCGCTGATCGCCCGGGCCACGACCTCGTCCCGGAAAATCCGGATCCCCGGGCGGGACTGACCCATCCGGAACGTCGCCGATGGACGCGCCGGTCGATCGGTGTCGAGGGTGCGACTCTCCATTTCCCACTTCTTCCGTCCACCGTCGAGCAGCTGGACCTTCTCGACGCCGCGCATCCGGAACAACCAGTAGGCGTACGCGGCGAACCAGTTGTTGTTCCCTCCATAGAGGACGATCGTCTGATCGGCGGTGATACCCCGCGATCCCAGCAGAGCCGCGAGTTGGTCCGCCGACACGAAGTCACGCCTTGGCATCGCTCGCAGTTCGTGCTCCCAATCGAGTGCGACCGCACCGGGGATGTGGCCCTTGTCGTATGCGGTCGTGTCCTCGTCGACCTCCACGATGGCGATACCAGGATCGGTGAGGTGATCGGCCAGTCGCGCCGTGTCGATCAGCGAACCCGGGTTTGCGTACCTTGTCATACCATTGCCTCCTGTTCTCCAACCAGCACGCTGCGGTCAGCGACTGGCCTGTGCCTTCATCGGTTGTGTCAGACACCGGTTCCGATCCGGTGTGGATGCGACGGGAGGACGGTTCCGGCCACGCACCGCGCGCGACGGGTCGACAGGAGGCAATCGTGGGCATGGTCCGGTTTCGGGTACTGGGTCCGCTCGAGGCTGTTCGCGATGACGCGCCGCTCCGGGTGGGCGGGCCCCGACCGCGGGCGCTACTCGCGGCGCTGCTTCTGGCCGGTGGCCGCCCGGTGCGAATGGACGCCCTGCTCGACGCCGTCTGGGGCGACCAACCACCGGATACGGCCGTAAAGACGGTGCAGAAGTACATCTCGCACCTGCGGAGCGAGCTCGACGCGCCGGGACTGATCGTGAGCCGGGCGGACGGCTACGAGCTGACGACCACGGATGTCGACAGTAGACGGTTCGAGGAACTCATCGACCGGGCCGAGTCCGAGCCAGGCCCGGATCGCGTGGTGGCCGCCATCACGCAGGCCCTGGCGCTATGGCGTGGCGAACCGTACGCCGATCTGCCTGACCTGGCGCAGGCGCAGGCGGAGCGGCATCGGTTGACCGAGCGTCGCCTTTCCGCACTTGAGGCGCTCGCCGACGCGAGGCTCGCGCTGGGACACTACGGGCCGCTCATCGCGTCGGTGGAACAGCTCCTCACGGCGCATCCGTTGCGGGAGCGGCTGTGGGGGGTGCTCATGCTGGCGCTGTACCGAAGCGGCCGCCAGGCTGAGGCACTGGCGGCGTTCCAGCGGCTCCGCGCGAGGCTCGTCGAGGAATTGGGCGCCGAGCCCACACCGGCGTTGTGCGCCTTGCACGAAAGGATCCTGCGTCAGGACGACGAGGTCGAACCCCGTCCGCTGGTCGCAATCAGGACAACACACACGGGCACGATTCCGTTGAATCTCACCAGTTTCGTGGGGCGCGAGGCCGAGCTTGGCGAGCTCACCTCGCTGCTTACGAGCAAACGCCTGGTGACACTCACCGGATCGGCGGGCTCCGGCAAGACCCGCCTCGCGCTCGAGCTGATCGGTGGGTCGACCGCGCAGCGGCTGGGCGTCGCGTTCCGCGACGGTGCGTGGTTCGCCGAGCTTGCCGGGCTCGTCGACGCCGAACGCATTCCCGCGGTCGTCGCCGGCGTACTCCGGGTGCAGGAACAGCCCGGGCGCGACATCGACGATGGGCTATCGGACACACTTGCCCGCAAGAGTCTGCTGCTCGTGCTCGATAACTGCGAGCACCTGCTCGAGGGGCTCGCCGAGGTCGTGCCGCGGTGGCTTCGCGCGGCGCCGGACCTGCACGTGCTCGCCACGAGTCGGCAGCCGCTTGGCGTCGCGGGTGAACATGTGCTCGACCTGCCGCCGCTATCGGTCCCCGGGACTAACGATCCCGTCGAGGTGGAGGCGTCCGATGCGGTCCGCTTGCTGACGCAGCGGGCACTCGCCGTCGACGGTAGCTTCAAGGTCACGCCGGAGAACGCGGCCGCTGTGGCGAGCATCGCCCGACGTCTTGACGGCATGCCGCTGGCACTGGAGTTGGCCGCGGCGCGCCTGCGGGTCTTCGACGCGCAGCGCCTGGCCGACCTGCTCGATGACCGGTTCCGGGTGCTGGTGTCAACGCTGCGCACGGCGCCGGAGCGGCACCAGACACTCCTCGCGGCGATCGCCTGGAGCTACGACCTGCTGTCGCGGAACGAGCAGGCCGTCTTTCGCGCCCTGTCGGTGTTCGAGGGCGGCTTCACGCTCGAGGCGGCCGAGCGGATCTGCGGCGAGCGATCGACCGCGGTGACGCTGCTGCCGGCGCTCGTGGAACGCTCCCTTGTGGTCGTTGACCGACGCGCTGGGACGAACCGTTATCGGCTGCTGGAATCCCTGCGCGAGTATGGTCGGGCCCAGCTTGAGCCGGACGAGTCGTACGAGTGCCGCCGCCGGCACCTGCACTGGTATCTGGAGTTGGCCGAACGCGCGGAGGCCGGAATTCGTGGGCCCGACTATCGCGCCTGGCTTGACGTGCTGGACGCGGAGGGGGACAACCTGCGCGCCGCGTTGCGGTGGTCGTTGAGCCAGGAGCGGACCACGGGTATCAAGTTCGCCGCGGCGCTTGCCCCGTACTGGGACGAAGCGACCTACTACAGCGAGGGCGCACGGTGGCTGCGCGATGCGATCGCTGACTCCACCGGTGTGCCCGCCGAGTTGGGGGCGCTCGTGTTGGCCGGTGCCGCCCGGCTCGCGATTGCTCAGGGCGACCACCGCCATGCGGCCGAGCTCACCGAGCGGAGCCTGACACTGGCCCGGGAAGCCAACGACGAGGCGGGAGTTGTCCGCGCCACCGCGTTGCGCGGAAACGTCGCGCTGTACCAGGGCGACTATGCCGAGGCCGGCCCCCTGCTCGAAGAGAGCATGGCGGAGTTCGGCCGGCTCGGGCTGACCTGGGAGCAGTCCGAGGCGATGGGCCGGCTTGGCCACATGCACCGGCTGTCCGGTGACTATGCCAACGCTCGGGTCTGGTTGGAGCAGTCCTTGGCGCTGCGCGAGCGGCTCGGTGACGTGGTGGGCCGGGCGTGGGTGCTCTGGCAGCTCGGCGTGCTGGCCCGATATGAGGGCGAATACGGACGCGCCGCGACGCGCTACGCCGACAGCCTCGCCATCTTTGACGAGATCGGCGACAACGCCGGTGCCGCGCACGTCCGGTACTCGATGGGTGACCTGGCTCGGCTGCAGGGAGACGCTGGCCTCGCTACCGGCCTCTACCAGACAAGCCTCGCGGTGCTGCGAGACGCCGGCGACCAGCGGTGTACCGCATCCATACAGTTCAATCTTGGTGCGGTCGCCCTGGACCGGGCCGAACCGGAGGCGGCGCTGCCGCTGCTGCGCGAGAGCCTCGCCATCCGCTCGCGCCTCAACGATCAGGGCGGCATCGCCGAGTGTCTTGAGGCGTTCGCTGGCATCGAGCAGGCGCGTGATGCGCCGATTCCAGCGATCCGCCTCCTCGCCGCCGCGAATGTCCTGCGCCGGCGCACGGGCGCGACCCGGCCCGCCTCGGACGAGCAGCTCAACGCCGAACGGGTCCAGACCCTTCGCGCTGCGGTCGGGGCGGAGAGCTTCGACGAGGCCTGGACTGCCGGTCAAGGTCTGGGCCCGGACGCCATCGCGCTGGTGCTAGAACCGGACCTGAGCAGCACCGCGGACCGGGCCGCCACCAGATTGGCACCAGATCCGAACCGGCCCCTGCGATAACGGGGAGTGTCGACGGCAGGCGAGAGAGGGAGTACCGACATGGACGCCAGCACCGAACCTGACCTCACGGACCGGGTCTGCCTCGTGACCGGAGCGAATCGCGGGATCGGTCTGGCCACAAGCATCGCGCTCGCGAGTGCCGGCGGCCGCGTCGTGATGGTCTGCCGCGATGAGGTCCGCGCGAAGGCCGCCCTCGATGAGGTGCGCCGATCGTCCGCCACGGATCTGGGCGAGTACCTCATTGCCGACCTGTCGTCGCAGCAGTCGATCCGTCAGGTCGCGAAGGAGTTCCGGGACCGGCACGACCGGCTCGACGTGCTCGTCAACAACGCCGCCACGGTCTCCGAGACCCGCCAGATGACGGTCGACGGCAGGGAACTCACGTTCGCGGTGAACCATCTGGCGTACTTCCTGCTGACGCGGCTGCTGCTCGACCGCGTGCGGGCCGCGACCGGCGTCATCATCAACGTGGCCGCCACCAACCATCGCGACGCGGTGGAGAACGTGGAGGATGTCGACTCGGTCCGCGGGTATGAGATGCGGGAAGCCTACAAGCGATCGAAGCTGGCCAATGTCAGCTTCACCCTCGAACTCGCTCGTCGGCTCGGCGCGGCGGCACGGGTGAACGCCCTGTGCCCCGACGTGAATGCGACCGAGCTCTTGATGCGGTTCCGCCGAGTGCCGGCCGAGCAGTGGTCCGAGCGCCTCGCGGCGGAGGCGCCGCCGTCGGCGGCGGCCCGAGTGATCATGTCGCTCATCCGGTCGCCCGGCACCGCTCGTTATCTCGAGGAAGGCCTCGACGTCACGCCGTCCCCCTTGGCTTGCGACATCGAACTCGCCCGACGGCTCTGGGACAGGTGCTCCGAGCTGACCGGTGATGACGTCAGGTGAGGCTCCGCCGGGCATGGATCCAGGCCACGAGGTCCGATCCGGACATTGGTCGGCCGTAGTACCAGCCCTGTCCGATCAGTGGGCCGATCTGCTCGAGCGCCGCCACGGTGGTCGCGTCCTCGACGCCCTCGGCCACCACGCGAAGGCCGAGGTTCGTGGCGAGATGGGTGATCGATTCGACCACGGCGTAATCGGCTGTACTGGTTGTCAGGGCGGCGATGTACGACCGATCGATCTTCAGCTCCCGCAGCGGATAGCGCCGGAGCTGCTGCAATGACGCGAACCCGGTGCCGAAGTCGTCCAGCGACAACCCGACACCGATGGCGACCAGGTCGGCGACGGTCCGGTCCACGTTGGGGTTCGCCACGACGAGAGCACTCTCGGTGACCTCAAGCTCGAGCTGCTCCGCCGGGACGTTATGCCGGAGCAGTCGGAGTTGTACCTGGTGCGCAAACTGGTCGGAGGCAAAGTCTTTCGCACTCACATTCACCGACGCGCGCAGCCGGAGGCCTTGAGCGGCCCATGCCGCGAGCTGGGCCAGGACGTCATCCAAGACCCGTAACGTGAGCAGCTGCATGACGCCGCTCGCCTCGGCGGTCAGGATCATGTCGGCGGTGTCGACCAGACCGCGCTCGGGGTGCCGCCACCGAACCAGCGCCTCGACACCGACGAGTTGCCCGTCCTCGATCCGCACCTGCGGCTGGTAGAGCGCGAACAGCTCACTGGCGTGCGCTGGCTGCTCGATCGCAGCGCGGAGGTCCACGAGTAGGGTCAGGCGGCGCCGAGCCTCGATCTCGTTGCCGTCATGGCCGGTTCGGAATGGCGCACCCGTCCGGCCAGCGTCCATGATGGCCGTCTCAGCCCGGGCCGTGAGTGCGCCGATGTCAGTCCCGTCGGCCGGCGCCATCGCGATGCCGATGGTGGGCCGGACCGGGAAGACGACGCCATCGACGTCGATCGGTGCCGTCAGGCCCTGGGCAACCGCGGCGGCCACCCGCTCGGCCCGAGCGATGTCGGCTCGGGGCAGCAGCACCACGAAGTCGGCGGCGACCCGGCCGGTGACCGCATCCTCGCTCGCGGTGTCGGCGGTCAGCCGCTCCCCGACCCGGCCGAGAAGACGATCGGTGACCAGGCGGCCGAAGACGTCCAAGACCTCGCCGAGCCCGTCCAGCCGGACCAGAAGGAACCCCAGGCGCGGCCGGTCGGATGTCGGCGAATCGGGGGCGAGGAGTCGGTCCACCGAGACCGCGAGTCCCCGCACGTTCTGTAGCTGGGTCACCGGATCCCGGTTGAGGTTGCGTTCCTGCGCCCACAGCACGCGAGAGACCTGGCTGAACAACGCGAGCGGGACGGCCAGCAAGGCCACACCCCACCCGGTCGGCGCCGTGATGAGCAACGGGGCGAGCATCAGTAGGGCTCCGGTCGCGGCTAAGTCGTGGTACAGCGGGGGGCCAGCCCACCTCAGCCAGGCCGGCCGTCCGCCCGCGGTGAGCACCAGGGCTATGACGCCGAAGTCGACGAGGATCCAGACGAGCGCCGTCACCACCACCGACGCGATGCCGAACTCCCCGAGGCTGATGCCAATCGTGATCGGCGGGTGGCCGACCCGGTCTTCAGCCCAGCCCGCGACCTGGAAAGCCAGGCTGAACCTGGCGACGCCGAACCCGAAGTCGGTCAACGGCCGGCGGTCCTGCAGCGCGGCGACGCTCAGGGCGAGCGCCTGCACCACGATGGCCGGCGGCGACCCCCACAGGAGGAAGATGGCAAAGGTCGGGCACAGCGAGACCGCCACCCGACTCGGTTGCCGGCGGTCGTGCGGGATGGTGAGTGGGCTCAGCTCGACCAGGAGCGCGACGACCGACAGCAGCCAGAACTCGCGCGGCGCCGCCGGCAGGAAGCGCACGGTGCCGGCGATGGAGATGAGCACCACTGCCCCGCCCGCGGCAAGAATGACCGCGTAGGTGCTCCAGGCGAGAGTTTGCTCTGTGCCCGACCTGGGGCGGGTCACACCGATCCCCCATGTGTCGTGAACGCCGGCCGGGTCCGGTCTCGGCCGGTCCTCGGTGAACGGTAACCCGGGCCATGCGACCGTCCAGCGCGATCGCGCGAACCGGTTCCCGTCAGCCGCCGGGACGGTGACCTCGATCCGGCCACCGAGCGACGGGTGCCGTGGCGCGGCCCGGGAAGGCACGTGAGCCCCGTCACGCCGTGCCGAGTGCATACCGCCGTTCGGAGCCCCTACGATCGTGGCGTCCCCGCGATCGCACCGTTGCGTCCGGCCCGCCTCCGGTAGTTCGACTGCCGGACGTCCCCTGAGGAACACCTCGTGACCCCCGTTGTCCTCATCGCCGAAGAACTCGCGCCGGCCGCCATCGAGGTGCTCGCGCACGACTTCGACGTCCGCCACGTCGACGGCACCGACCGGCCGGCCCTGCTCGCGGCGCTCGCCGAGGCGCACGCGGTCATCGTCCGCAGCGCCACCGACATCGACGCCGAAGCGATCGCAGCGGCGCCCAAGCTCCGGGTCGTCGCCCGGGCCGGGGTTGGCCTGGACAACGTCCAGGTTTCCGCCGCCACCGCTCGCGGGGTGATGGTGGTCAATGCGCCGACCTCCAACATCGTCTCCGCCGCGGAACAGGCGCTAGCCCTGTTGCTCGCGGTCGCCCGCAACACCGCCGCCGCCTCGGCAGCACTCAAGGCCGGTGAATGGAACCGATCCAAGTTCACCGGAGTTGAACTGCAGGGCAAGACGGTCGGCGTGGTCGGGCTCGGCCGCATCGGCGTGCTCTTCGCCCAGCGCGTGGCTGCCTTCGGTACCCGGCTCATCGCGTACGACCCGTACGTCCAGCCGGCCCGGGCTGCGCAGCTCGGCGTGCGTCTGGTCGGGCTGGAGGAGTTGCTCACCGAGTCGGACTTCATCTCGATCCACCTGCCAAAGACACCGGAGACGGTCGGTCTCATCGGCGAGAAGGAACTGCAGTTGGTCCGGCCGGGCGTGCGCATCATCAACGCGGCCCGCGGGGGCCTCATCGATGAGCAGGCCCTCGCCGATGCGATTGCCGAGGGTCGGGTGGCCGGCGCCGGCATCGACGTCTTCGCCAAGGAGCCGTGCACGGCATCGCCCCTGTTCGCCTTGGACAACGTCGTGGTGACGCCGCATCTGGGCGCGTCCACGCACGAGGCGCAGGACAAGGCGGGACTTGCCGTGGCACGCAGCGTCAAGCTCGCGCTACAGGGTGAGTTCGTGCCGGACGCGGTCAACGTCCAGGCCGGTGGCGTGGTGGCAGAGGAGGTACGTCCGCTGCTCCCGCTGACCGAGAAGCTCGGCCGGGTGTTCACCGCGGTCGCCGGTGGCGTGGCCTCGGCGGTCGCGGTTGAAGTGCGCGGCGACGTGGTCGCGCACGACGTCAGCGTGCTCCGACTGGCGGCGATGAAGGGGCTGTTCGCGTCGGTGGTCGAGGAGCAGGTCACCTACGTCAACGCGCCGCTGCTCGCCAGCGACCGGGGTGTCGAGATGAGCCTGACGACCGCACCCGAAACGCTCGATCACCCGAATCTCGTCACATTGCGCGGCGCGAAGCCGGACGGCCGACTCGTCACGGTGTCCGGCACGGCCCTCTCCGGGGTGCGCGAATCGGTCAAACTCACCGACCTGGACGGCTTCGAGCTGGAGCTCGAGCTCGAGCGGGTGCTGCTGTTCTTCCGGTACTCGGACCGGCCCGGTGTCGTCGGGACCATCGGCACGCTCCTTGGTGAGGCCGCCGTGAACATCGCGGCGATGCAGGTGGCCAGGCGCGACGTCGGTGGCGAGGCCCTGATGACCCTCACCGTGGACACCACCGTGCCGGCCGACCTGCTGGCGCGGGCCGCCGAGGCGGTCGGTGCCACCGCCGCCTCCGCGGTCGACCTCACCGACTGACGCCCCGCGCAAGCCAGTCACTGAACCCGTTGCGGCGCCCCCACTGGGATTCGTACCAGCACATCGGAGAGATCAGGCGTCACACCGCTGGTCGTTGTGAACCGTTGCATTGCCCCTTCGAGGTGACCCGCGACGCGTGCGATGTCGGCGTCGGGTGTTACGGCCAGCCGTACCAGAAGCTCCGGGTGCTCGGACGGGCCGGTCAGCCGGACCGCCGCGCGGCGCACGTTGCGATCGGTGGTGAGGTCACGTTCGAGGGCATGATGCAGGGCGCTGCTCGCGACCTTGGTCCGACCGGTGTCGATCCCCTCGGATGCAGGCGTTTCAGGAGCGCCGAACGCGAGATCCCGCATGGGCGCGCCGCCACGTCCGCGCAGCTGCGCCCGTAGCAACAGGAAACCCAGGACGGCCGCCAGCAGGCCGGCTGCGATGGTCAGACCGGCGGCCAGCGCCGAGCGCGCGTTCCACCAGTCAATCATCCCCGTGGTCAACAGTGGCTCATTTCTGTCCACATTGGAAAGTCTGCCTTGGCTTGCGAGCACGCCGACCACGCCAGCCGCGAGCAAGAGCGCGCCGATGATCGACCACAACACCCGGTTGCCGGTATTCATCGGACCCTCCCCTGTGGACGGCGGAGGGAAACGCTGATCGGGACATCGGACGGCGCGTAGAGCCGGTCCAGCTCCGCGCGCACCGCTTCGGTAACCGCATCGCGTCGGTCGGGCCAGCCGACGGCCCGCAGCTTCAGCCGCCAACGGTCAGGTTTGCCCCGGACCTCGGATCTGGCTCGGCTGACGCCGGCGGCGGCCGCTGCCGTCTCGACCCGGCGCTGCACGGATCGCCGCGATATCGACATCGGCGCACCCGCGGCGGCGTTTGCCTGTACCTGGCTGGGAGGCCACGGGCGGAGTTCCGTGACGAGCATTACCAGGCCGATCAGGCCGAGCCCGACGCAGAGGGCCAAGAATCGTCCATCATCCAGGCTCACCGATCGCAGCGACCGGAACCATCGATCGAGCGGCAGCACGACGGGATTGCGCCCCGCGGCGATCAGGGCCATCTCGATGGCGACAGTCAGTCCCACGGCGATCAGGACCAGGCCCAGCACCGCCGAGAGGATCCGGTTCGTAGTCCGCATGCCGACCGCTCAGCCGCTACGGCGGGTCAATGGCATCGGGCACGATGTCGTCGACGACGACCACGACGGGACGGTCGTCACCGCCCGCCTTAAGTACCCGGCGGGCCGCCGCCGCGGCCTCGTCGGCGATCGGAGGCAGCGGCACCCGATCGGCGATGATGTGCACTTCGACTACGTCGCCGGTGAGGCGGACGCCAATGACCTTGCCGCCGGAGAACTGAGTACTGACCTCGACCCCGGTTCCCGGGCTTAGACCGGCAACGCCTGGGACGGCGAGTGCGGCATCGGCCACCGCGCGGGCGATGTCCTCACGGCGCACCATCTGGTCACTGCACCCTTGCCGGAGCCTGCTCCTGCGGTGTCTCGACGTGGATGTCGTCCACCTGGACGTTGACCTCAACGACCTTGAGGCCGGTCATGCCCTCGACCTGTCCGATCACGTTGCGGCGTACGGCATCGCTGATGTCGACGATGCTCTGGCCATACCAGGTCACAACGTTGAGGTCGATCGCGGCCTCGCGTTGTCCGACCTCGACGTTGACGCCCTGGCTGGTCGCCTCACTGCTGCCTGGGATGAGTGACCGCAGCTGGCCGACGCGGCGCGCCATCCCACCGCCCATGTCGTACACGCCCGGGATGTCCCGAGCGGCAAGACCAGCGATTTTGGCCACCACGCCGGGCGCTATCCGGGTGTATCCAACCTCGGTCTCCACCGCGACGCCAACCGCCGGCGCGGCGTCCGGGCGGCTCATCACCTGGGTGCCCTGTTGTGTGCTCTGGCCTTGGCCGGACTGACGCTGTGTCTCCTGCGTCCGGCTGGCCTGGGTGCCTGTCTCGGCGCTGCTGCTGGTCACGAACTACCCCCCGGGTATGTCCTGCTGATGGTCAGGTCTGACGACGGCCGCCCGACACGCGATCGATCAAGGAGTTGAGATCGACTCGCCCCTCCATGAGGAGCGCAACGCCGACTCCGACGAGGCCGGCGACGACGGCGCCGATCATGACAAGGAATCCGGCCGCTGCCCAGAGTGCAGCGACACCAAAGCCAACAGCGAAACCGAACTGCGTACGGGTCATCGCGGTTACTCCCCCGGCCCATCCGATTCGGCTACTTCGTGACGGATGACCGTGATGTCCACGTTAGCCGAGCGCAGCGACGGCCGAGGCCGAACCGGCGCCGCCCAACGAGAAGTCATGTTCTAGGGCACTGGATCGTGATTTGGTGCCCTCGACGCGGCTTCTAGCGCGGTCCCGGATGGTGAGAGGGCCGTACCGGAACTTAGGACGGGCGCCTACCGTTCCGGAAGAATCGCGAGCGGACCACGATCAGAGATAGGGCGGCGAGGCGTTGGCGGCGAAGGGGCGGCAAAACGCGGTGAAGAGCGGCGCGGTGAAGAGCGGCGCGCGGCGAAGAGCGGCGCCAAGATCGCGGTCGTCCGAGGTGACGGCATCGGGACCGAGGTCGTCACGCAGGGCCTCAAGGTCCTCGAGGCGATCCTGCCCGGTTGTCACATCACTGAATACGACCTGGGCGCCGCACGCTACCTGCGAACCGGCGAGGTGCTGCCCTCATCCGTGATCGCCGAGCTCGCCGAGCACGATGCGATTCTCCTCGGCGCGGTTGGGGACCCGGCCGTAGCGCCGGGAGTACTGGAGCGGGGCCTGTTGCTCCGGCTGCGATTTGAGTTCGACCAGTACGTCAACCTTCGTCCGTCCCGGCTGTGGCCCGGCACGACCGGTCCGCTGGCCAACGTGAAGGCCGGCGAGATCGACTTCGTGGTGGTGCGGGAGGGCACGGAAGGGCTCTACACCGGCGCTGGCGGCTCTCTGCACCCGGGCACCCCGGCCGAAGTGGCGACCGAGGAGAGCCTCAACACCCGCCACGGCGTGGAGCGGGTGATCCGGGATGCCTTCGCCCGGGCCGCCAAGCGGGAACGGCGGAAGGTCACCATGGTGCACAAGACGAACGTGCTCACCCACGCCGGCGGGCTGTGGGCACGTACCTTCGCCGAGGTCGCGGCCGAGCACCCGGACATCACGACCGAGTACCAGCACGTCGATGCGGCCGCGATGTTCCTGGTCACCCAGCCACAGCGGTACGACATCATCGTCACCGACAACCTCTTCGGTGACATCCTCACCGATGTGGCGGCCGCCGTCACGGGCGGCATCGGGCTCGCCGCTAGCGGGTGCATCAACCCCGAGCGGCGGTTCCCGTCCACATTCGAACCCGTGCACGGCTCCGCCCCCGACATCGCGGGCCAGGGCCTCGCGGATCCGGTCGCGGCCGTACTCTCGGTCTCGGTCATGCTCGACCACCTCGGTCACCCCGAGGAGGCCCGGCGCGTCGAGCAGGCGGTGGCGACTGAGCTGGCCGGCCGTACCGCCGCAGACGCGATTCGCACCGAAGAGGTCGGCGACCGCCTGGCCTCTCTCGCCGCCTGACGACCCGCGAACCCGCGGTCGGTCGGGGCGTCGCGCCCGTACCGGCTTAACGCCCGTTCGGGTAGGTTGAGGTGGCGGCAATCGATGCCGCCCGGAAGCGGGCACCGCCACCATCACAACGAGAAATGGCATCCTGACGCAGCAATCTCGGCAACACACATCTGGGCGACACATCTGGGCAATACACATCTGGAGGAAGCGCGACATGACCGGCGGTGAGCACAGCTTCGACGTTCGACCCACTCAGCAGCCGGTATCCGCGGTAGAGCGGGCCGCGCTTCTGACCAACCCCGGGTTCGGCCGCGTCTTCACCGACCACATGGTGACGGTCCGCTACGCCGACGGCAAAGGCTGGTACGACGCCCGGGTGGAGGCCCGCGCGCCGATCCCGATGGACCCCGCCACCGCGGTGCTGCACTACGCCCAGGAGATCTTCGAGGGGCTGAAGGCGTACCGGACCGCCGACGGCGGCGCGATGTTGTTCCGGCCGGACTCGAACGCGGCCCGCTTCCGCGAGTCGGCGGTCCGGATGGCGATGGCCCAGCTGCCCGACGATCTGTTCCTTGGTTCGCTCGAGGAGCTCATCTCGATCGACCGGGAATGGATCCCGACCGATCCGGAGGGCTCGCTCTACCTGCGGCCGTTCATGTATGCCAGCGAGGTTTTCCTCGGCGTGCGGCCCTCCGCGGAGTACCTGTACGTGCTGATCGCGTCCCCGGTCGGGTCCTACTTCAAGAGTGGCGTGAAGCCGGTCTCGCTCTGGGTGTCCACTGAGTACACTCGCGCCGCACCGGGCGGCACCGGCGCGGCCAAGTGCGGTGGTAACTACGCCTCGAGCCTCATCGCACAGGCGGAGGCGACCGAGCACGACTGCGACCAGGTGGTCTTCCTCGACACGAAGCAGCTGAAGTACATCGACGAGCTCGGTGGGATGAACATTCTTTTCGTGTACGAGGACGGAAGTTTGTCGACCCCGCCGCTGACCGGAACGATCCTGCCGGGAATCACCCGCGACTCAGTGATCACGCTGGCGAAGGCGGCCGGCCACAAGGTCAAAGAGCGCAAGGTGAGCTTCGACGAGTGGCGTACCGGTACCGGATCCGGCAAGATCGTGGAGGCGTTCGCTTGCGGCACTGCCGCTGTGATCACTCCAATCGGGACGGTCCGGTACGCGGGTGGCGAGTTCACTATGCCGACTTATGGTGCAGGCTCCGTGGCCATGTCTCTACGCAAGTCCCTTGTAGACATTCAGCGCGGCCGGGCCGAGGATCCGTATGGATGGGTCCGCCGCGTCCTTTGAGTGGGGTTGAGGAACCGGTCCCTCCGTGCTGGTCGCGGCACGCAGGAGTCGTAGACTGTGCAGGTGCACGCCTGGGTCCCTTACCGCGAAATGACCTCGCTGCTGCCTGAAGGTGTCACCACCGATGTGTATGACGGATCGGGCAGGGTGCCGCCCGGCCAGGACGAAGTGGAGTTCTTCGTCCTGCCGTATGCCTTCGGGGACAACCCGATGAAGCTCATGGCCGACATGCCACAGCTGCGGGTGGCGCAGTCGCTCACGGCTGGGTACGACCACGTGCTTCCGTTTCTGCCCAAGCACGTCCGCCTCTGCCGGGCCGGCGGCGTGCACGGTGCCAGCACCGCCGAGTTGGCGATCGCATTGATGCTGGCCGCGTTGCGGGGTCTGCCGGCGTTCGTCCGGGCCCAGGACATGGCGTCCTGGCGCCATGAACGCCATGACGCGCTGGCGGACAAGCGTGTGCTGATAATCGGCTACGGGGAGGTCGGGCAGGCCATCGACCGTCGTCTAAGCGGGTTCGAGGTCGACGTCCGGCGGGTGGCCCGTCACGCCCGGGAAGGCGTGTCAGCAGTGGGCGACCTGAAAGATCTGCTCCCTGAGACCGACGTAGCGGTCATCGCGCTGCCCCTTACCGACGCCACTCGCGCCCTTGTCGACCGTAGCTTCCTGCGCCGCTTGCCTGACCGCGCACTTGTCGTCAATGTGGCGCGCGGTCCGATCATCGATACCGCGGCCCTGCTCGAGGAGCTCAACTCTGGCCGGCTCCGCGCAGCCATCGACGTTACTGAAATCGAGCCTCTACCGGCCGATAGTCCACTATGGACCGCACCTGGCCTACTCCTCACCCCGCACGTCGGGGGCAACACGTCCGCCTTCCTGCCTCGCGCGGTGCGGCTGGTCTCCGAGCAGCTGCGCCGCTACGTGACTGGTGAGCAGCTCGAATACGACGTGACCCCGGAAGACGCCAGTGCCACACACTGACGACCCGGGAGAGTACAGACCACGATCGAGCGCTACCGGTTGAGCGCCGCCAACACGTCGGCTACCTCCGCCGCGGGCGTCTGTCCAATGGGGACAATGATGGGGCGCTCGTCCGGTCCCGGCTCGTCAAGGTCGGCGAACTGGGCAGCCAGCAAACGGGTTGGAAAGAAGTGGTCAACACGCTTGGCCAGGCGGGCGCTGATGGTGCCATGGTCGGATTGCAGGTAGACAAAGCGAAGCTCCGGGTCCGCTTGACGCAGTCGGTCCCGGTACGAGCGCTTCAACGCCGAACAGGCGACCACCCCCGACTCACCGGCGTCGCGGCGCTGCGCGATCCACGCCGCCACGTCGGCCAGCCACGGCTCCCGATCGGCGTCGGTGAGCGGCGTGCCAGTGGTCATCTTGGCGACGCTCTCCGGCGAGTGCAGATCATCCGCGTCCAGGAACGGCCAGCCGGTCTGGGTCGCGAGCAGGCGGCCGACCGTGGACTTGCCACAGCCGGAAACCCCCATCACCACCAGCAGGGTTCGCCCCACGAGGTGAGCGTAGCCGGTACGGCCGGCCGTACCGGCTACGCTCCTCGGGGCGGCACCGCTGTGCGGCAGTGCGGCGCCGCCGGGCCGCCCGGACGGGCGGCGGATGGCGACGTGGTGGCGGGGTGGCGGGGGTTACCGCGCCTGGCCGGCGTCGCCGTAGTGCCCGGCAAGTTTGTCGCGGAACTCGGGCTCGTCCGAGTAGTCAGGCGACCCCTTCACCAGCTCCTTGTCCCGGTCGAGGTAGATGCGGCGGTCGGTGTGGTCGATGTGGGTGACGATTCCCGCCGGAATGACCACGGTACGGCCGAAGATCCACGGTCCGGTGTCAACGAGCAGGTAACTGTCGTTCATCGCGTGGCTGGCCTGACTCACCTTGCCGACCGAGCCGTCGACAGCCTCGACGTGGTAGCCGGCCAGGTCGAACTCGGCCGCCCAGCCGGAATCCGGCCGGTAGTCCCAGGCTCGGAACGTAGACATTTCGGACTGTGGCCTCACTTCAGCGGTACGGTCGCTGTCCGGATACGGGTCCTCAGACGCGCGCATGGTCAGCCTCCTTCGCTTGTCGACTTCCGCTGACACTCCGAGCCCTACCCGCGGGATGGGCTGGGGAATCGCGATCCCATGAACAGAGGTCGAAATCTCACAAAGTGGGAGGCCGGCAGTGCCCGTCGGAGCGCATGGCAGAATGCTTGCCGTGAGGCAGATCGACCGTCGGCGTAGCTCGCGAGCCGACCATCGGGCAATTATCTGCTAGCGCGTGCACCGACTTTCGGGGCGCGCGCCGACCTCCCGCATCCGCGGGGGGTCTTTTTGTTGTGTGCGCCGTCGACTCACCGACACAGCCCGAACCGCCGCAGGGAGGAACCACCAATGACGTATCAGGTCTTCGACACCACGTTGCGCGACGGCGCACAACGCGAGGGCATCACCTACTCAGTGGTCGACAAGCTCGCCGTGGCGCGCCTGCTCGACGAGGTGGGCGTCGGGTTCATCGAGGGCGGCTGGCCCGGCGCGATGCCGAAGGACACGGAGTTCTTCGCCCGGGCACGGTCGGAGTTGAACCTCCGGCACGCGACCCTGGTCGCCTTCGGCTCGACCCGCAAGGCCGGGCTCGCGGTAGATCGGGACCCACAGGTACGTGCGCTGCTCGACGCGCAGACCGCGGCGGTGTGCCTGGTCGCGAAGTCTGACGTTCGGCACGTAGAGCGGGCGCTGCGGACCACTCGCGACCAGAACGTAGCTATGGTGCGCGACACGGTGGCGTTCTTCCGGGCCGAGGGGCGGCGCGTCTTCCTCGACTGCGAGCACTTCTTCGACGGCTTCCGGTTCGATCCGGAGTACACCGCGCTGGTGGCGGCGACCGCGCTCGAAGCGGGTGCCGAAGTCGCCGTGATGTGCGACACCAACGGTGGCATGCTGCCGTCGATGGTGACCCGGGCCGTCAACGAGGTGGCCGACCGGCTGGCGGCCCACCTGGGATCCACAGTGGACAACGTGCTGCCGCGGCTGGGCATCCATTGCCAGAACGACACCTCGTGCGCCGTCGCCAACACCGTCGCCGCGGTCGAGGCCGGGGTGCGGCATTTCCAGTGCACGGCCAACGGATACGGAGAGCGCCCCGGCAACGCTGACCTCTTCGCCACCGTGGCCAACCTCCAGCTCAAGCTCGGGCTCCCGGTCCTACCGGACGGGTGCCTGGAACAGATGGTGCGGGTCTCCCACGCCATCGCGGAGATCGCCAATCTCGCCCCCGACACCCACCAGGCCTATGTCGGGGCCGCCGCCTTCGCTCACAAGGCGGGGCTGCACGCGAGTGCGATCAAGGTGGATCCGGTGCTCTATAACCACATCGACCCGGCCACCGTGGGCAACGACATGAAGATCCTGGTGACCGAGATGGCCGGCCGGGCCTCCGTCGAGCTGAAGTCGCGCGAGCTCGGCGTTGATCTGGCCGACCGTCCGGACACGCTGACCCGGGTCACCAAGCGCATCAAGGAGATGGAGGCAGCGGGCTGGTCGTTCGAGGCGGCCGATGCCTCCTTCGAGCTGCTCGTGCGCGAGGAGCTCGGTGAACCGGTCAGCCCGTTCACGCTCGACTCGTACCGGGTC
Source organism: uncultured Actinomycetota bacterium (assembly GCA_963773935.1). Classification (GTDB taxonomy): domain Bacteria; phylum Actinomycetota; class Actinomycetes; order Mycobacteriales; family Micromonosporaceae; genus DATBGZ01. The sequence goes on from CAVZCZ010000006.1 coordinate 189,539, forward strand.
ATCGTGGAGCACCGAGAGGATGGCGCCGTGGTGTCCGAGGCGACGGTCAAGGTACGGGTGAACGGGGAGCGGGTGATCGCGACGGCCGAAGGCAACGGCCCGGTCAACGCCCTCGACGAGGCGCTGCGGGTGGCGCTGTCACGGGAGTACCCGGCGCTGTCCGGCTTCGAGCTGGCCGACTTCAAGGTGCGCATTCTTGAGGGATCGCACGGTACGGGAGCGATCACCCGGGTCCTGGTGGAGACCCGTGGCGAGTCCGGCAAGGACTGGGTGACAGTGGGCGTACACGAGAATGTGGTGGAGGCCAGCTGGCACGCGCTCGTCGACGCCCTCGCCTACGGGCTGCGCCCCTGAGCTTTTGTCTACAGTGGGCTGATGGTCGCCCAGGATGTGGTCGCGCACGCGCGTCAGGCGTTTGGGTGGAGTGGAGAGATCGCTGTCTCCGAGGGGCCACGGGGTGCGCTGGGGCAAGTGTGGCGCGTGGACGCCGGTTCGCGACGTTATGCGCTCAAGGAGATCTTCGCCGAGCCACCATCGGAGGCTTTGATCGCAGCGGAGCTGGCGTTCGCGCGTCGGGCGAACGAGGTGGGGGTGCAGTTGCCGGGGAGCCACCCCGACCGCGAAGGGCGCCATCTGCTCACCGCACCCGACGGGACCTGGCTGCGCCTCTACGACTGGATCGACCTCCGACCGCTCGACCTGATGGCGCAAGCCACGCCGCGCGAGCTTGGTGTGCTGCTCGCGCGCCTGCACCGGTGCGCCCCGGCGACCGCGGTCGAACCAGGCGGTGCTCCTCCAGATCCGTGGTACGACCGCGTGCCCGCCGCGGACGAATGGTCCGCCATATCGGCATCTGGCGCATCATGGGCGGTGCCCCTCGCCGACCTGCTGACCACGCTGCCAGGGCTGTCCGCGGCGGTCGCGCCGGCCGATCCCGCCGAGCTCATCCTCTGCCATCGCGACTTGCATCCCGCGAATGTCCTCGCCGACTCCGCTGGTGCGCTGGTAGTCATCGACTGGGACAACCTTGGGCCGGCGGCACCCGGCCGCGAGCTGGCCCGGGCACTGTTCGACTGGTTCTGCGAACGGTCGAGCGCCGACCTCGACGCCGTGCGGGTCATGTACGAGGCGTACCTGGGTGAGGGCGGCCCCGGTCGGGTCACGGAGCCGGCGGACTTCTCGATGCTCATCGCGAGCCGGCTGAACTTCCTGTTGGTCCAGGCGCGGGTCGCGCTCGACGCGCGAGCCGAGGCGCGGCACCGCGAGTGGGCCGAACGTGAGATCGACGAGGCGCTCACCATCCTGCCCACACCTGAGCAGCTGGACAGCGTGTTGGACCTGACCCGCGCGGCCGACTAGATGGTCAACGTGACGACGATGGCGCGGTGATCTGTGCGGGGGATGGTGACTGCGCGGAAGTCACGGACAGTTACGCCGTCCGGCACGAGTACGTGGTCGAGGGTGATCCGGGGGGTCACCAGCGAGCGCCGTCCGTAGTAGGGCCAAGTCGCGGTAAGCCCCTTGCCCACTTCGGCGGCCGCGTCCCGGTACCCGCTTGCGAGCAGGTCGCGGAATGCGTGGTGGTCGAAGGTGGCGTTGAAGTCGCCAGCCAGAATGCGGCGCGGCCCCGGGGCATCCGCCCGTACCTGATGGCGAATGCCGGCCTCCCACAACGCCGTCAGCTCCGCGTCGATCGGCGGTATCGGGTGTACCGACTCGATCGCGACGGTCTGCGGGTCGGGCATTGTGATGGTGGCGTAGGCCTGGCCGAGGTTGCCCGGCGCCGCCACCCGGAAGCCTCCGTCAGTCAACGGGAAGCGAGCATAGATCGCCGAGCCGTGCACCCCGGGCTCCGGGTGTGACTCCAGGTACGGCAGCAGCGCCGCCAGGCCGGCGTCGAGCAGGGCCAGTTCGGCCTCGGCCGTATATTCCTGGAGCGCGAGCACGTCGACCCGAGCGTCGCGAACGAGATCCACAATGGACTGAGCGTCCGCCCCACCCACGCGCAGGTTCGCCGACATGACCGCAAGCGGTGTCCCGTTGGCGGCGTGTGCGCGATCTGACGCCACGGCGCGAGGCAGGACGCAGCCGACGAGGGCCACGATCGCGAGGCCGGCGACACCCATCGCCCACCACCGACGGCTCAGGCCCGCAACGAGGGTGGCCAGGATGCTGCCGATGGCGGCGTACGGCGTAAAAGCGATGAGCTGCACGAGCAGGGCGCCCCGATCGAGTCCGAGTACGCGCACCAGCGCGGCGAGCGCGGAGCCGACCGCCAACACCCAGGAGACGATCGCGAACCAGGGCGGCATACGGATCTGGCGCACCTGGGCTACGACCCGTTTCCACATGCCTGTGACGCTAGTCAAGCGCGGCAACGTTCTGTTGCAGATGCCGTGTGCGGCCGATGGAGAACGCGGCTTGTTGCGTCACGAGTGGTCCGATACCGTCCTCGCGTGACCGAGACGAAGTCTGACCTGCCCGCCGGTGAGGCCCCGAGCCGGGCCGCGCTGGCCGGCGTTATCGCGCTCGGTGGCCACGCGGTGAGCCTCCTCGCCGCATACCTCGCAGCGTCGGCGGTGCAGCCTTCAGCCGGCGGTGGTTTCGAGGACCTCGCCTCGGCCGTGGTGACCTTCTTGGGCACGCAGGTGGTCCTCGGCCTGGCCTGCCTGATCATTGGTGCCGTCCTGTTCCGGAAGGGCCGCCGATTCGCCGGGCTGGGGCTCGTGGGCGGGTGGCTGGTCGGCCTGTTGCTCGTTGTGATCGTGACTCAGGTGGCCTGAGCCCGGCCGGGCCGGTGTGGAGAATAGATTGGTGCCTGGCGCGCTGACCTCACCGCTGGTGCTTGCCGCCCACGAGTGGCGGCAGCGCCAGTCGGCGCATGAGCAGCGAGTCGACGCTCTGGTCGGCGAGCACCTCGACCGCCGCCGGACCGGCGTGAAGCATCCCGTGGCGGACTTCCTCTTCACGTACTACTCGTACCGGCCGGCCCAGTTGCGGCGATGGCATCCCGGCGCCGGCGTGGTGCTCGCCGGCGCCGACCCGTCCGACCTCGGGCCGGAGTACGTTGCGCGGGCGTCGGGGACGATGCTCGATGTTGCCGCCATCAGCGAGCGCCGTGGCGCGGCCATCGCATGGATCCGGGACCTCCTCGTGGCTACCGCGTCGCGGCCGGCACACTTCGGCTGCTTCGGCCTGCACGAGTGGGCCATGGTCTACCGCCAGGATCCGGACGAGGTCCGGCACCGGGACTGGCCGCTGCGCCTGGACCCTGGGATCGTGCTCGCGCAGAACCGGGTGAGGTGCAGCCACTTCGACGCGTTCCGGTTCTTCACCCCGGCCGCGCGGCCGCTGAACGTGCTTCAGCCAACTCGGGAAGGACAGCTCGCCGACGAGCAGCCTGGCTGCCTGCACGCGAATATGGATGTCTACCGATGGGCGTACAAGCTCTCGCCGCTCGTGCCGAGCGAACTGGTAGTCGACGGCTTCGAGCTGGCCAGGGAGATCCGGACGCTGGACATGCGCGCCAGCCCGTACGACCTGGCGGATCTCGGGTTCGATCCGGTGCGGGTGGAGACCGCCGAGGGCCGGGCGGAGTACACCCGCCAGCAGCGCAACTTCGCCGACCGCGCCGCCGTCCTGCGCCAGCGCCTCATCGATCTGTCGAGGCTGACCTAGGTCCGAGGCTGGGCGCTTGGTCGCGCGATCGTGGTGAGTCTTGGCTGCTATGGCAACCATTTCTCGCCACGATCCACTTAATGCGGACTAGGTTGGCGTGGCAGATGGTGACAGCTCACGAACTGGATCACCGTTGACATCAACCACGGTCCGGTCCATGAGCGGTGATCCGAGCGCGATTTCGGTTCGGATGGTCCCGCTCCCGCTCAAGGGTGTCGCACAAGCAGTTCGATAAGACGGGCCGATCACATAGAGCTCGATCTTGACCTGGCTGGTGTCCTCGTGGACCTCGATTCGATCCACGGTGGAGCACCCGATGACCGTCGTGCCAATCACGATCTTCGTGGGATCTCCGGTTCGTTCGAAGTACACCGGTAACGTCCTCTGCGCAGCGCGTTCGGGGATTCGTTCCCCGCCACTGCCCACGACCGTTCGGTCGCCGAGATCGGACGCCAACGAGATCTCGACAAGGATGATCTTCATGGCGTCAAGTCCGCCGCCCGGGCATGGCCGGTCGTGCGGCGCTCCGTTGACCCACGCATTGACTTGCACCCGCTCGATGTCCTCGTGGACCTCATACCTGTCGAGCTCGTCGCAGAACCCCGAGCCAACGCTGACCACGATCTTTCGCGGATCGTCGGTCCGTTCGAATGCCGAGACGATCGCAACATAGCCGCCACTGCAGGCGGCAGTCCCCAACGCCAGGATGCCGATGACTACGGCGCTCGCTAGCTTCTTGAGCATTGCCACACCGGTAGGTCCTCCGGACTCGAGTAGCATGCACGGTAGTGGAGATCATTTGTCGAGTCCAGGGGTTTCGATGACTGATGCGGTCACGGGGTGGATCGAGCGATACGTACGGGCGTGGAACTCCAACGACCGCGACGATATCGGTTCGCTGTTCACAATGGACGCCGAGTACTCCACTGCGCCATTCCGAGCGCCGTGGCGCGGGCGTGAGGCCATCGTCGGGTGGTGGCTGGAGAACCGGGACGCCCCCGGCGAGACGACCTTCACCTGGCACCCGGTCGTCGTGACCGACGACGTCGCCATCGTCACTGGCACGACGACCTATCCCGACCAGACGTTCAGCAACCTATGGATCATCCGGCTCACCCCCGATGGAGAATGCCGGGAGTTCACCGAATGGTGGATGGAGCACGCCGGTGACGGATGACTCGTATGACCTCGAGCGTTTCGTGACGGCTCAGAACGCCGTCTATGAACAGGCGTTGGGCGAACTGCGCGGCGCAAACAAGACCGGCCACTGGATGTGGTTCATCTTTCCGCAGATCGCTGGGCTCGGCTTCAGTGAGATGGCCGAGCGATACGCGATCGCCTCGCTCGACGAGGCCCGGGCCTACCTGCGTCATCCGGTGCTCGGCCCACGGCTGCGAAACTGCTCGGCGGTCGTCGCGGAGACGACCGGCCGGACCGCCGAGCAGATCTTCGGCAGTATCGATGCCATGAAACTGCGCTCGTCGATGACGCTGTTCGCACGAGCCGCACCGGACGAGGTGGTGTTCGCAACGGTGCTACAGCGGTACTTCGACGGCGAACCCGACGCCGCCACCGACAGTCGCCTCTGACCCGTGCGGATCGTCTAGAGAATTCCGAGCTGACTCGCCCGGGCCAGCGCCTCCACCCGGTTGCGGGCACCGAGCTTCTCCAACGATCGCTGCAGATACGTCTTGACCGTGTTACGGGTCAGGCCCAACTCCGCGGCGATCTCTGGGTTTGTCTGTCCCATCGCGACGTGGCGCAGTATGTCGTACTCGCGCCGGGTCAATCCATGCTCTCTGAGCTTGCGGCTGACCAGCGCGCTGCTGCCGTCGTGCTCGACCTCGACCACGCGCTCGCCCGCCACCACTCGTCGGATGACGTCGATCAGCACCTCTCGCGCGGTGTCCTTGACCACGACCCCATCGACGCCCGCCGCCAGTGCGGCGTCGAGCGCGGCGTGGTCGGGGTAGGCCGTGAAGATGATGATCTTCGAATCCGGGCTGCGCTTGCGTAGCGCCTGAACCGCCTCAGGCGCGAGCATGTCGGGCAGGCGAAGGTCGAGCAGGACCACGTCGGGACGCAGCGCGTCGACGGCTGCGACAGCCTCTCGTCCGGAGCGGGCGTAACCGGCCACGTGCAGCCAAGATGTGTGCTGGACCGCCAGGGTAACGCCGTCGAGGACGATGGGGTGGTCGTCGACAACCAGTACCCGAACCAGGTCTGCCGTCATTGCGGCAGCCACGCCTGCACGGTGACGCCACCGTCCTCATTGGACCCTATGGTCATGGTGCCGCCCACCCGAGCGAGGCGCTCGCTCGTGGCGGTCAGGCCAAGACCGTCGCCGAAGGATGTCTCGTCGCCAAACCCAACCCCGTCGTCGGCGATGGTGACCGCGACGCCGTTGCGTTGACAGTAGACGCTCACCACGACCGACCTGGCCTTCGCGTGCTTCTCGACGTTGAGCAGCGCTTCGCGGGTGGCGTCGGCCAGCGTCGCGATACGGTCCTGCGGCAGGGTCGGGAGATCGGTCAGCATGATGAGCCGGGCCGGCACCTCGGTCCGCTCCCGGAAGGCGCGGCAGTGCCCCCGCAGTGCGACCCCGAGCGCCACCTCGCCCGGCGGGGCGCTGAGCACGCGCAACGATCCACGGAGCGCTTCGGAGGCCTCTGCCGCCTGCTGTTCCAGAGCACTGAGCCGGGTCTTGATCTCTTGGTCGAGCTCTACCTCGTCACCGAGCCGGCGGATGCCGGCCCGCAGGGTGAACAGGACGGCGCCGACCGTGTCATGCAGCTTGAGGGCGACGAGGCGTCGCTCTTCGTGGACGGCGACTTCGGCCGCGTGGCGCGCGCGTTCAGCCACCGCCCCGGCGGCGGCGACGCGTGCGGCCACCTGCTCCATCGCCTGGGCGGTCCGGTCACCGAACGGAGTCGGGCCGCGGTTGGCACCGTAGAGGACCCCGAGCAGGGAACCGCGGTGCATCACCGGCACCGCGATCATCGCCTTGATCCCCTCGGCCGCCGCTGGGGCCTTGTGGTGGGGGCTGATGTCATCCGATTCGCAGTAGTCGCCGACCCACATCGGCCGGCGCGCCGCCATCACCTTGCCACCGAGCCCCGTGCCGATGGGAACCACGATTCCGCGTACCAAGTTGGTAACGGTGTTCACCGGATGCTGCAGGACCATCTTGTCGGTGCCGGCGGGCTCGCCGATCCAGGCGAGGTCGACACCGGCCGCGTCCGGGACCACCTGCATGATCCGGTTCGTTGCCGCCGGAGCGTCGAGGAGCTCGAGAATCTCGACATACTCCTGGTCAAGGCGGGCCAGGATGTCGGGCAGCATCGAGGACTGGTGGCCTCGATGACCCTGATTGCTCATGATTGGTCCGATCTGCACCCGGCCGGACCCGCCGTCGCGGATGTCGCCGTCGCGTTCGTCCAATCGTCGGGCAGCAGGTTGCATGCGGACCACCTCCAGATGGAGATACACGTCAGGTGACCTCCACCTGTATCTACCGCAGATCGCGTCGACGGCCCACCCTCGTAACCCAACCGTCATGTGCGCGGGCACCCGAACGTGTCATCACCCTGCGAAGGTGGGCTCTCATAACATGCCAGAAGCACGCCGAGCACGACCGGACGCGGGCGATCGGGCCTGAAGGGCTGGTGAGACAAGCATGCTGCGCGTGGAGAACCTCGAAGTCGTCTACGACGATGTGATTCTGGTGCTGCGCGGCGTGAGTCTGGAGGTTCCGCCGGGCGCCATAGTTGCCCTGTTGGGTGCGAATGGGGCAGGAAAGACCACGCTGTTGAGGGCGATCTGTGGGCTCTTGGATACCCACGACGGTGAGATCACGAAGGGCTCGGTCTCCGTGGACGAGCGTCAGGTCCACCACATGCGACCCGCCGCCATCGTGCGCGGAGGCGTCTCGCAGGTGATGGAGGGGCGGCGTACCTTCGCCGAACTGACCGTGGAGGAGAACCTGCGGCTCGGCGCGCACACCAGCCCGCGGGGACGTGCCGCCCGGCTTGAGCGTGTGTATGGGCTCTTCCCGATCCTGGCCGGCCGCCGAAGGGATACTGCGGGCTACCTCTCCGGCGGTGAGCAGCAGATGCTCGCGATGGGTCGGGCATTGATGGCGCAGCCGCGATACCTGTTGCTGGACGAGCCGAGCCTCGGTCTGGCGCCGAAGCTGGTGGAGCAAATCCGGGACCTGATTGCTGAGATCAACAGGCAGGGGACGGGTGTACTCCTCGTCGAGCAGAACGCGGTGATGGCGTTGTCGATCGCGTCCCACGGCTACGTGATGGAAACCGGCAAGATTGTCCTGGACAAGCCGGCGGCCGAGCTGCTCGCGGATGAGGACGTGCGCGAGTTCTACCTCGGCCTGCATCCGGAGGGCACGACGAAGTCCTTCCGCGACGTCAAGCATTACAAGCGCCGGAAGCGGTGGTTGTCGTGAGCGCGCCGCAGCCGCGTTCCGGCACAGCCGAAACAGGGAGGCACGCGGTGACCGAGGAGCCGATCCTGTCCGTTAGCGACGTTCGGCTCGCGTTCAAGGGTGTGAAGGCTATCGATGGGGTCAGCTTCTCCGTCGGCCGGCGTGAGCTGTTCGCCATCATCGGTCCCAACGGGGCCGGTAAGACATCGATCTTCAACGTACTGTCCGGCGTGTACCGCCCACAGTCTGGTCGAGTCGTCTTCGACGGCTCGGACATCGTCGGCCAGCGTCCACATCGGATCGCTGCGGCGGGGATCGCGCGGACCTTCCAGAATGTCGAGCTTTTCGCGAACCTGACTGTGCTCGACAACCTGTTGCTTGGGCGGCACACCGACCTGCACTACGGGACGTTCTCCGCGATCGCCTGGTTCGGACGTGCCCGGCGGGCAGAGCTCGCCGCACGCGCCGCGGTCGAGGACATTATCGACTTCCTCGAACTACAGCCGTGGCGCCGGTTCCCGGTGGGACTGCTGCCGTACGGCGTGCAGAAGCGGGTCGAGCTTGGCCGCGCGCTGGCGATGCAGCCCAAGCTGCTGCTGCTCGACGAGCCGGTGGCTGGGATGAACCTCGAAGAGACCGAGGACACGGCCCGCTACATCCTCGACATCCGAGACGAGCTGAACATCCCGATCATCCTGGTGGAGCACGACATGGGACTCGTGATGGATCTGGCCGACCGGGTCATGGTGCTCGACTTCGGCGTGCCGATCACGACCGGAGCACCGGCCGACGTGCAAAGCAACCCGGAAGTGATCCGCGCCTACCTCGGGGAGGTGGCACAGAAATGACCGCGTCATTGACTCGACCAGGTGACGCCGCAACGGCCGGCGCGCCGGCCGGCGCCGCGACGATCGCGACCCGGGTGCGCGATAGGGCCAGCAGCATGGGCCGACGCGTGGCCATGCGCGAGAAGGACCTCGGCGTCTGGCAGGAGGTCACCTGGGCGTCCTATTGGGACACCGTGCTCACGGTGGGCCATGCCTTGCTGGCGTTGGGGATCCAGCCGGGCGACCGGGTGGCGGTCCACTCGGAGAATCGCCGGGAGTGGCTCTACACCGATGTGGCCACGATTGCCGTGCGAGGCATGACGGTCGGGCTCTACCCGACGAACCCGGCACCAGAGGTGGGCTACCTGCTGTCCCACTCCGGCTCCAAGGTGCTCATCGCCGAGGACCAGGAGCAGCTGGACAAGGCGCTCGCCGTACTCGATCAGTGCCCGGCGCTCGAGCGCATCGTGTACCTCGAGCCACGCGGCATCCGGTTCCGGTATGACGACCCCAGGTTGCTGTCCTGGAATGAGTTTCTGGCGCTCGGCGCCGAACACCGCGCCGCCAACCCGGGAGCGGTGGAGGCGCGGATGGCCGAAGCCACGTCGGAGGACATCGCGACGCTCGTCTACACCTCCGGCACCACCGGGCCGCCCAAGGGCGCGATGCTTTCGGTGTCCAATGTGGAGTTCGCGCTGCACACGCTGGTGCAGGGAGGCGGCTTCGCCTCGCCGCCGCCGGGACCCAACGACCTGATCCTGTCGTACCTGCCGCTGTGTCACGTAGCGGAGCGCGTCTTTACCACCTGGTTCAATGCCGCGGCGGGCGTGCAGGTGAACTTTGCGGAGTCGATCGCCACCGTGCAGCCGAACCTGGCCGAGGTGCAGCCGACAATCCTGTTCGGGGTGCCACGGATCTGGGAACGCATCCTTGCCAGCGTGAGCATCGGCCTGCGCAACGCGGGTTGGATCAAGCGCGCGAATTCGGGGCTCTGGCTGAAGGCGGCCGACTGGATCGGTACCACCCTGGTGCGCACGGGCGGGCGGCACACGCTCGCCACCCGGATCGTGTACGCGATCGGCTGGATCTTCTTCTACCGGGCCCTGCGGTCGCGGATCGGGATGCGCCGGGTCCGCTACGCCGCGTCGGGGGCGGCCCCGATCGCGCCCGAGGTGCTCAAGTTCTTCATGGGCATCGGGATCGCCATGCACGAGGTCTACGGCATGACCGAGAACACGGCCATCGCGACCGGCAACCGGCCGGGTCGGGTCCAACTGGGCAGCGTCGGCGAGCCGCAGGACGGCACCGAGATCCGGATCGACCCCGCGACCGGTGAGATCCTGACCCGGCACCCGGGCACCTTCGCCGGCTACTACCGCGATCCCGAGGCCACGGCGCGGGCGATTTCGCCGGACGGCTGGCTGCACACCGGCGATGTGGGCGAATGGGTGGCCGGGCCGGGTGGCATGTCCAAACCGGACGGTACCGGAACTGCACATCAAGATCACTGACCGGGCCAAGGACATTCTGATCACTGCCGGCGGAAAGAACGTCTCGCCGAGCGAGATCGAGAACGCGCTCAAGGCATCGCCCTTCATCAAGGAGGCGATCGTCGTCGGCGACCGGCGGCCGTACCTGGTTGCGCTGATCGGCATTGAGCTGGAGACCGTGGGGGACTGGGCGCAGCGGCGAGGGATCGCCTACACGACCTACCGCGACCTGTCGGAGAAGCCCGAGGTGCTCAAGCTGGTCCAGGACGTCGTCAACGAGGTCAATGCCCGCTTCGCCTCCGTCGAACAGATCAAGAAGTTCCGCATGCTGCCCAAGGAGCTCGACCATGAGGATGGCGAACTGACCGCCACGCAGAAGGTGAAACGGTCCGCGATCGTCAAGCTCTTCGGTGACCTGGTCGAGGGCATGTACGGGAGCGGTCGATGACCGAAATCGTGCAGATCCTCAGCCGCGGGCTGGGCATCGGCAGCGTGTACGCGCTGCTGGCGCTGGGATTCGTCATCATCTACAAGTCGACCCGGGTGATCAGCTTCGCGCAGCCCGCGTTCATGCTGGCCGGTGCCGTGCTCGTGACGTACCTGGTCGGCCCGGTGGGCTTCTTCGTCGCGTTGCCGCTCGCCATGCTCGGCATGGCGTTGCTCGGCTGGGGGGTGGAACGGGCCGCGATCCGCCCGATGGTGGGCCGGCCCGCGTTCACGGTCGCCATCATCACCCTCGGCATCGATGTCATCATCCGCGTCGTCGCCGGCGCCGCGATCGGCATCGACCTGCATCAGGTCGGCGACCCGTGGGGACTCGAGTCGACCACACTGTTCGGGATCGAGGTCCAACAGCGGCACCTGGCGATGATCGTCACCACCGCCGTCCTGGTCGCGATCCTGTTCGCGTTCTTCCAGTTCACCCGGATGGGCCTGGCGATGCGAGCGGCCGCCTACGACCAGGAGGCGGCGCTGGCCCAGGGCGTCTCGGTGGGTGGAGTGTTCTCCCTGTCGTGGGCCATCGCCGGAGCGCTCGCCGCGGTCGGCGGCACGTTCGCTGCGATCGGCGGCAGCGTCGAGTCGACCCTGTGGATCATCGCGCTGGTCGCTCTGCCGGTGATCATCCTCGGTGGACTGGACTCGCTCCCGGGGGCGGTCGTCGGCGGCCTGCTCGTGGGCGTGGTGCAGGAAGTAGTCGCGTTCTACCAGCAGTCCCTGCCCGCGTGGACCGGCGGCAACGTCTCCATCCTCACGCCGTACCTGCTGATGCTGATTGTCCTGCTGGTCCGCCCCTACGGCCTGTTCGGCACCCGAGAGGTGGAGCGCGTATGACCACCACCACCACACGACGACCACGACCACGACCGCGACGAGCCCGAAGCCAGGCCCAGCCATCAGGTCCAGACCGACCGGTCGGCCCATGCTGTACACCGCGTACGGCCAGGAAATGGGCCTGTTCAACACCCTGACCAAGAAGGTCATGGTGGGGCTGCTGCTGGTGCTCGCCGCAGTGGCCCCGTTCGTGATGGTGGACAAGGATCTGAAGCTGCTCGCCACCGCGTGCGTCGCCGGGATCGGCGCCATCGGCCTGGGTCTGGTCACCGGCTACGCCGGGCAGGTCTCCTTGGGCCACGCATTCTTCCTCGCCATCGGCGCCTACACGGCCGCGGTCATCAGTGGCAGCCCATCGGGCCGAACCATGGGCTTCGGCGTGCAGGAGATCTGGATCTGGCTGCCGGCCGCGGGTATCGTCGCTGCCCTCGCCGGGGTGATCGTGGCGCCGTTGGCCACCCGGTTGCGGGGTCTCTACCTCGCCATCGTCACGCTCGGTCTGGTCTTCATCGGCGAGTACGTCCTGCGCGAATGGAGCGAGGTGACCGGCGGGTTCGGGGTCGGGCGTCCACCCGCGACTCCAACGCTGTTCGGCGAACGCCTGGACGTCTCCGGGCCCATGTTCACCCGGGACCAGAAGCTCTACTGGCTGATGCTGGTGCTGCTGGTGGTCTTCGCAGTCGCGGCCCGCAACATTGCCCGTTCCCGGGTTGGCCGAGCCTTCAACGCCATCCGGGACCGGGATATCGCCGCCGGGGTGATGGGCGTCAACCTACCTCGGTACAAGACGACCGCATTCGCGGTCTCCTCGTTCTACGCCGGGTGCGCGGGCGCGTTGTACTACGTCTCGGTCGGACACTTCGTGCCAGAGTCCTTCAACCTGGAGATGTCGGTGCTTTTCATCGCCATGGTCCTTATCGGCGGCGCCGGTACCATCTCCGGGGCGATCATGGGCGCGTTCTTCTTCACCTACCTGCCCACCCTGACCAGACAGATCCCGACCGAGATCATCAGCAGCGACGCCACTAAGACACCGAACATCTTCCAACTGCAACTTGTGCTCTATGGCGCGCTCATCATCGGATTCCTTATCTTCGAACCGCGAGGTCTGTTCGGCCTCTGGATCCGCATACGCAATTTCTGGAAGGCCTGGCCCTTCAAGTACTGAACCGCCGCCAACTGAATTAACAACGCACCACCCGTCCCAACCCCCCGCACCCGAACTCCTAGCACGTAGAAGGAGAACCGTAATGTCATTGAACCGATCACGCCTGGCGGCTACCGCCGCCGCGGCGATGATGCTCATTGGAGCCGTCGCAGGCTGCCGTGGCACGGACACGCCGACCACGACGACCTCGGCCGGCATGAAGACCGACATCGGCGTCACCGCCGAGCCGTGCCCGGAGGCCATCGACGCGACCAAGGGCTGCATCTACCTCGGTACGATTTCCGACCTGACCGTCGGCCCGTTCGCCCCGCTGGCGGTGCCGATCACCAAGGCGCAGGCCGCGTTCTGGAACCGGGTCAACAAGGCCGGCGGTATCGGCGGCTACGAGATCGACGTCACCAAGTACGTCAAGGACAACAAGTACAACCCCCAGACCCACAATGAGGTCTACCAGGAGATCAAGCCCAACATCCTGGCCCTGGCGCAGACGCTGGGCTCTCCCACTACGGCCGCCATCATCGCGGACCTCACCGCCAGCAACATCGTCGCGGTGCCGGCATCGTGGACGTCGGCGTGGGCCTTCGAGGACGTCATTCTCGAGTCCGGCGCCAACTACTGTGTCGAGTCCATGAACGCCATCGACTTCGCCAAGACCGAGAACCCGGCGTTGAAGACCGTCATGGCCGTGCACTACGCGGGTGACTACGGCGACGACGCGGCCGCTGGCGTCAAGTACGCCGCCGAGAAACTCGGCCTGACCTACGTCGACATCAAGACCGACCCCGGTGCGGCCAACCAGGCCGCCGCCATCGCGGCCATCGTCTCCCAGAAGCCGAACCTGGTCATCCTGACCACCGCCCCGACGGAGGCCGCAACGATCGTCGGCACCGCCGCCGCTCAGGGCTACACGGGCCGCATCATCGGGACCAGCCCGACGTGGAACCCGGCGCTCAACGGCAGCCCCGCCGCACCGGCGCTGGCTGCGCTCTACCGCCAGTCCGGACCGTGGCAGTCGTGGGGCTCGGACACCGCCGGCCACAAGGCGATGCGCGAGGCACTGACCCCGACGCCCAGCCCACTCTCCGACGGCTACACCGCCGGTTGGGTCTGGTCCTACCCGCTCAAGGCCGCCCTCGAGAAGGCTGCCGAGAACAAGGACCTGACCCGCGCCGGCCTGCTCGCCGCAGCCAAGTCACTGTCCTCAGTGGACTATGAGGGCATGCTGCCCTCCGGCTCCGGCAACTACGCCGCCGGTCCTGACAAGGGTCAGGTCCGCACGACGGTCATCTCCAAGCCGGACAAGGCCGCGCCGACCGGCGTGACCGAGATCCTGAAGCCCACCGCGGGTCCGACCGCCAGCGGCTTCAACCTGACGAAGGCCTGCTACAAGTAACTGATCCGACCTGTGGGGCGCGCGCGCAAGCGCGCGCCCCACGCTCTTGTTTGTGCGCCCCGCCCAGCGCTGACGACCGGCGGTCCGGTGATTGGAGGTTCGGGAGTTTCACCGCCCCTCCAGAGGCCGTGGGACTCCCGAACCTCCAATCAGGGTGTCGACCGTTCGCCCTGACTGCGGCGCACTGACTACTTCGACGAACCGGCGAGCACGCCTTGGATGAAGTACCGCTGGAAGGCGAAGAAGACGAACAACGGAACCAGCATCGACAGGAACGAGCCAGCCCCGATCACGTCGATGTTCGACGAGAAGGCGCGCATCTGTTCCTTCAGCGCGTAGGTGATCGGCGGGTTGTCGAAGCCGAAGACGAGTGCCACAAGCAGATCGTTCCAGACCCAGAGGAACTGGAAGATCGCTAACGAGGCGATCGCCGGCCAGCCGATCGGCAGGACCAGGAGGCGGAAGACGGCGAACTCGCGGGCACCATCGATCCGTGCGGCTTCGATGAGGTCGCGGGAGATGCCCAGGAAGAAGTTTCGGAGCAGGAAGATGGCGAAAGGTAGGCCGAACGCGACGTGGAAGGCGACTACGGCCGGGATGTCGCCGTAGATACCCAGGTGCTTGAAGATGGTCGCGGCCGGGATGATCGCCACCTGGATCGGCACCACGATCAGCGCGACCACGATCACGAAGATCACGTTTCGGCCCGGGAAGTCGATCCAGGCCAGGGCGTACGCCCCGAGGGCGCCCAGGACGACGACGAGGATTGTCGACGGCACGGTGATGAGCACGGTGTTCCAGACCGAACTGATGATCCGCTCGTTCTGCAGCACCGTCGCGTAGTTCTGCAGCGTCAACTGGCTCGGTGCGGAGAGCACGGTCCACCAGCCGGTCGCGCTGTTGTCACCCGTGCTGCGAAGGCTCGCTACCGCCAAGCCCAGCGTGGGGAACAGCCAGAACAGACCGACCAGCAACAGGACGATGCGAAGCGCGGTCCGGCCGAAGCGGTTGACCATTCGTCTGATCGGACCGTGCTTGAGGGGGCGCGGCAATGCCGTGCCGGCCGGTACGAGCTCCGGCACCCGGGCATCGAGGATGACACTCATGACTCCACCTGATCCGCCCCGAGGTGTCATGTGGGGTCCTTCCGCAATCGCCTGATGTTGAACAACATGGCCGGCAGTACCAGCACGAATAGCAGGACCGCCAGCGCGCTTCCGAGCCCATAGTCGAGGCCACCGCCGAAGGACACCCGATACATCTCCAGCGCCACCACATTCGCGTCGTCCTGTGAGGACTCCGGTGGCAGCACGTACACGAGGTCGAAGATCTTAAGAACATTGATGGTCAGCGTGACCAGCACCACGATCAGCACCGGGCGCAGCAGCGGCAAGGTGACGCGCGAGAGGACCTGCCACTCCGTTGCGCCATCCACTCGGGCCGCCTCGAGTGCCGCCCGGGGAAGCGCGGCGAGCCCGGCGGAGAGCAGAACCATGGCAAAGCCGGCCCAGATCCAGATGTACGCGCCGATGACGGCCGGCGTCACGAGGCTCGGCCCGAGCCACGTCAAGCCTCGAAACGGTTGGGTGAAGTTCTCCTCGGCCAGCCGGAGCGTGTATCCGCCTCCGGTCAGCGCAGGAAACTCGAACCCGCCGGCGGAGTCGGTGGTGGCCCGGCCGACAACTCGCCCGTCCAGAAGGGCCACCACGGTCACTCCGGGCAGTCCCGGTTCGCTCTGGTCGATCACACCGCGCGCGCCACCGCCACCGCGGGTGAAGTCGAGCCAGACCACGCCGCGCAGGTTGATGCCGGGCCCCGGAGTGAGCGCCGGCGCGGCATCATCTGGGATCCTGCCCTGCGGCAGACCGACGAGCGGTAGGGCGACGGGATCGTCCGATCGCACGGTGGACGCGGTCTCGAATCCGCCGTCAGCTGACACCAACCCCGCGTCGTCGCGTGGCACGGCATCGTAATACTTCGATGGCGGCGCGAAGATGTCGTGCACCGCGACGACGGCGGCGTTGAGCGCACCTCGATCCGGGTTCTCGTCGTAGACGAGCCGGAATGTGACTCCCGCAGCCAGGAAAGAGATCGCCATCGGCATGAACAGGATGACCTTGAGGGCAGTCGCCCGGCGGACCCGTTCGGTGAGCACCGCGAACATGAGCCCGAATGTCGTCACAATCGCTGGTGCCGCGACCACCCAGACGATGTTGTTCAGGATGGCACGACGAGTCTCCGCAGCCGTGAACATGCGGACGTAGTTGTCCACTCCAACGAAGTCACGTCCATCGGCGCTGTGCAGGCTGAGCCAGATCGTGTTCGCGATCGGATAGCACACCAGGACGAGGAGCATCAGCGCCGCGGGTGCAAGGAACGCCAGCGCAACGAGTCGGCGCTCGCGCCGTCGCCGGTTCCGCCGGACGCCGGCATCCAGGAACGGATGCCGCGAAGACAGGGCGCCAGGTCGGCCGTTACCACGGCTTCGCGTCAGGACGTCGCCGACCGGCTGGGACCCATGGGTCATCCGTTGCTCCCGAAGTCCCGCGTCGCGGCGTCCTCGAGTTGCTCGGCCATGGTGGCGGCGCTGATGGGTTCGCTCAAGAAGTTCTGCAGCAGAACCCACAGGTGGGCGTTCGAGCCGCCGCCGAAGGATTGCGGCGTGAGGTCGGACAGGTCGAAGCGGAGTGTCTGCGTGTCGACCACCAACTCCGCCAGGGCCCGGGTCGTGTCGTCCGGATACGCGGACGTATCCAGGGTTCGGTTCGCCGAGATGAAGCCACCGCCGCCGGCCATGATTGCCGCTGCCGCCGGCGAGGCGATGAAGGCCATGAGGGCAGTGGCCTCGGGCGTGTCCTTGAACGCGACCGCCTGGTCGCCGGCGGTCACGACGGCTGGCTTGGAGCCGTTGATGGCCGGCCAGTCGAAGAACTTCGCCCCATGGCCGACCTGGACCGTGTCGAGCTCCTTGATCTCAGAGGCCACGAAGTCGCCCTCGAACAGCATGGCCGTGTTGGAGTTCTCGCCGAACACATCCGCGATCGACTGCGTGAATGTCACCTGCACAGCGCCCTTCGGTCCACCTTGGACGAATTTCGGCGTCCGCCAGTAGTCGGCGAGCAACTGAAGCGTCTGCACCACGCTCGGGTCTGTCCAGGGGATCTGGTGCTTGGCCAGCTGGTCGTATTTCTCGGGTCCGCCGATCCTCAGGTAGGCATTCTCGAACCAGTCGGTGAGTACCCACCCGTCGCCCCCAGCCGCCACCATTGGCGTGATGCCGGCATCGGTTAGGGTCCGGGAGACCTGCTTGAGCTCATCCCAGGTCGTCGGCGGCTGGACTCCTGCCTCGGCGAACTTATCCGTGTGGTACCAGATCACGGACTTGTTTGCCACCTTGAAGTAGATGCCGTACAACCGGCCGTCGACCGTGCCGAGGGACTGCCACGCTTCGGAGAAGTTGGCTCTCACCGCCGCGGCGGCGTTGCCTGTGATCTCCTTGAGCACACCCCGGCGGGCGAGCTCAGCCACGACCCCGGGCTGTGGAATGAACGCCACGTCGGGCGGTGCGCCCCCGGCGAGCCGGCTGTTGAGCAGGACCGGCAGGTCATTGCCGCCGGAGGTGTACTTGACGGTCGCTCCGGTCCGCCGGGCGAACTCGTCCAGCACCGCTGCGAAGTTGTCCTGTTCGGTACCCGACCACGTCGCCGCTACCTCGACCGTCTTGCCGCGGAGGTCGATGAGGGCCTCGCCGGGTCGCGTGATGTCCGGGACGCCGCAGCCGGCAGCGGCAACGAGCGCCACCGCGACCATGGCGGCGACTCGTATTTCTCGGGGCATGGAACCCCTCCCTATAGGACGTTGCGCGCGTTTCCGTGCGGGCCCGTCCCGTCCCGAGTTCGGCCGTCCGCGGGCGCAGGACAGTCTGGGTGTGGGCAGTCTGACCGGCCGGCGCTGGCCGCACCAGCCAGGAGACGATTGCGTAACAGAACCGAAGTCTTGTGCACAAGATCGTGGCTGGTCTGAGCCCGCTGAAAGGCGCGTTACGACGGTCGCGACCTGCACTGATCGGTTCCACCGGCCGCGGATCGACTGGACCGGATGCCGCGTTGGGTGTGAGATTGGTGAGCAGAAGTTCATCGAACCGTGACGGCTGGCGACAGCCTGGTAACGGCGGGTAGAGGCGACACTGTTTCCGCCGCGAACTCGAAGCCACGCACGTGCGAGACGACGTACGCCACCGCTACGTAACCGTGGATGGGAGGGTGACTTGGCAGCCGCGGGCTACAGCTCGACGCCTGGCTCCACCCGCGGGCCGTCCGCACGCGGCGTCGCCGAGGCCCGCGACGGTGGTTCTCAGGAAAGTGTTTCCGGCAACGGTCTTTCGCATGCCGGTGGCGCCCGTGCGACCGGTGCGGGGCGCGGACCCGCTGCCCGCGTCAGTGGTTCCCGCGGCGGTGTTACCCGGGAGATCGTCGCGGTGCCACCGCTGGCGGGATTCACGGTGGCGGTCGCCACGGACCGGCGTCGGCACGAACTTGCCAGCTGGCTCGAGAGTGAGGGCGCGCGAACGATCGGGGTACGCGCGATCCACACCGTCCCACAGCCCGACGCCGACGTCCTCGCGGCCTCCGTCCACCAGTGCGTCGCCGAACCGGTGCACGAGGTCATCGTCTCCTCGGCGTTCGGACTGCGCGCCTGGCTCGACTCCGCGCGCCGGATGGGATGCCTCGACAAGCTGGTCGACCGCTTCGGGGAGTCGCGGCTGCTGGCCCGCGACGCCCGTGCCGCCGACGAGCTCCGGGCGCTCGGTCTCACCCAGATCTGGTCGACCGCAACGGCCACAACGGAGGACCTGTTCCGGTATCTGATCGCCCAGCCGATGCTGGGCCGCCGGGTCGTGGCACACATCGAGGTCGATGCGCAGCGGGAGCTGTGCCAGGCGCTGCGCGCGGAGGGCGCGGTCGTGGTCGAAGTTCCGACGACCCAGGCGAGTCCACCCACCCACACCGACGTCTTGCGCCGAGTCGGTGATCTGGTCGTGCGGCGGCAGGTCGATGCCGTCGCCCTCATGGGCGCCGTTGCGACGCAGAATCTGCTCGACCAGGCAACCGCGGACGGCACCATCGACGAGGTGCTCAACGCGTTCGTCGACGATGTCGCCGCGATCTGCCTTGGACCGCTGACCGCGGCGCCGTTGGTGGCCCGCGGGGTTCGGGTCGTGACGGCTGCCGCCGTCACGAGGTCGCTCGCGGCTCTGGTCCGGGCCGAACTGCCCCGGCGGGCTCACGTGGTCGAGATCGGCGGACGCCGGATCGAGGTTCGCGGCCAGGGGCTCGTGGTCGCGGACCGGCTCGTGCCGGTGCAGCCGGGCCCGCTGGCCGTACTGCGGGCCCTGGCAGTCCGGCCGGGTCGGGTGCTGTCTCCGGCGGAGATCCGGGGGGTCATGCCGAATCTGTCCGCCGTCGACGATCACGCGATCGAGATGGCGGTGTCACGCCTGCGCGGCGCGCTCGGCGGCACGGAGCTGAACGGCATCGAGCTCGTGCAGACCGTCATGAAACGCGGCTACCGCCTCGCCATCTGACGTGGCGAGGCGGAAGCCAGCGTGGTCGGTCAGCCCTTGACGGCGCCGCCGACAATACCGCGGATGAAGTAGCGCTGAAGGCCGAAGAAGATGGCCAGCGGCAGGATCATGGACAGGAACGCCGCCGCGCCGAGCAGGTACCAACCACCTCCCAGCGAGTTGACCAGGTTGGCCATGGCCGCGGTCAGCGGAAGGTTGTCCGAGTTCGCCAGTCCTATGTAGATCAGTGAAACCAGCAGGTCGTTCCAGACGAAGAGGAACTGGAAGATGGCTAGGGCGGCGAACGCGGGCACGCTCATCGGCACCGCGATGCGGAAGAAGGAGGTGACGTGGTTGGCACCGTCGAGAGAAGCCGACTCAAATACCGACTTCGGTAGCGAGCCCATGAAGTTGCGGAGCAAGTAGACGGCGAACGGGAGGCCGTAGCCCGTATGCGCCAGCCAGACCGCGGCGAACTCGCCGGTCAGTCCCCATTGGGCGAACAGCTTGAGGATCGGGATGAGGGTCGTCTGTAGCGGGACGACGAGGAGCCCGACGACGATGACGAAGAGCAGGTCGCGTCCGGGAAACTGCATCCAGCTGAAGGCGTACGCAGCGAAGGCGGCGACAAACAGCGGGATGATGGTGGCCGGGATCGCTATGAACAGGCTGTTGACGAAGGCCTGCCCGATGCCGTTCTGGTTCAGGACCTCCGAGTAGTTTTCCATGGAGAACTGGTACGGCGGAAACAATGCTGTCCACCAGCCCGACCTGGAGAGCTCCTCCTGCGGCCGGAACGAATTGACCAGCAGGCCTATCGTAGGCACCGCCCAAATGAGCATGAGGGCGACGACGGTGACATGCAGAACGATCCGGCGCCCGCGTCGCTCCGGCCGGCGGGGGATGGGTAGCTGCGGAGTGGCGGGTGCCTCGGGCACGATCACTGTTGTCATCGGATCGACTCCTGTGCACGGAACTGGCGGATGTTGAAGGCCATGACCGGGATGATGGCCAGCAGCAGTACCACGGCGACCGCGCTGGCGCGGCCGAAGTCGCCGAAGGTGAACATCTGTCTGATCATCATCATGGCGATGACATCGGTGTCGTAGTTACCGCTGGTCAGCGTATAGACGATATCAAATGTCTTAAGAGATGTGATCACCATCGTGGTGGAAACGACCGCGAGCGTGGGACCGAGTAGCGGGAATGTCACGTTGCGGAAGACTCGCCATTCGTTGGCGCCATCAACCCGCGCCGCCTCGAGTAGTTCCGGATCGATGCCCTTGAGCGCGGCCGAGATGATGACCATCGCGAAACCGGTCCACATCCAAATCATGATCGCGATCATGGCGAACGTGCTCAGTCGGAATGCCGGTTCCTGGAGCCACGCCAACGGTCCGATCCCGACGGTCCCGACGACGGCATTCAGCGTGCCGGTCTGCGTCTCGCCCGGTGGCTTGAAGTCGTACATGAACTTCCAGATCACCCCCGCCGCGACCATGCTGATCGCCAGCGGAAGGAAGATGATGCTCTTCGCCCAAGACTCGTACTTGATCTTGTCGACAAGCACTGCGATCAGTAGGCCGATGCCGACCGTGAACAAGGTCAGCAGCACCAGCCACAGCGCGTTGTTGAGTAGGGTGCCCAGCGCATCCTTGCTGGTGAAGAACCATTCGTAGTTCTTCAGGCCGACGAATGTCTGCTTGATCTCGCTCTTCCCGTACAGGCTACGGATGATCGTGCGTACGGTCGGGTAGATCAGAAAGAGCCCAAGAAACGCCAACGCCGGTCCGAGCCAGAACCAGGGCCGGATGCGGGGTTGCCACCGATCAGGGGCTAGCGTCACCAGCCGTTCCGTGCCCCAGATGTAGGCGATCAGCACCGCCGGCACGCCGACGACCACTTCGATCGCTGTGATGAGCCGGGAATCCACAAGCACCTCCACACACGCGACGGCCCGATGACATATGGGGGGAGCCGGTGACCGGCTCCCCCCATGCGGTATCTCCTATGAGGTTGCGTACGCGTCTTTCTGCACGGTGTCCAGATCAGACAGCACCTGGTCCACCGACTTGCTGCCGCTCGTCAGAGCGACCATGCCCTTCCAGAACGCGTCGTTCATCGCGGTAGGCATGCCGTCCGATGCGTCGAAGGCGAAGAACTTCGCGTCGGCCAGGACCTGAGCGGACCGCTTGCTGATGTCGTCCGGGTAGCTGGTGGCGTTCTTGTTCGCCGACAGCGCTCCGCCCTTCTTCACCCAGATGTCCTGCGCCTCGGCGGTGACCAGGTACTTCATCAGCGACTTCGCCGCTGCGGTGTCGTGGAACATGCCGAACAGGTCACCGGCACCCTCAACCGCACCCGCGTACTTCGGGTCGATGTCCGGGAACGGGAAGAAGTTGTAGTCGGTTCCGGCGGTGCTGGCCTTGAACTGGCTGAACCCGGTGATGAAGCTCGCCTGGTGGTGGAACACGCAGCCGGGCGGGCTCGCGAAGAGCGGGTCACCGGCGTTGCCGAAGTTCGTCGCGATCGCCGTCTGGGTACCTCCGTACATCTTGGCGACCACGTCGTTGGCATACATCTGGAACGCGTTCTTGATGGCCGGATCGGTCCACTTGACCTTGCCCTGGTACCAACCGGTGTAGGTCTCCGGGCCGGCGGTGCGCAGCACGATGTCCTCGATCCAGTCCGTCGCTGGCCAACCCGAGGCCGCACCGGACTCGATACCCACGCACCAGGTTGCCTGGGCGGCGCCCTGGTTCGCCGTGGCCTGGCTCAGCAGATCAGACCAGGTCTTCGGCGGGTTGGCGCCGTAGTCGTGCAGCTTGGGGCTGTACCAGATGAGGCCCTTGATAGCGGCCTTGATGAACACGCCGTACACCTGGCCGTCGGTCTTGCCCAGGTCGACCAGGGCCGACGAGGTGTCAGCCTCGTACGTGGGCAGGTCCAACACGCCATCGAGCGGCTTGAGCGCACCGGCCTTCGCGTATTCGGCCATCTGTCCCGGGCCGGGCAGGCCGGCGAGATCCGGCAGCACTCCCGAGGCCACCCCGGTGGTCAGGATGGTGTTGATGTCCCGCGTGCCGGTGTACTTCACCTTCGCGCCGGTCTGCTGTTCCCACGGCGCGACCATCGCTAGGAACGCGGCCTGCTCGTCACCACCCCAGGTGCCGATCACGCTGACGGTGTCGCCCGTGAGATTACCGTCATCCGCCGCTGGCGAGCCACTGCAGCCCGCGGCCGCAAGGGCGATGACAGTGATCGGGACGAGCGCCTTTGACAATCGATTCATGCGCATTCTCCTCATTTCTGAACACGCTCCCGCGCCACGAGGTGGCTGGGAATTGTTACGGAGTCTCGTCGCGGCCAAAGGTTGCGCGCCAGTGTTAGGCGGATTACGTAACGCAAACGCATACCTGCTCACAAGATCTGCATACATCGCGTCCTCGCGTTGGCGGCCTCGTACTCCGTCCATGCCGGTGGATCTCCTTGCCGGGGCCGCTCAATCCACGAGGGAGGGTGCAAAAAGGGCCTGTCCCGCATGTTTGGCGTATGGTGGGATCAGTGAGCGGAACGTCATCGAATCGAAACCAAGCTCACTCCGCCTGACCGACTGACGGCCAGCGGTGAATGCGTGCTGAGGCGAGACTGTCCACAACGGACTTTCGCAACCGCCGTCACTGTCCATAGTGGAGCGCCGGTCCGACGGCGCTTCCGCATGTCGGGTCGCGCCTAGCGCCGAAGAGCCCATGGCGCTGGCCCGGCCAGGCGCGGACATTGCTCGTAGCCGCGCCAGCGGCGGCCGAGACTACCTGAGCTGACAACGCCGTACGGCTGAATCCACGGCGTCGCCGTAAAGATCGCGTCAAGAATTCCGCCGCAACCGTAGGGATGTCGTCAAGAGGTCTCCCCGCGGCAACGGTCGCTGGCTTGACTGAGCCCCGTGTGACAGAAGGTCGCACCATGCGTTCAGAAGGGTCGTGGCAGCGATGGCGGGTGGTACGCCTCGCCATGAGCGAAGAGTGCGGACCGATGAAACGCACCCCGGCCTGCACATCGGGTTCGCGTCTGCGCGACCGTCGTGTTGTTCGCCGGCGTGTTCGGGGCAGCTCCCAGCACGGTGGCAGCGGTCGGGCTGGGCGCCTGGCTGTTGACCGTGGGATTCCTGGTGAACCAGTTCGGCGTTCTCACCTGGAACGGCAAGTCCGATATGTACCGTTTAGTAGTAATCGCAGCGGCGGCGGCCGTGGGCCTGGCGGTTGGCGCGCTCCGGCGTCGGGCTCGCAACGCCCGCCCACTGGTGGTCCCACCAGAGTGGTCACTCGCGTTGTCGGCCGCTGCTCGGGAATCAACATCGACTCAAGAGGAGGACGGTCACAGTGGCCGACCTGGTGTACGTGGTGCTGACGCTCGCGTTGTTCGCAGCGCTCGCCCTGGCAGTGCGGGCGGTGGAACGGCTGTGAAATCCACAGTGGACGGCCCGACAGAGACTCTCGGAGTTCGACATGAACGCTGAGAATCTCGTAGGTCTGGTGCTCGCGATTGCGTTGGTGGGCTTCCTGTTGGCGGCCCTACTCTTCCCGGAGCGTTTCTGATGAGCACGACGTGGGCTGGCGTCATCTTTATCGCGTCCTTGGCCGTAGCGATCGCCGTCGTCTATCGGCCGTTCGGCGACTACATGTACCGGTCGCTGCACCCGAATGGGCATTCACGATTTGAGCGTGGCGTCTTCAAACTCGTCGGCGTCAACCCTGACGGCGAACAGAGCTGGGGCGTCTACGCCCGTAGCGTGCTGGCCTTCTCGGCCCTCAGCATCCTGTTCCTCTACCTGTTCCAGCGGGTGCAGGACAAGCTCTGGCTGAGCCTTGGCTTCCCCCCGGTCGAACCCGACCAGGCCTGGAACACCGCGGTCAGCTTCACCACCAACACGAACTGGCAGTCGTACTCGGGTGAGTCCACCATGGGCCACCTCGTGCAGATGTCCGGCCTGGCGGTGCAGAACTTCGTCTCGGCGGCGGTCGGTATCTCAGTCGCCGTTGCGCTGGTGCGCGGCCTCGCCCGCGCGAAGACCAACCAGCTGGGCAACTTCTGGGTCGACCTGGTGCGGGTCTGCGTGCGGATCCTGCTGCCCATCGCCGCCATCGGTGCCATTGTCTTCATCGCCGCGGGCATGGTGCAGAACCTCTCCGCCGGCACCGATGTCACGACGCTCGCGGGTGGTAGCCAGACCATCACCGGTGGACCGGTGGCGAGCCAGGAGGTCATCAAGGAGCTCGGCACCAACGGTGGCGGTTTCTACAACGCCAACTCGTCGCACCCCTTCGAGAACCCGACCACGTGGACGAACTGGATCCAGATCTTCCTGATTCTGCTGATCCCGTTCAGCCTGCCCCGGGTGTTCGGCCGCATGGTCGGGCAGAACCGCCAGGGGTACGCGATCGCGGCGATCATGGCGATCCTGGCCATCGGCAGCATCGTCACGATCAACGCGCTGCAGATCTCGGCCGGCGGCACGGTGCCGACCGCGGTTGGCGCGGCGACCGAGGGCACCGAGGCCCGCTTCGGCGTGCCGCAGTCGGCGACGTTCGCGGCGGCGACGACGCTCACCTCGACCGGTGCCGTGGACTCGTTCCACGATTCCTACACGGCCGGCGGTGGCGCGGTCACGATGTTCAATATGATGCTCGGCGAGGTGGCGCCCGGCGGTGTCGGTTCCGGCTTGTACGGGTTGCTCGTGCTCGCGGTCATCACGGTCTTCGTGGCCGGTCTGATGGTCGGCCGAACTCCCGAGTACCTCGGCAAGAAGATCGGCTCGCGGGAGATCAAGTTCGCGTCGCTGTATCTACTCACGACGCCGGCGCTGGTGCTGATCGGCACCGCGATCGCGATGTCGTCGGCGGAGGCGCGGTCGTCGATGCTGAACACCGGCCCACATGGACTGTCCGAAGTGCTCTATGCATTCACGTCGGCCAGCAACAACAACGGTTCGGCCTTCGCCGGCATCGGCGTCAACACGGGGTTCTACAACACCGCGTTGGGGCTGTGCATGTTGCTCGGGCGGTTCCTGCCGATCATCTTCGTGCTCGGGTTGGCCGGCTCGCTCGCGCGCCAGCAGCCCGTACCCGAATCGGCGGGCACACTGCCCACGCACAAGACGCTGTTCATCGGCATGGTCGTTGGCGTGACGCTCATCGTGGTCGCGCTGACCTTCCTGCCCGCCCTAGCGCTCGGCCCGTTGGCCGAGGCGTTCTGACCTCGTTTCCAGAAACTTCCGCCGAGGAGTCTGAGCCGCGAGGAACGAGCGGCGAAGACGGATCGGCTCCAGAAAAAGAGGAATCAATGTCTGTCACGTCTGTAGCAGCCCCATCCGTCGAGGCGGACCGGGCGGCGCGCCGGCGGGTCGGGGGCGGTCTGCTGGACCCGAAACAGCTGTGGAAGTCGCTCCCGGACGCGTTCCGCAAGCTCAACCCCGCCACGCTCTGGCGCAACCCGGTGATGTTCATCGTGGAGATCGGGTCGGCCTTCACCACGGTTCTCGCGATCATCAATCCCAGTGTGTTCGCTTGGCTGATCACGGTCTGGCTCTGGCTCACCGTGATCTTCGCCAACCTGGCCGAGGCGGTCGCCGAAGGCCGCGGCAAGGCGCAGGCGGAGACGTTGCGCAAGGCCAAGAAGGACACCGTCGCGCGGCGCCTGTCCGGGTGGGAGGAGGGCGCAGATCCCAGCACCTACCGGGAGCGCGACGTCCCGGCCGCGGATCTGAAGCTGGGCGACATCGTGATCGTCGAGGCGGGCCAGATCATCCCCGGTGACGGTGATGTCGTCGAGGGCATCGCCAGCGTGGACGAGTCGGCCATCACCGGCGAGTCCGCTCCGGTGATCCGGGAGTCCGGCGGCGACCGCAGTGCGGTCACCGGTGGCACCAAGGTGCTCTCGGACCGCATCATCGTGCGGATCACACAGAAGCCCGGGCAGAGCTTCATCGACCGGATGATCCGGCTCGTCGAGGGCGCCAGCCGGCAGAAGACTCCGAACGAGATCGCGCTGAACATCCTGCTCGCCTCGTTGACGATCATCTTCCTGCTGGCCGTCGCGACATTGCAGCCCCTGGCGATTTTCTCCAAGGCGTATCAGGCGGCGGCGCCAGACACGTTGGCGCTCAACGCCAACGGTGTCACGGGCATCGTGCTCGTTTCGTTGTTGGTCTGCCTCATCCCGACCACGATCGGTGCGCTGCTCTCCGCGATCGGGATCGCGGGCATGGACCGACTGGTGCAGCGCAACGTGCTGGCGCTGAGCGGTCGTGCCGTCGAAGCCGCGGGCGATGTCGACACCCTATTGCTCGACAAGACCGGGACGATCACCCTTGGCAACCGCCAAGCGGATGAGTTCCTGCCCGTCGCCGGCGTCTCTGCGGCTGATTTGGCCAACGCGGCGCAGTTGTCCAGCCTCGCGGACTCGACGCCGGAGGGGCGCTCGATCGTCGTCTTCGCCAAAGAGAAGCACGGACTACGGGAGCGCCAGCCCGGCGAACTGGGCCACGCGCACTGGGTCGCGTTCACGGCGCAGACCCGTATGTCCGGTGTGGACCTGACCGAGGACAACGGCGTTCGGCGCATCCGTAAGGGCGCCGCGACCGCGGTGATGAAATGGGTCCGCGACAACGGCGGACACCCATCGGAACAGGTCGGACCCATGGTGGACGGGATCTCGTCCTCCGGTGGTACCCCGCTGCTCGTTGCCGAGCACGTCGACGGCCAGCCCGCGCGGGCGCTCGGCGTCATCCGCCTCAAGGACGTGGTCAAGAAGGGCATGCGCGAGCGCTTCGACGAGATGCGGCGGATGGGCATCCGTACGGTGATGATCACCGGTGACAACCCGCAGACCGCCAAGGCGATCGCCGACGAGGCGGGAGTCGACGACTTCCTCGCCGAGGCCACGCCCGAGATGAAGATGGACCTGATCAGGCGGGAGCAGACCGGCGGCAAGCTCGTCGCGATGACCGGCGATGGCACCAACGACGCACCGGCGCTCGCTCAGGCCGACGTCGGCGTCGCGATGAACACCGGTACGTCGGCGGCCAAGGAAGCCGGCAACATGGTGGACCTCGACTCGGATCCCACCAAGCTGATCGAGATCGTCGAGATCGGCAAGCAGTTGCTCATCACCCGCGGCGCACTCACCACGTTCAGCATCGCCAACGACATTGCCAAGTACTTCGCGATCATCCCGGCGATGTTCGCCGCCGTGTACCCGAGCCTGGACGCGCTGAACATCATGCGCCTGGCCAGCCCGGCGTCGGCGATCCTGTCGGCGGTCATCTTCAACGCGCTCATCATCGTGGCCCTGATACCGCTCGCCCTGCGCGGCGTTCGGTATCGACCCGGTGATGCCGCATCGATGCTGAGACGCAACCTGTGGATCTACGGTCTCGGCGGCATCGTCGCTCCATTCATCGGTATCAAACTTATCGATCTCATCGTCCAGTTCATTCCAGGGATGTCGTGATGCGTCTACCCAGCTCCCCTGCAAGCACGGCCGGTCCGATCCTCGCTCGCTGGCGCTCGCTGCGATTCTCCCGGCCTCGCGCGGGATGGATCGCCCAGCATCTCGCCGCGCTTCGTGCGCTGCTCGTCCTGACCGTGGTATTCGGAGTCGCGTATCCGCTCGCATGGTCGCCATCGCCCGGATCCCCGGCCTGTCCGACAACGCGGACGGCTCACTGGTGAGCCAGAACGGAAACACGGTCGGAAGCAGCCTGATCGGGCAGCTGTTCACCGACGAGGACGGCAACGCGTTCGTCCAGTACTTCCAGTCCCGGCCGTCGGCCGCCGGCGATGGGTATGACCCCACCGCCACCTCGGCCAGCAACCTCGGCCCGGAGAGCATCGTCGACACGCTGCCCGACCCGGCTGACCCGGAAAGTGGATCGGAGAGCCTGCTGACCCAGGTGTGCGGCCGCAGCACGGCCGTCGGCGAACTGGAAGGCATCGACGGGCGGCGGCCGTTCTGCACCGAAAGTGGGGTCGGCGCGGTGCTCGCGGTGTTCCGTCGCGACGGCCTGACCGGACCGGTCACACGGGCGGTCAGCCTCAACGAGGAATGCCCGGCGACGCCGTTCGTGAGCCGGTACGAGAGGCGTCACCGTAGAGTGCGCCAAGTTCGGCGAGGACTACTCCCTCGGCGTGGTCACGCCGATCCGGGGCAACGCGCCGGCCACGCCGGCGGTGCCGGCCGAGGCGGTCACGGCGAGCGGCAGCGGGCTCGACCCGCACATCAGTCCGGCGTACGCCAGACTGCAGGCGCCGCGGGTGGCTGACGCCCGTGGCGTGAGTGTGGCTACTGTTGAGGCGTTGATCGATAAGCACACGACCGGACGGTTCCTCGGGTTCGTCGGTGAGCCCACGGTCAACGTGCTCGAGCTGAACCTGGACCTCGACGAGCAGCATCCGTATTCGAGCAGCTAGCGAAGCGAATCATCAGGCAACTCCGGCTGACGGCACCGGCGCCCCGAGGAGGACGAATCATGGCTCGCGGACAGCTTCGCGTCTACCTCGGGGCCGCACCCGGTGTCGGCAAGACGTACAAGATGCTCGAGGAGGGCCGGCGGCGCAAACAGCGCGGCACGGACGTCGTCGTCGGCTTCGTCGAGTCCCACGGCCGGCCCTTCACCGAGGCACTCCTGGCGGGGCTGGAGATCATTCCGCGCCGGGAGATGGAGTACCGCAGCAGCACCTTCACGGAGATGGACCTCGACGCGGTTCTGGCCCGGGCGCCCGAGGTCGTGCTCGTCGACGAGCTGGCCCACACCAACGTGCCAGGTTCCCGAAACACCAAACGCTGGCAGGACATCGAGGTACTGCTCGATGCCGGCATCACCGTGCTGAGCACAGTGAACATCCAGCACCTGGAGTCCCTGAACGACGTCGTGGCGACGATCACCGGCGTGCCGCAGCGCGAAACCGTTCCCGACGAAGTGGTCCGCCGAGCCGAGCAGGTCGAACTCGTCGACATGACGCCGGAGGCGTTGCGTCGACGGATGGCGCACGGCAACGTCTACCAGCCTGAGAAGGTCGACGCGGCACTCGGCAACTACTTCCGCCTCGGCAATCTCACTGCGCTGCGCGAGCTGGCCCTGCTCTGGCTCGCGGACAAAGTGGACGATCAGCTTGATCGGTATCGGGCCGAGCACCACATCGACAAGACCTGGGAGACCAGGGAACGCATCGTCGTGGCGCTCACCGGCGGGCCCGAGGGCGACACTCTCATTCGTCGTGGTGCTCGGGTCGCCGCCCGTACCAAAGGCGCCGACCTGATGGCCGTACACGTCGCCGGCAGCGACGGACTGGCCAGCGCGGACCCGGCTAACCTGGCTCGGCAACGGGTACTCGTCGAGAGCCTTGGCGGCACCTACCACCAGGTCGTGGGTAGCGACATTCCACAAGCGCTGCTGGATTTCGCCCGAGCGGTCAACGCCACGCAGCTGGTCCTCGGTGCGAGCCGACGCGGACGTTTCGCGCAACTGTTCTCCCGTGGCGTCGGCGTAACGACAACGGCTGAATCGGGCTCGATCGATGTGCACCTCGTCACCCACGAAGAGGTCAAGCGGGGTCAGCGACGCCTCAAGTTCACCCGTGGCCTCAGCCATTCCCGCCGGATCGCCGGCTTCGTCACCGCCGTGGTTGGCCTCGCGGCGCTAACGCTTGCGCTACGTGCCATGCGTGACGACGTCTCGCTCAACACAGACATTCTGCTGTTCCTGGGGTTGGTCGTGGCCGTGGCGCTCATCGGCGGGCTCTACCCGGCGCTGGCGGCCGCGGTCGTCGGGTTTCTCCTACTGAACTACTTCTTCACGCCACCGCTGCACCAGTTCACCATCTCCGAGGGGGAGAACCTGCTCGCCCTCTTGGTGTTCCTCCTGGTCGCCATCGGCGTGAGTGCCGTGGTCGACCTCGCGGCTCGCCGTACCGTGGAAGCCGCCCGCGCCCGCGCGGAGGCGGAGACACTGTCCACAGTGGCTGGTAGTGTGCTTCGTGGTGGCCGGCCACTGATCGCCTTGCTGGAGCAGCTGCGCGAGACGTACGGACTGGCCAGTGTCGCCATGCTGGAGCGGCGGGCGGGTGCCGCCACGACGCCGGGCACGCAACACGACCGAGGGGCCTGGCAGGTCGCCGCGTGCGTCGGCGGGCCGCCGTGCCTGACTCCGGGTGAAGCGGATGTCGACGTACCGGTCGACGAGGACGTCTCGCTGGTGCTACAGGGCCGGGTGCTTGACGCCTCGGACCGCCGCGTGGTGGAGGCCTTCGCCGCCCAGGCCGCGGTGGCACTCCGCCAGGAGCGGCTCGCCGAGCGCGCCGAATCGGCAACACAAATCAGCGAAGCTGACCGAATGCGTAGTGCCCTACTCTCCGCGGTCAGCCACGACCTGCGCACCCCGCTGGCGTCGGCGAAGGCGGCCGTGACGAGCCTGCGCAGCCCGGATGTCTCCTTCAGCGAGGCCGACCGCGAGGAGCTGCTCGCCACCGCCGAGGAGTCGTTAGACCGGCTGATCCGGCTGGTCGAGAACCTGCTCGACATGAGCCGGCTGCAGGCCGGTGCGCTCGGCGTGCACGCTCAACTGATGAGCGTGGTGGAGGCGATCCCGCGTGCCATCGACGAGTTGGGGGAGGCCGGGACGAACATCACGGTCCATGTGCCCGACGAGCTCGCCGAGGTCCGCGCCGACCCCGGGCTGCTCGAACGGATTCTGGTCAACGTGCTCGCCAACGCCGCGCGGTACAGCCCAGCAGACCAACCCCCGAGTGTCACCGCCAGCGAACACGGCGGCATGGTCGAGGTGCGAGTCATCGATCGCGGGCCCGGCATTCCGGAAGCCGACCGCGAACAGGTTTTCCTTCCGTTCCAGCGCCTCGGCGACCGCGACAACGACACCGGCGTCGGCCTCGGCCTCGCCCTCTCCCGTGGTCTGGCCGAGGCGATGGGCGGCACCTTGCTGCCGGAGAACACACCCGGCGGCGGGCTCACCATGACGCTCGCCCTTCCCGCGGCGGAGCAGGACTCGGCCGACCCCCAGCAGAACGCGAATCCGGTCATCCTCGCCCGCCTTGACCGGTACCAGCCGCACCGCGATGCGTCCGGCCAGGCCGATGCGTCCGAAGAGGCGCCGGCGTGAGTCGCATTCTGATTGTCGATGACGAACCGCAGATCCTTCGCGCGCTGCGGATCAACCTCACGGCCCGTCAGTACGACGTTGTCACCGCGACCGACGGCATGCAGGCTCTCCATCAGGCCAAGACGAGCCGGCCCGACCTCATCGTGCTCGACCTGGGCCTGCCCGACATGGACGGCGTCGATGTGATCCGCCGACTGCGGTCCTGGACTCCGGTCCCGATCGTCGTTCTTTCTGGCCGGGCGACGAGCAACGACAAGGTGTACGCCCTCGATGCCGGCGCCGATGACTACGTCACGAAGCCATTCAGTCTGGACGAGCTGCTCGCCCGGGTGCGGGCGGTAACCCGCCGCCACGCGGATCCTGACGTCGCCACGGAGGCCACGATCGGCCAGTACCACGTTGACTTCGGCCGCAGGACGGTGACCGGCGGCGACGACCCGACCGTGTCGGTACACCTCACCCCGACCGAGTGGCAGTTGCTGGAGGTGCTGGCGCGCAACCCGGGCAAGCTCGTGAGCCAACGCCAACTCCTGCAAGAGGTGTGGGGGCCGAGCTATCTCACCGAGACTCACTACCTGCGCCAGTACATGAACCAGCTGCGCCGCAAGCTCGAGCCGGATCCCACCCGCCCCCGCCATCTCATCACCGAGCCGGGCATGGGCTACCGGTTCCAGGTCTGAACTCGCTCCACGCTTGCCGCGGATTGCTAGCGTGATCGTTCTCGGCCTAGGGGTGATCACGATGTCGCGTCGGTTCGGTCTGGTGCTCATAGGAATGTTGCTCGGCACTGTCCTATCTGGATGCAGTCCGGCGCCGTCCGAGCAGCTGGCCATCCGGGTCGTCAACGGTGAGGTGGAGTTCGTGTTCGCGCCGTGCCCCGGTGCGCGGGTCCACGACGTCATCCTGCGTGAGGAGGGTGTTGCGGACTTCCGGCTATGGCACGTCAGCGGCGGACCGGATGCGCCGATGACCTCGGTACGGATCTTCCACACACCCGACGGCTGGCTCGAGGGGAACAACACGCTCACGGAGATGGTGGCCGACATGTCTTATGAGGCTACGGCCGACTCCAGCGACGGGCGCGAATCATCGCTCCGCTTCATTTCGCTCGCGGATATCGAGGCTCTCGGCAAGGACCAGGTCCTCGGGCCCGGTGAGACCGCGAGCCGGGCGACGCCAATGTCGATGGCAGACTTCACCGCGAAGGCCGCGTCGGGCTGCGACGATTGACAGTCCGGCAACGGCGTGTCGGTTCGAGATTTTGTCGTACGGGTGTGCCAGGATGCTAGGCATGAGATCGGGACTGCCGGTGGGATTGGCTGACATGCCGCCGGGTCCTGATCTGTCTGCTGTATTGGCCACTGTGGACCGTGGCGGATTGTCCGCAGCCGAGTTGGCGGTGCTAGCCGCCGCGAGGGCCCGGCAGGTCGCCCACGACCAGGCCGGACTGTTGGCTGACGCGGTCGCGCTGGCGGCCATTCCGTGGGACGGACCGGGACCGATCCCCCAGGACAAGGCTGATGACTTCGCCGCCGACCAGGTCGCCTTCGCGTTGACCATGTCCCGCTGGGCGGCCTACCGCATGCTCAACCTCGGCGAGCAACTGCTGCAGAAACTGCCCATGGTGTATGAAGCGCTCGCCGCCGGCCGCATCGACTACCCCCGCGCCGCGGTCTACGTCGCCGAGCTGCGCATGCTCGACGAGGCAACGGCGCAGGCCATCGCCACCGCCACTCTCGCCAAGGCGCACGTGTGGACCCCGACCCAGCTGCGCGACCGGCTGCGCTACCGGGCGCACAAGGCCGACCCGACACTGGCCAAACGCCGCTACATCCGATCCGTGGCGGACCGGAGAGTCCACATCGGACCCGACCGTGAGGGCACGGCCCAACTGTCGGGCTTGAACCTGCCCGCCGACCGCGCCGCCGCCGCCGACAACTGGCTTGACCGGCTCGCCCGCGCCGCCAAGTCCGACGGCGATGTTCGCACCCTCGATCAGCTCCGCGCCGACGCCATGCTCGACCTGCTCGCCGGCCGACCCCTCCAACTGCACCCCTGCACTGACCCCCTCACCGCCGCCGCCGACGCCGAGGCCCGAGCCACTGACAGCTCCGAGTCGGCTAAGCCCACGGCGGAAGGCACTACGGCGGAAGGCACCGAGGCGGCAGGCACCGAGGCGGCCGCCACCGAGCGGCCGGACGGCGAGCCGCCAGACTTCGACTGGTCGGAGGTCGAGCCGCCCGATTTCGGGCCGCCGGAAAGTGAGCCGCCCGGTTCCGGGCCGCCCGGCTTCGAGCCGCCGGACATCGAATGGTCGGACGTCGAGCGGCCCGACTTCGAGCCGCCGGACTTTGAGCCGCCGGACTTTGAGCCTGCCGCTGCCGAACCGGCCCACACCGGCGTCGCAAGTACGTCGGTTTCGCGGTCTTGCACCTGTGGTCGGGTGCGGCCGGCGCCTCGACGGGGTGTGGTGGATGTCCAGGTCAAACTGTCCACTTTGATGTTTCTTGACGAGGATCCGGGCTGGATCCCCGGCTGGGGTCCGGTGCTGGCAGACATCGCCCGCCAGGTCGCCTTCGACGAACAGGCCCGCCCCGCCTGGGCCTGGTCGGTCACCGACGAGTCCGGCCAATTGTTGCACCACGGCTACACCGGGCGCCGCCCTCCCGCGGCCGAACGCGCCTTCATCAAGGCCCGCGACCGAACGTGCCGAGCCCCGGGCTGCCGCCGCCCCGCCACCCGGTGCGACGACGACCACCGGATCGACTACGCGGCCGGTGGACCGTCCCACCGCGCTAACGGGTGCAGTCTGTGCCGCTTATGCCGACGTCGGCATAACCGGCATTATGCCGCGCAGCGGATTATGCCGCGTTCTGTGCTGAAGTCGTTGCGGTGCAGGGCTTCTGTCGCGGAGAGCGCGGCATAATCTGGGCTGCCCCGGGCGGCTCAAAGTCCTTCGAGGAAGGCCAGGACTGAGTCGCTGGGTTGGTAGCGGCCGGGTTTGGTTTTGGGTGGCGTGGTGCGGTCGAGAGCTCGTTGCTTGATGGTCATGTCGGCGTGTAGGTAGATCTGTGTGGTTTCGGCTTGTTCGTGGCCGAGCCAGAGCGCGATGACGGCGGTGTCCACGCCGGCGTGGAGCAGCTGCATGGCCGCGGTGTGGCGCAGCACGTGCGGCGTGACGGCTTTGAGGCCGGCGGCGGTGGCGTGCTTGGTGACCAGCCGTTCCACCGCGTCACGACTCATCCGGGCACCGGTTCGGGCCGGGAAGAGCGGCTCGTCGGGCTTGCCGTGACGCTCGTCGAGCCAGAGCTTGAGCACGGACACAGTTGGCTTGTCCAGCGGGGTGCTACGGCGCTTTCGACCTTTGCCCAAGCAGTTCACGTGCGCGCCGGTGCCCAGGTGCAGGTCGGCGCGGTTGAGGGTGACGAGTTCTGATACGCGTAGCCCGGTCCGGACCGCGAGCAGGAGCAGGGCGTGGTCGCGCCGGCCGGCGTGGGCGAGCCGGTCCGGCGCTGCGAGGAGCGCTTCGATGTCGGCGGGGGTTAGGTAGGTGATGAGGGCCTTGTCGAAGCGCCTTGGTGGGATGGCGAGCACCCGTTGGATAAGCGCGGCCTGCTCGGGGTGACGCAAGGCGGCGAACTTGAACAGGGAGTGGACTGCGGCGAGGCGGGCGTTGCGGGTGCGCACGCTGTTGCCCCGCTCGTGCTGCAGGTGCTCCAGGAACGCCCCGATCAGGGGCGCGTTCAGGTCGGCCAGGTCGAGTGTGGACGGTGGCTTAGCCAGCTGCCGCTGCGCGAAGAGAAGCAGCAGTCGCATGGTGTCGCGGTAGGCGGCGATCGTATGGGGACTGGCGCCGCGCTGGCGGACCAGCCGATCGGTGAAGAACGCCTGTAGCGTCGGGGCGAGCGTCGCCGTCACGACGCCCGCCCCATCTGGTCGAGGCGCTGGGAGACCACCTGCATCAGCTCGGGTGTCGCGGTCAGGTACCAGTACGTGTCGCCGGGATCGACGTGGCCGAGGTAGGTCGACAGCAATGGCAGCCGGGCCTGGACGTCGACACCGGACCGATACCAGCCCAGCAGCGTGGTCACCGCGAACGCATGGCGAAGATCATGTATGCGTGGACGGCACGTCGCCGAACGTGGCCCCAGGCCGGCGGCCAGGGTGAGCTGGTGGAAGCGATGGTGAACGTTCTTGTAGTTCAGCCGGGATCCGCTGCTGGAGATGAACCACGCCGGGGTCCAGGTCCACGGACGGGTTCGGTCCCGCAGTTCGGCATAGTCCCGCAGGGCCGTCACGGTCGACGGATGTAGGACGAGTTCGCGGGACTTGCCGAACTTTCCCTGCCGGACTATGAGCACGCCCTCGTCCAGATCCACGTCGTCGCGGTCGAGGTTGATCGCCTCCCCGACTCGCATCCCGGTCACGGCCAGCATCCCGATCAACGTGCGGTAGGTGGCCGCGATCAATGGCATGCTCGTGCCGTCCCTTGCGGCCGCCATCAGCGCCGTGATGTCGTCAGGTGAGTAGATGAACGGCGTCGCCCGCGGGTTTGTAGACGGGAGCAGGTCTGTCGGGGGCACCTCTGTCGCCGGATCGATGTTGATCATGTACTTCGCAAATAGTCGAGCAGCGGCGAGCCGGTTGGACCGCCAGTACACGCTGGCGCCTTCGGGCAGGATCGCCCAGGCCAAGGTCGCGTCGATGGTAATGACGGTGGCGCCGGCCTCGTCGAGGTAGTCGACGAACTGGGTCATCAGCGCCCCGGAGCGTTCCAGCTTGAACCCCAAAGCGCGGCGCATCGCCAGGTAGTCCGACAGATGCTGGGCCAGGACCGAGGTGCTCATCGACTCACCTCCGGCCACGCCACCGCCAGCTCGCGCAGCCTGCCGCGGTCCACCTTGGCATAGATCGCCGTCGTAGCGGCGCTGCGGTGACGCAGGAGCTGTCCGACCTCGGCCAGAGGCGCCTGGGCGTGAAGCATCTGGGCGGCGGCAGTGTGGCGGAGCCGGTGAGCGCTCACGCCCGCGAGCCCGGCGCGGCCGGCAGCGGCCACGACCACACCCTGCACCGACGTGGCCGTCATCGGCGAGTACGGCACCTGCACGCTGATGAACAGCGCTCTATCAGCCACCGACGGTCGGTCATGGCGCAGGTAGTTCACGACCGCCTCGCCGACGTCGGTGGGTAGCGGCAATCGCTCGTCGCGGCGACCCTTGCCCCGGATGACGACCTCGCCGCGACGCCAGTCCAGGTCATCGAGCTGGAGCCGGGCCACCTCGCCCGCGCGAAGCCCGAGACGAACCAGCAGCAGCAGAATCGCCCGGTCCCGCCGCGCCGCGACGCGCGGCTCATCAAGTCGAGCACGCTCTCCTGCGCCTCGGCCAGCGCATGGTCGCCCCGGAGCGAAACGAGGACCTTCACACGAGGCGAGCAAAGCCTCCACCTTGGACGAAGTGATTCCCTTCGGCAGATGGCTTCCCCGCCAGCCGGCCACCGCCGGCACCGCGCCGCTCAAGTCGATCAGAACCGACCCGTCCAGTAGCAGGAACCGCAGTAGCGACCGCAGCACTGTGACCAAGATCTTCGCCGACCCGACGCTGCGGCGGGCACACTCGTCAACCACGAACCCGGTCACCGCGGCCGCGTCGAGTTTGTCCAGCCGCGACCCGCATGCGTCGACCCAGGCCGTCAAGAACTCCCTCGCGTCCGCCAGGTAGTAGCGCACCGTCGTGGGCACCAGCCCTCGTTCCTCGACCAGGTAACGCCGGTAGCGCCCCAACAACTCGTCGACCGGATCCGACAGGTCCGGTGGCGCCGGTTCTGGTGCGACGCCCAGCCCATACAGGTAGGTCAGCAACGGAGTTAGGCCGCGCAGGGACAGCCAGCACGTGTATCCGTCAG
This sequence comes from uncultured Actinomycetota bacterium, assembly GCA_963773935.1. Classification (GTDB taxonomy): domain Bacteria; phylum Actinomycetota; class Actinomycetes; order Mycobacteriales; family Micromonosporaceae; genus DATBGZ01. The sequence continues at coordinate 227,507 of CAVZCZ010000006.1, forward strand.
CCCGGCGGTTAGCCAGGTACTCCTGGCTAACCGCCGTCGTCAGATCCGACGCCTCCAGATCGCGGGCCTCCAGCCAGATACTCAGGTGCCGCATCAGCCGCACCTGGTTCGCGGCCGACAACGGCGTGTAGCCCGCGTCAGCCAACACCGTCTCGAAGCCCGCCTGATAGGCCTCCAGCGCCCCGACTACATCAACTCTCGACAGCTTGCTCGCCATGCCTTCCTCCTCGAGTAGGGGAACTCTTGGAGCAAGACTGACAAGATCAATCCACTTGGATTATGCCGCGCTCTCCGCGACAGAAGCCCTGCACCGCAACGACTTCAGCACAGAACGCGGCATAATCCGCTGCGCGGCATAATGCCGTCATCATCATCGGCTAAAGCACGAGAAGGACTTCACCATCCACCCCATCGGACCGGCCGGGTTCATGTGGGAGGCCCCTGATGGGCGGCTCTACCTCGTCCCCGGCGACGGCAACATCCTCCTCGTCGACGACGACGCACCACCCGATGGCTGGGACCTCGACGACGCCCCACCACCCCGCCAGGTACGGCAAATCATTCCGACCTGACACTGAACCACAATGGACGGCGCCTCCGAGGTCGTACCACCCGTATCTTGAGTCCCATGAACCTTGCCGCCGTCGACCCGCTCTATGTCGTCAGCGGCGCTGCGTGTGCTGGCCTGTCGTGCCTGTTCCTGGTTTCCGCGGCCATATTGATCGTGTGGCTGCTACGGCGAAAAGATAAGGGTGGAGGCGGAACGGACGCCGGTCACGTGGCATAGATTGGCGGCGTGCGTATCGCTCGTTTCGCTCATACCGGTGGGATGTCGTTCGGGGTCGTCGAGGGCGAGGTCAGCTCGGCCGCCGACGTCCAGGGCCTGACCGTCGCGGAGATTGAGGGCCACCCGTTTGGCCAGATCACGTTCAGCGGTCAGCGCTGGGCATTGGCCGACGTACGACTGCTTTCGCCGATCCTGCCGAGCAAGGTCGTCTGCGTCGGGCGCAACTACGCCGAGCACGCCGCCGAACTCGGCAACGAGGTCCCGAAGGAGCCGCTGCTCTTCCTCAAGCCGTCGACGTCAGTGATCGGGCCAGACGACGTCATCCGGCTACCGCCACAGTCGCAGCGGGTCGAACACGAGGCGGAGCTGGCTGTGGTCATCGGCGCGCCAGGTGCCCGTCGGGTCGACCGGGCCACCGCCGCCAAAGCGATCTTCGGTTACACCTGCGCCAACGACGTAACTGCCCGCGACCTGCAGCGCGCGGACGTGCAGTTCACTCGCGCCAAGGGCTTCGACTCGTTCTGTCCGATGGGGCCGTGGATCGAGACCGACCTTGACCCGGCTGACCTCGAGGTGCGGTGCGAGGTCAACGACGAGGTGCGCCAGCTCGGCCGGACCAAGGACATGGTCTTCGATGCCGCGACCCTGGTCTCGTACGTCTCGCACATCATGACGCTGCTGCCCGGTGACGTCGTGCTCACCGGCACCCCGGCCGGCGTGAGCCCGATCCTTTCCGGCGAAGTGGTCACCGTCCGGATCGACGGCATCGGCGAGCTGCGCAACGTCGTGGCGGCGCTGGAGTAGGGCCGTCCCGTTTGGGATCTTGTCGGGCGTCGGGTAAAGTACGGTGCCGGCGCCTGCGGCGTCGATGGGGTATGGGGTAATTGGCAGCCCAACTGATTCTGGTTCAGTTAGTCTAGGTTCGAGTCCTGGTACCCCAGCCACCGATGGCGTCGTCATCGGCGGCTGGTTTCATGTGGTCACCTGCCATGTGGCATCATGGAGCCCGCTTGCGTGCCACAGCGATACAGCGTGTCTCTGGCCCCGTCGTCTAGCGGCCTAGGACGCCGCCCTCTCAAGGCGGTAGCGTGGGTTCGAATCCCATCGGGGCTACACATTCACACCGCGCCTCCCATCGGGAGGCGCGGTCCTTTTGTATGCCGGGCCCGGGGCCTCGCCCGTTCCGGGCCGTCGATCAGCTTGGCCCAAGGTAAACCGGGAATCCGCATCCGTCGTGTGCAGTGCACGGGCATGTCGTTCGGGCAGCGGTCAGGAATCGGCGTTCCTCACTTGCACAGCGCGCGCCCGTCGTTGACCCGACCACACACATTCGGAGGCGATCAGCAATGGTGAGAATGTCCTTGGCGGCGAGGAGCGTTGTCATTGCTAGCGCAGTCGCGCTCGCAGGTGGGTGCGCCTCGTCAGACCCCCCTGGGGGACCACAGACCACGGCACCGCAGGCGCAAGTCTCGACGCCAGCCGAGCCCGCGTGCGCACCCGAGCACGGGTCGTGTCGCGGTCCGCTGCTCGCCGGCACCTTCACTTCCACACAGTTCCGGCCGGCGTTCAGCTACGCCGTCGCCGACGGGTGGGAGAACCTCGACGACAAGTCCGGGTTCTTCTTCCTAGTCACCGAGAAGCCGGTTGGCGGCGCCGTCCTTCTGTTGCGGGATCCGTATCCGGCCCCGGCGGACCAGACCGGGCCAGATCAGGTAATCGATGGCGTCGGCCGTACCGCGCGGGCCCTGTCGACCTGGCTGGCAAGCAACCCCACGCTTGAAACGACCGAGCCGGCAGCTGTCACGCTCGGTGGTCTCAACGGCTACCGGCTCGATATCGCTATTGCGTCCGGAGTACAGACCCACCCGTACTTCTGTGCAGAGTTCGCGAAAACACCTGACGACGCGTGTGTTGCCGTCTTCGGGGCACCACCTGGCGAGCCGGGCGACAGCTGGCCGATCCCGGCGGGACTGGTTGGCTCCGGGGACACCATTCGTGTCTGGGTGCTGGACACCGCCGATCACACCGGCACCGTGTCCGTTTGGCTCGACGACTTCGAAAACAACGGCACGCTACCGGACGCGTTCGTCAGCCGGGCCCAACCCATCGTGGACAGCTTGCGCTTCTAACGCGCTACTTCCTCAAGTACGGCTCATGACTTGGACCGCGCCGCTCGTTGGGGGCGCGGTCCTTTCTCATGTTCGCCGGGCCGGTACGACCGTACGGGTGGTCTGCCCCGTCCGTTTGCGTGGCCACTGGCGACCTTCGCGCGTGGTAAACCTGTCATCCCCCTCCGTCGTGTGGAGTACATGCGCATGTCGTCACGCACCGGCCAGGAACCGCCGGTCCTCAATGTGGACAGCGCGCCCGTGTTCGATCCCTTCTACCAGCGCGAATTCCCAGCCATCCGAGCGGTGGCGTGGGCGCTGACCGGGAACGTCTGGACCGCGGAGGAGATTGCCCAGGACGCCTTCCTGCGCGCCCATCGCGACTGGGACCGGATCAGCCGTTACGACGAGCCGGGTGCCTGGGTGCGCCGGGTGGCGATAAATCTGGCCACTTCGCGACTGCGCCGCGGTCTTCGCGAGGTTCGAGCGTTGGCTCGGCTCGGCGGTCGCCGCGTCGAGGACTGGCACCTGCCGGAATCATCGCGCGAGTTTTGGGCGGCCGTCCGGTCGCTACCGCGCCAGCAGGCCGCCGTCCTCGCGCTGCACTACTACGAAGATCTTCCGATCACCGACATCGCCGCCGTTCTCGGCGTGGCCGAAGGAACCGTCAAGGCCCATCTGCACAAGGGTCGACATGCCCTCCGCAACCTAATCGGACCCGCGGAGGAGGCAACGCCGTGAGCCAGAACGACTTCGACCACGTTGCCGGAGCGGCCGCCCGGGCGCGCCAGGATCTGAACGCGGCCACCAGCATCCGTCCGGTGCCAGCCTTCTCGGCGCGCTGGCGCGATGAGGCCGCTCCGCGGGGCACTCGGTCGCCACGCCTGCTCCGCTCGCCAGCTTTGGCTGGCGTCGCCATCGCAGTGTTCGTTCTTGGCATGCTCGTCGGGATCAATTTCATGACTGACCCCGGGAGCAACTCCGGCAATGTTCTCGCGAGTGTGGCTGCCGGTGACAAGCCCGCGGCGGTGGCCACCGACGGTCATACGGTATGGGTCGCGGACGAGGGCAGCGGACGCGTGCTCGCCTTTGACATCACCACACTCACGATGCGTTGGTCGGTGACAGTCGGCCCGCGTCCAGTCGCGCTCGCCTACGGGTTCGACGCGGTTTGGGTGGTGGATGCGGGGGATCGACGGCTGCGCAAGCTTTCGCCGGTCGACGGGCAGGTGCTCGGCCAGGTCAGTACCTCAATCGGGCCGATCGCCGTGGTGACCGCGGAACGGGTGTGGGTGCTCGCGGCGGGTAACGCCACCGTGGACGGATACGACCCGCAGACCCTGGTCCAGGACCGCTCCGGCCGGCCCGTCACCCAGCCAACGTCAATGGCCGCAGGTCCCGGCGCGCTCTGGGTGGCGGACGCGGGTGGTCTGCAGCGGGTGCCATTGGCGGGTGGCGACACCACCGCGTTCGACGTGGGGGCGGACAGCGAACTCGTCGCGGTTGGCCCGCAGGTCATCTGGGTCACCTCGGCAGACCGAGAGCTACGGGCTCTCAATCCGGCCACGGGTCAGGTGCTTGACCGAATCGCATTGCCTGGACGACCCACGGCCGTCACGGCAGGACCGACCGGTACGGCAGTCTCCACCGACGACGGCAGCGTCACCTGGATCGCTGCCCCCGGCGCCCAGCCCCTAGTCCTCGCCCGTCCGGGCGCCGCTCTCACGAGCCTCGCACTAACTGAGCATCACCTGATTGGCACAAGCCCCAGTACTGGAGTTCTCTACCGGTTGGAGATCACCTCATGAAGCGAACCCGCCCGCTGACTTCGATCCTCGCGCTGGCCTGCGTCGTTGGCGTAGCAGCCTGCAACACTTCGGGACCGAACGAACAACAGCTGCCGGCCATTACGGCACCGGCCCTGCCAGCCCGGGTTTCGGCGTCGATCGCGACGGACCACGCCCCGAGTGGGCTCATTGTCGGGCCCGATGCCGTCTATGTCGCGAACCACCGCGGCGGCAGCATCCAACGCATTGATCCTGATACGAATCGCGTGGCCACAACCGTGCTCATCGGCGGACAACTGGTGTTTCCGGTCTTCGCCGATTCGGTCGATCCGATCTGGGCATGCACGAACGTCGACAGCGTGCTCCACCAGGTCGACGTCACGTCTGGCCGGCTCACGGCCGCTGTGCCGGCAAACTGTAACGGCGGTTGGCGAAGTGTCATCAATGGACAAGTCTGGGGTGTGTCAGGCGGAGAAATTTCGGACCTTTGGGTCATCGACGCCCGCTCGGGAGAGGTCCTGCTCACCAAGCCGTTGGAGCGATCCGTGGGACCGCCGATCTTCGCCGGCGGGCGGGTGCTGATCGGATCCGGAGAGTCGGGTATCACGTTCGCTTTCGGGCCGGGTGGTGTACCGATGACCGGCATCTCGGTCGAGACGCCTTGGCTCACCGAGGCGGGCGGCAAGGTCTACCGGATACCGAGCGACGGCAAGCTCGCCGAGCTCGACCCGGTCACGCTGGCGGTGGTGCGGACCTACACCGTGCCGGCACACGAGGGCGTCGACCCGACTCTCGCTGCTGACGACGCCGGGCACTTGTACTACCGCCCCGACTACACGCATCTGTATCGCGTCGACATCGCGTCGGGTGTGGTGGACATGTTCCTTGAACTGCCGTGGGCGGAGACCCCAACCGACATCGCCTGGGGCTTCGGGTCGTTGTGGTTGACCAACTTCAACCAGGACACCGTCTGGCGGGTTAACACCACGCTCTGACTCTCAAGCGCGCCCATCGAGGCGCGGACAACGCCATCCATGTGCATACGTCGCAGCCAACCGGCTGCGCCGTCGGGTACCGCACGTCCCGAGTGGAGTGATCCCATGAGAAAGTCTCCGTACCTCATCGCGCCGTGCCTCGTCGCCCTGACCCTGGGCGGGTGCGCCCCCGCGTCTGACCCTCCGGCCACGCAGCCCGCGGCCACCGCCGTCCCACTGGCTCCCGCGGCCATCGGCGACGGCGGCCGGATCGCGGTCGCGCTGCGGGCCGACAGCGGGGCCGACATCGTCACGATGAACGCCGACGGCACCGACATCACACGCTTGACCGAAGATCCGGCCTTCGACGCTTGTCCCGACTTTGCCTCTGGTGGCCGGCTGATCGCGTTCTGCAGCAACCGCAGCGGTCCCTTCGAGATCTGGCTCATGGACGGCACGGGGTACAACGAGCGTCGGCTCACGACGTTGGACGGCAACTCCACGTTCGCGGACATCTCGCCGGACGGGACAAGGGTCGTGTTCTGCGGTTCGCCCAACGGCTCCGCCGATGACGATCACGACATTTGGTTGATCAACGTCGATGGTAGCGGCCTGGTTCAGCTGACCAACTCGGCTGGGCAGGACGACTGCAATCCGGTGTGGTCGCCTGACGGCTCCAAGGTTCTGTTCACCAGCGTCCGCGGCGGCGCCGCCGAACTGTGGCTCATGGACGCCACCGGCCAAGGCGCACTTCAGGTCACCAATGGGCAGAGCGCCGGCACCGAGCCGCCGGACTGGAGCCCGGACGGCAAGCGGTTCGCCTACATCGCTGGGGGGAGCGTGTGGGTGGTCCAGGCTGACGGCACGGCACCGCACCGGCTGACCCAGGAGCCGGGCACCGACTTCGCGCCCGCATGGTCGCCGAAGGGAAACGAGATCGTTTACCGGCACCTGGACGGTGAAACGGGGTCATTGCGCATCGTGTCGCTCCAGACTGGACAGTCTCGGGCGCTCCCCGTTGGCGAAGTGGGAGCCCCGCTGGCACCGGCATGGCAGGCCATGGGCTGACAGTCGACCTCCATGGCGATTCGTGCGGCGAACGCGACCTTGGGTCATGCGCGTCAGGTTAGGTTCCATCACGCACATGACCCAAGGTCGCGGCAACTGCACACTGTGCGGTACCTGACGATCTCGACGCCGCGGCGATCATTTGCGCCATCATGAGGGTCCGATAGCCTCAGCCCATAGCGTTGGGCCGGCAATCGGCTCAGAAGCGAACCGGTGAGATCGAGGGTCATGTGACGGCCATATCAGCGTTTACGGCGGACGAACGCAATCTTCTGGTACGGCTGCCGCGCTGGATCGTCGGCGCCGCCAGCACGGCACATGCCGACAACGCAGCCAAGACGCGCCGCAAGGTCGAGACTGGGTTCATCTCGGTGGCCAACGGCCGCCGGTTCGGTAACGCCTTCGTGACGGAGGTCGCGCGCCACGCGATGAACGTCTTCGATGAGGATCCGGCCAAGTCGGGAATCAACACCAGCACCGCGGCCGGCGTGGACGCCGTTTTCGGGCATGCCAGCACCGTATGGAACTTGTTGCGGACCAAAGCCGAGCCAGCCGACGCAGCGGCCTACCGGCGCTGGTTGCTCGAAGTCACCGCTGATGTCATTGGCGCGGTCAGGATCGACGAGCGGCTCGGCTTCGGCGGCGTCCACATCCACCCGGCCGAGAAGGAGTTTCGCGATCGGCTGGCCCAGGTCTTCAGCTGAGGCCTCACGCGCGATCGACAAGGTACCTAGCGGGACACGGAACCTAGAGGCCCGACAGGCGCTGCCCGGCCCGGACCACCGCCATCGCGAGGCGATCGCCGGGTCGCCGCCCGAGTCGCTCGATCGGCCCCGAGACACTGATCGCCGCGATCACGCGCCCGGTGCGATCGCGGATCGGTGCCGAGACGCTGGCCACTCCGGCTTCACGCTCGGCCACGCTCTGCGCCCAACCGCGACGCCGAACCTCGGCCAAGGTCCGGCCGGTGAACTTGCACCGCGGCAGCAGCGGCATCACCGCCTCCGGTGGCTCCCACGCGAGCAGAATCTGCGCGGCTGATCCAGCCACCATCGGCAGCACCGAACCGACCGGCACGGTGTCGCGCAGGCCGCTGGTTCGCTCGGCCGCAGCCACGCATACGCGTTCGTCGGCACGGCGCAGGTAGAGCTGTGCACTCTCACCGGTGGCGTCGCGCAATGCGGTGAGCATGGGAGCGGCAGCGGTGAGTAGGACGTCGGGTGCGGCGTTGGCCAACTCGCCCAGGCGTGGGCCGGGACGCCAGCGGCCATGTGTGTCGCGTACCAGCATCCGGTGGATCTCCAGTGCCTGCGCGAGGCGGTGCGCGGTCGCCCTAGGCAGCTTCGTCCGCTCGACCAGCTCGGCCAGGCTCGCGCCGTCGACACAGGCGCCAAGAATGATGACCGCCTTGTCGAGGACGCCGACGCCGCTCATACTGTGTCCCACGCGCTGAAACTTACCTCCCAAATTATAGGATGTCCAGATGGTGGGAGCCACCCGCAACCAGAGCGGAAAGACGCTCGCCGAGAAGGTCTGGGACGCCCACCTGGTGCGCTCGGCCGAGGGTGAACCGGACCTGCTCTACATCGACCTGCACCTGGTGCACGAAGTCACGAGCCCACAAGCGTTCGACGGCCTTCGTCTGGCCGGGCGCCCGGTGCGGCGGCCCGACCTCACGTTGGCCACGGAGGATCACAACACCCCGACCGACAACTTGGTGACGATCGTGGATCCCATATCCCGGACCCAGGTCGAGACCCTGCGCCGCAACTGCGCCGAGTTCGGCGTGCGGCTGCACTCCCTGGGCGACGCAGAGCAGGGCATCGTGCACGTGATCGGTCCGCAGCTCGGCGTGACCCAGCCCGGCATGACGATCGTCTGCGGTGATTCGCACACCGCCACGCACGGTGCCTTCGGGGCGTTGGCGTTCGGCATCGGTACCAGTGAAGTCGAACACGTCCTCGCCACCCAGACGCTGCCGCAGAGCAAGCCGAGGACCATGGCGGTCAACGTGGTCGGTGAACTTGCCGCCGGCGTGACCGCCAAGGATCTGGTGCTCGCCCTGATCAGCCAGGTGGGCACTGGCGGTGGTGTCGGGTATGTCGTCGAGTACCGGGGCCCGGTGGTCGAACGGCTCTCGATGGAGGGCCGCATGACCATCTCCAACATGTCTATCGAATGGGGCGCCCGGGCCGGGCTCATCGCGCCGGACCAGACGACGTTCGACTACCTCGAGGGGCGTCCACACGCACCGACCGGGCGCGGACTGGGATGAGGCGCGTCGCCTACTGGCGTACGCTGCGCACCGACGACGACGCCGCGTTCGACCAGGAGATCACTCTCGACGCCAGCGCCGTCACCCCGTTCGTGACCTGGGGCACCAATCCGGGTCAGGGCGCGCCGCTGTCGGGCATACGTGCCCTCGCCCCAGGACTTCGCCGACGCCGGAGCCGCCGCCGCTGCGCAGCGGGCTTTGACCTACATGGACCTCACGCCCGGCACGGCGCTGCGAGACATCAGTGTGGACGTCGTCTTCGTCGGCTCCTGCACCAACGGCCGGCTGGAGGACCTGCGCGCGGTTGCGGATGTGCTGCGCGGTCACCGCGTCGCCGACGGGGTGCGGATGATGGTCGTGCCCGGCTCAGCGAAGGTGCGGGCCGCAGCCGAGGCCGAAGGACTGGACAAGGTCTTCATCGATGCCGGCGCGGAATGGCGGTTTGCCGGCTGTTCCATGTGTCTGGGCATGAACCCGGACACGCTCAAGCCAGGGCAGCGTTCCGCATCTACGTCCAACCGCAACTTCGAGGGTCGCCAGGGACGTGGTGGTCGTACCCACCTCGTCTCGCCGCCGGTTGCCGCCGCCACCGCCGTCGTGGGTCGGCTCGCGTCCCCCGCCGACCTCTGATCGGTCCAGAAGGAAAGGAGGCATCGTGGAGAAGTTCACCGTGCATACCGGCATCGCGGCACCGCTTCGTCGCTCCGACGTGGACACCGACCAGATAATCCCGGCCGAGTACCTCAAACGCGTGACCCGGACCGGCTTCGAGGATGGCCTGTTCAACGCCTGGCGAGCCGATGAGTCGTTCGTGCTCAACGATCCGACGTACGCCCGGGCCAGCGTCCTCGTGGCCGGACCTCGCTTCGGCGTCGGCTCGTCGCGCGAGCACGCGGTATGGGCATTGCAGGATTATGGGTTCCGGGCCGTGATCGCGCCGTCGTTCGGAGACATCTTCCGTAACAACGCCCTCAAGGGTGGACTGCTCCCCGTCCTGTTGCCCGAAGAGGCGATCCAGGACCTGTGGACCCTCTTGGACCAACAGCCCGGAGTTGAGCTTGCGGTGGATCTGGTCGCACGGCAGGTACGTGGACCCGACCTGGCTTGGGAATTCTCCCTTGATGAGCACAGCCGTTGGCGGCTGATCGAGGGTCTTGACGACATCGGGCTGACCCTGCGGCAGGAGGACGCGATCGCGGCGTTCGAGGCCACGCGACCGTCGTTCAAGCCGGTTATGGCCTGACACAAGGCTTTCCGGGAGCCGAAAGCCCACGCCTGCCCGGGCGCTGCAGTGTCCACTTCGGTTAGCGGAGGTCATCCGACCAGTCGGAAGCCTTGCGACTCAACGATTTTTGCCGCCCAGATGTTTGTGTACTGGCTGCGGAGGTACTACTGTGCGCGCAGAATGGCTGTTTGAAGGACAGCAATGGCTGTCAGCGACGTTCGCGAAGCTTGAGGCAGTAATCCATTTGGGAGGGAACCACTCGTGAACAAGGCCGAGCTCATCGAAGCGCTTACCGGACGTCTGGGTGACCGAAGGTCCGCGACCGCGGCGCTCGACGCGGTACTCGCCGAGATCCAGAACGCCGTCACCAAGGGCGACAAGGTGTCGATCACCGGTTTCGGCGTCTTCGAGAAGCGCGTTCGTGCCGCCAGAACCGCACGTAACCCGCGCACGGGCGAATCCGTGAAGGTGAAGAAGACCTCGGTGCCAGCGTTCCGCCCGGGTGCGAGTTTCAAGGAACTCGTCGCCGCCGGCCGGGTGCCGAAGGCCACCAAGGCCGCCGCGCCGGCGAAGAAGGCTGCGCCGGCCAAGGCCACCAAGGCTGTCAAGGCGACCACAGTTCGCAAGGCCGCTCCGGCTCGCAAGGCAAGGTAGGCAACGAGGTTCGAAGCGCAATTGGGCACGACCCGGGGCGCCGGCGTTTGCCGTTGGAGCGAAGCGACCGAGGTACGAGGGAGCTGAGTCGACGAGGCAAGCGTCGGGTCAAGAGCCCCGGGTCACGCCGAGCGGAGCGAGGGCAACGTCATCGGGATAACCCGAACGCGTCGAGTGCGGCGAGCGTCGGTGCTGGAAAACGAGAGCACCCAACCATCGCCCTTGGCGACGTGGTACCGCAGCGGCGATCCGCCGTTGAGCAGACTTACGACCTCGGGGATCAGCCGGCCCTGGCTGCATACGACAACCGATACTGCCCGGTCGGCCAGGTCACGCAGCGCTTCGGCCGCACGATCCGGGCTCGCCGTCTCGGTGAAGCGGGCATCGGTCTCGACCCGCAGTCCCAGCGAATCCGCGAGCGGAGCCAATGTTTGCTGGCACCGCAGTGGCTCGGCACTCACCAGGCGGCGTGGTCCGAAGAGCGCCACTAGCCGGGCCAGAGACGCAGCCTGCTGCCGGCCGGCTTCATCGAGCGGGCGCTCGCCGTCTGGTCCCGACCACGCAGAGCGTTCACCCGCGCTGCCGTGGCGTAGCAGGACAATCGGCCGGAGCAGCGAAGGCATCTCCGCAAAGGCCCGCAGCACGCGCCGGTCGTGTGGATACGTGAGGTTGGCCAGGGCCGCGTCCGCGGTCAGCCACGCGACCTCATCGACCTCGTCGCCCGCGGTGTAGCCTGGCCCGCACGTGCGGCCATCGTGATGGTCGATCGTCATGGACCAGAACTCGACCGACTTCTCCGCCAGCGAATCGCCGGTCCACACCTCGTATCGAGCGTTGGGCAGGCGAGCTCCCAGCAGCGCGTGTACGCCGGTCTCCTCGCGGACCTCGCGCACCGCGCCGGCGAGTGGATGCTCGCCCCGCTTGAGCTTGCCCTTCGGTAACGACCAGTCGTCGTAGCGCGGCCGGTGCACCAGGACCACCTCGGTGCCGTCGGGCCCGTCCCGACCCACCACGCCGCCCGCGGCGCGGATCGTGGTGCCAGCCTGACCGTCGACGTCCGCCTCCGCGGGCGCGGGGTCCTCCGGGTTCAGCGCATCCACTCCGTCAGTCTGCGCCGTGATGCCGCCTTCCACGCGGCAGGAAACGATGACCGCGCCATTCGAACCGCAGCCCGCTCCCGCTCAAAGAGCCGGCCGGCTGTCATCGCGAGCACGTGGTCGTCGGGATCTGAGTTCGCGATGGCGAGCCAGGTCTCCGCGGCAACGGCCGCATCCTGGTGCTCGCCCAGCAGCTCCTGCACCCCGGCGAGCGCACTGGCCAGGACCGACGCCTCGCCGCCGAGCACGTTGGCGACCGCTTCCACCGCGTAGCGAGCGCGCTTGCCGTTGATGCGAACCGCGTGCCAGCTTTCGTCCGGGGCGGTTGGCTCGAGCTGGCCCGCGCCCACGACGCCGTCACCGCCGAAGGCGAGGCGCCGGTACGGCCGGCCAACAAGGCCCGGCAGCACCGCATCGGCCGACTCCGCCGCCTGCCGGGAGAACTGCGGGTGATGCCACGCGTCGAGCAACGCGTCCAGCAGCCGGTGGTAGCGCTCCTCGCACATCACCTTGTCCAGCGCCTGCAACGCGTCCTCGTGCCGCACTGCCAGGTCGGCATCAATGCGAGCGACGCTGGCGGGGTCCAACGGCGCCAGGGGGTCCAGCTCGGCCGTGTGGCGCAGACGCTCCCGCAGTACCTCCGCGTCGCGCGCCGCGCCGAGGGCGTCGGCGAGCCAGGCGAGCTCGGTGCGCAGGCCCGCGCTCCAGTCGCGATTGACGACCGCGCCGAAGGTCCGCAGGTCGCTGCGTAGCCGGCGGCAGCCGACCCGCATCTGGTGCACCGCGGTGTCGTTGTTGCCGACCGGGGCCCGAAGACGTACCAGCGGGTCGTGGGTCACGATCCTGGCGATGTCGCGCTGGATCGCCACGGTGACGACATCCGCCGCCGCCGGCCGCCGTGGCAGCCGCGCGCTCACGCCGGGCCAATCCGGCGGCTGCAGTGCGGCTGGGCCGAGAGCGCGCACGTGTTTGGGGGTGAACTCACCCGCCGTGGCACCCGCGTCCCGCAGCGCCACCTCGACCCGGTCCAGCAGCTTCGCCTTGCCCGCCTTGCGCTCTACCTCGATCTCGCGGAACTTCAGCGCGACCTTGCGCCCCTCCGGCACGGTGACCGTGTCGTCGACCACCTCCACCGCGACCCGGTCGTCCCGGTCGCACAACTGGTACGCCAGGCGAACGGTGTTCAACGTGGCGACTGGAGCGACCGGAGCGCCGCGGGTGTAGACCGTGACGAGATCGAGCAGGCGCTCCGGCGTGGTCGAAGCCGGGCCTGTCATCGAGATCTCATTGCGGACGCCCGGCGCGTCGGTGGGCAGCTTCACTGTCCACGGCTCGTCGTCGCCGCGACGGAACCGGAGCGAGGCGCCGGCCCGGGCCAGCCGAAGATCGGCAGTGTCGTAGTAGACGGCGCGAAGTTTCTGCGGCGGGCGCACGATAAGGCGACCACCGTCGGGCACGCACTCGGAGAGGTCGGGCAGGGTGAACCCGGCCTCGACCTCGTACTTGCGTTCCTCCTCCAGCACGCAGCCAGCTTAGCGGCCGCAACGCCGGCGCTGAAGAGCCAACGTCTATTTGGTTACGGCCAATATGCGCCAGATTCCTGACAGGACGGCTGTTTTCCGATCGGACTGTCTACTCCGGACGGCCAATCGCCCGGCGCAGCAACACCTCCTGCACATCCTCCAAAGCGGACGGTCCATTTTGGTGTCTGCGGACCCAGCTGCCGTCGGCCATCAGGTCAAAGCCGCCGGATCGCTCGCTGGTGGCGGCCTCGAGCACCCGCCGCAGCTCTGTCTGCGCGGCCGGGTCGGTGATCTGCACCAGTGCTTCGACCCGTCGATCGAGGTTGCGGTGCATGAGATCCGCAGATCCGATCCAGTACTCGTCGTCGCCCGCATTGCCGAAACGCAGCAGCCGCGAGTGCTCAAGGAAGCGGCCCACAATGGAGCGGACCCGGATCCGGTCGGAGAGGCCGGGTACGCCGGGTCGCAACGTGCAGATGCCTCGCACGATCAGGTCGATGTCGACACCGGCCTGGCTGGCGCGGTACAGCGCGTCGACGATCTCTTCGTCCACAATAGAATTGACCTTGATCTTGGACGAGCCCCTGAGCGCCGGCCGCCGACGTGGGCGATCTCGCGTTCGATCCGGTCGATGATGCCAGACCGCACGCCGTGCGGGGCTACCAGCAGCCGGCTGTAGGCGGTCTGGCGGCTATAGCCGGTGAGCACGTTGAACAGGTCGGTCAGGTCGCCGGCCACGTCAGGGTCGGCCGTGAGCAGACCGAAGTCCTCGTATGTCCGGGCCGTCTTGGGGTGGTAGTTGCCTGTGCCGATGTGGCAGTAGCGGCGCAGTTGACCGCCTTCCTGCCGTACCACCATCGCGATCTTGCAGTGCGTCTTCAGCCCGACCAGGCCGTACACGACGTGGCAGCCGGCCCGCTCGAGCATCCGGGCCCAGCCGATGTTGGCCTGCTCGTCGAAGCGCGCCTTCACCTCGACCAGCACCACGACCTGCTTACCGGCGCGGGCCGCCGCGATCAGCGCGTCCACCACCGGGGAGTCGCCGCTGGTGCGGTACAGGGTCTGCTTGATGGCCAGCACGTTCGGGTCGGCCGCGGCCTGCTCGATGAAGCGCTGCACGCTGGTGGAGAACGAGTGGTACGGATGGTGCACGAGGATGTCGCCGTCGCGCAGGCGGGAGAACACGCTGCGCGGGGTCTCGCCGTCGACGAACTGGGGGTGGCTCGCCGGCACGAACGGGCGGTCCTTGAGATCGGGACGGTCGACCTCCTCATAGACCTGCCACAGGCGGGAGAGGTCGAGCAGGCCGGGTACCCGGACCACGTGCTCCTCGTCCATGTCCAGCTCGCGCACCAGCAGGTCGAGCACGTGATCGGAGATGGTCGATGCCACCTCCAGCCGGACCGGAGGACCGAATCGCCGGCGGGCGAGCTCGCGCTCCAGTGCCTGTAGCAGGTCCTCGTCCCGGTCGTCGTCGACCTCGAGTTCGGCGTTACGGGTCACTCGGAACAGGTGGTGCTCGATGACCTGCATGCCGGAGAACAGCTGGCCGAGGTGGGCCGCGATGAGCTCCTCGACCGGCACGAACCTGGCCCGCCGCGGGCGGCCGTCGGTCGCGGCCGTCGTCGAGGCACCGGCCCGGCCCGGGTTGTCTACCGAGACGAACCGGGGCACGTTGTTCGGCACCTTGATGCGGGCGAAGAGCTCGGGTCCGCTGTCCGGGTCGCGGACCACGACCGCGAGGCTCAGCGACAGGCCGGAGATGTACGGGAAGGGGTGCGCCGGGTCGACAGCCAGCGGCGTCAGCACCGGGAAGATCTGCTCCCGGAAGTACGCGCGCAGCCGCTCGCGATCCTGCTGGTCGAGGTCGACCCAGCGCAGGATCTGAAACGTTCTGCGCGGCCAGCGCCGGCTCCACGTCAGCCGTGAAGCACGTCGCGTGGCGGGCCATCAGCTCGGTGGTGCGTTCGGCGATGCTCGCCAGCTGCTCGCGCGGGGTCAGCCCATCCGGACCTTCCACCGGCAGGCCGGTCTGCAACCGGCGCTGCAGCCCGGCCACCCGCACCATGTAGAACTCGTCCAGGTTGTTGGCGAAGATGGCCAGGAACTTGGCCCGCTCCAGCAGCGGCGTGGCCGGGTCTTCGGCGAGGGTAAGCACCCGCGCGTTGAAATCGAGCCAGGACAGCTCCCGGTTGAGGAACCGGTTGGCGGGCAGCGGGTCGAGTCGGGGCGGGTCGTCCGGGCGGAGCTCATCGAGGACGGGCCCGATCTCCACCGCCGCGTCGGCGTCTCGGGTCGATCTCGGCCTTCACTTCAGCGCTTGGGAGGCGTCGCTTGCCGCCCGAGCCAGCCCGGTTGGCGGTGCGGCGCGACCGTCGGTTTCGTCGGGCGCCGGAGCGCGCTCCGCGCCCTTCCGCCCGGCATCGCTTTCGGGTTCGTGCGAATCTCGGCGCTGGCGTGGCGGTCGGACTGCTCGCTCACCTGGCCATTCTCGCCGATCGATGGTGAACGTGAAGTGAACTCAGAGGCAGCGTGACCAGGGTGATCAGGGTTACCAGCACCGGTCGCCGGGCAGCGTTCGACGCGTACCCGTTGGCCCAGCCGAAGCAGCCGCAGCCCGGACGCGGCGAAGGCCGCCGCGGCGAATGTCAGCGGTCGTGCCGTCATCGAGCAGCAACGATCCGTGGTGGTCGCGATTCGTCGAACGTGGCCACCGTGCCCTGCAGCTGTCGCACCACCGCGGCTTCAGCCTCCGAGCGGATCGCCGGTGAGACGTGCGCGCTCGCGGCCTGGGTAGCAACGGCCGTGCGGGCGCCAACGCCGAGCACGAAGCGCCTCGGCGAGATCGGCCGGGGTGTCCACGTCGCGGCGCAGGCTCGGCCACGGGTCCGGTCAACGCGACCGCGCCGCTGGCGAGCGTGTGCGGCCGCAGATCCCGGGCCGAAGCAGGGCTCGAGCAGCGCTCGTGGGCGGCGCCGCGAGCAGTACGGTGCCGATCGCCACTGGCGTCGGTGACGAAGCTCCTGCTCCGCCGTGCCCGCGTGGACCGCGAGCGGCCGCGCACCTCTTCGGCCCGGCGCAGTGCGTCGGTCAGGACGTCGGTGCGCAGTGCGGGCAGGTCGGCCGTGAGCGCGGCGACGCCGGGCAGCGTTGGGGTGGCGCCGGTACGGCGGACCAGAGCGGCGGCGTAGGCGAGCGCCGGGTTGAGGCCGGCGTCGGGTACGTCGGCGATCACCTCGGCCCCGAGCACCACGGCCGCGTCGCCTGGCCGGGTCGCCGGTCACAACGACCACCCGGCCGACGACCGGGCTGGCCAGGGCGGCCGCGACCGTGTCCAGCGCCATCGCGAGCACCAGCGCTTCGTGGTCGGCGTCGGTCAGCGCGCCGCGCAGCCGGGACTTGGCTGCCTCGAGGCGCTTGACTGGCATGATGCACCGTCCAACTCACCGTGCCATCTTTGCCCGTGCGCGCCGGCATTGTCGCGCCAACGCCTGACCGGGCTCGCTCACTGCGGGTACAACGCATCTGGCCTTGCGCTAACTGGCATGATGACGACATGCCTGCCAGGCATGAGGGACTGGACGCTTGGAAGGGAGCGCGGGTGCCGCGGCGCAAGGCTCGGCTTCTGGCAACGCGGGGCCGTCAGCGCTGGTCAAGCCACTGATGATCGTGATGACGCAAGCGCGACTGGCGGGGCATGGAGCACATCCCGCAGACCGGGCCGGTGATCGTCGTGGCCAACCACATGAGCCACGCCGATCCCTTCGTGCTGGCCCACTACATCTACGACGCCGGGCGGTGGCCGGTCTTCCTGGCCAAGGCGAGCGTCTTCAAGATTCCCGTGCTCGGCCGCTGGCTGCGCGCGGTGGAACAGACCCCGGTCTCGCGGGGCACCGTCGACGCGGCCAAGGCGCTCGACGCGGCGGTGGCCGCGCTCGAAGGCCGGCAAGTGTGTCCTGATCTACCCCGAGGGCACCACGACCAAGGAGCCCGACCTGTGGCCGATGCGGGGCAAGACCGGCGCCGCCCGGCTCTGGCTCGCCACCGGTGCGCCCGTGATCCCGGTCGCGATGTGGGGCCCGCAGCGGCTCTTCGACCCGCGGACCCAGCAAACTGCGCCCGGTGCCGCGCACCCCGGTGACCGTGGTGGCCGGCCCGCCGCTGGACCTGAGCAAGTGGGCAGGAGCCGCCGCGACCGCGGCCACCCTGCAGGAGATCACCGAGCACATCATGCTGGTGCTGCGTGACATGGTGGCCGAGATCCGGGGCGGCACCCCGCCGCCGCTGTGGCAACCCGGCCAAGGGCAGTGTGGCGGACGTCGGCCGGGGCCGGAGGATTGAGTCGTGGGCATTCCGGAGATCAAGCGGGTCGCCGTGCTCGGCGCCGGCTCGTGGGGCACGGCGTTCGCGAAGGTGCTCGCCGACGCGGGCCGCGCCGGTCGTCATCTGGGCCCGCCGCGAGGAGGTCGCCGACGGCATCCGGCGACGAGCGGCGCAACCCCGACTACCTGCCCGAGGCGCGTGCTGCCGGACGGGGTCACCGCGACCTCCGACGCCGCTCGAGGCGCTCGACGGCGCCGACCTGGTCGCGATCGCCGTCCCGTCGCAGACGCTGCGCGGGAACCTGGCCGAATGGGTGCGGGCGGGCGCCGTCGGCCCGGACGCCACGCTGGTCAGCCTCATGAAGGGCATCGAGCTCGGCACCGGCAAGCGGATGAGCGAGGTCATCGTCGACGCCGCCCGGCGTCGACCCGGCCGGGTCGCGGTGCTCACCGGGCCCAACCTCGCCGGCGAGATCGCCTTCGGCCAGCCGGCCGCCGCGGTGGTCGCCTGCATCGACGATGGAACGGGCAACCGTCGTGCAGCAGGCCATCGCCACGCCCTACTTCCGTCCGTACACCAATGACGACGTCATCGGTTGCGAGCTCGGCGGCGCGGTCAAGAACGTCATCGCGCTCGCCTGCGGCATGGCCATCGGCATGGGCTTCGGCGACAACACCAAGGCGACGCTCATCACCCGCGGCCTGGCCGAGACGGCCCGGCTCGGGGTGCGGCTCGGCGCCGACCCGCTCACCTTCGCCGGCCTCGCCGGGCTCGGCGACCTCGTCGGCACGTGCATGTCGCCGCTGTCGCGCAACCGTACGTTCGGCGAGCACCTCGGCCGCGGGCGAGACTCTGGAGCAGGCCCAGGCCGCGACCCGGCAGACCGCCGAGGGCGTGAAGAGCTGTCTGTCCATTCGCGACCTCGCCCGGGCCCGTGGCGTCGAGATGCCGATCACCGAGCAGGTCGAGCTGGTCTGCCACGAGGGCGTCGCGCCGAAGGTGGCGATGACGGCCCTGATGAGCCGCGAGACCAAGCCGGAGTGAGCTCGATGTACGGGGACTCGACCCGCAGTGTCCACGCTGGACGCCCGCCGGCCCGGCCCGGGCAGCCGTTCCTGCCCGGGCCGGTGCTCGCGTCGACGTTCGCCGCTCGACCCGGCGACGGGGCCGGTTGCCGGGGTCGACTCGTACGGCCGACCGGACAGCTCGACGCGGCGCCGGCTCGAGGCCGCGATCGGCGAGCTGGAGGGCGGGGACTGCCTCGCCTTCGCCACCGGCATGGCCGCCGTCTCGGCGCTGCTGCTCACGGTGCTGCGCACCGGCGACGAGGTGGTGCTGCCGCGGCGACGGGTACTACCTGACCCGGGCCTGGGCGGCTCAGGCGCTGACGCCGCGTGGCATCACGGTGAGCCTGGCCCCGACCGCCGGACCGTACCCGTCGTTCGACGGCGTGCGGCTGGTGCTGCTGGAGACGCCCGCCAACCCCGGCCTGGAGGTGTGCGACATCGCCGCCCTGGCCGAGGCGGCCCACGCGGCCGGCGCGCTGGTCGCCGTGGACAACACCACCGCGACCCCGCTCGGCCAGCACCCGCTCGACGCTGGGCGCCGACATGGTGGTGGCGAGCGGCACCAAGGCGCTGACCGGCCACTCAGACATGCTGCTCGGCTACGTGGCCGCCCGCGACGCCGATCTCGCTCGCAACGATGCGCACCTGGCGTAACGGCACCGGTGGCATTCCTGGCAACTTCGACGCCTGGCTGGCGCACCGATCGCTGGCCACCCTCGACCTGCGTCTGGCCCGGCAGACCGAGAACGCCGCCGCGATCGCGTCCGCGCTGCTCGCGCACCCGGCCGTACGGTCGGTCCGCTGGCCCGGCCTGCCCGACGATCCGTCCTATGTGGTCGCGGCGCGGCAGATGCGGCGGGTTCCCGGCGTGCTCACGTTCGAACTCGGCTCGGCCGAGCGGTGGCGCGGTTCCTCCAGGCGTCCCGACTCGTCGCTGGCGGCGACGTCCTTCGGCGGGCTGCACACCACGGCGGACCGGCGGGCCCAGTGGGGCGACGATGCACCGCCCGGGCCTGGTCCGGCTCTCCTGCGGCATCGAGGACCCGGCCGACCTGGTCGCCGACATCACCGCCGCCCTGTCCCACGTCTGATGCTCGGCCCGCGCCGGCTCCGCGGCGGCCGGTAGGGTCACCGACTGTGAACAGGCCGCGAAAGACCCGCATCGCCGTCGTCTTCGGCGGGCGCAGCACCGAACACGCCATCTCGGCGGTGAGCGCCGGCAGCATCCTCGGCCGCGCTCGACCCCGACGAGTTCGAGGTGGTGCCGGTGGGCATCACCCGCGAGGGTCGCTGGGTGCTCACGAGCGGTGACGCCGCAGTCACTGGCCATCCAGGGCGACGCGACTGCCGGAGATCACCGCCGAGCTCGGCCGAGCGTCGTGCTGCCGGGCGACCCGACGTCGGGCGGTCTGGTCGTGCTCGAGCCGGCCGAGGGCGCCCGAGCGCTCGGCGACGTGGACGTCGTCTTCCCCGCGCTGCACGGCACCTACGGCGAGGACGGCACGATCCAGGGCCTGCTCGAGATGGCCGGCGTGCCCTACGTCGGCTCCAACGTGTTCGCCTCCGCCGCCGCCATGGACAAGGAGTTCACCAAGAAGCTCGCCGCCGCGGCCGGCATCCCGGTCGGGCCGTACGCGGTGCTGCGAGCCGGAGCAACAGCTCTCCGCCGCCGACCGGGACCGGCTCGGTCTGCCGCTGTTCGTGAAGCCGGCCCGGGCCGGATCCTCGTTCGGCATCACCAAGGTGAAGTCGTACGGACGACCTCGACGCCGCGATCGCGACCGCCCGGGCGCACGACCCGAAGGTGCTCGTCGAGGCCGCGATCGTCGGGCCGCGAGATCGAGTGCGGCGTGCTCGAGGGCGAGGCCGGCGGCGGCCCCGAGGCCTCGCTGCTCGCCGAGGTCCGGGTCGTCAAGGACCACGAGTTCTACGACTTCGAGGCGAAGTACCTCGACGACTCGTGCGAGTTCGACATCCCGGCGGTGCTGCCCGAGCGGGTGACCCGCGAGGTGCAGGAGTACGCCTGCCGTACCTTCATCGCGCTCGACTGTGCCGGCTTGGCCCGGGTGGACTTCTTCGTCACACCGGAGCTCGACGTCTACCTCAACGAGATCAACACGATGCCGGGCTTCACCGCGACGTCGATGTTCCCGCGGATGTGGGCCGCGTCCGGGCTCGAGTACCCGAAGCTGGTCTCGCGACTCGTCCGCACCGCCCTGCGCCGCGGCACCGGCCTGCACTAACTCTGGGCGCCGAGCTAGCTGCAGCCGGAGGGGAAGGTCTCGAGGAGCGGGTCGTTGGTGCCGATCGCGTCCGAGAACGGGATCACGGACTGAGACTGAGCCGTCCGACCCGCCGGGCACGGTCACGGTCACGGGCACCGACTCGATCGACAGTGGTCCATGCTGTCGAGGTGGCCCCGGCATCGGCGTGCCAGCAGACGCCGGAGAGCGAGTACACCTGGTCGGTGGGTAGATACGTCGGCTGGACCGTGCCGCAGGCGAGCGTGATGGGCGGATCGCCGTACGCGGCGTTCTGCTCCGGGCCGGCCGTCACCGGACGGCGGGCGTTGCCGGCGGCGGTGTCCGGCAGGTTGGCCACGATCTGCTGGCACACCGGCACAAACTCAGGCGGCAGCACCGGCGCGGTCATCGGGACCGGTCCGGTCGCAGCCGGGCCCGGCGGGAGTGGTTCGTCGGTGCCAAAACCGCCGTACAGCAGCGCGCTGATGAGCAACACGGCGAGCGCAACCGGTACCGCGACGAGGGTGGCGATGCGCGCGGCGCTGCGCCGCCCCGGAATCGGTAGTCATCAATTACAGGTGGACGACCGAACAGGTCAACGTGCGGGTGATGCCGGGCACGAGCTGGACCTTGCTCACGATCATCTTGCCGAGTTCGTCGACCCCGCGGGCCTCGGTGAGCACGACCACGTCGTAAGGGCCGGTGACCGCGTCGACCCGCACCACGCCAGCGATCTCGCGAATGGCCGTCGCAACGTCGCGTGCCTTGCCGACCTCGGTCTGGATCAGGATGTAGGCCTGGACCACGACTCTCCTTCCGTGGCAGGCGCGGGGAGTACGGTAAGTGAACCTTCGAAACCGGACAGCGAGCCATCCCGTTCCCCGCACAGTGTGGGTGTGAGACTAGCGAACGGGATGCAGGGCCGCTGAGGGGGGACGATGACACTGGCTACCACGGGCGAGTTCGGGCTCATTCAGAGGATCACGTCGAGACTGGGTGAAGCGCCGACGACGCTGGTCGGACCGGGCGATGACGCCGCGTTGGTGCCGAGCAGCCGACGGCCGGGTCCTCGCCACCACCGACGTTCTGGTCGAGGGCCGGCACTTCCGGTCCGACTGGGCCACCGCCACCGAGATCGGGCACCGAGCCGCTGCGGCGAACCTGGCCGACATCGCCGCCATGGGCGGTCGACCGACGGCGTTGCTGGTCGCACTGTGCATGCCGCGCGACATCGACCCGCGCTGGCCCGAGCAACTCGCGGACGGACTCGCGGCCGAGTGCGAGATCGGTCGGCGCCGCTGTGGTGGGTGGCGACATCTCCGCCAGCCCGACCATCACGATCGCCGTGACCGCTCTGGGCGACCTGGACGGGCGGGCGCCGGTGCTGCGCTCGGGTGCCCGGCCCGGGAACGTCGTCGCGATGGCGGGGCGCATCGGGCAGGCCGCGGCCGGGTACACCGTGCTGTCCCGCGGGTTCCGGGCGCCCAAGGCGCTGGTCGAGGCGTACCGCCGTCCGGCGGTGCCGTACTGGGCCGGACCGGCGGGGGCCCAACTCGGCGCGACCGCCATGATCGACATTTCGGACGGGCTGCTCGCGGATCTCGGGCACATCGCGGCCGCAAGCGGCGTGGGCATCGATATCCGGCGCGACGCGTTCGAGATCACCCAACCGATGCGGGATGCGGCCTCAGCGATGGGCGTGGATCCGTATCTCTGGGTCTTGGCCGGGGGCGACGACCACCCGATCGTGGCCACGTTCCCGGCAACGGTCCGCCTGCCTGAGCGCTGGCTCGTGGTCGGCCGAGTCATCGAAGGCGCCGGGGTCATCGTCGACGGACGGCCGTACACGGACGGGCCGACCGGTTGGGATCACTTCCGATAGGACGGCCGAGCCAGCTCGGTTCGGCAGATACGCTCCGTGAGCGGGTTCGATCAATCCGCTCGTGTACCCGACTCGGGGCGTTGTGGTGGCCGGACTGGCCGTATTCTCTACTGTCGTGAGCGATTTCGAGATTCGTCCCAGTAGATTTGGTGCCCCGGCCGCGCAGGCGCTGATCGCTGCTGCGCAAATAGAGCTCACTGAGCGTTACGGCAGCGAAGACGAGAACCCGATCGAGTCGGTCGAGTTCGATCCCCCCGAGGGCGCATTTCTGATCGCGTGGCGAGCCGGCGCCCCGGTCGCCTGCGCGGGCTGGCGGACGGTTTCACATTTCCGCGAGGACAGCGGCATCGCCGAGGACGTGGCTGAGGTCAAGCGCATGTACGTCGCTCCGCCGGCGCGCGGTACTGGGATCGCCACCGTGCTTCTGGCCGCACTGGAGGACTCGGCCCGGGAGCACGGCATGCACCGGATGATCCTGGAAACCGGCCAGCAGCAGCCCGAGGCCGTGCGCTTTTACGCCAAGTCCGGCTACGCCCAGATCCCCAACTACGGCTACTACAAAGACGAACCCGACTGCGTCTCGTTCGGCCGGGACCTGAAACGGTAGTCGGCTCTGGGCTCGACCCGCTTACGGACCTTAGCCGCGGGAGGCCCGGGCCACCTTGCCGGCCTTGATGCAGGAGGTGCAGACCTGCAGCCGACGCGTGTTCCCGCCGCCGGCGTCAACGCGGACGGTCTGGATGTTCGGGTCCCAGCGGCGGTTGGTCTTCTTCTTCGA
Organism: uncultured Actinomycetota bacterium; assembly: GCA_963773935.1. Taxonomy (GTDB): domain Bacteria; phylum Actinomycetota; class Actinomycetes; order Mycobacteriales; family Micromonosporaceae; genus DATBGZ01. The sequence goes on from CAVZCZ010000006.1 coordinate 251,298, forward strand.
CCATGGCACGTTGTGGCCGAAGCCCGGCCCCTTGCCACAGACGTCGCACACGCTAGCCACGGGAATCTCCTGAGTTGACTGGTGCCCGGAGCAGGTCGGTCGGGCAACCGTCGAAGTCTAGCGGACCGTCGAATCTCGTCGCGAATCCGCCCCTGCGGGTATCTCGGACGAGCCGATCCGGCGTGCCGGGTATTACCGTGAGGGCGTGCTCGACAGTCTGGATGCCGCCGCCGTCCGCCGGTGGTGTGCCGTCGGCCTGGACGCGTTGCGCCGGCACCAAATCGAGATCGACGAGCTGAACGTCTACCCGGTACCCGACGGGGACACCGGCACCAACCTGGTGCACACGGTCGCGTCGGCGTGGGAGGCACTGGTCGCCGAGTTCGGCGACGCGACCCCGGGCACGATGGCAGATCTGCGCCCGAACGTGGAAACCGAGATCGTCCGACTGGGTCGGGTGCTGCATTGCATGGCGCGCGGCGCGCTGCTCGGTGCCCGGGGCAACTCCGGCGTGATCATCTCGCAGATTCTTCGCGGGACGGCTGACGCGCTCGCTGTCGTGCCGATCGCGCGCGGTCGGGCGCTCGCGGAGGCGCTCACCGCCGCCGCCAAAGCCGGCTACGCGGCCGTCGCGGAGCCGGTCGAGGGAACGGTGCTCAGCGTTGCCGCCGGCGCCGCCGAGGCCGCCCGGGCCGTGGACACCGACGACCTAGCGACAGTGGTGCAGGCGGCGGCCCGTGGTGCCGCGGAAGCGCTCGCCCGTACCCCCGAACAGTTGCCGGTGCTCGCCCGCGCCGGCGTCGTCGACGCGGGCGGGCGCGGTCTGGTGGTGCTGCTTGACGCGCTCGCCGAGGTGGTGACCGGGCGGGCCACCGCCACCGCACCGTTGGCTCGGGTGGCGCGGGACCCGGCGCTGCTGACGGTGGCCCGGGAGACCGGCTCGTCCGTGTTCGGCTACGAGGTGCAGTACCTCCTCGACGCCGACGACGAGGCGGTCGACGCGGCTGCGCCCGGCGCTCGCGGCGATGGGTGACTCGCTGGTGATCGTCGGCTCCGGCGCCGGCGCAGGGTTGCCGGTCTGGAACGTGCACGTTCACGTCAACGACGTCGGTGCCGCGATCGAGGCGGGCATCCGGGCCGGCCGGCCGCATCGGATCTCGGTCACCCGCTTCGCTGACCAGATGGCCGAACGCGCCGCGCCAAGCTCTGCGCCTCCTGAGGCAACACCGTTCGATGTAGAGGCTCGCGGTCTCGTCGTGGTGGCAGCCGGCCCGGGGCTCGCCGAGATCTTTCGGGCGGAGGGGGCCGAGGTGGTCTCGGGCGGGCCAACCAACAATCCGTCCACTATGGAGATACTCACCGCCGTCCGGGCGACCCGAGCCGGGCGGGTTGCGTTGCTGCCCAACGATTCCAACGTGCTCGCCGTGGCCCAGGCGGCGGCCGAGGAAGCCCGCGCCTCCGGGGTCCGGGTCGGGGTGGTGCCGACCAGGTCGCCCGTCCAGGCGATGGCGGCCATCGCCGTCCGGGATCCGTCCCGGCGCTTCCACGACGACGTGATCGCGATGGCCGAGGCAGCCGGCGCCTGTCGCTTCGCCGAGGTCACGGTCGCCACCCGGGAGGCGCTGACCGTTGCCGGACGGTGCCGGCCCGGCGACATCCTCGGCCTGGTCGAGGGCGAGGTGAACGTGATCGGATCCGACCTGCTCGACACCTGTCGCACGATGCTCGACCGGATGCTCGGCGGCGGCGGCGAGCTGGTCACGCTGGTGCTCGGCCGGGACGCGCCGACCGATCTCGGCGACGCCCTCACCTCGCACCTCGCTCACGCGTGGCCGTTCGCGGAGGTGCGTGCCTACCGCGGTGGGCAGCCCCACTACCCGCTCTTGGTTGGCGTCGAGTAGCGGGGCCACGAGTGACCACACTGGACACACCGCTGGCGAAGAGCGTCGTCGGGCCGAAGGCCGCTCCGAAGTTCGAGAAAGCCTTTGGCATGGCGACGGTCGGCGACCTGCTGCGCCACTACCCGCGCCGATACGCCGAACGCGGGGAGCTGACCGACATCGCGAGCCTCGTCGTCGGCGAGGAAGTCACCATCCTGGCCGAGGTCGAATCCTCGAAATACCGGGAGATTAGAAACGGCGATAGTTACATCGTTGACGTGAGCGTGAAGGACGGCTCGGGCAAGACCCTCTCACTTACCTTCTTCGCCAAGAAAGAGCATCAGGCAAAATGGCGCGTGGGCCAGCTGCCCAAGGGCAGGTGGGGGATGTTCGCCGGTACGGTGGGCGAGTTCAAGCGCAATCGTCAGCTCACTCACCCCGAGTACCTCATGCTATCCGACGATTCCACCACAGTGGACGAATTCGCTGGGGCGCTGATTCCGGTGTACCCCGCAACCAAAGACCTGCGGTCCTGGCAGATCGCCAACGTCATCAAGACGGTGCTCGACGTGGTGCAGGTGACCGACCCGATGCCCACCTCGCTGCGGGTCGGGCGACACCTCACCGATCTGCTCACCGCGCTACGTGAGATCCATCATCCCTCCTCGTGGGAGATGATGGGCATGGCGAAGAAGCGCCTCAAGTGGGATGAGGCCTTCGCGGTGCAGCTGTCCCTGGTGCAGCGCAAGCTCCTGGCCGCAGCGGCTCCGGCGGCCCCGCGACCCCGCCGATCCGACGGCCTACTGTCCACATTTGACTCCACGCTGCCGTACCCGCTCACCCGGGGTCAGGTCGACGTCGGAGAGGAGATCGCCGCTGATCTCGCCGCCAGCCATCCGATGCACCGCCTGCTGCACGGCGAGGTGGGATCCGGTAAGACTCTGTGCGCGCTTCGCGGGATGCTGCAGGTGGTCGATGCGGGTGGGCAGGCCGCCCTGTTGGCTCCGACCGAGGTGCTCGCCTCCCAGCACCACCGCAGTATCCGGGAACTGCTCGGCCCGATCGGGCGCGCCGGCGAACTCGACAGTGCCGATCAGGCTACCCAGGTCGTGCTGGTAACCGGCTCCCAGGCCGCCGGAGTTCGACGCCAGGTGCGGTCCGCGATCGCTTCCGGCGAGGCCGGCATCGTCATCGGCACCCACGCGCTGCTCTACGAAGGGGTGGACTTCGCTGACCTCGGGCTCGTCGTCGTGGACGAACAGCATCGGTTCGGCGTGGAGCAGCGCGACGCCTTGCGTGCCAAGGCTGGCGGTGAACCGCCACATGTCCTGGTCATGACCGCGACGCCGATTCCGCGTACCGTCGCGATGACTGTGTTCGGCGACCTGGAGACGTCGACCCTGGCCGAACTGCCCCTGGGCCGGTCACCCATCACCACCCACGTGGTGGCCGCGGCCGAGAAGCCGGCTCATCTGGTCCGGGCCTGGCAGAGACTGCGCGAGGAGGTTGGGCAGGGCCACCAGGTGTATGTAGTGTGTCCGCGGATCGGCGGCGAGGCCTCCGCCGACGATGCCATGTCCACTATGGACTCGACGGGCGGTCCCGCCCGCCGGCCGCCGATCGCAGTACTCGACGTCGCACCGCGGCTCGCGGCCGAGGTGCTCACCGGGCTACGGATCGGGATCCTGCACGGCCGGCTGCCCGCCGACGAGAAGGACACCGTGATGCGCGACTTCGCCGCCGGCAAGCTCGACGTGCTCGTCGCCACAACCGTGATCGAGGTGGGCGTGGACGTGCCCAATGCGACGATGATGGTGGTCCTCGACGCCGACCGGTTCGGGGTTTCGCAGCTGCACCAGCTTCGTGGCCGGGTCGGCCGCGGCAGCGCGCCCGGACTCTGCCTGCTCGTGACCGAGGCGGACGCGATGGCCCCGGCGCGGGAACGCCTCGACGCGGTCGCCTCCACTCTGGACGGATTCCAGCTGGCCGAACTCGATTTGGAGCAACGCCGGGAGGGCGATGTACTGGGCGAGGCACAGTCCGGTCGGCGGTCGCACCTGCGGCTGCTCTCGTTGCTGCGCGACCGCGAGGTGATCGAGGACGCCCGCCGGGAGGCGATCGATCTGCTCGATCGCGACCGCGACCTGGCCGGTCACCCGGCACTTGCCGCGGCCGTCGCGGCGCTCGTGGACGAGGAGCGCGCCGAGTTCCTCGAGAAGGGGTGAGTCGCGATGACCCGGATCGTCGCCGGTGACCTCGGCGGGCGCCGGATCAGCGCGCCACCAGGTCGGGACACCCGGCCCACGTCGGACCGGGTCCGGGAGGCGCTCTTCTCCACACTGGAGTCGTTGACTGACCTTGCCGGCTGCCGGTTCGCCGATCTCTACGCCGGATCCGGCGCGGTCGGGCTGGAGGCGGCGTCGCGGGGGGCGGCGGCCGTACTGCTGGTCGAAGCCGACGCCCGCGCCGCCCGCACAGTACGGGCCAACATCTCCGCGCTCGACCTTGGAGCCCGGTGTGACGTCGTGGTGGGTCGGATCCCGGCGGCTCTGGCCACCGCACCGAAGCGGCCGTATGACGTGGTCTTCGCCGACCCGCCGTACGAGCTGGCCGAGTCCGACGTGGCCGAACTGCTGCGGACCCTGGTCGCCGGCGGGTGGTTGGCGCCAGATGCCGTGGTCGTACTCGAGCGGTCGGCCCGCTCGCCGGAGCCGGCGCGGGTTGAAGGCGTCACACCTGAGCGTGGCCGGCGGTACGGCGAGTCGATGCTTTGGTACCTTCGCGCCTCATGAGCGCGACGCTTGCGGAGCGCGTGACAGGAGCAGAGCGTGACGCTTGCGGAGCGCGTGACAGAGTAAGGCGCGATGCTTGCCTGGAGAGAGGCGTGCAATGAGGCGTGCCGTGTGCCCCGGTTCGTTCGACCCCGTGACCAACGGGCACCTTGACATCATCGGCCGGACGAGCCGGCTCTTTGACGAGGTGATCGTCGCCGTGCTGGTGAACGAGTCCAAGCACGGCCTGTTCACCATCGAGGAGCGGCTCGAGATGCTGCGCGAGGTGGTCAAGCCGTACGACAACGTCCGCATCGAGTCGTTCCAAGGTCTGTTGGTCGACTTCTGCCGGGCCCAGCAGGCCAGTGTCGTCGTCAAGGGCCTGCGGGCGGTGAGTGACTTCGACTACGAGCTGCAGATGGCCCAGATGAACGTCGGGCTGGCCGGGGTGGAGACTCTATTCATGCCGACCAATCCCCAGTTCTCGTTCCTAGCATCCAGCCTCGTCAAGGACGTGGCGAAGTGGGGCGGCGACGTCACGCCGCATGTCCCTGAGGTGGTCGCGCGCCGACTGGCTGACCGATTGCGCCGCCCCGCTCGTTGACCCAACGTGAGAACGGTTACCCCGGGGGCCCCGCGGGTGACCGACTCAGTTGGCCGGCATCATGGTTGTGAACCCCAGCGCCGAGGAGTCCGAGCCGCGAGGAACGAGTGGCGAGGACGGATCGGCTGCAGGCAGTACAGCCGAGGTGTCCGAGCCGAGAGCAACGAGCGGCGAGGATGGATCGGCTCCAAAGACAGAGCGAGACAGTGGCGAGGAGATACCGCGGTGGACCCGATGGACCGCATCGACCAGATCATCTCGCTCATCGAGACGGCGCGAAACGTTCCGATGTCGCGCAACTGCATGATCGATCGTGCCGAGATGATCGGGCTGCTCGAGCAGTTGCGGGTCGAGCTCCCGAGCGATATGCGCCGCGCTGCCGCTCTGATCGATGAACGGGACAAGATCCTCGACGCGGGTCAGCGGGAGGCCGAGCGGATGATCTCCGAGGCCGAGGCGGAGCACCACCGGCTCGTGTCGCACAACGAGGTCGTCGTCTCCGCGGACCGGGAGGGCACCCGGATAATCAACGACGCCCGGGCCGAGGTGCAGCGACTGCGCGACGAGGTGGACGAGTACGTCGACACCACGTTGGCGAATTTCGAGCAGTTCCTGACCCGCTCGCTGGCGTCCATCGAGCGCGGTCGGGACAAGATGCACGCGCTGCGCGAGATCGGCGCCTTCCAGGGCGACGACCGCGACCACCAGCTGCCGTTTTAGCCTTGATCACCGGGTACGCCACTTGCGTCTGCGTGCGGTCGAGGGCGCTCCGCGGGTGTGCACAGTGATCTTGGGCGATGATCACTGTGCATCGCCGATCCGGTCAGCGCGCTCATGGGGGTCCTGCTGGGGACACGGTGATCTTGAGCCGATGCCCGGGTGGGGGCCGAGGTGAGGGGGCGGCGGTGAGGCGGCAGTGGGGTGGGCTGCGCCGTAGGGTAATCTTTTCTTTCGGCCTGCCCAGGCCGGAGGCACAGGATGCGTGACTCTCAACCGACCCACCTCGATCCCCGGGCGCCGCTTGTCCTCGACACGAGGGACCTGCCGCGCAGTCCGGGGGCGATGCGTGAGATCGAACGGGTAGTCCCGGTTCCGGAGGGCCTTGGTCTGGAGCTGATCCGGGTGCCGGAGGGCACGGACGTGACGCTGTCGTTGCGGCTGGAGTCCGTTTCGGAAGGGGTTTGGGTTTCGGCCCGGGCCACGGCGGCTCTGACTGGCGAGTGCGGTCGGTGCCTCCGCGAGATCAGCGACGCGCTCGACGTCTCGTTCCAGGAGTTGTACGCCTACGAGCACAGCACCACGGAGGAGACGACGGAGGAGGACGAGGTGGGCCGGATGCGGGGCGATCTGATCGACCTGGAGCCGGACCTGCGGGACGCGATGGTCCTGGCGCTGCCGAACCATCCTCTGTGCCGCGAGGACTGCCCCGGCCTTTGCCCCGAGTGCGGGGCGCACTGGGACGACCTGCCGGCCGATCACAGCCACCAGCAGGACGACCCCCGATGGGCCGCACTGAACCGGCTCAAGAACCAGCCGCAAGATCTGTAGTAGACCGTACGAAGGAGTCAGTAGACCGTGGCCGTACCCAAGCGCAAGATGTCGCGCAGCAACACCCGGTCCCGCCGGTCGCAGTGGAAGGCCGCCCCCGTGGTGACCGTGGAGTGCTCGCAGTGCCGCTCGCCGAAACTGCCGCACACCGTCTGCACCGTCTGCGGTACCTACAACGGTCGCCAGGTCGTCGAGGTCTGATCCCCGCCAGGACCGCGGTGAAAAGATCCGACGGACGGCTGCCTCAGCCGGGTACTGCGCGGATCGCCGTCGACCTCCTCGGCGGGGACAACGCCCCCGCCGTCGTGGTTGATGGCGCTCTGCAGGCCTGCGGAGCCGATCCTGACCTCCAGTTGCTGCTCGTCGGCCCACGCCCGGTCGCCGACGAGATTGTTCGTGCGCTTCCGGCGGCCGATCGGGACCGGGTCGAGGTGCTCGCCGTCGACCGAAGCGTCGGCATGAGTGACCCGGTAGCGCGGGGGGCCGATCCGCAGACCTCGATCGGTGCGGCGATCCTGGCCCTCGCGTCCGGCCGGGCCGGCGCCGTAGTCTCGGCCGGGCCAAGCGGTGCAATCGTCGCCGCGGCGGTCATGGGCGCCGGCCGGCTCACCGGCATCCGCCGCCCGGCGCTCGCGGCGATCCTGCCTGGCGTTGCCGGTCCGTTGGTACTGCTGGATGTAGGGGCGGGGGTGCAGGTGCACCCGGCCGACCTGGTGCAACACGCGGCCGTCGGGGCCAGCTATGCCCGGCTAGCCGCAGGCATCGAGCATCCCCGGGTCGGGCTGCTTTCGGTCGGCGCCGAGCCGGGCAAGGGCGACAAGCCACGCCGCTCCGCCGACGCCGCGCTCCGGCTGTACCCGCTGACCGACGCCGTCTACATCGGACCGGTCGAGGGCCACGATGTGGTCACCGGCGCCCGGGCCGACGTCGTGGTGACGGACGGTTTTACCGGCAACATCCTGCTCAAGGGCATCGAGGCGGCGCTCACTGCGGTGCCGAATGCGTTTCCGCCCACCGCAGTGCCACGGGCGGCCGCGCTGCTCGGAGTGGCCGGCACAATCGTCGTCTGCCACGGGGCAGCGAACGGAGCGGATCTGGCCTCGGGTCTCGCGCTCGCGTCCCGACTCGTCGCGGGCGGCATCGTCGCGCAATTGCGGGCCGGGGTTCGGGCAAACGCCCCCGCGGCAAGGCTTGTGGAGGTCTCACCGTGAGTGGGAAGAAGAGCAAGCGGGGCAACCGTTCCGCCGCGTCATCGATATCGCCGACGCGAGCGACGGGTGCTGTGGTGGCCGACAAGCCGGTCTCGACGCCCGCGATGACGCTGTGTTGCGAGATCTGCGAACGGGTGTTCGACAAGGGCGAAAATGCCCTACGCACCCACGTGACACTTGGGCACAAGATTGCCTGGACGGTCTACTCCGCGAGGTACCAGAACTCGTCTGCGACGGCGATCGAGAAGGCGCTAGGAATCGGGATCGAGCCCAAACTGCTCGAGCAATCGCTGACCCACCGCTCGTACGCCTACGAGAACGGTGGCCTTCCGACCAACGAACGTCTCGAGTTCTTGGGCGACTCCGTCCTGGGCCTTGTCGTCACGTCTGCGCTCTATGACGCCCATCCAGATCTTCCCGAGGGACGCCTCGCGAAGCTGCGCGCCAGCGTGGTGAACTCGCGCGCGCTGGCTGAGGTGGCCCGCGGACTCGGACTAGGGCCGCACCTGCTGCTCGGCCGGGGTGAGGAGACGACTGGAGGTCGGGACAAGGAGAGCATCCTCGCAGACACGCTGGAGGCCCTGCTCGGAGCCATCTACCTGCAGCCCAACGGTGGCCTCTCCGTTGCCGAAGACGTGATTCACCGACTGTTCGACCCGCTGATGGCTCAGGCGGCGAGGCTGGGCGCCGGCCTCGACTGGAAGACGAGCCTGCAGGAGCTGACGGCGACCCGCGGCCTCGGCGTCCCCGACTACCACGTGGAGCAAACCGGGCCAGATCACGCGAAGACCTTCACGGCGTGGGTGGTGGTGGCGGGGGACCGGTTCGGCGGGGCGCAAGGGCGGACCAAGAAGGAAGCTGAGCAGCGGGCCGCGGAAGCGGCGTTCGCGGCGCTCCCGGCTGCGGCGGACAGTTACGCCGCGGCGGACAGTCACGCCACGGCGGACAGTCATGAGGATCGGGCGAGTGCCGGAGCTGCCTGAGGTCGAGACCGTACGGCAGGGCCTGGCCCGGTGGGTGACCGGACGCCAGATCGCCGCCGTCGAGGTGCTGCACCCTCGAGCTGTGCGCCGTCATGTCGCCGGCGGCGCTGACTTCGCCGACGCACTCGTCGGCCGGACGGTCACCGACGTACGTCGCCGGGGAAAGTACCTGTGGCTTGCGCTCGACTCCGAGGACGCGGTGATCGGGCACCTTGGCATGTCCGGGCAGATGCTGCTCCTGGACGCGTCCGTCCCACCGGGTCCGCATTTACGGGTGCGCTTCACGTTCACCGACGGTGGCCCGCAACTGCGCTTCGTCGACCAGCGCACGTTCGGCGGGATGGCATTCTCGCCGGGCGGTGCGTTGCTGCCGGAGGAGATCGTCCACATCGCACCGGATCCGTTCGACCCGCAGTACGACCCGGAGCGGGTGGTCGCCGCATTGCGCCGGCGCCGGAGCGGGGTCAAGCGGGCGCTGATCGACCAGACTTTGATCTCGGGCGTGGGAAACATCTACGCTGATGAATCGCTGTGGCGGGCGAAGCTGCATGGTGCGCGGGCGGCGGCGCAGCTGACCCGGCCGGCCGCGCACCGCCTGCTTGGCCACGTCACCGACGTGATGGGTGAAGCACTCGGCCAGGGCGGCACCAGCTTCGACGCGCTCTACGTCAATGTCAACGGCGAGAGCGGATACTTCGACCGCTCGTTGGCGGTCTATGGCCGGGAGGGCCTGCCCTGCATCCGATGCGGCGCCGCCGTGCGGCGGGAGCCGTTCATGAACCGGTCGTCCTACTCCTGCCCGCGGTGCCAGCCGCGCCCGCGACGTCCGTCAGGGTGAACTCGGGCGCAGGGAGTCGGGCCGGCCCGAGGGTCGCGCTGAGGCCGAGGCTCCCGGCGGCCTCGAGGATGGCGGTGTTGAACCGGACCTGGTCCGCGAGGCTGAGCGGGAACCCGGTCGGCTGGACCCATCCGTCCAGGTCGGTCAGGAACACGCCGTCGAACTCCTTCGTGGCGCACAAGGCCAGCCGGTCGGTCATGAGTTCGGCGAGCAGCGGCCAAGCGCGGATGTCGAGCCACCTGCCGCCTCCCGCAGCGAGCGATCCTCGGAGCGTCACGGCGTAGCGCGCGGCGTCGGGCCGGTCAGGTTCCCACACGCCGGCGCGGAGCACACAAACGGCACGCTGTATGGCGCGCGTGCACGGATACGACGGTGTCCGCCGAGGTCGTGAACGGGTCCATCATAACCACGGAGTCCACAGTGGACTGATTCTCGCGGTCAGACCAGGCCGGCGATGTGAGCAGGGCCGCAACGAGACCGACGGCCGACACGCCGAGGCCAAGGAGCCGGATCCAGCTGGGCACGGGGCGCACGTACGGGCCAACGAGCCACCCGCGCCGACGTGGCCGACGGTGTCATTATGGTGACTTGATCTAGTGCGGTCTGCTCCCGGAAAGACCCTACTGCAACGAACCGCCCAAGAAGCTCCGTATCGTACCTTTAACTGAACCTACAAATAGTGCAAATGCTCCCAGAATCGGCGTCCGGGGACGTACGCGTGGTGCCGAGCTTGACGGGTGGGCGCGCGAGCGCGAACATATGGGAGTCGCCAGTCGCGCCTTGCCATGTCCTCATGCCGAGTCGACTCAGCAGAGTGACGCCGTGCAGCGGTGGCAGCGGGGCGCGCGTTGACCGGCCAATCCGGCGGCGCTGACAAGGAGATGAAATGGCGAAGGCCCTCTACGGCCACGTGGGCAGCGCGCCCGACCGGCGCGTGCTCGACGAGGTCAACCGCCTGCGTACCCGGGTTCAGGACCTGGAGATCGAGGTCATGCGGCTCCGTGCGGAGAACGACCGCTTGGTCGCTGCTGCCTCGGACAGCGGGGAACTGCTCCGCATCGCGGAGCCCGCGCTGGCCTAGGTTCCGGTCCACTCACAACCCAATACGCAGCAACATTCACGCGCGCCGGCCACTGTCGGCGCGCACTTCTTTGTCCTGCTTCTGGCCGGCCGGCTCTCGGGCATTCGAGCGGCAGCACCAAAGTTCCAAGCGAGTGCCCAGAGAACCAGTGTCGTTGCCGGGTCTGGCGAGGGTGCGTTGGTAGCCTGCCGAGAGCGGGTAGGCGGCAGGCGTCGTACTCCGCGAACCGTGTCACCCCTCTCGCCGCCGAGGCGGCCCGACCGACACTCCGGAGAGTCGTGCATCTCAAGAGCCTGACGGTGAAGGGTTTCAAGTCCTTCGCGTCTGCGACGACGCTGAGGCTGGAGCCGGGAATCACATGTGTTGTCGGCCCGAACGGCTCCGGCAAGTCCAACGTGGTCGACGCGATCGCGTGGGTGCTGGGCGAGCAGGGTGCGAAAACGCTGCGCGGCGGCAAGATGGAGGACGTCATCTTCGCCGGCACCTCGGGCCGCGCACCGTTGGGACGAGCAGAGGTCACGCTCACCATCGACAACACCGATGGCGCCTTGCCGATCGAGTACACCGAAGTCTCCATTACCCGGCGCATGTTTCGCTCGGGCGAGAGCGAGTATGAGATCAACGGCGACGCGTGCCGCCTGCTCGACATCCAGGAACTATTGTCTGACTCGGGCATCGGTCGAGAGATGCACGTCATCGTCGGCCAGGGCCAGCTCGATACGGTGCTGCACGCCAAGCCGGAGGACCGCAGAGCATTCATCGAAGAGGCGGCCGGTGTCCTCAAGCACCGCAAGCGCAAGGAAAAGGCGCTGCGCAAGCTTGAGTCGATGCACGTCAATCTGAACCGGCTCAACGACCTCACGGCCGAGCTGCGCCGCCAGCTCAAGCCGCTCGGCAAGCAGGCTGAGGTGGCCCGGCGGGCGGCCAGCATCCAGGCCGACCTGCGGGACGCGAAGATCCGACTGCTCGCCGACGACCTGGCCACGATCCGTACCGCGCTCGACAAGGAGATCGCCGACGAAACCGCGCTGCGGGAACGGCGCGAGGCGGTCGAGGCCGAGCACGAACAGGTGCAGGCCCGCCTCGCTCAGCTCGAAGGGGCGCTCGCGGAGGACGCGCCGGAACTGGCCCACGCACAGGAGACCGTGCTCCGACTGTCCACTTTGCAGGAACGGATTCGGGCCACGCACCAGCTCGCGGTGCAGCGGTGGCGAAACCTCACCGCGGAGGTCGAGGAGGAGCGGCCCGGCCGCGACCCCGACGAGATGGCGGCCGAGGCGGAGGCGCTGCGCGAGCAGGAGCACGAGCTGCGCGCCGCGCTAGCCGAAGACCAGTCCCGCCTCAATGAGGCGATCGAGGGTCGGCAACAGATGGAGCGCCGCTTGGCCGACGCTGAGCAGGCGCTGGTCGCGGCGGTCCGGGCCATCGCCGACCGGCGGGAGGGCCTGGCCAAACTGGTCGGCCAGGTCAACGCGATGCGCACCCGGTCCGCAGCGGCCGCCGATGAGATCTCCCGGCTGGACGCGGCGCTCAGCGATGCGCAGACGCGCGCCATGATGACCCACGAACAGTACGAGGCCGCCGCGGCTGGGGCCTCGGAGGCCGATCGCGGCACCGACGAACTCGAGCGCCGGCACGCCGATGCGGTGGCGATGGCAGAGGCCATCGGCGCACGGCTGAAGGAGCTTGGCGACTTCGAGCGCGCGGCTGAGAAGGAAGCGGCACAGTGGAAGGCGCGCGAGGATGCGCTTGCCCTGGGCTTGCAGCGTAAGGACGGCGCAGGTGCGCTGCTGGCCAGCGGCTCGCGGGTGAAAGGCCTGCTCGGCAGTGTTGCTGCCCTTCTTTCGGTGGAGCCGGGTTTCGAGGCTGCCCTCGCGGCTGCCCTCGGTGCGCTCGCCGACGCGGTCGCTGTGTCCGATGTGGATAGTGCTCAAGCGGCGATCGAGCTGTTGAAGGCGGACGACTCCGGCCGGGCCGCGCTGCTGGTCGGCGGCGCGGACATGCCCGCCAAGGGCGACCGCCCGGCGCTGCCCGAAGGCGCGCATTGGGCCCTGGATCTGGTGGACGCGCCGGAGCATATGCGGGCCGCGGTGGTACGGCTGCTCCACGACGTGGTGTTCGCGCCCGATCTCAACACCGCCCGGACCATCGTGTCGTATGCACCTGAACTTCGTACGGTCACGCCCGCCGGCGATCTGCTCGGCGCCTACGCGGCCGCGGGCGGGTCGTCCAAGCCGCCAAGCTTCATCGAAGTCCAGGCCGCCGTCGAGGAGGCCCGCCGCAACAAGGTGGCGATGGACTCGCGCGTGGTCGAGCTGACGGCGGAACTGGAGTCCCTGCGTGCAGAGTTGGCCGCTGCGCGCGACGCGGTCGCCCTGGCCGCCGCTGCACGAAAGGACGCCGAGGGTGAGCGCAACGCGGCTGGCCGGAGGTTGGCCGAGCTCGGAGCGGCCGCCAGATCGGCTAAGGCAGAGGCGGATCGCTTGGCGCAGAGCCGGTTCCAGGCCGAGCAGGCGCGCGACCGCGACCTCGCCGGCGTGACCGACCTGGAGGACCGGTTGCGCAACGCGCAGTCCACCCCGATCGACACTGATCCGTCCACTGTGGAGCGTGATCGGTTGGCGTCGGCGGTGCCGGCGGCGCGTCAGCACGAGATCGACGTACGGCTTGCCGTCCGTACCGCGGAGGAGCGCGTGGGCGCGCTCGCCGGCCGGGCCGACGCCTTGGCGCGCCAGGCTCAAGCCGAGCGCGAGGCACGTGCGCGGGCTGAGGCTCGGCGTGCGGCCCGGGCTCGCGGCGCCGCGATCGCCGCCGCTGTGGTGGGTGGTGCCGACTATGCGCTCGCCCGCGCGATGCAGGCGCTGGTCCAGGCGGGGGAGCGCCGCGACGCAGTTGCCCAGGCGCGGATCGGACGGGAGTCCGAGCTCGCCACGGTGCGTACCGCTGCCCGCCAACTCGCCGTCGAGCTGGAACGCCTGACCTCGCGAGTGCATCGGGATGAGGTCGCCCGGGCCGAGCAGCGGATGCGGATGGAGCAGGTGGCCGGGCGGGCACAGGAGGAGTACGGCTTCGACCAAGAGACCCTGTTCGGCGAGTACGGCCCGCATCTACCCGTGCCGCCGACTGCCCCCGAGATCGCGGCGGCTGAGGCCGAGGGGAGGCCCGCACCCGAGCCGGTGCCGTTCGACCGCGGCGAGCAGGAGCGGCGCGCAGCCAAATCGGAGCGGGATCTGACCCTGCTGGGCAAAGTGAACCCGCTCGCGCTCGAGGAGTTCGCCGCGATGGAGGAGCGGTTCAAGTTCCTCTCCGACCAGCTCGAGGACCTGAAGGCAACCCGGCGGGATCTGCTCACCGTGGTGAAGGACGTCGATGAGCGCATCCTGGAGGTCTTCACCTCCGCGTTTGAGGACACGGCGCGCGAGTTCGAGCAGGTATTCAGCACGCTGTTCCCCGGCGGCGAAGGCCGGCTGGTGCTCACCGACCCCGACGACATGCTGACCACAGGAATCGAAGTTGAGGCTCGCCCGCCGGGTAAGAAGATCAAGCGGCTGTCCCTGCTCTCGGGCGGCGAGAGATCGCTAACCGCAGTCGCATTGCTCTGCGCGATCTTCCGGGCCCGACCGAGCCCGTTCTACATCATGGACGAGGTCGAGGCCGCGCTGGACGACGTGAACCTGGGCCGGCTGCTACTCCTCATGGAGCAGCTCCGGGAGAAGAGTCAGCTGATCATCATCACGCATCAGAAGCGGACGATGGAGATCGCCGACGCCCTGTACGGCGTGACCATGCGGTCGGGTATCACCCAGGTGATCAGCCAACGGCTGCGCGACGTTGCGACGGTCGGCTGATCGGACACAGGCTTGATCGCGACGCGGGCTTGAACGCGACGCGGGCTTGAAACCGGGCGTCGCTACGGTGAATGGATGATCGCCCGGGCACGTCCGCTGGCACTCCTCCTCGATCTGGACGGGGTCCTTCGTTCGTTCGACCCCAGCCTGCCGGCGGCCATCGAGCGGCGGCACGACTTGCCCGACGGTGCGCTGACGCGGTCGGCATTTGCCTGGAGTCGGATCCGGCCGGCCCTGATCGGCGCCGAAACCCACGACGCCTGGCTGGAGTCGATCATCGCCGACCTGGCCCCCCTCGTGGGTGGAGTCCGATCAGCCCGGACGGCGGTGGAGGAGTGGCAGGTTGATCGGGGCACCGTGGTGCCTCACGTGCTGGACCTGGTCCGTGAGGTACGGGCGGCGCGCATTCCGGTCGCGCTGGCCACCAACGCGACCGATCGGCTCGACGCAGACCTCGACCTGGTCGGGTTGACCGGTGAGTTCGACGTTGTGGTCAACTCCTCGGTTATCGGCGCGCACAAGCCGACCCCGAATTCTTCGAGATCGCGTGCCGGGCTGTAGACCACCCCCCGGCGCTGTGCCTGTTCGTCGACGACACCGACCGCCATGTGCGCGGTGCCCGGGTCGCCGGCCTGTCCGCGTACCGATGGAGCGGCGCTTCCGACCTGCCGTACCTGCGGGCGGCCCTCGGCCTCTAGGCCCGGGTCCATTGGATCTTGAGCGCTGCCTGGTGCCCTAGAAGTCACTTCTAGGGCACTTGGAGCGGGTTTGGGTGCCCTAGAAGTGACTTCTAGCGTGCGGAACAAGGGAGGGACACGCGCGCATATCACGGCAGGGGTGCGCGTCGTGGCGGACAGCGGCCGAGCGGTCACAGCGGGTCTGGAAGGATTGCCACATGCCCAACGAGATCTGGTACCTGGCCCTGCTCGTGCTCGCCGCCGGCGCCGCACTCGTTGTGCCGGTCGTCCGGAAGTGGGATCGATCCGCGCCCGGAGACCGTCCGTCGGCGATAACCAAGGCTCCCACCCGGCCCGCCCCCAAGGCTCCGGCCCGAGCGGCGGGCACGACCGCCCCGCCGAAGGCGAAGCCACGACCGGCGCCGGTCAAACCGGCGGTCCGCCCACCAGTGCCGGTCGAGCCTCAACCTCCGGTAGAGGAAGAGGCGGAGGCTGACGTAGAGGCGCAGGCACCGCCGGCCGCAGCGGCCGTACCGGTCGAAGAGGTCGCACCAGAGGTTGAGGCTGTACCGGAGGTTGAGGCTGTACCGGAAGTCGAGGTCGTACCCGAAGCAGAGGTCGTACTCGAGAAGCCCGAGCCGACCGCAGGTCGGATGAGCCGGCTGCGGGCCCGGCTGGCCAAGTCGCAGAACATGCTCGGCCGGGGTCTGCTCGCGTTGTTGTCGCGGGACAAGCTGGACGACGACACGTGGGACGAGATCGAGGAGACGCTGATCTCCGCCGACGTCGGGGTGGAGCCGACCCGCCAGATCGTCGAACGCCTCCGGGAGAGAGCTCGGGTGCAGGGCACAGCCACGGCCGCAGAGCTGCGGGACCTGCTCGCCGATGAGCTGGTCGAGGCGCTCGAGCCGGCCGCGGACCGGACGCTGAAGGCCACCCCGTCGGGCGGTCGGCCGGCCGTGCTCCTGGTGGTCGGCGTGAACGGTTCGGGTAAGACCACGACCTGCGGCAAGATCGCCCGGGTACTCATCGCGGACGGGCACTCGGTCGTGCTTGGCGCCGCCGACACCTTCCGGGCGGCCGCCGCGGACCAGCTCGCCACTTGGGCGGGCCGGGTCGGGGCCGAGGTGGTCCGCGGCCCTGAGGGTGGCGATCCGGCCGCGGTGGCCTTCGACGCGGTCAAGCGCGGCACCGAGTCCGGGGTTGACACCGTTCTGATCGACACGGCCGGGCGGCTGCAGAACAAGGTCGGCCTGATGGACGAGTTGGGCAAGGTCAAGCGGGTGGTCGAGAAGCACGGTCCGGTGGACGAAACGTTGCTCGTGCTCGACGCCACCACCGGCCAGAACGGCCTCGAGCAGGCCCGGGTGTTCACCGAGGTGGTTAACGTTACCGGCGTAGTGCTGACCAAACTGGACGGTACGGCCAAGGGCGGCATCGTGATCGCGGTACAGAGAAAACTAGGCATCCCGGTCAAACTGGTAGGACTCGGGGAGGGGCCCGACGATCTGGCGCCGTTTGAGCCTAAGGTCTTTGTCGATGCTCTCCTCGCCGAGTGACCCTCGGCGTAGCTCACATGTGGTGATCGGGCGAGGGTTGCTGATCCGGACTAGATTGGGCGGGCACCGCCGGGTAAGTTCGAGTTCCGAGGGACGAGGGAACGAGAACGCACCGGCCCCGAACAACTAGGAACGAGAACGGACCGGCACAGAGGCACCGCCGGGTAGTTCGAGTTCCGAGGGGCACACGGGGCCTGGCTCGTCCGGGGGGCTCGCCTGACCGAATCGAAAGGGTCCATGACGTCGTTGGTGCAGCAGGAGATTCCGCTCCTGGGCGGAAACACGAGCACGGTGGTGCGGGTCGGCGACACGGTACGGCGCAATTCTGGACCGTGGACGCCTGCCGTGCACTCGTTGCTGCGCCACCTGGAACGGGTGGGTTTCACCGGAGCGCCGCGCGCGCTCGGTGTGGATGAGCGCGGGCGCGAGGTGCTCTCGTACCTGGAGGGCGAGTGCGGCGCGTACCCGTTGCAGGCCCACTGGGTCACCGACGACGCCCTGACCGCGGTGGCCACGATGCTCCGCCGCTTCCACGACGCCCAGTTCGGGTTCCGCCCCGCGACCGGCGCCGTGTGGCGCTCCTTCGGTCCGCCCCCACCCGGCACCGAGGTGGTCTGCCACCACGACGCAGCCCCGCACAACGTGATCTGGCGGCCGGACGACACCCTTGCGCTGATCGACTTCGACCTCTCCTCGCCGGGCGCTCGCATCTACGACGTTGCGTACGCCGCATGGACGTGGGTTCCGGTCTTCTCCGACCGGGACTCCGTCACGCTCGGCTGGCACACCCCGGATCGGGCTCGCCGGTTGCGTCTGTTCGCCGACGCCTACGGCCTGATCCCCCGGGACCGGCACCGGCTCGTCTCCACGATCCGGGCCCGGATCGTGGACCACGTCGAGGGCATCCGCCGGATGGCCGCTGCCGGCGAGCCTGCCTTCGTCCGCATCGTCCACAAGGGACACCTGCGGCGCCCGATGCGCGATCTTCGGCTGATCGACCATGAGCGCGCGGCGCTCGAGACCGCCTTGCGCTGAGGCGTGCGCTGATCCGCAGACCCGTACGGTCATGACCGGGCAGGCTAGGCGACGACCGTTGCCTTGGTGCTGTCCACATCGGACTGCGCGGACGGACGGCGCGCGGTGATCGCGAGGCTGACCACGGCGGCGACCAGGCAGCCGATCGCGGTAGCCAGGAAGATCTCCTGGTACATACCAATCAGATAGTCGCGAAGCTGCGCGTTATACACGGCGATTGCCGCTAGCTCCTCGGGGGTTGGTGCCAGGATGTTCTTGGTCGGCGGAAACTCCAGCCCTCGCGTCACGGTGTGGAAGCGGTGCAGGCCCCAGCCGGTGAGGCTCGCGAAGCCAATCAGCATGCCCATCGTGCGCGCCACGACGACGCCGGCCGAGGCTACGCCGTGCTGGGCAGGTGGGACGATGCGTAGCACCGCGGCCGACAGCGGCGCGATCACCAGGCCTAGGCCCAGACCGGCGAGCGCGAGGTCGGTGTCGAACCGGGGCAGGGACAGACCCAGGATCTCGTGCCGCTCGGACAGCACCGTGACCGGCCAGGACGAGATGAGCCAGTAGGCGAACGCGGAGATCAGGAAGCCCACGACGCGTGACGCCGCGCAGCCCAAGTCGGACGGCGATCAGGCCACCGATGATCGCGCCGACCGGGAGCGCGACCAGGAAGCGGATCAGCAACTTCGCCGACTCGGCCTCGTCGGACAGGCCGAGCACGCCCTGGGCGAAGAGCGAGATGTCGAGCAGCGTCACCAGCAGCGCCGCGCCGGCGAGGAAGCTCGCGACCAGGACGGCGAAGAACGGAAGCTTCGGTGACCCGGAGAGATCGATGAGCTTGGTGCGCGCGGTCGACTCCCAGCCCAGGAAAAGTAACGAACGCGACCGATCCCGCGATGATCAGCGGCACGCCATTGGGCGGCAACACCGACTCCTCGGGGTTCTGGTTGTTCAGGCCGACCGTGAGCAGGCCGAGACCGACCGCGAGCAGCAGCCCGCCGACCACGTCGACCTTTGGGCGGGGCCCGGCGTCGAGCGAGGGCGGTCCGACCGGGCAGCGCGAAGTGCACAGCGACCATGGCGACCAGGACGAGCGGGACATTGATCCAGAAGATGCCCTGCCAGCCGAGCGCGGCGGCGAGCGCCGCGCCGTAGAGGGGGCCGAGCACGCTGCCGAGCTCCTGCGCCGCGCCGACCGTGCCGATGATGGCCGGCCGTCGCTCGTCGGTCCACAGGTCGGCGACCAGGGCCATGGTGACCGGCAGCAGAGCTCCACCGGCGAGCCCCTGCAACGCCCGCCCCGCGACGAGCACGTGCAGCGGCGCATGGCCGAAAAACTCGACCCAGCTTGATCGGAGGCGGCGGTGACCACCGATCCGACGAGGAAGCCTCCGAGGCAGAGCTGGATCACTGCCCGACGCCCCAGCTTGTCCGACAGCCCGCCGAGCAGCGGCATGCCGGCCACATAGCCGAGCAGGAAGCCGGTCACGATCGGGGTGGCGCGCTCGAGGCGGTTCACCGCGATGTCCATGTCCGCGGCCATCTCGATGATCAGCGTGACTACCACGTAGGCGTCGAGCGAGGCGAGCAGGACGGCCGCGCTGCCGACGCCGATCGCGACCCGTCGTTTACTTGGCGTCACCGTTTGTGCGGACGCGGCTGGTGCGCCCGCCGGGTAGGCGTCACGGGGCACTGATGGTCACCGGAGCGTCGAAGTTGGTCATCGTGACCGTCATCGTGGCGGCGGGCGTGGTGCCGACCGCTGGCGAGTTCACCACAGCCTTCACCATCCGCTTGTTCTGCTTGTCGAGCCAGACCTGGCCCTTGACTCCCGGCGGCACGCCGGGGACCAGCACACTGGCGGCGGTGTTGTCGAAGTCGACCGCGACCCGGTAGGTGTCCACGCCGCCGATGCTCTCCGAGCCCTCGGTGCGTGCGTTGGTCGCGGTGGAGAGCAGCTTGGACACGCCCCGATCGGGATCGAGAATCGCCGATGGGTCGTAAGGGAACGCCGAGGTGCCGCCGGCGAACTTCTGCCAGCCGCCGGTCGGGAACTTCAGATATGCGTCGCCACCGAGCAGGACGAAGTCGAGCTGGATGAGCTGTCCGAGCTGTTGCAGTTGAACGTCGCCCTTCGCGTCGCCGTTGCGCTTGAGGTCGCCTTGCGCCTTCTTGATGGGCAGGCTGCCGATCGCGCCATCGACATCGATAACGACGTGTGCCGTCTCAACCGCACGCATGGCCGCCGCGGACTCGCTCAGCAGGGTGTTCGCGTCCGGCAGCGATGAGGGCTCCTCATCCTTGCTGCAGGCGGTCATACCGAGAACGAACAGGGGCATCAGGAGCGCAAGAAGCGCCCGGGGCGCGCGGCGGGGTCGGGACATGGCCCGAATGCTAATGGTCGCCGGCAACACGCACCATTTCAGCTGACCCCCGCCGCCCCACCCAAGCGGCCGTCTCCGCCTCGTCCGACCGGCCAGTACCCACGGGCGGTGCGTTTTCCTTCACACGTTTGAAACATGCGGTGACTGATTGGAAACCGCGCAGGGACCGTGCGCGAAACAGCGGTCCGAAAAGCTTCCGCCCAACCGGCGATCGGCGATGCGGCCCGCCGGGGAGTGACTTGACTCCGCGAGGTCCGACTAGCGGAACAGGCGATCAACTTCCTAAGGAAGGGGCAAGCGTGCCTGAGGACGTTATTACGCTGAGTCCCGGCGACACTACGTGGTTGCTGGTCTCGAGCGCTCTGGTACTGCTCATGACGCCCGGCCTGGCCTTCTTCTACGGAGGCCTGAACCGGTCGAAGAGCGTCCTGAACATGATGATGATGAGCTTCTCCTCGATCGGACTCATCTCGATCCTGTGGCTGTTCTACGGCTTCACCGTCGCGTTCGGCGAGGACGTGCCGCTCAGCGGCGCCGGCACCGACGATGTCGTACACGGCTTCTACGGCAATCTGACCCAGTTCCTGGGCACCCAGGATCTGACCGGTTCGTACGCCTTCCCGCCGTTCGCGGCCACACCGATCCCGACCTACGTGATCATGGCATTCCAGATGATGTTCGCCATCATCACGGTCGCCCTGATCTCGGGCGCGATCTCGGATCGGGCGAAGTTCGCCGGCTGGCTGATCTTCGCGGCCGGCTGGTTCACCCTCGCCTACCTGCCCATCGCCCACATGGTCTGGGGCGGTGGCTACATCGGTGCCACCCTCGGCGCGCTCGACTTCGCCGGTGGCACGGCCGTGCACATCAATGCCGGTTCGGCAGCGTTGGCTTTGGCGATAGTGCTCGGCCGGCGGGTCGGCTGGCCGCGGGAGAGCTTCAAGCCGCACAACGTACCGTTCGTGGCGTTGGGCGCGGGCCTGCTGTGGTTCGGCTGGTTCGGCTTCAACGCCGGCTCCGAGCTGACCGCCGACGGCATCACCGCCTTGGCCTTCATCAACACGCAGGTGGCCACGGCCGCCGCGTTGCTCGGCTGGGTGCTGGTCGAGTGGCTGCGCAACGGCAAGCCGACCCTGGTCGGTGCCTCTTCGGGTGCCGTCGCCGGCCTCGTGGCGATCACCCCGGCATGTGCCTACATCCTGCCCGCTCCAGCGGCGCTGCTCGGTCTCATCGCCGGGGCGGTCTGCGCGATCGCGGTGGGTCTGAAGTACCGGCTCCGCGTGGACGACTCGCTCGACGTGTTCGGCATCCACTTCGTGGGTGGGTGGATCGGCTGCCTGTTCATCGGCTTCTTCGCGACCACCGCTGCCGACGCGGTCGGCAGCACGGCCGCGGACGCCGAGCCGTTCACCTACGTCGTGCGGGAGGGCCTGTTCTACGGCGGCGGCGCCGATCAGCTGATCGCGCAGGCACAGGGTGCCGGCATCGTCAGCGTGTGGTCGTTCACGGTGGCCCTGGTCATCGGACTCATCCTCAAGGCCGTCGGTCTGTTCAAGGTCAAGGAAGAGCACCAGGTCGAGGGCATCGACGTCCACCAGCACAAGGAGTCGGCGTACGACACCACCTTCGGTGGCAGTTACGCCGAAGGCGGGCTCGGTGCCCACGCCGCGGAAAAGCCCGCCACGCCCGTGGGTGTGTAGCCTGACGGTCTCGGCATGAAGGGTTTGGGCATGAAGCTAGTGACGGCGGTGATCAAGCCGCATCAGCTCGACGCGGTCAAGGAAGCGCTGCACGCGATGGGCGTTTCGGGCATGACCGTGAGCGAAGTCCAGGGTTACGGGCGCCAGAAGGGTCATACCGAGGTCTATCGGGGCGCCGAGTACACCGTGGAGTTCCTGCCCAAGATCCGCGTGGACGTCCTCATCGACGAGATCGACGTGGACAAGGTCGTCGAGGCGGTGGTCAGCGCGGCCCGGACTGGAAAGATCGGCGACGGGAAGGTGTGGGTCACCACCATCGACGAGGTGGTCCGCGTCCGTACGGGCGAACGTGGCCTGGACGCGCTGTAAGGCACCACGAAGCACATGGCAACGGTCGAGGGACTGGTTGGCGAGCCAGGCAACGGCGAGGCGTCTCAGCCGGCCAGTCCCTTGACTGTCAGCGCACGACCTGGGGAACGAGGCGGCGTGGGCGTCGTCGCGCGCGAACAGCGTGCTGCGACGCTCGACGCGTGGTTGGTCGGCCTGTTCCGCGCGGCGCAGCCGCCACCGGGCGTCGCACTGTTCACACTCGGCGGGCTCGGACGTCGCGAGTGCGCGCCGCACGGCGACCTCGACCTCGTCCTGCTGCACACCGGGCAGAGCGACGTGGCCTCGATCGCGGAGCGGATCTGGTATCCGGTCTGGGACGCGGGCATGACGTTGGACCACTCGGTGCGAACCCACGACGAGGCGCTTGCGGTGACCCAGCAGGACACGAAAGCTGCCCTCGGTCTGCTCGACGTGCGGCACCTGGCTGGTGACGCGAGCCTTACCGGAGGACTGCGGGAGGCGACGCTTCGCCAATGGCGACAGCTGGCCCGGCACCACCTACCCGTCCTCCGGGAGCTGACCACTCAGCGCTGGCGTCAGCAGGGCGAACTGGCCTTCCTTCTCGACGGCGACCTCAAGGAGGCGCGCGGCGGACTTCGTGATGTCCGGGTCCTTCGCGGGGTCGCCTATGCCCAGGTCGCGGATGCCTGGCGGCCCCAGGTACGGGCCGGGTACACCAGGTTGCTGGACGCGCGCGACGGGTTGCACGAGGTGGCCGGCCGCCGCCGAGACCGCCTCTTCGTCCAGGACCTCGACGACGTGGCGGCTTTGCTAGCGCTGGCGGGGCCGGAGGCGCTGCGCCGGCGGATCGCCGACGACGCCCGAACCATCGCCTATGCGGTCGACGATTCCCTCCGCGCGGCCGAGCGCTGGGTGGCGTCACAGCGGCACGGCAGTCGTCGCAGCGGTCCCGCGGTGCGCGCGCCCGTGGCCCCCGACGTCGTCGCCCAGGACGGCGAGGTCGTGCTCGCGCGAGCAGCGGTCGGCCCGGTGGCCGATCCGACGCTGTCCTTGCGAGTGGCCGCCGCGGCGGCCCGGCACGGATTGCGCATCTCCCCCGGAACGCTGGACTGGCTCGCCCGGCACTGCCCGCCGCTGCCGCGCCCATGGCCCGAGGCCGCCCTGGCCGCCTTCACCCAGTTGCTCGGCACCGGTCCGGCGTTGGTGTCCACATGGGAGGCATGTGACCGTTTCGGCCTCATCACGGCCTGGCTGCCGGAGTGGGCCAGAGTGCGCAGTGCGCCCCAACACAACCCGGTGCATCGGTACACATTGGACCGTCACCTCATCGAGGCGGTTGCGGCAGCGGCGCGCTATGCCCGTGATGTGACGCGCCCCGACCTGCTGGTGATCGGGACGCTGCTGCACGACATCGGCAAGGGCCTGCACGGCGACCATTCAGTCGTCGGCGTGGACGTGGCGCGTGGCATCGCCGGGGCGATCGGCCTTCCGGACGACGACGTGGCAGTCATCGGCCGGCTCGTGCGGTGGCACCTGCTGTTGCCCGAGGTGGCGACTCGGCGCGACCTGGGCGACCCGCAGACCGTACGACATGTGGCAGACACCGTCGGCGACGTCGATACCCTCGACCTTCTGCATGCGTTGAGCCGAGCCGATGCGGTCGCGACCGGGCCGGCGGCGTGGTCGGCCTGGAAGGAACGGCTCGTTGCCGACTTGGTGGAGCGGGTACGCGCGGCCCTGCTCACCGGTACGGTCGCGCCACCACCGACCACGGCGGCGCGGCATTGGCAGGTACTGTCGGGCCCCCTGCCCGCAGTGGAGATCACTCCGGACCGGGTGTCTGTCGCCGCGACCGATAGGCTGGGTCTGCTCGCCGCCGTTGCCGGCTGCCTGACGCTGCACCGCCTCGACGTGGTCTCCGCCGACACGGCCACGGCGATCATCGACGGCAATGCCGTGGCGATGGTGTCGTGCCGGGTGCAGCCTCGGGACGCCGCCGGGCCCGACCGGCAACGACTGTCCACTGACCTCAACCGTGCGCTCGCGGGCGAGCTCGACGTCAACGCCGCGCTGGCCGCTCGGGTGCGCAGCACGTCGCGTCCGCGCGGTGGCACAGAACGGGAGGCGCCGCCGCCCCGGGTCGTGTGGGCGGTCGACCAGGCCACCGACGCCGCGATCCTCGAGCTTCGCGCCGCGGATGACGCCGGCCTGCTCTATCGCGTGGCCCACGCGCTGGAAGTAACCGGTGCGCATGTGCGCTCGGCCCGAATCTCCACCCTCGGCTCGGACGTGGTCGACGCGTTCTATCTTGTTGGCGACTGGAGCGAGACCATCGAGCGCGCGAGCGTCGAACGCGCTGTTTTGGCCGCCGCGGCCCCCGACCTCAGCTGACCCTCTAGGTGTTGCCGAGCAGTTGCGGCAGGACCGCGGAGAAGTAGAGTGCAGCGCCCTTCTTGTAGTAGTGCACGCCGTCCCATCGGTACGACGTATCGGTACTGATGACCGGATCGGTGCAGAACTCGGCCGGCGGCTCGAGCGTGAGGACGCCGGACGGGTACGCGGCCGCCGAGGCGATGATGAGTTCGTTGACGTGCCGCGTACGGTCGTCGTCGCCCCGCTCGGGCCAGAGTCCGGCACTGCCGGAGATCGGGCGGTAACAGGGCAGCAACGAGATCGCCACCTCCGTCTGTTGCGATCGAAGTGTGTGGATCGCTTCCACTAACACGATGGAGAAGTTGAGGTCCCACTCCTCGCTGCCGAAGGCTAGCTGCTTGCCTGTGTCGAGGGTCAGGTCGAAGACATCCCAGGCACCGAGCATGATGACCGCCAGCGCAGGCTCGTATTGCCTCGCACGACTGGCCCACGCCGATTTCCAGTTGGCGCAGTTGGCGGTGAGGTTGCGCCGTTCGCCGGTGCGGCTCTCGACCTTGCCGAGCAGGATCCCGCAGCCCGCGATTGTTACGTCAACCGCGTCGACGTACTCAGACAGATCCGCGGGCTTGTTGAGCACAAGCGTCATGCCCTGCGAGTCGCCGAAGAACGCGACGGTCGAACCAGGCGCGAGCGGCGTGCGCGGCACGACCGTTGTGGAGGGGCTGGCCGACGCTGTTGGCAGCGGGCCGAGGCGCTGGTCCGCGCCGGGGTCCATCGGCCCACCCGCCACGGGCTGGCTCGCGGCGTCGGTGAGTTTGACTCCTACCCATGATCCGCCGGCGACCATCGCGATCGTCAGAACCGCGGTACGGATGATGGGCGCCGCGCCCGCGGCCGCCGAGCCGGCTCCGGCTCCACCGGCGGGTGAGCGCTGGACCGTACCGTCACCTGGGGGTAGGCGCCTGATGCGGCCCGCCCGACCGACGCTCGGCCGATCGCCGGCTGGTCAGGCCGCGCGGTGTCGTGGATGCGGGCCGCCGC
The DNA here is from genome assembly GCA_963773935.1 of uncultured Actinomycetota bacterium. Lineage (GTDB taxonomy): Bacteria > Actinomycetota > Actinomycetes > Mycobacteriales > Micromonosporaceae > DATBGZ01. Next base: position 277,170 of record CAVZCZ010000006.1, read on the forward strand.
GGCCTTCGTACGGCGCAGCGGGGCGAGAAAGCCGTGCTTGCGGATGGGCTTTTCGATCAGTTGGTAAGAGACCTCGGCCAGCAGGATCGTGACGCCGATACGCAGGCCAGCGTTGGCCCATCCGGTCAGTGGTACATCGAGCTCAGGCCGAGTCACCAGGCAGACCGGCCAATGCCAGAGATAGATAGCGTACGATCGCTCGCCCAGGTAACGCAGCGGCTGGGTACCCAGTGCCTCGCCGAGTGCGGTGCCCGGATGCCCGGCGACGGTCACCACGACGCCGCCGAGCACGGCGATGACCAGGAACCCGCCCCGGTAGAGCAACTCGTCGGTGTCGTGCAGGATCGCGGCGATGGCGGCCAAGCCGAGCAGGGCGGTCACACCGAGGAAGTCCAGTCCGTGCCGGGCGCCGCGGGGCAGCCGGGTGCGGTGGTGCCACGGCTTGACCGCGATCGCGAGGAAGGCTCCGAGCAGCGGGGCGACGGCCCGCGTGTCGGTGCCGTAGTAGACCCGGGATGGGTCCGAGAACGGGTCGTAAAGCAGGTACCCGACGACCATCGAGCCGATGATCCCGGCGCCGATGATGGTGAGCATGAGACCCCGCCGAGCCCGTACCGCCGCGAAGGAAATGAGGATCAGCGGCCAGATCAGGTAGTACTGCTCCTCGATCGCCAGTGACCATAAATGCGTCAGCATCGGTGGGCGGTCGCCGGCGGTAGCGAAGTACGAGCTGTCCTCGGCGATCAACCACCAGTTGATGACGTAGCCCAGGCTCGCGAGGAGGTCGCCCTTCAGCCGCGCCGCCTGCTGCGGCAGCCAGAACGCGCCGACCGCCGCGACCGCGAGGAGCAGTGCCAGTAACGCCGGCAGCAATCGTCTGGCCCGCCGGATGTAGAAGTTCTTGATCGAGATACGGCCGGTCTGTTGGACTTCGACGATCAGGAGGCTGGTGATCAGGTACCCGGAGAGGACGAAGAACACGTCCACGCCGAGAAAGCCGCCGGGCAACACGGTGCTCGCGCTGGTGGTGCCGATGTGGTAGGCCACCACGGCGAAGACGGCCAGAGCACGGACACCGTCAAGGCCAGGTGCGTACCGGAGTCCATGCCCCTCGGGGGCACGGGGCACCCTTGGCACGCTACGGCCTAAATCGACGCCGAAGCACCAACCTGTCAGGTATGTGCCGTGCTGAGCTGCCTGCGCTCGCCTGCGCTCGCGCGTGGCCCGGGGCTCTTGGCCCGCCGTCTGCCTCGTCGACTCCGGTCGCTCGTTCCTCGCTTCCTTCGCTCCCACGGCAGAAGGCGGCGCCCCGGACCGAGCCAGCTAACCTAGGAGGGGCCCCGCTGCCTGGCCGGCCGGAAACTACCGTTCTGAGGATGTTGCGCCTTGTTTGACACGTTGAGCGATCGACTCTCGGGCATCTTCACGAAGCTTCGCGGCAAGGGTCGCCTCTCTGACGCCGACATCGATGCCACCGCGCGTGAGATCCGTCTCGCCCTGTTGGAGGCGGATGTCGCGCTGCCGGTAGTGAAGGGATTCATCTCCCGGCTCAAGGAGCGGTCGCGCGGCGCCGAGGTATCCCAGGCGCTCAACCCAGCCCAGCAGGTCATCAAGATCGTGCATGAGGAGCTCGTCGCCGTACTCGGCGGCGAGGCGCGCCGGCTGTCCTTCGCCAAGCACCCACCGACCGTGATCATGTTGGCCGGCCTGCAGGGTTCCGGCAAGACGACGCTCGCCGGGAAGCTGGCTCGCCATCTCAAGGGGCTCGGTCATCAGCCGCTCCTGGTCGCCGCCGACCTGCAGCGGCCTAACGCGGTCAACCAGCTCCAGGTGCTCGGCAAGCGGGCCGGAGTCGAGGTCTTCGCACCGGAGCCCGGTAACGGCGCCGGCGACCCGGTCCGGGTGGCGCGGGACTCGATCGACCACGCCCGCCGCCAGATGCGCGACATCGTCATCGTCGACACCGCCGGCCGGCTGGGCATCGACACGGAGATGATGCAACAGGCCGCGGACATCCGCGACGCGGTATCGCCGGACGAGGTCCTGTTCGTCATCGACGCGATGATCGGCCAAGACGCGGTGGCCACCGCGGAGGCGTTCCGCGACGGCGTCGGTATCACCGGCGTGGTCCTGGCCAAGCTGGACGGTGACGCGCGCGGTGGTGCCGCCCTGTCGGTTCGCGAGGTCACTGGCCAGCCCATCATGTTCGCCTCCACCGGCGAGAAGCTGGAGGACTTCGACGTCTTCCACCCAGATCGGATGGCCAGCCGGATCCTGGGCATGGGTGACGTACTGACCCTCATCGAGCAGGCCGAGTCCGCGTTCGATGAGGAGCAGAAGGAACGGATGACCGCCAAGCTCATGGGCGGCGACACCTTCACCCTCGAGGACTTCCTGGAGCAGATGACCGCGCTGCGCCGGATGGGCCCGATCGCCAACATGCTCGCCATGATGCCTGGCATGAACCAGTACAAGGACGCACTGGCCGAAGTGGACGATCGTCACTTCGACAAGATTGCCGCGATCATCCGGGGTATGACCCCGGGTGAGCGGCACAACCCGAAGATCCTCAATGGTTCGCGTCGGGCTCGTATCGCCACCGGCTCCGGCGTGACCGTGATGGACGTCAACCAGCTGCTGAACCGGTTCACCGATGCCCAGAAGCAGATGAAGCAGATGTCCGGCATGATGGGTCTGCCCGGTATGCGCCGCAAGGCGACCAAGTCGCCGAAGAGTAAGCGCAAGGGTGCGAAGGGGGCGACCACCGGACGCCGCCCAGCGCCGATGCCGGGCATGGGGATGCCGGCCTTGCCGCCCGGTCTTGATCCGGCGGCGTTGGACGGCGGCGAGCAGGGTCTGCCGCCCGGGTTCAAGATCCCGAAGCTCGACTTCGGCAAGCTCACCCGCCGGGACGGAAAGTCCTAAGTAGAGTCTCGGCGGGGACCGCTGGTACGGCGGCTCAGCCGGCGAACACAGGGGCTGGGAGGCCGTGCACGCCGGGATCCAGCAGCAGCACCTGACCGGAGAGCGGTGCGGCGGCGCGCGCGGACGCATCCAGTCCGATGTGGGCACTGGTGATGGCCAGCGTGGACAGGTCGGGACCGACGAAGGCACACCGGGTCGGTCGGGGTACTGGAAGCATGACGACGCGGTCGACACTGCCGTCGGGGGCGTACCGCACAATTCGCCCGCCGTCCCACTTGCAGTTCCAGATGTACCCCTCGACGTCGACGGTAACGCCGTCGGGGCACCACGGTTCGCCTTCGTCGGAGACGAAGACCCGGCCGATCCCGATCACGCCGGCCTCCGGGTCGAAGTCGTAGGCCCGGATCAGCCGGCGGGTCGAGTCGACGTGGTAGACGGTCCGTCCATCGAGGCTCCACGCCGGACCGTTCGAGCAGATGATGCCGTCCAGCGCGCGGACGACGCTCCGGTCGGTGCCGAACCGGTAGAACGAGCCCGTCGGTGCCGATTCGGCCATGTCCATCGAGCCGAACCAGAACCCGTCCCCGCGGGGGTCGACTGCGCCGTCATTGAACCGGTTGCCGTCGAGTTCGGTCTCGACCTCGCGGACGACCTCGATGGTCCCGCGGTCGACGTCAATGAAGGCGATGGCGTGCCGCAGGGCCGCCACCAGGCCACCGCCCGCTCGCAGCCCAACGCTACCGACCTCGGACGGCGTGGCCAGGCTGGCGGTCGGGCCGCCCGACCAGTCCCTGGCGTAGATGCGCCGCCCGGTGATATCCACCCAGTAGAGGCGGCCGCGGCGGTCGTCCCACAGCGTGCTCTCCCCCAACTCGCAGGCGATGTCGCTGAAGATCTCGACGGTGATGTTCGTATCAGTCATGCGACTTGTCCCGACCGTAGGTGAAGAGGATGGCGAGGATGACCAGGCCGTAGATGATGCTGCGCCCGTACTCGGGCACCCGTTGGGCCTGCAGGAACGTGATGACGGCGACCAGGGTCAGCGAACCGGCGACGACGCCGATGTAGTGGCCGCGACCGCCCAATATGGACACTCCGCCGACGACGACCGCGGCGATGGACGCGAACAGGTACGGGTCGCCCAGGCCGAGTGACGGCTGACCGCCGTATGCGACGAGGGCGATGCCGGCCAGCGCCGCGAAGACGCCGCTCAGTGTGTAGAGCGCCACGGTCACGCCGCGCACGCCGACCCCGGACAGGAAGGCGGCCCGTGGGTTCACGCCGACCGCGTAGACGCGGCGGCCGAACGTCGTGAGCGTGAGCAGGACGGTCATGAACAGTGTCACGCCGACCCAGACGAACAGCTCGGGCGGTATACCCAAGACGCGACCGGCGTAGAGATCGCGCAGCGGCTGCGGTGCGTAGGACGCGCACGAGGGACAGGTCAGACCCTTGGACAGGCCAAGCGTGAGGCCCTGCAATACCCCGTTCATGCCCAGCGTCATCACCACCGCCGGCACGCCAAGCCAGGCCACGCCCAGACCGTTGACCAGGCCGACGAGCGCCCCCACCCCGAGGGCGAAGACAATGCCGAGCGGCATCCGCGAGGTCTGTCCGAGACTGGTCGTCGTTAGCACGATGGCGGCGCCATTGAGGACCCACGGGATCGAGAGGTCGATGCCGCCGACAAGCACGACCAGCATCTGGCCAGCCGCCACGAACCCGATGAAGCTCGCCACCACCAGCATCACGCGCAGGCTCGTCCACGAGGCGAAGCCCGGATGGAAGATCGACCCGACGACCAGGATGGCGACCGCTCCGGCGCACGCGTAGAGCACCCGCCGGGTGCTCGGCGTTAGCGCGTTGAGCCGCCCGGTCAGCTCCGGCGAACTCATAGCGACAAGCCCTTTCGTTGACGGGCAATCAGGGCAGCGGCGGTGCCGAGCAGGACCGCGACGACGAGGAAGAGGCCCTGGAACAGCGCCTGGTAGAGCGGGTCGATTCCGGCGAAGAACAGCACGTCGATAACCAGAGTCAGCGCGACTGCACCGGCCATTGCTCCCAATGCACTGCCCCGACCGCCGGCGAAGGCGACCCCGCCGACCACCACCGAGGCGATGGAGGTGAGGATGAACGGCCCGCCCGCGTTGGCGTCGCCGGCCGTTGTCGTGGACACGTAAAAGACCCCCGCTAGCGCGCTGAACAGCCCCGACAACGCGTAGACGGCGACCTTGACCCGGACTGCGGGAACGCCGACGGCACGGGCGCTGCCCTCATCGCTGCCGATGGCGAACACCCGCATCCCGAACCGTGTGCGGCGCAACACCAGCCAGCCGGCGATCGCCAGCCCCAGCCAGATGAGCCCGGTCGGCAGGTTCGGGTTGGTGAGCACGAGACGCACGCCCGATGGGATCGAGCCGCCCGGCACGGGCAGCACCCGCAGCGCGAGGCCGGAGAAGATGGACAGCGTGGCCAGGGTGGTAAGGATCGGCGCGATGCGCGCCTTTGCCACGATGACGCCATTGATCGCCCCGCAGGCCGCGCCCAAGCAGAGCACCAGCACGATCCAGCCCCACGGTTCGAGCCCCGGGCCGGTCACCGCGGTCGCGGTAACGGCGACGCACAGACTGACAATGCCGCCGACGGACAGGTCGATGCCGCCGGTCAGCACCACCAGGCTCTGTCCAAACGCGACGAACACCAGCGGCAGCGTCGTGTTCAGAATCGACAAATAGTCGAATGAGGTTGGTAACCGTCCCAGGTTCGAGGTGTAGACCGCGAAGTAAGCCACCGCCGTCGCCGCGAGGACGAGGTAGCCGAGCCCGCCTTGGGACAGGGCGATCCTGGTCCGCCGGACCAGGTTATTCGCGACCTCACGCATCGGTGGCCTCCTTCAGGGACGCGGCGACGATCAGCTCGGCATCGCCGACCGGACCGGGAAGCTCGGCCGCGATCCGACCCTCGCGAAGCACGAGCACGCGGTGGCAGAGGTTCGCGATTTCCTCGGTCTCGCTGGAGTAGTAGAGGATCGCCTTGCCGTCATCGGCCAGCTTCGCCACGAGTTCGTAGATGTCGTGCTTGGTGGCCGCGTCCACGCCGCGGGTTACGTCGTACAGGAGCAGGACCGCAGCGTCGGTCAGCAGCCAGCGGGCCATCACGACCTTTTGCTGGTTGCCGCCCGACAGCGTGCTGACGGCCTGGTTGGTGGAGCGCCCCTGGCCAATGGCGAGCTGTTCCACAATGGAGGCGATCGCCGACCGTTCAGCTCCCCGCTGGACGAAGCCGCCGGCCGTCCGGCGCGAGAGGGTCGCCAGCGCGATGTTGTCGCGAATGGACAGCGGCAGGAACAGTCCCTCGGCCTTACGGTCCTCCGGCACGTAGGCGATGCCGAGCCCGACTCGGATCGCGTCCTTGGGCCGCCGCACTGTGACGGCCTCGCCACCCACGCTGAGTGTGCCGGCGGAAGAACGCTGCGCGCCGAACAGCGTGAGAAAAGGTCGCGTTGGCCCTGGCCGGCAAGGCCGCCGACGCCGAGGATCTCACCGCGCCGGAGGTCGAACGAGACACCCCGCAACCGGCCGCCGTGCAAGTCGCTCACCCGCAGGGCGCTGGCGCCCCGAGCGATCGTGGTGACATCCGGGTAGGTGCCCTCGAACGTCCGGCCGCTCATCAGCGTCACGGCCTCGGCCTCGGAGATGCGATCCCGGGTCGCCACCTGCGTGCCGTTGCGGAACACCGTGACCCGGTCGGCCAGCGCCTCGATCTCGCGCCACCGGTGCGAGGTGAAGATGACGCAGGAACCGGCGTCGCGCAGCCGTCGCATGTGTCCGGACAGCCACTCGACCTGACGGTCGGGCAGGGCAGCCGTCGGCTCGTCGAGGATGACCACCCGGGGCTCGGTGGCCAGCACCCGCACCAGTTCGACGATCTGTCGCTGCGCCACCGACAGGTCGGCCGTGGTGGCCCGGCTGTCGATGTAGTCGACCCCATAGCGGCGCAGAATGGCGTCCGCCTCGGGCGCGAGCCGGCCGCGCCGGACCAGGCCGAGGCGACCCCGGGGTGGGTCGTGCAGCAGCAGGTTCTCGGCGACGGTCAGGTCGGGCAGCAGCGAAAGCTCCTGGAAGGCGGTCGCCACACCCATCCGGCGCCGGGCGGCCGGTTCGACCACCCGGCGGACTTCCTGACCGAAGATCTCGACCGTGCCGCGGTCCGCACTGATCAGTCCACAGAGGACTTTGATGAGCGTGCTCTTGCCCGCGCCGTTCTCGCCGGCGAGGGCATGGATCTCCCCAGGACGCGCCGCGAACGACGCGTCCCGAAGAGCCTGGACTCCACCGAAGGCTCGGTCGACACCGGACGCCCGTACCGCGAAGACCTCCGCGCCGGGAGCGTGCCCGGGGCGCATCGGTGCCGGCACCATCGAAGGAGTCCCCGTGGTCACGACGTGCCGAGGTTCACTTTGAGGGTGCCCGAGCACGGGGTTCCGTCTGTTGCCGCCTCCTGGCACAGGATGACAGTCGCGTTCGGGCCGGAGTCGGTGAAGTCGGCGAAGAAGCTGTCCGGCAGGTCGGGGAAGACTGTCTCTCCGGGCACCAGCGAGTCGGACGTCGCGACCGGGAACGGAATCTCGATGCTCTTCTTCGGGTGCTCGCCCTTGAGCACCGCGCGGGCCAGCTCGAGCGAGATCACCGACAGGAACGGCGGCTGCCCGACCGACATGCCGGTGACCTTCGGGGTGAGGATTCCGGCCATGTACTTGCGGAAGCCGTTTTCCCCCTCACCGCCGACGATCGGCATGGGCCGGCCGGCGTCGGCGAACGCCTTGATAACGCCGTCGGTGCCGCCCGAGACCCAAACGCCGTCGACCTTTGGCAGGCTCGGCAGCTGGGCCGAGGTCACCCGCTGGGCGGTGGCCGAGTCCCACATGCCGCTGTACTCGCCGACCAGCTTGATGCCGGGGTTGGCCGCGAAGACCTCCTTGGCGCCTTTGTTGCGGTCGTTATCGGCGCCAGTGCCGGCGACCCCGGTCACCATGACGACGTTGCCTTGACCGCTCAGCTTGTCGACGATGAACTGGGCGAGCTGTTTGCCGAACTTGACCTGGTCGGTGTTCACCGTCAGACCGCACGCTGCGTCGACCGTGTTGTCGAACGAGACCACCACGATGCCGCGGTCACACGCCTGCTGGACCACGCCGTTGAGGCCGCTGGTCGAGGCCGCGTTGATGACGATCCCGTTAACGCCCTGCGAGATCAGATTCGAGATCTGCCGGGACTGTGTGGAGACGTCGTTGCCCGCGTTGTAGATCGAGCATTCAACTTGCTCGAGATACGGCGGCATCGCGCACGCCGCCTTGAACACGTTCTCCATCTCGACGCGCCACTGGTTGCCGATGAAGGAGTTGGAGAGAGCGATCTTCAGTCTCTGGCCACCCGCGTTCGGCCCTCCTTGGCCGTCGTCGGGCGAGCTGCACGCGGTCAGTGTGATCAACAGCGCGGCAGCCGCGGCGGCAAGGAGCCGCCCGTACCGATGTACACTCATGTTTGCTCCACCTTGTATCGCCCGCCACGGGCCAGCCCCGTGGCGTTGTGGTCGTGCCGCGGCTGCATCCGCGACGAGACCGGGTCCCGCACTCGCGTGTGGACAGGACGGCCAGGGCCTTCGGACTCTGGCCGTTTTGTGCGGTAGGGCGGTCCTGCATACCCCACGCTTTGCGTCCCCGGGCGGCAATGCCCGAGGGTCATCTGTGCTATCTCGCCAGGTTCTTGCTGGGCTGGTTCTTGCTGGGCTGGTTCTTGCTGGGCTGCTTCTGGCTAGGCTGCTTCTGGCTAGGCAGGGTCTGGCTTGGCAGTTTCTGACTGGGCAACGGAAACGCGTCCGCGTCGATCAGCACTGCTGCTGCGGCGCCCTGGACGACCACGACGTGTTCGTTCAAGGCGCCGACGACGACCGGCGGCAACACCTCCCCGGCGTGGATCGCCCGGCGGGCCATCGACTCCCGTAGCGGACCCAGCAGGATCTCGCCCGCCGGGGCGAGATTTCCACCGAGGACGATCAGCTCGGGATCGAGCAGGTTGTACATGTTGGCCGTCGCGAGGCCGATGTGCCGGCCCGCGTCGGCGATGACCCGCCGACAGCCCACGTCACCCATCTGGGCCAGCTTGATCACGTCGGCGATGGAGAGTCGGTCGTGGTGGCTGCGCCACAGGTTCTGCGTGATCGCGTCGGCATTGGCCAGTGTGTTCAGGCAGCCTCGGCCGCCGCACTCGCAGACCAGCCCGTTCTCGTCGATCGTGGTGTGGCCGAGTTCGCCGGCCGTTCCGTTGGCACCCAGGTACAGGGCGCCGTTGAGGATGAAGCCCGCACCGATGCCCGACGCGGTGTAGACGTAGGCGACATCCTTCAGGCCGCGTGCGGCGCCCCATCTCATCTCGGCGAGCGCGGCCAGGTTGGCGTCGTTGCCGACCACGACCGGAAGCTGCAGGATCTCGGCCGCCATCGCGTGCGTGTTGATGTTCACCCAGGGCTTCAGCGTGGTGGCGCGACCGTTGACACCGGTGCGGCGCTGGATCGGCCCCGGCACCGCGACGCCGACGCCGATGACCTGGCCGCGCGCGGAACCGAGCTGACCCAGCATGTGGTCGATGAGCGTGGCCGTGGTCTTGAGCATCGCCTCCGGCGGCGTGTGGTCGTCCATCGGCACGGAATCGTGCAGCAGCAGTTCCTGCGCGACATTGCAGACCGCCGCCCGGATGATCCCGTTGGCGATCTCGACGCCCACCGCTAGTCCGAGGTTGCCCCGCAGACCCACGAGCGTCGGCGGGCGGCCGGCGTTGGGTACATCCTTCGGCCCCGGGACCTCCACGATCGTGCCGGCCTCGAGCAGCTCTTCCACGACGCTCTTGACTGTTGACCGCGACAGCCCGATCTCAGCCAGCTCGCTGCGGCTTTGCGCCCCGCGCTCGCGCAGCGCGCGGACCACGCGGGCGCGGTTCGCTCTGCGCTGGGACGAGTCAGGGGACGACATCGGACCGCTTCCACTCTCGAATGCGTGCATGGCCTTTCGCGTGGACTGAGTATTGATGTTTACGCAGGACTAGTCAATACTGATGGCCAATCAGCGGTCCATCACGACTTAATTAAGCCTAGATTATTCAAAAGTCGGCCTCGATTGCCGATCTAGCAGTCTGTTGCAGCGAAGTCCATCCGGCACTATCGGCACAAATCGGGATCACCTTCCGGCATTTCCACCAGTCCATGCAGAATGCTCAGAGCTGAGAGTGCGATCTTTCTCGCGCTATTGACTGCTTTACGGGAGCGGAATGAGCGACGTGCTTGGCGACGTGTCTTCACCGGACCTGGCCACGGCCGAGACCGCGATGCGACATTGGCGCTCCGGCGCGCGCGATCGGCGACTGGTCCGCCTTGCTCGCCATGCTGGATCCCGAGGTGACGTTCCACGTTCCGGTCGCCGGGTTCGCCGGCCGGCAACGGGGCAAGGCGGCCGCCACGCGGTTCTTCGACCAACTCGGCGCCGAGCTTCGGGCCGAACTCGAAGTGACGTCGACGCTGAGGGCCGATCCTCGGGTCGGCTTCGAGGTCGCCGTGCGTGGCACCTGGCTCGGCCGCGACTTCCAGCAGGCGCTGTGTCTGGTCTTTCTCGTGGCTGACGGTCGGGTGCAGGCCTTCCACGAGTACCTCGCCTGGCCGGGCGGGCTCGACCCGGCGGTCGACCGATGAGCCGCCCCGCCATCACGCGGGTCGAGACCGCCGCGGTGCGGATTGTGGGCCCGTGCCTCATCGTTCGTCTCTGGGCCGGTGACACCTACGGCCTCGGCGAGTGCTATCCGTCCGGACCGGTATCGGCGGTCAACGCGGTGGTGCACTCGCTCATCGAGCACCTGGCCGGCGAGGACCCCCGCGACGTGCACCGCCTCTACGAGAAGATGCGTCGCTGGCACCTGTTCAACGGCGGCCAGGGCGGCACCGTGCTGACTGCTATCTCCGGCCTGGAGCTCGCCCTGTGGGATCTTGCCGGAAAGCTGCACGGCGTCCCCGTATACCAGTTGCTCGGTGGTGCGTTCCGGACCGTGGTGCGCCTGTACGCGGACTGCAACGCAGGTACGGTCGACGCTGCCGGCCACCATCTCAGCGAGCTGGCTGATCCGTCCACACCGGAGGGTCGGGAGCGGTTCGCCACGGTGGCCCGTGACGCGCTCAGCCGGGGGTTCACCGCGCTGAAGTTCGATGTGGACGATGCGTACGGGGCGCATCGGAGCGACGAGTGGAACCGTTCGCTCAATGCCGCCCAGATCGAGCGCATGGCCGAGCCAGGTCGCGGCGATCCGGGAGGCAATCGGTCCGCGGGTTGACCTCGCCATCGACATGCACGCCCGATTCGACGTGCCGTCGGCGATCCGGGCGGCCCGGGCGCTGGAGCCGTTCGACCTCATGTGGCTCGAGGAGCCGGTACCCCCGGAGAACCTGGCCGCCCTGGCGGAGGTCCGCCGGGCGACGGTGGTGCCGATCTGCGCCGGCGAGAACCTCTACACCCGCTTCCCGTTCAAGGACCTCCTCGCGGCCGGCGCGGTCGACTGCGTCATGCCCGACGTGGCCAAGTTCGGCGGCCTGGCCGAGGGGCGTCGGGTGGCCGAGCTGGCCGAGCTGCACTATCTGCCGTTCGCCCCGCACAACGTGTCCGGCCCGATCGGTACGGTCGCCGCCGCCCATCTGTGCGCTGCCCTGGCCAACTTCACGGTGCTGGAGTACCACGCGCTGGACCTCACGTACTTCGAGGACTTGGCGACCTTTGCCGGCGGGCCGGTCGTGCGCGACGGCCACGTACACCTCACCGAGGCCCCCGGGTTCGGCATCGACGTCAACGAGGAGGCGCTGCGCCGGGTGGAGCACGTGAAGAGCGGGGTCGGGGTGTTCGCACGATGATGCTCGTGCGCTACGCCGGCGTGGATGGTGGAGTCCACATCGGAGTGATCCGCGACGGCGGGCTGCGCCGCCTGCCCGTGCCGAGCCTGGCCGCGCTTCTGGCCCGCGGTGCCGTCCACATCGACGCGGTGGTGGCCGCCGGTGGGCCCCTCGACGCGGCGGTCGGGGAGTTCCTCGCCCCGATCGACGGCGACACCGAGGTGTGGGCGGCCGGCGTGACCTACCTGCGCTCGCGTGACGCCCGGATCGAGGAGAGCCTGCGCCGGCGACCCGTATGAGCGGGTCTATCACGCGTCGCGGCCGGAGCTGTTCTTCAAGTCGACGGCCGCGCGCGTACGGGGGCCGGGCGAGTCGGTCGGCATCCGGACAGACTCCACTTTGGACGTTCCCGAACCCGAGCTGGCGGTGGTCGTCACAGCGGCGAGCGAGATCGTTGGCTACACGATCTGCAATGACATGAGCTCCCGCAGCATCGAGGCGGAGAACCCGCTCTATCTGCCGCAGGCCAAGACGTACGCGGGGTCGTGCGCGCTCGGGCCGGGCATCGTGCTCGGTCCGCCGGTCGACGAGGTGGACATCGCGATCGAGATCGTGCGGGCGGGCGCGGTCGTCTTCTCCGGCATGACGAGCACGGCCAAGCTCGTCCGGGCACCGGCCGACCTCGTCGGCTGGCTCTTCGCCGAGCAGCATTTCCCGGCTGGTGTGGTGCTGTCGACCGGCACCGGGATCGTGCCCGATCTCGGGTTCAGCCTGGCTGAGAACGACCGCGTCACCATCAGCGTCGCCGGGGTCGGCACATTGACCAACCCAGTGGTCCGCGGCAAGGCCGCCGTGGTCGCGGTTGGCAGTCGCTGAGCGGGTTCCTAGATCCGGAGCGTGCCGGTGGTGTAGGACGGTGGCATGGCCTGGCATGTGCGCGGTGTGGTGCTACCCGACGATGACGTACGCGACCTCTGGCTCGTCGACGACCGGGTCACCCTGGAGCCCGTGCCGGGAGCGGTGACCCTGGCCAACCGCGGATACCTCCTGCCCGGTCTGGTTGACGCGCACTGCCACGTCGGCATCCGGCCGGGCGGCGGGCCGATCGAGTCCGTGGCCGAGGCGCGCGAACTGGCCACGATCGACCGCGATCGGGGGGTGCTCGCGATCCGGGACGCGGGCAGCCCGTACCCGTACCCCGAGCTCGACGACGCGGCTGATCTGCCGCGGCTGGCCCGGGCCGGTCGCCACGTCGCCCCGGTCCGGCGATACCTGCGTGACATCGGGGTCGAGGTGGACGCGCAGGACCTGCCGGCCGCGATCAAGGAACAGGCCGCCGCCGGCAACGGTTGGGTCAAGTTGGTCGGGGACTGGATCGACCGGGGGACCGGCGACCTCGCGCCCGCCTGGGACGTCGCGGCGATGGCCGACGCGGTCGCCGTGGCCCACGCCGCCGGTGCCCGGGTCGCGGCGCACCTGTTCGGCGAGGAGTCAGTGGCGGCGCTCGTCCGAGCCGGGGTCGACTCGGTCGAGCACGGCACAGGTCTGTCCGAAGAGGACATCGCGGAAATGGCGGCACGCGGTACCGCGCTGGTGCCCACGATGCTCAATGTGGCGCGGTTCGAGGAGATCGCGGCTGCGGCCGAGCCGAAGTTTCCGGGGTACGCCGACCACATGCGGCGGTTGCGGGACGGTTTCCCGGCGGTGGTGGCGTCAGCCCATGACGCCGGCGTTCCTATCTACGTAGGTACCGATGCGGGCGGCGGCATCGGGCACGGTGAGGCAGCGGCGGAGATGCTGCTGCTGCGCGAGCGGGCCGGGCTATCCACAATGGATGTTCTGCGGGCCGGTTCGTGGGGCGCCCGGGAGTGGCTGGGTTTCCCCGGACTGGTGCCGGGTGGCCTCGCCGATCTGGTGGTGTACGACGAGGACCCGCGGGTCGACCTCCGCGCTCTGCTCGCGCCCCGGCTGGTCGTGCTACGCGGCGAACCCCTCCGCACGTGAAATTCCTTCGGCACGAGCCGTAGTCCGACCGTTCGCCCGACTATCGCCGATGGACCTTCTGAGACTGCGGTCGGCATGTCGCTCCGCGGCGGCCTAGCATGCTCGGGGCGGGAATATGCCCGCTCAACGATGGAAGGGGCGCCAGGTGAGCGACCTACCGACCGACCCGTACTCCACGCGACCGCCCGCGTACCCACCAGCTCCGCCCGCATACCCACCTCACTCTGAAAATCCGACCATGGACTACCCCCCGAATCTGGTGTCCGCATATCCGGTGGGCGGCTACCCCCTACCCCCGCTGCCAGCCCCGCGGCGCACGAGCGTCTGGACCTGGGTCTTCGCGGGCCTGTCCCTGCTGTTGCTGCTCGGTGCCGGCGGCCTCGGCTACGTGTACAACGAGGCCAGGAGCACAATCGCCGAACAGAAGGCTCAGATCGCCGGCCTGGAGGGGACGGTCGGCGGTCACACCAGGACGATCTCCGAGAAGGACGGCATCATCCGCCAACGCGAGCAGGCCATCGACGATGTTACGGCTGACCTCAACACCGAGAAGCTCTGCGCGGCCGCGGTGCGACAGGCTCTGGCGGCCGCTGACGAGGCCGCCTTCAATGTGGCGTACGACCTCATGGTCGCCGAGTGCGCGTAGCGGGCCGCGACGACCGAGCACATTCCACAATGGACTTCTCCGTGGCTAGGCATCTTCGTCGAGTGGTGACCGTCCGTTTTGCAGGGAGTCGTGCGGTTAGTACGGGCTGACTGGTTGAGCCCGAATGTCCGGGACGCGGCCTTCTGAGTTGGCGGTCAGCGCGTGCCGCGGTGGCCGCCTAACATGCACCCGGCGGGATGACCCCGCTCGACGAAACTCTGACGAAGAAATTACGAAGAAAGGCACCTAGGTGAGCGACCAACCGACCGACCCGTACGCCGCGCCACAGCCCGCATACCCACCAGCACCTCCGGCGGCGCCCGCCTATGCGCCCGCCAGCGCCAGCACCGCCCAACAGCCGGCCTACCCGGTCGGTGGCCTGCCGCCGCAGGCGTCGGCTCCGCGCCGCACCAGCGTATGGACGTGGGTCTTCGCCGGACTCACGGTGCTCTTGCTGGCCGGCGGCGGCGGTGCCGGATACATGTACAACCAGGCGCGGACCACGGTGGCCGACCAGAAGGACCAGATCGCGACCCTTCAGGGCACGGTCGACTCGCAGGCGAAGGACCTGACGACCAGCGAGGGCAAGCTGAAGACTGCTCAGGACGACCTCAAGGACGCCAATGATGAAGTGACCGCCTTGGAAGGGTGCAAGGAGGCGGTACAGAAGTTCGTCGACGCGCTCGATGGCACCGACGCGGCAAGTGAGGCGGCGGCGCTGGCGATGTTCAACGCCTGCGACTCGAACCTCTGACGTGGAGTCGGCCCTCTGATGTGGAGCCGGCCCTGTGACGTTGAGCCGGCGCGAGTGTCTACAATGGACGCTCGCGCCGGTGCCAGCAGGGATGTGACATGTCGACACTGGCACGGGCTGCGAGCCCCGGGCAGGAAGACCCTCCGATTCGCGGGCGCGGGACATCCTCGCCTGTCTGTCCAGGAGTCTGATCGTGCCCGACCCCAAGCTGTCCCAAGGCCGTGCAGGACTTCTTCGACGCCGCCAGGCAGTTGGCGCTTTCGGCCCGATCGAACAGCCCCGAGGCGACGGCGGCCGCTAGGTCACCGCCTGCGGCGTCTCACTGTAGGGCCAGGACTCGAGGTTGAGTCGTTGTCGCGCGGGCGTCGCTACCAGAACAAAGCGCACGACGGTGCCCTTCCTTTCTGTGTCGCGCGATGTGACACTCTGCCAACCCACTTAGTCTGCCAACCCACTGAGTCTGCGAACCCAGTGACAAGAGGAGGCAGGGTGAAGTTCGCACCTGGCGAGGTTCTTGTCCGCCGCCACTGGCGCGGCGGCCGGGTCAGCCTGATGCAGGTGGTGCGGGTCGCCGCCGACGACGAGCACGGGCTACGGCTGTGGCTGCCGATCGGGTCGCCGTACTGGCGACTTGTCGCTGAAGACGGGCGCGGACACCACGACGCAGCCATCGACCAGCTGCGTGGTGCCCGGTTGGCCCGGTACGCCTGGACCGGCAGCGACGTCATGATCTGGATGCCGGACAACAAGCCGTACTCGGTGCTCTGGTTCTGGGTCGACGGCATGTTCAGTGGCTGGCACGTCAAACTGGAGGAGCCCTACGTCCGATGGGCCGACCGGGGCTGCGCCGGGGTCGACACGGCCGACCATGCTTTGGACGTGATCGTCCGACCCGACCGCTCGTGCCGGTGGCGGGACGAGGACGAATTTCACGCCAAGATCGGCCATCCGTTGTACTGGACCGAGGCGCATGCCGCGCAGATCCGCGCCACCGGTGATCGGCTGATGAAGCTCGCCGAGGCGGGCGAGTTCCCGTTCGACGGCACCTGGTGTGGGTTCCGCCCGGACGCGTCGTGGACCATTCCCGCACTGCCACCGGGTCACGATCGACCGCGCGTCCTCGCCGATCGCCCCGACGTCGCGCACCGGTGAGGCGAAAGGAGGGACGCCCTACGGCACCGAAAGCGTTCGGAGGGCGTCCTTGCTAACAGCGCGACAAGCCACTGCGACACCCGCTCGGGGCGGATCTTGGGGGTGATTCGTGCCGAGCCGACGGAGTCTGGCAGAATCTGTGTCTGGGTTTCGCACGAATGTGCGCCGCCCACGCCGACCGAGCCCCGGCCCTCTATCCAGGGGCGACGACGGCACAGAATCCAGAGCAGCCGGCCACACTAACCCCACGGTGGCGGTCAGCACGCTCGTTCAAGCTTCGGCGCGACCACGAGCCGAACAAGACACAGCGGGAGCGAGCAGACAGTGGCCGTACGAATCCGGCTTCTGCGGATGGGCAAGATCCGCAACCCCCAGTACCGCATCGTCGTCGCGGACGCGCGCACCAAGCGCGACGGCCGGGCGATCGAATACATCGGGCTCTACCACCCGAAGGAGGAGCCCTCGCGCATCGAGGTGAACTCCGAGCGGGTCCAGCATTGGCTCACGGTTGGCGCACAGCCGAGCGAGCCGGTGATCGCGATCCTCAGCAAGACCGGCGACTGGCAGAAGTTCAAGGGCCTGCCGGCTCCGACCGAGCCGTTGAAGGTCGCGCCAGCACGAGCCAGCCGTACCGCGGCGTACGAGGCGGAGGCGAAGGCCGCAGCTGGCCTTGCCGAGGCCGAGAAGCCCAAGAAGGAGCCCGCGAAGAAGGCGGCACGTGGCCAGACCGCCGCCTCGCAAGCTGCGGCGGCCAAGGCCGCGCCGGCAGCGGCGGCCGCCGAGGTCACCGAAGCCGCCGAGGTCACCGAGGTCACCGAAGCCGCCGAGGTCACCGAAGCCGCCGAAGCGCCGAAGTCGCCGAAGTCGCCGAAGTCGCCGAGACCGAGACCGACACCGCCGTGAGCGCGGAGGCGCCGCAGACTCAGGAGTCCGGCGATGCCGGCACCGACACGCAGGGCTGACACCGCGGTGCGGCCGGCGCTGGAGCACCTGGTCAAAGGCATCGTCGAACACCCGGACGAGGTTCGGGTTCGCATGATCGACGGCCGGCGCGGGCAGCGGCTCGAGGTCCGGGTGCATCCCGATGACCTTGGCACCGTGATCGGGCGAGGCGGGCGCACCGCCAAGGCCCTGCGCCAGGTGATCACGTCAGTGGGTGGGCGCGGGGTACGGGTCGATATCGTCGACGCGTACTGACGTATGGCCCGTGAGCGCGTCGGACGAGCGAAGCGAGTCTGCGCGCGAGCGAGGCTTCAACGCAGACATGGCCCGTGAGCGCGTCGGACGAGCGCAAGCGAGTCGTGCCGCGCGAGCGAGGCTTGAACGCTGACATGGGAGCCTTAGATGCAGCTCGTGATCGGGCGCATCCTCCGTCCGCACGGGGTGCGCGGTGAGGTCGTGGTGGAGATCCACACGGATTCGCCAGCCGATCGATTCATGGTCGGGTCGGTCCTCGCGACCGACCCGACGAAGGCCGGCCCGTTGACCATCAGTGAGCTCCGGCCGCATCTGGGCCGGTTGCTGATCCTCTTCGATGGCTACGCCGACCGGGATGTGGCCGATCAGCTGCGCGGGGTCCACCTCGTGGTGGACAGCGCCAGCATCGCCGATCCGGAGGACCCGGACGAGTTCCACGACCATCAACTGGTCGGGTTGCGAGCCGAGACGCCGGACGGCGAGCGCCTCGGAGAGGTGATCCGGGTGGAGCACGCGCCAGCCAGCGAACTGCTGGTGCTGCGGTTGCCGGACGGCCGCCAGGGGCTGGTTCCGTTTGTCCGGGCCATCGTCCCCGAGGTCGATGTGTCCGGTGGTCGCCTGGTACTGACCCCGCCCGAGGGCCTCTTCGATCTGTGAGGTTCGATCCGGCTGGGTTCGACTTTGAGGGGCAGTCATGCGGGTCGATATCGTCACGATCTTTCCCGAGTACTTCGGGCCGCTGGACCTCTCCCTGCTCGGCAAGGCCCGGGCCCAGGGCGTGGTCGACGTCGCCGTGCACGACCTCCGCGAGTGGACCCACGACGTGCACCGCACAGTTGATGACACTCCGTACGGCGGCGGTCCGGGCATGGTCATGCGCCCCGAGCCGTGGAGTGAGGCGCTGGACGCTGTGCTCCCCGACGGCGCTCTGATGATCGTGCCGAGTCCGGCTGGGACGCCGTTCACACAGGCGATGGCGCACGAGTTCGCCGCCGAGGACCATCTCGTGTTCGCCTGCGGCCGATACGAAGGCATCGATGAGCGCGTCATGGCACACGAGATGACCCGGGCCCGAGTGCGCGAGGTCTCGCTCGGTGACTACGTGCTGTTCGGAGGCGAGGTGGCGGTGCTGGTCATCCTGGAGGCGGTCGGTCGGCTGCTGCCCGGGGTCGTCGGCAATGCGGATTCTCTCGTTGACGAGTCGCATGCGGACGGGCTTCTGGAGGCGCCGGTGTACACGAAACCACCCAACTTCCGGGGGCTCGAGGTGCCCGAGGTGCTCCGCTCCGGCGACCACGCCAAGATCGCGCGGTGGCGCCGCGACCAGGCATTGCTGCGGACCGCCCTACGCCGCCCCGATCTCATTGCGGCCCTGCCACCCGACGCGCTCGACAGGCGCGACCGAGCGGTGCTTGCCGGGGGTGGATTTCACCTTGAGCCGGACGGTGTGGCAAAGTAGTGGGGTTGCCGCACGGGTACGACGCCATCCGGCTCGTACAGTGCGCCCGGACACGTACCTGCAAGACGTAGGGCGTGTTGTTTACCGATCAAGACTGAGCCCAGACGCACCGGACGATGGTGTGCCGTGACCGACGAGGACCGAGCGATGAACACGCTGGACGCGCTGGATGCCCAGTCGATTCGGACCGACATCCCGGAATTCCGCGCCGGCGACACGCTCAAGGTGCACGCCCGGGTGGTCGAGGGCAACCGGTCCCGGATCCAGATCTTCCAAGGCGTCGTGATCCGCCGGCAGGGCGGTGGCCTGCGGGAGACCTTCACCATCCGCAAGGTCAGCTTCGGCGTCGGCGTCGAGCGGACCTACCCGATCCACAGCCCGCAGCTGGACCGGGTCGAGATCGTGAGCCGCGGTGACGTACGCCGGGCCAAGCTGTACTACCTGCGCGACCTGCGGGGCAAGAAGGCCAAGATCAAGGAGCTCCGCGAGAAGGTCGCCGCGAGCTGATCTCCATCCTGGCAGCGAGGCGTCCCAAGCTCGGGGGGTCCGTTCGCATGGACTCCCCCGACGTGGACGCATACCTCTAGGCTGGCACGTGATGGATGGCAAGGGTTTCGACGACACCGGACTCGGCGAGCGTTATTCGTACGCGTCCGAGCCGGACGAAACCGAGGCCCCTTTACCGTTGCGCCGTCCCGGGTACGAACACGTGCAGACCGCCGACGACGCCGCGCCCCCGCCGCCGTCCGACCCGCGTGAGACCAATGACATCTCGCAGTACCGGGCCATGGCGGACGAGACCGGTTACGACCCCGGGCGATACCCGGCCGAGCCGTATGTCGGCAGTCCGCGCGTAGCTCGGCCGTACGTATCAAGCATTCAGCCGGTTGCTCAGCCGGACGATCCGCCGGCGCCGACTGGGTTCAGCAGCGGGTACGACGGATACGATTCCGGCTACTTCGGCTCGACCCCCGATTCCGATGGCGCCGCCGGGACTGGCGGCAATGGCTACGCCGGGAACGGTTCCTCGGCCGGCGGTCAAAGCGATACCGGGTACAGCGGTACGGGGTACAGCGGTACGGGGTACAGCGGTACGGGGTACAGCGGTACGGGGTACAGCGGTACGGGGTACAGCGGTGCGGGGTACGGCGGCAACGAGTACAACGGGAACGGGTCTCGCGGCAGCGAGTACGGCCGGAGCGGGTACGCCGGCAACGGGTACACGCCGACGGTACAGCGCCGACGGGTACAGCGCCGACGGGTACAGCGCCGACGGGTACAGCGGAGACGGATCCGTCGCGCCGACCTACCGCGGCAGGGCTCGGCACGAGGCGCAGCTACAGCCGTACCCAGTGGCGTTTGACCCGCCGGCCGCCATCGGCGCCAACCCGTACGAGTCGGATCCACCCATCATGGATGGCGGGTATGGCGCGGTCGGTGTGTATGAGCGTCCGACGTCGGCACGGCCCAGCCGACCCGGGTACTCGTTGAGCGAAGACCTGGCCGAGCAGCGGCGCCAGGACGTGCGCCGGGCGGAGGAAGCAGAGGACGAGGACCGCCCGCAGATGCCGCTCTGGCAGGAGATGCCGCTGCTCCTGGTGGTGGCCTTCTGTGTCGCGGTGCTGATCCGGTCCTTCCTGATGCAGGCGTTCTTCATTCCGTCCAGCTCGATGGAGCAGACGTTGCTCGTCGGCGACCGGGTCCTGGTCAACAAGATCCTCTACGACGTCCGGCCGCCGGCGCGCGGTGAGGTCGTCGTGTTCCGTGGCACCGACCGGTGGGCGCCGGAGAACTTCGGCGAAGAGCCGGGCGGCATGCTTGATCGAATCGGCGATACTTTGGGCGACCTGGTGGGCGTGAGCCGTCCCGGCGAGAAGGACTTCATCAAGCGGGTGATCGGCCTTCCGGGCGACCGGGTGGAGTGCTGCGACGGCCAGGGTCGCGTCATGGTGAACGGCGTCGGGATCGACGAGCCGTACATCGACGTGAACTCCTCTTTGGACGTTCCTCCAGCGGCCAATGTGTGCGGGTCGCGGCGTTTCACCGAAGTGGTGGTGCCCGAGGATCATCTGTTCGTGATGGGCGACAACCGGGCCGTGTCGCAGGACTCCCGGTGCCAGGGAACAGTGCCGATCGAGAACGTGATCGGACGTGCCTTCTTCATCGTCTGGCCCACCGACCGATGGGACACGCTGAGCGTGCCGGAGACGTTCGACAATGTTCCCCCGTCCCTCGCGGTAGGTCCGGAGGTCCCGGCACAACCGGGTCCGGTCGGGGCGGTAGTGGCCCTGCCTCTTCTTGCGTCATTGGTGGGATCGTCCCAGGCACGCCTCAGACGGCGATCGCGAGCACGTAGGCTTCGCGGGTGATTGACGAGCAACGAGTGGCTGACGACGGGCAAGAGGCAGCCAGGCCCCGGCACGCCTTCTGGAAGGAAACCGCGATTCTGCTGGGAATCGCGGTCCTGGTCGCGGTGCTCGTGAAGGCCTTTGTCGTACAGACGTTCTTCATCCCGTCCGGTTCGATGGAGCACACGCTCAACATCGACGATCGGGTGCTGGTGAACAAGCTGGTGTACGACTTCCGCGACCCGCATCGCGGCGAGATCGTCGTCTTCGAGGCGCCCGACGAGTGGCGGTCGGTGCCGAACGAAGAAGACTTCATCAAGCGGGTCATCGGCGTTGCCGGCGATCACGTCGTGTGCTGCGACGCCCAGGGCCGGATCTCCGTCAACGACAAGGCCCTCGACGAACCGTACCTGTTCCGCGACGGCGCGGGCGTGGCCGATTCGCCGAGCCGCGACTCGTTCGACGTTGTCGTGCCGAGCGGGCGGTTGTGGGTGATGGGTGATCACCGGTCCGAGTCCGGCGATTCCCGGGAGCTCTTCGCACGCACGGAGGACGCGACCCGTTCGACGATCCCGATCGACGCGGTGGTCGGGAAGGCGTTCGTGCTGTTCTGGCCGTTCAGCCGAGCCGACTGGCTGAGCGTGCCGGACACCTTCAACGACATCCCGCCGCCACCCGGACAGTAGGCATGGCCGCGGCGCCGGTCGGTTCGCGTGAAAACCCCGTTCCGAGGGAGGCCGGTCGCGTCCTGCTCATCGACGGCTCTGATCGGATCTTGCTGGTACGTGGATCGGACCCGGGCCGGCCCGGCTCGCGGTACTGGTTCACGGTCGGCGGCGGGCTCGATCCGGGCGAGAGCGTGGCCGAGGGTGCCGCCCGGGAGTTGTTTGAGGAGACTGGACTACGGGTCGCCCCGGCCGACCTCGGTGACGTGGTGTGGCACGAGACGACCGATTTTCCGTACGACGGCACCTGGCATCGGCAGCGGCAGGTGTTCTTTCTGCTCCGGGTGGATTCCTGGGAGGTCGCGGTGGACGCGCTCGACCCCGGTGAGGAGCACTACATCCACGAGCACCGCTGGTGGTCGTTGGCAGACATCGAAATGAGCAGCGAGAAGGTCTATCCGCCCGATCTTGCGGTGCTACTGCGCGCGATCGGGGTGCGGTGATGTTGCCAAGTCCGCGCACTGTGGTACGCCGCGAGGGCGGCATCTTCGCCCTCGAGCGGGCCCTGCAGCGACGCGGCTTCGCGGTTGTGGCCGGCGCGGATGAGGCCGGTCGGGGCGCCTGCGCCGGGCCGCTCGTCGCGGCTGCGGCGATCTTGCCCGCGGGCCGGCGTGGCGAGGTGCCGGGCCTCGCGGACTCGAAGCTGCTCACCCCACTGGCCCGGGAGCGGGTGTACGCGGAGGTCGTCGCCCGTGCTCAGGCGTACGCCATGGTGATCATCCCGGCGGAGGAGGTGGACCGGCGTGGATTGCAGGTGTGCAATCTTGACGCGATGCGCCGGGCCTTGGCGGCGCTCACGCCGGCACCCGACTACGTTCTCACCGACGGGTTCGGTGTGGCCGGACTGGGAGCGCCTGGACTCGGCGTGTGGAAGGGCGATCGGGTGGCCGCGTGCATCGCCGCTGCCAGCGTGATGGCGAAAGTCACACGGGACCGGATCATGGTCGAACTCGACGAGACGTATCCCGGTTACGGGTTCGCCGAGCACAAGGGATATTCCACCGACGAGCACTCGGCGGCGTTGGCCCGTCACGGACCGTGCCCCGAGCACCGGTACTCGTATGTGAACGTGGCCGCAGTGACGCCAGTTGAGGTGGTCGGGTCGGCGCGGCGGCGGCGGCGGAGTACCGTCAGCGTGGCGGCCGACGAAACGCTGGCACTCCGGTTGCGGACGAGCCTGGCGGGCCTCGGCGACGCTTGCGAGCCGAGCACTTGGCCGAGCGGCGACCAGGGCAGGGAGGGCAGGACGGGATGAGCACCGAGGATCTCGAAAAGTACGAGACGGAGATGGAGCTGCAGCTCTATCGCGAGTACCGCGACATCGTCCGTCAGTTCTCCTATGTCGTTGAGACCGAGCGTCGCTTCTACCTGGCCAACACCGTCGACCTGCATGTTCGCAACGTGGACGGCGAGGTGTACTTCGAGGTCGAGATGCACGACGCCTGGGTGTGGGACATGTACCGTCCAGCCCGGTTCGTCAAGAATGTCCGAGTCATGACGTTCAAGGATGTGAACGTCGAGGAGTTGGACAAGCCCGACATTTCACTGCCGGCTGAGGGCGGCTTCGGCTCCTAACCGTTTGCGATCCGAGTCAGATGTCGATGATCGGCCACTCGGGCGCAAGGAACCTCGTAACCAACTCGCGCTCGTCGAGTAATGAGCGGTGTCATCGCCGACGCAGCCTCAATGGCGGCATGAGCCGTGTCAAGACCGAGCGTTCTCGCCCAGCCACCGAGCACGGCACAGTGTTCGACCTCTAGCGGGCGCGACAACAACGTGGGGGAGTCCGCTGAGCACGCCGAGCAGATCAGCGCCAGAAGCATTCACATCCCGATATGCCGACGCGAGACAAGTTGCCGGGATCAATGCCGTGTCGCCTTCGTCCGCTGTGAATGCAAGGTACTCGCCGATCGAGTCGTTGCCATGGGTGTATTCGACGAGTGCGGCCGTGTCGAGTACCACGGCGACCCGGCCCACTAGACTTTGCGGCGCTGTATCAGCGCGCGGATTTCGGCCGAGCGGCGCTCCATTTCTGGTGTAATCGACGCGCGCAACGACGCGAACTCCTCGGCGACTCGAGTGTGCCCTTCGTCGGTGAGCACGAACCCCGCCTGTTCCAGCGTCCGGCGCACACTCTCTCCGGTCATGCGGGCTCGCACGGCTTCAGTGATGAATGCGGAGACATTCGGCTCGCGCTCCAAGCGTGCTGCCACATCGTCTGGGACGCTGATGGCGATCTTCTTGGTCATACCGCGCAGACTACTGGTCGTACCGGCGATGCGCAAACATCTAGGACGTCTAGGCCTTGGACGTGTCGCTGACGTCGGCCGATGCCGGTAGCGGTTGTCCACAGGGGATCTGGTTGTCCACAGATCATGGTGCATGTCTGGTGTCGATCTGGCGGCCGCCTCATGGTTAGCGCATGACCTACCTGGCCGCGTTGCTGTTGATGCTGCCGACGGCGATCGTTGCTCCACAGTGGACCTGGCCGCTGATGCCGACGCCGCAGGTCGTCCGCACCTTCGACCCACCACCCCGTCCGTGGTTGCCGGGGCACCGAGGGGTGGACCTCGCCGGTGCGCCGGGCCAGGAGGTGCGTTCGGCCGGGGCCGGGATAGTGGCATTCGCGGGGATGGTGGCTGGGCGGGGAGTGGTGAGCGTTGCGCACGCTGGCGGGTTGCGGACTACGTACGAACCGGTGGCCGCGACCGTCGAGATGGGACAGACGGTCGCCGTCGGCGCAGCGTTAGGTCTACTCGATGCTGGCCATCCGGGCTGTCCGGCCGCGGCGTGCCTGCACTGGGGCCTGCGGCGCGGACTGATCTATCTCAACCCGCTACTGCTGCTGCAACCACTACGGGTTCGGCTCAAGCCGCTGGGTGCACCGCTGCCAGCGCGCGGCACAGCCGGTCGAAGTCCTCGATCTGGTTGTAGATCTGGGCCGACAGGCGCAGCAACGGTAGACCGCGCCACACGTCGAGGGCGACTTCGACGCCGTGCTCGGTGGCGAGCCGGGTGCGCAGATCGACCGCCGCGGCCCGGTCGGCTGCCACATCGGGTGGTAGCGGTACGACCCGCATGCTCACCGGCGGGTCGCCGAGCCGGCCTTCCCGGGCGAGTTCCAGAAGGGCGCGCGCCGGTGCGGCGGTGGCTGGCCCGGGCCAGAGGGCCGCCACGGAGGCCGCGACGAGGCGCTGGCCCTCCTCGACGAGGTCGGCGTTGTGGGCGCGGACGCGTTCGGCATCAAGGGTGCGCAGCAGGTGGACTCCGGCTGGTGCCGCAAGCCACGGGGTGTAGTCGAGTGTGCCGGCGAACTCCTGCGCCCGTGGGAATCCGAGTGACTGCTCCCACGACACCACCAGCGGCCGCATGCCGGCGCGGTGCTCGGCCGCCACGGCAAGCAGTGCCGTCGGCCGCGGCGCGTACGCCCACTTGTGCAGGTTGCCTAGCCAGAAATCAGCTCCGGTGCCTACGACATCGACCGGGAGCATGCCCGGCCCGTGCGCGGCGTCGACCATGACGAGCACGTCCCGGTCGTGCAGCTCGGTCACGAGCCGGTTGCCCGGGAACAGCTTCGCGGTCGGTGGAGCTGACCTGGTCGATGACGGCCAGCCGGGTGCGCCCCGGTGATCACCGCGTCGGTCAGCCGGTCGAGGATCTCGTCCTCGGTGGCCGTCAACGGCACGGCAACCTCTCGTACGGTCGCGCCCACCCGACCAGCCACCTGTTCCGCCGCGATCCGGACCGCGCCGTACCCGTGGTCGGTCACCACGATCTCCTGGCCCTGGCCGAACTTCACCGAGCTCAGCACCGCCATCACCGCCGCGGTGGCATTCGGCACCAGTGCCGCGCCGTCGGCGTCGGCGCCCAGGAACGCAGCGAGGTGCTTGCGGGTATGCGTCAACCGGTCGAGCAGCCCACGCGAGAAAAACGCCATCGGGTTCGCGTCCATCTCGTCGCGCAGGCGCTGTTGTGCGCGTTGCACTGGGATCGGCACCGCACCAAAGGATCCATGGTTGAGGTGGGCGACGCGCGGGTCGAGTGAGAACAGCTCCCGCCGGTGGGCCCAGTCCACGGGTACGCCCTCGACGGCCCGATCGGGTGGTGCCGCGGTCACGCGACAACGCTACTCGGGCGCTGAACGGGCGCCGTCGTCACGCCCGGGGATGGGCCTGGTCGTACGCGCGGCGCAGCCGCTCCGCGGATACGTGCGTGTAGATCTGCGTGCTTGCCAGCGACGCGTGCCCGAGCAGTTCCTGCACCGAACGGAGATCCGCTCCACCGTCGAGGAGGTGGGTCGCCGCACTGTGCCTCAGCGTGTGCGGCGACGCGTCCGGCAGGCCGGCCACACGGCTCCAAGCCCGGACGATGCGCCGGACCATCGTCGGGTTCAACCGCGCACCCCGGGCACCGAGCAGCAGCGCCGGACCGGTGTCGGTTGTGGCCAGTCGTGGTCGCCCGTACCCCAGCCAGGTGTTCAGCGCGACCTCCGCCGGCGCTCCAAAGGGGACGGTCCGCTCCTTGGCTCCCTTGCCCAGCACGCGGAGCACGCGCCGCTCCCAGTCGACCGAGTCGAGGTCGAGGCCGCACAGCTCAGACACGCGGACCCCGCTGGCATATAACAGCTCGAGCACCACGCGGTCTCGCAGCACCAGCACGTCCGGTCCCGTCGATGGCGCGGTCGGTGCGGTCAGCAACGTCTCGGCCTGGTCGACGCGTAACACCTGCGGCAGATCACGGTGCGGTTTCGGACTACTCAACCCGGCTCCGACGTCGCGCTCGAGCCGGCCATCCCGATGAGCCCAAGCGGTGAACATGCGCGCCACCGCCGCGCGCCGGGCTAGCGACGATCGGGCGGCACCCGTCGTACGCAGCCGGGCGAGCCAGCTCCGCAGCGCCGGAATCGTGAGCCCGGCCGGCTCGAAGACGCCCATCCGAACCGCATGGTCGAGCAGGCTCACCGTGTCGCCGACGTACGCCCGGACCGTGTGCTCCGATCGGTTCCGCTCCGCGGCCAGGTATCCGGCGAACGCGTCCACGGCGTCGCGCATCGCGGGCGGCAGGTTCGCGTGCAACTCCCGGCCCGATGTCTGTCTGCGGGATGTCGACGCCATGCGAATGACACTCAGCTCTGCGCCAAAGCCGCGTCAAGGCACCACTCCGGCCAGGGCAGCCCTTGACGCTAGGTTCATTGGTGCTATGGTTAGTTACGTGAGTAATGAACCGAGGAACCCAAGCCCGGCGGCGCCGCGGGGGACGGGGGAGGCGGAGTCCGATGGACGACGGTAGGCCGATCTTTGTCCAGATCGCGGAGCAGATCGAAAGCTCGATCATCGACGGCACGCTGGCCGAGGACGCGCAGGTGCCGTCGACCAACGAGCTCGCGGCATTCCATCGGATCAACCCGGCGACTGCCGCCAAGGGCATCAACGAGTTGGTCGACGACGGAATCCTCTACAAAAAGCGAGGCATCGGCATGTTCGTGTCCCCGGGAGCGCGCGCCAAGCTCCGCGTCCGGCGCCGCGAGCAGTTCTCGGATGCGTACCTACGGCCGCTGCTTCTCGAGGCGCAGAAGCTCGGCCTATCCCCGACCGAAGTCAAGGAAATGATCGATTCATGGGAGCAGAGCCGATGAGCGCAATCGTCACCGCCGACGACGTTTCCAAGCGGTACGGCGCCACTGTCGCCCTCGACAGTGTGTCCTTCTCGGTGCGGGAGAACGCGATCTATGGCCTACTCGGCCGCAACGGCGCGGGCAAGACCACCATGATGCAGATCCTCACCGGTCAGAACCTCGCCACGTCCGGAACGGTTCGGGTGCTGGGCGAGCCGCCGTACGAGAACGAGAAGGTGCTCGCCGACGTCTGTTTCGTCAAGGAGAGTCAGTCCTACCCGGATGCCTTCACCGTCCGACACGCCTTGTGGGCCGGCTCGTTGCTGTTCCCCGACTGGGACGAGTCGTACGCACAGTCTCTTGTGGACGACTTCGCGCTGCCGCGCAAGCGCCGGGTCGGCAAGCTCTCCCGGGGCATGAAGTCCGCGCTCGGCGTCGTGATCGGTCTGGCGTCGCGGGCCCGGCTCACGCTCTTCGACGAGCCGTACCTCGGCCTGGACGCCGCGGCTCGGCAGATGTTCTACGACCGGCTGCTGGCCGACTACGCCGAGCACCCACGCACCGTCGTGCTCTCCACTCACTTGATCGACGAGGTCGCCGATCTTATCGAGCACGTACTGGTGCTCGACAACGGTCGGTTGATCGTTGACGACGCCGCCGAGCGCCTGCGTGGCCAGGTGGTCACGGTCACCGGGCCGGGTGCGGCCGTGGACAAGTTCGCCGGTTCCCCGCACCGTGCTGCACCACGCACGGATGGGCCCGATGGCCAGAGCGACGGTGCGCGGCTCGGTCGCCGGCGACCGCTTGTCGGCCGCGGAGCTCGGGCTCGAACTCGAGCCGGTGTCGCTACAGCAACTCGTCGTCCGCATCACCAGTGGCGCATCCGCCGGCCCGTCGAAGGAGATGTCGCGATGAACCGCGTCCTGCGCGCCGCCCGGGTCCTGCTCACCGCCTGGCCGGCGGTGCTCGGGTGGCCACTGGCCGTCCTCGCCGCAGCGTTCTCTCAATGCTCGCGTGGTCATCGGTTGGGCGTGGTGCCGGCAGTTGCGCTTGGTGCGGCCGGTTTCGTTCCGCT
Organism: uncultured Actinomycetota bacterium; assembly: GCA_963773935.1. Classification (GTDB taxonomy): domain Bacteria; phylum Actinomycetota; class Actinomycetes; order Mycobacteriales; family Micromonosporaceae; genus DATBGZ01. Next base: position 305,991 of record CAVZCZ010000006.1, read on the forward strand.
CCGCCGCGCTGTTCCCTGACGTCCGGACGTTTCGCGCTGCCTTCCAGTAGCTCGAGTAGCTCCACTGTGGACGCCGCGTGGCCAGTTGTCCACAGGACGCGGGCATCGGTTATCCACAGATCTTGAAAAGGCCCTTTCGATTGCCCGGGGCGTGATCGAACGTGGCGGCATGACACGGCTCACGAACGCGGTTGGCGCCTACGGCGAGCGCGTCGCCATGCGGACTCTGGCGCTGGCGGGCATGGCGATCCTGGACCGCAACTGGCGCTGTGCCGAGGGCGAGCTAGACCTCGTCGCCCGCCACGAGCACCTGATCGTCTTCTGTGAGGTGAAGACCCGCCGGGGTGGGCGGTTCGGCCTACCGATCGAGGCCGTGGACCGAACCAAGGTGCGGCGGCTGCGGGCCGCGGCTGCCCGCTGGCTGGCCGCGCATCCCCGGGAACGGGGCGACCTGCGCTTCGACGTCATCAGCGTGTGGCCGCAGCGGACGGGACCGCCCCGAGTCGAGCACGTTATCGGCGCGTTCTGATGGGCGGGCTCTGATATGGGTTACGCCCGGGTCCGGTCACTCGGTCTGGTCGGCCTCGAGGGCCACGGGGTGACGGTCGAGGCCCACGTGGCACCGGGTCTGCCCACGGTCTCGCTATCTGGCCTGCCGGACGCTTCCCTCAGCGAGGCGCGCGACCGGGTCCGTGCCGCCGTGGTCAACGCTGGTGAAGAGTGGCCGCACCGGCGCATCATCGTCAACCTGCTCCCGGCCGACCTCCCGAAGCGGGGACCCGGCTTTGATCTGGCCATCGCCGTGGTGGTGCTCGCAGCGGCGGGGCTCGTCGGGCTTCGGGCGCTCGGCGGGGCCGCGCTGGTCGGAGAGCTTGGGCTGGACGGGCAGATCCGGCCGGTACGGGGCGTGCTGCCGATGGTGCTCGCGGCGACGCGTACCGGCATTCGGCGGGTGATCGTGCCCGCTGCCAACGCCGCCGAGGCCGCGATGGTGCCGGAGGTCCAGGTTCGCGGTGCCGAGACGCTCACTCAGCTTCTGGAGTTTGCCCGCGCGGGCGTCACCCTACTCGAACCGACCACAATGGACGAGGGTGCCGAGACCGTACCCGGTCCCGACCTGGCCGATGTCGTCGGGCAGGAGCGCGGACGGTTCGCCCTTGAGCTTGCCGCCGCCGGCCGGCACCACCTGGCTCTGTTCGGACCGCCTGGTGCCGGCAAGACCCTGCTGGCACAACGGCTGCCGTCGATCCTGCCGCCACTGGATGACGCGGCCGCCCTCGAGGTCACCGCCGTGCACTCGATCGCGGGTGTGCTGCCGGCGATGCCAGCTCTCATCCGTCGGCCGCCGTTCCAGGCCCCGCATCACACCGCCACCGCACCCGCGCTGGTGGGCGGCGGCAGCGGGTTGGCTCGGCCGGGGGCACTGAGCCTTGCCCATCATGGAGTTCTCTTTCTTGACGAGGCGCCTGAGTTTCGGCCGTACGCGCTCAACGCACTGCGACAGCCCTTGGAGGACGGATGGGTCACCATCGCCCGGTCGCAGGGCAGCGTGCGCTATCCGGCACAGATCCAGCTGGTGTTGGCGGCCAATCCGTGCCCCTGTGGCGTCGGCGATAACGTCGCTTGCATTTGTTCGTCGGTGGCGAAGCGGCGCTATCTCGGCCGACTCTCCGGGCCAATGCTCGATCGTATCGACCTGCAGGTCACCCTGGCACCGGTCAGTGCGGCGGCGCTCGCCGGCGACATCGAGGCGCCGGAGTGCTCCGCCGATGTGCTGGCTCGGGTGGTCGCGGCCCGGGCCGTGGCGGCGCAGCGGTGGGCCAGTTATCCGTTCGCGGTGAATGCCAATGCCACCGGCGCGGTGCTGCGCCGGCCGCCGTTTCGCCTGCCGGGCGCGATCACGGCCGAACTCGTCCGCATGGTCGACCTCGGCAGCTTGTCCGCCCGGGGATACGACCGGGTGCTGCGGATCGCGTGGACCATTGTGGACCTCGACGGACGCACGGCGCCGACACGGGCCGACGTGGACGAGGCGCTCCAGCTGCGGATCGGCGCCGGGCCGTGAGTGAGGACGTACGGCTCGCCCGAGTCGCGCTGGCCCATCTCGCCGAGCCGGGTCGGCGAGATCTCGGCGTCCTCGTCCGCGAGGTGGGGCCGGTCGAGGCGCTGTGCCGCATCCGGGCCGGCCAGGTCCCGGACCAGCTGCGTCAGGCTATGTCGGGACGCCTGGCGGGGATGGACCCGGTGCGCCTGGCCGAACGCGCACTGGATCTCGCGACCAGGATCGGCGCCCGCATCATCACGCCGGACGACGACGAATGGCCATCCCGGCTCGATGATCTGGTCCGGATCAGCCAGCCGGTGAGCGACCCGGTACGCCGCGACACCGACCCACCGCACTGCCTCTGGCTGCGGGGTCCGTGGCGGCTGCGGGAGGTGTGCGAACAGTCGGTGGCGATCGTCGGGGCGCGGGCCAGTACCGCCTACGGGGATCACGTCGCAGCCGACCTCGGGTACGGCCTGGCCGACCGGGGTTGGACGATCGTCTCCGGCGGAGCGTTCGGGATCGACGCCGCAGCTCACCGAGGGGCGTTGGCCGCGACCGGCGTCACCGTCGCGGTGCTCGCCTGTGGCATCGACCGGCCGTATCCGCAAAGCCATCGCGTGCTCTTCGACCGGATTGCCGAACGCGGCCTGTTACTGAGCGAATGGCCTCCGGGCGCCGACCCACACCGGGTGAGGTTCTTGGTCCGCAACCGGGTCATCGCGGCATTGAGCCGAGGCACCGTGCTCGTTGAGGCGAACCTTCGTAGCGGCGCTCGGTTCACCCTCGGCCGCGCCAGGGATCTCAATCGGATGGCAATGGCCGTACCGGGCCCAGTGACGTCGGCCCTGTCCATCGGCAGCCACGAGGAGCTGCGTGAGCCGGAGACCATCCTGGTGGCCCGAGCGGAGCACGTTCTCGATGCGGTCGGTTCGATCGGGCTGGACCTTGCGCCGGTTCCTCGGGCCGAGCCGACCGAACGGGATGCGCTCACACCATTGGAACGTCAAGTGCTCGACGGCGTACGGCCGCGCAAGTTGCTCACCGCGGAGGAGATCGCGGTAGTGGTCGGCGTGTCGCCACGCGATGCCCGGCGCACGCTGCCCGGCCTGGAACGGGCCCATTTCGTCACCGCCGCTGGTGTCGGCTACCGGCTGTGGCGCAAGAGCGATGCAGACAGCTCTCAGTCGCCCAGGCCACGGTCAGGTCAGCGGTCCTCTTCCAAGTCAAGGTCGGCGTCCGGGTCGTCGAAGTCTGGGTCGGGGATGAAGCGCGACGATGTCCGCACCGTCAACGGCCGTAACTAAGATGGCTCTGTGATCATCAGAACGGCAACGGACACGGACTGGCCGCGGATCTGGCCGTTCTTCGCCGAGATCGTGGCGGCCGGACAGACCTACGCGTATCCCGAGGACCTCACCGTCGACACCGCCCGTCCACTGTGGATGGAGCCGCCACCGGGGCACGTCGTGGTAGCCGAGGCCGAGCCTGACGGGTCGCTGCTCGGCTCGGCGAAGATGGGGCCGAACCGGCCCGGCCGCGGTGCCCACATCGCGACCGCGAGCTTCATGGTCGACCCGTCCCGGCAGGGCCACGGGACCGGTCGGGCGCTGGGTAGATACGCCGTCGAGTGGGCGCGATCGGCGGGCTACCACGGCATGCAGTTCAACGCAGTAGTGGAGACGAACACGAACGCGGTACGGCTGTGGCAGTCGCTCGGGTTCGAGATCCTGACCACCGTGCCGCAGGCGTTCGACCACCGAGAGCACGGACTCGTCGGGCTGCACATCATGTACCAGCGGCTCGTCGCCTAGCCGCCGGCGCCGTGCTAGAAGCCGGTGCCGTGCTCGCTGCCGGTGGTGGGTGGTGGGCTAGCGGGCTGCGTCGGTCGGCGGCGTCCCGACAGTCCGACGAGCCGCAACATCCGGTCCCACAGCACCGAGCCGACGAACGCCACCAATGCTCCGATGACCCAAGGCAGCGGGCCCCAGGCAACCGCCTCGTAGAACCAGTGCCCGGCCGGATTGCGCAGCGGGTCAGCCAGCACCGTGAGCGAGAACGCCGTGACATCGCCATCGACCGGAATCGTGGTCTCCTCGGCGCCGTCGCTGCTCGGTTGAGTCGCGGTCGTGGCCGGTGCAGTCGCACGGAACGCACCCGTTGGAGCAGTCAGCACGATCTGGGATCCGTCCCGCGGCACCATGGTGGCCATGCCGCCCGGGGCCGGGAACTCGCCGAGATGCAGCGGCACCGCGAACGTGGCGCTGACCAGTGTCGCGTCCGACGGCCGGATCGTGCGAGTGCGGACGATGCTGGGCGTCGCACTGGCCACCGGGCCCATCCGCCAGTCCTCTGGAGCAGGGTTCTCGTCCTGCAGCACGAGGATGGAAAATGTGCCGTCGAACACGACGGTCTCGGTCAGCGTGATGGACGTACCGTCGAGTTCTCCGGCAGCGAGGTACTGCACCCGCGATGGTGCGGGCCGGCGGTGCCGCCGGTGACGTGTCGTCCGAGGCGGGGCGCACCCACAGCGCCCAGGCGGCGCCAGCCCCGGCCGACAGCAGGAGCACGGCGATCGCCGCCATCAGCGAGCGCCGCTCCAGCCTGAGCAACGCGGAAATCAGCCATGCGGCGACCAAGCCGATCGCCGCCGCGAAGATCACCCATTCCCGTCCGCTAGCCAGGAAGACCACCGCGATCGCGACGACCAGCAGGACCACCGTGATCCAACTGATCCAGCGGGCCGGGCGAGCGCTCCGCTCGATCTGACTCACGGTGCGCCTTCCTTCACGCCTGGGCACGGTACGCGTGTGCACGGTGCAATCTCCCGGTGAGGGTACGGCTCACGTGACTGGACGCAGGTCCCGAATCGCGGAGTGGCGAAGGTCGGATCGCGACATGCCGAGGGGTGATTGGCCCCAGGTCGCCGGGTCGCCTACGGTGCGACCCGTGGACGCTGATCGCACCGACGAGGAATCCATCGAAGAACCGACGCCTCGCCCCAAGGCCACTCCCGGTCCGCGCTCGGCCGAGCGGCGCACGACCGAACTGCGCACGGGCGACCGCCGCGCTGCCGCGGACGCACAGCCCGAGCTGAGAACCGGTGACCTCGGCGCCGGTGACTACCGGGCGGCCGAGGCGCGGCCGGTGCCGACCAACATCTACCGGGCCAGGCGTCCGGCCGTTGCCATCCTGCTGGTCATTCCGGCTGTGGCCGTCGGATTGTTGTTCATCCGTGCGTTGGCCATCTCCGCCTTTGGTGACCCGTTCCTGATCGGCGGTGTCATCGCCAGTGCCTGCGCGCTCGCCGCGCTACCGCTGCTCGTGGCCGGCCTGTACGGCCTGGTGACGGGAGCGGCCCACGGCGCCGAGCACTACGGGTTCAAGGTCTGGGCCCGGCCGCCACTGGCATACCTCCTGGTCGGAATGGGCTTCGTACTCGCCGCCGGCCTGGCCATCCGCTGACGCCGACGCCGACGCCGCGGACGTCCGCGATCTAGGTCGAATCGGTGTTAATTGATCACTAATCACCCCGATATGCCCTAGATCGACGAGCCCGAGAAGCCCCGCGGGAGCACCACGGCGTCAGCGTGCGTAGACTTGCTGTCGGCGACCACCACCGGTGGTCGACCTCGCGCGCCCTTCTCGCGCCCACGACCTGCCGACATGGCGGTCCAGGCGCAGCGGTGGCCCCCCTGGTCTCGACGCCTCGCCGGCGACGAGCGCCACAACGGCCAGCGACCGGGCGCCAGGGCAGCGGGCCACCCGGTCCGCCGCAGCAACCAGGGATGTGCGCGACATCGGGATCATCGCAGGGCCGCCAGGCCCGAGCAGGGGACCGGCCGCGCCGAAGAGTAACTGAAGGAGTCCACGCGTCATGGCCGTCGTGACCATGCGTCAGCTGCTGGAGAGCGGTGTCCACTTCGGGCACCAGACCCGCCGCTGGAACCCGAAGATGAAGCGCTTCATCTTCACCGAGCGCAACGGTATCTACATCATCGACCTGCGCCAGACCCTCGACTACATCGACAAGGCGTACGACTACGTGCGTTCGACGGTGGCCGAGGGCGGCAGCATCCTTTTCGTCGGGACCAAGAAGCAGGCCCAGGAGGCGATCGCCGAGCAGGCCTCGCGGGTGGGCATGCCGTACGTGAACCACCGCTGGCTGGGCGGCATGCTGACCAACTTCAACACGGTCTTCAAGCGGCTGCAGCGGATGAAGGAGCTCGAGTCGATCGAGCTGACCGGCGCCGCGCAGGGATTCACGAAGAAGGAGACGCTGCAGCTGCAGCGCGAGAAGATCAAGCTCACCAAGACGCTGGGTGGTCTGCGCGACATGTCGCGCACGCCCGCCGCGGTGTGGATCGTCGACACCAAGAAGGAGCACATCGCCGTTGACGAGGCCCGCAAGCTGGGCATCCCGGTGATCGCTGTGCTCGACACCAACTGCGACCCGGACGAGGTCGACTTCCCGATCCCCGGCAACGACGACGCGATCCGGTCGGCTGCGCTGCTGACCCGCGTGGTCGCCGACGCGGTCGCCGCTGGTCTCATAGCGCGGTCGGGCAAGGCTCTCCGGGCCGGCAGCGCCGAGGCGAAGCCGGAACCCGGCACGGTCGCCAGCGACGAGCCGCTGCCCGACTGGGAGCGGGAGCTGCTCGAGGGCAGCAAGGCAGAGCAGCAGGACGCGGACGTGGCACCGGATCCAGCCCCGGCCGAGTCCTGACGCCGACACCGACCGACGAGAGACGAGCGGAAGAGAAGATGTCGAACTTCACCATCGATGATGTCAAGCGGCTCCGGGAGCTCACCGGCAGCGGAATGATGGATTGCAAGAAGGCACTGGAAGAGGCCGACGGCGACTTCGACAAGGCGGTCGAGATCCTGCGCATCAAGGGCGCCAAGGATGTCGGCAAGCGGGCCGGTCGGACCGCCGCCAACGGCCTGGTCGCCCACTCCGGTACCGCCCTGCTGGAGCTCAACTGCGAGACCGACTTCGTGGCCAAGAGCCAGGACGTCATCGACTTGGCCCAGTCCTTGGTATCCTTTGTGGACAGCCAGAAGCCGGCCGATGTCGAGGCGCTGCTGGCGGCGAAGCTGCCCGACGGCCGTACGGTCGCACAGACCGTGGAGGCTGCCTCGGCCAAGATCGGTGAGAAGCTGGTGGTGAACCGGTTCGCAGTGCTCGACGGCACCCTGGCGATCTACATGCACCGCAAGAGCCCGGACCTGCCGCCGCAGGTCGGTGTGGCTGTGCAGTACGCCGGCAAGTCCGACGAGGCCGCCGAGTCGGACGCCCGTGGCGTGGCGATGCAGATTGCAGCCATGCGACCGAAGTACGTCACCCGCGAGGACGTGCCCGCCGATGTGGTCGCGACCGAGCGTCGGATCGCCGAGGAGACCGCGCGCGAGGAGGGCAAGCCGGAGGCGGCCCTGCCCAAGATCGTCGATGGCCGGGTGAACGGCTTCTACAAGGACTTCGTCCTGATCGAGCAGTCATCGGTGGCCGACAACAAGAAGACCGTGAAGCAGGTGCTCGCCGAGGCGGGCATCGAAGTGAAGCGGTTTGTCCGGTTTGAGGTTGGTCAGGCCTGACGAAACGGCGCACCGTGCACCAGGACGGCGGCGCTTCGAGTAAGGCAACAACCGGTCAGAGGGGGTCGCCCGTGTACTTCGGCACGCAGGCGGCCCCATCTGTATGGGGCGTCATGACCCCCGAGGGGGTTGAATGGACCCCATGACGGGCACTGGCGGGCAGGGGAGCGGGGCGTCGTGACCGGAACGGTGGCGGAGCAGTCGGGGACACCGGCCGACACCGCGGCGGCTCGGTCGGCCAACGGCGAGGCAATGGCCAGGGTCCGGCGGGTAGTACTCAAGCTCTCTGGTGAGGTTTTCGGCGGTGGCGAGGTGGGCGTCGACCCGGACGTCGTGCAGGCCCTGGCCCGTCAAATCGCTGCGGTTGTGCGCCGCGGCATGCAGGTGGCCGTCGTAGTTGGTGGGGGAAACTTCTTCCGCGGCGCCGAGTTGCAGGAGCGCGGCATGGACCGCGGCCGCGCTGACTACATGGGCATGCTGGGTACGGTCATGAACTGCCTGGCGCTGCAGGACTTCCTGGAGAAGGAAGGTATCGACACTCGGGTTCAGTCGGCCATCTCGATGGCGCAGGTCGCCGAGCCGTACATCCCCCGCCGGGCGATCAGGCACCTGGAGAAGGGTCGCGTGGTGATCTTCGGGGCCGGTGCCGGCATGCCGTACTTCACCACCGACACGGTCGCGGCGCAGCGAGCCCTCGAAATCCACGCCGACATCGTGCTGATGAGCAAGAACGGGGTCGATGGTGTCTATACCGCCGATCCCCGCAGTGACCCCACTGCGCGCAAGCTTGACTCGATCACCTTTGACGAGGCGCTGCGCCTCGGGCTCAAGGTGGTGGACGCGGCGGCGTTCAGTCTCTGCCAGGAGAACAAGTTGCCGATGTTGGTCTTCGGCGCCGAGGGGGAGGACACCATCGCCCGGGCCGTCGCCGGGGAGAAGATCGGCACCCTGATCAAGGTCGGGACACCGGCCACCGGAGGTTGACCCCACCCGAGCGCAAGCAAGCCACGGCAAGATAACTGCGGTTGGGGCGGGGCACAGCAGGAACTAGCCCTCGAAGGAGGCGACGGAGCACGTGATCGACGAGACCCTCTTCGAAGCCGAGGAGAAGATGGAGCGGGCGGTCGAGTTCACCAAGGAGGAATTCGCCGCGATCCGCACCGGCCGCGCCACCCCCGCGATGTTCGGGCGAGTCGTGATCGACTACTACGGCGCACCCACGCCGCTGCCGAACATGGCCTCGATCGCCGTCCCGGAACCTCGCATGGTGATCATCAAGCCGCACGATCCTACGCAGCTCAAGGCGATGGAGAAGGCGATCCGGGACTCCGACCTCGGAGTCAACCCCAACAACGAGGGCACCCAGATCCGCATTATCGTCCCTCCGATGACCGAGGAGCGCCGCCGCGACATGATCAAGGTGGCGCGCCACAAGGGCGAGGAGGGGAAGGTTGCCATCCGCAATGTACGGCGGAAGGCGAAGGAGGAGCTGGACCGCATCGTCAAGGACGGTGAGGCCGGCGAGGACGATGGCCGGCGGGCGGAGAAGGAGCTCGACGACCTCACCCATCGGTTCGTCGCCACCATCGACGAGCTCCTCAAGCACAAGGAAGCGGAGTTGCTCGAGGTCTGATGTCCTACCTCGACCAGCCGGATGACGAGCACCGGGCGGCCGACGGCCGATCCGGTGATCGGCGTGGCGACCGGGCGCGCTCGGGCCGCCGGGCCACCAAGCCCGCGCAGCCGGCCAGGCCCGCTTGGGACGCCGCTACGTACGGGCGCCCGGACGACGCTCGACGCCCGGTGCGCCGTTCGCCGCCGCCTGACGAGTACCGATCGGACCAGTACCCATCGGACCAGTACCCATCGGACCAGTACCCATCGGACCAGTACCCATCGGACCAGTACCCATCGGACCAGTACCCATCGGACCGGTACGCGGCCGAGCCGGAGACCCACCCGGACACGGCCGATCCGTACGGGTCGGACCCGTACCCGTCGGACCCGTACCGGTCCAGATCCGTATCCGTCGGAACCGTCCGGCTCGGACCGCTACCCATCGGACCCGTACCCGGCCGCCACGGACAGCTTCGCCCCCGATCGCTACACCTCGTACCGCGTCGAGCTGTCGCCCCCACCCGCCGACGAGGCGCCGCCCACGTACGTCGCCTCCGGCCTCTACCTGGACGCAGGAGACGGCGACCCCGTAGGCACGGGTGGCGCGGCGGGGGCCTACCCCGGCGGATGGGATGAGCCCGAGCCAGCACCGGCCAAGGGCAGGCGCAATTTGCCCGCCGCGATCGGGGTCGGCGTCGCGCTGGCCGCGGTGGTCCTCGGCTCGCTGTTCTTGTGGCGGCCGGCGTTCCTCGGCGTGGTTGCGATCGCCGTCGGGGTGGGCGTCTGGGAGCTGGTCCGCGCGATACGCACCACCGGCGTGAATCCACCGCTGGTGCCGCTGGTGGCGGGCGGCATATTGATGGCCGGTCTGGCCTGGTGGGGACGGGGCGACGCGCTCACCTTTGGACTCGTCGTCACAGTGCTGGCGGCGATGGTCTGGCGCCTGGCTGACGGAGTCTGGGGGTACGGACGAGACGTGGCGGCAGCTACATTCGTAGCTGTCTATGTACCGTTCCTCGGCGGCTTCGCCGCGATGCTGGCCAGTCCAGACGACGGGCACCTTCGCGTGGTGGTGACGCTGGCGGCGGTGGTGCTCTCCGACACCGGTGGATACATCATCGGCGCGAAACTCGGCAAGCACCGCCTCGCGCCCTTGGTCAGCCCGAAGAAGTCCTGGGAGGGGCTGGCCGGCTCGCTCGGAGTGACGGCCCTGGGCTCGGCGGTGCTGCTCTTCCTGCTGTTTGACGTATCTGTGTGGTGGGGCCTGCTGTTCGGGCTGGCCGTCTCGGCCGCGGCCGTGGTCGGCGACCTGGCCGAGTCGATGATCAAGCGGGACATCGGCGTGAAGGACATGAGCAACCTGCTGCCCGGTCACGGCGGCATCATGGACCGGCTCGACTCGATCGTGTTCGCTGCGCCGACGGCCTACCTCCTGCTGACGATCATCGCCCCTGTGTAGGCTCTCCGGCGCCCGGCCCGACCGCGCTCCCACGCTGTAGCGGCGTGATTCGCGTTACCAGGCGGAGCTACTTTCCGCTCTACGACGCACACGCTGTGGTTGAGTCCGTGCGGCGACGTGGGAAGATGGGTCAGCTATGACACCAGCTACGACCAGCCTGCCGCTTCTGGACGCCGACGCCCCCGTGCGTCGGCGTGCCACGATGCCGCCACGGCACCTGGCCGACCTGGACTTGGCCGGCCGCCGGGCGGCCGTGGCGGAGCTTGGCGAGAAGGCCTTCCGGGCCGGGCAGCTGTCACAGCATTACTTCGGACGGCTGGTTCGCGATCACGCGGCGATGACCGACATTCCCGCCGCGACCCGAGCCCGCCTCGCGGACGCACTGATGCCACCGCTGTTGAGCGCGGTCCGCGAGCTGACGTGCGATGGCGGCGCGACCCGCAAGACGCTCTGGCGGTTGCACGATGGCTCGCTCGTCGAGAGCGTCCTCATGGGGTATCCGGACCGGATCACGGTCTGCGTGAGCAGCCAGGCCGGGTGCGGCATCGGCTGCCCGTTCTGCGCGACCGGTCAGGCTGGCCTCACCCGTAACCTCTCCACCGCGGAGATCGTCGACCAGGTGGTCTGGTTCGCGGGTATCGCCGCGAGCGGGCGCGTGCCTGGCTCGCCGCCGCGGCTGTCGCGCGTGGTCTTCATGGGCATGGGCGAACCGCTGGCGAATTACCCCAGGGTCATTGACGCGGTACGGCGGCTCACCACACCCGCGCCGGAGGGCCTCGGACTGTCGCAACGCCACATCACCGTGTCAACGGTGGGACTCGTCCCGGCAATGCACCGCTTGGCCGACGAGGATCTCGCAGTCACTCTTGCGCTTTCGCTTCATGCGCCCGATGATGATCTGCGCGACGAGCTTGTACCCGTTAACGTTCGCTGGAAGGTCGCCGACGTGCTCCAGGCTGCGTGGGACTATGCCGCGCGCACAGGGCGGCGCGTGTCCATCGAGTACGCGCTCATTCGGGACGTGAACGACCAGCCCTGGCGCGCCGACCTTCTCGGCACCCTGCTGGCCGGCAAGCTCGCGCATGTCAACCTGATCCCGCTCAACCCCACTCCCGGATCGCGCTGGGACGCCAGTCCGAAGCCGGTGGAGCGGGAGTTCGTCCGTCGTCTGCGCGCCGCGGGCGTCGCCACGACGGTGCGGGACACCCGCGGGCGGGAGATCGACGGCGCATGTGGCCAGCTCGCGGCGACTGGGGCCGACGACAGCAACGCCCCAATTGGCCACGAGAAATCACAAGATCGTGTTGGTTTCCCTCGCAAACTCGTGCAGGCTGGGTGGGCGGGCGCACGGGGTCCGGAAGGAAAGGCGAAACAGTGACGAGTCAGGGTCAGCGGTTCAGGCGGCGTGCGCTCCGGCGCGGATACAAGGTCGACGAGGTGGATGCTTTCCTCGACCGGGTGGAGGCCACACTGGCTGGCGACCCTATCGGTGGCGGCCCAGCCGCCGCCCAGGAGGTCCACGACGTCGTGTTCCGGGTCCGGTTTGGCGGTTACGACGAGTGGCAGGTCGACCTGCACCTCGACCGCGTCGAACGACAGCTCGCCGACCTCGAGGAGCGCACCGGCGGCTTCGCGCGCCCGAGCGCTGGCGGTCGGGAGCGGCTGTCAACGCTCCGCGATGAGCCGCTGGAGCTCCGCCGGCCGAGCATGCCCGCGCCACCGATGCCGCAGCGCCCGCTCGCGCCGGCCGCACAGATGTCCGGTCCGCCGATGCTGGGCAACGGCATGATGCCGCCCATGATGGCGCCGCCGCCGATGTCCGCGCCACCGATGCGCCCGATGTCCGCGCCACCGATGCGACCTATGTCGGCACCGCCGATGCGGCCCATGTCGGCACCGCCGATGCGCCCGATGTCCGGTCCGCCACTGCGCTCGATGTCGGGCCCGCCGATGGGCGGCAACGGTGGCTACCCCCGGTTCGACGACACCGACCACGGCTCCAACGGGTTCGGCGGCGACTTCGGCGGCCGTCGTGGCCGGATGGACATGACCCACGAGATGCGCTTCGACCTCAACAGCGGCGGCGGCATGGGCGGCCACAACCCGGGTGAGCTGCAGCGCATCGACGCCATGCGGCGCACCTTCACCGCTCGGCGGTTCGGTAGCGGCTACGACGCGATACAGGTCAACCGGCTCTTCGACGCCATCATCGCGTCGCTGTCAGGCCGGTCCGGCATGCCGCTCAACGAGTCCGAGCTGGATCCGAACCAGTTCAGCCTGGTACCGGGCGGCTACTTCGAGGCCGAGGTGAACCAGGCCCTCCGCGAGGTCCGCGAACTCGTCCGTAGGTAAGACCCAAGCGCTAAAAGGGCCCCCGATCCGGGGGCCCTTTGTTTTGCGTACGTGACGCGCACTGTCGTGGCGGTAAGCGCCCGTACGGCCTGGACCGAGCAGCGAGCGAGCGCAGCGATGCGAGTCGCGAGGGAAGGCCGTACATAGGGGCGCGGCGCCACGCGAGCCGGCCGAGCGGAGCGAGGCTCAGGAACGCAGCCCGGACTTCTTCAGCACGAAGCTGGCGACGACGATCAGCAGGATCAGGCCGGCGATGCCGACTAGGAACACCTTCTCCACGCCGCCCTCGTGGTTGCCGAAGAACGCCATGAGCAGCAGTGCGATGATCGTGCCGAAGGCGCCCAGGAAGGCCAGTCGGGGGCTGACCGTGCGGCGGTGCTGGTCGGGTGAGGTCACTTCCTCGTGCGCGTCGTGCGTGTCGTGCGCGGGCGTGTGGTGCACCTGCGCTATCTCGCTCGTCACGGCTGTCCCCTTCCTGGGTGCCCAGCGTCGTTCGGTGATCAGTCTGGCACAGGCCAGCGGACCGGCACAGGCGGCCCGACCAAGGTTGGTAGCGTCTGGAACGTGCAGATCACGGGTACTGGACACGCCAGCATGCGCATCGACACGGGGGCGGGAAGCATCCTCTGCGACCCGTGGGTGAACCCGGCGTACTTCGCCTCCTGGTTCCCGTTCCCCGACAACTCTCAGCTGGACTGGGACAGTCTGGGGAAGGTCGACTACCTGTACGTGAGCCACCTGCACCGGGACCACTTCGACGCTGCGCACCTGGGCCGGTACGTCGCGAAGACGGCCACCGTTCTGCTTCCGGAGTATCCGACCAGCCAGCTCGAGGACGAGCTCCGGGAGCTTGGGTTCACCCGGTTCATCAAGACCGTGAGCAACGAGGTCGTCGAGCTCGACGGTGGCCTGAAGATCATGATTCAGGCGCTGACGTCACCGACGGACGGCCCGATCGGCGACTCGTCGCTGTGGGTGGAGTACGACGGCGTACGGCTGCTCAACCAGAACGACGCCCGCCCGTCGGACCTGTCGGTGTTCGCGGAGCTGGGCCACGTACACGCGCACATGCTGCAGTTCTCCGGCGCCATCTGGTACCCGATGGTGTACGAGTTGCCGGAGGCGGCCAAGACGGCGTTCGGCAAGCAGAAGCGGGACCGTCAGTTCGACCGGACCTGGCGCTACATCGACGACCTCAAGGCGAGCTGGGTGTTCCCCATCGCCGGGCCGCCCTGCTTCCTGGACGAGGAACTGTGGCGGTTCAACGACATCCACGGCGATGAGGGGAACATCTTCCCGGACCAGAGCGTGTTCCTCGCCGAGTACCGCAAGATCGGCCGCGACAACGGGGTCGTCCTGCTGCCGGGCTCAGTCGCGACCGTCTCCGAGACGGACTGCGCAGCGTCGCACCCGGTGGCCGAGCTGGATGAGTTCTTCGCGAACAAGGAGCAGTACCTCAAGGACTACCGCGAGCGGCAGCGTCCGGTCATCGAGGCAGCCAAGCTGTCCTGGCGGCATCCGGAGGTCGACATCCTGGCCGAGATGAAGCGACGCATCGAGCCGCTTCTGGATGAGTCGATCTACCTCGCCACGGGCGTGGGTGGGCCGGTACGGCTCGACCTGGTCGGGTACGACGGCCAGTCCGTGGAGTCCATTGTGGTCGACTTCCCGGGTAAGGCGGTACGGCAGTACGCGGATGAGAAGGTGCGCTACCGCTTCCGCACCGAGCGGTCCCTTGTGGAGCATCTCCTCTTCGTCGAAGAGGTGGACTGGGTCAACTCGTTGTTCTTGTCCTGCCGGTTCTCAGCGGCCCGGATCGGTCAATACAACGAGTTCGTGTACGCCTTCTTCAAGTGCCTGTCGGAGGAGCGGCTGCAGTACGCCGAGGGGTGGTACGACGAGCACGAGCGGACCACCGACGCGGAGGACGTCACCCTCGACGGCTGGACCGTGCAGCGTCGTTGCCCGCACCTGAAGGCCGACCTGACCCGGTTCGGTGTCATCGAGGGCGGCACGCTCACCTGCCAGCTGCACGGGTGGAAGTTCGACCTGGCCAGCGGCAAGTGCCTGACCAGCGTCGGGCATCCGCTGCGGGCCCGCCGCCGCTGACGGGGTCATCGAGCGCCGACCTGGCGGCAAGCGTCGAAGCGGCGCCGGGCGGTGCGTCCGCGGGCTGACCCGGTATGCGGGCCGGCCGCCCGGGCCACCCTGGGAGTGGGCGGCCCGAGCGGCCGGTTGGTTGCCTGCGGTCAGGTGTCGAAGCGCACGATGGTGCGGCCCAGCGTGCTCGTCCCGTCGCTGAAGTTGATCGCGCCGAGGTACCTCGTGTCAGCGGAAAGGCCGCTGGTCGTGAGGTTGAAGGTCATCGGCACTGCCGTGGTGACCGAGGCGGTCGCCGGCGTGACCGTGAGGTTGCCGGCGGACGAGTTCGGGTATAACCCACGAGTGGAACGGCACGGTCGCCGTCCCGTCGCCACCGACCGCGAAGAGATCCACGTAGATCTCATAGGTGCCCGCGGCCGGGTTGGTGAGCGTCACCACCTCCTCGGCGGTGGCGCCGGCGCTGTTAGTGACAAAGGTGCGACGTCGGCGCGCGTCGTTGGATTCAACCGATAGACCCAGATGTCGACATCCGTCACCCCCGGGAAGTCCGCGTCGAAGGTCGCGAACCGGGCGATCGGGGTGCCGGCCGGGATGGCCACCGTCGCCAGGCCGACCTGTAGACCGGCGGCAGGATGTGGCCTGGCTGAAGTTAGGGCCGTCGGTGTCGAGATTGAACGGCGTCACCGTCGCGGGGATCAGGCCGAGTGTCGATGTGTTGAGCGTGCCCGTGTAGCCGGGGCTCACCGTGACCGTGCCGCTCGTGCCGGCGATGACGCGCTCGGCGGGCACGGCCAGCGGAACCGGCCGGACCGCGATCGAGCTGCTCACCGGAGTGCCGCGGTCGGGCACCGGGTCCCACGTGAGCCGGCCGAACGCGTATGCGCCGATCGGAGCGGTGGTCCTGGTCATCGTCACAGTGAAGGTTCTCGACTGGCCCGGAGGAACCGTCAGCGTCTTCGGCGACACCGTCACGTTGAATCCGGGCAGCGAAACCACGGCCCGGTAGACGCCGGCGTCCTCCGTGTCGATGTTGGTGACCGTACGGGTGATCGTCTGCGTACCGGCGAGGCCGCCGACCGCAATGGACGGTCCGTTGAAGTCACTCGGGTCGATCGGCGGCAGCGAGGCGCAGATCCCGGCCCCACCGATCAGCTGAAGCTGGCCGATGGCGCAGGTGTACTGGAACCACCCGTCGATGTCCGAGTCGTAGACCAGGCCGGGGCTGAACGAGGCCGGTGGGACCACGTGCCCGTTGCCGTAGTCGAACGGCGTCGCATCGCCGACCCGCTGGATGTGTCCACCGGTGTTGTCGGTGTCCACGGCGGTGGTCATCAGCGCGGACTTGATCCACATTGGCGACCAGGTCGGGTTTGCGCTCTTGAGCAGCGCCGCGATGCCCGCGATGTGCGGTGCAGGACATCGACGTGCCGGAGATGACGTCAAAGTTCTGCCCCCGGGTCGGCGGAGCATAGGCGGCCAGAGACGTCCACGCCCGGAGCCGTGATGTCGGGCTTGAGCAGGTCCCCGCCGCCGGCGATGGCCGGACCGGGCGACGAGAAGCCCGCCATCTCCGGCGCCCGCACGGGCAGGTTCAGCACCTCGGAGATAGAGGCGGTCGGGCTCTGCCGTGGCGGCGTATGCCTTGAGTGCCGCACCGGTGGCTGGGTCGACGTGCACCGACGGCACCGAGTGCAGGTCGGCGTTGAAGGACAGCCCAATGGCCGGGTTGTACTGGATCATGCCGACTCCGCCGGCGATGGACGACTGCGAGGCTCTTGTCAATGCGGGCGTTGAGGCCCCGCTCGCAGATCACGATCTTGCCGGCGACGATCGCCGGGTCGAGCACCGGCACGACTCCGTTGGTGGGGTTGTTGTCGGCATCGGAGAAGCAGAGGCCTGCACCGAAGCGGCCGGAGGCACCGGGCAGGCCGGCCGCCGTCGAGTCGATCAGCGGGGAGCTGCCGCACGCCGGGTCCGGTGCCGATGCCGGTGAACTTTGCGCCGTTGCCAAGTGTGATCTCCTTGGTGACGCTGCGGGTGTGGGTGCTCGCCGCGACGGTGGTCACCCAGGGCCCGTTGTGCGCCACCGAGCTGGCCGGCCGGTCCGTTGTTGCCGGCCGATGCGGCGACGAAGACGCCCGCCGTCGGCCGCGAACAGAAAGGCGATCTCGACACGGCGTCGACGATGAAATTGCGTGATCCCGGAGATCGAGTAGTTGATCACGTCGACACCATCGGCGACCGCGTCGTTGATGGCGGCGACGAGGTCCACCGAGGCGCCGCTGGCGCGTTGCCGGCGGCGGCGTTGTGCCACAGCACTTTGTAGTACGCCAGGCGCGCCGCCGGCGCCATGCCACTGATCCGGCCGAGGTCGGCGCCGAATGCGACTGCCGCAATGTTGTTGTTGCCCGCGGCGGTGCTGCCCGTGTGGGACCCGTGGCCGTTGTAGTCGCGCGGCGACCGGAACTCGGGGGTCGGGAAGACTGGCCGGACGCGCGGTAGAAGCGGGCGCCAATCACCTTGTTGTTACAGGTGACGGGTGCCTCGACGCCGGGCACGCACACGCCGTTCCAGTTCGTCATCGATGATCGCTTGGTCGGGGCGTGGCTCGGGCAGCGGCCCGAAGCTGGGGTTCTCCGGTGTGAAGCCGGTGTCGAGAATGCCGACGATGACGCCCTCCCCGGCGTGGCCGGGCCCGCCGAAGCGCTGTTGCCACACACCGTTGTCGCCGGTGAGTCCGAGCATGCCCGGAGTCGTCACTGTGTCGACGGTGACGATCTCGTTGGGCCAGACCTTGACCACGTCTTTGGAGCGCTCGAGCTCGGCCACCTCTTCGGCGGTGAGCCGGGCCGTGAAGCCGTTGAAGGAAACGGTGAGGTCACGCTCCACCCGACTGTCGGCGATGCCCGCTTGGCTGCGCACGATCGCGGTGTTGGGTCTCGAGGTGCTGCGAGTAGGCCTGAGCCGCCGGGCTGTGCGCCTTGACCTTCGCGCCTTTCGCGGGCTTGGTGGCCGGGATGTTGTTGACACCGCCGGCATAGGACGTGACCGGGTCGCCCGCGACCTGCACGATGTAGAGATTGGTTTCAGCGGACGGCTGTTCCGCGGCGCCCGCATTGGTCGCGAGCGTGACTGTCAGCGCGGTCGGCGGCCGCGACGATGAGGCTGGTGCTGGCAGCGATCAGGCGCCGCCGGCCGGTCATTCGGGGGATCTTCACGTGGGTTGCACCTCCACGATGAGGTGGGCATGAGATTGCCCACGCCTGCCGGCAGAGTACGGCTGCGTCCAGCCTAGGTCGACCCATGGAGATGCGCTGCTGGCGACGCGAGGGAAACCTCGGTATGAGGTGCTGTTCAGCGAAGCTACGGATCGCCAATGACCTGCCGTTCGCTGGACGGTCTGATCCAGCTGGGCACGGTCACGCCCAGCACGTCCTCGGGCCTGATCCGCCGTCGCCAGCTGACATGCCCGTCCCCAGCGGACGAAGCTCCGCCCGCACCGGTGGCGAGTAGAGAAGAAGCTCCAGTACGAGACCGTGGTCATTGTGTTCTTTCCTGTCGCTTGTGGACCACCCTGATCGGAAGCGCCTGACCGCGGACGGCCACGGTTACCGCATGGACATCGTCATGGTCCTGAGTGGACAATGTCGCGATGGCCGAGACGGAGAGCGCGGTACTGGTGGTGGTGCGGGAGGCGGAGCCGGTCGTCGGGCGGTTCCGGGTGAAGCTGGACCGGTCAGCGGGCTGGGGCGTGCCGCCGCACGTAACGGTGCTCTACCCGTTCCTGCCGCCGGATCGCATCGATGCCGCGGCGATCGCGCGCCTGGGCGAGGCGGTTGCCACGGTGCCGGCATTCGACCTCGTGTTCGCGCGACTGGAGTGGTTCGACGACAAGGCGGTGTGGCTGGCGCCTGAGCCGGACCAGCCGCTGCGCGCCCTCACCGCCTCGGTGTTTGCGTCCTTTCCGGACTGTCCGCCATACGGCGGGGAGCACGACGATCCGATCCCCCATCTGACCGTGGGCCACGACTGGCCGGTGGACGTGCTCCGGTCGGCCGCCGCGGAGGTCGAGCCGCAACTACCGATCCGCGTGAGCGTCGGCGCGGTGGAACTTCTCGTCGGGTCGGCCCAGCCGAGGTCGTGGCGCACCATCGCCACACTCCCGCTCGCGGTTAACGGGCCGACACCGCTGCGGTGACCTCGACCTCCAGCACGAGGCCGTCGAGGAACAGCCGAGAGACCTCTACTGTCGTGCTGGCTGGCGGCGGGGTACTGGTGACGACTCGACTTCTTACGGCGCCGTAGGCAGGCAGGTCGTCCAGGTTGGTCATGAACGTGCGGATGTGCACGACATCGTCGAAGGTCGCGCCGTGTGCTGCCAGGATGCCGCCGATCAGATCGAAGATCCGCTCAGCTTGCCTCGTGACCTCACCCGGCTCCACGACAGCACCGTTGTCGTCAACACCGACTTGTCCGGCCAGTAACAACAACGCACCATCGCCGACGTCGATCCGCGCGACGTGAGCGAAGCGGTCACCATACGGCGCCGCCACATCTGCCGGATTGTCCAGAGTGATCTTCATGTGGGCTCCTCCTAGATGATAGTGCCGATGTCGGCGGCTTGATCGGTGGCACGGTGCATTGCCTGAGCTGCCGCCCGCGCGACGGCTGCTGGGCGGTCGCGGTCGAGTTCGTCGGGGACCGATCGTGGACATCTGCACCACGCACGTGCCTGTTCGTAGGTGCGGCGCCCCGCCGTCGGGTCCGAAGAGCACCGCATCAACGGCCGCCGCGTCGGTCATCATCCTTACAACGACATCGGCTTCCTTCACCGCCTCGGCCGGGGTCGGCCAGCCGCGGGCCCCGAAGTCGACGCTGGCGGCCATGCGCGGGGTGTTGCGGTTCCACACACGCACCTCGTGACCCGTCGAGACGAGCCGCTGAGCAAACGCAGTGCCCATGTTCCCGGTCCCGAGCACCGTGACGATCGCCATGAGACGGCAATCTACGCCCTTCCGGGACATGCTTCCAACGAATGTTTCGCATGGCAGAGATGCGAAACTAGAATGGGAGGGTGCAGCTTCAACTTTTCGAGGTGTTCCGTACGGTTGCTCGGCTCGGTTCGATCACCGCGGCGGCCCACGCACTGCGATACACCCAGTCGGCGGTCTCGAGGCAGATAGCAGCGCTCGAGGAAGAGATCGGGGTCCTCCTGATAGACCGGCTGCCGCGCGGGATCGCCCTCACCGACGAGGGACTATGTCTACTCCCGCATGTGGAGGCGGTGCTCGAGCGGATCGCGACCGCCCGGCGTGACCTCGACAGCCTGCAAGGCCTCGGCACCGGACGGTTGCGCGTTGGCGCGTTTCCCACCGCGGTCGCAGCGCTGGTCCCGCGGGCCGTGGCCGCGTTTCGCTCGGCGCATCCGGAGGTGAGCCTGTCACTCGTTGAGGGGCTGACCCCGACGCTGCTTGAGCGCCTGCTTGCCGGCGACGCCGACGTCGCCGTCGTCAGCACGCCACCCGATCGCCCGCTGGACGCTACGCGTTTCGACCTGCACCACCTCCTAGACGAGCGCCTACTGGTCGCGGTGGCGAGTAACCATCGGCTTGCCCGTCGCCGCACCGTGCGCCTCACGGAACTGGCTGATGACTCCTTCATCGCCGGGTCGGCGACGGCCGAGGAGACGTTGCTGCGGGCCAGCTTGCCATCCGGGTTCCAGCCACGGATCGATATTGTCGCGGCCGACTGGACGGGCAAACTCGGCTGTGTCGCGGCCGGCCTTGGGGTGGCCCTGCTGCCCGCCCTCGCCGTACGTTCCGCACCGCCGGACATTGCGCTTCTTCAGCTACATCCGACCGACGCGTCGGTGCGCCGTGTGTTTGCGGCGACGTTGGCCAGACGTAGCCTCTCCCCGGCGGTTGCGGGGTTTCTCCCGCACCTCAAGACCATCGCGAACCACCTCTAGCCGGTCGTTGGGCCGCGTACGTCTGGTGGAGGCGGGCTCGGGCGTCCGCGAGCTGGCGGTGGGCGTCGCGGACTGACCGGGCGAGGTCGTCCATCGTGGACGAAGCGAGCTTGGGCACGACCAGGGCGAGTACGTCGTCGGCAGTGATGCGCCGTCGCGAGCTGGAGGTCCCGGTGCCCAATGGCCGAAGCTGTGCCCGGACTAGTGGCGAGTAGAGCAGACCCAGCACGCCGTACGGATCCACAGTGGACTTGAACACGCCGAACTCGGACGAGATCTGGAGCGGTTCTCCCGGCGGCACGACGGTCGCCCGGAGGCGGGCCGGATTCAGCAGCGACACGATGAGTTCGCCCGGGTCGGCGAGCACGCCACGCGTGGCCGGAGCGTGTTCCTGCGCCGCCTGCCAGTCGACGGCGCCCAGATCGTCGATGTGCAGCACCGACACGAACGGGGTGGACAGGCGTCGGCAGTGGCGTGGCGGCCGCGCGGTCAGGAACTCGCCGAGTGGGACTCCGCCAGCCGCAAGAAGCGTCTGCCGGGCGTCCATGGCGACGGGATCGAGCCGGGACGGGTCGAGGCTGCGCACGCCCTCGCCCGGGGCGATCACCACGAGCGGAGCCTCACTGGCGATGACCAGCGCGTCACCGGACGATGCGGCGAGGCCATCGGTGACCAGCGACGCCACGGCAGGCAGTTGGTCGCCCGCAGGATCGGGTGCGGCGCGGCCGGCCTGACGCAGATAGCCGACGTGCTCCACCCGGGCCAGTGCCACCCGGTGCGAGCGCGGCACTGCAGAACGGCGAAGGAAGACGGCGCTGGTCTTGGCCACGGTGCCACTGAGCGCAAAGGTGGCTGTGGGCAGTGATACCGAAGCCATCAGCGTCACCTGGAGCGAACGCTGGGCGCCCCAGAGCAGATCCTCGAACGCCGTCGAGGCGGTGACTCCATCCGGCAGCACGATGCCGAGTACCCCGCCCGGGGCGAGCAACTGGAGCGACCGCGCCAGGCCGGCGACGCTCGGATCGATCCGGCTTCGGCCGGCCAGGCGCGGCAGCACCGAGGCGGTGGCGGCCACGCCGGCCGGGTCGTCGTACTTGCCCTCGCCGAAGGGCGGATTGGTAAGGATCAGCGGCATCCGTCCGACAAGCGTGTCCACAGTAGAGTCGGTGACTGAGTCGTGAACCGTCCACACCAGAGGGTTATCAACGCCGTACAGCAGCATGTTGATTCTGGCCTTGGCCACCGACGACGCCGACACGTCGGCACCGAACGGACCGGCCGATCGCAGCCGTCGGGCGAGCGGTGTCGCGTCGTCACGCAGAGCGGTCAGCATCGCGACCAGGAACCGGCCGGTGCCACAGTACGGGTCGCCGTACCCGGGCCCGCCCGGGTCGACGCGCGCTTTCACGAGCGGCAGCGCGATCGTGGCCATCATCCGTGCGATCCCGCTCGGGGTGAGGTACGTCCCCAACCCCCCGGTGTGGTCGTACCGCCCCGCCAGCAGGGCGTCGAACGCCGTACCCAATGGATCGCCGACGGGATCGGCAAGGATGTCGGTGACGATGGTGTCGGCTGCGGCAAGCACGGCGGTGTCGGTGAGCCGGAACGGCTCGTCGAGTGGCCAGATCGGGTGCCTCGTCCCGGACGGATCGCGGGCGAGAAGGGACGGCTCGGTCAGCGCCTGCCCGAAGGCCGCACGATGGTCGCTCACGGCAGAACCGGTTCGGAGCGACCAGAGCCGGATCAGCACCAGCTTGGCCACTTCCTCGACCGCGGCGTTGGTGGAGCGCAGGCCGCCACGCCGGTAGATGAGCTGGTGCAACTCGTCGAACCGACGGGCCAAGGCGATCTCGGCCGCGCCCCATGACCCGGCGACCCCCAGCAGCGGTCTCGTCGCACTGACGGACATGGCCTGGAGGTTAGCGAATGCGCCAAGGGGGTCGGGGTCGCCGCTCCGATGAAGGGTCGGCATAGTTGACGACGTTCACACCGGGAAGGGGAGGACATGTTCGGGTGGTGGGGCCGAATTGTGGTGCGGGCACGTTGGTTGGTCCTGCTCGGCTCCGTCACCTTCGTAGCGGTCGGCGCGGTCTGGGGCACAGGGGTCTTCGGTGTGCTCAGCGGCGGCGGCTTCGACGACCCGGCCAGTGAGTCCAGCAACGCCCACGCCCACATCGTTGAGGTGTTCGGGCCGCTCGGCGACGACGTCATCGTGCTCTACGAGTCGCCGACCGCGACCGCGGACCAGCCCGGCCTCGCCGACCCCGTACAGGACGTGATCGCGTCGCTGTCCGGCCGCCCTGAGGTGGTCGACGTGATGTCCGCCTACACGGACGAGCAGCCAGGTTTTGTCTCCACCGACGGTCACGCTACCTATGTCGCGTTGCGGCTGCGACAGAACGGCGAGGACCAAAAGGTCGCTGACCTCGAGGCGCTCGAACCGCTGCTCGTTGCCGACGGTGATGTGACGACCACCGTGGGCGGCGTTTTCGCGTTCTTGCGCGATGCGAACCAACAGATCGAGACGGACATCGTGCGGGCCGAGGTGATCTCGTTGCCGGTCCTGCTTGTCCTGCTGCTGTTCATTTTTCGGGGTCTGGTCGCGGCGCTGACTCCGCTCGTGGTCGGCGTCGTGGCGATACTCGGCGGGTTCGTGGTCACCCGAGTGGTGGCGGGCTATACCGACGTCTCGGTCTTCGCGGCCAACGTGATCACACTGCTCGGCCTCGGCATGGCGATCGACTATGCGCTGTTCGTCGTGAGCCGGTTCCGGGAAGAGCTCGCCGCCGGCCACGACACCGGAGCCGCCATCGAGCGCACGATGCGCACCGCCGGGCGGACCGTCGTGGTGTCCGGGTTGACGGTCGCGATGGCGTTGTCGAGCCTGCTGCTCTTCCCGATGGACTTCCTCAAGTCGCTTGGGTACGGCGGGATGGCCGCCGTCCTGGTGGCCATGGTTGCCGCGTTAACCGCGCTTCCGGCGTTGCTCGCGGTTCTCGGGCCCCGGATCAACGCGCTGAAGGTTCCCCTGCCGAGATGGCGCCGTGCCGCGCCCGACCGCGCGCACCGCGGTGGCTGGGATCGGTTGGCCCGCAGCGTCATGCGTCGCCCGGCGATCTACCTGATCGCGGTGTCGGCCGTCCTGTTTGGGCTTGCGTCTCCGTTCCTGCGGGCGGAGTTCGGCGGCTTTGACGAGCGCGTGCTCCCGGCCGGTACGGCCAGCCGTACCGTGGCCGAGACGATCGCGGCCGAGTTCCCCAGCGGCGGCCTGGCTCCGGTCCTGGCGGTCGTGTCCGGCGCCAGTGCGCAACAGGCGCAGACCTTCGCCGCCCGGGTGGCAACACTGCCCAACGTGACCGGCGCTCAGGTCACCACGAGCAATGGCGAGACCTCGATCGTTTCCATCCTGTATGCCGGCGAGCCTTCGTCACAGGCGGCCCGGGACGTCGTCCAGGAGGTGCGTGACCTGCCGGTTCCCGAGGGCGCCGAGGTGCTGGTCGGCGGCCGGTCCGCGGCCGACCTGGATCAGATCGACGGCCTGCTGCGACAACTCGCCTGGGCGGCGCTGTACGTGTTCGTGGTCACGTTCGTCTTGCTGTTCTTCGCCTTCGGCTCAGTGGTGCTGCCAATTAAAGCGATCATTATGAATATCATCTCGATCGGCGCGTCGTTCGGCGTGGTGGTCTGGATCTTCCAGGACGGGCACCTCTCCGACTGGATGGGCTTCACGTCCACCGGATTCCTCGAGCCGACCAACCTGGTGCTGATGCTCGCCGTCCTGTTTGGACTGTCCACGGACTACGAGGTGTTCCTGCTGTCCCGGGTCCGGGAGGAGTGGCAACGTACCGGTGACAACACCGAGGCCGTCGCGGCCGGACTGCAGCGCACCGGCGGCATCATCACCGCCGCCGCCCTGCTGCTCATCGTCGTCGTGGCCGGTTTCGCCACCGGTGGCGCGGCAACACTGAAGATGCTCGGTGTGGGCACGGTGGTCGCGGTGGCGGTCGACGCCGCGCTCGTACGTACCCTGCTGGTCCCGGCGACCATGCGTCTGCTCGGCCGATGGAACTGGTGGGCCCCCGCGCCGTTGGCCCGGTTCCACCGCCGCTTCGGCCTGCGCGAGCGCGGCGAAGCTTCGGCGGCTGAGGATCGCGTGCCAGCACAATCGCAGGCTTGACACCGCTCGGCAGAGGCCCTCGCCCACCCTCTGGGCACGTGTGCGGGCCGGCCGTGACCAGCCCCGGCGGAGCGTCGCCCGCCGTTTCACAATGGGTATAGCGGACGCTATACTCGGCGCGTGGCCGATGCCGAGTGGGAGATCTACGTCGTGAACGAGGTGCGCGAGTGGATCGACAGTCTGGACGAGGCTACGCACGCGCGGGTGGTGGCGTCGATCGACCTGTTGGCTGAGGCCGGTCCTGGACTGGGCCGGCCGCTGGTCGACACGATCCACGCCTCGGCGATCGCGAACTTGAAGGAGCTGCGCCCCGGCACGGTGCGGATCCTGTTCGCGTTCGATCCGTGGCGTTCGTCGATCCTTCTCGCGGCCGGGGACAAGGCCGGCCGGTGGAACGAGTGGTACGCAGAGGCGATCCCTGTGGCCGAGCAGCGCTACGAGAGGTACCTAAAGGAACGCGTCGCAGAGGAAGGTGAACAACGATGAGCGGGCATGTGCGGTGGGCCGACATTCGCGCCGACAACGTGGCGCGCGCCGGTGGCGAGGAGGCGGTCGAGACCGGCAAGCAGGAACTGCTGGCCGAGGTGATCGGGCACCGCTTGGCCGAGCTGCGCAAGGCCCGCGGGCTGACCCAGCAGCAGGTCGCCGACCGGATGGGCATCACCAAGGGCCGGGTATCGCAGATCGAGCAGGGCAAGATCTCCGGCCAGGAGGTGCTGGCCCGGTTCGCCGCCGCCCTCGGTGGACGGCTGCACCAGGCGATCTACTTCGAAGACGGCGACATCGCCGCCATCGCGTGAACCCAGCGGGACAGTAGACAAGTGCACCCGGCGGCGCGACCCGGAAGCGATGGCGGCATGAGTGGCTTCGATACCGACCGGCTCCGGGTGCGGCCGTGGACTCACAACGAGGCTGACCTGGACCGGCTTTTCGATACGTACCGCCGCTGGGAGGTGGCCCGCTGGCTCGGTGCGACACCCCGGGCCATGGCCTCTCGAGAGGAGGCGGCCGGCGTGGTCGACCGGTGGGCCGCACGCTCAGATGGTCCGCTCGGCGTGTGGGCGATCGAGGTCCGCGAGACCGGCCTGGTCGTCGGGACGGTCCTATTGGTACGCCTCCCGGAGTCCGACGAGGTCGAGGTCGGATGGCACCTGCACCCCGACTCGTGGGGCCACGGGTACGCGACGGAGGCAGCTCGGGGCGCGATCGAGCACGGTTTGGCTCATGCCGTACCGGAGATCTATGCGGTGGTGCGGCCCGACAACGAGCCGTCGCTCGCAGTTTGTCGGCGGCTCGGGATGAGAGCTGTGGGGCGTACCGATCGTTGGTATGGCACCGAGTTGGAAGCCTTTGTCATCGGTCGGCCAGAATGACATCGTGACCTCGGACGCACCGGTGAAACGCCGCGACATCGTGCTGCTCGGTGCCACCGGCTCGATCGGCACCCAGGCCCTGGACATCGTGCGGCGCAACCCGGACCGGTTCCGTGTCGTCGCCGTTGGCGGTCTCGGCACCAATGTCGGGGTGCTCGCCGCGCAGGCGTTGGAGTTCAACGTCGAGGCGGTCGGTGTCGCGAAGGCGTCGGCGGCGCAGGATCTGCAGCTCGCCTTCTATGCCGAGGCGTCCCGGCAAGGTTTCGCCACCGGTCAGTTCCGGATTCCGAAGATCCTCGCCGGCCCGCAGGCGATGAACGAGTTGGCCGAGTGGCCCTGCGATGTGGTGCTCAACGGCGTGGTCGGGTCGCTCGGCCTGGCCCCAACTCTGCATGCGTTACGGGCCGGTCGGATGCTCGCGCTGGCGAACAAGGAGTCTCTGGTCGCGGGCGGCCCACTGGTACGGGCGATAGCAAAGCCCGGTCAGATCGTGCCGGTCGACTCGGAGCACACCGCGCTGGCGCAGTGTCTGCGCGCCGGCAGCGCAAACGAGGTCCGGCGGCTGATTCTCACCGCGAGCGGTGGCCCATTCCGAGGAAGATCGCGCGACTCTCTGAAGAGCGTGACCCCGGAACAGGCGCTAGCCCACCCGACCTGGAACATGGGCCCGGTCATCACGATCAACTCGGCCACGTTGGTGAACAAGGGCCTCGAGGTGATCGAGGCACACGAGCTCTTCGGGGTCAATTACGACGACATCGACGTGATGGTGCACCCCACCTCGGTGATCCACTCGATGGTCGAGTTCATCGATGGTTCGACCATCGTGCAGGCCAGTCCGCCGGACATGCGGCTGCCGATCGCGCTTGCGTTGGGCTGGCCCGACCGGGTTCCCGACGCGGCTGCGGCGGTGGACTGGGCCTCAGCCCACATGTGGGAGCTCAGTCCGCTCGACGACGCGGCGTTTCCGGCGGTCGCCCTGGCCAAGGCGGCTGGGCGCGCCGGCCGATGCCGGCCGGCCATCTACAACGCCGCCAACGAGGAGTGCGTCGCCGGTTTCACCCAGAGCCGGCTGCCGTTTCTTGGCATTGTTGACACCATCGCCCGGGTTCTGGACGAGGCGCCCGATTTCGCGGAACCAGGTACCGTCGAGGACATACTTGCGGCCGAGGCGTGGGCCCGCACTCGTGCCCGCGAGCTGATCGCGGCCGTGGGTAGTTCCACGGACACCGGGGAGAGCGGCGAGGGAGCTTAATGGAGATCATCGGGATCGTCGTGTTCGCCCTGGGCATCCTGGTCTCGGTGTGCCTGCATGAGGCCGGTCACATGGCCACGGCGAAAGCCTTCGGTATGAAGGTGACCCGGTACTTCGCCGGATTCGGCCCGACCCTGTGGTCGTTCAAGCGCGGCGAGACCGAGTACGGCCTCAAGGCGATCCCGCTCGGCGGTTTCGTGAAGATCGTCGGCATGACGCCCCAGGACGACGACGTCGAGCCGGGCGACGAGAAGCGGGCCATGTGGCGCTACCCGGTATGGAAGCGAACGATCGTTATGGCCGCCGGCTCTGCTACCCACTTCGCCCTCGGCGTCGTGATCTTGTGGGTGGTGTTCGCGTTCATCGCGCTCCCCAACCCCGGCCGGCTCGAGTCCGAGACAGTGACGATCGACCGGGTGGCGACCTGCGTCGCGCCCACAGTCCAGTTCGACCCGGTGACGAGGCAGGCCAAGGAGTGCGTGCAAGGGTCCGACCCGGTCAGCCTTGCCTCCACCATGGACCTGCGGGCCGGCGACCAGGTGATCGCGCTGGACGGGCAGCCGGTGGCTGGATGGAGCGCGCTGACCGAGAAGGTTCGCGGTTCCGGGGGCCAGGAGATCTCGGTCACCGTCCGCCGTGGCGAGCAGACCATCACCCGCTCCGGGATGCTGCCTAGCGTCCAGCGGGTCAAGCAGGACGTGGTTAACAGCGACCGGACCGTGGAGAGCATCACGCCGGCCGACCTCGAGAGCGTTGGCGTGCTCGGCATCACCCCGCGGGTGCCCGAAGACGTACGCGGTCCCGTGGCGGCCTTCGGCCTCACCGTGGACCAGACCGGGCTCATGTTCGAGGGCACCTTCACCGCCCTGCAGAAGTTCCCGGAGAAGGTGCCGAAGCTGTGGGAGGCGCTCACCGGTGCCGAGCGCGACCCGGAGACCCCGATCAGCGTGGTCGGCGCCAGCCGCATCGGTGGGGAGCTGTTCGAGCAGGGCGAGATCCCGACCTTCCTGCTGATCCTTGCCGGCCTGAACTTCTTCGTCGGAATCTTCAACCTGCTTCCGCTGTTGCCTCTCGACGGCGGTCACATCGCGATCGCCTGGTACGAGAAGGTGCGGTCGTGGATCTACGCGCGACTGCATAAGCCGGACCCGGGGCGGGTCGACTACATGAAGTTGATGCCCGTCACCTACGCGGTGATCCTGATTTTCGGTGGGTTCACGTTGCTCACCATCGCCGCGGACATCGTGAATCCGATCTCGCTGCTCAAGTAGGGACCCCTGTGACCGCCATCTCCCTCGGTATGCCCGCCGCCCCCGCACAACCGCTGGCTCCCCGCCGTACCAGTCGCCAGATCATGGTCGGTTCAATTCCCGTGGGTGGCGGAGCGCCGATCTCGGTGCAGTCGATGACCACCACGGTGACCGCGGATGTGAACTCCACCCTGCAGCAGATCGCGGAGCTGACCGCCTCCGGGTGTCAGATCGTCCGGGTCGCGGTGCCGTCGCAGGACGACGTCGAGGCGCTGCCGCTGATCGCCAAGAAGTCGCAGATCCCGGTGATCGCCGACATCCACTTTCAGCCGAGGTACGTATTCGCCGCGATCGATGCTGGCTGCGCTGCCGTCCGGGTGAACCCGGGCAACATCAAGAAGTTCGACGACAAGGTGGGCGAGATCGCCCGGGCGGCGATGGACGCCAAGGTCCCGATCCGGATCGGCGTTAACGCCGGGTCACTCGACCCGCGTCTGCTGCAGAAGTACGGCAAGGCTACGGCCGAGGCGCTGGTCGAGTCGGCCCTATGGGAGTGTTCGCTGTTTGAGGAGCACGGATTCCGCGACATCAAGATCTCGGTGAAGCACAACGACCCGGTCGTGATGATCCGCGCGTACCGCCAGCTCGCCGAACAATGCGACTACCCGTTGCACCTTGGCGTGACCGAGGCCGGACCGGCGTTCCAGGGTACGGTCAAGTCCGCCGTCGCCTTCGGTGCTCTGCTCGCCGAGGGCATCGGTGACACGATCCGGGTGTCGCTCTCTGCCCCGCCGGTCGAGGAGGTCAAGGTCGGCAACGCCATCCTCGAGTCGCTCGGGCTCAAGGAGCGCGGCCTGGAGATCGTCTCCTGTCCGTCCTGCGGCCGTGCCCAGGTTGACGTCTACACGCTGGCCGACCAGGTGACCGCCGCGCTCGAAGGCTTCCCGGCCCCGCTTCGGGTGGCCGTGATGGGCTGCGTTGTGAACGGTCCCGGCGAGGCGCGCGAGGCCGACCTCGGCGTCGCCTCCGGCAATGGCAAGGGCCAGATCTTCGTCCGCGGCGAGGTCATCAAGACCGTACCGGAGTCCCAGATCGTGGAGACTCTGGTCGAAGAGGCGCTGCGGATCGCGGATGAGATGGGCGTCGACGTTCCTGGCTCTGGTCCGGTTGTGACTGTCCACTGAGGATGCTCACCGTCCACTGAGGAGCGATAGGTGACCGACGCGGGGGACGATCAGCAAACCACGCGGCCAGCACGCGACGGAGAACGAGGCCCACATTCACGCGTGAGCGAAGGTGCCACGGAGCCGTTGACCTGGGTCGGCCGGGCTAACGCGCGCCCTTCCGCGGATCCGTGGCCGACGACCGAGCAGCCGATCTACGAAGTCGTGCCGCAGCCCCTCCCCGGTCAGCCGATCTATGTTTTCGCCCAGCCGCCCCGACGGCGACGTGGTCTCACCACGTTCCTGGTCCTTGCCGGTATCGTCGCCGCCTGCTGCGGCGGCGGTGCCACGATCGCCCTGATCTCGAGCGCGGCCATCCGCAACGCGGTTGGCATCTCGCCGGGCGACCACGTCGCGCCGACCTCGCCGGCCCCCACCACGCCCACGCAGCCACCCGAGCCGGGTCTGAACACACCGGTACGGGACGGCAAGTTCGAGTTCGTGGTGACCTCGGTCAGCTGCGGGCACAAGTCAGTTGGCGTTGGTCCGATCAGCGCCAAGGCGAAGGGGCGGTACTGCCTCGTCGACCTGAGCGTCGAGAACGTCGCCGACACAGGTCAGCTGCTGCTCGACTCGGTGCAACGAGGCTACGACGTCGACGGGACGTCGTACACGCCGGACTCCGGTGCCGGGGTGATCGCCAACTCAGGACTATCGATATTGATTAGCACGATTGAACCGGGCAACACGGTGACCGGGACGATCGTGTTCGATGTGCCGAACGGAACCGAGATCACGAAGCTCGAGCTGCATGACTCCGCGTTCTCTCGGGGCACCACCGTCACTGTCGCATGATTCTTGTTCAGATGGCGCAATCCGACACACGGCGCATACATTGACTTCACTCGGGCGCAGTAGAAATATGCACACGAAAGCCTGCGCCTATAGAGATCCGCGGCGCACGACGAGAGTTCGCCAGCTAGCACCACCACAGACAGGGCTCGGCCGAGTTCACCGGCGGAATCGACCGTGTCGGCTACCCAGTGCGCGAGTCACTCATACCGGCCCTTCGGGTCGGGATCAATCGCGACCAGTGTGGTTCGTATTCGCAAGTGCCGCTACCACCTGGGGAGGCGACGTGGCACCCATGCACAGCGCGCATCGACGGCGGCGCCGACGTGGCTTGATAGCCAGCGGTGTGGTGCTCCTGCTTGTTTCCGGTCTGCTCATCGCGAATGTCGTCAGTGCGGGCGGGCTACTCGCCGACGCTCGTCACGGGGATCGGGACAGCCTACTCTCGCGGTTCGATGTGGAGAGTCTCGACGGTCGGGGCAACAACGTCAGTCATTCCTCGTGGGGCCAGGCGAACCAGCCGTACTCGCGCGTCGGGACTGCGCACTACGCGGACGGCGTCGGCGCGCCGATGGACGGTCCGAACCCCCGGGCGGTGTCGAACCGGATCATCAATGACGCCAATCAGAACGTGTTCTCGGAGCGACGAGTGACCCAGTGGGGCTGGACCTGGGGCCAGTTCCTCGACCACTCTTTCGGCCTACGCGCTGTCGACTGGCCCGAGCGCCACCGCCGCCAACATTTCGTTCCCGGCCAATGATCCGCTCGAGCAGTTCCTCAACGATCTGGGTGCGATCGGGTTCACCCGATCGGCTGCGAGCGCCGGCACCGGGACGAGCACCTCGAATCCGCGACAGCAGACGAACACGCTTCCGTCCTACATCTCGGCCAATCCGGTGTACGGCGCGACGAACGCGCGCCTGGACTGGTTGCGGACCGGCTCCCTCGACGGGAACCCGGCCAACAACCGGGCCACCCTGATGTTGCCCGGCGGATACCTACCGCAGGCAACCGCCCGCGGCAATCCAGCCGCCGCGCCCGCCATGGACATCGACGGTCGGTTGCGAGCCAACCCGAGCAGCGCAGTCGTGGCCGGCGACGCACGGGCGAACGAGAACATCGGACTAACCGCGACGCACACCCTCTTCGCGCGCGAGCACAACCGGATCGTCGGCCTGCTGCCGAACTGGTTGTCGCAGGAGGAGAAGTTCCAGATCGCCCGCCGCATCGTGATTGCGGAGGAGCAGTACATCACCTACCAGGAGTTCCTTCCGGCGATGGGTGTCGCGTTGCGGCAGTACACGCGGCTACAAGTCGAATGTGGACACAGCTCTGAGCAATGAGTTCGCGGCCGTGGGATACCGGGCGCACAGCCAGATCCACGGCGAATTCGAGCTCGAGGTCTCGGCCGAGCATTACACCCAGGCGCAGCTGGACGCGTTTGAGTCGCAGGGTCTGGAGGTCGCGGTCGAGGGCGATGACGTCGAGATCGCGATCCCGCTGGGCGTGGCGTTCTTCAATCCTGGCTTGTTGCCAGCCGTTGGCTTGGGCCAGATGCTGGCGTCGATCGGCGCCGAGTCGCAGTACAACAACGACGAGAACATCGACAACCAGTTGCGCAGCACACTGTTCCAGATACCCGTGCCGGGCAACCCGGCGTGCCTGGACGGGCCGACCATGCCGCAGTGCTTCCGCGGGGTGACGGACCTTGGCGCCATCGACATCCAGCGGGCGCGCGATCATGGAATCGGCAGCTACAACCAGCTCCGCCAGGCGTACGGTTTGCCGCCAAAGGCATCCTTCACCGCCATCACCGGCGAGGCGACGGATGCGTTCCCGGCCGACCCGATGCTCACCCGGGGTGACGAGATCAACGATCCGGATCTGCTCGACGTGCTGGGCCTGACCGATATCGACGGCCGCCAGATTGACCTCGACGACCCCGACGCGGTCGAGGGCACCCCGACCAGCGACGTCCGGCGCACCACGGTGGCCGCGCGGCTCAAGGCGATCTACCGGAACGTGAACGCAGTGGACGCATTCGTCGGCATGATCGCCGAGCCGCACGTGCCGGGCACCGAGTTCGGCGAGACGCAACTTGCGATCTGGACCCGCGAGTTCCAGCGGCTGCGCGACGGCGACCGGTTCTTCTACGGCAATGACAAGGTCTTGTCCTACATCCGCGCCGCGTTCGGCATCGACTACCGCAGGACGCTCGCGCAGGTCATCGCATCTAACACCGAGATCGCGCTGGAAGACCTCAACCGGAACGTGTTCCTGACGCATGATGACGACCTGCCGGCCACAACCTGCACAGTGGACTACCGGGTGACGCCCGCATGCGCCGGCACGTTCCGTGGCACCATGCGGGTCACGAATACGGGTGCGACCCCGGTTACCCGGTGGTTCCTGCGCTGGCAGTTCGCGAATGGGCAGCGCATGCGTTCGGACACCGGTTTCCACGTTCTCCAAAGTGGAGCTTACGGTCGGGACGTGATCGCGCTGGCCGGACAGCCGCAACGGCACGATAGCGCCGGGCCATTCGATCGACGTCGGGTTCACGGCATCGTGGGACCGGGTCGCCAATTCGAAACCCCCGAACTTCACGCTCAGCGGTGCCCGTTGCGCGGTCACCTGAGCCCGACGCGTCACGAGTGCTCGATTGGTCTGCCCGGCAGTGATCATCGTTCCGGCAGGGCAGAGCCACTCCATGACGTCGACGACCAGCCGCCCCGCGCGTACCGACGGATCCTGCTCCGCGATCTCCCGCGCCCGCTCAACTGAACCGACGCGGTAGAACGTGAGTCCCCGAAGCGACGGATCCGGTTGGCCTACCAATGGGCCGTTGGTGACCACGCTTCCGTTGGCGCGTAGGTCGGCATGGAAGGCCAGGTGCTCGGCCTGGATGCGTTCGAGCGTTTCGTCGTCGTACGCGGTCGCATCAGCGGGTCGCCGCAGCATCACCAGTTCGTAGCTCTCCAGCGTCATGCCACGAGTCTGCCCGATCGCCCGTGCCGATTGATCGCCGTGCCCCGCTGTGTGAGAGGGGGAGCGTGGTCGGAGCCGCGAGGCGTACCCGGTGATCTTCAGCGTTGGTCACCGGGAACGCTTCTTGTGCGCGGCGCCGCTTCGGCGCCGCGAGTCGGTTCACGGTGATCTTGACCCGGTCGGCCGCGTGGGCCGCGTGGGCCGCGTCGACGGTGGCCGGTGGGCGCGTCGACCTCGTGCGGGCCCGGCGGTTCGGCCTGGCCGCACGGTGGCGTCGCCGGCCGGCACGAATGCCGACCGGCGACTCCCACCCCATCCAGTAACGCTCTACTGGCTACTCATCGTGGCTGTGGCCGTGTCCATCGTGACCGTCTCCACTGTGGACGTGCTGGGAAGCCGGCTGTGCCGTGGCTGTGCGCCAGGGCCGCCCGGCGCCGGCTGCGCCGCCACCACATCGCGAACCAGGCACCGCCACCGATCAGCGCCGCGCCGCCGGCTGAGATCAGCATCGCCGTGTTCATGGCGTAGCCGCCGCCACCCGAGACCGAGCTCTGCTGGTTCACCGCGATGCCATTGGGCAGGGCGACGTACGGGAACGTGGCACCGAACGCGTTGTCGTTGCGGTCGACCTTGTCGCCCGCGGCAAGCGCGGCCACGAGCTTGCCGGTCTGCGCCGCGCCCTCGAGCGCCTGCAGCTCGATGTCGAGCACGTCGTCGGTGAGACGACGGCCGTTCGGGAAGCCCTGCAGGTCGCCAGCGAGCACGCCGAGCCGGTTCGGTTGAGCCGTCACCGGCACGCTCATGTTCAGCCGCAGCATCTCCGACGGGCGGAACTTGTCCGCCTTGACGTCGGCGTTGTTGAGCTGCGAGTTGAGGTCGGCCTTGATCGGGCCGCCGGCCTTGGTGGTAATGCCGGTCAGGAAGATCTCGACCAGGTCGTTGCGTGGCGTGGCCGGAGCCGGAATGCCGTAGATGGCCTGGATCAGTTGTGGCACCTCCGGATTGGTCACGCGGTCGACGATGGCCTGGATGTCCGCGTCACGGGCCGGCGGGATCGCGTTGAACGTGTCCTTGAGACCGGCGGGCACGACCACTTCGTTGACAAGCGGGTTGCCGAGCCGGGATACCTGAACCCAGTCGCCGGTCTGCACCGACGAGCCCAGGGCCAGTGCGCGGAAGCGCTGCCGCTCCGTCGTGCTCCAGGTACCGATCACCGGGTTGCGGACCGGGTCACCCTTGAGCGCGATCTCCTTCATCGGCACCTGCACCGCGATGGTGTTGACGTTGTACCCCTTGACGGTGTCCTGGCCGACCTCACTGAGGTTGCCGCCGTACAACAGGTCGAAGACCCGAAGGTCGAGGAAGAACGGGTCGTCGGCCTGGCCGGCGAACAGCTTCCACCCGTTGGCGCTGGTGACCGCCTGGTCGCGCAGTGTCTGGTAGTTCGGCATCGAGGCGGGGCCGACCCGGGACGGCGCCACCGGCGCGTCCTTGATCCGCGGCGTCCACCGCTCGCCGTCGACCGAGGTCTCCATCGTCACGGTCTGACGGAACAACAGGTTCTCGTCATTGATCGACGTGACCGGCCCGTTGTTGTAGAGGAAGGTGTTGCGGCCACGCTTGTCGATGTTCTTGAACGTGAACCTCATGGTGACGTCCGACCGGGCGTCGCCATCGTTATCGATGTAGATGTTGTACCGGGCATCGCTGGCGAACGGGTAGAAGTTCGGGCCGCCGTTGGGCTCCTCGAACGGGATCCAGTTCGCCACGAACGTGACCGTGTCGGGCTTGTCCGGGCTGACGAACGCGTAGACGTCCGTGTTGTCGGCGGCCGGGTCGGCCGCGATCAGCGGTGCCTCGCGGTGGCTCGACGCGGTCGCCCCCGCTGGGCCGAGCGCGTACAGGCTGCCCGCGACGACGCCTACGGCGGCCAGCCCCCAGGCCGCCCGGCGTCGCCGACTCGTGGTTGTGCGCATGGTGTTTCCCTCCACCCCACTGGGTTCGTCTCCGGCGCGGTGGTCGGGACTGTCCCGCGCGCCGGGCTCAGTGAGGTGTTCGCAGCCGTCGATGTTCCGGACGCATCGATGTCGAATTCACCACTGCGACCAATACCCGCGAGGCGCGGCTGCGAATGTGTATCTATTCGGCCGTTTGCCCTGCCTTACTCGGCAAGGATCGCGTAGAGCTTCTTCTTCGCCTCCGCGATCACCTCGACCGCCCGGCGTCGTTGCTCGTCGGTGCCGCTCATCATGACCTGGCGCAGGGCGTTCATCGCGCCGAACGCGGCGTCCTTGATGTCGTGCCAGTTCTCGACGGTCTCGTCGCCGATGTGCTCCCACGGAGCGGCGCCGGCCTGTTCGGCCTCGGCCCGCCCGGCATCGGTGAGCGTAAATCGCCTCCGACCGCCGGTCTCCTCACTGACAATGAGGCCCTCGTCCTCGAGCAGCTGCAGGGTCGGATAAACCGACCCGGGGCTCGGGCGCCATACCCCGCCGGTACGGGTCTCCAGCTCGGTGATCATTTCGTACCCGTGCATCGGTCGCTCCAGGAGCAGCGCGAGTACGGCGGCCCGGACGTTTGGCCGCTGCCCCCGGCCGCCACGCCCCCGCCCCCCGAACGGTCCGCCGTGGCCACCCGGTCCCGGCCCGCCCCACGGCGGCGGGAATGGCATCCGCCAAGCGAATCCGCGCATCCGGCCCTCGAAGTGTGGGCCCCCCTCGAAGTGGTGCCCGCGTGTCTTGTGGTCGTGCATGAGTCCTCCTCGGATCATCGTCGGCAGTATCGCCGATGCGTTGACGATATATCGGCAACAGGTCGGCGACCAGTCTCAGATCAAGATCTTTCCCGGGGGCCGCCTGCAATTGGTCGCCATTTGGGGGAGCTTCACGCTGAAGCGGGCCCAGTTGGTGACCAATTGGGCCCGCAAGCCGGACGTTCAGGCGGGTGATCTTGTGTGGCGGTCCGTGGCCGAGGAGCAGAGCAAGGACGGGACGGATCGGTATTTGCAGCGGGGCGGCTTCTGGCACGCTAGGGGGATGTTGACGGCGTCCGCGCGGCTGCTCGACGACACGGAGCGCGTGGCGGTCGAGCAGGTGCTCGACTCCGAGCCGATCGCGGCCGCACAGGTGGCGGAACGGGTCCAGAGTGCCGGGCTGTCGTGGCGGGTGGACACGAAGGTGTTCGGGTACGGCAGTCGCCGCCGGCTGGAGTCGGTCTGCTGGCATGGAGCCAACCTCATTCCCGTGCACGCGACCCCCGCCGCGGCCGAGGCCTTCGCGGACGTCGCCGCCACCCACCCCCGACTGTGCTCATCGCTCGTGGGCGAGGCGGACGCGGTACTCGCGCTGTGGGAACGGCTCGCCCCCGGGTGGGGCCCCGCCCGCGATGTCCGACCCAACCAGCCGCTGCTGGCGACTTGGGACGCTCCGGCGATACCGGCCGACCCGACCGTACGGCTGGTCCGCCCGCACGAGGTGGACACCCTGTTTCCCGCCTCGGTGGCCATGTACACCGAAGAGGTCGGCCTCTCACCCCTGGTCGCGGACGGTGGCCGGGACTACCGCGACCGGGTCGCCGACCTGGTCCGATCACGGCGCGCGTACGCCAAGTTCGTCGGCGGCCGGGTCGTGTTCAAGGCCGAGCTCGCGGTCGTGACCCGGCACACCGCCCAGGTTCAGGGGGTCTGGGTCGCCCCCGAGTGGCGCAACCGTGGCCTGGGCACGACTGCGATGGCCGCGGTCGTGCGGGACACGCTTCGACGGGTGGCGCCGAGCGTCAGCCTGTATGTCAACGACTACAACCAGGCCGCGCGGACGGTTTACGCCCGATGCGGGTTCCGCCAATTCGGCACGTTCGCGACCGTACTGCTGTAGCGACAGAGTTCAATCGCATCGCGTCCGGGTGGTTTCCGGAGGGACACACGTCGGCAGGGCCAGCGGATAGGCTGGCGTTCCCCACCCGCCGGAGGTCCTACATGGAGCCAGGCATACCCGCGCCCCGGCCGGAGTCAGATGTCTCCCAACACGCCGTGCAACAGCACGGCGTTGTGGTGCGCGATGTATGGCGATCCTTCGGCGCCGTTCCCGCGCTGGCCGGCATGTCGCTCACCGCGCCGTACGGTCAGGTGACGGCACTGGTCGGACCGAATGGCGCCGGCAAGACGACACTGTTGTTGGTACTGGCCTCGCTGCTGAAGCCGGACCGTGGCCAGGCCTGGGTCGCCGGGTCGGACCCGACCAAGGACGCGGCCGGCGTACGGGCGCAGATGGGGTGGATGCCGGACGCGTTCGGGGTCTACGACCAGCTCACCGTTCGGGAGTACCTGTCATTCTTCGGCGCCGCCTACCGGATGGACCGCGTCGCCGTCGAGTCCCGGACAGCCGACCTGCTGCGACTCGTACACCTCACCGAGTACGCCGACCGTCCCGTGCACGTACTGTCTCGGGGACAGAAGCAGCGCCTCGCGCTGACCCGGGCGCTCATCCATCGGCCGCGCGTGCTGCTGCTCGACGAGCCGGCCTCGGGACTGGATCCCCGGTCGCGAGTGGAACTGCGCGACATCCTGCGTGGCCTGGCCGCCCAGGGCGTCGCGGTGCTGGTCTCGAGCCACATCCTGACCGAGCTCGAGGAGATCGCCGACCGGGTCGTGCTTGTCGCCGGTGGACGGACCCTCGGCGAGCACACGATGACGGACCTCGCCGCGCAAGCCCGCACGTCGTACCGGATCCGGGCCACGGACCGGGATGCTTTGGCGACGGCAGTCGTGGCGCACGGCATACAACCGTCCACAGTGAATGGTTCGGTCGAGGTTCCCGGGCTGTCGGAGACCGAAGCGGCGGATCTGCTCGCCGCGTTGGTCGGTGCGGGCGTACGGGTGGTGGCCTTTGAGCCGCTCGGCAGCAACCTGGAGTCGATGTACCTGGCCATGACGGAGGAGAGACGATGAGTCCCTCGGCGGTGTGGCTGGTCATTGCCCAGGAGTTCCGGATCCGGTTGCGGACCGGTCGCTGGCGTTGGTTAATCGGCGGCTGGGTGGTTCTGCTCGCCGCCTTCACGTTCCTGCTCGACATCGGTCTGCACACCGGGTACGGCTACGCGACCGATGACAGCCTGCGGGGCGTGCCGCTGTTCGGCTTCCTCATGTTCTTCATCCTCGGCGCGATGCTCGTGATCAGCCCGGCGCTGACCTCCCAGACTGTCAATGGCGACCGAGAACGCGGCACGCTGGCCACGCTGCAGGTCACCCGGCTACGCCCGGCTGAGATCGCGGTGGGCAAGCTGCTGGCGGGCTGGGGAGTTGGCCTGGTGGCGCTCGCGCTGTCGATCCCGTTCGCGGGATACGCCATGGCGCAGGGCGGCATCACCATCGTCCGGATGCTCGCCGTCTACGGTGTGGTGGCACTGCTGATCGGTGTCGTGTGCGCGTTTTCGCAGGCGTTGTCGGCGCTGCTGGCGCGCAGCATCACCTCGGCCCTGCTCTCGTACGTGACTGCCGCGGCGCTCGCGGTCGGAACACTCATCGCATTCGCGATCGCGGTTCCGCTGACCGAGGACCGGAAGTACGTCCCGATCGACGCCGGCGGCGGTGGCGGATACTCAACTACCGGACCCACGAAGAACGGGTGTGGTGGCTGCTCGCGCCGAACCCGTTCGTCATTCTCGCCGACTCCGCGCCCCGGGTGCCGCCAAGGATCAGCCGCGACGGCGACGTAATCCGGATCGACGACTACGACCCGTTGAGCCAGATCAGCCGGCAGGTGCGTCGCGCTGCGCCTCGGCCCTGAGTTACGACTACTACTTCTACGGAAGCCTGGCCTGCGACGTCATCGACGTAACACCGGGGAATCCCAGACGGCATCAGCCGGTGTGAGGAGCCGACGCCGCCGCCTGACCGGCCGGTCTGGCCGTACGGCGTGGCCTTCTCGGCACTGCTGGGCGTCGGTTCGATCGCAATAACCATCCTGCGGCTGCGCACCCCGACCCGTCGGCTGCCGAAGGGCGTACGGGTCGCCTGAGACGTCCGCAAAGGATCAGGCGGCGATCTGGCCCTGGGTGGTCGAGACGACAAACACGGCCGTGCCGTACGCGCAGATCTCGCGCCAAGGCGGGGTGACGTCGCGGTTGTCAAACCGCATCCCGACCACGGCGTTGGCACCGCGGCGGTTGGCCGCGTCCGCCATGTGGGCGACGGCCTCCTGGCGGATCTGGGTCAGCAGCAGTACCAGTTGCGGGTTGAGGCGCCCGTTGAGTGACTTCACGCCCTCGATGTAGGGGTTGAATGTGCGCGCGGTGACACCGACCACTTCGCCGATCACGGCGCGCACCTCGTATCCGGGGATGCTATCCGTCGTGACCACCAACATCTGCGCTCACCTGGCTTTCTCCAGCCAGACCATAGCCCGCCGGTAGCGGACGCGCGGCGGCGTTGGTGGCCCGCTCCCCGGATCGGGTGACTATGCCTTGACCCGTGCGTTAGTGGGGTCGAATAATGGTTCGTCCTGAACTGTCGCGTTCTGCCAGGCGCCGAAGATGCCGACCTGCACCCGGGTCCCGGAGGCCACTGTGGACGGAAGGTAGGCGAATGCGATCGACTCATTCACCCGGTAGCCGTATCCGCCGGAGGTGACCCGGCCGCACGCGATCCCGTCGACGCGCACCGGTTCCGTGCCGAGGCAGACGACCCGTGGATCGTCCATGATCAGGCAGCGCAGCCTCCGGGAGACTGCGCCTGACGCCGCCGCGGCACGGCCGGTGAGCAGCGCGTCACGGCCGAGAAAGTCCTTGCCGGTGCGCACTGCGAAACCGAGCCCAGCCTCGTCGGGGGTGGTTTCCGGCGTGATGTCCGACCCCCACACCCGGTAGCTCTTCTCTGTCCGCATGGCGTCGATCGCGCGATAGCCCGCTGGTCGCAGGTCCAGCGGCGACCCAGCCTCGACCAACGTGTCCCACAACGTCAGCACGTAATCCGTGGGGGCGTAGAGCTCCCAGCCCAGCTCGCCGACGAAGGTGACCCGCTGCGCGAGCACTGGCACGAATCCGACGGTCAACCGACGCGCCCGCAAGAACGGAAAGTCCACGTTGGACAATGACTGATCGGTGAGTGGCTGCAGGATTTCTCGCGCCGCGGGCCCCCACAGGCACAGGCAGCCGTAGCCGCCGGTGACGTCGTCCAAGCTCACCGCGTCGGCCGCATGCCGGCGCAGCCAGTCCAGGTCGCGTACGCCCGAAGCCGTGCTCGTCACCACCCGGTAGTGGTGCTCATCGAGCCGGGTGACGGTGAGGTCGGCCTCGATGCCGGCGCGCTTGTTGAGCAGCTGGGTGTAGATGACCGATCCCGGCGGCTTGTCCACGTCGTTGGCGCAGACCCATTGGAGGAACGCGGTTGCGCCGCTGCCGCGGACGTCGAACTTGGCGAACGAAGACTGGTCGAACAGCCCGGCGGTATCGGTTGTTGCCCGCACCTCCGCCTCGATCGCGGGTGACCAGATCTGACCCGACCAGCCGGCCGGCCGTAGCGCCTCGTGCCCGTCGGTGGCGTTGCTGCCGAACCAGTTGACCCGCTCCCATCCGGCCTTCTCCCCGAGTGATGCATCCAGTGTGGACAGACGAGGCCACGTGGCGGAGCGGCGCAAGGGACGGGCCGCCTGCCATTCCTGGCCCGGGTACACGATGTCGTAGTACCGGGAGTACGCGTCGAGCGCCTTGGTTGTCGCCCAGGAGCGGCTCGCCGCGTGCGCCCCGAACCGTCGGATGTCCATGTGGGCCACGTCGAACTCCGGCGTGCCGTCGACGATCCACTCGGAGATCACCTTGCCTACGCCACCGGCGGCGGCGAGGCCATGGACGCAGAAGCCCGCCGCCACCCAGAATCCGCTTACCGCGGTCTCGCCCAGCAGGAACTCACCGTCGGGGGTGAACGCCTCCGCGCCGTGCACCACCCGCGCGATCTCGGCCTGGCCCAACGCCGGCACCCGCCGGCGCACGTTCGCCCACGATTCGTCGAAATTCGCTAGGTCGGGCTCGAAGAGCGAGCGTCGCTCGCGCAGCGGCGCCTCGCCGTCTTCGGGCCAGCACACCTGCGGGGTGCGGATGTAGCCGCCGACAAGGATCGCGTCGCCTTCTCCGCGGAAGTAGACAATGTGGTCCGGGTCGCGGACCGTTGGGATGTTGTCGAGGTCCCGTGCTTCGAGAGCGGTGCCGACGCCAACGGGCGGGCTGCTGACGACGTACTGGTGCTTGATTGGCACGATCGGGATAGCCACCCCCGCGAGGCGCCCGACGAAGCCCGCCGCGGCGCCCGCCGCGTTTACTACGACGTCGGTGCGGATCGGGCCCTGGCTCGTCTCGACGCCGGTGACCGAGCCGGCAAGCACATTGATTCCGGTGACTCGCACGCCGGTCACGAACTCGACGCCTCGTGCACGGGCACCCTCAGCCAGCGCTTGGGTGAGCGCCTCTGGTCGCAGGAACCCGTCGCCGGGCAACCATCCCGCGGCGCGAACATCGCCGACGTCGAGCATCGGCATCATGTCCGACGTCTCTGCCGGTGACAGCATCGACATCGCGAGACCGTAGGTGGTGGCCGAGCTGACCTGGCGGTTCAGTTCCTCGACCCGCTCGGCAGTGGTCGCTAGGCGGAGCCCCCCGACTGGATGCCAGCCCGGGTCGAGGCCGGTCTGTTCGCGCAGTTCGGCGTAGAGCCCGGACGAATACATGATCATGCGGGTTTGGCTGATGGTGGAACGGAGTTGGCCCACGAAACCGGCTGAGTGCCAGGTGGTTCCCTCCGCCAGATCGTGCTGCTCCACGACGACTACCTCGGTCCAGCCGAGCCGGGCCAGGTGGTAGGCGATGCTGCACCCAGCGACCCCACCGCCGATGACGACTGCCCGTGCCTGTGCCCGCACGATGAAGTCTTATCACCGAATTGGTATGACCAAAAGTCTCCATCCGGTCACCCACGATCGTGCCCGCGTGGAGTATTGACCGGCCTGAACTGCAGGTCCACACTGCGATCACGCCGGGTTAAAGGTATGAAGGCGGGTTCACTGATGAACTGGGCCGGATCTGTCGAGGACGTGCTGGGGCGCGTCGCGATGTTCTCCGGCCGCTCCGTGGAGCACCGTCGAATGCCAGGCGGGCTCAGCCACCAAATCTGGCTCGTCACGGCTGATGAGCACTCCTACGTGTTACGGGTGCTCGATCCCGCGGTGTCCGCGGCGGGCCTCGGTCTGCCGCCGGCAACGGAAATAGCCAACACTCTGCGCGCGGCCGACAGCGGAGTGGGAGCAAGGGTGTTCGAGGTGCTGGCGGATGTACCCGCGCTGGTGCTCGAGTTTCTTCCCGGGCGCACACTGTCCGCC
The DNA here is from genome assembly GCA_963773935.1 of uncultured Actinomycetota bacterium. Classification (GTDB taxonomy): domain Bacteria; phylum Actinomycetota; class Actinomycetes; order Mycobacteriales; family Micromonosporaceae; genus DATBGZ01. The sequence goes on from CAVZCZ010000006.1 coordinate 349,549, forward strand.
GCCGACGTTCGTCGGCCGGCCACCGCCTATCGCATCGCGCAGGCCTGCCGGCGGCTGCACGCCGGACCACGGTTCGCCAACGATTTCAGCATCCTCGCGAAGCTGCGCGAGCTGCTGGACATCTGCCGGAGCCACGACCTGCGCATTCCCGAGGGTTACCTGGACCGTCTGTCCTCAGTGGAGGAGGTGGATCGCGCACTGGACGCGCGGCCGCTACCGCGCGTGCCATGCCACAACGACCTGTTGCCGGAGAACTTCATCGACTCCGGCGGTGTCATCCGCATCATCGACTACCAGCTCGCGGGTAACAACGATCCGACCTTCGAGCTGGGCGACATCGCGGCCGAGGTCGACCTCGACCACGACCAGACCGACGCGCTCACGGCAGCCTATTTCGGCGACGAGTGCACGCCGGAGCTGACCGCCCGGGTCCGCCTGAACCTTTTGCTGTCCAATGTGGCCTGGACGCTCTGGTTCTCGGTGCACCACGGGTTGCTCCACCACCACACCGTCACGTTCGACTACTGGAGTGAAGCGGCCGACAAATGGAATCGGGCAGTGCGGGATCTGGACTCCCCGGAGCTCCCCCGCCTGCTCGACGCCGTTGCCGGCCGGCTCAGGCAACCACAAGGAGGAGCGCAGTGACCACGGCATCACCACCTCGACCCCGGGACGCCGACGAACAGCGTCTTGCCGAGCTCGGCTACCGGCAGGAGCTGCGCCGCAAGTGGAGCGGCTTCTCGAACTTCGCCATCTCGTTCTCGATCATCTCGATCCTGGCCGGCTGCTTCACTACCTTCGGCCAGGCGTGGAACAACGGCGGCCCGATCGCGATCAGCTGGGGCTGGCCGATCATCTCGCTGTTCATCCTGATCATCGGCTTGTCGATGTCGGAGCTGGTCTCCGCCTACCCGACCGCGGGTGGCATCTACTGGTGGGCCGCGACAATGGGCAAGCCGGTGCACGGTTGGTTCACCGGGTGGCTCAACCTGGTCGGCCTCATCGCCGTCACCGCCTCGGTCGACTACGGCTGTGCCACGTTCATGAACCTGTCTTTGAACGCGTTGCTCGGCAGTGAGGTCTGGGCCGGCACGCTGACGCACGCGTTCTGGCTGTTCCTCGCGATCCTCGCCGCACATGCGATCATCAACATCTTCGGGTACCGCATCATCGACCTGCTGCAGAATGTCTCGGTGTGGTGGCACGTCTTCGGCGCGGCCGCGATCGTCATCATCCTTGTGGTGGTGCCGGAGCGGCACCAGTCGATGCAGTTCGTGTTTACCGAGCACTTCAACCGGTCCGGGTTCGCCGACGGGAGCACCGGCGGCATTCCGTTCTGGTTCTATGTCCTACCATTGGGCTTCCTGCTGACCCAGTACACGATCACCGGGTTCGACGCGTGCGCGCACGTGTCAGAGGAGACCAGGGGCGCCTCGACCGCGGCGGCCAAGGGCCTGTGGCGGTCTATCTTCTACTCCGCGATCGGCGGCTGGATCCTCCTGCTCGCGTTCCTGTTCGCGGCCACCGATGTGGAGGCGATCAACGCGGCCGGAGGCTTCTCTGGCGCTATTTTTGCCTCCGCGCTGACGCCGTTCTTCTTCAAGGCCGTCATCATCATCTCCACCATCGGGCAGTTCTTCTGCGGCATGAGCTGCGTGACGAGCATGTCCCGGATGACGTACGCGTTCAGCCGCGACCGGGCCGTCCCCGGGCACCGGCTGTGGGCGAAGGTGAACGCCAACCGCACTCCGGTTAACGCGATCATCGGCGGCTGCGTCGCCGGCGCGCTGCTGACCCTGCCCGCGCTCTACACCAACCCGAACCTGCCGGGTGTGCCGATCGCGTTCTACGCGGTCGTCTCGGTCGGCAGTCATCGGTCTCTACCTCTCGTTCATGATCCCGATCTACCTCCGGCTGCGGATGGGTAACCGGTTCGTGCCGGGGCCGTGGACGCTCGGACCCAGGTACAAGGTGATGGGCTGGATCGCGGTCATCGAGATCATCGTGATCAGCATCTACTTCATCATGCCGATCACCCCGACCGGCGTGCCGTGGAACGAGGACTTCACCTGGCTCTCGGTCAACTACGCGCCGCTAGCCATCGGTGGCGTGCTACTGCTGGTCGGGCTCTGGTGGGTGCTCTCGGCTCACAAGTGGTTCACCGGTCCGGTCCGGACCGTGGACGAGCCGATGCCCGCAGATCGCGCCAGCGTGGACGGGTAGCCTGCACTCACCGGTGAGATGTCCGAGGAGACTCGGAGATCTCACCGGTGAGTGTGACCGAGGAGCGGAGGGACGGCTGATGTCGAGCAAAGCGGCCTCGCGGGCAGTGCCGGTCTGGCGACCGGTGCGGGGCGGCAACGCGTTCGAGATCACCGTCGCCCGGCTGGCTCAGGCGATCAAGCTCGGCCTGGTCCAGGTCGGCGAGCGGCTGCCGCCGGAGCGCGAGCTCGCAGACCGGCTCCAGGTGAGCCGGGTGACGCTGCGGGAGGCGATCCGTGCCCTGCGCGAAGCGGGGTTCCTCGAGTCACGCCGCGGGCGAAGCGGCGGCACGTTCGTGCTCGCGGGCACCGAGACCGCCGCCGCCGTGTCGAACCAGTCGCGGCGAGCAGCATCGGGTAAGGGCGAATCCACGGGGGCGCCCGTGCCGAGCCAGCGAAAAGGTACGGCTGCCACGGCAATGGCGTCGAAAGGTACGGCGGACCGGACCGCATTGCGGGCCCGAGCCGCGAGCGCCGCCGGCCTGACCGTACGAACGGTCCTCGTGCCACCGCCCCGATCGGAGACCATCGAGCTGGCCCGATCCATGGGTGACGCATTGCACGACGCGTTGGACTTCCGCCGGGTGGTCGAGGGCGGCTCGGCCGCACTCGCGGCCACCCGCAGCCTGGCCGCCGCCGACCGCCAACATCTGGTCAGCTGCCTGCAGGCCAGCAAGGAGCGCGACCCGGCGACCCGGCGGGTCGCTGACTCCAGGCTGCACCTCGCGATCGCGGCGGCGAGCGGGAGCGCGTCGTTGGCCACCGCTGTGGCTGACGTGCAGCTGACGCTGGACCGCCTGCTCGCGGCGATTCCGGTGTTGCGCCGCAACCTCGACCACTCCGACGCCCAACACACCCGCATCGTGGAGTCCATCCTGGCCGGCGACAGTCAGGCGGCCCGGGCGGCGATGGAGGAACACTGCGAAGGCACCGCGGAGCTCCTGCGCGGTCTGCTGTCATGACCCACTGATACCCAAGGAGTCTCGGCGTTCATGAGAGGCACAGGACCGTCGCTGACGGTGGAAGAGTTGCGGCTGGGCGTCGATTCGGGCGCCATCGACACGGTCGCGTTGGCTCTGGTCGACATGCAGGGTCGGATGCAGGGCAAGCGGTTGCACGCCGATTACTTCCTTGACGAGGTGCTGCGGCACGGCACGGAGGGCTGCAACTACCTGCTCGCGGTGGACGTCGACATGAACACGGTCGGCGGCTACGCGATGTCGAGCTGGGAGAGCGGCTACGGCGACTTCGCGATGGTGCCTGACCTGGCCACATTGCGTCGAGTGCCGTGGCAGCCGGGCACTGCGATGCTGCTCGCTGACCTCACCTGGCTCGACGGCAGGCCGGTGGTCGCCTCACCGCGCCAGATCCTGCGCCGGCAGGCGGAGCGCCTCGCCGAGCGGGGCCTGACCGCGTACACCGGCACCGAGCTGGAGTTCTGTGTGTACCGCGACTCCTATGAGGATGCGTGGCGCCGCGGCTACCGTGACCTCACTCCGGCCAATTTGTACAATGTGGACTATTCCATGCTCGGCACGTCGAGGATCGAGCCGCTGTTACGTCGCATCCGCACCGAGATGGCGGGCGCCGGTCTTGCCCCCGAGAGTGCCAAGGGCGAGTGCAACCTCGGCCAGCACGAGATCGCCTTCCGCTACGACAACGCACTCACCACGGCCGACAACCACTCCGTCTACAAGCTCGGTGCGAAGGAGATAGCGGCGCAGGAGGGCATGTCGCTGACCTTCATGGCGAAGCCGAACCAACGGGAGGGCAACTCCTGCCATATCCATTTCTCGTTGCGTACGGCCGAGGGCACGCCGCTGATGACCGGCGACGGGCGGGCCGGTATGTCCCGGGCCGGCGAACACGTGCTGGCCGGTCTGCTCGCCACAATGCGCGAGCTGACCCTGCTCTACGCACCGAACATCAACTCGTACAAGCGTTACCAGCCCGGCACATTCGCGCCCACGGCCGTCCGCTGGGGTGTGGACAACCGGACCTGCTCGCTTCGCTTAGTTGGGCATGGACCGTCTCTCCGGGTGGAGAATCGGGTCCCGGGTGGCGACGTCAACCCGTACCTCGCGTCAGCGGCGATGATGGCGGCCGCGCGCTATGGCCTGGATAACCAGCTCGAGCTGGAGCCGGCGCTCGCCGGCAACGCCTATGCCGACGCGCAGGCCGCGCGAGTACCGACCACGCTACGCGAGGCGTTGGCGCTGTGGCAGTCCAGTGCGGTGGCCCGCGAGGCGTTCGGCGACGAGGTCGTGCAGCACTACGCCAATGCGGCTCGCATCGAGCTGGAGGCGTACGACGCCGCGGTCACCGACTGGGAGTTGTTCCGGGGGTTCGAGCGCCTGTGAGCCTGTTCGACGTGGTCAATCCGGCGACCGAGGAGGTCGTGGCGTCCGTACCCGCAAGCCTCGCTCGCGGAGACCGATGCCGCCATCGCCGCCGCCCACGCCGCCTTCGAGTCGTGGCGCCGCATCGCGCCGGCCGACCGGGGCCGGCTGTTGCGGGCTTTCGCCTCCCTTGTGGACAGTCATCTCGAGGAGCTGGCCCAGCTGGAGGTACGCAACTCCGGCCACACGATCGGAAACGCCCGTTGGGAGGCGGGCAACGTCCGCAACGTGCTGGAGTACTACGCCGCCGCACCGGAGCGCCTAACCGGCCGCCAGATCCCGGTGCCCGGTGGCATGGATGTGACGTTCCACGAGCCGCTCGGTGTGGTCGGCATCATCGTTCCGTGGAACTTCCCGATGCCGATCGCGGGATGGGGCTTCGCGCCGGCGCTGGCGGCGGGCAACACCGTGGTGCTCAAGCCGGCCGAGCTCACCCCACTGACCGCGATCCGCCTCGGCGAACTAGCGCTGGAAGCCGGGCTGCCGGCCGGAGTGTTCACGGTCATTGCCGGTCCGGGCAGGGTGGTGGGGGAGCGGTTCGTCACCCATCCGGCCGTGCGGAAGATCTGCTTCACCGGCTCCACCGAGGTCGGCAAGCGGATCATGCGCGGCTGCGCCGATCAGGTCAAACGGCTGACCCTGGAGCTCGGTGGCAAGAGCGCGAACATCGTCTTCGCCGACGCCGACCTGGAGCGGGCCGCGGCAACCGCACCGATGTCGGTCTTCGACAACGCCGGGCAGGACTGCTGTGCCCGGTCCCGGATCCTGGTGCAACGCCCCGTCTACGACCAGTTCCTCGGCTTGCTCGAGCCGGCGGTCTCGGCCGTACGCGTGCTTGATCCTGCTCAGGAGGACGCCGAGATGGGTCCACTCATCTCCGCCGCCCAGCGATCCACTGTGGAGTCCTATGTGGATGGCGCAGAGGTAGCATTCCGGGGCTCCTGTCCGACCGGGGCAGGGTTCTGGTACCCGCCGACCGTACTGCTGGCGCACGATGGCGACGAGCGGCACTGGCAGGACGAGATCTTCGGCCCCGTCGTGTCGGTGCGTGCCTTCGACGACGAGGACGAGGCGCTGCGGCTGGCCAACGACTCGCCGTACGGCCTGTCCGGGTCCATCTGGACCCGTGACCTCGGTCGTGCGATCCGGGTGGCCCGAGGAGTCGAGTCGGGCAACCTGAGCGTGAACTCGCACTCCTCCGTGCGGTACTGGACCCCCTTCGGTGGGATGAAGCAGTCCGGATTCGGGCGCGAACTCGGTCCGGACGCGCTCTCATCGTTTACCGACGTGAAGAATGTGTTCTTCAGTAGCGACTAGTTTCAGCAGCAGCTAGGTCGGGAGGCTTTCGTGGAAGGTCGGCTGGCGGGGCGGGTGGCGGTCGTCACCGGCGCGGGTAGCGGGATCGGTCGCGCCACCGTGCGCCGGTTCGGCTCCGAGGGGGCCCGGGTGGTCGCGGTCGATCTGGACCAGGCGACCGGGCAGGCCGCGGCGGATGAGGTGGGCGGGACCTTCGTCGCCTGCGACGTCGCCGATGAGGCCCAGGTTTCGTCCCTCTTTCAATCGGTGCAGGATCTGTACGGCCGGGTCGACATCGCGTTCAACAACGCCGGCATCTCCCCGCCCGATGACGACTCGATCCTCACGACCGGGCTGGAGGCGTGGGATCGGGTGCAGCGGGTGAACCTCACCTCGGTCTACCTCTGTTGCAAGTACGTGATCCCGTTCATGCAGCGGCAGGGCAAGGGTTCGATCATCAACACGGCGAGCTTTGTGGCGTTGCTGGGCGCGGCCACGTCGCAGATCTCGTACACCGCCAGCAAGGGCGGGGTGTTGGCGATGACCCGGGAGCTCGGAGTCCAGTTCGCCCGGGAGGGGATCCGGGTCAATGCCCTGTGCCCCGGACCGGTGGCCACCCCGCTGCTGATGGATCTGTTCGCGAAGGATCCGGAGCGGGCCGCCCGGCGACTGGTGCACATCCCGATGGGCCGCTTCGCCGAGCCGGAGGAGATCGCCGGCGCGGTCGCCTTCCTCGCCAGCGATGACGCCTCCTTCATCACCGCCTCTACGTTCGTGGTCGATGGCGGAATCGCCGGCGCCTACGTCACGCCCCTATGAGCCCGGCCGCAGGCACAGTGAGCCCAGATCGGCGCGGCCGATCATTCGAATCAGCGTGTCACCGCCGACGTTGGCCATTCGTCCCTTACGGCCGGCTTCATCGATCGGTTCCACCGATGAAGTTCGAACTATAGATTCGACACGCCGCTGACGGCGTCGACTCTGTCGGCCTGCGTAGCGTGCCCGCCATGTCTTCCATCCCTCATCTGTGGATCACCGACCTGTTCAAGAAGATGCCCGGCTCGCCGGCACGCTGTCGCGAGCATAGCGCATGCCGTACGGCTGCTCGGACTTCCGGCTCGCCGATGGACTCGGCCGACGCCGAGGCGACGAACCGGCTCGTCGCCGACCGTCACGCCGATCGCAGTCGGACTCCTCCGCGGGACCGACCGCGGCCGGCCCTCGCCATCTGGTCGAGGTGCAACTCAACATCGACAAGGAGAAGATCTGGCGCTGGCCCGAGTACCTCACCGGGGTGCGGGGTAGGCACGAATGCGACACGGTTCTCTTGGTCGTCTGCCCCGACCTGAAAGTCGCAACCTGGAGCGGTACACCGATACGGCTCGGTCCAGGCAGCTCACACATCGCCCCCATGGTGGTCGGGCCGCCGGCGTTTCCAATCGTGACCGACCACGCAGCCGCGATCGCCGCGCCGGTGCTCGCGGCAATGTCGCTAGCGGGCCATCCCGACGACGCCAACGTGCGGCGAGCGGTCATCGCCGCACACGAACAGATATCACTGTCAACCAGGCCGAGGCGGAGGTATACGCTGACTTCGTCTTCAGCCTGCTCCCCGGCAAGGCCAGACAGATCCTGGAGGATCAGATGCTGCAGATCGAGGGCTACGAATACCAGAGCGACTTCGCCCGCGGCTATTTCGCCCGAGGCAAGGAAGAGGGCAGGGCCGAAGGTATGGCGAAAGCCTGCTACATGTGCTCGACAACCGCGGCATCGAGGTGCCCGACGAGGCCCGCGAGCGGATCAGCACGTGCACCGACCTGGATATCCTCGACGCCTGGATCGACCGGGCTCTCACCGCTACGTCGATCAAGGAAGTCCTCGACTGACCGCAAGCCAACGCCGCGACTACGCCGGCACGGCCACGCCGTGCCGGCGTAGTCGTGAGTGCGCCTCAGCCAGCCACAGCCCGGCCAGCATCCCTCGGCGGCGCATCGATGTCGGAGGTCTCGGGTAGGAATGGCTCGTGACATCAGATAACCGATCGTGATGAGGCCGAGGCGATCCTGCGGCGGCTTGCCGGACCGGATGCTCGATTGCGCGACGACCAGTGGACCGCGATCGAAGCCTTGGTGTCAGGCAGACGGCGGGTGCTGCTGGTACAGCGGACCGGATTCGGCAAGTCCGCCGTCTACTTTGTCGCCACCGCGTTGCTCCGTCGCGCCGGCGGTGGGCCGACCGTCATCGTGTCGCCGCTGCTCGCGTTGATGCGCAACCAGGTCGAGGCCGCCGCGGGAGCCGGGATCCGCGCGGCCACCATCAACTCGGCCAACGTCACGGAGTGGGTCGAGATCACCAAGGCCGTGGCGGCCGGAGAAGTCGACGTGTTGCTGGTGAGCCCGGAGCGGCTCAACAATCCGGAGTTCCGCGACGAGGTGCTGCCGGAGCTCGCCGCGGGTTGCGGGCTGCTCGTCGTTGACGAGGCTCACTGCATCTCCGACTGGGGACACGACTTCCGCCCCGACTACCGTCGCATTAGGACATTCCTCGACTCGTTGCCGTCGGGCGTACCCGTTCTCGCCACCACCGCAACCGCCAACGCCCGGGTGACCGCCGACGTCGCCGAGCAGCTCGGCCACGAAGCCCTGGTGCTACGCGGTCCGCTCGACCGCGAGAGCCTGCGACTTGGCGTGTTGCGGCTACCCACGCCGGCGCATCGCCTCGGTTGGCTCGCCGCACGCCTGCACGACCTGCCTGGCTCCGGCATCATCTACACCCTCACGGTGGCGGCTACCGAGGAGGTGTCCGAGTATCTACGCCGGGCCGGGCATAGCGTCGCGGCGTACTCGGGCCGTACCGAGGACGCCGAGCGCGAGCAGGCAGAGGCTGACCTGCTCGGCAACCGGATCAAGGCGCTGGTCGCGACCTCCGCCCTCGGGATGGGGTTCGACAAGCCGGATCTGGGATTCGTGGTACACCTCGGTGCGCCGCCCTCGCCGATCGCCTACTACCAGCAGGTCGGCCGTGCGGGTCGCGCCGTCGACAGTGCCGACGTGCTGTTGCTGCCCGGCGTGGAGGACGAGGCGATCTGGCGGTACTTCGCGTCGCTGGCGTTCCCGCCCGAAGATCAGGTCGATCGGGTGCTCGCGGCACTGAGTGCCAGCGACCGTCCACTGTCGACACCGGTATTGGAGACACGGGTGGATCTGCGCCGCAGCCGGCTCGAGCTGATGCTCAAGGTGCTCGACGTCGATGGGGCTGTCCGGCGGGTCAAGGGCGGCTGGACGGCGACCGGCGCGCCGTGGACGTACGACGGGCAGCGCTACGCCCGGGTGGCGCAGGCCCGATCCGCCGAGGCCGCGACGATGCGCGAGTACGCCACGACGAGCACCTGCCGGTTGGAGTTCCTGCGCCGACAGTTGGACGACCCGCACGCTGTGCCGTGTGGCCGGTGCGACACGTGCGTGGGTCCCTGGTACGACGGCACCGTGCCTGACGACGCGCTCGAATCGGCGCGGGCGTATCTCGGCCAGCCCGGCGTAGCGGTTGAACCGCGGCGGCTGTGGCCGACCGGGGCTGCGACCCTGGGTGTGCCGATCTCCGGGAAGATCGCGCCGGGTGAGGCCGCGGAGCCGGGCCGGGCCCTGGGCCGACTCTCCGACCTGGGCTGGGGTACCCGGCTGCGGGAGCTCATGCGGGCGGGATCCGTGGATGCCGACGTGCCTGAGGACGTATTTCGCGCCGTGGTGCAGGTGCTGGCGAGCTGGGACTGGGCCCAGCGTCCCGTCGCCGTGGTGGCGCTCGGTGCGCGGACCCGGCCGCGGCTGGTCGGTTCACTCGCAGCACGGCTGGCCCAGGTCGGCCGGCTGGAGTGGCTCGGCGAACTGCCCCGAGTCGGTGGCGGTCCGCCCGGTGCCGGGGCCACCAGCAACAGCGTGCAGCGACTCGCCGCGGTATGGGACGGGTTCGCCGCACCTCCGGCACTCGCCGAAAAGCTCACGAACCTTGGTGGGCCGGTGCTCCTCGTTGACGACGTGATCGACTCCGGCTGGACCATGACCGTCGCGGCCCGGCTGCTACGCCGGGCCGGTGCACCCGCAGTGCTGCCGTTCGCCCTCGCCCTCGACGGCTGACCCGGGGGTATACCGTGTCGACCATGGGCAGACCGCTGATCGGGATCACGACCTACACCGAGGACGCACGGTGGGCGTCGACCTCAGGTCATGTCACGCTGCTCTCGACCGCCTACGCTGAGTCCGTCAACCGCAGTGGCGGGCGTGCGGTGCTGATCCCGACCGACGACCCTGGCCCCGATCTGTTGGAGCACCTGGACGGTCTGATCCTGGCCGGTGGGTCCGATGTGGACCCCGCCCGGTACGGCCAACAACCGCACCCCGAGTCTGACTGGCGCCCGGAGCGGGACGCGGCCGAGTTCCTCTACCTCGCCGCCGCGCTCGAGCGGGACCTGCCCGTGCTAGCGATCTGCCGCGGGCTGCAGCTGCTTGCGGTGGCCTCCGGTGGTCAGCTGCACCAGCACCTGCCCGACCTGTTGGGGCATCAGGCGCACCGAATCGCGACCAACACCGGTCAGATCCTTGGCGAACACCCGGTACGGTTTGAGCCTGGCACCCGCTTGCACAAGATCCTCGGCGACGAGCTGGTCGTGAACTCGCTGCACCATCAGGGCGTCGCCGACCCCGGGCGACTGACGCCTGCCGGTTGGTGTCCGGGCGACGACCTGCTGGAGGCGGCCGAAGACCCGAGCCACTCATTCGTTCTCGGTGTGCAGTGGCACCCGGAGCGGATGTCCGACCCACGCCTGTTCGACGCCCTCATCGAGGCCAGCGCACGCAACGCCTAGCCCCGGGCGGTGTGGCGGGAAGCACATGATCCCGCGCGGCGCACCGGTGCGAGGATGGTGCCGTGGGAAAGATCTACGAATCGATCGACGGGCGACTGCGGGACTTCGTCCTCAGCCAGCCTGTGTTCTTCGTCGCCACGGCACCCGCTGACGGACACGTCAACGTCTCCCCCAAGGGCATGCGAGGTAGTTTCGTGGTCCTCGACGAGCACCGGGTGGCGTACCTGGACTACACCGGCAGCGGCATCGAGACGATCGCCCACCTGCGTGACAACGGCCGGATCACGTTGATGTTCTGCGCGTTCGACCGGGCGCCGAAGATTGTCCGCCTGTACGGGCGCGGCGAGGCGGTGCTGCCCGAGGATCCGCGCTTCCCGGAGTTGTTCCACGCCTTTGCCGGCATGCAGACCCACGCTCTCCGATCAGTGATTGTGGTCGATGTGGATCGGGTCAGCGACTCCTGCGGGTACGCCGTACCCTTCCTGGACTATGTCGGCGAACGGACCCTGCTGACCGAGGCGAATGGCCGCAAGAGCGTCGACGACCTGGTCGAGTACCGGAAAGTGAAGAACGCGACCAGCATCGACGGCCTGCCCGCGTTGACGTGACGTTACGCTCGAACGCATGAGCAGGGCACCCTTGACGCAGGGCAGCCTTTCGCCGCGGCGGGAGGTGCCGGTCCACATTCCTCGGCCGGAGTACGTCGGCAAGCGGGAGCCGAAACGCTCGAACACGACCGTACAAACACCCGAGGTGATCGACCGGATGCGCCGGGCTGGCAGACTCGCAGCGCAGGCCGTGGTGCTCGCCGGTGAACAGTGCAAGCCAGGCGTCACCACCGACGACATTGACGCGGTCGTGCACGAGTTCCTCTGCGACCACGGTGCTTATCCGTCGACGCTGGGCTACAAGGGTTTTCCCAAGTCCTGCTGTACCAGCCTCAATGAGGTGATCTGCCACGGCATCCCGGACTCGACGGTGCTCGAGTACGGCGACATCATCAACGTCGATGTGACCGCCTACCTCGACGGTGTGCACGGTGACACCAACCAGACCTTCCCCGTCGGCGAGGTATCCGAAGAGGCGCGGCAGCTGATCGACCGAACCCGGGAGGCGGCCCTGCGCGGGTTGAAGGCGGTGGCGCCAGGAAGGCCGCTCAACGTCATCGGGCGGGTCATCGAGGCCTATGCGAAGCGATTCGGGTACGGAGTGGTCCGTGACTTCGGCGGTCACGGCATCGGCGAATCGTTCCACTCCGGGCTGTTCGTGCCGCACTATGACAACCCGCGGCTCGAAACCCTGATGGAGCCCGGGATGACCTTCACCATCGAGCCGATGATCACCCTGGGCACCCATCAGCACGACATGTGGGACGACGGCTGGACCGTGCTCACCAAGGACCGCCGCTGGACCGCCCAGTTCGAACACATGGTGGCCGTGACGGACAGCGGCTACGAGCTGCTCACCATGCCGTGAGCGCGCCCGGCAAAGGCCAGGTCCCTGAGCACCACCGCGACGTCTCTGGTGGCTGGCTTCGGGCCGCCGTCTTCGGCGCGATGGACGGGCTCGTGTCCAACATCGGGCTCATGGCCGGCGTCGGTGGAGGCGGCGTCGCCTCCACTGGCATCATCGTGACCGGCTTCGCCGGCTTGGTGGCGGGGGCGATCTCGATGGCCCTCGGCGAGTACAGCTCGGTTCGAACTCAGACCGAGCAGGTGGCGGCGGAAGTGGCGAAGGAACGTCGCGAGCTGGAGCGCAACCCGGAATCCGAGATCGACGAGCTAGCCCACATGTGGATCAAGCGGGGGCTGCCCGATGACCTCGCACACGAGGTGGCGAGGGTGGTCCACACCAATCCCGAGGAGGCGCTGCGGGTCCACGCCCGGGAGGAACTCGGGGTCGACCCGAACGAGCAGCCGAGCCCATGGACGGCGGCCGGGTCGTCGTTCGTCTGCTTCTCCATCGGCGCCCTCGTACCGTTGCTGCCGTACCTGGTCGGCTTCCGTGAGCTGTGGTTGGCACTGGCCGCCGGTGGCGCGGGTCTGTTCGCGGCCGGCGCCCTGTCGGCCCGGTTCACCCAGCGCAGATGGTGGATGAGCGGGCTTCGCCAATTCCTTCTCGGCGCCGCGGCGGCCGGTATCACCTACCTGATCGGCAAGCTCATCGGCGGCGCCGCCGGCCTCTAGCCGTTCAGGCCAGACTTCCCACCAGGCGGGTCAGCTCCCGCATCAAGCGCTCGGTGCGCTGTGAACCGTATGCCGCCTCGACGCCACGATGATGCTCCTCGGCCTGCCGGTCCAGCCGCGCGATGAGAGCTTTTCCACGGTCGGCCAGGAAAACCGCGACCCGGCGGCGATCCGTTTCGTCCTGTCGTCGGTAGACCAGGGCGTCGTCGATGAGCCGGTCGACCGCTTTCGTCAAGGTCGGGTGTGGCATGAGCACCGCGACCGCCAGGTCACCCATCGAGTGCCCGTACCCGTCGGACAGGGCGCGAAGGATCCGCCACTGCTCCACGGTCACGCCTTCGGCTGCCAATGCCGCGCTCAGGCCCCTGTTCACGGCTTGTTCGGCCTCGGACAGCAGATACGCAAGGTAGGACCGCAGCTTCGTCTCGGGCACAAGACCCCCTTCCACCGTCCATAGTGTGCGCCGGCCGATCGCGACGGAATGCTTCGGGTGGCGGGCGTGGCAGGGCAGGACAATACTCGTCAATGTGGCCGACGTTGTCCGAATCGCACTGGTGGTGCCGGTTTCTGGGACACTCGGCCTGATCGGGCCGGGCGCGATCAACTGTGCCGTCCTCGCCGCGCAGGAGATCAACGACGATGGCGGGTTGCTCGGCCGGACCGTCGAGTTCTCGTTCGTCGATGGCGGCCGGCCGGCGCCGGAGGTCGCCGCGGAGGTGGGTGGGCTGGTTCGCCGCGGCCATGCGCATGCCGTCGTCGGGGTGCACGCCAGCGACGTCCGGATGGCGCTCGTCGGCGCGATCGGAGCGGCCGTGCCCTACGTCTACACCCCGCCGTACGAGGGCGGTGAGCGCGCCCCAGGTGTGTACCTCGTCGGTGAAACACCGGACCGCCAGGTCCAGCCGGTGGTGCGCTGGCTGGCCGACCGGAATCGAGGTCGGCGGTGGTTTCTGCTCGGCAACGACTATGTATGGCCACGACGAGTGCACGCCGCAGCCCGGGCCTACCTGAAAGCGGCCGGAGCCGCGGTCGTCGACGAGAGGTACGTGCGGCGCGGCGAGCTGGAGCCCGAGCCGCTGCTTGATGCGGTGGCCGCCAGTCGTGCCGACGCCATCCTGGTTACCTTGATCGGACGCGACCTCGTTGACTTCAACCGGGCGTTCGCCGCGAGTTCGCTTGGCGAACAGGTGCTTCGGCTCTGTCCGGCGCTCGAGGAGAACGGCCTGCTGGGCGTTGGCGGAGACGCCACGGGCGAGCTCTATGCAACGATGGGCTACTTTACGTCGATTGCCACCGATGCCGGGCTGAGTTTCGTAGGGCGATACTCGGCGTTGTTCGGCCCGCTCGCGCCGGTGCCGGGCGGCCATGGCGAGGGTTGCTACGACGGCATGTGGCTGCTGGCGGCGCTCGCGTCGCGGGCTGGGTGTCTGGCCACGCCGGCGCTGGACCAGATATCAGACGGGACGACCATCAACGGCGGTCGGGGGCGCGCGGTCATGCGTGGTCGGCACCTGCAGGCGCCGGTGTACCTCGCCCAGGCCCGGGCGCTCGACCTCGACGTAGTGGCCGGGTTCTAGTCACTTCACTGTTCAACCTTTTCTGATTCAAGGATCGGCGCTATCGTGCCGCTTATGGCACGTGATCTGGACGCAGCCGACGCCGCGCCCATTTCCGTCGCCGCGCAGGAGCGGAGATGACAGCGGTGGATCAGTTGGATTCTCTGCGTGAGCAACTCGTCCCACGGTTGGCGGGCGGGAGGCGATGGTGTGGTTACGGCCCGGAGAGGTTGTTGAGCCGTCCACAGAGGAATGTTTCGGCGGCCGAGCCCGCTGTGTTGATGACCTTCTATCCGTCGTATGCGAGTCACATTCGCAAGATCAAGTTCTCCCACCACACATAGGAGTGCTGATGCGACACAATTTCAGTCATTCATCGTCGACTATTCGGCGCAGCGCTGCGGTCTTGGCCGCCCTTGCGTTGGTCCTGGCCGGTTGCAGCTCGATCGACAATGACCCGACGCAGCCGACGGGTCCTGACAATCGACTCCCCAAGGCCGGCGGCACGCTCGTGGTGGCACTGGCCGAAGAGCCGGACGCGCTCGACCCGACCACTGCTCGCACGCTCGTCGGGCGGACCGTCTTCACCTCAATCTGCGAGAAGCTGTACGACATCGACGACAAGCTCAACATCGTGCCGCAACTCGCATCGGCGCTGCCGGAGACCTCCGCCGACGGCAAGACCGTCACCATCAAGCTGCGCTCAGGCGTGAAGTTCGCCGACGGCACGGCGTTGGACGCGACCGCGGTCAAGACCAGCCTCGACCGGCACCGGACGCTGGCCACCTCGGCCCGCAAGAGCGAGCTGAGCAGCGTCAGCGATGTCAAAGTCGCCGATCCCGCCACCGTGACCCTTACCCTGACCCAGGCATTCGCCCCGCTTGTCGCGCAGCTGGCCGACCGAGCCGGCATGATCATGTCGCCGACCGCGCTCCAGTCGACCGGTGATGCGAACTTCGGCACCAACCCGGTGTGCGTCGGGCCGTTCAAGTTCTCCAACCGGGTGGCGCAGGACCATATCGAGGTCGTCAAGGACCCCAACTACTACGACGCCAGCAACGTCTATCTCGACAAGATCACATATAAGATCATCGCCGACGCCACGACGCGGTTCAACAACCTCAAGTCCGGCGACGTGCAGGTCATCGACCGGGTCGCTGCCACGGACGTCGATGCGCTCACGGCCGAAGCGAACCTACAATTGCTCACCTCGGACTCGCTGGGCTACCAGGGCATTACGATCAATATCGGGAACGTGAATGGCGTGGGTAAACCCGGCGGCACGCTGCCGGCGAACCTGGCCAGCCCGATGTCCAGCGATCCCCGGGTGCGGCAGGCGTTCGAGATGAGCATCGACCGCGCCGCCATCAACACGGTTGTGTTCCGCGGCAAATTCAGCCCCGCGTGCGGGCCGATCAGTCCCGGCAGCCCGTACAGTTCTGAGGCTGCGCAGGCTTGCCCTAAGTACGACCCTGCAGCGGCCAAGGCGCTGCTGGCCCAGGCCGGGGTGGCGACGCCGTTCAAGATCAGCATGATCATCGGCAACACTCCCGAGGCGGCACGGCTGGGCCAGGCGGTTCAGGCCCAAGTCAAGGACGGCGGCTTCGACCTGCAGCTGGTGCCGACCGAGTTCGCTTCCTCACTGACCCAGACCGACAAGGGCGACTACCAGATGTTCGCGATCGGCTGGTCTGGCCGCGTGGACCCGGACGGTAACATCTCCAACTTCGTCACCACGCTGGGTTCGCAGAACAACAACGGCTACACCAACTCCGACGTTGACAGGTGGCTTGGCCAGACGCGGACCAGCACGGATGTAGCCGCGAGAAAGGACCTCTTCGGTCAGGTGATCACACAGCTCCACAAGGATCTACCGATCATCTATCTGTACCGCGTGAAGAACTTCACCGGCGTATCTCGCGCCACTGTGGGCGTGCAGATGTACGGCGACGGCCTGATGCGGTTCGTCCACTCTGGATTCGCTGCCTGAGGCATTGCCGAGGTTTGAGTTGGTGGGCTCCGTAGGGCGCCCACCAACTCCGGGCCCCACCAACTTCGGCCCTAGAGGAGCGTCATGAGGCGGTACCTCATTCCCCGCCTGATCGAGTCGGCGATCACCTTCGTTCTGGTGACGATCGTCGTCTTCATTGGTGTCCGGGCGTTGCCGGGTGACCCGGCCCGGGCGCTCGCCGGGGAGGAGAGCGACCCACAGGTGCTGGCCGAGATCCGCCGTTCGTTCGGCCTCGATCAGCCAGTACCGATCCAATACCTTCGCTATGTCGGCAACGCGCTGCAAGGTGATCTCGGCCGCTCCTCTCGCACCGGCCTGCCGGTGGCCAGCACCATCGGGCACGCCCTCCCAGTGACACTGCAGTTGGCCACTTTCGCCATTCTCGTCGCCGCATTGATCGGCGTCGGGGCTGGCGTCCTGGCCGCGGTCCGGCGACGCGGCGCAACCGAATGGGCGGCCAACAGTGTGGCTCTCTTCGGTCTGTCCGTGCCGAACTTCTGGCTCGGCCTGATGGGCGTGTTGCTCTTCGGGATCGCCTTCCCGATCCTGCCCGCCTCGGGATTTGTGTCGATCTTCGACGACCCGGTGCAGAGCTTCCGGCATCTGTTGATGCCGGCACTCGTGCTCGGCTCGGGGCTGGCCGCCGTCGTGATGCGGCAGACTCGCTCGGCAATGATCGAAGCGCTCGGGACCGACTACGTTCGCACGGCCCGCGCCAAGGGCCTCGGCAGCGTGCAGGTGGTGCTCGGCCACGCGCTGCGCAACAGTCTCATCGTGGTGACCACGATCGTCGGACTTCAACTCGGGGGATTGATCTCCGGCGCGGTCGTGACCGAACAGATCTTCGTGCTGCCCGGCTTCGGCAAGCTCACCATCGACGCCGTGTTCACCCGCGATTACCCGATGATCCAGGGGGTCGTCCTGGTCACGGCGATTGCTTACATCGGTATCAACCTGCTCGTCGATCTCCTCTACAGCGTGATCGACCCGAGGGTGCGGGTGGGGGGTGCGGTCTTGTGAGTACGATCGAACTGGTCACTGTGGACAGTGAGGCTAAGACCGTGACCGGCCCGGTCCGAGGTCGGGCCGCCCGCCGACTGCTGCGCAACCCGCTCGCCATGATCGGCCTTGTCATCGTCGTGATCGCCGTGCTGGCCGCGCTGCTGGCCGATCTCGTCGCACCCTTTGCGCCGGACCAGGTCGACTTCTCGGCCACCCTGCAGCCGCCGTCGTCGCAGTACTGGTTCGGCACCGACGAGCTTGGCCGCGACCAGCTGTCCCGCGTCCTGTTCGGCCTGCGGGTCTCCTTGTTGGTGGGTGCACTCGCGATCGCCCTCTCCCTTGTGGTCGGTGTACCGCTAGGCCTGGCAGCCGGCTTCTACGACATCGTGGACCGGGTGGTGTCGCGGTTGACCGACACCTTGTTGGCGTTTCCGTTCCTGGTACTCGCGGTCGGCTTGGCGGCGATCATCGGACCATCACTGTTCACGGCTACGGTGGCGATCGGGATCGCCGGTGTGCCGGCGATTGTCCGGGTTACCCGGAGCGAAACGTTGCGTCTGCGCGGTCTGGACTTCGTCGCCGCGGCAGTGGCCGACGGCGCCAGTGACCTCGTCCTGCTGAGACATCACATCCTGCCCAACGCGGTGAACACGCTCATCGTCCAGGCGACCGTGGCGGCACCCGCCGCGATCATCGGTGAGGCCGTGCTGTCCTTTCTCGGCCTGGGGATCCGGCCACCCGAACCGTCGCTCGGCGTAATGCTCGCCAGTGCGCAGCCGCTGTTCCGGGACGGCCCGTGGATGGGTGTGATCCCGGGCATCTGCATCGTAGTGGTCACGCTGTCGCTCAACCTGCTCGGCGACGGGCTGCGTGACGCGCTCGACCCCCGGGAGACGCCGCGATGACCTACACCGCGATGACCCGAGCGGCGAGTTCGTCCACAGTGGGCCATGCCCTGCTGACCGTTCGAGACTTGAGCGTCCGCTTCCGCACCGAGGACGGCCCGGTGCTCGCCGTTGACACGGTCGGCTTCGAGGTGGCCGAACAGGAAGTGCTTGCGCTGGTCGGCGAGTCCGGCTGCGGCAAGAGCGTGACCGCCATGGCCTTGACCCGGCTGCTGCCGCGCAGCGCCGTTGTCACCGGTTCGGTCCGACTAGGCGACCAGTCACTACTCGACCTGCCCGAGTCCGGATTGCGGGACGTGCGCGGTCGGGACATCGCCTACGTGTTCCAGGAACCGATGACATCGCTCAACCCGGTGCTGACCGTCGGGCGCCAACTCGGCGAGGTACTGCACCGCCACCAACGGATACGCGGAGCGGCCGCGACGCGACGCGCGGCGGCACTGCTGGACCTGGTCGGCATTCCCCTGCCGGACCGGCGCCTGCGCGAGTACCCGCACCAGCTCTCCGGCGGGATGCGTCAGCGGGTGATGATCGCGATGGCCGTGGCCTGCCGACCGCGCCTGCTCATTGCCGACGAGCCCACCACGGCGCTCGATGTGACTGTGCAGGCCGGCATCCTGGACGTGCTGCGCGACCTGCGACGGGAGATCGGTACCGCGGTGTTGCTCATCACGCACGATCTCGGTGTGGTGGCTGACCTGGCGGACCGGGTCGTGGTCATGTATGCGGGGCGCACCATCGAGGAGGCGCATACGGACGCGTTGTTCGCGCGGCACAGTCATCCGTACACGCGCGGTCTGCTCGAGGCAGTTCCCAACCCGGAGCGGCGGGCGGGCGGTCTGCGCGAGATTCCGGGCCGGGTGCCGACCATGCGTGACTCGCCCGATGCGTGCACGTTCGCTGACCGATGCGGGTACGCCGACCAACTCTGCCGTACGCACCGGCCGCAGCTCGAGCCCGGGCCGTCCGGCCATCTGGTGCGCTGCTTCCATCCGCTTGCCGGGCGACCAACGGAGGTGGCGTCGTGACGCCGACGCTGGCGGTGGTGGACCTGGTCAAGCACTTCGGACCGGTCCGTGCCGTGGATGGTGTCAGCCTCGCCATCGCGACTGGCGAAGTCCTTGGTCTGGTTGGCGAATCCGGCAGTGGCAAGAGCACTCTCGGCCGATGCGTCACCCGACTGGTCCCGTTGACAAGCGGTGAAGTCAAGATCAATGGCATCGATATCTCTCGACTCGGTCGCCGGCAACTGCGACCGCTGCGGCGCGACTTCAACATCGTGTTCCAGGATCCGGCCTCGTCGCTCAACCCGCGCATGACGGTCGCGGACATTGTCGGCGAGCCACTACGCCTGCACCGGATCGGCACCCGGGACACCCGGGCCAGTCGCATTGACGAGCTGCTCGACCAAGTCGGCCTACGCGCCGATGTCGGGCGTCGCTACCCGCATGAGCTCTCCGGGGGGCAACGACAGCGGGTCAGTCTGGCCCGTGCCCTTTCGGCCGGCCCCGCGCTGCTGGTGGCCGACGAGCCCACGTCCGCGCTCGACGTCTCGGTTCAGGCCGCTGTGCTCAATCTGATCGGGCGACTGCAAGCCGAACTCGGATTCGCGTGCCTGTTCATCACCCATGACCTGGCGGCGGTGGAGTATCTGGCCCAACGGGTCGCGGTCATGTACCTCGGCGTGCTCGTTGAGGTGGCGGATCGGGCCAGTCTGTTCACCGAGCCGAGACATCCGTACACCCAGGCCCTCCTGTCCGCAGCGCCGATCCCCGACCCGGTCCGTCAACGGACCCGCCGCCGCATCGTGCTCTCCGGAGAGGTGCCCAGCCCGATCGCGCCGCCGTCGGGCTGTCGGTTCCATCCGCGCTGTCCGGTCGCCGTGGAGATGTGTGCCCGAGTCGTGCCACCGCTGCGGCCGGTCGGACCCTCGGGCGAACTCGTGGCGTGCCACCTCGTGGAAGACGACGGAACGGGACCACGGCTGGTCGACCCAAGCGATATCCCGGCAATCGCGGTCCGCGCACCTCAAGCGGAGCCCGTTGCATGACCCCGACGCGACCCCAGCTCGGCGGGACGTTTGGCATGGTGACGTCGACGCATTGGCTCGCGTCCGCCGCCGGCATGGCCGAGCTCGAACAGGGCGGCAACGCCTTCGACGCGGCCGTGGCGGTCGGGTTCGCACTGCAGGTCGTGGAGCCGCACCTCAACGGCCCCGGCGGTGACCTGCCGCTCATCTTCGCCCGAACCGACGACACCGCCCCCACTGTCCTGTGTGGACAGGGGCCGGCGCCTGCGGCAGCCACCGCAGCGCACTATCGTGACCTCGGCTTCGAGCTCATCCCGGGCGCCGGTCCGCTCGCCGCTGCGGTGCCGGGTGCGGTGGTCGCCTGGTTGACGCTTCTTCGCGACCACGGCACCCGGCGCCTCGTCGACGTACTGCAGTACGCGATCTCCTACGCCGAGCGTGGCCATCCGCTGCAGCGCGGCGCGGTCGAGACGATCGGCCGGGTGGCCGCGCTCTTTGCCGAGGACTGGACTACATCGGCCGAGCTCTATCTCGCCGGCGGCGCGCCCCCGACCGCCGGTCAGCTGTTTCGCAACCCGTCGCTGGCCCGGACCTATCGGCGACTCATCGAGGCCGAGGCGGCCGCCGCCGGCGACCGCGAGGCCGGCATCGAAGAGGCCCGCCGAGTTTGGCAGCAGGGCTTCGTCGCCGACGAGATCGACACCTTTGCCCGCCGACCGTTCCGGCATCCGGGGCAGGGCCGGCACCCGGGCGTGATCACCGGAGCGGATCTCGCCGCGTTCACCGCCACGTACGAGCCGACCGCCTCGCACCCGTTCCGTGGCGTCGTCGTGCACAAGACGCAGGCGTGGGGGCAGGGCCCGGTGTTGCTTCAACAACTGGCCCTACTGGAGGACTTCGACGACGATGCTCTCGACCAATCCACTGTGGAGGGCATCCATCTCGCCGTGGAAGCGGGAAAGCTCGCCTTCGCCGACCGCGAGGCCTGGTACGGCGACGCACTCACCCCGCCGTTGAGCGCGCTCCTGGCTCCCGAATACTCCGCGGCGCGCCGACGGCTGATCGGCGATGTCGCCAGCCTCGAGCTGCGTCCGGGCTCGCCGAACGGGCAAGAACCTCGACTACCCGCACTCCTCCTCGGCAGTGTCCCGGCCCGGTCCGACGTGCTGGCCGGTCTTGGTGAGCCGACCATCGAGCGCGGCGGGACAGTGAGCGGAGACACTTGCCATCTGGACGTGGTCGACCGCTGGGGCACCATGGTGTCGGCCACCCCTAGCGGCGGCTGGCTACAAAGCGCGCCGGTCATCCCGACGCTGGGCTTCCCGCTCGGCAGTCGGCTGCAGATGTGCTGGCTCGAGGACGGTCTGCCGGCGAGCCTCGTGCCGGGCCGGCGGCCACGCACCACGCTCAGTCCCACCCTGATCTACCGCGACGGGTCACCGGCGCTGGCCTGTGGCACGCCCGGCGGCGACCAGCAGGACCAGTGGCAGCTCGTGATGCTGCTGTCGCATCTGGTGCGCGGCCTGTCCCTGCAAGAGGCGATCGAGGCGCCGAACTGGCACAGCAACGCGGTCGTCAGCTCGTTCCATCCTCGCGACGTTCATCCTGGCGAAGTCGTGGTCGAGTCGCGCGTCGGGGAGTCCGTCATGAGTGGGCTGCGTCGCCGCGGACATCACGTGGTCATCTCCGACGCATGGTCGCTCGGCCGCCTTTGCGCGGTCGGCCGCGAAGCCGGGACCGGACTGCTCCACGCGGCGGCGGACCCCAGAGGCAATGGCTACGCAATAGGTCGGTAGCCGCCCGGCTCGTCACCGGCCGAGGAGGTCGCCGATCTCGCCGTCGACCGGGCGGCCGCGGCGGGCGAGGTCCTGTGCCTGGACCTTGAGGCGCTCGGCGAGTTCATAGATGTGCGCCGACGCGACGCCGGTGCGGCGGGCGGCGTCGGCAGTGTTGCGGAAGTACGTCCGGGTGAGCAGGCCCTCAACGACGGCGACGGCGACCCGGGCCTCGGCGAGCACCACCATCGCCGCGTCGGTCTCGTACCACTCGGCCATCCGGCGGGCCTTGCCGTGAGCGGTGGTCGCTCGGCACCACGCCTCCCGTGCGAGGGCGGCGAAGACCTGTCCTTCGGCTTGCGCCAGACGGGTCAGGTGGCTGTCGCGCAGTCGCGGCAACCAGTGGTCGGGATCGTGCAGTGCCTTGGTGGTCAGGTACTGGTCGGCAACCAGTGGCCAGGACGTGGTCAGGGTCCGGGAGTGCCTGAGATACTCCTCCGCTGAGATGACGCCAAGGTCAACGATCACGCCGTCGATGCGGCGGGTGCCGGGCGTCGGCCCGGTGTTGGCCCGTCGGGTGACCGTGACTATGGCCACGTCGCTGACGTCGGTGTCGTCGCCATGAGCGAGCGCTCCATGCACTCCGATCGCTTGCAGGTCTATGCCCCACCGCTCGCGCAGCGCCTCACTGACCCGCTCAGCCACGGCCCAGCGCGGGTTGTGGCGGGCGGGGGTCGGTCCGGCGGTCGACCCTGGGGCGGCGGGGGGCACGCCGTCATTGTCGCCGCTGCCGCATGGGCCGTCGTGCCCACGGGTGGTTACCGTGATCGGATGGCGTTGGAGGCGGTCATCTTCGACTGGGGCGGCACGCTCACCCCGTGGATAACCTCGGACGGTCGCGGCTGGTGGCGCATTGCGGCCGACCTGGTGCCGGCTGCCGACGTGGACCGGATTGGCGCCGCGCTGACGGCGGCCGAGGAGGAGCTCTGGCGGCGCTCGCGGGAGGAGCAGCTCAGCGGCACGCTCGCCGAAATCTTCGCGGCTGCGGGGCTGCCAGCCGATGAGGTCGCCTACGCCCGCCACAGCGCGGAGTGGGAGTCGGCGACCTTTATCGATCCGCAGGCGCCGACGATGTTGACCGGTCTGCGTGAGCGCGGCCTACGCATCGGCGTGCTGTCGAACACGGCGTGGACCCGGGCCCGGCACGAAGAGATCTTCGCTCGGGACGGGGTGGGGCATCTGATCGACGGCGCCGTCTACACCAGCGAGATCCCGTGGACCAAGCCGCACCCGGAGGCGTTCCGGGCCGCGATGTCCGCCGTGGGCGTCACCGACCCCGGTCGCTGCGTCTTCGTTGGCGACCGGCCCTTCGACGACATCTACGGCGCCCGCCGGGTCGGGATGCGCACCGTCCTGCTGCCGCACAGCGACATCCCGCATGTCCAACGTGGACATACCGAAGGCGAGCCGGACGCCGTCGTTACCAGTCTGGCCGAGCTTCCCGTCGTGATCGACCGTTGGCGCCCAAGCGACTAGATCTTCGATCCCGTACGGCGGTCGGGTCGGGGAGTGCTTCGTTGAGTCCACACCGTGTCCACACCGCTGAGCGAGTAGTCACTCTCCTGGAGTTGTGGTCTTTGACGAGAACCATGAGCAGCCCGACGCGACATGCCACGGCCCAATGGGAGCTAGGAGTCGGTCGATACCCGCTCGAGGCGAAACACGCGAAGCGTGCGGGCGGCCGTGGTCTCATACGTGGCGTACGCCGGCCACATCTGCCGTAGGCGCGTGATCAGCGTGTTGCGCTCCTCGCCTTGGACCAGGCGGGCCCTGACCGGGATCAGCTCACCGCGCAGGGTGACCGTCGCGGCGGGGTTCGCGAGCAGATTCGCCGACCAGCCGGGATGGTGCGTCTGGCCGAAGTTCGAGCCGATCACCACGAAGTCCGGGTCATCCGGAAGGTAGAGCAGGGGGACGGTCCGCGGCGTGCCGCTGCGCTTACCGACGGTGGTGAGTAGGAAGAACGGCAGGTCGCGCAGGCCGAGCGCCACCAACCGACCTCCGCTGAGCCGGCCGATCAGGCGGTCCACCGGGACGAACGCGCGAGCGGTCAAGATAAACCAACGTCGATGGCCGAGCCGCCGCAACAGCGCCGCGAGGCGGCCCTCGCCCCGGCTCACTGGGTCGCACCGGGGAAGGCCAGGGTGACCGGCACTATGCCCGCCGCCGCACGCCACTGGGTCGCCTGGACCGCACAGGCCATCAGCGACTCGAGCGCAAGCTTGCGGTCGTCGCCGGTGGTCCCGGCCAACGCCTCCCGCCACGCTCCGGCGGCCGCCTCCTCAACAGACACTGCGAGCTTCATCGCGCTCGGGGCGTCGGTGACCGAGAATGGCAGCGTGTAGGCGGGCGCGGCCGGGATCGGTGTTGCGTTGTTCGCAGCGATGCGCAGCGACACCGCGTCGCGGCGATCGCGGTGGGCCGCCTCGGCCGTCCGAGCCAGGGCCTCATCGGGTCCGACCAGGTGGGCACCGACCACGCCGTACCCGAAGATCGCCGCGTGTTCCGCGGCCAGCGCGGCGCTGAATGCCTCGATCGGACTAGTCACAGCTGCTCCGTCATTTCAGGATCTCCAGGTGGCAGGCCCGTGCCGCGGCAATCGACCCGACCAGCGGAGCAAGCCGGGCGCCGGTGGACAGGCATGCCTGCTTAGCCGAGTCGCGGCCCTTCGTTTCGGCCGTCACCAGGCTGGCGAGTACGGCGTCGCGGTCGCCCGTCGCGCGGGTGGTCGGACTCGCGCCCGGTTTCGGCGTTGCCGCGGAGATCGCTCGGGCCAGCGCGTTCGCGTGCGCCCGATGGGCGTCCCGGGGTCCGGTCAGGAGGGCGGCCAGCGCCGGCACCGCCGTAATAGCCGCGGCGTAGGCGTCGGCGAGCGCTGCCGTCTCGCGCAGCAGGCCCTCGAGCTCGTGTGGGGAGTCCGTCGATTGCCCGCCGGGGCCGCTGATCAGGTCGCAGCCCGTGGCCAGACCCACGCCGGCCACGCCCACCGACGCGACGAACCCGCGCAGCAGGCCGCGCCGCGTAATCCCCGAGTGCATCGGCACATCCTGCCAGGTCGGAGCAGTGATGCCGAACCCCACCATCCGGTCGGGCTCGCCTGCGTGTCGGCTGGTTTCTCTGCGGCGCGGTTGGTTACCGCGCGTTACGCTTCGGACAGCTGCGAGGGTCACCACGGCCCGCGCGGCGATAGGTCGTGAACAGCGACCGCAGCGACCCACCGGGAGGTTGGGCAATGGCGCAGCGGGCTCGAAAGGCGGCCGCCGAAGGCCGACCGGGCGCCCGTTCCCGCGCGTCCGGACGTACGTCGGACCATACCGAGGCGTACGAAGATCACGGCCAACCCCCACTGCGACCGCAGGAGCTGGCGGCGCTGCGGGCGCGGCTGCGCTCGTTGGTGGAGCCTGTGGTCACGGACGAGGGCCTTGACCTCGAAGAAATTACGGTCACTCGGGCTGGTCGGCGCTACCTGGTCCGGATCACGGTCGACGAGGACGGCGGCATCAACCACGACGAACTCAGTGACGTGTCCCGGGCGATCTCGGCCACCCTCGATGAGGCCGAACAGCGCGCAGGCGACTTCACACCTGGCTCGTACACACTCGAGCTCAGCTCACCAGGCATCGACCGCCCGCTGACTCTGCCCCGCCACTGGCACCGCAACCAGGGCCGCCTGGTCGTGGTCCGGGTCGGCGGCCGGCAGGTGACCGGCCGGGTGGTGGCGGTCTCGGCGGACGGGGTTGGCCTGGACGTGGGCGGCGAGCGGGTGGAGGCGACCTTCACCGAGCTCGGCCCGGGCCGAGTACAGGTCGAGTTCACGCGCCTGGCCGAGCTCACCGACGAGGAGATCGGCCCGGAGATCATCGACGGAGACGACGCGGGGAGCGACACTGCAGTAAGCGATAACGCCCGAAGCGACAACGCCCCAGCCGATAGCGCCCCAACCGATAGCGCCCCAACCGATAGCGCCCCAACCGATAGCGAACTGGAGGACGAGGCGTGAACATCGATCTCGCGGCCCTCCGGGCCTTGGCGCAAGAGCGGGAGATCCCCGTCGAGACGATCCTCGCCGCCATCGAGACGGCGCTGTTGACGGCGTACCGCCACACTGACTCCGCACATCCGCACGCCCGGGTCGAGATCGACCGCAAAACCGGCGTGGCCACCGTGTACGCGCAGGAGCACGACGCCGACGGTGAGCTGGTGCGGGAGTGGGACGACACTCCGCACGACTTCGGCCGGATCGCGGCGATGACGGCCCGACAGGTGATCCTGCAGCGGCTGCGTGAAGCCACCGACGAGGTGCATTACGGCGAGTACGTCGGCCGGGACGGCGATCTGGTGACCGGCGTCATCCAGGCGCACGAGACCCGGGCCGAGAAGGGCATCGTCAGCGTCGATCTGGGGAAGCTGGAGGCGATGCTTCCGGCGACCGAACAGGTGCCCGGCGAGTCGTACGAGCATGGTCAACGGATCAAATGCGTGGTCGTGCACGTAGCCAAGGGATTCCGCGGCCCGCAGGTGACCCTGTCCCGCTCACATCCGAGCCTGGTCAAGAAGCTGTTCGCGCTTGAAGTGCCAGAGATCGCCGACGGCACCGTGGAGATCGCCGCTATCGCCCGGGAAGCCGGCCACCGTACCAAGATCGCCGTACGGTCGACCGCACCCGGGGTCAACGCCAAGGGCGCCTGCATCGGACCGATGGGGGCCCGGGTCCGGGCCGTCATGAGCGAGCTCCACGGCGAGAAGATCGACATCATCGATTGGTCGGAGGACCCCGCGAGTTCGTCGGCAACGCGCTGTCGCCGGCCAAGGCGCTGCGGGTCGAGGTAGTGGATCTCGCCACCCGAACTGCCCGGGTCACGGTGCCAGACTTCCAGCTCTCGTTGGCGATTGGCCGTGAAGGGCAGAATGCCCGGCTGGCCGCCCGGCTCACCGGCTGGCGGATCGATATCCGCCCCGACACCGAAACACCCGACGCCGAGCCCGGCCCCGACGCCAACGACGTCCCCACCCCAGCAGCAGCCGAGTAGACCGCCCCGGAGCTACCTTGGGCCCGCGGGAATTCGAGCGCGCCCAAGGAGGAGCAGCCCGGGCCGGTGTCGTCTGGACTGACGAGCGCAGCGACGAAGGAGCGGAGCGAGCGAGGGAAGACGGCACCTCGGCAGGCCCGGGGTGCCGCGCGAGCGGAGCGAGCGCCAGAGACAGGGTAGACTTCCGCAGTGGTACGACGCGCATTACCGGTGCGCACCTGTGTGGGCTGCCGGGAACGCGCACCAGCCTCCATGTTGCTTCGCGTCGTCGCGGACGTTGACGCCGCGGTCCCGGGCCTGAGTCCGGATCCGCGTCGTCGCCTGCCGGGGCGAGGAGCGCACCTGCACGTCGATCCGGATTGCCTCGCGAAAGCGGAAAAGCGCCGGGCCTTCACCAGGGCGCTTCGGGTGACAGGGGTTCTGGACACCGGAGCGCTCACGGCCTACATCGCAACCCACGCGAACGTGGCTGACCGAGCAAGAACAACCGATGGTGGGAGCAGCCACCCGGACCAGCAAGGACGACCGACATGAGCACGCGATGAACCCGCTGAACCGATGATCAGCATTCAAGTGCCAAAGTGAGGTCTCGCGGGACTGCCCGCCGACCTCGGGATGAGGAGTGTAGTGGCAGGCAAGCCCCGCGTACACGAGCTGGCCAAAGAGCTCGGGGTTGATAGCAAGACCGTGCTCGCCAAGCTCGCCGAGATCGGCGAGTACGTTAAGTCCGCGTCGAGCACGATCGAGGCGCCCGTCGCCCGACGGCTGCGCGCGACGATGGAAGCATCCGGCGCTCTGCCGGCGGCGGCTCCCGCGGCTCCAGCCGCGAATGGCGCCACCGCGGTCAAGCCGACGACGCCGCGGGCGTCGAAGGCCGGCGAGGCGACTCGGACGCCCAAGAAGGGACCCATCCCGGCGCCGCCACCGGCCACCCGGCCGACGAGCGCCCACGACATCGAGGTAGCGGCCGCCGAGCAGCGCGCGGCCGCGCTCAAGGCTGAGCAGGAGGCCGCAGTCCGGGCCGCGCAGGCGGCTCGACAGGCGCCACGGCCTGCCGCACCTCGGCCGGCCCCCGCGACTGGTTTCGGCGAGGCTCCGGGCGCGCCCGGTGCCCCGGTCGGCCCTCGTCCGGTCGGACCGACCCCGGGTGCGCGCCCGCCGCGCTCCGGTGGCAACAACCCGTTCGGTATCACGCAGGGCGCTCGGCCGACGGGTTCGCGCCCAGCGCCCAGTGGTATGCCGCGTCCCAACCCGGCAGCGATGCCGCCCCGACCCAACCCGGCGTCGATGGGCGGCCCGCGGCCGAACCCGTCGCAGATGCCGACCCAGCGTCCGGTCGGACGCCCCGGTGATCGAACGGGACGCCCCGGCGGCCCGGGCCCGGTGGCGCGGGTGCCGGCGGCGGCTTCCGTGGCGGACCCGGTGGTCCCGGCGCGGGCCGGCCGGCCGGTCCGGGCGGTCCGGGCGGTGGGGCTTCCGCGGAGGCCCGGGAGGCGCTGGCGGTGGCGGCGGTTACCGCGGCGGACCCGGCGGCACAACCGGAGTCGGCGGCGGTGGTTACCGTGGTGGCCCCGGTGGCGCGGGTGGTCCCGGCGCGGGTGCCGGCGCTGGCGCGGGACGTCCCGGGGGTGGAGGCCCAGGTGGCCGCGGGCGAACCGGCGGTGCTGGTGGTGCCTTCGGTCGTGGCGGCGGTAAGCCCAAGGGCCGCAAGTCGAAGCGTCAGAAGCGGCAGGAGTTCGACAACCTCTCCGCGCCGACGATGAGCTCTGGCGCCCCTCGTGGTGCCGGGCAGGTGGTCCGGTTGCCGCGTGGCGCCTCGCTTTCCGACTTCGCTGACAAGATCAACGCCAACCCGGGCTCGCTGGTCCAGGAGATGTTCAACCTGGGCGAGATGGTGACCGCGACCCAGTCGTGCACCGACGAGACGATGTTGCTGCTCGGTGAGCACCTCGGCTTCGACGTACAGATCGTCAGCCCCGAGGAAGAGGACAAGGAACTGCTCGCGCGGTTCGACATCGACCTCGATGAGGACATCGACGAGGAGCGCTTGGTTACTCGGGCTCCGATCGTGACCGTCATGGGTCACGTCGACCACGGCAAGACGAAGCTGCTCGATGCGATCCGGATGGCCAAGGTGGCCGAGGGTGAGGCCGGCGGCATCACCCAGCACATCGGCGCGTACCAGGTGCACGTCGAGCACGAGAGCGAAGACCGGGCGATCACCTTCATCGACACCCCGGGTCACGAGGCGTTCACCGCCATGCGTGCCCGTGGTGCCCAGGCCACCGACATCGTGGTCCTGGTCGTGGCGGCCGACGACGGCGTGATGCCGCAGACGATCGAGGCACTCAACCACGCGAAGGCGGCCGACGTGCCGATCGTGGTTGCGGTGAACAAGATCGACAAGGAGGATGCCAACCCGGCCAAGGTGCGCCAGCAGTTGACCGAGTACGGCCTGGTCGCGGAGGAGTACGGCGGCGACACCATGTTCGTCGATATCTCCGCGAAGAGTCGGATCAACATCGACGGTCTGCTGGAGAGCGTGCTGCTCACCGCCGACGCCGCGTTGGACCTGCGGGCGCCGATCGATGGGCAGGCACAGGGCATCGCGATCGAAGCGCACCTGGACCGCGGTCGCGGCCCGGTCGCCACGGTGCTGGTCAACCGGGGCACGCTCAATGTCGGCGACTCGATCGTCGCCGGCGATGCTCATGGCCGGGTCCGGGCGATGCTCGACGAGAACGGCCGACCGGTGCCCAGTGCCGGCCCGGCCCGCCCGGTGCTGGTGCTCGGTCTGACCGCGGTACCGGGTGCCGGCGACACGTTCCTCGCCGTCGGTGAGGACCGGATCGCGCGGCAGATCGCCGAGCAGCGCCAGGCCAGGGAGCGGGCAGCGCAGCAGGCCTCGCGCCGCGGTCGGGCGACGCTGGAAACGCTGCTTGAGCGGATCAAGGAAGGCGAGCGCACCACGCTCACCCTCATCCTCAAGGGCGACGTGTCCGGTTCGGTGGAGGCCCTGGAGGACGCCCTCGTCAAGATCGATGTGGCCGAGGAGGTCCAACTCAAGATCATCCACCGCGGCGTGGGTGGGGTCACCCAGGACGACGTCAACCTGGCCAAGGCATCGGACGCGATCATCATCGGGTTCAATGTCCGGGCCGAGGGCAAGGTCCGCGACTACGCGGACCGTGAGGGCGTAGAGATCCGGTACTACACGGTCATCTACCAGGCCATCGAAGAGGTCGAGGCGGCCCTCAAGGGCATGCTCAAGCCGGAGTACGAGGAAGTCGCGCTCGGTTCGGCGGAGGTCCGCGAGGTCTTCCGGTCATCCAAGCTCGGCAACATCCCGGGCTGCATCGTGCGCTCGGGTGTCATCCGGCGCAATGCCAAGGCCCGGTTGCTGCGCGACAGCGCGGTGGTGGCGGAGAACCTCACCATCACCTCGCTCAAGCGGTTCAAGGACGACGCCACCGAGGTCCGCGAGGGCTTCGAGTGTGGTCTGACCCTCGGCAACTACAACGACGTCAAGGTGGGCGACATGATCGAGACGTTCGAGATGCGGGAGAAGCCGCGCGCCTAGAAGCCATCCGCAAGGAAGGGCCCCTTCATGGTCAGAAAACGACTGGAAGGGGCCCTTTCATGCGCGGGGCTGGCCGAGCCGACCGATGAGGATGTCGCGGGTGATCGACTGGTCCACCCGGTGGCGGAACCGCTCGTAGGGGCCGTCGTGCAACACGGTCAGGCCGGCGTCGGCCAGCACGGCGGCGGCATCATCGCGCTTGGCCACCTGGGTGTTCCACGAGATACCCAGGGCCGCACCGGGTCGCAACAGCCGTACCCACCCCGGCACGGCCTCCCGTAGGAGGTCCAGAGGTGCCCGGCGCAAGCCGGCGGCGACGGTACGGCTGCCGTGCTGCACGCCGTACGGGGCATCCGCGACGATCGCATCGAACGTGGCCGGCTTGAAGAACTCGGGTGCCGTAACCGTGTCGGCGTGCACCACGTCGACGGAGAGCGCATCAGTCGAGCCCGATGGCGTGAGGCTCACCGTCAGCCGGCGGGCCACGAGCTTCTTCTCCCGCCGTACCGGCGTCACGTCGGCCCGATGCTTGATCCGCTTACGCTGCAGGTAGGTCTTGAGGAACGAGGCGTACGCCTCGAAGTCCTTGCCGTCGACATCGATCCCAGCGACGTCGTAACCGTAGGTCAGCGCCTGGTTGAGCGTGGTCCCTCGACCGCACAAGGGATCCAGGATGCGGAGCCGAGCATCAAGCATCCGCCCGGCCGAGGCGGAGCTGAGCAGAGTGACGTTGAGCAGCAGCTTGGTGAACTGCTCGTTGGTCTTCCCGGCGTACTTCGGGATCGTGATGAGGTCATCGTCGAGGCGGGCCAGACCGTGCAGCGGCACCGGCCGGAGCAGGTCGCCCTCCCGGTGGAACAGGGCGTACAGCGAGGCGGCGTTAGAGAGGTACGCGATGTCCCGGTCGGTCAATGACGGCGCGGAGAAAGCGACGTAGGGCAGCCCACCGATCGTCGTCTGGGTGAGATCGGTCATCGCGCCGTCGAGCACCGTGGTGTTAAAGACTGCGAGCTCCGCCAGTGTCAGGTCCACCGCCGCATCCGCGTAGACCCGGTTCGCCGACGGCAAGATCAACAACACGTACTTTCTCATCGATACCAGCCTGGCAGATGGGTGGTATCCGGCTCGCATGGGCCGGCTGTCGACCGCAACCGACTTTTCGGGCACACCGGGATGCCGCTCGACGTAAGGTCCACTGTGGCGCTTCGAGCGCGGCTGCCGGTGGACTCCACCATCATCGAGCGTGTCGCGCGGTTGGTGTAGACCTTGGTACGGCGGGCTGTGATGGCAGCCCGTAGGTGCCAAGATCTGCTTCGTGCCGCCACCGCACGGCGAGTCCCGCCCACCCGCCGAGTCGATGACTCTGCGAGTCTTGGCGGGCGGGCCATGGCTCGGACTCGTAGCGGAGGAACTAGCAGCGATGTATACCGGGACCGCCGTGTTCGACGTACTGCTGCCGGCAGACTCCCGCTCCCTGAAGGCGAAGCGATCCTATGTGCGGCCGATCGTGGCGGCTCTGCGCCGGTTCGAGGTGGCCGCTGCCGAGGTCGGCCTCATGGATCTGCACGGGCGCAGCGAAATCGGGGTCGCCGTGGTCGCCGCGGACCCGGCCCATGTCACCGAGGTGCTCGACTCGTGCGAGCGGCTGGTCTTTGGTCGGCCCGAAGTCGAGGTGCTCGCCACGCGACGCCGCCTGTATGGCGAGGATGATTGAAGGCCGGTTGGTGGCGATCCGGGGGCGTCCCAATATCGGGAGGTAAGGTCAAGGGCGAGCTGCGCTCACTTCGATCCATCGTCGCCGCGGGTGGTTATTCGTCCTCGGCGGCCAGGTAGGAGAAGGCGGAGGTTACGGGAGATGACAGATCCGGCCAGAGTACGCAAGCACGCGGAACGTGTGCGAGAGCTGGTGGCGGAGGCCGTCCGTACGATCAAGGACCCCCGACTCGGGATGATCACGATCACCGACTCACGGATCACGCCGGACCTGCGCGAGGCCACCGTGTACTACACGGTGCTCGGCGACGTCGCCGAGCAGGCGGCGACGGCGGCTGCGCTGGACAGCGCGAAAGGGCTGTTACGCAGCACCGTGGGCAAGGCGCTGGGGTTGCGTCACTCGCCGTCGCTGACCTTCACCCAGGACTCGGTCCAGGAGACGGTCAAGCACATCGACGACCTGCTCGCGGTGGCGCGGGAGTCCGACGCCAAGGTGCACGAGCTGGCTGCGGGCGCGAGGTACGCCGGGGAGGCGCAGCCCTACCGGGTGGCGACGGACGACGACGCTGACGAAGGTACGTCCGATTCGGAGCTTGGCTCAGTGAGTGAGCGTCGGTGACCGCGGACGCGGCGAGCCCCGAAGACTCCACGCCGGCGCCGCTGATCTCAACGGCCTACCCAATCGACGGTGAGTTCGTCCGGGCCGCCAAGGCCGTCGTCGAACTCGACCGGGACGCGGTGGTGCTGTTGGTGTGTCACGTGAACCCGGACGGTGACGCGCTCGGGAGCATGCTCGGGTTCGGGCTGGGGCTGCGCCAGTTGGGTTTCACGCAGGTGTTCGCCACCTTCCCCGAGCCGTTCGAGCTGGCCGACGCTTTCGGCTTCCTTCCCGGGCAGGACCTGCTGGTCCACCCGGCCGCGGCGCCGGACAAGCCAGACCTGGCGATCAGTTTCGACGCGGCGAGCGTCGGCCGCCTGGGCGAGCTGGCGCCAGCGTTGGCGGCGTCGGCGAACTGGATCATGATGGACCACCACGCATCCAACCCCGGATTCGGCGGGATCCATCTGATCGATCCGCACGCGGCGGCGACTGCGGTGGTGGCGGCCCGACTGCTCGATCGGCTTGGTGTCGTGTTCGACCGCGACATCGCGACGAACCTCTACGTCGCGCTGGCCACCGACACCGGATCGTTCAAGTTCGATCTGACCACGAGTGAGGTGCACCAGCTCGCGGCCCGGTTCGTGCGGGCTGGTGTGCAGCCGGCGGAGGTGGCCCGACGGGTCTTCGACAGCCGACCGTTCGTGGCCATCCAGCTGCTCGGCGGTGGTGCTGCAGCGGGCCGAGCTGGACCCGGCGGCGGCGGGTGGCAAAGGCCTGGTCATCTCGTACGCGACGCTGGCGGACCTTGATCTCTTCGCCGGCCAGCCGACCCAGGTGCTGGAGAGCTTCATCGACATTCTGCGTACGGCCGAGGAGGCCGACGTGGCGTGCCTGGTCAAGCCGGTGGCCGAAGGGCAGTGGTCGGTATCGCTGCGCAGCCGGGGTGGGACCGACGTCAGTGCGGTAGCGGTGGCGCTGGGTGGCGGCGGGCATCGGCTTGCCGCCGGGTTCACCGGCCACGGCAGAGTGACCGAGGTGATGGCTGCGGTCCGGGCGCAGCTCGACCCGCCGGGCTGAGTGGCTGCGCGGGTACAGAGATCAGGGATGGCTCCGGGTCGCGTCGGCTGACGCGGAGGTGGTGCGTCGGGTGACAATCGACCTTATGCCGCAGCTACCCGAGGCATCGGCGGACGAGATCCGCACCTGGGACCGCCCGCTCGTCATGCTCCCCCTGTTCGCGCTCATCGCCGCGGTAGGCGGCCTGTTCGGCTCCTTCACGCTGCAGGCGAACCTGCTCGTGCTGGCCGTCGGCGGCACCCTGATCTGGCTCAGCTTGAGCGGCCGCGCCGTCCGACACCCGTCGCCGACCCGGCTCACCCGGGGCGCGGGCTGGTGGCTGGTGCCCGTTCCTGGTCGTGGCGCTGACCGAGCTGTTCGCGTTCCTCGGACAGCCGCGGGCGGAGTATCCGACCCTGTCGCTGCTGGCCGATCCGGTGCTGGAGAACTACCTACCCCGGGCCGCCGCCTACTTCGGCTGGCTCGCAGGCTTCTGGGCGTTGGTGCGCCGATGAGCGGCGTCATCATCATCAGCCTGTTCGTCCTGGGTGCGATCGCATTCGTGGTGGTCACCTGGCTGTCCCGCCGAGAGAACTCGACCGTTCCGCCCTTTGGCGATCTCAGTGGATTTGTGATGGCCTACCAGGTCGGGAAGGTGCCGGTTGGCCGGATCGCGGTGCTCGGCTTCTGGTGGTGGGTCGGCTGGCATTTCTTCGCCCGCTGAGCCGTCAAGCCGGGGCGCCTTGCGTTGGTGTTCCGCCATCTGGGAAGTCGCTATCGCCGCGTGAGATGAACGCTAGTTTAGCCGTGTGCGCGGGCTGCTCATTCTTAGCCGCCGCGGCGGGATCTGCTTCTAGGCAGCCAGCTCCCCGCCGCGGAGTCTGCTGCTGCTGGCCACGGAGTCTTCCCGACGCACTTAGACACTCGACGCACCTAAATCACTTAACGCACCAAGCATTCGACCTGATCGGCCATCCATGCCGTTGGTCCTCGTTTCCCATTCGCGGCCCGCCCGGTGATCCCGGCCGACGTCTCGCGATGCGCCTGTCACCGTCTGCCCGCGGATGCCGTCGCCGCATCCGTGGAATCGAATGAAGGTCGCCATGAACGACAAGCCAAAGCCCCAGCCCAAGCCGAGTCCGGAGGCCAATCCGACGCGTGAGACCGCGCGTCAGGCGCTGCAGCAGTCGATGGACCGCCGCTGGTAGCACCGCCAAGAGCACCCGGCTGCGGTAACGAGGGCACGAAGATCTAGTCCTTACGCTGTGACACCATGGCGGGGTGGCCGTGACGAACCGTGCGCAGGACGTACCCCGAGCCTCCGCCGGGCGCATCGCGGCGCTCGCTTTGCCCGCGCTCGTGGTGCTGGCGGCCGAGCCGCTGTATGTCCTCGTCGACACCGCGGTAGTCGGCCATCTTGGTCGAACCGAGCTCGCCGCCCTCGCCCTCGGCGGCGGGGTGCTGTCCATCGCCACGTGGCTCGGCAACGTGCTTGCCTATGGGACAACTGGCCGCGCGGCGCGGCAGTTCGGCGCCGGCGACCGGGGTCGGGCGGTCGAAGAGGGCATCCAGGCGTCTTGGATCGCGCTCGGGATCGGCGTCGCCATGGCCGTGGCGGCACAGTTCGTGGCCGGGCCACTCACCCGCGCCCTGGCCGGCGGCAACGCCGAGGTGGCCACTGAGGCCGCGATCTGGCTCCGGATCGCGGCGCTCGGCGCCCCGGGGATCCTGCTCGCGATGGCCGGCAACGGCTGGCTCCGCGGGGTGCAGGACGCCCGCCGGCCGATGCGCTACGTCCTCGTCGCCAACCTGCTCAGCGGTGCGCTCTGCCCGGTGCTCGTGTATCCGGCCGGACTGGGCCTCGCCGGCTCCGCCATTTCCAACGTCGTGGCTCAGCTCCTCGGCGGCGCGCTGTTCATCCGGGCTCTCGTGGCCGAACGCCGGCCGCTGGCGCCGCGCCCGGCGATGCTGCGGCGACAGCTCTCGGTCAGCGGGGACCTCCTGATCCGGGGTGCCGCCTTCCAAGTCTGCTTCCTGTCCGCGGCGGCCGTCGCTGCCCGGGTCGACACCGCGGCGCTCGGAGCGCATCAGATCGCATTGCAGCTGTGGTTCTTCTGCGCGCTCGCCCTGGACGCGGTGGCGATCGCAGCCCAGTCGCTGGTCGGCGCTGCGTTGGGCGCCGGTGATGCTGCGGTGGCTCGTGGGGTCGCGGCTCGGGTTGGCCGGATAGGCACGGTGTGCGGGCTCGCTTTCGCGGTCGTCGTCGGCGCCTCGGCCTGGCTACTTCCGGCCGTGTTCACGGCCGACCCGGCGGTACGGGCGCAGGCGCTGGTGGCCTGGCCGTGGTTCGTCGGCATGCTCCCGATCGCCGGGCTCGTCTTCGCCCTGGACGGCGTCCTCATCGGTGCGGGTGATGTCCGATTCCTACGCAACCTGACTCTGGTCGCGGCATTGGGCTTCTTCCTGCCGCTGACCTGGGTCGCGCACCTCGCCGGGCTTGGCCTCAGCGGAATCTGGGCGGCGCTGACGCTGTTCGTGGCGGTCCGGATGGTCGGGCTGTTGGCCAGGGTCCGGGGCACTGGCTGGGCCGTGGCGGGCGCGGTCCGATAGTCGCCGGAAGGGTCCGAGTCGATCCGGCCTGGAGGTCTGAGAGGCTTCGCACTGACAGCGATCACGCAGGGGCGGGGGGAGGAGGGCGGGTTCGGGTAAAGACGGATTCGTCGTGGTCGACAAGCCGGGTGGGTTGACGTCGCATGACGTCGTCGCCCGGATCCGCCGGCTGGCGCGGACCCGGCGGGTCGGCCACGCGGGCACGCTCGACCCGATGGCCACGGGGGTGCTCGTGCTCGGCATCGAACGCGCCACCCGACTGCTCACCTACGCGGTCGGGCACGACAAGTCGTACCTGGGCACGATCCGGCTCGGCGAGTCGACGGTGACCGATGACGCCGAGGGTGAGCTGACCGGCGCCACGCCCGCGGGTCACCTGGGCCCGGACGAGATCCGAGCGGCGCTCGCAGCGTTCCGCGGCGACATAGCCCAGGTGCCGAGTGCCGTGAGCGCGATCAAGATCAAGGGTGTGCGTTCGTACGCCCGGGTCCGCAAGGGCGAGGACGTGGCACTGGCCGCCCGACCGGTCACGATCTCCCGGCTCGAGGTGCTCGCCGTGCATCATCGTGGGGCAACGATCGACGTCGATGTTGACCTCACCTGCTCGTCCGGTACCTACGTGCGCGCGATCGCCCGCGACCTCGGCGCGGTGCTCGGTGTGGGCGGCCACCTCGTCGCGCTGCGGCGGACCGCAGTCGGTGCCTTCACCATCGACGAGGCAGTCCGGCTGGAGGATCTGGTCGCCCGGGACGAGCCGCCCCCGGTCATGACGCTGCCGGTCGTGGCGGGTCGGCTGTTCGGCCGCCGGGACGTCGATGCTGAGCAGGCCAGGGTGCTCTCCCACGGTGGCCCGTTGCCGGCGCAGGGTCGATCGGGACCGTACGCAGTGTTCGGCCCGGACGGACGCGTGCTCGCCGTGGTGTCCGAAAGGGACGACAAGGCCCGCGCCGAGGTCGTCTTGGCACCCGCCAATGAGCGCGACGGGCGAGCTCGCGAGCCTGCGCGCGAAGCAGGCTGGAACGCGACATCGGCCGGTGAACGCGAACTGGGCTCGAACGCAACATCGCCAGGAGAGGACTGACCGTGCAACGGTGGCGGGGAGTGGATGCGGCTCCGGCCGGCTGGGGCCGTTCGGTGGTGACCATCGGCGTCTTCGACGGTGTCCATCGTGGACACCAGCAGATCATCGGACACACAGTGCGCCGGGCGAGGGAGCTTGGCCTGTCGTCCGTGGTGGTCACGTTCGACCCGCACCCGGCCGAGGTGGTCCGACCCGGCTCGCACCCGGCCATACTCACGGAGGCGAGCCGCAAGGCCGACCTGATTGAGGAGATCGGCGTCGACGTGCTCTGTGTCATCCCGTTCACAGTGGACTTCTCGCATCTATCAGCAGAGACGTTCGCCCACGACGTTCTGGTCGAGCACCTGCATGCGAGCGCGGTGGTGGTGGGGGAGAACTTCCGCTTCGGTCACAAGGCGGCCGGCGACGTGCCGCTGTTGGAACGGCTCGGCCGCACATTCGGGTTCACAGTGGAGGGTGCGCCCCTGGTGGCGAGTGGCGCGGCACGCAACGATGGGCCGGCGGGGTCAGCCGACACGGTGGTGTCCTCGACGTACATCCGGGCCTGCGTGGACGCCGGTGATGTGGCGGCGGCGGCGCGGGCGCTCGGCCGGCCACATCGGCTTGAGGGCATTGTGGTGCGCGGCGATTCGCGCGGCCGCGAGCTTGGCTTCCCCACCGCGAACCTGTTGACCGCGCCACACGCTGCGGTCCCCGCGGATGGCGTGTACGCGGCGTGGCTCGCGCGTCGACCCGGGCGTGGCGGTGGGGTCAGCGGAACCGGGCCGCCTGCGCGGGCTGCGGTCTCCATCGGCACCAACCCGACCTTCGCCGGTCGGGAGCGACGGGTGGAGGCGTACGTGCTGGACTTCGACGGCGATCTCTACGGCGAGCGTCTTGCTCTCGACTTCGTGGCCCGGCTACGCGAACAGCGACGCTACGACGGCATTGATCCGCTCGTGGCGCAGATTCGGCAGGACGTCGAGGACGCCCGGCTCGCACTGGCCTAGGAGAAGCCCGATTCAGCCCGCCGGCCTACCGGGTGTTAGCCTTTGTCGACGCCGGGTGACCGGCAGGTCCCGCGTGCCTGCACGACGCCGCGGGTGTGGGGCCCACTGATACGCCGCGGGATGCACCGACGGCAACCGTAAAGGGAGACTATGGCGCTCGACCAGGCCACCAAGGCCCAGATCATCGGTGAGTTCGGCAGCAAGGAGGGCGACACTGGTTCGCCCGAGGTCCAGATCGCGATGCTGACCCGTCGCATCAACCATCTCAACGAGCACCTGAAGAATCACAAGCACGACCACCACAGCCGCCGGGGTCTGCTGGTCCTGGTCGGTCAGCGCCGCCGGCTGCTGGCCTACCTTGCCAAGGCGGACATCCAGCGCCGCCGGGCGATCGCAGAGAAGCTCGGGTTGCGGCGATAGTTCTCCGTCGGGGGAGCGTCGGCGCACCGGGTGGGTCCCGCGCAGCCGTCCGGCGCTCCCTCGATAACAATTGATCGCGGCGATAGTGATCCGCGCGGTGCGCCCACGCGGGTCAGCACACAACCGACCGGGCGAACACGTCCGGCGCTAACAGGGATTTGGTACCGCCGACACGGGGAGCCGGTCGGCAACCCGCCGACACACGTCGGTCCTCGGTAGTGGCCCCCGGGACACGACCCGCTGCCAGCAGCGAGGCGTCGAGCCCGAGGGCTTCGATCGAAGACCGACCGCGGCGCAAGCTCCCCCGGCGTACCCGCTTCTAAGGGAGAAAACCGCATATGACTGAGCAGTCAAGCCTCGGCGACCACCAGAGCACGGCGGTCATCGACAACGGGTCCTTCGGCACCCGTGAGATCACATTTAGTACCGGCCGCCTGGCCCAGCAGGCCGCCGGATCGGCCCTGACCCGGCTTGGCGACACCGTCGTGCTGTCGGCCACCACGGCCAGCAAGAACCCGCGCGAACAGTTCGATTTCTTCCCCCTCACGGTGGACGTCGAGGAGCGGATGTACGCCGCCGGGCGCATCCCGGGTTCGTTCTTCCGCCGCGAGGGCCGGCCAAGTGAGGACGCGATCCT
Organism: uncultured Actinomycetota bacterium; assembly: GCA_963773935.1. GTDB lineage: Bacteria > Actinomycetota > Actinomycetes > Mycobacteriales > Micromonosporaceae > DATBGZ01. Next base: position 389,604 of record CAVZCZ010000006.1, read on the forward strand.
CACCTGCCGCCTGATCGACCGGCCCCTGCGCCCGTCCTTTGTCAAGGGCCTGCGCAACGAGGTCCAGGTCGTCGAGACCATCCTGGCGCTGGACCCGGAGCACCCGTACGACGTCGTCGCCATCAACGCGGCGTCCATGTCGACGAAACTGTCCGGCCTGCCGTTCTCCGGCCCCATCGGGGCGACCCGGATGGCGCATGTGGACGGGACCTGGGTGGCCTTCCCGACCCACACGGAGCTGGAGCGGGCCACGTTCGACATGGTGGTCGCGGGTCGCACCCTGCCCGACGGCGACGTCGCGATCATGATGGTCGAGGCGGAGGCGACCGCAAATACGATCAAGCTGATAGCCGAGGGCGCGCCGAAGCCGACCGAGGAGGTCGTCGCTGGTGGTCTGGAGGCTGCTAAGCCGGCCATCCGTGAGCTGTGCCGCGCCCAGTCCGAGCTGGCCGCGGTCGCCGCGAAGCCGGTCGGTGAGTTCCCGGTCTTCCTCGAGTACGAGCCAGACGCGTTCGCGGCAGTAGAAAAGGCCGTCAAGGACGAGGTCACCGAGGCCCTTAAGATCGCCGGCAAGGCCGACCGGGAGGAGGCGCTGGACCTCATCAAGGACAAGGCCCACAGCCTGCTGGACGCCAAGTTCGAGGGCCGTGAGAAGGAAATCGGTGCAGCCTTCCGTTCGGTCACGAAGAAGGAGGTGCGGGCCCGCGTCCTTCGGGACCAGGTGCGCATCGACGGCCGCGGCCCACGCGACATCCGCCCGCTCACCGCTGAAGTCGGCCTGCTGCCTCGGGTGCACGGTTCGGCGCTGTTCGAGCGAGGCGAGACGCAGATCCTCGGCGTTACGACCCTGAACATGCTGCGCATGGAGCAGAACCTCGACACGCTGTCGCCGGAAAAGCACAAGCGCTACATGCACAACTACAACTTCCCGCCCTACTCCACCGGTGAGACCGGCCGGGTCGGCTCGCCGAAGCGGCGCGAGATCGGGCATGGAGCGCTCGCCGAGCGGGCCTTGATTCCGGTGCTGCCGGCCCGGGAGGAGTTCCCGTACGCGATCCGGCAGGTCTCGGAGGCGCTGGGCTCCAACGGTTCCACCTCGATGGGTTCGGTCTGCGCCTCCTCGATGTCGCTGCTCGCCGCGGGTGTTCCGCTCAAGGCGCCGGTGGCTGGCATCGCCATGGGCCTGATCTCCGACGAGGTCGACGGCAAAACCACGTACATCTCGCTCACCGACATCCTGGGCGCCGAGGACGCCTTCGGCGACATGGACTTCAAAGTCGCCGGCACCCGGGACTTCGTCACAGCGCTGCAACTCGACACGAAGCTCGACGGTATTCCGTCGGACGTGCTCGCCGCTGCCCTGCAGCAGGCGCACGATGCGCGGCAGACCATCCTCGACGTGATGGCCGAGGCCATCGAGTCGCCGGGAACGATGTCGGACTACGCGCCGCGGGTCACCTCAGTCAAGATCCCGGTCGACAAGATCGGCATGGTGATCGGGCCCAAGGGTCAGACCATCAACGCGATCCAGGACGAGACCGGGGCCGAAATCTCCATTGAGGACGATGGCACGATCTACGTGGGCGCTACCGACGGACCGTCGGCTCAGGCCGCGATCGACCGGATCAACGCAATCGCCAACCCGACGATGCCGAAGGTCGGCGACCGGTTCCTCGGCACCGTGGTGAAGACCGCCGCGTTCGGCGCCTTCGTCTCGCTGCTGCCCGGCCGCGACGGCCTGCTGCACATCTCGAAGGTCGGCGACGGCAAGCGGGTCGACAAGGTCGAGGACTTCCTGAACGTCGGCGACAAGGTCGAGGTGGAGATCGCCGAGGTGGATGGCCGCGGCAAGATCTATCTGGACAAGGTGCGCCCCGAGGGTGCCGAGGCCCCGGCCGAGGGCGACCGCCCAGCCGGCCGTGGTGGAGACCGTGGCCCGCGGGACCGCGGGGACCGTGGCGGTGACCGGGAGCGCGGCGACCGGGGACCGGGCCGCAGCGACCGTGGCCCCTCGGGCGGTTCCGGTGGCGAAGGCGGCGGCGAAGGCGGCGGCGAACGTCGCCGGCGGGTTCGCGACCGCTGACGCGGCGCATCCGGAACCCGACCATGACCCGAGCCCGCACGTGGACGCTCGCGGATGATCCGCTGGGCGGCACGGTACGCCGTACCGTGCTGCCCAACGGGCTGCGCGTGCTCAGCGAAGCGGTGCCGGCGATGCGCAGTGTCTCGTTCGGCATCTGGGTCGCGGTCGGCTCCCGGGACGAGACCCGGCAGTTGTCCGGCGTCTCGCACTTCCTCGAGCACCTTCTGTTCAAGGGCACCCGGCGGCGTACCGCGCTGGAGATCTCGGCGGCCATCGAGGCCGTCGGCGGCGAGACCAACGCGTTCACCACCAAGGAGTACACCTGCTACTACGCGCGGGTGCTCGACTCCGACCTGCCGTTGGCGATCGATGTCATGTGCGACCTGGTCGTCGAGTCGATGCTCGCCGAGTCCGATGTGGAGACCGAGCGCGGCGTCATCCTCGAAGAGATCGCCATGCACGACGACGAGCCGGGCGAGGAGGTGCACGACCTCTTCGCCGAGTCGCTGTATGGGGAGCATCCGTTGGGGCGGCTCATCTCCGGGACCGTGGACACGATCTCGCCGATGAGCCGGCGACAGATCCAGACCTTCTACCAGCGCCGCTACGTCACTCCGGCCATGGTGATCGCGGCGGCCGGCAATCTCGACCACGCTCTGGTCGTACGCCTGGTCAAGGAGGCGTTCGCGGACCACCTCGGTGATGCGCGCGAACCACTGCCGCGCCGTGGTTTCGACCGGGGCGCGCCACCGCGCCAGCGGCGAGGCCGGTTGCGGGTGCACGACAAGGACACCGAGCAGGCGCACCTGGTGCTCGGCGGACCTTCCTTCGCCCGGGACGACGAGCGGCGGTTCGCGCTCGGCGTGCTCAACAACGCCGTCGGCGGCGGCATGTCCTCGCGCCTGTTCCAGGAGATCCGGGAGCGGCGCGGGCTTGCCTACTCCGTGTACTCGTATATCAGCCAGTACGCGGACTCAGGCGTCTACGGCGTCTACGCCGGCTGCGCACCGGGCAAGGTGGACGAAGTTCTCGCGCTCACGCGTGAGGAGCTTGCTCGGGTCTCCGAGCACGGCATCACCGACGAGGAGATCGCCCGCGGCAAGGGGATGCTCAAGGGCTCTCTCGTGCTGGGGCTGGAGGACACCGGCTCTCGTATGTCCCGCCTGGGCAAGGGCGAGCTCCTCTACGACGAACTGCTCACCGTGGACCAGATCCTGGCCAGAGTGGACGCGGTCACTCCGGACGAGATCCGGGAGATCGCCCGCGATGTGCTCGGCGGCACGCCATCACTGGCGGTCATCGGCCCATTCGCCGACCACGACTTCTCAGACGTCGTGAGCTAGTGCGACGCCTCTGATGCATTAAGTTGGGCGCTGTGAGCGACTCCGAATCTGCCGAGCCGATCCGCGTCGGCGTGCTGGGTGCCCGTGGCCGGATGGGTACCGAGGTGTGCCGGACCGTGGATGCCGCCGACGACCTGGAACTCGTGGCCATGGTCGATCAGGGCGACTGGTTGTTCAACATCGCCGACGCCGCGGCCGAGGTGGTGGTCGACTTCACGGCGCCGGACATCGTGATGGACCACATCCATTGGTGCATTGACCAGGGCATCAACATTGTGGTTGGCACGAGTGGCTTCACCGAGCCCCGGTACGAGCGGATCCGACAGTGGCTGACTCATCGGCCCGATCTCGGGGTCATCGTGGTGCCCAACTTCGCCGTCGGTGCGGTGCTCATGATGGAGTTTGCCGCCCGCGCGGCGAAGTACTTCACCTCGGTGGAGATCATCGAGATGCACCACCCGAACAAGATCGACGCGCCCAGCGGCACGGCCCAGCGGACCGCTGAGATGATCGCCTCGGCGCGCGCCGAGGCCGGCCTGGGGCCTTCGCCGGACGCCACCAAGGAGGAGCTCCAGGGCGCGCGGGGTAGCCAGATCGAAGGGGTCCGGGTCCACTCAGTCCGGGCCGCGGGTCTGGTCGCCCACCAGGAGGTCCTTCTCGGCGCACCCGGCGAGACGCTCACCATCCGACACGATTCGTATGACCGGGAGTCGTTCATGCCCGGTGTGCTGATGGCCATCCGCGCGATCAAGCAACGGCCCGGGCTGACCATCGGCCTGGGTCCGCTGCTCGAAGCTTAGTGCTGCGCCAAGTTAGCTACATCACACCAGGTTTGTATGTAGTCGCACCTGGGGTACGAGCATGTCATCCATGTCCAGCGCCCGGGTCACGCCATCGGGTTCCCATCCAGCCGAGGTGAGGAACGCCCGATATGCCGTGTCGGCTTCAAAGGCCCAGGCCAGCGCGGTAGTGAAGCCGTCCTCCCGCCAAAGGTCACTGCATGCGGCGAGCAATCGACTGCCGTGACCCCGCCGGCTCCACCGTGGTTCTACCAGCAGATCCGTGACCGCTGCGATACCTGGCTGAAGCATTTGCGTCGGATCCTCATCAGGAGCCAATGCTGCCTCGTCCACATCACCCATCGCAGCAAACCCGACCAGGTAGGCTATCTCCGCCTGCTCCACCGCGACGAGAACCCGGTGGCGTGGCGACGGCGGGGCCTCAATGGAGGTCCGCCAGCGGTGCGTCATCCAGGCTTCGTCCAGCCCCGCGAGCACTTGGCGAGGGAGAATGCGGCGGTAAGCATGCTGCCAGGTGGCACGCTGCAGGCGCCCGATCTCGGCGGCATCGTCGAGGTGGGCTGGTCGGACGAAGGCGAGCGCCATGGTCGCAGAGCGTACGGGGTGGGTAGCTGCCGAGGAGACCGAGCCGCGAGGAACGAGCGGCGAGGACGGATCGGCTCGAGGGACACTGTCCCCGGCCGAGGGATCGGAGGAGAGCGTCGTGCCTGAGCACAGCGACCCGCGGCCCCAGCGTCGACGGATCCTGATCGTCTCCGGCCTTGTCCTCGCCGCGCTGACCTTCAACCTCTTCTTCGCAATCCGGCACGGCTTCTTCGACCTGCACGTGTACCACGGCGCCGTCAACTACTGGGCACACCAGGGCGGCTCCATCTACGACTTCGTGTTGCCGTTCAGTACGTACGGCTTCACCTACCCGCCGTTCGCCGCCCTGGTGATGCTGCCGCTGGCGGTCATACCGTGGCCGTTGGCGATCGTGTTCAGCTGCATGGCCTGCGCTGCGGTCTCGGCGATGGTGATCTACTGGTTCGTCGACCCGATCGCGCGCCGTGAGCGATGGGTTCGTTGGTACGCGGTCGGCATCGTCGTCGCAGCCGCCATCGTGTTCGAGCCGCTGCGCGAGACGTTCCTGTTCGGCCAGGTCAACATGTACCTGGTCGCCATCGTCGGGGCGGACCTGCTGTTCCTCACCGCCCGCGGAAGTCGGTTCGCCGGCATCGGCATCGGTTTGGCGACCGCGATCAAGCTGACGCCGGGCATTTTCATCATCTATCTGCTGGTCACCAAGCGGTGGCGGGCCGCGCTGACCGCGAGTGCCGCCGCTGCAGGCGCCACCATCATCGGTGCCGCTCTCGCGCCGGATGCGTCGCGGGTGTTCTGGACTGACGCCCTGTGGAACACCGACCGGGTCGGCGCGCTGGCCTTCATCTCCAACCAGTCGCTCAACGGTGCGGTGGCCCGCCTGAACGACCACGACCCGAGCACCGCCCTGTGGGGCCTGACCGTGATCGCCGTGCTCGCGGTCTGGGCCATCCGGGTGCGGCGCGCGATCGCGGCCGGGGACGAGAAGACGGGCTTCGCGCTCACCGGGGTGCTGGGCTGCCTGATCAGCCCGATCACCTGGGTGCACCACCTGGTCTGGGTGCTGCCGGCCGTGCTGCTCATGCTCGACCGCGCGGTCGCGGAAAAGTCGCGCCACCGCCGGCGGATGCTGTGGGGGCTGACCCTGTTCTCATACGCGGTGCTCAGCAGCCGGTTGGTGTGGTACTTCCACGAGATCTGGGCCGACTCCCCGATCTACTGGCTGTTCAGTAACGCGTACGTCTGGATCAGCCTTGTCCTGCTGATCGGCTTGCCCATCGCCGTCGCTCGCGGCCCAGCGGCAAAGCCAGAACCGATCACTACTGATCCGGCGACCGGCGATTTCGACCGCGCCGTGGCCGGCTTGCTGCGGCGCGAACCGGCACCGGTGGCGAGTGGGGCGAAGGCGTCGACCGGCGCCGCGACAACGGGAGACAGTGTCAGCCCCCCGGGATAATCTCCGCTCACCATGAGCGCAATCCCACAGTCGCGGAGCAGGGCTGAGACGCTGTCAGTCGACCAGGCTCGTCGCGTGGCTCTCGCCGCGCAGGGCTTCACCGATCCGCGGCCGCCTGGGGCGGTGACGCGCCGGCATCTGCAGCGCGTACTCGCGCGTACCAGCGTGCTCCAGATCGACTCCGTCAACGTGCTGCAGCGTGCGCACTACATGCCGATGTTCAGCCGGCTCGGGCCCTATCCGGTGGACCTGCTCGACCGCGCTGCGCAGCGATCCCCGCGTGATGTGTTCGAGTACTGGGGCCATATGGCGTCGTTCGTCCCGGTCGAGTTGCACCCGTGCCTGCGCTGGCGCATGGCCGAGGCGCACAAGCACGCTTGGGGGCGGATGCAGGCCATCGTCAAAGAATCGCCGGAGATCGTGGCGTGGGTGCTGCAGGAGCTTCGAGAGCGCGGGCCGCTCACGGCCGGCCAGATCGAGCTGGATGTGCCGGCCCCGTCCAAGGTGTTCTGGGGCTGGAACTGGAGCGACGCGAAGTCGGCCCTTGAGTGGCTGTTCTGGACCGGCGAGGTGACCACAGCCGGCCGAAACAACGGCTTCGCCCGCCTCTATGACCTCACTGAGCGGGTCCTGCCGGCCGAGGTGTTGCGGGCGTCAACGCCGAGTGAGCCGGACCAGATCCGGGAGCTGGTCCGGGTATCGGCGCGGTCGCTCGGAATCGCCGCCGAGATCGAACTCCGGGACTACTTCCGCCTGAAGGGTCCGCGCTTCCAACACGCCCTGTCCGATCTGGTCGAGGAGGGAACCCTGCGCCCGGTGGCGGTGCAGGGTTGGAAGCCGCGGGCGTACCTCTACTCCGAAGCGAAGATTCCGCGCCGGGTGTCGGCGGCCGCTCTGATCAGCCCGTTCGACCCGCTCATCTGGGAGCGCAACAGGACCGAGCGGCTCTTCAATTTCCATTACCGGATCGGCATTTATACCGTGCCGGCGGAGCGGGTGCACGGCTACTACGCGCTGCCGTTCCTTCTCGACGACCGGCTCGTGGCCCGGGTCGACCTGAAAGCCGACCGCAAGGCCGGGGTGCTGCTCGTGCCGGGCGCCTGGGTCGAACCGAGTGAAACACCCGGCGTGGTGGCGGAGCGGTTGGCGCCGGTGCTCGTCGAGCTGGCCGAGTGGCTCGGGCTCGGCACGATTGCGGCGCCCGGAGCAGGGAGATCTGGCCGGTGCTCTGGGTAGCGCTCTGGGTGGGATCAAAGGCAGTCCCGCGAAGCGCGAGGAGCGAGCAGAAGCGGGGCTCAGCCGGGAGCGCGAGGAGCGAGCGCCAGCGAGCACCGCAGTCGCGAGCAGACGAAACACAGTCGCGAGCTCAGGCAGTACCGTAGTGGCGTGACCTCGACGCTCGACGACGGCCGTGGCGCGGCGCACGCGGAACCCGGCATCGGCGATCCGGCGTTCGTCAGCGCGCCCGAGTCGGATCCGAGGTTCGCCGGGCCTATCTACACCGGCCCGGTGTACGCCCCGCCCAGCAAGCTGTCGCTGTTCGTCCTTCGCGCCTACGAGCGCACGCCGCGCTGGGTCGCACCCGCCGCGATCGCGGCCTGTTTTCTGGGTGCCGCGTCCTATGTGTGGGTCAGCAACCCGTCCGACGCTGGCGCGGCCGACCCGCCCGGATGCCTGGTAAAGCTCACCACCGGTCTGGACTGCCCGGGTTGCGGCGGCACGCGTGCCTTCTACCTTCTGATGCACGGCAACCTGCCCGAGGCGGTACGCCACCATGCGATGGCGGTGTTCGCGGCACCGTTCCTGGTCTGGCTCTACGTGGCGTGGGCGGTCAAGCAGGTCTCGGGCCGGTCGGTGCCGATGCCGCGAATCTCTGCCAAGACGGTGAGCCTGTTCCTCGCGGCGTGGGCGGTGTTCATGGTGGTACGCAACATCCCCATATTTCCGTTCACATACCTCTTCGTCTGAGTCCGCTGCGCAATCAGGACGCTGTGCGGTGGACGCGGATGTCCCCGCTCATCGTGTGTACCCGCAGGGTCAGGGCAGGCCCACCCTCGGGCGCACCGGTCGGCTGCAGATCGCTGCGCGTGGAGCCGGACATCGAGGCGAGGTCGAGCCAGGCGGCCGTACCCGTCGGCACGCCGACGCTGACGTCACCGGAGGCGGCGTCGATTCTCACCTCACCCCCGCGTGCCGAATCGACGCGGATGTCGCCCGAGGCCGTACGGATGCGCGCGGCGGCACGGGCCGTGCCGATGGTGACGTCGCCGCTCGCGGCCTTGACGGTGAGGTCGCCGGACACGTCCTCCACAACGACGTCGCCGGAGCCGGTCTGCAGTCGAACGTTGCCGCCGATCCGCCCGAGGCGCAGATCGCCGCTGCCCGACTCGGCAGTCACCTCACGACCGGCCTCGGCGACCCAGACATCTCCGGAGCCGCTGTCGACACGGACACCGCCGAGGCGGCCATTGGTTCGCAAGTCCGCCGAGCCCAGCGTCGCGGTGACGCCGCTCTCGACCGGGACGCTCAGGCTCACCGCTACTCGACCCCGGACAGTGCCGAGCCAGCCGCTGGTCCGGGGCGTCTCGACGCGCAGCCGGCCGTCCTCGTAGCTCACTGTCGTTTGTTCGGCCGCGGCCCGCGAGGCGTCACTGCCATCCCCGGGATGGACCGCGACCACGGCCACCGGGCGATCGACCGCGGTCACGGTGACGTCGCCGCTGTGTACCCGGACGTCTACGTCGATGGGGCCGGTGGCGGCGAACTCCTGCACTCCGGCCGCGGCTGAGGTGGTCATGGTCGTACTCCTTTGCTCCGTGTCAGGTGTGCTCCGTGTCAGGTGTGCTCGTGTCAGGTGTGCTCTGTGTCAGGCCTGGGCGAAGCCGGTGTACCGGCGCCCGGACCGATCGGATCTGGTGGTGGGAGGGTCAATGGGTGGACCCGTGACCGCGGTCGTGATGGCTCGTACCAGCCAGGTGTTGACTGAGACCGACGCGGTCGCGGCCGCGGCCTCGACCGCCTCCTTGAGGGACTCCGGCAACCGCAGCGTGATCCGGGTGACGTCACCGTCGGTGTCCACGGACGGCCCTGACTCGGGCCGGGGCGGTGAGGCGATCTGGGCGACGACGAACTGGGCCTCCCGGCCGCGGAGGCGTACCTCGACGCTGGTCGAATCCAGCTTGGTGGTGATCTCCGCGGCTGCGTCGGAGAGGGCCTCGAGTAGGCACAGCCGGCCCGACGACTCGATCGTCGAACCGAGAACGTCGCCGCCGACAGCGGCTGCGGCGACCAGGTCGCGATGCAGGGTCTCGAGGTACGGCGCCAGCTCCATGACGTCAATATGACGCCATCGTGACGTCATGTCAAGGGAGAGCTGACGTCATTCGCGATGCGAGATGACGTCACGGGTGTCACCGATGTTGCCGGTGTTGCCGGTAGGACGGACCCGGTCACGACATAAGGTCAGCGTGGGAGGTGGCATGCCAGCGACGGTCAGGCTCATCGCGTGGACCCAGTTTGAGCCGCCGGATGACGTGGAGTGGTCCACCGACGCCGAGGGCGGACAGGCGCTAGCGGAGTTCGCCGGCCGCGCCTGCTACCAGTCCTGGCAAAAGCCGAACCCGGCGACCGCCACCAATGCCGGGTATCTGGCGCACATCCTCGATGTGGGGCACCTGTCGGTGCTCGAGCACAGCACGGCCACGTTCTACCTGACCGGCGTGTCCCGGTCGTTCACGCACGAGCTCGTGCGACACCGACACCTGTCCTACTCCCAGCTCTCCCAGCGCTACGTTCCTGAGGGCGCCGCGGACATGGTGGAGCCGGATCTGATCGCGGACAACCCGGAGCTGCATCGGGTGTTCACCGCGGCGACCCAGGCCAGCCGGGCGGCGTACGACAAGCTGGTGACCGGCCTCGAAGCGAAGCTCGCGGGCGACGATCGGGCCGGCGGCGCCACGCTGCGGCGCAAGCAGGCTCGCCAGGCCGCGCGGGCGGTACTGCCGAACGCGACCGAGACGCGCATCGTGGTGACAGGCAACTACCGGGCGTGGCGGTATTTCATCGCGGCCCGCGCGAGCGAACACGCCGACGTTGAGATCCGTGCGGTCGCAGTTGAATGCCTGCGCCACCTCACCGATCTGGCGCCGAACGTGTTCGGGGACTTCACGATCACCAGGCTGCCCGATGGCACCGAGATCGCCGCCAGTCCGTACGCGCCTTCGTCCTAAGAATCCTCCAGTGCGCCGTCATCACCGGCGCCCGAAAACGCTAGGTTGGTTGACGAGCTCGCGAGCGAATCATTCAGCGGCGTTGGAGCCTCATGCCCGCCCGAGGCACGGTGCCGACGGGCGCCGACCGTTCGGTCGGCTGCTCACCGCGATGGTCACGCCGATGCGAGCCGACGGCTCGCTCGACCTCGATGGAGCCGCCAAGCTGGCCAGCCATCTCGTCGATGAGCTGCGCCATGACGGTCTGGTGATCAACGGAACGACCGGTGAGGCGCCGACCACCACCGACGCGGAGAAGGAGGCCCTGCTTCGGGCCGTGGTCGAGGCGGTCGGCGATCGGGCCCACATCGTGGCCGGAGTCGGCACCAACGACACGCACCACACTCTCGAACTCGCACGGTCCGCCGAGAAAGCCGGAGCCGCCGGCTTGCTGGTCGTCACGCCGTACTACAACCGGCCGCCGCAGGCCGGCCTCATCCGCCACTTCACCGCGGTGGCCGACGGCACCGGACTGCCCATCCTCGTGTACGACATTCCGACCCGCACCGGGACGCCGATCGAGACGGAGACGATGTGCCGGCTGGCCGAGCACGAGCGCATCGTCGGCGTGAAGGACGCCAAAGGCAGCGTGACCGAGGCTTCCTGGGTCATGCACCGGGTGCCGTTCGCGTACTACTCCGGCGATGACGCGTACACGCTCCCGCTGCTGTCGATCGGGGGCGTCGGTGTTGTCGGTACGTCCACCCACTTCACCGGCGGCGGCGCGAAGGCAATGATCGAAGCGTATGAACGCGGCGATGTGGCCGAGGCGCTGCGTCGGCACCAGGCGCTGCTGCCGATGTTCACCGGCATCTTCCGCACCCAGGGCACCATCCTCGTGAAGGCCGGCCTCACCCTGCTCGGCATGCCGGCCGGGCCAGTGCGCTCTCCACTGGTGGACGCCACCGAGCAGCAGATCGCTCAGCTTCGGGTGGACGCGGCGGACGCGGAGCTGAGCCTGTGACCGAGCAGATCAACCAGGCAGCGCCCGCGCCGCTGCCGCCCGGCGGCCTGCGCGTGATGCCGCTCGGCGGGCTTGGCGCCATCGGCCGCAACATGACCTTGTTCGAGTACAGCGGCAAACTCCTGATCGTCGACTGTGGAGTGTTGTTCCCCGATGTGGACCAGCCTGGCGTCGACCTGATCCTGCCGGACTTCTCGTCCATTCTGGACCGTCTTGATGACGTGCAGGCGATCGTCCTCACGCATGGCCATGAGGACCACATCGGTGCGGTGCCATATCTCCTGGAGCACAAGCGCGACATCCCCCTCGTCGGGTCACAGTTCACCTTGGCGTTGGTGGAGGCCAAGCTCGCCGAACGACGGATCGAACCGTACTCACTGACGGTCACCGAGGGGCAGACTGAGCGGCTGGGCCCGTTCGAGTGCGAGTTCTTCGCGGTCAATCACTCCATTCCGGACGCGTTGGCGGTGGCCGTGCGGACCCCGGCCGGCGTCGTACTGCACACCGGCGATTTCAAGATGGACCAGCTGCCGCTCGATGGGCGCCTCACCGACCTGGCCGGGTTCGCCCGCCTCGGCGCGGCCGGTGTCGATCTGCTGCTGTCGGACTCGACCAATGCCGAGGTGCCCGGGTTCGTCACCCCGGAGCGGGAGATCGGACCCGTACTCACGTCAATCTTCGCGAAAGCCACCGGGCGCATCATCGTGGCGTCGTTCGCTTCGCACGTACACCGGGTGCAACAGGTACTCGACGCGGCGCACGCGCACGAGCGCAAGGTTGCCTTCATCGGCCGATCGATGGTCCGCAACATGGGCATCGCACGCGACCTCGGCCTGTTGCGGATCCCGGCCGGCCTCGTGGTGGGCCTGGACGAGGCGACCGCGATGCCCGCGCGAATGATCGTATACATGTCGACCGGATCGCAGGGCGAGCCGATGAGCGCCCTGGGCCGGATGTCGGTCGGCGACCACCGTCACGTCACGATCGGCGCCGACGACACGGTCGTGCTGGCGAGTTCCCTCGTGCCCGGCAACGAAACCGCCGTCTACCGGGTCATCAACCAGCTCTCCCGGACGGGTGCGTTCGTGGTGCATAAGGACGTGGCGAAGGTACACGTCTCCGGCCACGCCCCGGCCGGCGAGTTGCTCTACCTGCTCAACGTCGTTAAGCCCCGCAACCTGATGCCGGTGCACGGCGAGTGGCGCCACCTGCGCGCCCACGCCCGGCTCGGGGTCGAAGCCGGCATCCCGGCGGATCGGATCGTCCTCTGCGAGGACGGCGACGTGGTGGACCTTGTCGACGGCGTGGCCACGATCACCGGTCACGTCAAGTGCCGATACGTCTATGTGGACGGTCTGGCCGTCGGCGATGTGGGTGAATCGCTCCTGACCGAGCGGCGCATCCTCAGCGACGGTGGCTTCATCGCCGCGACCGTGGTGGTCGACTCTGTCACCGGCAAGGTGGTGGGCGGTCCGACCGTGTCGGCGAAGGGCTTCTCCGACGACCCGACCGCCTTCGACGACGTGGTCCCGCTGGTGACAGAGGCTCTCGATCGGGCCGCGGCCGAGGGCATCTCCGACCCGCACCAGTTGCAACAGGTGGTCCGGCGCACGATCGGTCGCTGGGTCAACGACCGGTACCGGCGCCGTCCGATGATCGTGCCGAACGTGGTCGAGGTCTGATCAGACCCGCCGGTGCCGTCCGCGCGGTCGGCGGCCTTGCCACCGCCGGACGATCACAACCGCGCCGGCGGCGATGAGCGCCGCGGTGACGACGGCCGCCCGGATCGGGTCGAACGGCAGCCGCTCGAACGGCCACAGGGACGGCACTGACGGCCGGTCGCCGAATCGGCCAGCTCGCACCAGATCTGCGGCCACGTCGAGACCGGTCACCCCATCTGGTGCATCGACCAGCAGGCGAGGCTCCAGGCCCTGGCGCAGCTCGTACAGATCGGCCGGGCCGGGCTGGACTATCTGGCGCGCGTCGCGGTCGGTCGGGCGCAACGCCTGGTACGGCGTCAGCCTCACGACGACGAGGCCTCCCGTGGTCTCGTTCCATCCGACCGCGCGGACGGCGGCGGCCTCGAACGGCGGCAGGGCTGGGCCGTCGTCACCCTTTCCGGTCGCGGAGTCCAGATAGGACACATTCCACGTGAGCGCCGCCGGGCAGTTCAGGAGCGCGCAGTCAGGGGCGTCGAATAGCACGATCCGCCGCCCATCAGGAGTGAATACCCCGCTGAAGTGCTGGCCGGTATCGAGTATCGCGGTCCACAGTGGCCCGACGGTGCCGACGTCTATGTCCGTCGCCGGAGCGACCCCGTAGAGCCCCATCGTCGAGCCGATGGTCATCGCGAGCCGCCCTCCGTCGGGAGAGAACGTGGCCGTGACGTCGCCAGCCAGCTCGGGCGCCGCTTCCGCACTGGTCAGAACGGTTTGCCCGGTGCTGAGGTCCAGCACTGCGAGCGAGAGCACCCCGTGCGGGCTGCCCTGGCGAAATCCGATCGCCACCGCGCCGCCGTCGGGCCGCCATCCGTACACGGCAACGACTGTGCCGCCATTCCCGACCGGTAGATATCGGACCTTGCCGGTGGTCAGGTCGGTGATGCCCAGCTCAGAGTCGGAGCCGTGCCATCGCGGGCTCGCCACGTAACGTCCGTCCGGCGAGAGATGGGCGTTACCGCCGGCGGTCCACCGCCCGTGATCGGGGTAGATCGTGCGGTACGTGCCCGCGCTACCCACGACCGCGATCCGGCCCGGACCGTCTTCCGCCAACAGGTCGGCGCCAACACCGGTGAAGATCAGGGAGGCCGGGCCGGGCGGGCTGTCCTGCACGCTGGCCTGCCAGGCCCACGGAGTCGTGATTGACGCGGGCACGCCGCCAGTGCCGCGAGTGGTCCAGGTTCCCAGCAGCCCCGGCGCGGCCAGCCAGGTCGCCGCGATGGCAGCGAGCAGCGCGACGAGCGTCGCTACCACGACAAGCGCCACCCGCCGGCGACGCCCGGGGACCCGCTCGGTGGGCGCTACCGGCGGAGTCACCGATACGTAGAGATCTGTCAATGGGCTCGCCTTCGCGGCCTGGCTCGGCTGGCCAGGCCAAAGATCACCGCCACCACGGCGGTCAGTCCACCGAGGACGGAGAGCGCGATGCCGAAATCGGCCAGGCGCACCCGGCCGGCCTCGATCGGCAATAGCGACGGGACCGATGGTGTGTCCTCGAATCGGGCCGCGCGGACCAGGTCGGCGGCGACGTCGAGGTCGGTCACTTCGTACGGCGCATCCAGCAACAGCCGGGGGGAGGCCCCAGGAGCGAGCTCGTACAGGTCGGCTGGACCGGCTGTCTCACTCCCGCGCTCGCCGATGGGGTAATCCCGCGGCAGGTATCGGACCACAACCAGGCCGCCAGGACTGTCCGCGCTTGGCCCGCTCCAGCCGACGGCCCGGATCTCGGCCGCGATGATCGTAGGCAGCGGCGGCCCGTCGGCCGCAGCACCGGTTCCACTGTCCACATAGGTCACAGCCCATGGCGGCGCAATCGAGCAGGGTCCTGAACAGGCCTCGCTGTGGACCAGCGCAACCCGCAGCCCGTCCGGTGTGAACGCCCCTGCGCCGGCCAGCGTGTGGCCTGGCGGCAGCGGAATCGTCCACAGTGTCCCACCGCGGTCGACGAGGCGAAGCTCGCCACCGACCGCCATGACCACCCGCGCGCCGTCGGGGGAGAAGGCGAATCGCCACCGGGGCAGTGTCGCGGCGTCGCCGGGGAGCGTGGCCAGCGCCGTGCGGCGCCCATGCTCGATTTCGATGACCACGACCTGGAGGTCGTCGCCCGTGACCAGGCCGACGAGCAACGCGGCGCCGTCGGGCCGCCAGCCCAGCACCGCCGTCCGGTCGTGCACCGGCAGGCCCAGGGTGCGGGTCTGGCCGCTGACGAGGTCGGTGATGGAGAGTCCGGCCTCGTCGCGGGTGTGCAGGTTCGGCGCGGCGAGATTTCGTCCGTCCGGCGACAGGTGCACGTCATCACCGGCGTGCCAGGTGCGACCATTCGGGTAGAGGCCGCTGTACGTCCCGTCGCGTCCGACCACGACGACCTGGTTGGAGGCGTCGCCCCGGTGCAGCCCGATGCGGTCCCCGGTCGCCACGACGGCGGCCAGGCCGGGCGGGTTCGCCTCCGCGTTGGCCTGCCAGCGCCACGGCAGCTCGATCGTACGAGGAAGTCCGCCGCTGCTGCGGATGCTCCAAGCGCCGAGTAGACCAGGACTGACGAGGCAGATAGCCGCGATGAGGATGATGACCGACACGGCACCCCGAATCGCCACAACCCACGCCCGACGCCGTCGCGGCTGGCGGACCGGCGGTTCGCCGCGGACCGGCTGCGGCCGCACAAGGACGTCAGCATCGACGTCGATACGTTCGATGGCGGGAGCTGGGGCGGGGGCAGGTGGGGTGGCGACGGGCGCGACGGCGGCGGTTTCGATGCGACGATCCTGAGGTATCGGCTGCCGGCCAGCAACCCCCGTACCGACAAATGGCAGCAAGCCCTTCATCCGGTGCGGCGCTATCACAAGTCTCATTGGTCGTCGTACGCCACGTGCGTGTCGATCTGTCAGGATCGAGAGATGCTGAGCCGGATCCTCGTGCCGTATCACCTGGATGAACCTCAACCAGACCACGACTGGCCGCTGCCGGCCGAGACCGTGATCACCGCCGCCCCCGACGCGTCGAACGAACGCTGGTCGTTCCTCGGCACGCTCTACGACGGGCTGCGCGACACCGTGGCCGACCGGGTCAGCGCTGGAACCGTGCCGCTGGTCCTCTCGGGCGACTGCGTGGCCTCGCTCGGAACGGTCGCCGGTCTGCAGCGCGCCGGCGTCGACCCGGCGATCGTGTGGTTCGACGCCCACGGTGACGTACAGACCCTGGAAACCACCACCTCGGGCTACCTGGGCGGGCTGCCGCTGCGGATCCTGGTCGGCTACCGCCCGGAGCTGATCTCGGAGCGGCTCGGACTCCGACCGGTACCAGAGGAGCGGGTGGTGCTGGTCGATGCCCGCGACCTCGACCCGCCCGAGGTCGAATACCTGTCGGGGGCCGGGATCACCCAGGCAACGGTGGCGGCCGCGTCCATAATGGAGCTGCCGTCCGGGCCGATCTACCTCCACCTGGATCTCGACGTGGTGAGTCCAGGGGTACTGCCCGGGTTGCTCTTCCCGGCGCCGGGCGGACCCGACCTGCCGGAGGTGTTCCAGGCCGTACGGGCCGTCATCGACACCGGTCGAGTGGCCGCCATCGGTGTCGCCTGCACCTGGCATCCGGGCCATGACGCCGCGGCGATCGTGCGCCCCCATCTGGAAACCGCCCTCGCCGGATATGAATCGTGATCACGCGGCTGAGCGGAACTCCTCATACCGCTCACTTAGCCGGTCAGGATCGGGTTGATCGCCTCTGGACCGCGGCACGAGGATCGTGGTTCCATGCATCTCCTGGAGGCCGTGCCGCAACATCGGCCCATCGATGTCGGCAAGGACATCGGCCCGAATCTCGACCCCGCGGTCGGGGCGGATTCCGATGATGTTGACGTCGTAGGCGGCATGGTGGATTTTGCACATGGCGAGGCCGTTGGGGACAACCGGGTCGCCGCGCTCGTGCCCGTCACGCAAGATATGTGCGGCATCGAGCAACGATGGAAGTTGCAGTCGGCATAGCGCACATTGACGCTCGTACGCGCGTAGCACTCTCGGGCGGAACAAGGCCTGGTGCAAGCGATGCAACGTAAGCCGACGGGTGTACGCCTTGAGCAGTACGGATTCGGGCGCATGCCCCTCTGCGACATCGATCACATCGACAAGCTCCCCTATGTTCACCGTGAACTCGTGCCGGCCAGCATCTTCATCGACCAGGAAGACGGGATAGATTGCCTGGTAAACGCCTCTGGCGATGGGATAGAAGTACGCCAATGGCAATCGGCGCTGCATCGCCTCACGCAGCGCGCGGTTGTCGGCGTGCTGGGGATCAGTGCCACGCCACTTGTACCGCACGGTTCCGTCGGGCGCGACCTCGTCCGCGTAAGGCATGTCTGCGCCCGTCGGAGTGAAGGTCGTGCGGATGGTGAGAGCGGCCGACAGCATCGCCGGCTTCCAGATTCCAGGTTGGACGGTGAGCCGCATCGGCGCACCGTCGAACGTAAAGCTGTTAATGACGCCAGATGGTGCACCTTCCGGATGCGCGGCTGCGACCCGGTCGAGGTGGGCGAACATGGCGAGCCGGAGCCGTTCATCGAGGTCGGCCGGCACCATGGCGTGTGTATATCGGAAGCCACCGCCCGCCCGAAACCTCCGATCGGGTTGGGCATGCGTTGCTCACGTTCCACATCCTTGGAGGTTGTGACCACAACTCGCGGGGTTGTTGACTCGACGAAGCCAGACCGGACGGACGCTGCCTAGGGCTGGCCCGGATCGTCAGCGACCATGGCAGCTTTGGCAGTGCGCCAACCGGCCGGGTCAGCGGTGCCGCGGAACAGGCGGCCGATCGGGCTATCCGTCTGCGCCGCGACCGCCGCGACGACAGCCGAGGCGACCAGGACGCATGCCACCACCACCAGCCAGGACTCGATCGCGAACACGACGCCGATCGTGCCGAACTGCCGCTCGTTACTGCGCACGCTGCGCGGTACGTACACCGAACCGACCAGCCCGAGCAGCAGCAGGGCAGCGGCGGTCAGGATCCCGCCGGGAAGAAGCGCCCGGGGCCGGACCCGTCCAGCGAGCAAGATGTACGGCGTCCACCACCACAGGAGTACCGCGCCAGCTGCAGCCAGGATTCCGCGCAGCACATTGCCGGTCGGGCCGCTGCCCGCAAACCGGACCGCAGTGCCCAGGAGCGCCACGTACGCCACCAACCCGAGTAGCCACATCAGACCGCGTAGGCTGCCGCGCAGGCCGAGCCGGGGCAGGCCCCAGGCCTGTTCGTAGACCCGCTGCAGGACCCGGGTGAAGCTGGTCGCCGACGCGAGCACGACGATCGCGCCGAGCACCGTCAGGCCGCCGCGCAGCTGGTCTCGGTTGTTGACGAGTTGGGACACGGCCGCGTCCGTGTTACCGGAGAAGCCGAAGCGTTCCCGCAACGACTCTTGAATCCCGGCCGCCGCCCCGACCGGCAGCAGCGCGGTCACGGCCATCAACAGCGGGATGAGGGCCAGAAACGTCTGGGCCGCGAGGACGACTCCCGATACCACCACACCGACCGTCACCATACGTTCGAACAGCGTCTCGAACGGCTTGAGGAACCGTGCCGCCCACGCGGGCATCGCCATGGTCGGCAGTCAAGCACCGAGACCACCGCGCTGGAGGCGACTTGGCTGCGTATTGTCGATGAATGCCCTACGAGTGGCTGGTCACGGTCGTCCTGGCGCTGCACTTCGGCTATCTCGCCTACCTCGTCCTGGGCGGGTTTCTCGCGTGGCGCTGGCCGAAGGCGTTCTTTGTTCATGTGGCCGCCTGCGGATGGGGCGTACTGATCGTGCTGTCGGTGGTGGAATGCCCGCTCACGTTCGCTGAGCACTGGGCCCGGGAGAAAGCGGGCCAGACCCCGACGACGGCCGGGTTCATCGATCGGTACCTGACCAACGTGATGTACCCGGCCGACTACGTGGAAGAGGTCCGGCTGGCCATCGCGCTCGTCGTTCTGGTCTCTTGGATCGGCGCGTTCGTACTGTGGCGCCGCCGGCAGGCCCGCAGTTCCGAACGGGTACAGGCCGGCGACACGAAGGCAATTGACGGCAACCGGAGCGAGCGCGCCGCTACCGTGTGACCATGGCTGGCCGACCCTCCCAGGCGAGCCGGCGTAGCGCTGCCTCCACGCGGTCGACCAGGAGCGCGCGCGCCGAGGTCGCGCGCACAAGGCGCGCGGCCGATAAGGCGTTGGGTCGGGGGGCGTCTCCGCTCGCATCGCTGGGGTTCATCGGCGCCGGGCTGGCCGGGTTGTGGATGGGGATCGCGCACGCCCTCGGCTGGATTGTCCGGGCCATCGGCCGGAAGGCCGCGACCGCCCGCGAACTCGATCGGGAACATCAGCGTGACGGCGGCGGTCTGCTGCTGATCGGTCTTGGGGTCGTGCTCGCGGTAGCGGTGTGGTTCAACGGTGCCGGCCCGGCCGGGCACTTTATCGCCGTCTACACCCGGCTGTCGGTTGGGGCGATCGCGATGGCGCTTCCGCTGTTGCTGTTCTTCGGTGGAGTGTGGCTCATGCGGGAGCCAGCAGACGAGGGTCCGCGTGGACGGGGCCTCGTTGGCTGGTCCGCGCTTCTCATCGCCAGTGCCGGCTTGTTGCACCTGGGAAAGAACCAGCCAACTGACGTCGCCGTACTCGACCGGGCCGGCGGATGGCTCGGCCGCGGCGTAGGCGGTGGACTCGCCACGGCGGTAACTCCGTACGTGGCCCTGACGCTGCTGATCCTGCTCGCCGTCTTCGGCTCCCTGGTGGTCACCGCCACACCGATCAACAAGATCCCGGCCCGGCTGTTGGCCCTGTGGCGCTATCTGGTCGGAGCACCCACACCGTCCATGATGGAGGGTGAGCTGGTCGACGGGGAGGATGATCGCGTGCCGGCGCTGCGTCGCGGCGGATCCCGGCGGCGCCAGGGACGTTACGCGGACGATGCCGAGTACTACGAGGAGCCGGTGCACGAGGCGGTCGTCGTCGAACGGAGGCCGCTGTCAGTTCCGGCGGTGGGGGCCGTGCCGATGCTGCGTCGCCCTGCCCCGCCACCGGAGCACAGTGCCGCCCCGCACCGGGCGCATCAGCCGACGCTTGGCCCGATGGAGGGCGACTACAAGCTCCCGCCGATCAGCCTGCTCCAGCCCGGGGAGTCGCCGCGCACCCGCAGCCGGGCCAACGACGACGTCATCCTCGCCCTGCGTGGCGTGTTCGATCAGTTCGATGTGGACGCTGCCGTGACCGGGTTCGCCCGCGGGCCGACCGTCACCCGCTACGAGGTGGAGCTTGGCCCCGGCGTGAAGGTGGAGCGGATCACCCAGCTTTCCCGCAACATCGCGTACGCCGTGAAGTCCCCGGACGTTCGCATCATCAGCCCGATCCCAGGCAAGTCCGCAGTAGGGATCGAGGTACCCAACGCGGATCGGGAGAACGTGGCCATCGGCGACGTGCTGCGCTCCCGCGCCGCCACCGCGGACCACCACCCGCTGCTGGTCGCGCTCGGCAAGGACATCGAGGGCGGATACGTCGTAGCCAACCTCGCGAAGATGCCTCACATTTTGATCGCGGGGGCCACTGGCGCGGGCAAATCTTCTTGCCTAAACAGCCTTTTGATTTCCGTACTAGCTCGGGCGACGCCGGACCAGGTCCGGCTGCTGCTGATCGATCCGAAGCGGGTCGAGCTGACCGGCTACGACGGTGTACCGCACCTGGTGACGCCGATCGTGACGAACCCGAAGAAGGCGGCCGACGCGCTCGACTGGGTCGTGCGCGAGATGAACATGCGCTACGACGACCTCGCCGCGGCCGGAGTTCGACACATCGACGAGTTCAACCGGAAGGTCCGCGACGGCAAGTTCCGGGCGCCGCCCGGCAGCGACCGGGTGATCCGGCCGTACCCCTATCTGTTGGTCGTGGTCGATGAGCTGGCCGACCTGATGATGATCGCGCCGCGTGATGTCGAGGACGCCGTGGTCCGCATCACCCAGTTGGCCCGCGCGGCCGGCATCCACCTGGTACTCGCCACGCAGCGGCCGTCCGTTGACGTCGTCACCGGCCTGATCAAGGCGAACGTACCGGCCCGGCTGTCGTTCGCCACGTCCTCGTTGGCCGACTCGCGGGTCATCCTGGACCAGCCCGGGGCGGAGAAGCTGATCGGCCGCGGCGACGCTTTGTTCCTTCCGATGGGCGCGTCCAAGCCGATCCGGGTGCAGGGCGCCTGGGTCAGTGAGGTCGAGATCGCCGACGTGGTGCGCTACTGCAAGGACCAGCGCGAGCCCGAGTTCCGGCCGGATGTGCTGGCTCCGCCGCCGGAGTCGCGCCGAAAGGTCGACGGCGACATCGGCGACGACCTACAGCTGCTGTTGCAGGCCATCGAGCTCGTCGTGACGTCGCAGTTCGGCTCCACGTCGATGCTGCAGCGCAAGCTCCGGGTCGGCTTCGCCAAAGCGGGTCGACTGATGGACCTGATGGAGAGTCGCGGCATCGTGGGCCCGTCCGAGGGGTCCAAGGCGCGCGACGTCCTCGTCAAGCCGGACGAACTCGACGATGTGCTAGACAGCATTCGTGGAGACTGATCAACCGGTCGAGCGGCCTACGCGCCGACACCGAGCCCGTGGTACGGGTGAGCACGCTCGAACTGTTCTTCGACCTCGTCTTCGTCTTTACGATCACGCAATTGACGGCCGTACTGGCGGACGATCTGACCTGGCACGGGACAGCCGAGGTCGTCGTGATGCTGTCGATGATCATGTGGATGTACGGCGGGTATGCGTGGCTGACTAACGCGGTGGCCCCAAACAGCACATTCCGGCGCACCTTGATGCTCGTCGGGATGGGTGGCTTCCTCGCCATCGCCTTGGCCATCCCGGAGGCGTTCGGCGCGGCCGGCTGGGTGTTCGGGCTCGGCTATTTCGTGGTCAACGCCGTCCACACTGGACTGTTCGTGGTTGCCGGGTGGCGCCGGTGTGCTGCGGGCGATGCGGACCCTCGGACCGCTCAACCTGCTCAGCGCCACCCTGATCCTGGCGGGAGGGTTCCTGCCGGGGCCATGGCGGTGGGGCTTCTGGATCGCGGCTGTGTTGATCGAGCTCGCCTCGCCGTACCTGAACCCGATAGGCGAGTTCACCATCTCGCCGGCCCACTTCGTGGAGCGGCACGGCCTGGTCATCATCATCGCGCTCGGTGAGTCGTTGATCGCGATCGGCGTGGGCGCCGCGGGTCTCAAGGTCGATCTGGGCTTGGTGCTGGTGGCGGTGCTCGGTCTGTCGGTCGCGTATCTGATGTGGTGGGTCTATTTCGGGGGCGACGACACGCGAGCCGAGCACGCGCTGGCGAGCATCGATCCGAAGCGGCGGGCGCGGGCGGCGATCCACGCCTACGGCTGGGCACACCTAGGTCTGTTGCTCGGCATCGTGGCGGTGGCGGCCGGGGTCAAGAAGGCCGTCGGACACGGCTTCGGCCACCTCGAGCTGAAGGAAGCCGCCGTGCTCGCTGGCGGTCTGGCGGTCTACTTGATCAGCGACGTGGCCTTCCGCCAGGTGCTGCGACTCGGGCGGATCCGATTCCGCACCGGGGCGGCCGTGGTCGCGCTCGCGACGGTCGCCGCTGGCCTGGTCATGGGCGTCCTGCAACTGGCTGCCATGATCCTCGTACTGACTCTGATGCTGTGGCTCGAGGATCGAGCCGAAGGGATCCGCTGGTCCCAACAGCTCCGCCCGTCGTAGTCCGGGTCGGCCTGCGCCGTTGCTCGTTACGATCACTGTCGTGACGGCGCCGGCACCACCTTCATCCCGGGTCACCACGCTCGAGCTCTTCTTCGACCTGGTCTTCGTGTTCACCATCACGCAGATGACGACGTTGCTCGCGGACGACCTGACCCTGCGCGGGTTCGGCCGGGTGGTACTCCTGCTCGCGGTGACCCTCTGGATGTACGGCGGGTACGCCTGGCTGACCAACGCCGTTCCTCCCGTTACCCGCGCCCGGCGGACTCTGATCCTGATTGGAATGGGCTCGTTCCTGGCCATGGCCCTGGCCGTACCGGGCGCGTTCGGCGACACCGGCTGGCTCTTCGGCCTGGGCTACTTCGTCGTCAACGCCGTCCATAGTGGACTTTTCCTGACGGCGGGTCGCGCAAGTGCCCCAGGCATGCGGGTGATCGGGCCGGTCAACCTGGTCAGCGCCACGCTCGTGCTGGTGGGTGGCTTCGCGCCGCTGGGCTGGCGGTACGGCCTGTGGATCGCGGCGGTGCTGCTGTTCCTGGTGTCCCCGTTTCTGCGCTCGGTGAGCGATTTCGCCATCTCACCGGAGCACTTTGTCGAGCGGCACGGGCTGATCATCATCATCGCGTTGGGCGAGTCGATCGTGGCGATCGGGCTCGGACTCTCCGGGGAGCCGATCGACGCTTCGGTGATCCTTGTCGCGGTGCTTGCGCTCAGCCTTGCCTACCTCATGTATTGGGTCTACTTCGGCGCCGACCAGGGCCGTGCTGAGCACGCGCTCGGCACGGCAGCGCCGGCCGACCGGGCGCGCATGGCACTTTCCGCCTACGCCTGGGCGCACTACGTCCTGCTTCTGGGCATCGTGGTGGTCGCGGCCGGAGTCAAGAAGGCCGTCGGGCACGCGGTCGAGCACCTCACTTTCGCAGAGGCGTTGGCGCTCGGTGGTGGCCTCGCCATCTACATACTCGGCGAGGCCTACTTCCGGCGCACCTTGCGCCTCGGCGCGATCCGGTTCCGGGTGCTCGCCGCGCTCGTCGCCGTCGCAACGGTCCCGATCGGCTTCGCCATGGCGGCGATCCAATTGTTCGCGCTCAACCTCGTGCTCACGGGGATGTTCTTGATCGAGGTAATGCGCGGCGTCGAATCCATGCCCGAGTGAGGTGCTGCGATTGAGCTCACGATGACTGGCGATGTGCCTGCGGTCACGCCCGGTAGGCTCGGTGCGTGTCATTTCCTACCGCAACCGGCCGGCGCGTCGCGCTGCTCACCCTCGGGTGCGCCCGCAACGAGGTGGACTCCGAGGAGCTCGCCGCCCGCCTCGACGCCGACGGCTGGGAGCTGACGCCGGACGGCGACGACGCCGACGTGGTGGTGGTGAACACCTGCGGGTTCGTGGAGAAGGCGAAGAAGGACTCGATCGACACCCTGCTCGCCGCCGCGGGCACCGGCGCCAAGGTCGTTGCCACCGGCTGCATGGCGGAGCGGTACGGCCGCGAGCTGGCGGCGTCGCTGCCGGAGGCCCACGCGGTGCTCGGCTTCGACGACTACACCGACATCTCGGCTCGATTGACCGACGTGCTCGCCGGCAAGTCGCACGAGGCACACGTGCCCCGGGACCGGCGCACCCTGCTCCCGTTGACACCGGTGCAGCGGCACGGCCTGGCGGTGGCCACCCCCGGTCACGGGTTGACGGTCGACGAACACACCCCGGCGCACCTGCGCCCGGTGCTGCGCCGCCGGCTCGATCGCGGCCCGGTCGCCTCGCTCAAGCTCGCCTCCGGCTGCGACCGCCGGTGCGCGTTCTGCGCCATCCCGTCGTTCCGTGGCGCCTTTGTCTCCCGCACACCCGAGGAACTCCTCGCCGAGGCGGAGTGGCTGGCCGCCGACGGAGTCAGGGAGCTCGTTCTCGTCAGCGAGAACTCAACGTCGTACGGCAAGGATCTCGGCGATCCGCGGGCATTGGAGAAGCTGCTACCGCAGTTGGCGGCGGTCAGTGGGATCGTCCGGGTGCGGGTGAGCTACCTGCAGCCGGCCGAGACCCGCCCCGGCCTGGTGGAGGCCATCGCCACTACGCCGGGCGTGGCGCCGTACTTCGACCTCTCCTTCCAGCACGCTAGTGAGCCGGTGCTGCGGCGGATGCGGCGGTTCGGGTCCACCGAGCGATTCCTCCAGCTGCTCGCATCGGTGCGCGAGCTCGACCCGCGAGCCGGCGCCCGGAGCAACGTGATCGTCGGGTTCCCGGGCGAGACCCGGTCCGACGTCGCCGAGCTGGAGCGGTTCCTCAGCGCGGCGCGGCTGGACGCCATCGGCGTGTTCGACTACTCCGACGAGGACGGTACGGAGGCCGCCGGCATGTCGGGCAAGGTCACCGCGGCCACGGTCCGGCGCCGGTACGCGCGAGTCAGTTCGCTCGCCGAGGAGCTGTGTAACCAGCGGGCCGAGGACCGGGTGGGCGACGAGGTCGACGTACTCGTTGAGTCGGTCCCGTCAGGTGGCGCCTGGGCCGAGGGTCGGGCCGCGCACCAGGCGCCAGAGGTCGACGGCTCCACTCATCTGACTGGTGCCCTCGCAGTTACGGTGGGCGACCTCGTCCGAGCGCGGGTGACCGGTACCGACGGCGTGGATCTGGTGGCCGTACCGCTGTCCATCCTGGACGGTGCTGCGTCCGGTGCCGTCCTTCCCAGCGCCGGCGTTGGTCAGTCGTGATCGAGCCAACGGTCAGTGGGCCTACCATGACGCCAGCCGCAGACGGGTCGGGGCGTGTGTTCAATGTGGCCAACGCGCTCACGGCGCTGCGGATCGGGTTGATCCCGGTCTTCGTGGTCCTCATGGTCACCTCCGACATGACCCGGCCGGGTTACCGGATCGGGGCCGCGTTCGCATTCGGGATCGCCTCGCTCACCGACTTCGTCGACGGGTGGCTGGCCCGGACGCTCAACCAGGTCACATCGTTCGGCCAGGTGGCCGACCCGATCGCGGACAAGGCGCTGACCGGGACCGCGCTGGTGATGCTCTCGCTCTACGACGCGCTTCCGTGGTGGGTGACCATCGTGATCATGGTGCGAGAGATCGGGGTAACGCTGCTCCGGTTCTGGGTGATCCGGTTCGGCGTGATCCCAGCCAGCCGCGGCGGCAAGATCAAGACGGTGCTCCTGATTGTGGCGATCTCCTGGTACATCTGGCCGTTCGCCGATCCGCTGGCCGCCGTCGGTCCGTGGATCATGGCTGTGGCGGTGGTCGTCGCACTCGTCACCGGCGTTGACTACCTGATCCGAGCCTTCCGGGTGCGCGCCGGCGCCCGCCCGTGACCTCTGTGGATGCGCAGCCGGGCGTCGCGGCCATCCTCGATGCTCTCGCCGCGCGGGGGAGACTCTCGCCGTAGCCGAGTCGCTGACCGGTGGCCTGCTCGCGGCCACGCTGGTTGACGTTCCGGGTGCGAGCCGGGTCTTCCGGGGCGGGCTACTCGTCTACGCCACAGACCTGAAGGCCAGCCTCGCCGGTGTGCCCGACGAGCTGCTCGCCGAGCATGGGCCGGTGCACCCAGACGTCGCCGCGGCGCTGGCGGACGGTGCCCGGGTACGGTGCCGGGCCACCTGGGGGCTGTCCACGACCGGCGTCGCGGGTCCGGATCCGCAGTACGGCATCGCCCCGGGCACCGTGTACGTGGCGATCTCCGGCCCAGCGATCTCTGGTCCAGCCTCGGGGGCATCGGCTGGCACAGAAACCACGACCGTCACGCGGCACCTGGAGCTGACCGGCGGTCGGGCCGCCATCCGCGCGGGAACCGCCGCGGCCGCGCTGGAGCTGCTGGCCGCGGTCTTGGATATCGGCTGAGGCGGCTTCGTAGGCGGGCCTGGTGTCCGCGACGGGACACAGCCGCACCGGAGGGCCGCGGATGTCGATGCGCCGGAATGCGGGTAGCCTGGCGGCTGATCGGCTCGCCGTGTCGGCGCCGGTCATGAGGGGGTGCCGTGGTGCTACTTCGCAAGGTGATCGGGGACGTGTTGCGCGCCCGTCGGCTGGCGCAGCACCGCACCCTGCGCGAGGTCTCCACTGCTGCGAACGTGAGTCTGGGCTACCTGTCCGAGATCGAGCGCGGCCACAAGGAGGCCTCGAGCGAGCTGCTCGCCGCCATCTGTGACGCGCTAGGGACCGGGCTCTCCGCTGTGCTCAGCGACGTGTCCGGAACGTTTGCCCTGGTCGAACAGATGGAGACCGCCTTCATGGAGGCGGCGAGCGCCGACGGTACGACCGAGCCTGCGGCGTCCGAGCCCGCGGTGGTCTCGAACTCCGTGACCGACGGCAACGTGACCGTCAGCGTGCGCAGCGATGGACCGCTGCGGACGACCCTGACCGCGACGCGCACCCCCGGCCCGCGGCATCCGGAGTCCCTCTTCATCGGATAACGGGTGTTTCTGCGAAGCGCGAGGAGCGAGGAACGAGCCGCGCAGTCGCAGCCGAGGAGTTGCTGATGCGACACCGCGTGTTGCCGGGGCGGTGTGACGGGCTGGGCAGCGCCTGCCAAGATTGATGCTGCCGGCTTACCAGGCATCCGCAGGAGGGACGCGAGATGGCGAACCCGTTCGTCAAGGGTTGGAAGTACCTGATGGCGTTGTTCGGATCCAAGATCGACGAGCACGCCGATCCGAAGGTGCAGATCCAGCAGGCGATCGAAGACATGCAGCGCCAGCACCAGGGCCTGGTGCAGCAGGCCGCCGCCGTCATCGGAAACCAGCGCCAGCTCGAGATGAAGCTGTCCCGCCAGCTCGGCGAGGTCGAGCAGCTCACCAACAACGCCCGGCAGGCGCTGGTGCTCGCGGACCGCGCCCGATCGAGCGGCGACGAGCCGAAGGCGGCGGACTACGAATCGACCGCGCAGACGTTCGCCACGCAGTTGGTCTCGGCCGAGTCGTCGGTGGAGGACCTGAAGTCGCTGCACGACCAGGCGCTCAGCGCCGCGCAGCAGGCGCGTAAGGCGGTCGAGAACAACGCGATGCTGCTGCAGCAGAAGCTCGCCGAACGGACCAAGCTGCTCAGCCAGCTCGAGCAGGCCAAGATGCAGGAGACCGTGGCGAGGTCGCTCGAGTCGATGAGCACACTGTCCGCGCCGGGTACCACACCGTCGCTGGACGAGGTGCGTGACAAGATCGAGCGCCGGTACGCCACCGCGCTGGGCCGCGCCGACCTTGCTTCCGGCTCGGTCGAGGGTCGCCGGCTCGAGGTGCAGAAGGCCACCCTCGATCTCGCCGGATCGTCCCGACTCGAAGAGATCCGTCGATCGATGGCACCGGCGGTCACCGGCACGGCCGATCGTGCCGCCGTCGAAGGCGCCCCGGAGACGCCGGCGGTTACCGCCGGCGAATCCCCCGACATCGACGCGGAACCCGTGACCGAGAAAGAGAAGGAACAGGCCTAAGCGTTCCCGCACCGGCACGCAATTGGTCGCCAATTGGGCCCCGACCCGCAATGGGGAACCCTATTGGTGACCAATTGCGTGGCCTGCGCGGGCGGACTGCCGTCACGTGGCGGTTGCGGCCTTGGCCGGTCGGGTGGCCGTGCTCGGTTGGCAGACGGGGCACCAGAAGGTGACGCGTTCGCCTAGCGAGTCGCGCTCGATCAGGGTGCCACAACGGCGGCAAGGGGCACCGTGGCGTCCGTATACATAGGACTGTTCGCCGCGCCGGAGCGAGCCGGTGGTGGCCTGCGTCCACCGGCCCCGGTTGCTCACCAGCAGGCGGTGGGCCAGCTCGACTACATCCTCCAGATTGGACACCTGCGCGACGGGGGTGCGCGGGTGGATCCCGCGCAGGAACAGCACTTCGGCCTTGTAGAGGTTGCCGATTCCGGCCAGGTTACGCTGATCCAGCAACGCCTCGGCGATGGTGTCGTCCGGGTGGGAACGCAGCCGGCGTACCGCTTCGTCCGGGTCCCAGCCGCCCACCTCGTCGGGCGAGCCGAGAAGGTCCGGACCCAGGTGCCCGACGAGCTGCTGCTCGTCATCGGTCGGGATCAGGGCCACGTCGTGCACGTGGTAACCCACCGCCACAGTGGTGAGGGTGCGCAGCACCACCCGGATCTCGTGCGCCGGGCGGCCGCGCCATGTCTCGCCCGCGCTGTACACCCGCCACGAGCCGTCCATGCGCAGGTGCGAGTGCAAAGTCATCGGTCGTGAGTCGGCCGGACTGACCAGGCGAAGGAGGATGTGCTTGCCTCGGGTCGCACACCCGCGGACTCGCCATCCGGAGAGATCGACCGTCGCCAACGCCGGCACCCGGAAGTCGCTGTGCCGGATCACCGACCCGCCGAGCGCCCGATCAAGCACGCGCGCGGTGTTCCACACCGTGTCACCCTCGGGCATACCCAACATGGTGCCCTTCGTGCCGCCCCACCAACACCGGCATCTGATAAATGTTTGTGAATTCGACGACCTGGGCACCGGCGCGGAAGGATGGTGCCCATGCGATTGACGGTGTTCACAGAGCCTCAGCAGGGGGCGAGCTACGACGACCTGCTCCGGGTTGCGCAGCAGGCCGAGGCGTGCGGGTTCGAGGCGTTCTTCCGCTCGGACCACTACTTGACCATGGGCGACAACGATGGCCTGCCCGGACCGACCGATGCCTGGGCCACTCTCGCCGGCCTGGCCCGCGAAACTACCACCATCCGGCTGGGCACGATGCTCACCTGTGGCACCTTCCGCCTGCCCGGGCCGCTCGCGATCACAGTGGCGCAGGTCGATGCGATGAGCGGCGGGCGCGTGGAGCTCGGCCTCGGCGCGGGCTGGTTCGAGGCGGAACACCGGGCGTACGGCATACCGTTCCCGCCCATCGTCGAGCGCTTCAACCGCTTGGAAGAGCAGCTCGAGATCGTGACTGGACTGTGGACCACGCCCGTGGGACAGCCGTATTCGTTCCGCGGCGCCCATTACACGCTCATCGACTCACCCGGACTGCCCAAGCCGATCCAGCAGCCGCACCCGCCGGTGATCGTCGGCGGACGTGGGCCAACCCGAACGCCTGCCCTCGCAGCCCGATTCGCCGACGAGTTCAACATGCCGTTCGCCTCGCTCGCAGACACCAAGGAGTGCTACGAGCGGGTGGCACAGGCATGCGCGGCCGAGGGTCGCGAGGCGAACGGCCGATCGGCACCGGTCCTGTCGATCGCGCAGACCGTGTGCTGCGGGCGGGACGACGGCGAGCTGCGCCGCCGGGCACAAGCGCACTGGGTACCCGCTCGACCGGCTACGCGAGATCGGTCTGTGCGGGTCGCCAGCTGAGATCGTCGACAAGATCGGCCAGTTCGCGCAGGCCGGCACAGCCGGGTACACCTGCAGGTGCTCGACCTGACAGATCTTGACCACTTGGACCTCATCGCCGCTGAGGTCGCACCTCAGACTGACCTGGGAGCCATCGCCGGGGTGGGGTGCCGCCACTCTGCGGCGCACCTGGTACGGGCCCGCCGGCGGGTGGCACCCACGGCGCTCCCTCGGGTTGCTGTTGCCCTTCTTCAGTCCGCCGGCCGGTGCGGTCTTGCCGTGGTAGGCGACGTGCGCCTGCCATGCGGCCAGGCCGACGAGGATGACTATGGCGATCCAGAACCCGAGCCCGGGGCTGGTGCCGGTCGTGAGGGCACCGGACGCGATCGCCTCTGTCGCGCCCTCGACGTCGGCAAGAGCGTCGGCGATCGCGTCGTCCGCAAGCCCCGGCGCGATCACGAACACCTCCACCGCGAGCAGAGCCGCGGCAAGGACGGCGGCACCGGCGTTGAACCAGGCCCGGCGTCCCAGCGGTAGTGCGAGGCCGATGATCATTCCGGCGAAGATGATCACTGCCGCCCCGATCGCGAGCGGCTGCGGCGGGTAGTACTTTCCGTACCGCTCATCGAAGACGGCCATCACCGCGTCGTCGTCGCCCTCGGTGGTGGTGGGGATTTCCGCTTCATCAACATCATTGCCGCCGGAGACGGAGATATCGGGAGAGCCGCCCACGAGCAGGTCGACGCCGGTGAACGAGAAGCTCTGCTCGAAATTGGCCGTGGTCTCATCCGTCGTCACGCCGCACGACACGGTCACGAACGGGAGCAGGAACAGCAGCAGCACCAATCCGAAACCGGCCGGACTGAGCAGACGGTCGATGAGCGTACGTTGATCCATTTAATCCTCTTCGTAGAGGCAGAAGGGGTGTCCGGCCGGGTCCGAGAAGACCCGCCAGGTCTCGCCGGGTTGGAAGTCGGACTTGACCGCGCCCAGCTCCAGCACCCGCTGCTCGGCCGCGTCGAGGTCTTCGACCGCGAGGTCCAGGTGAACTTGTTGCGGTCCGGTCGGGTCGGGCCAAACGGGCGGGACGTGGTCAGGGCTCTCCTGGAAGCAGACGCGCAGACCGGTGCCGGTGTTGAGGGTGACCCACTCCGGCTCGTCGTATTCGACCCTCCACCCAGTCAACTCGCCGTAGAAAACGGCGAGCTTGAGGGGGTCCGGGCAGTCCAGGACCACCGCGGTGAGCCGAGCGACCGGGGCCATGGGTCGAAGCTTGCCCAAGCCAGAAGGTCGACGCAAGCCCACCACCGGGCCAAGGTGATCTCCGGCGCACTCACGCGCGCAGGCGCAGACCCCGGGGAGTGGCGCGGAAACCGGCCGTAGTCAGCGCGTCGCGCAGCGGTGAGGTGTGGATCGCCTCCCCGTCGGCCCTCTCCACGGACAGGGGCCCGAGCGCTCCGCTGCGCACCGCGTCGGCGAGCGCCCCTGCCGCTGCCGCGAGCGCGGCGTCATCGTCCTGATAGGACAGAAGCGTACGGCCGCCGCGCTCGACATAGATCACCAGCGCACCATCGACTGTGATCACCAGGGCGCCGGCCTTGCGGCCGGGACGGTGGCCGTGGCCCGGCTCGGCCTCCTCCACCACCCGCTCGGGCCAGGGCAGAGCGGCGCCGTACGGATTGGCCGGGTCGGTCGCGGCAAGCACCAGCGCTCGCGGTCCGGCCCGTCGGTCGACGTTGCGATCGGCCGAGTCGTCGAGCGCTCTGAGCCGGTCGACCGCGCCGGGCACCGCGAACTGCGCCGCCCCGAGCCCTTCGACGAAGTAGCCCCGGCGCGCAGCGCCTCGCTCCTCTAGCGCGGCCAGGATCGGGTAGACAGCGGCGAATCCACCCGGCTGGCCCTCCGCCATGACGGCGCCGCGGGTGACCACGCCGTGACGCTCCAGCAGGGTCTCGGCGAGTGCGGTGCTACGACGGGTCGGATTGGGATCCCGCTCGGGCAGCCGGTACCAGCGTCCGGCCACGATCGGCGGCCCGGATCGAACCGAGGCAAGCGAAGCGCGCGACAGCCGGCTGGCCGGCAGCCGCCCTGGCGTCCGGTACCGCGAGCGGGGCGCCGCGGCCTTCGGCTTGTGCGCCCCGCCACCGGAGAGCAGCGCCCGGATCGGCGCGAGCGTGTCGTTGGCGACGAGGCCGGCCCAGACCAGGTCCCACAGCGCCGCGACCAGGTCGGGTTCTGGCACCCCCTCGACCTGCTCCGCGAGCTGGCGGAAGAACAGCGCATGGGGACCGGCCAGGGCGGCGAGCAGTTGGTCGTGCGCGGGGCCGACCGCGAACTCCGGATCGGGCGCAGGCAGCAGCAGGGGCGCGGACTCGGCCCAGGTAAAGACAAGCCAGCCGTCACCGCCAGGGATCGAACCGGCGCCGGCCCAGATCAGTTCGCCCGACGCACACAGCTCGTCGAGGTAGGCGGGGCTGTAGTCGGCGACGCGGGCGGGAAGCACCAGCCGTTCCCACGCCGAGGCCGGGATCGCGGCACCCTGCAGCTGCTCCAACGCTGCCGCCACCGCCTCGGTCCCTCGTGCGCCGGAACCTGACGAGGCGCTGGGCCACGGCACCCTATCTGGTGCCAGCGCGGCAGAAACGCGGCCAGTACGGCCGGTGGCACCGGTTCGATCTCGCGCCGCAGGGCGGCAAGCGATCGCCGGCGCAACAGGCGCAGCACCTCGGTGTCGCACCACTCGCTACCTAACCCTGCGCCGCTGACCTCGACCGGAGTGAACTCACCGGCGGCGACCCGCCCCGTGGCAGCGAGGCGTTTGAGGGCCTGCTCCACCACGAACACGCCGAGCCCGAATCGGGCCGCGCAGGCACTCGCGGTGAATGGCCCGTGGCTTCGGGCGTACCGGGCCACGAGATCGGCGATCGGATCCGGTACTGGCTCCAGATAAGCGTGCGCCAGCCCGACTGGCAACGCCACCCCGAGGCCATCGCGCATCCGGCCGGCGTCCTCGACCACGACGAACCGCTCCTCGCCCGCGATCCGCAACGCGACCACGCGCCGCGCGGCGGCGAGCTCGGTCAGCCACTCCTGCCGGGCACCGCGGGCCAAGCGCCTCCACAGTGGACAGATCGCCCACCACGCGGAGCAACTCCACCGTGTCTTCGGCGTCGCGCAAGCGTACGGCTGCCGTCCAGCCACTGCAGCCGACGCTCGGTCTCCACCACCACGGTCGGGTCGAGCAGCTCGCGCAGCTCGACCCGGCCGAGCAGCTCACCGAGCAGGGTTGCGTCGAGCGACAGTGCGGCCGCACGTCGTTCGGCCAGCGGCACGTCACCGCCGTACAGGAACGCGCCGACATACCCGAAGAGCAGCGACCGCGCGAACGGCGATGGTCGCGGCGTCTCGACCTCGACCAGCCGTACCCGACGGGCCGAGATGTCGCGCATCAACGCGACCAGGCCGGGAACGTCGAGGACGTCCTGCAGGCACTCCCGCGCCGCCTCCAGCGTGACTGGGAAGTCGGGGAACTCGCGCGCTACGTCGAGCAACTGGGCCGCCCGCTGGCGCTGTTGCCACAGCGGCTGGCGCCGGCGCGGATCGCGGCGCGGAAGGAGCAGCGACCGGGCGGCGCACTCACGGAATCGGGCCGCGAACATGGCCGAGCCGCCGATCGACTCCTCCACGATCTGCGCGATCTCCTCCGGATCGAACGCGACGAGCTCCGCCCCGGGCGCCGCGTCGTGGCCGGCGAGGTCGACCACGTCGGGCAGGCGGACCACAATCCCGTCGTCGCTCGGGAGCACCTGCGCGTCGACGCCGTACCGCTCGGTCAACCGCCGCCCGATCGCCAGTGCCCAGGCGCCGTTGACCTTCGCGCCGAGCAGGCAGTGCACCGCCAGCCGCCAGTCGCCCAGCTCGTCGCGGAACCGTTCGACCAGCACGGTCCGGTCGTCCGGGAGGTGCCGGGTCGCTGCCCGTTGTTCCTCCACATAGGACAGAAGGTTTCCCACGGCCCAAGCGTCCAGGCCGCTGTCGGTGAGGTCGGCCGCCGCCCGCTCCGGCCCGTGTTTGGTGACCTCGCGGAGCTTGGCCCCGATCGCGCGACCCAGCTCGACCGGGCGCGCGGGCTGATCGCCCTTCCAGAACGGCATCCGGGCCGGGGCGCCGGGCGCGGGCGAGACCAGCACCCGGTCCGGGGTGATCTCTTCGATCCGCCAGGAGGTGGAACCGAGCAGGAACACGTCACCCACGCGCGATTCGTAGACCATCTCCTCGTCCAGCTCGCCCACCCTCGCCGCGCGCTCGCTGCCGGCCAGGAACACCCCGAACAGCCCCCGGTCTGGAATCGTGCCGCCGCTGGTGACCGCGAGATGCTGCGCTCCGCGCTGGCCGGTGAGAATGTCGGTCGCACCGATCCCAGACGATCCGGGGTCGCAGCTCGGCGAAGGCGGTGGACGGGTAGCGACCGGAAAGCATGTCCAATGTGGCCTCGAGCGCCGACGTGGGAAGCTCGGCGAAGGGCGCGGCCCGGCGCACCAGGGTGGCCATGTCGGCGACATGCCACGCGTCCATCGCCGCCATCGCCACGATCTGCTGGGCCAGTACGTCGATCGGATTGCGCGGGTAGCGCATCTCCTCGATCTGGCCGCCATGCATCCGTTGCGCCACCACCGCGCAGGAGAGCAGGTCGCCGCGGTGCTTAGGGAACACCACCCCTTTCGACACGGCGCCCACCTGGTGCCCGGCCCGGCCGACCCGCTGTAGCCCGGCGGCCACCGACGGCGGCGCCTCGATCTGTACGACCAGGTCGACCGCGCCCATGTCGATACCGAGCTCCAGAGAGCTGGTCGCCACCACGGCAGGCAGGAAGTCCCGACTTCAGGGCTTCCTCGATATGCTTTCGCTCCTCTTTGGACACACTGCCGTGGTGCGCCCTTGCAACCATCGGCGCGGCTCCGGTCGCGATCGCGGACTGCGCCATGTACTGGGCGGGGGCGAGCACCTGGTCCCTGGCTCGGGTTCGCGGCGACGGCCTCGGCGCGGGCGGCGGCGATTTCGTTGAGCCGGGCGCACAGCCGCTCAGCGAGCCGGCGCGAATTGGCAAAGACGATCGTCGACCGGTGCGTCGTGATCAGATCGTAGACACGCTCCTCGACCGCCGGCCAGATCGAGGCCTGGCGGCTGTTGTCGAGTCCGCCTCCGGTCAGCTCGCCGTCGGCGACCGGCTCCTCCTCATCGAGGCGGGTCATGTCCTCGACCGGCACCTCGACCGAGACCTCGATGGTCTTCGCTGTCGGCGGGTTCACGATCTCCACCTGGGCCGTGCCGCCGAGGAACCGGGCCACCTCCTCCAAGGGGCGCACCGTGGCGGAGAGTCCCACCCGCTGCGCCGGCTTGGGCAACAGGGCGTCGAGCCGCTCCAACGACAACGCCAGGTGCGCGCCGCGCTTGGTGGCGGCGACCGCGTGTACCTCGTCGACGATGACCGTCTCGACCCCGCGCAGCGACTCCCGAGCCGACGAGGTCAGCAGTAGAAACAGGGACTCGGGCGTGGTGATGAGGATGTCCGACGGAGTACGGGCGAAGGCGCGCCGCTGCTCGGCCGGGGTGTCGCCGGTGCGCATGGCCACGCTGATGTCGGGTGGTGGCACCCCGAGCCGCTGCGCCGCATGCCGGATGCCGGTGAGCGGGGTGCGCAGATTTCGCTCCACATCTACTGCGAGCGCCTTGAGCGGGCTCACGTAAACGACCCGGCACCGTCGCGCCGGGTCGGGCGCCGGCTCGGAGGCGAGTCGGTCCAGGGCCCAGAGGAACGCGGCCAGCGTCTTGCCGGAGCCCGTCGGCGCCACCACCAGCGCGTGCCGGCCGGCGCTGATCGCCCCCCAAGCGCCGGCCTGGGCACCGGTGGGCGAGGCGAATGCAGACTCGAACCAGGCCCGGGTCGCCACCCCGAACCGGTTCAGCACCACCTCGCTGTCCTTGAGCCCCACGGAACCCATCCTGCACCCGCCCCCCGACAAAGCCACTAGGTCGACGGCGGCGCTGGGTCGACGGGCGCCGCCCGCACGGAGCGCGAACGCAGCGTGGAGATCCCGACGAGCCGAACAAATCCGCGAGCGCAGCTTGAGGTTTGTTCGGCCGGCGGGGATCTTGGTCCGGCGACAAGCGCTCAGTCGGGTGGGGCGACCAGGTCCTGGTACTGCGGGTGCTTGGCCACGTAGGACGTGATGAACGGGCAGATCAGGACGGCCTTCTCACCCCGGGCGCGGATGTCGTCCAGCGCACCCCGGGCCAAGGCGCTACCGATGCCGCGGCCCTCATACTCCGGGTCGGTCTCGGTGTGGATCAAGACGACCTGCCCCGGCCGGGTTCGGTACCGGACAAACCCGACCACCTTGCCGTCCAGTTCCGCCTCGTAATGGTGGTTGGACTCGTTGCGGTGCACCGTCACCGCAGCCTGTTCCGTCATCCTCGTATCTTCGCTCAGGGCAACTCGTCCGGTGGGCGCCGGTACGGCTACGACAGTGACGCGGTGGCGAGTCGGATGCCGAAACCGACGAACACCGCGCCGACGCAGGCGGTCAGCCCGGCGGCGAGGCGGCGGCGCTGGCGGAACTGGGCCGCGAGGTACGTGCCGCCGAAGATCAACGCACTCAGATAGAGGACGCTGCACACCTGCACGATCCCGGCGAGCACCAGGAACGAAAGCGCCGGATAGGCGTAGGTCGGGATCGAGGAACTGGATGAAGAAGGAGATGAAGAACAGGATCGCCTTCGGGTTCAGCAACGAGATCACCAGCGCCCGACGGAAAGGGTGGCCAACGGTCGCCTCCGCCGGCCGCTGTCGGCGGTGTCTCGAAGGTGCGGCCGGCGGGCGCGGCGGATCGCACCGACGGCCATCATGATGCCGACATAGGTCAGGTAGGCCGCACCGGCGTATTTGATCACGAAGAAGAGCGGCGGGTACGTCGTCAGCAGCGACGCCACACCCAGCGCGGCGGCGATCATCAGCACCCAGTCGCCCAGGAAGACCCCCGCCGCCGCCCGGTATCCCGCCCGCACTCCGTGCCGGGCCGCCGTCGACAGCACGTACAGGGAGTTGGGCCCGGGCAGCAGGATGATCGCCACCGTGCCGATGACGTACGTCCAGATATCGGTGACGCCGAGCATGTCCCCATCCTCAACCGATAGACACGGGATTCAAAAGCATATCCGGCGACGCGCGCGGAGCCGGATCACGAAGCAGAGCCTGCAGCCTGGTCTGTGCGCTGGGCCACTCGGCGTCGGTCATGGAGTACTGCACGGTGTCGCGCCAGGTGCCGTCCGGCCGCAACCGATGCCGACGCAGCACACCCTCGCGGACCGCTCCGAGCCGCTCGATCGCCCGCTGCGACCGTTCGTTGCACAGGTCGGTGTGCCACTCCACCCGGACCGCGCCAAGGGTCTCGAAGGCGTGGCGCATCAGCAGCAGCTTCGATTCGGTGTTGGCGCCGGTACGCCAACGTGAGCGGGAGAGCATGGTGTAACCGATCGCGACGGTGCGGTTGGTCTCGTCCGGGGAGTAGTAGGACGTGGTACCGATGACCTCCCCGGTGCCGGCATCCCTTTGCACGAACGGCACCCGGATCCCCTGCTGCTGCATCCGCAACGCCTCGGCCACCTGGCGCCCCATCTCGGCGGTGTCGGTGGGCAGCGGGCGGGTCTGCCACCGGTACACCTCAGGGTCGGCCACCGCGGCGAATAATCCGTCCACATGGGACATGTCTAATTGCGACAGTTCCACGTGGTCGCCCCGAAGCGTGGGCGCGGTCAGCCACGGTCCGCGGTCGCCCTGGAGGTATGCCGGTACGGGTACCCGTACCCCCGCATCGGGTTCCGGCGTCCCGGCCCGCAGTCGCAGCGGGATGACCCCGGCCCAGTGCGCTAGGCCCAGGTCCGCCTTGTCGTCCATGACGCCACCCACGCGGGCCTTGACCGACACGTCGCGCAGGGTCAGCGCCAGTACCGCGGTCTCGGCGTACTCCTGCGACGTCGGCGGTCGGGAGTCGGTGGCCCGACCGGTGGCGACCTTCTCCATCACGGCGGTGAGTGCGCGGTGCTTCTCCGTCTGGTCGGCGACGAGGTGCGCGCGGCCGTGGGCGACCACGCACCGGTAGTTGGCGCTGTGATGCATCCACGATCGGGCCAGCACCAGGCCGTCGAGTTGGGTGACCGTGACGCACACGGGTAGCCCTTCGGCGCGGGCGGCCAGCATCGCCGTGGCCCCGGTCGAGCCGTGCAGGTAGAGCGTGTCGTCGATCCGGGCGTGCAGCGTGGGCAGCACCCGTGGTTCGCCGTCGATGACGAAACCGACGTGGCAGTGGTACGCCTCGTCGAGGATGGCGTATGCCGTGGTGCGCTCGTACGAGGCCCGGTCGCGCTTGCGACGCGGGGTGGTGCGGTCGGTACGGGTGAATGTCTCCGTCATAGCGGCCTCCGCACTTGCCCTGAACATTACGTACTAGTACAATCCTAAAACTGTGCCAGTACGTTATCAGATCGAAGGTCGGGGCGCGGCCGAGATCGCGGCCAGCGTGGAGGCGGGCGTACGGGCGGGCACCATCCCGCCGGGCGCGGCGCTGCCGCCTGTCCGCTCGCTCGCCGCCGAGCTTGGCGTGGCCGCCAACACCGTCGCCGCCGCATACAAGGGGCTGCGGCAACGCGGCGTGGTAGAGACCGCCGGCCGCAACGGCACCCGGGTTCGGCCGCGCCCACCGGTTACCTCCCGAGCGGGCCGGCGGGTGCCGGCTCCGCCGGGTACGGTCGATCTGTCCACAGGGGAGCCATCGCGCCGGTTGCTGCCGGGGCTCGGGCCCGTCGTCGAGCGACTCGCCATCGCGGCCGACGAGCCGGTCAGCTACGCAGGCTCGGGTCCGTGGCCGGAACTGCTCGCGATGGCGCGGGAGCGGTTCGCCGCTGACGGCGTGCCGGTGGCCGATGCTGCATTCACGGTCACCTCGGGCACTCTGGATGCGTTGGAGCGCCTGCTCGGCAGTCACCTACGCCCGGGCGACCGAGTCGGCGTCGAGGACCCGGGCTGGGCCAACCTGATCGACCTCGTCGCGGCACTCGGGCTGGAGCCGGTGGCGGTGCCCGTTGACGACGAGGGGCCCACAGTGGACGGTCTGCGGCGTGCGGTGGCAGTCGGTATCGCCGCGGTCGTCGTGACCAGCCGAGCGCAGAACCCGACCGGTGCCTCGATCACGCTCGGGCCGCGCGCACCGGCTGCGCCAGGTACTGGCCGACGCGACGGACGTGCTCGTGATCGAAGACGACCACGCGGCTGAGCTCGCGGAGCAGCCCCTGGCCACCCTGGCCGGGCCTGGTCGGCCGTGGGCCCTTACCCGGTCGGTCTCCAAGCCGTACGGACCGGATCTGCGGGTCGCGCTTGTCGTCGGTGATCAAGCGACCATCGCGCGGGTCGAGGGCCGGATGCGGCTGGGCTCTGGCTGGGTGTCGACCCTGCTGCAGCGACTCGTGGTGGAACTCTGGCGTGACGATTCCGTGAGCGAGACGGTGGCCGCTGCGACCCGAGAGTACGCCGGGCGCCGGTCGGCCGTCCTGTCGGCGTTGTCCGCCCGCGGCGTGGCCGCCCGGGGTGGCAGCGGCATCAACGTCTGGGTGTCCACGTCAGACGAATCGGCTGCCGTGGCGGCGATGCGAGACCTCGGCTGGGCGGTGGCGCCCGGGTCACTGTTTCGGCTCAATGCGCCGCCCGGATTCCGGTTCACCGTGGCCGCGCTAGAACTCTCCGATGTGGACCGACTCGCGGATGACGTCGCCGCGGCGGTCGGTGTGTACGGCCGAAGTCCTGAGGCCGGCCTTTCCCGCTGAGCGGTTTGAATGCAGGGTAATCCGCTACCTCATGCCGCGGGCAGCGTGAATCGGATCGCCGCCCCGCCCTTGTGCGTGGTGTCGATCCAGATCGTGCCGTCGTGGTACTCCACGATCTTCTTGGCGATGGCCAGACCGATGCCCGTGCCCGGGTAGGTGTCGCGAGAGTGCAGTCGCTGGAAGATGACGAACACCTTCTCCGCGTACTCGTCCTCGATCCCGATTCCGTCGTCCACACAGCTGATCTCCCACAAGTCGCCATCGCGCCGAGCCGAGATGCGTACCTTTGCCGGCTCGTCGGGTCGGTGGAATTTCACCGCGTTCCCGATCAGGTTCGCGAACAGGGTGGCCAGCAGCGGCTCCTCACCGCGCACAACGGGCAGATCTGACCACGCGATGTCGGCGCCATTCGGCTCGGCACTCAGGTCGAGTTGGGCCACTTCGTCTGCGACCAGCTGGCTCAGATCGACGTCGACGAAGCCAGTCGTGACTCGGCCGATCCGCGAGAACGCGAGCAGATCTGTGATCAGTCGCTGCATCCGCTGTGCCCCGTTGACCGCGAACGCGATGTACTGCTGCGCCCGCTCGTCAAGCTGTCCCTCGTACCGGCGCTGCAACAACTGGCAGAAGCTGGACACCTTGCGCAGCGGCTCCTGCAGGTCGTGCGAGGCCACGTATGCGAACTGCTCCAGATCTCGATTGGACCGGACCAGTTCGACCGCCTGCTGCTCCAGCAGTACGTTGGCTTCTTCGATCTGGCGTCGCGCCGCCTCCACCTCGGCCAGATCGGACGCGATCTGCTCGCGCATCGAGTTCACGTCGAAGGCGAGCCGCTGCAACTCCGGTGGACCGCCGGTGGTGATCGCCGTACCGTAGCTGCCCCGGGCCACCCGGCGCACCTGGGCGGCGAGGTCGGTCAGTGGACCGACGACCGTCGTCTGCAGGGCCAGGACGAGCGCGACACCACCGGCGATGACCAGGATCACGGCCACGACGAGCACGAACAGAAGCGTGGTGTTGGTGTCCTTAATGGACGACACCGTCTCGTCCCGGACCGCCTCCGTGCTGTCTTGCAGTCTCGCCACGGCCGCACTGGCGTCCTCGTATTGCACACCCACCGACTCGGCCAGGATCGCCTCTGCACCCTCCTTGTCTCCGGCCACGCGGGCGGCGATCGCTGGGTCCGCGACGTCATCGCGCCACCGTTCGGCAAGCATGCTCGCCGTGCTCAGTCTGGCCTGTATCTCAGCGGTGGCCGCGCCACTCCCGGCGATTGCCGCGCCTGCGGTCTGCCCCCGGGCCACCGCATCCCGATACCGGTCGAGGTCGGCGCTCAGACCGTTCAGGACGTACGAACGCACCGCATTCTGCTGGTCGGCGAGCGCGTCCTCGAAGGCGTCGGCGGCGGTCCGCATCGGGCCGATCGTGTCGATCAGGTGGTCGAGCTGACCCCGGTTGGCGATCGCGGTCGTGGTGGCACCCGCCGGCGAGAAACGTCAGCACCGTGGCGGCGAGCAGACAGAGCGCGGTGACCCGCTGTCGTAGTGTCCACTGCCGCCCGGTTGTCTCGCGTGGCTTCAGCATCCATGGGCGCCAGGTGTGTTCGCGCGGCGCTGAGCCGTCGGCTTCGCTCACTCGCCCGTCCCGGCCGGAGTCAGCAACAGCATTGCGACGTCGTCGGCGAGTGGTCCACCGTTGGCCTGTTCGGCCTGGTCGGCGAGCCAGCCCGGCAGCCGGGCCCGGCTCACCGCGGCCGCGCCGGCGCGCGCGATCAACGCGTGCAGACCGCTGACCTCGAGCCGGGCGTCGCACTCGCCGGATCGCCCCTCGATCAGGCCATCGGTGTAAAGGAGCAGGGCCCAGTCCGGGCCGGTGAAACGGGTCCGGGAGGCTGACCACTGCGCGTCGTCGAAGACGCCGAGGACCGGCCCGTGATCGCCCTGCACGGTCACCGCGGCACTACCGGCGAGCATGAGTGGTGGCGGATGCCCGGCCAGCCGTACGGCTGCCTCGCAGGAGTCCAGGGCCACCGTGACCATGGCCAGGGTGGCGAACACGTCCTCGCTCTTGCGCTCGCTGATCAGCACCTGCTCCAGCGCCGGAAGCACCGCGTCGTCGTCGACGCCGGCCAGGATCAGAGCGCGCCAAGCTACCCGCAGTTCGACACCGAGAGCGGCGGCGTCAACGTCGTTCCCACACACGTCACCGACCATCATGGACAGTCGAGTCGGGTCAGTCTGCACGACGTCGTAGAAGTCGCCCCCGAGCTGACTTCCGCGGCCAGCCTGGTAGAACGTGTGCACCTTGAAGTCCGTGGTGCGCAGCAGTGGGTGCGGTAGCAGACCGCGCTCGAGCCGGGCCGACTCTTTCTGCTCCAGCTCCACCTGCTGCAGGCGACGGGCGTTCTCATCCGCTCGCTGGCGCTCGACCGCGTACCGGATGGACCGGGCGAGCAACGTGCCATCGACCTGGCCCTTGATCAGGTAGTCCTGTGCGCCCTCAGCCAATGCCGCTACGCCGATGTGCTCGTTACCCAGGCCGGTAAGGACGCAGATCGCCGCCGGCGTGTCCAGCCCGAGCAGCCGGCGCAGGCCGTCCAATCCTTGGGCGTCTGGGAGGCCGAGGTCCAGCAGGACACAGTCCACGCCTTCGATCGAACGCTCCGCCTCGGCAACGCTCGTCGCGATAGTCAGCTCGACCGGCGCGCCGACATCTGTCAGCGATTCGCGAACCAGGAAGGCGTCCGCGTGGTCGTCCTCGACGAGCAGCACCCGCAGTACAGCCGGCGACGCCGACCCGCCGGGATCGCGCCGGCTGGGCTCGGCTGAGGTCGTCGACGACTGACTGAACC
The DNA here is from genome assembly GCA_963773935.1 of uncultured Actinomycetota bacterium. Classification (GTDB taxonomy): domain Bacteria; phylum Actinomycetota; class Actinomycetes; order Mycobacteriales; family Micromonosporaceae; genus DATBGZ01. Next base: position 432,504 of record CAVZCZ010000006.1, read on the forward strand.
TTTCCGCCTTCGCCGGCGAAAACCATGCCGGCTCACGCTCCAAGGTGGGTGTCACTTGAACCTTTCCGCCTTCGCCGGCGAAAACCATGCCGGCTCATGCTCCAAGGTGGGTGTCACTTGAACCTTTCCGCCACCTTGGGCCCGATGCTCTCCCAGAGCTGGCCAAGATACAACTGCAAACCACCAGGGTTAGGCTGCCGGAATGGAGCAGAGCCTGTACGAGCCGGTGCACGAAGAGTTCCGCGCCCTGTGTCGGGAGTTCCTGGCCCGGGAGGCCGCTCCGTACCACGCAGACTGGGAGAAAGCGGGACTCGTCGACCGCGAGGTCTGGCGCAAGGCCGGTAAGGCGGGATTGCTCGGCATCAATGTGGACGAGGAGTACGGCGGCGGCGGTCAGGCCGACTTCCGGTTCAACGCGGTGTTGGTCGAGGAGATCATCCGCGCCCACTGCTCCGGGCTGGGCTTCGGTTTGCACAACGATGTGGTGGCGCCGTACTTGACCGAGCTGACGACCGAGGAGCAGCGCAAGCGGTGGTTGCCGGGATTCTGCTCCGGCGACATCATCACCGCCATCGCGATGAGCGAGCCGGGCGCTGGGTCGGACCTCGCCGGTGTGCGCACGACCGCAGTCCGGGACGGCGACACGTACGTGCTCAACGGGCAGAAGACATTCATTACCAACGGCGAGCACGCCGACCTGGTCATCGTCGTGGCCAAGACCGCGACCGATCAGGGCGCGCACGGAGTGAGCCTGATTGTGGTCGAGCGGGGCACGTCCGGCTTCACCCGGGGCCGGCGGCTGGAGAAGGTGGGCCTCAAGGCCAACGACACCGCAGAGCTCTTCTTCGACGACTGCCGGGTTCCCGCCGACAATCTGATCGGGACCGAGAACCACGGCTTTTACCAACTGATGGCAAACCTGCCGCGGGAACGGTTGAGCATCGCGGTCGTGGCGGTCCGCGCCGCCGAGCTGATCCTGGAGCAGACCCTGGAGTACGCGCGCACCCGTCAGGCGTTCGGTCGCGCGATCGGCAGCTTCCAGCACAACCGTTTCCTGCTCGCGGAGCTGGACACCGAGGTGACCATTGCCCGGACCTTCATCAACCACTGCATGCGGGAGTTCAACGCCGGCCGGCTCACGATCACCGACGCGGCGAAGGCCAAATGGTGGACCACGGAGCTGCAGACGAAGGTGGCCGACCGGTGCGTTCAGCTGCACGGCGGGTACGGCTACATGATGGAGTACCCGGTCGCTAAGGCATGGCTGGACAGCCGGGTGCAGACCATCTATGGCGGCACCACGGAAATCATGAAGGAGATCATCGGCCGCGGCCTGGGGCTGTGACCGGGTGACGAGTTGCCATCCCAGCGGACTGGAATCCGATCGGAACTACGACGGCGAGAATAATCCCGTGACCATTGTTGAACAGGCCACCCAGCAGCGGCCAGACCTGCGTCGGCTGCAGCGGCGCACCCTGACCGTGCTGATCCTCAGCCAGATGATCGGCGGAATCGGCATCGCCATCGGCATCGCCGTGGGCGCTTTGCTGGCCGCGCGCATGGGTGGCACCGCGATCTCCGGCTTCGGCCAGAGTTCCCTGGTCGTCGGTGCGGCACTGCTCGCCGTCCCGGTGACCCGTTTGATGAACCGGCACGGCCGCCGCCCCGGGCTGACCATGGCGTACCTCATCGGCGCCACCGGCGCCGTGCTCGTCCTGCTTGCGGCGGCGCGCGGCTCGGTCTGGCTGCTGTTCGTGGGGCTGTTTCTCTTCGGCGGCGGCAGCGCGGCCAACTACCAGGCGCGGTACTCCGCCGTCGACCTGGCTGAGCCGTCCCGGCGTGGGCGGCAGCTGTCGTGGGTGGTCTGGGCGACCACGATCGGCTCGGTGGCGGGCCCGAATCTCGCCCTGGTCGCGGATGAGTCAGTGCGGCGGTTTGGCGCGGCCGTGTACTCCGGGCCGTTCGCGTTCAGCGCGGTCGCGTTCGTGCTGGCGGGCGTGCTCGTGTTCCTGCTGCTGCGGCCCGACCCGCTGCTGGTCGCACGGTCCCTCGCCGCATCTCCGTCGCCAGTTGCGGCAGCCACTGGTACGGCTGCCGGCTCCCGGTCCGGATCCGGCCCTGGCATGGCCGCCGCAGTACGGGAGGTGCTCGCCTCGCCCGGCGCCCGGCTCGGGATCGCCGCGGTCGCGATGGGGCACCTGGTCATGATCGCGGTGATGGCGATGACCCCGGTACACATTGACGAGGCCGGCCATCCCGACACGCTGCGCATCGTCGGATTCGTGCTGAGCATCCACATCGCCGGTATGTACGCGCTAGCGCCGGTGACCGGATGGCTCACCGACCGGGTCGGCCGACGGCCGGTGATCCTCGGCGGGATCGGGCTGCTGGTGGCGGCATGCGCCGTCGCCGGTACCGCCGGCCACGACACGGCTCGCCTCACCCTCGGCCTATCCCTGCTCGGCATGGGCTGGTCGGCCACCATGATCGCCGGCTCCACCCTGCTGACCGAGTCCGTCGGGTTGGCCAACCGGCCTTCGGTGCAGGGGTTGTCTGACCTGGTCATGGGTCTCGCCGCCGCGTCGGCGGGGGCACTGTCCGGGCTGGTCGTGGCATGGTCGTCGTACGCGACGTTGACGGTGCTCGCGGCGGTGGCCACCGTGCCCTTGATCGCGCTCGCACTGCGTCCGGTCCGGGTGGCCGCTGAGTCGTTGGGGAGGTCTGGGTGAAGCTGACCGATTTGTGGGCCCGGCTGGAGCAGACCTTCGGACCTGGGTACGCCGCCAGTGTCGCGGACGACCAGGTGCTGACCCAGCTGGGTGGCCGCACCATCAACCAGGCCCTCGCCGAGCACGTCGAGGTGAAGGATGTCTGGCGCGCCGTCGTGGCGGCCTATCCGGACCGGGTGCCGGCCCGACTGCGCTGACCTGCCCTCTTTTGTGTTGGGCGTGTCGGTCGTTGCGTCGAACAGCTGTACGCCTAGGGTGGAAACCGCGCAGTTGTCCACAGCCGCGCGACGGCGGTTATCCACAGATGCGGCGTGGAGCCTCGAATCTGTCGGACCACCGGCCTAGCGTGAGCGCGTCCGGCTTCCGGTGAAACCCAGGGGTGGCAGAGAGATGGCGGCACAAACGCCCGATCGCGAGAAGGCGCTGGGACTCGCCCTCGCACAGATCGACAAGCAGTTCGGCAAGGGCTCGGTCATGCGCCTCGGCGAACGCCCCGACACTCCGATGGCGGTGATCCCGACCGGGTCGATCGCGCTCGATATCGCCCTCGGCATCGGGGGCCTGCCGCGCGGCCGGGTGATCGAGATCTACGGCCCGGAGTCCTCCGGAAAGACCACCGTGGCGCTGCACGCGGTCGCCAATGCGCAGCAGCTCGGCGGCATCGCGGCCTTCATCGACGCGGAGCACGCGCTCGACCCGGACTACGCCCAGGCGCTGGGCGTCGATACCGACGCGCTGCTGGTGTCGCAGCCCGACACCGGCGAGCAGGCACTCGAGATCGCGGACATGCTGATCCGCTCCGGCGCGCTCGACATCATCGTCATCGACTCGGTGGCCGCGCTCGTGCCGCGCGCCGAGATCGAAGGCGAGATGGGCGACAGCCACGTCGGTCTCCAGGCCCGCCTGATGAGCCAGGCTCTCCGGAAAATAACCGGCGCCCTGAGCAATTCAAATACCACCGCGGTCTTCATTAATCAGCTTAGAGAAAAAATCGGAGTCATGTTCGGATCTCCCGAAACAACCACGGGTGGCCGAGCATTGAAGTTCTATTCTTCGGTGCGTCTTGACGTGCGGCGAATTGAAAGTCTGAAGGACGGAACTGACACTGTCGGAAACCGCACTCGCGTAAAGGTCGTAAAGAATAAGTGCCTCGCCGAGGGCACGATGGTGTTCGATCCCACCACGGGCACGACCCACCGATCGAGGAGATCGTCGACAATCGCCTACCGGTTTCGGTGGTGGCGGCTGACAAGGACGGCACTCTCCATGCTCGCCCGGTGGTCGCGTGGTTCGACCAGGGCGAGCAGGACGTCATCGGGCTGCGGCTCCGCGGCGGTGCTCAGCTCTGGGCGACTCCTGATCACAAGATCATGACAGACCAGGGCTGGAAGCCTGCCGGCAGCTCGGCGTCGGCGACCGGGTGGCCCAGCCCCGCCGATTCGGCCGGTTCGGCAATGAGGAGCCCTACACGCCGGATCAGGCCCGGATGCTCGGGTACCTGATCGGTGATGGCTATGTCGGCGGCAAGACGCCGCTGCAGTTCATCAACGTTCAGGAGTCCCTCAAGTCCGATGCCTCGCGTATCGCGGCGGCGCACGGGTGCGAGACGCACGCACGGGCGGACAAGCTCGCAATCTCGTTCTCCCACCGACCGGGTGAGAAGAACGAACTTCTCGCGCTGTGCCGGCGGGCGCGGATCTACGGCAAGCTGGCCTGGGAGAAGACGATCCCGGCTGAGTTCTTTACGAGTGACGTGTCGAGTGAGGTCGTCGGGAACCTGCTGTTTGGACTCCTCGAGACCGACGGATATGTCAGCGCCGAGCAGACTGGAGCCATCCGGGTCGGCTTCACCACCACATCGGAGCAGCTGGCGCACCAGATCCACTGGCTGCTGCTCCGGTTCGGCATCGCTCGTCGGTGCGCCAGTACGACCCGCGGGACCAGCGGCCGAGCATCATCGGCGGCCGAAAGATCGTACTCGAGCGGATCTGGCTACGAGACCCGGATCACCGGCTCGGAGAACGTCGAGGCGTTCGCCGCCGCGATCCCGCTCTGGGGACCGCGTGGCGAGGCCCTCGGTCGGGCGTTGGCTCGGCCAATGGCCGGCGTCGTGGCTCGCAGGCGGTGTACCTCTCGGAGCAGGTGTACGCCGCGGTGCTCGCGCACCTGAAGGCGCGGGCCGTCACTCCGACGCTCGCCGCCCAGCTGATCGGGCAGAGCGCGGGCGACCCACGGGGCGGCATGAAGCAGGTGCTCGGACTGACCCGTCTCCGCCGCGACCGGGTACAGGCCCTCGCGGAGGCGCTGGACGACCCGTTCCTTCGCGACCTGCTCGGCGACCAGCTGCGGTACGCGAGGGTCCGGGAGATCCTTCCGACCCGGCGCGCCAGGACCTTCGACATCGAGGTAGACGAGCTGCACACCTTCGTCGCGAACGACACGGTCGTGCACAACTGCGCTGCCCCCTTCAAACAGGCCGAGTTCGACATCATGTACGGCAAGGGGATCTCGCGCGAGGGCTCGCTCATCGACGTCGGCGTGGAGCAGGGCATCATCCGCAAGTCGGGTGCCTGGTACACCTACGAGGGCGACCAGCTCGGGCAGGGCAAGGAGAACTCCCGCAGCTTCCTCAAGGAGCACCCGGACGTCGCGGCCGAGATCGAGAAGAGGGTCCTGGAGAAGCTCGGCGTCGGGCAGGGCTCCGACGCGGCGGGTGGCCCAACCTCCCGCCGGTGGACTTCTGATCGCCGGCGCACTGATCGACGGCAGTGAGTTGTGGCGGGTAGAGGCTGTGGTCGGTAGACGGCGTGGTCGGACGGGGCGGGGCTGGGACGCAGCCCCGCCCCGTGCCCGGTCCAGCGCCAACGACGCTCCGGCTCGAGACGGGTCGACCGACCAGGTACAGATGCGGCAGCGGGTCCGACCGCGAGGACGTCGAGCTCGATGAAGACGGCTGGCCCCGTGGGTCGGTGCCGGCACAGCCCAGACGAGGTGGACCGGGTCGTGGCGTTCAACACCCGGTCCAGGGTGACCGCAGCGATCGCGGTCGCGAGTCGAGCCAGCGCGAGACCAGTCCGATCTGGACCCGGCCGAGCGGGCCCGGGAGATCTGCCTGCGCCTGCTCGCGGTGCGGCCCCGCACCCGGCGGAGCTGGCCGACCGCACTGCGGCAGCGCGGCATCGCCGACGAGGTGGCCGCCGAGGTGCTGGAGCGCTACGGCGAGGTCGGCATCATCGACGACCGGGCCTTCGCCGCGCCTGGGTGACCAGCCGGCACCACGGCAAGGGACTGGCCCGGCGGGCGCTCGCCGTCGAACTGCGGCGGAAGGGCGTGGACGACGAGGCGGTCGGCGAGGCGCTGGACGACCTGGACCCCGACGACCGAGGCGGCCACCGCCCGGGCCCTGGTCGACCGCAAGCTGCGCACCGACCGGGGCGGTACGCCGGACGCGGTGTTCCGCCGGCTGGTCGGGATGCTGGCCCGCAAGGGGTACTCGCCCGGCCTGGCGGTCCGGGTGGTCAAGGAGGCGCTGGCCGAACGCGCGGCGGACACCGACGCCACGGGCATCGAGCCTCGACGACGTGGGCGCTCGACCTCGACCCGCTCGAGGCCGACGCCGCGGCGGCCGAGTACGCCGGCGGCGACAGCGCCGACCAGAGGCTGACCGAGCTCCGACAGACTCGTGAGCTGAAGCTCGGTGGTTTGATCACTGATCACTGGCTCAGGTCAAGATCGCGAGTAGCATGCCGGAAATCTGCCTGCGCGCAGGTGATCGATGACACGTGGAACGCGCAGGTAGGTGCAGGTGGGCGAGATCGCAAAGATCGCCGATCGGCAATGCGCCGCTCACCCGCTAAAGATCATGTCGCCTTGACCGAACGGACTGCGAGGGCCTAGCCTCGGCTGTACCGGGAGTAAGCCGAACCACCGCGGGGCAACCGCACAACATAGATCGCGTAACGAAATCACATCAATCAGGCACCGGCCGGCTCCGAAGCCTGCGGAGCCCGCCGATGTCGTGACATATCGGTCACGACGTCGGTCATCAGCGCAACCGCGCTGCGTGACAGCGGCACCGCCCGTTGCGACGGGCGGTACCCGGCCTGACCGGACACCCCCGACGCCAGGCCGCGCATCCGTCGCATCAGGTGGCCTGACACTCCCGCAGTGACGTGCCGCGTCGCTGACCGCGACGCCAGCCGGGAGGGAGGCCGCCGTGAGCGAGTTGGTGACTGGTCGCTCGCCGTCGCTCATTCTCGGCGTTGTCGTCGTCGCGGCCGGCTTTCGTGTCGTCACTCGGTTCATGCGCCAGGTCGGCGGCGACACCGGCACGCTCCGCGACAGGCCTGCCTGGCAACGGCAACGGCCAGGCGAAGGCCGCGCCAGTGACGCGACCGGCTGGCGCGCCCGAGGCCGCCGCGGCCGCCCGCACCGACGCCGCGGCCGCGCAAGGCCGAGGCGAACGCGGCCCGGGCGCGAGGCCCGCCGCATCCTGGACAGCGCCCGGACCGAGGCCGACGGCATCCTGGAGCGCGCCCACCGCCAGGCCGACAGCGACGCCGAGCAGATCCCGGCGCCTCGGCCCGCGGGCCGGCGAGCGCGAGATCGCCACGCTGACCGCCGTGGCCAAGGAGCAGGCGGCCGACGCCGAGCGCCGCCAGCAGCGCCTCGACGACCGCGAGCGGCTGCTGGCCGAGGACGCCGAACGCCTCGCCGAACGGGACCGCCGCATCGACGCCGCCGAGGCCGAACTGGCCGAGCGGGAGGCTGGCCCTGGTCGGCCGCGAGGCCGAGCTCGCCACCGCCACCGACGGCTCACCGCCGGGAGCTCGAGCGGATCGCCGGGCTCACCGCCGACGCGGCCCGGGCAGAGCTGATCGACACCATCGAGGACCAGGCCAAGCGGGACGCTGCCCTGCTGGTCCGCGACATCGAGGCCGACGCCCGGGCAACCGCCGAGACCCGGGCCCGCGCACGTGGTGGTCGAGGCGATCCAGCGGGTGGCCAGCGAGCAGACCGCGGAGAGCGTCGTCAGCGTGCTGCACCTGCCCTCGGACGAGATGAAGGGCCGCATCATCGGTCGCGAGGGCCGCAACATCCGCGCGTTCGAGTCGGTGACCGGCGTCAACCTGATCATCGACGACACCCCCGAGGCGGTGCTGCTGTCGTGCTTCGACCCGGTGCGGCGGGAGGTCGGGCGGCTCACGCTCGAGAAGCTCGTGCTCGACGGGCGGATCCACCCGCACCGCATCGAGGAGGTCTTCGACGCCGCCCGCGGCGAGGTCGAGCGCCTGTGCCAGCGGGCCGCCGAGGACGCCCTGGTCGAGGTCGGCATCACCGAGATGCACCCCGAGCTGGTGACCGCTGCTCGGCCGGCTGCGCTACCGCACGTCGTACGGGCAGAACGTGCTCAAGCACCTGGTGGAGACCGCCCACATCGCCGGCATCATGGCCGCCGAGCTGCGGCTGGACATCCCGCTGGTCAAGCGGTGCGCGTTCCTGCACGACATCGGCAAGGCGCTCACCCACGAGGTCGAGGGCAGCCACGCGCTCATCGGCGCCGACGTCGCCCGCAAGTACGGCGAGGCGGACGAGGTGGTGCACGCGATCGAGGCGCACCACAACGAGGTGGCGCCGCAGACCGTCGAGGCCGTGCTGACCCAGGCCAGCGACGCCTGCTCGGGCGGGCGGCCCGGGCGCCCGCCGGGAGAGCCTCGAGGTCGTACGTCAAGCGGCTGGAGCGCATCGAGGAGATCGCCGCCGGCAAGCCCGGCGTGGAGAAGGTCTTCGCCATGCAGGCCGGCCGAGAGATCCGGGTCATGGTCCGCCCGGACGACGTCGACGACATCGGCGCGGCCGTGCTCGCCCGCGACGTGGCCAAGCAGATCGAGGAGGAGCTGACCTACCCGGGCCAGATCCGGGTCACGGTCGTCCGCGAGTCCCGCGCCACCGAGGTCGCCCGCTGATCTGTACTGCCATGGACCGGAAGCAGAGTCGGCCGGCATCTCCGACCCGGCTCAGAAGGCGAACGCCAGCGAGACCAGTGCACCGGCAAGCAGCACGCTGCCGACAAGAAGTCCGTTGACCGGTACCGCCGCCAGTGCCCCCAGGTGACCAATGCACCGACCACATAGGTCAGTGGATAGTCGATAATCGCCGCCACGGGAAGGAAGTGGACCCCGACGGCAGCGTAGGTGATCTCGCCAATCCTGGTGTGGCTGCGTCGCGCCAGCGAAGGCTCCCAGGCGGCCTCAGGCGACCTCGCCCGCGGTCTCGCCGACGGCCATGGCTGAAGGCGGTGGCGCCGGCCGTCCAGGGGAGCGCCGGCGCGAGCTGCGCCGTTGCAGGTACTCGGCGAGCTTCGACAGCGCGTAGTTGATCACGATGTAGATCACCCCGACCACGAAGTACACCTGGATCGGGTTGTTCAGGAGGTTGATTACCTGGCTGGCCGACGGTGAGCAGGTCCGTCGAAGCTGATCAGGAAGCCAGCGAGGTGTCCTTGAGGACCACGACCATCTGGCTGATCAGCGCCGGCAGCATGATCCGGAACGCCTGCGGCAGCAGGATCAGGCGGGTGGTCCTGCATGAGGAGAGACCCAGGGCGGCCGCGGCCTCGGCCTGGCCGCCCGGCAGGCCGGTCATGCCGGAGCGGAGGATCTCGGCGATGACCACGCCGTTGTAGATGGTCAGGCCGATGCACCAGGTACCACAGCGTCGTCGAAGTCGACGCCGAACTCGGGCAGAGCCCGCGGCCGACGAAGAAGATCGTGATGACGACGGGCAGGCCGCGGAACACCTCGACGCAGACCCGGGTGACGCGCGTTGAGTACCACGGTGACGGCCCGCAGCAGCATCGCGACCGCGTGGGCGCTGGTCCGACGTAGTGCGGCGCCCGCAGCGACTGCAGCTGCACCCGCAGCACGGCCAGCGCGGTGCCGAACGAGCAGCGGACGCGACGATGGCCAGCACGGCGGCGATCAGCGTGTTGCCTGCAAGCCCTGCGCCGAGTCGCTTCCACAGCAGCGGCGAAGTTCTGGTCGGCCGGGTCGATCAGCGGACCCCACTTCTGCATCGTGAACTGGCCGTCTGCGTCCAGCGGCAGATACACGAGGAAGTAGATACCGGCGACGACGAGGACCGCGGCGACGATGCTGACGATGAGGGTGATCCGGCGGGTCCGCGGGCCCGGCGCGTCGTAGAGAACGCGTCCGGCTCCGGCTCATCGGTCGCCTCCGCCCGGCGCTTCTCGACCTGGTCGAGCAGGATGCCAAACGGCACGGTCAGTGATCAGGTAGCCGATCGAGATGCCGACGAAGACCGGGATCACCGGCAGCCCTTCCTGGGAGGTGAGCGTGTCCATCGTCGACGAGAGCGATCCGGCTCACCGCCGAAGAAGCCGCCGAGCGCCGAGTTCTTGATCATGGCGATGATCACGCTGCCCAGCGGCACGATGGCGAACTTCCACGCCTGGGGCAGCACCACGTAGCCGCAAGTTCTGGCCGAAGGTGAGTCCGAGGCACCGCGCGGCCTCGGCCTGGCCGGGCGAGACCGCGTTGACGCCGCAGCGCAACGCCTCGCAGACGAACGCGCCGGTGTAGAAGCTCAGCGCGATGACGAAGAACCGGAAGTACGGCAGGTCGATCGCCGAGCCGGGTGAAGATCAGGTCCAGCACCGGGGATCTTGAGGAAGTCGGCGTTGGAGCCGAGCTGCGGCAGGCCGAACGGCGGCGAAGAAGCTGACCACGGTGAGCGGCATGTTGCGGAAGACGCGTGACGTAGGCGGTGCCGACCGCCCGCAGCGGCGGCATCGGCGAGATGCGCATGACGGCGCACGACCGTGCCGATGATCAGCGCGCCGATGGCCGAGAGCAAGCAGATCTGCAGGGTCACCCAGAGACCCGCTGGCGAACAGTGTCGAACCGGTCGATCAGGATGTCCACGGGCTCCTCCCACTACGAGGTGACCGCGGGCGCCAGTACGCTGCAGCGCGCGCGCAGGATCAGCTCTGCACCGCTCCCGGGATCTAGTAGCGGTTGACAGCCGGGCCGGTCGGCGCCGCGGCGACATCGCCGACGGTGTCCTGCCAGGCCTTGGCGTAGCGGCCGTCCGCGTAGATCTTCTCGAGCACGTCGTTGATGAAGTACGGAACTCGGTGTCGTCCTTCTTGACGCCGATGCCGTACGGCTCCTGCGTGAACGGCTTGCTGAGGATCTTGAAGGCAGTCGGGTCCTGATCCACGTATCCGAGCAGGATCACGTTGTCGGTGGTGACCGCGTCGACCTGACCGGTCTTCAGGGCGTCGACGCACTGCGCGTAGCCGCCGAAGAGCACGATCTGGGTGGTCTTGTCCTTGACGTACTCCTCGATCTTCTTGGCCGGGGTGGAGCCGGTCACCGAGCAGACCTTCTTGGTGCCGTCCTTGAACGAGTCCGGCCCGGTGATGGAGTTGTCGTCCTTGCGCACCATGATGTCCTGGCCGGCGACGTAGTACGGGCCGGCGAAGCCGACCCGCTGCTTGCGGGTGTCGTTGATGGTGTACGTCGCGACGACGAGGTCGACCTTGCCCTGCTCGATGTACTCCTCGCGCACGGCCGACTTGGTCTCGACCCACTCGATCTTGTCTGCCGGGATGCCCAGCTCCGCCGCGATGATCTTGCCGATCTCGACGTCGAAGCCCTGCGGCTTGCCGTCGAGACGGCCTTGCCCGAACAGCGGCTGGTCGAACTTCGTGCCAATGGTGATCTTCTGCGCGGCCTTGAGCTTCGCCATGGTCGGTGCCGGCCGCGAACGTGACGCTCAGCGGTGCGGGGTCAGGCGTGGTCGCCGCCGCCGCTGCCGCAGCCGGCGGCGAGCGAAAGCGCCGGCGAGCACGGCAACCGCAGTGATGCCTTTGAATCTCATAAAATCTGCTTCGTCGCTTCTCTCTCGATGCCGGGGCCGGGTGTGGATGGTTCGAATGTCGCCGGGGGAGTTCTCAGTGCGTCAGGATCTTGGACAGGAAGTCCTTGGCCCGGTCGCTGCGCGGGGTTGGCGAAGAATTCGCGCCGGCGGACCTTCTTCGACCAGTTGGCCGTCGGCCATGAAGACACGCGGTCGGCCGCGTGGCGCGCGAAGCCCATCTCGTGGCTGACGACGATCATCGTCATGCCGTCGCGGGCGAGGCTGGTCATGACGTCGAGCACCTCGCCGACCATCTCGGGGTCGAGGGCGCTGGTCGGCTCGTCGAAGAGCATCGCCTTGGGCTGCATCGCCAGCGCGCGCGCGATCGCTGCCCGCTGCTGCTGGCCGCCGGAGAGCTGGGCCGGGTACTTGTTCGCCTGGTCCGAGATGCCCACCCGGTCGAGCAGCGCCAGCGCGCGCTCTCGCGCCGCGGTCGGGCGTTCCTTGCGCACCTTGATCGGAGCCAGCGTCACGTTCTCCAGCACGGTCTTGTGCGCGAAAAGGTTGAACGACTGGAACACCATGCCGACCTCGCTGCGCAGCCGGGCCAGCGCCCGGCCCTCCGCCGGCAGCGGCTCGCCGTCGAAGCGGATGGTGCCAGAGTCGATCGGCTCAAGCCGGTTGATGACGCGGCACAGGGTCGACTTGCCCGGAGCCGGACGGTCCGACCACGACGACGACCTCACCCCGATGGACGCGCAGGTTCACGTCGCGCAGCACGTGCAGGGATCCGAAGTACTTGTTGACCGACTCCAGCACGATGAGCGGCCCAGCCTCCCCAGGCTCCACATCGCTCCCTTCGAGCAATCCGGACGTGGTTAGCGGAAAACGCAGGGACGGTGCCCTGCGTTCACACAGACCTAGAATTCGGTGCGAGCCAGAGTGCGACTACCCTGTATCACGTCATGACTACTCCAACATCCACTGGTACAGGGCCCGCGCGGACGTACGACGTCCGCACGTACGGCTGCCAGATGAACGCGCACGACTCCGAGCGGATCTCCGGGCTGCTGGAGCACGCCGGATACGTACGGGCCGAGGCCGGCGACGGCGCCGACGTCGTCGTGTTCAACACCTGCGCTGTTCGCGAGAACGCAGACAACCGGCTCTACGGCAACCTCGGGCACCTGCGCCCGGTCAAGGACGCCCGTCCGGGCATGCAGATCGCCGTCGGCGGCTGCCTGGCCCAGAAGGACCGTGGCGAGATCGTGCGGCGCGCGCCATGGGTTGACGTGGTATTCGGAACGCACAACATCGGTTCGCTGCCGGTGCTGCTGGAGCGGGCCCGGCACAACGCGAGCGCCGAGATGGAGATCCTCGAGTCGCTCGAGGTGTTCCCGTCGACCCTGCCGACCCGGCGGGAGTCGACCTACGCCGGCTGGGTGTCGATCTCGGTTGGTTGCAACAACACCTGCACCTTCTGCATCGTCCCGTCGCTGCGAGGTCGGGAGAAGGACCGCCGGCCGGGCGACATTCTGGCCGAGGTACGAGCGCTGGTGGCCGAGGGGATACTCGAGGTCACTCTGCTCGGGCAGAACGTCAATTCGTACGGCGTGGAGTTCGGTGATCGGTACGCGTTCGGCAAGCTGCTGCGCTCGTGTGGTGCCCTGGCCGAGGACGGGCTGGAGCGGGTGCGGTTCACCAGCCCGCATCCGAAGGACTTCACCGACGACGTGATCGCGGCGATGGCCGAGACGCCCAACGTCTGCCACAGCCTGCACATGCCGCTGCAGTCGGGCTCCGATGCGGTGCTGAAGGCCATGCGACGCTCGTACCGCTCGGAGAAGTACCTCGGCATCATCGAAAACGTGCGCTCAGCTATGCCGGATGCGGCGATCACCACCGACATCATCGTGGGTTTCCCCGGTGAGACCGAGGCGGACTTTCAGTCCACATTGGAGGTTGTCAGGGCAGCCAGGTTCTCATCCGCGTTCACGTTCCAGTACTCCAAGCGCCCCGGTACGCCGGCGGCGACCATGGACGGCCAGCTGCCGAAGCAGGTCGTCCAGGAGCGGTACGACCGACTCATCTCGTGCCTGGAGGAGATCTCCTGGGCGGAGAACAAGCGGCTTGTCGGGTCCACTGTGGAGATCCTGGCCGCGGTCGGCGAGGGACGCAAGGACGGGGCCACCGGGCGCATGTCGGGCCGCGCCCGTGATGGTCGCCTGGTGCACTTCTCCTCGGGCGGCGCGGACATCCGGCCAGGCGACATCGTCCACGCCACGATCACCTACGCCGCCCCGCACCACCTCAACTGCCGACGGCCCCCTCGTGTCGCACCGGCGCACCCGCGCCGGCGACGCCTTCGCCGCCGGCCAGGTCGCCCGGACGCCCGGAGTCTCCCTCGGCATGCCCAGCGTCGGCGTCCCCACCCCGTTACCGGCCGCCGCGACCTGCTGAGGTCAATCGCCCGACGACCTTGGACTAATCGGGGCGATAGGAGATCGACTCACCCCGATTTCTCCAAGATCGCGGGTGGCTACGAGTGGCGGGCGGCAAACGCCGCGTCGAGCTCCGAGAACGGTGCGGCGCCGGACAGGCCCGCGAAGGAACCCTCATCTGCCAGTGTTTGGGCGGCGCGGAGGAACCCACCCCAAGCGGCCCGGGACAGGGCGGAGCCCAGCGACACCCGGCGGACCCCGAGGTCGGCCAGCTCCGCCACGGTGCGCGCCGGGCCCTTTTCCCCGGCGAGCACATTGACCGGCAACGGGGCCACGGCCCGTACCACTTCGGCGATCTGGTCCATGGTGCGCAGGTCCGGCGCATACAGGCAGTCGGCGCCGGCCTCCGCGAACGCGACGAGTCGGTCGAGAATCACTCGCTGCGCGTCGGGGTGGCCCACGAGGGCGGCTTCGCACCGGGCGGTCAGCACCACCGGTACGCCCGAGGCGTCGATCGCGGCCCGGGCGGCCCGGATCCGTTCCACCGCCAGCTCTTGCTCGTAGAGAGGACTGCCTGCCACGCCCGTAGCGTCCTCAATGGACAGACCGGCTACGCCCGTGGCGATGCAGCGGGTGACGTTCCCGGCGACGCCTTCGGGATCGGAGGCGTACCCGTTCTGGAAGTCGGCGTTGACCGGCAACGGTGTGGCCTGCACGAGGTCGGTTAGGTGGGCGAGCATGACGTCCCGTGGCACGACCGTTGCGTTATCGGGTAGGCCTCTGCTGAATGCGAAACCGGCCGATGTGGACGCGACGGCCTGGAAACCGAGGTGATGCAGCATCACGGCCGAGCCGGCGTCCCAGGGATTGGGAAGTACGAAGCATCCGGAGGCGTGCAATTCGCGGAATCTGGCTACCGCGTTCACGACGGTGCCACGGATTCGGCGCCTGCCACTCGTCGGCGGGCGACCTCGCGGTGCTTGTCGGGCAACTCAGCCACGTCGACCAGTCGGGGAAGCAGCGCCGGTTCGAGGGTGAGCGCCCGGAACAGGACGCCGATGGTGAGGCCGTGGTCGGGCCGGTGTACCACCTCGATCCGGTCACCGGCGGCGATCTCGCCCTCAGTCAGCACCCGGAGGTAGGCCCCGGGCAACGCGCGGGCGGTGAATCGCTTGATCAGGTCTGGCACCTGCCAGAACCCGGCGAAGACCCGACACGGTTGGCGGGAGGAACTGACCTCGAGGACCGTCGTACCGACTTCCCAACGTTCGCCGATCACCGCCTCGGTGAGGTCGATGCCGTTGGTGGTCAGGTTCTCGCCGAAGTTGCCCGGATGCAGGTCGCGACCCAGCTCGGCGGCCCACCAGTCGGCGTCCTCGCGGGCATACGCATAGATGGCCTGGTCGATGCCGCCGTGCACCCGGTTGTCGAGCACGCGGTCGCCCTCGAGTCCGTACGTATGCACGCGTACCGGGCCATTCACCGGCCGCTTGTCGATGCCGGTCACGCCCTTGTCGCCGGCCCACTCGGCGGCGACGGGGAGACCCCGGTTCACACTCAGGATCGAGGCTGTCACGCGCACAACCGTACGCGCCGGCCACTTCGGCGGACGCCGAATTTTTGCTCAGCGGCGGACGCCGAATTTTTGCTCAGCGGCGGACGCCGAATTTTTGTGCGCGGACGCAGTTCAGGCGACGGCGGAATAATCAGCCGGTGTGCTCGGCGAGGTCGAGGAACCGCCGCTTTGCCGCGAGTGCCTCCTGCGCCTCCTTGACCCGCCTCGCGTCGCCGGCTACCTCGGCACGCTGCAGCCGCGCCTCGGCCTCCGCGACCTGCTCGCGCATCTGGGTGAGCAGCGGGTTGGAGTCCGGGGTGGTGCGGCGCCACGCGGAGTCCATCGCCGCCCGTACCTTGTCGTCGACGGCCCGCAGGCGCCGGTCCAGCCCACTCGCGACGTCGCGGGCCACCCGGCCGGAGTCGTGCCACTGAGCCTGGATCTCGCGCAGTCGCTGCTGAGCTGCCTGTGGGTCGGCTTCGATGTCGAGAGCCTCGGCCTCGGCGAGCAGCGAATGCCGCTTGTCCAGGCTGTGCTTCTGCTCAGCATCCCGGGCGGAGAAGACCTCGCTGCGGTGGGCGAAGAACGCGTCCTGGGCGGCGCGGAACCGTTCCCAGAGCTTCTGCTCGACGTCCTTGGCGGCCCGGGGTGCGGTCTTCCACTCAGCCATCAGCTCCTTGAGCCGGTTGGCGGTGGCGGCCCATTCGGTGGAGTCCTTGAGCAACTCCGCCTCCGCGACCAGCTCATCCTTGCGGCCGGTGGCCTGCTTGCGCTGCGCGTCGAGGCTGGCGAAGTGGGTGCCCCGGCGACGGGTGAACGCGTCCCGCGCGGCCGAGTAGCGCTTCCACAGCTCGCCGTCAGCGCGCTTGTCCACACCCTTGATCGTCTTCCATTCGTCGAGGATCTCGCGCATCCGGTCGCCCGCGGACTTCCACTGCGTGGACTCGGCCGCGATCTGCTCGGCTTCCTCGACGAGCCTGGTCTTGTGGGCGAGCGCCTCGGCCCGAGCGACGTCCCGGGCGGCTCGTCCCTCGGCGGCCTTCTGCTCCGCGACCGCAGTCAGCTTGTCCAGGCGGGAGGCGAGGCCGTCGAGGTCGCCGACTACGTGGGCATCGTCGAGGGAGGTACGGATGCGGCGCAGACTGGTGATCGTGTGAGCCGGGTCAGCGGCACCCGTGCCGAGCCGCGCCTCGATCAGGTCCACCTCGGTCGCGATGTCGGCGTAGCGCCGGGCGAAATGAGCGAGGCCTTCCTCTGGCGTGCCCGCGTGCCAGGAGCCGACGACCCGTTCACCTGCTGCCGTCTTAACGAAGACAGTTCCCTCGTCGTCGATTCGACCGAAGCTGGTCCAGTCGCTCATGTGCCTACCCTCGTTCCGGCCGCACCGGGTCCGCCGCCCAGATCCGCCGCCATTGCGCAGTCCTTGATCCGAAGTTGTATGAACACTATGTGTCATCGGCCATCGCGACGCGAGCCTGCGCCGGGCTGGCCGAATCCCCAGCTCGTGTGTCCTGCTCGCTATTCTCACAGGTCACGTGGGGTAGCCGTCGAGCGGCAGAAGGGCCAGTGCGGCCGAACCGTGACCTTACGTCATCTTGGGAGCGCTTCCATATGTATCCCAATGCACCTCGCCATGATCAACCCACACCTGTGTCCCTAGAAGTCACTTCTAGGGCTCCGCGACGCGTCAAAGGGCCCAAGAAGTGACTTCTAGCGGGTCGCGGCGCGGGGCCGTGGTGGCGGTGGTCGGGCCGACCGCGGCCGGGAAGACCGCGCTCAGCCTGAACCTCGCCTCCCGGCTGGACGGCGAGGTGATCAACGCCGACTCGATGCAGCTCTACCGGGGCATGGACATTGGCACCGCGAAGCTGCGCCCGGACCAGTGGCAGGGGGTGCCGCACCACGCGCTGGATCTCTGGGATGTGACCGAGCCCGCCAGCGTTGCCGAGTACCAGCGGTTCGCCCGCGCCGCCGTGGACGACGTGCTGGCCCGCGGCCGGGTGCCGCTGTTGGTCGGCGGGTCGGGCCTGTACGTACGGGCGGTACTGGAGCAGTTTGACTTCCCTGGTACGGACGCCGCCCTCCGGGCTGAGCTCGAAGCCGAACTCGCCGCCGTTGGCCCGGTTGCCATGCACGCCCGGCTCGCCGCGCAGGACCCGTACGCGGCTGAGCGGATCCTGCCCACCAACGGCCGACGCATCGTCAGGGCCCTCGAGGTCGTACAGCTAACCGGCGGTCCCTTCGTGGCGACCCTGCCGACACCGATCCCGTACTACTCGGCGGTCCACATTGGAGTAGATCGGCACCCGGCCGAGCTGGATCAGAGAATCGCTGACCGGGTCGAGCAGATGTGGGCTGACGGACTCGTCGACGAGGTGCGGTCACTCGAGCAGCAGGGACTGCGCCACGGCCGTACCGCGAGCCGCGCGCTCGGATATCACCAGGTGCTGCGGTTCCTCGCCGGCGAGTGCACCGAGGACGGCGCTCGGGAGGAGACCGTCGCGGCCACCAGGCGGTTCGTCCGGCGTCAACGGACCTGGTTCCGCCGGGATCCGGCCGTTACCTGGCTCGACGGTGCGTCGGACAACCTGCTCGGCGACGCCCTCGCCCTCGCGACCGCCGCCCTAGCCAATGACAGCGTGGAATGATGGTGCCGATGGACGCGCGCGCGCTCGACCTCAAAGGCCTTCCGTTCGCCAAGGGCCACGGCACCGGCAACGATTTCGTCATCGTGCCCGACCCCGATGGCGAGCTCACGCTGCCGCCCGACGTGGTGGCCGCAATCTGCGACCGGCGTCGCGGGATCGGCGCCGACGGTGTGCTTCGGGTCGTCCGTACCGCGGCCGAACCCGACGTCGCAGACCACGCCGCCGAGGCCGAGTGGTTCATGGACTACCGCAACGGCGACGGCTCCCTCGCCGACATGTGCGGAAATGGTGTGCGGGTATACGCGCGGTATCTGGTCGAGTCCGGGCTGGCTCACGGACCTCGAATCCCGATCCTCACCCGGGCCGGGCTCGTACTCGCGGATGTCGGCGAGGCGACCATCGCGGTCACGATGCCAACGCCGGTCGTGGCTGGCCCGGGACGGGTGCGAGTGTCCGGAGTGGACTTCGACGGCACCGGTGCCTCCTGTGGCAATCCGAACCTGGTGTGTTGGGTCGACGATCCGGCCAACCTCGATCTCACCGGTACGCCGGTGCTCGACCCGGCAACTTTCCCCGAGAGCGCCAATGTGGAGTTCATCGCGGCGGTCGGGGACAGGCACGTACGGATGCGGGTGATCGAGCGCGGCGTCGGCGAGACCCTGTCCTGCGGGTCGGGGGCGTGTGCGGTGGCGGCGGTGGTGCTGAACGGTCACGGGCCGGGCACGGTCACGGTGGACGTACCTGGTGGACGGCTCACTGTGACCCTGGACGGTGGCCGGTGTGTCCTCGCCGGCCCAGCCGTCATCGTCGCCGTGGGCACCGTGTCGCTCTGACCCGAGTGGGCCAGCCACTCCTCCGAACGATCGTGAAGCTGGACTGCATTTCCGTTCGGAGGAACCCGACCGTCTACCGGGTACGGCGGGCCCGGCGCAGTCCGAAGTAGCCGAGCGCCGCGATGAGGAGTCCGGCGCCGCCCACCGCCAGCGCGAGCCCAAACCACATCATCGGCGTGTTGGTCGATTCTCCCGCCCGCGGCAGTGTCGCATCGACGGGTGCGGCGCTGCCGCTGGCGGCAGGGACCAGCTCGCTCGACGGACGGTACCGGCGCAGCGTCGTCGGCCCGGGCTCGTCGCTCAGGGTGAGGAAGTCTCGACCGTCCACTGTGTACGCGATCGCCTCACCCTGCGGCTCGTCGGGCAATGGGGTGAAGCGGGGCGCACCGGTGGTGATTGCCTTGACCACGTCGCCGTCGGGCACATCCCACTCGTATGCGGCGGTGTACGTCCGCAGCGCGACCCGGCGCCGGTCCGGCGATGTCGCCGCACCCGTGACCACCGTCTCGCCGAGGGCGCCGAGTGAGTTCGCCGCACCGGCCGAGGTCGGCCGGAACTCGCCCACCCGGCGCATCAGTACGCCGGCGGTGGTCCCCGGCTCCAGCGGCCCGGTCGGTTGGTACAGGTAAGCCGTGCCGCCGAGCTCCTTGGTCACAATCACCGGGCGGCCGTCTCCGGCGAAGAGCAGCGCCTCCGCGTCGTGCGGTCCGTCGGGGTAGGTGAGCCGGTTGATCACAGGTGCCCCGCCGCCCGATGGCACCCGCCACAGCGCGACCGACGGCCGCCGGGTCTGCGCGCCGACGTTGTCGCCGATGTCGGCCACCCACAGCGTGCCGTCCGGGGCGAGGGCGAGATCCTCCGGGTCGCGGGGCGCGGTGGGGTAGCCGACAGTACGGGTGACCCGGCACGAGTTGTCCAGGTACACGATCCGGACCTGGTCGGACTCGAACTGGCTGTCGATCTGGCTCACGTACCCGTCGGCGGTGGCGACCAGTCCGGAGAGTTCGATCGCACGCGGATCGTCCACAGTGCACACGACCGTGCCGGGCTCGGCCGTTGACTGCGCTCCTCGTGGGGCAACGCCCGTCGGCGCTGCGGCTGCCGGGGCCGACATGACCAGCCCGGCGGCGAGCGTCACCAGGGCGGCCGCGAGTCGCATCCGGCCAGTGTGCCAGCGCCGCCGCGGTCCCTAGTTAGGAAGGAGTCCCTTATTGCCGGAAACGGTTTGGAGGGCGTCCTTCCTTACGCCTCAGTCGTGGGCCTTGGCCACGGACCGGACCGCCGCCGCGACGGCGGGTGCCACCGTCGGGTCGAACACTCCGGGCACGATCACCGACTGGTTGAGCTTCTCTGGTCCGACCGCATCGGCGATCGCCTTGGCGGCGGCGAGCGCCATCTCCTCGGTGAACGCGCGTGCGCCCGCATCGAGCATGCCCCGGAAGACGCCTGGGAAGGCGAGCACGTTGTTGATCTGGTTGGGCTGGTCGGAGCGGCCGGTGGCGACCACGGCCGCATGCTTGCGCGCCTCCCGCGGGTCCACCTCTGGATCCGGGTTGGCCAGTGCGAAGACGACGGCATTCGGTGCCATGCCGGCGATGTCGTCACCGGTGAGCAGATTCGGCGCGGACACGCCGATGAAGACGTCGGAGCCGCGCAGTGCGCCCGGCAGGTCGCCGGCGTACGACTCCCGATTGGTGTGATCGACCAGCCACTGCCACGGCTCACTGAGACCGGGCAGGCCCTTGTGCAGCACGCCCGGACGGTCGAAGGCGATGACATCGCCGACGCCCTGACGAAGCAGCAGCTTGATGATCGCTGTGCCGGCCGCGCCCGCGCCGGAGACCACCACCCGTACTCCAGCGAGGTCCTTGCCAACCACCCGCAGCGCGTTCGTCAGCGCGGCGAGCACACAGATCGCGGTGCCGTGCTGGTCGTCGTGGAACACCGGGATGTCAAGCAGCTCGCGCAGCCTGGTCTCGATCTCGAAGCACCGGGGAGCGGCGATGTCCTCCAGGTTGATGCCGCCGTAGGCCGGCGCGATCGCGCGCACGATGGAGACGATCTCGTCGGAGTCCTGCGTGTCCAGCACCACTGGCCAGGCGTCTACGCCGCCGAACCGTTTGAACAGCGCGGCCTTGCCCTCCATCACGGGCAGGGCGGCGGCCGGGCCGAGGTTGCCCAGCCCGAGCACGGCACTGCCGTCGGTGACCACGGCCACGGTGTTGCGCTTGATCGTGAGCCGCCGGGCATCGTCCGGGTTCTCCGCGATGGCGAGGCAGACCCGGGCCACGCCGGGCGTGTACGCGCGGGAGAGCTCGTCGCGGGTCCGCAATGCGATCTTGGGGGTTACCTCGATCTTGCCGCCGAGGTGCAGCAGGAAGGTACGGTCGCTGACCTTTCGGACGTCGACCCCGTCCAGGGCTTCGAGGGCCTGGGTCACCTGCTCGGCGTGGGCCGCGTCGGCGGTGTCGCAGGTGACGTCGGCGACGAGCGAGACCGGGTCGGAGTCGACCACGTCGACCGCGGTGACGATGCCGCCGGCCTCACCGACAGCGGTGGTCAGCCGCCCGATCGCGTACGGGTCGGAGGGCACACCGACCCTGATCGTGATCGAGAATCCGGCACTGGGCAGCCCGCGGTTCGTGGTCATGGCCATGATTGTGCGTCCCCGTCCCCCGCCGCGGCACGCCCGAGCGGAGCGAGGGCCAGCAACACTGCACTAACCCTGATGCATCCGGAGGGGTTTCCGTGGCACGATCGAAATCACGATGGCTAAAGAATCCACTGATCATGATGGTCGGCTCGCAAGCTTCGCCGACGCAGAGTTCGAGCGGGCCGGGCTGTACGCAGCCGAGGGCGACGAGTTCGCGCTGGCCGACCGCAACGCTCTCCGACGCGTGGCGGGGTTGTCCACCGAACTGGCCGACATCACCGAGGTCGAGTACCGGCAGCTCCGACTGGAGCGCGTGGTCCTAGTCGGGGTGTGGACCGAAGGCAGCGTCGAAGACGCCGAAAACTCGCTGATCGAGCTCGGCGAGCTCGCCAAAACCGCCGGTTCCCAGGTTCTTGACGGCCTGATCCAGCGCCGGACCCGGCCCGACCCATCGACGTTTGTCGGTCGAGGCAAGGTCGAGGAGCTGCGTTCCGTCGTCGTCGCGTCCGGCGCGGACACCGTGATCTGCGACGGCGAGTTGTCGCCGGGTCAGTTGCGCACCATGGAGGAACGAGTAAAGGTCAAGGTCATCGACCGTACGGCCTTGATCCTCGACATCTTCGCCCAGCACGCGAAGAGCCATGAAGGAAAGGCTCAGGTTGAGCTGGCGCAGTTGCAGTACTTCTTGCCGCGCTTGCGCGGTTGGGGCGAGGCGCTGTCCCGGCAGACCGGCGGTAGCGGTCGTGGTGGTGGTGCGGGCGGCGGCGTTGGCCTGCGCGGTCCCGGCGAGACCAAGATCGAGACGGATCGCCGCCGTATCCGGACCCGGATTTCCCGGCTCAAGCGGGAGATCTCCGCGATGCGCACGATGCGGGACACCAAGCGTTCGGGTCGCCGGCGAAACGCGGTCCCGAGTGTTGTCATCGCCGGCTACACCAACGCAGGTAAGTCATCGCTGTTGAACCGGCTCACCGGTGCCCGCGCGCTGGTGGAGGATGCGCTGTTCGCCACGCTCGACCCGACCACACGCCGGGCGAGAACCGCAGACGGTCGGGTTTACACGCTGTCGGACACCGTTGGCTTCGTCCGCCACCTGCCGCACCAGTTGGTCGAGGCATTCCGCTCCACGCTTGAGGAGGTCGGCGCCGCCGATCTTGTGGTGCACGTTCTCGACGGCAGCCATCCCGATCCGGAGGAGCAGGTACGAGCGGTACGAGAGGTGCTCGCCGAGGTCGGTACGACCACCGGCGCCGAGTTGCTTGTGGTGAACAAGACAGACTCCGCCGACGAAGAGACACTCCTGCGCCTGAAGCGCCGGTGGCCGGACTCGGTGTTGGTGTCGGCGCGCACCGGGGCGGGGCTCGACCTGCTGCGGCAAACCATCGAGGCGTTGCTGCCGCGGCCGGCCGTCGAGCTCGACGTGCTGGTCCCCTATGACCGAGGCGACCTAATTGCCCGGGTGCATGAACGTGGCGAAGTGCTGGGGACCGAGCATACTGGGGAGGGCACCGAGCTCAAGGTACGTGTGGATCAGAACCTCGCGTCCGAGCTTGAGCCTTTTCTTGTTGGCACGGCGTAACTTCTGTTACCTCAGAGTAGTTGGGGCGTAGCTCACTGTTATGTCCATCATCCGGGCTACGCAGATGGCACAGCATTCTGCCAAACTAACCGGCATGCGTCGTCACCCCTCTCGGTTGGCTGGTGCGCCGAAACTCCTTATCGGCGTCGCAGCCGCGGTTATGACCGCGGGAGTCATCCTCGGCTCCGCCTCGGCGGCCTTCGCTGACCCGAGCGGAACCCCCAGCACGGGTGCCAGTTCCAGCGCCGGGGCTGGTGCGACGGAACAGCTCGTGGGACCGCCGACGCCCGGCGAGGCCGGATGTGCGATGCCCACCGCTCTGGACCAGGTCACCGGCATGGCGGCCACGCAGGCCGGCCTCGCCGTCATCGAGGGCCACACCGACGACCCGTCCCAGGTCAAGATCACCATGTTGGACGCGGCATGCAAGCCGACCGTAAAGACGTGGACCGGAGCAGTCAACCCCGTCGATCCGCAGGACCTCGCGGTCGGCTCGGACGGCTCGTTCTGGATCTGTGACTGCGGAGACACCGCTCTTGGCGCCGGCGATACCCCCTCTCGCGCCCGGATCGCCATCGAGAAGGCGCCCGCCGGCGGCGGCGCGGCAAGCATCTATCGGTACACGTATCCATCAGGGCCGCTGAACGCCCAGGCGATGGTGCTCACCGCGGCGGATCTGCCGATCATCTTCGCTCAGGAAGCAGGCGGGAAGACCGGGATCTACGCGCCCGCCAAGCTGGCGCCGGTCAACAACGACGCCCAGGGGGAAGAGGAGCCGCTCGCCCGGGTGGGCGAGTTCACCCCGATGAAGACCGGCACGGCCAACCCGAAGGGTCCCGTCGGCGAGGCCATCGTCACCGGCGCGGCAAAGTCGACCGATGGGAAGCTCGTCGTCGTCCGCACGTTCTCGGATGCGTACGAGTACGCCGTCGCCGACGGCGACGTCGTGGCCGCGATCACCACCACGAAGCCGAACGTCACGCCGCTGCCGGGTGAGCCCCAGGGCGAGGCCATCAGCTACACGGCCGACGGAACGAAGTTCGTCACGCTGTCGGTCATGGCGGACAACGCCACGACCACGCCGACGCTGCTCACCTACGCCCGATACATCGCGCCCGTCGTGACCGACGAACCCGTTCCGCCTGGCGACGCCGGGCCTCCGGAAGAGGGCGGCTTCCTGTCGAAGCTCAACTTCAACGAGCTCACCCGGATCATCGCGGCGGTCGGCGTCGTCGGTCTGGTGCTCGCTATCGCCGGCATCATCGGCATCCGTCGGGCTCGCCGCCGTCGTCGTGAGGAAGACGACTACGACGACTACGACGACTACGACGACGAACCGCGCTCGCGTCGCGGTCGCGGGCGGGACCGTGGCTACTCCGGCCTGCGCGAACCCACGTACTCCGCTGGGTACGACGACCAAGGTGGATATGGCGGCGCCGGCAGCAACTACGGCGCAGGTGGTTATAACGGCTACGGCGCCGGCGGTGGCTATGCCGACGCCGGGTACGGCCAGGCCAGTGGCGCGGGCTATGCCGGACAACAGGACTTCGGCGCATACGGTGGCCAGCAGCAGGGTTACGCCGGCGACTACGGCGGCCAGCAGCAGGGTTACGCCGGTGATTACGGCGGCCAGCAGCCGGGCTATGGCGACTACGGTGGCCAGCAGGGCTATGGCGGTGGCGGCTACGGGTACGAAGAGGACTTCGACCCGATGCAGGACCCGCACCGCCGCTGAGCTCGAATGCCGGTGGTTTCGAATGCCGTGGTTTCGAATGCCGCTGGTTTCGAATGCCGCTGGTTTCGAATGCCGCTGGTTTCGAATGCCGCTGGTTTCGAATGCCGCTCAGTATGGAGTGCGGTTGAGAGCTCGTAACGCGTAAACGCCCGTGCCGTCATGTGGCGGCACGGGCGTTACGCGTGTCGGGGGTCAGATGCGGCGCAGAACCGCGACGACCTTGCCGAGGATGGTCGCATCATCGCCGGGGATCGGCTCGAACGCGGGGTTGTGCGGCATGAGCCAGATGTGGTTGTCGCGGAAGCGGTAGGTCTTCACGGTCGCCTCGCCATCGAGCATTGCCGCGACGATTTCGCCGTTGTTGGCGGTTGGTTGCTGTCGAACGACGACCCAGTCGCCGTCGCAGATCGCGGCGTCCAACATGGAGTCACCCTTGACCGCGAGCAGGAACAGGGTTCCCTCGCCGACGATCTCGCGGGGAAGCGGGAACACACCCTCGATCGCCTGCTCGGCGAGGATCGGGCCACCCGCGGCGATGCGACCGAGTACCGGTACGTATGCGGGCGCCGGCCGGGCAGCGCGGATCGCTTCCTCGTCGTCAATGGTCAGTTCGCTGGGTGGGCGCACGTCAACCGCACGCGGACGGTTGGGGTCTTTGCGCAGGTAACCCTTCTTCTGCAGCACGCCCATTTGGTAGGCCACGCTCGATGGCGATACGAGCCCGACCGCCTCACCGATCTCGCGCACCGTGGGCGGGTAGCCGCGCTGCTCCACCGTCTCCCGGATGTAGTCGAGGATCCGGCGCTGTCGCGTGGTGAGGTCGGCGGCGAAGACTTCCGGCAATGCGGTCATCACGGCCTCCACGGCGCGGAGCTCATCCGTGCCGCCGCGCCGTCGCATCCGCGTCTGGCGTGCGGCAGTGACGTCCTCGGTTGACACCTGCGTCCTCCTCGTATGGTGGGCAGCGCCCGTATGGTGGGCAGCGCTCGCTTCACGTGCGGGGTGCCCGATTCGTTCGGTCGTGTGTTCTGTGTCTCGAACAACCGTATCGTCCATGCGTCCAATAATCAAACAACTGTTCGACGGCGTGTCACCGGCCACATGCGACACATCTGTCACTGGGCACCACCGGCCGGCCTTGCTTCATGTTGGCTTCTCGGCTAGCCTCAACCACAACATCTAGTAGTTGCAGCGGTGTAGTTCTACTGCTGCTGGGAGTCGCGACCGCGAGGGGAAGGTGTGGCGTCATGCGGTGCCCGTACTGCCGCTACGCGGATTCGCGGGTCGTCGACTCCAGGGAGGCCGACGACGGTGCCCTGATCCGCCGTCGTCGGTCCTGCCCGGAGTGTGGCAAACGTTTCACCACGGTGGAGGAGGCGGTCCTCGCGATCGTGAAGAGGTCCGGGGTTACCGAGCCGTTCAGCCGTACCAAAGTGGTCACTGGCGTTCGCAAGGCCTGCCAGGGCCGCCCAGTCGACGAGGACGCGATCGCGCTACTCGCGCAGCGGGTCGAGGAGACCATCCGGGCCAAGGGTGCGGCCGAGGTGCCCAGCCACGAGGTGGGTCTCGCGATCCTGGGACCGCTGCAGGAGCTGGACGAGGTGGCGTACCTGCGCTTCGCGAGCGTCTACCGTTCCTTCGACACGCTCGAGGACTTCGAGCGTGAGATCGAGGCGCTCCGGGCGGCTAACGCCGACCTGGTCCGGCCGAACGGCCACGAAGTGAGCCAAGCTCCTAGCTAAGGGTTGGCTGATGAGTGCAGAAGCCGTTGAGCACTTCAACATGGACGACGCCAAGACGCACCTATCGCGCATCATCGAGCGGGTTGAGCGTGGCGAAGAGATCATTATCGATCGTGCAGGCACTCCAGTCGCCAAGATTGTTCCGCTCGTACGACGAGTAGACCGCGCCGCGGTCGGGTCGCTTGCGGGGCAGATCGACCTATCCGGTGAATGGGACTCACCGGAGACCAATGCCGAGATTGCCGCCGACTTCGGCGTCGCGTCGTGAGCCGCACGTTGGGCGATCGTCGCGGGCGACCGGTGAGCGACTGACTAGCGCAGCGGTGGCAGGGTCTGTCCAGAGTGGAGTAGTTCGGCGAACAGGTCGCCCCGCTCCGCGATGCGCGCCAACACCGACCGGATCGTGAAGCCGTCGGGGGTCAGCGTCGGATCGTCGAGCTCGTCCCAGTCGATCGGGGTCGACACCGGTGCACCCGGCGCCGGCCGTGGACTGTACGGCGCCACGAGAGTCTTGTTGATCGCGTTCTGGGTGTAGTCGAGGCGTGCCAGCCCCCCGCGGTCGTTGACCTGCCAGTTCCAGCTGACCAGCTCCGGAGCGACCGCGCCGACTGCTCGGGAGAGCTGTTCGACCCAGGCGCGGGTGGCAGCGAAATCCGGACCGCGCGCGATCGGCACCCAGATCTGAATCCCTCGGCGGCCGGTCACCTTGGGCCGAGCCAGCACGCCAATGTGCTCGAACGCAGTGCGGTGCAGGCGAGCGAGCGTGAGCAGGTCCGCCCAACTTGTGGATGGTCCTGGATCGAGGTCGAGGAGCGCATAGGTTGGTTGGCGTGGCCGGTCGATCTGCGAGGTCCAGGCGTGCCACTCCAGGGCACCGAAGTTCGCCGCCCAGACCAGCGCCGCGGGCTCATCGACGACGAGGTACGTCCGGGTTTCGCCCGGGTCGGCCTCCGGGTTGTCCCAGCGGGGGAGCCAGTCCGGCGCATGAGCGGGCAGCTCCTTCTGCCAGAAACCCTTGGTCTGTGCGCCATTCGGGAAGCGGTGCAGGTTGAGCGCTCGCCGAGTGACGTACGGCAACAGGATCGGAGCGATCTGGGCCGCGTATCGCAGCAGGTCCCGCTTCGTCACGGGAGGCTCGCCGTCGCGGGGCGGGAACAGCACCTTGTCGAGGTTGGTCACCCGCAGCTCGCGACCGAAGATGCTCCACCGGCCCGACTCCCCGAACCGGTTGAGCTCGGCCAGCTCCGTCTCATCAGGACCATCTACTGTGGACGGCTTGAGCGCGACCGAGGCGCGTTCGGCCGGCAGGTCCGACCGCCACATCCGGTCGGGGTCGTCGTGGACCTCCTCGTTGGTACGACCGCTCAGCACGGATTGCGGGTGATCCTCGGGGTTCCAGCCGTCGACAGCGAACTCGTCGTGCTTGTGCAGCAGCAACCACTGCTCTCGCGTCGAGGCGTCCTTGCCGGTACGGACGAGCACGAACTGCCCGCGTAACTTCTCCCCGAGCATGGCAATGTGCAGCTCACCGTTAGCGACGGCGGCACCGGGGTCGGCCGCTTCATCGGCCTTGTACGGCTCCCACGTGCCCGCGTCCCAGACGATCACGTCGCCGCCGCCATACTCGCCGGACGGGATGACACCTTCGAAGTCGATGTACTCGATCGGATGGTCCTCGACGTGGAACGCGGCCCGGCGCAGTCCCGCGTCCAGCGTCGGCCCCTTGGGTACCGCCCAGCTCACCAGGACACCGTCGATCTCTAGCCGGAAGTCGTAGTGCAGCGCCCGGGCGCGATGGCGTTGCACGACGAACCGCCGTCCCGCCTCGGCGCCCTCCAGCGCGCCGGACGGCTCAGGCGTACGGTCGAAGTCGCGCTTGGCCCGGTACGGCGCCAGCTTGTCCCGTGCGGTTGGCACGAGACCAGTCAAGCCCGGACGTGGTAACGCCGCAACGGGAATGGCTCATGTGCTCAGAACACGCGAGAGCAGCGACTGCCGGGTGCGGGTCGCGGTCT
Source organism: uncultured Actinomycetota bacterium (assembly GCA_963773935.1). Lineage (GTDB taxonomy): Bacteria > Actinomycetota > Actinomycetes > Mycobacteriales > Micromonosporaceae > DATBGZ01. The sequence goes on from CAVZCZ010000006.1 coordinate 461,317, forward strand.
TGCCGAAGATCGACTTGAGGTGGTCCTGGACGGTGTGCTCGGAGACGAAGAGTTGTTGAGCCAGCGCCCGCGTGTCCACGCCGGTCGGCAACAACGCCAGCAGGTCCGACTCCCGGGGGCTGAGGCCGAAGGCGCGCGCGAACAACCCGATCCGCTCGGCCGGCGAGGCGTCCTCGATCGTCACGGCGATGGTCGGCTGAGGTCCGGAGACCCGGGCCGCACGTAGGCTCAACCACTGACCGTCCGGCAGGCTTACCCGTGCCTGCGGCGGGTTAGTGTCCACATCGGACTCGACCGCGTGAAGTTGGGCGGCAACGTTGTAGGCGCTCGCGGGGATCGGCGCACGCCCTTCGGGTGGCGGAACCAACAGTCGCAGATAATCGTGAGTCTGCGGCGTCTGGCCGATCACCTCGAGGTCAGGGGAGAGCAGCAGTACGACCGGCCCGGCCCGGCGCGGCCCCGGTGCCGGCCGAGGCACGAACGCGTCGGCCTGGCTGCGCCGCAGCGCGGCCGTCACCGGCTCTGCGATGCTGCGCAGGAACCCCGCTTCGGCGTCGGTGAATGGCTCGACCGGCGCGAACCGCCAGAGATCAAGGAAGCCCCAGCAGCCGAACCGGTCCCGGTACACCGACGATGCGATGTCCACGACGCCGTGGTCCTGGAGCGCCTCTCGCCACATTCGGCTGCGCCCCAGTTCACCTTCAGTGGCGTCGTGCAGTCGCGCTACGGAACCGTCCAATGTGGTCCATCGGTTGACGTCGGTGAGGTACTTCAGCCGGATCAGCCGCGGCAGATCGGCCAGCAGTGGCGGCGGGACCTCGGCTAGCGGTGCCGTCCCGACCGACGTCTCGGGGTCGGTGAGCGGCCAGACGTACGCGTCGAAGTGGGCCGCCCGGCCGATCTCGGCGAGCACCCGCTGCCGCAGCGCCCTCGACTCACCGCCGGCGTCACAGGCCGCGCGGACCCGGGTGACCGCCCGGGCAAACTGGTCCACGCCCAGAGGGTACGCGCGGTGGTTCCCCGTGGGCAGATCCCAGGTTTCTGGGATGGGCGGGCGCTGCCTCCTCGCCTAGCGTCGAGAGCATGCCAACCTTGCACATTGAACACGCGGTCAACAACTTCGATGTCTGGCGCGCCGCGTTCGATCGCTTCGCCGACGTCCGGGCGAAGTCCGGCGTTCTCGCTCACCGGGTCTATCGACCGGTGGACGATCCTCGGTACGTGGTCATCGATCTCGACTTCGAGACAGCCGCGCAGGCCCAGCGTTTCCTCACCTACCTGCGGGAGCAGGTCTGGACTTCGGCCGCCAACGCGCCCGCCCTGGTCGGATCTCCCGAGACCCGAATCCTCGAACCGGAAAAGTCTAACGGTCAATCTATAGTGGACGGTTAGCAGAGTCAGCCGGAGGCTGAGCTGGATCAATCCGCATGATTGATCGAGCGACGTAGCTCGAACCGGGTCGCCTTCGCGAAAGTCGGTGGCGATACCCGGCTCGAGCGACGACGATAGGTGTCATGTCGTCTGGCAGCTCCACTGACGTGAGCGTCGATTCCGTCATCGCACGTCGACGTATCCGTTGGGGCGCCAGGAGAGACAGTGGAGACTACTCAGACATCAACTGACCATGCCCTCGAGATCGCGTGCGACGAGTCGGGCTGGGAAGGTAGCAATCTCGCGTCCGGAAACTCCGACGTCATCGCGTACGCCAGCGTCCGGCTGGACATCGACGTAGCGGCGGAGTGCATCAGCGCACTGCGTGGCCGATCCGGGCAGCACAGCTACGAGTACAAGGCCTCGCACCTGCTGCGGACCAAGGGCGGAGCGGACGTTGCCGGGTTTCTCGGCCCGTCCGGTCCTGTGCATGGCCGCGCCAGGGTCCATTTGACCCACAAGTCATGTTTCGTGCTCGGCCGGGTTCTCGACCTGTTCATCGGGGACTCCGTGGACGCGGCGAGCCTGGGCCTTCGCCCCGACCAGCGACTCGCGACCCTGGCGGCGAGGCTCTGCCGCGCCGGCCCGGACACGTTCGGTCGGGAACCCTGGCATGCATTCCTGGCCGCGACCAACGTGGTCCTGCGGGCAGACCGCCGCAGACGAGTGCATGCCCCGGTCGACGCGTTCTTCGGTCAGGTCGAGGTGCTGCGGACCCTGAAGGGTGGCAGTCAGGTCGGAGGAATCCTCGACGAGCTGCGCATCGGACGGGAGGCGGCGTACTCCGCTCGCGCCCGGCTGCTCGATGATCGGGTCCTGCAGCCCGTCCTCGAACCGTTGATTCCCGCCCTCGCCCGCTGCGTGCTCCATTGGAGTCGTGGACTGCATCCGGTCGCGGTCGTCCACGACGAGCAGTCCGCGCTGACCGAACGGCGGATGCGACGGCTCGAGCAGATCCTGGCCGCGCCGCCGCTCGAAGTGATCCGCCTCCCGGATCGAGGTCGCTTCATCCGTTTCCGTCAGGTGGATTCGCGAACCGACCCGCGGGTCCAGGTCGCCGACGTGCTCGCCGGAGTGGCCCGCAAAGTCGCGACCGACGAGCTCTTCGGCCGAAGCGATCCGGATCTGACCGCATTGCTCCGACCGTACGTTGATCCGTCCTCGCGCTGGTGCGAGCAGCTCACCGATCCAGGAGCACGCGTTACGGAGTCCGCCGCGGACGGCTCAGCCTGAGCCGGCCTGGTGTGCAGCCGACTCCAACCGGCTGCGGTAGCTCGCCCACCATGCCTGGTCACCGGGCGCCATGTTGTCGTTGTCCGCCCGCAACCCGGCCGCGCCGTCGATAAGCTCCCGGACGATATCGGCGTGGCCGGCGTGCCGGTCGGTCTCGGCGACCATGTGAACCAGAATCCGGTGCAGAGTGACCTCGTTACGATCCGGCGACCACCATGGCACGTGGCCGATCGCGTCCAACTCCAGCACGTCGATCGTCGCGTCCGAGTGCGCCCAGACCCGGCGGTACAGGCTGATGATCTGCTCTCGGGACTCCTCCGCGGTGGCCCACATGTCGGCATTCGGGTCGGCACCGTCGTCCAACCATGGCATCGGCTCATCAAACGGCCGGCCGAACGTGGCGCCGAAGTACCCCGCCTCCACGCTGGCCACATGCTTGACCAGCCCCAGCAGGTTGGTTCCGGTGGGCACCATCGGGCGGCGGACGTCGTACTCCGAGAGTCCGTCCAGCTTCCACAGCAAGGCCTCCCGGCCCGCTTGGAGGTAGCGACGGAGGTCCGCCTTCGGATCCGATCCGGTCATGCCGGACAGCATCACATCAGCTGCCATCCCAAACAATAGAATTCGCGACCACCAGCCTAAGCGAAGGCAGCTGCGGGTTCACAACTCCTGGACCGCGGGTGTGCGGTCGGTGACGCGGCTGGGAAACGGCGCCGAAGCGGCGGTGAAATCGGCACCGGGGACTCTCATCGCATGGCCGGAGCCAGCGTCGAGGTGCACACGCACTGCCCGTACTGCGCCCTGCAGTGCGGTATGACGCTGCGCCAGGACGACGTTGGCCGGGTCGAGGTGGCGCCGCGTGACTTCCCGACGAACCGCGGCGGCCTGTGCCAGAAAGGCTGGACCGCGGCCGAGCTGCTCGACCACCCGCAGCGGCTCACCACCCCGCTGGTGCGCGATCGCAAGGACGCGCCGCTGCGGCCGGCGACGTGGGACGAGGCTATGGCCCGAGTCGCCGGTACGGTCAAGCGGCTGTGGGACGAACGTGGCCGGGACTCGGTCGCGGTCTTCGGCGGTGGCGGTCTCACCAATGAGAAGGCGTACGCGCTCGGGCGGTTCGCCCGGGCCACGCTGCGCACCCGGTTCATTGACTACAATGGACGGTTCTGTATGTCGTCGGCGGCGGCCGGGGCAATCCGTGCGTTCGGGGTGGACCGGGGACTGCCGTTCCCGTTGAGCGACCTCGGCGCCGCCGACACGCTCATGCTGGTCGGCGCCAACCCGGCCGAGACGATGCCACCGCTGGCGCGGTACTTCACCGACCTGGCCGAGCACGGCGGCGAGCTCATCGTCGTGGATCCCCGCCGTACCGCCACCGCCAAAAGGGCGGTGCTGCACCTGCAGCCGACGCCGGGCACCGACCTCGCCCTGGCCAACGCTCTGTTGCACATCGTCATCACCGACGGCCTGCTCGACAAGGACTACATCGCCGAACGGACGACCGGCTTCGACCCGGTGCGACAGACCGTTGCCGGCTACTGGCCACAGCGGGTGGAGCGGATGACCGGCGTCTCGGTCAACGACCTCACCGAGGCCGCACACATGCTGGGTCGAGGCGAGCGAACGATCATCCTGACCGCGCGCGGCGCCGAGCAGCATAGCAAGGGCACGGACACCGTCTCCGCCTGGATCAACCTCGCCCTAGCACTCGGGCTGCCCGGGCGACCGGGCTCGGGCTACGGCACCCTGACCGGTCAGGGCAACGGTCAGGGCGGACGGGAGCACGGGCAGAAAGCGGACCAGCTGCCCGGCTACAGGAAGATCGACGACCCGGCGGCGCGGGAACACCTGGCGTCAGTGTGGGGCGTCCCGGTTGACGACATTCCCGGCCCCGGCGTTTCCGCGACGGAACTTCTGGCGCGGCTCGGGGACGCGGATGGACCCAGTGCGCTGCTCGTGTTCGGCTCGAACCCGGTGGTGTCCGCGCCCCGGGCCGGCGCGGTGGAGCGGCGCCTCGCCGACCTCGAGCTCCTGGTCGTCGCGGACCTGGTGCTCTCCGAGACGGCGGCGCTCGCCGACGTCGTGCTACCTACCGCTGCGTGGGCGGAGGAGGAGGGCACCATGACCAATCTGGAGGGAAGGGTGCTGCGGCGAAAGGCTTTGCGACCGCCCCCGAAAGGGACACGGTCCGATCTGGACATTCTCTCCGACCTGACGCAGCGTTTGGGCCGGCCGGCGTTCCGCGCCGGCGCGGAGGCAACCTTCGACGAGCTGCGTCGCGCCACCGCCGGCGGCTTGGCCGACTATGCCGGCATCACCTGGGAGCGGATCGAGGCCAACGACGGCGTGTTCTGGCCCTGCCCCACCGAGGAGCACCCGGGCACGCCGCGGATGTTCACTGAGTCGTTCCCCACACCCGACGGCCGGGCCTGGTTCGTCCCGGTCGAGCATCGGCCGGCGGCGGAGAGCCCGGACGCGACGTACCCCTTCCTGCTCACCACCGGGCGCGTGCTTGCCCAGTACCAGTCCGGCGCGCAGACGCGCCTCCTCGAGTCGCTCAACGCCGCGGCGCCGGGAGCCTTCGTCGAAGTCCACCCCGATGCCGCAAGTGATCTGTCCATCGAGGACGGTTCCTTGGTCCGGGTCGTGACGCGCCGGGGCACGGTCGAAGCGCCGGCCCGGGTGGTGGATTCGATCCGCCCGGACACGCTCTTCGTTCCCTTCCACTGGGGCGGCGCGGCCCGGGCGAACTCGGCCACCGTGGACGCACTCGACCCGACCTCGCGGATGCCGGAGTTCAAGGTATGCGCAGCGAGGTTGGAAGCGGTCGTCTCATGAGGCTCGTCGTGGTGGGCTACGGGATGGCCGGCGCGCGCCTGGTGTCCGAAGTGCACGGTCGCAAAGCCGACCTGGACGTGACCGTTCTCGGCGCCGAGCCGCACCGGGCATACAACCGGATCCTGCTCTCCAATCTCGTCGCTGGGAAGACGGCCGAGGCCGACGTGCAGATGGCCGAGCCAACCGGCCGCGCAGTACGGCTGCGCCTAGGCACCGCGGCGACCACCATCGACCGGGCCGCCAGTGTGGTCGTGGCAGCCGACGGTGAGCGAGTGCCGTACGACCGGCTCGTCCTCGCGATCGGCAGCCAGGCCGCGCTTCCGCCGATCAAGGGTCTCGTCCGTGACGACGGCAGCCTGCCCGACCGGGTGGCCGCGTTCCGGACCCTCGACGACTGCCGACGCATCATCGCGTTGGCCGAGTCCTCCCGGAGCGCGCTCGTGCTCGGCGGCGGCCTGCTCGGACTGGAGGCGGCCCGGGGCCTTGCCGCACAGGGCCTGCACGTGACGGTGCTACATGCGGTCGGTCACCTGATGGAACGCCAGCTCGACCCGCCCGCCAGCGCAGTCCTGACCTCGACGCTAGCCCGAATAGGCATCGATGTGGAGCTCGACGCCGCCACGGTGTCGGTTGATGCCGGCCCGGACCAAGTCAGGGTCGTACTCGCCGACGGACAGCGGCTCGAGACCGACCTGCTGGTGGTGGCGTGTGGGGTCCGGCCATGCACGGGCCTTGCCGAACACGCCGGGCTCGCGGTGGACCGGGGGATCCTCGTCGACGACCAGCTCCGCACTTCGGACCCGGGCGTGTTCGCGATCGGCGACTGCGTCCAGCATGACGGGACCGTCGCCGGTCTCGTCGCTCCCGCCTGGGAGCAGGCCCGCGTGGTGGCCGACCTGGTCACAGGTGCGCGGCCGCAGGCCCGATATACACCGCGACCAGTGGTCACCCGTCTCAAGGCGGCCGGCATCGACCTAGCCGCGATGGGCGACACGACCTGCGAATCGGCGGGCGACGTGGTGACGTTTGCCGACCCGGCGCGGGGCACGTACGCCAAACTCGTCATCCGGGCGGACCGGCTCGCCGGAGCCGTCATGCTCGGCGACAACCCGGCCGTCGGCACGATCATTCAGCTCTTCGACCGCGGCGGGCGGGTCGCCGATCCGCGCAACCTGCTGCTGGGCCGCGAGCGTGCCGAGCGTTCTGGCACAAACGAGTTGTCGCCCGCGCTGATGCCCGACGCCACCGTGATCTGCCAGTGCAACACGGTGACCAAGGGTGCGCTGGTGCGCTGCTGGGAGGCTGGCGCGCGGTCCACATCGGACCTGGTAACCGGAACCAGGGCCGGCTCCGGCTGCGGCACCTGCCGCGACGCGATCGAGGGCATCGTGGGTTGGCTACGGCGGGAGGAGGGGGCGGCATGAAGCGCCTGCTGGTGGTCGGCAACGGGATGGTTGGGCACCGGCTGGTCGAGACGCTACGAGCGCGCGACGGGGGCAGCCGGTACCAGGTGATCGTGCTCGGCCGAGGAGGCCCGGCCGGCCTACGACCGCGTCCGTCTCAGCGCCTGGTTCGATAGCGAACCGCTTGAACTGTCCTCCGTGGACGGCATCGAGGTACGGCTCGGTCAGCCCGTGGTGGCACTCGATCCGAGCGGACACAACGTGACTGTGGCGAGCGGGACTCTGGACTACGACGCCCTTGTCCTCGCCACTGGTTCCTACCCGTTCGTGCCACCGGTGCCCGGCCGCGACCTCACGGGCTGTTTCGTCTACCGGACCCTGGACGACCTATACGCCCTCTCCGGATATGCCGCAGGGCCGGAGCACCGGGGTCGTTGTCGGTGGTGGCCTGCTCGGCCTGGAAGCAGCGAATGCTTTGCGCCGCCTCGGCCTGAGCACCCACGTCGTCGAGCTCGCTCCCCGGCTGATGCCGCTGCAGGTCGATGAGGCGGGCGGCGCCATGCTTCGCCGGCACGTCGAAGATCTCGGGCTCACCGTCCACACCGGACGGATGCTGCAGCGAGTCGAGGGCCGTGACGGAGTGGTCAGCCGGGTCGTCTTCGAGGACAGCGGTGTCCTCGCCGCGGACCTGGTCGTCTTCGCCGCCGGCGTGCGCCCCCGCGACGACCTGGCCCGCGCGGCTGGCATCGCTGTCGGCGCCCGGGGCGGGATCGTCGTCGACACCGCCTGCCGTACCTCGGCTCCGGACGTCTACGCCATCGGCGAGTGCGCCGAGATCGAGGGCCGGGTGTACGGGCTTGTCGCACCGGGGTACGCGATGGCCGAGGTGGTGGCCGACCGGCTGCTCGGCGGCGGGTCGACGTTCCCGGGCGCGGACATGTCGACGAAGCTCAAGTTGCTCGGCGTCGACGTCGCCTCCTTCGGTGTCACCGAGGGTCCGTTGGACGTCACGTTCACCGACCCGGCCACCCGGGTCTACGCCAAGCTGGTGCTCTCCGACGACGCCACAACCCTGCTCGGCGGGGTCCTGGTCGGCGACGCCGAGCCGTACGGCACGTTGCGGGCACACCTCGGCCAACCGCTGCCGGCGCCGCCGCTGACGCTCTTGGCACCTTCCGGGTCGGTCGGCGTCGGTACCGAGCTGCCGGCGACCGCGCAGGTCTGCTCCTGCAACGCGGTCACCAAGGCGAGCATCATCACCGCGATCACGGAGCAGGGGTGCACCGATGTCGCTGCGGTAAAGGCGTGCACCCGGGCCGGCACGACGTGCGGCTCGTGCGTACCGCTGCTCAAGCAGCTACTCGCGCAGTCCGGGGTACGGATGTCCAAGGCGCTCTGCGAGCACTTCGAGTACAGCCGCCAGGAGATCTTCGACCTGATGCGGGTGCGCGGCATCACGACGTTCTCGCGGCTCATCTCCGAGCACGGTCGCGGCCGGGGCTGCGACATCTGCAAGCCGGTGGTGGCGTCCATTCTGGCGAGTACGACCGGTGGCTACATTCTCGACGGCGAGCAGGCGTCACTTCAGGACACGAACGACCACTTCCTGGCCAACCTGCAGCGCAATGGCACCTACTCGGTCGTGCCGCGCATCCCCGGCGGCGAGATCACACCGGAGAAGCTCATCGCCATCGGCGAGGTGGCGCGCGACTTCCGCCTCTACACGAAGATCACTGGCGGGCAGCGGATCGACCTGTTCGGCGCGCGGGTTGAGCAGCTGCCGGCGATCTGGCGGCGGCTCGTGGACGCCGGCTTCGAGTCCGGCCACGCCTACGGTAAGGCGCTGCGGACCGTGAAGTCGTGCGTCGGCACCACGTGGTGCCGCTTCGGCGTGCAGGATTCCGTGGGCCTCGCGATCGCGCTCGAGCTGCGCTACCGCGGGCTGCGGGCACCGCACAAGGTGAAGGCCGCAGTCTCCGGCTGTGCCCGGGAGTGCGCCGAGGCGCGGGGCAAGGACTTCGGGGTCATCGCGACGGAGAACGGCTGGAACGTCTACGTCGGCGGCAACGGGGGGTTCCGACCCCGGCATGCCGAGCTGCTCGCGAGTGATCTGTCCACTGAGGAGCTCATCCCGGTCCTGGACCGGTTCCTGATGTTCTACATCCGTACCGCCGACCGGCTGCAGCGCACCGCGACCTGGATCGAGGCGATGGACGGTGGCCTGGAGCACCTGCGCGCGGTCATCGTTGCGGACTCGCTCGGCTTGTGTGGCGAGTTGGAAGCGGCGATGGCGGCACACGTCGCGTCATACGCGGACGAGTGGAAGTCCACCCTGGACGATCCCGATCGGCTTCGACGATTCGTCTCCTTCGTCAACGCGCCAGAAACCCCGGATCCTTCGATCGCGTTCACGACCGAGCGCGATCAACCCGTTCCGGTCCTCGTCGGGATGCCTCGATGACATGGGTGAGCATCTGCCCGTACGAGCGACTGGAGCCTGAGCGCGGCGTCGCTGCCCTGGTGGGTGCGGCGCAGGTCGCAATCTTCCTGACCCATACCGGAAATCTGTACGCCACAGACAACTACGACCCTTACGCACGGGCCTACGTGTTGTCCCGCGGCATCGTGGGTACCCGAGGCGATGTGCCTACCGTGGCATCGCCGATGCACAAGCAGGTGTACGACCTGCGCACCGGGATCTGCCTCGACCTGCCTGACCTGGCTGTGCGGACGTACCCAGTACGGTGTCGCGACGCAATGGTGGAGGTGCGATGTCCAAGCTGACCGCCGCCCTGCGTGCCGGCGTCGCAGAGGCGGAGGTGAACCCGCTCGCCGGATTCACCATCGGCGTGACCGCCGACCGCCGGCGAGACGAGCTAGCCGCGTTGCTGGAGCGCAGGGGCGCCCGGGTGGTGCTGGCTCCGGCGCTGCGGATCGTGCCCATCGCCGACGACGTCGAGCTTCGAGGGCGGACGGCTGAGCTCGTGGCGTCGCCGCCCACGATCGCGTTCATCTCCACCGGTATCGGGCTGCGCGGATGGCTGGAGGCGGCCGAGGGGTGGGGGCTGGCCGACGGACTCGCCGCGGCGCTCGGCGGGAGCTACCTGATCGCGCGCGGGGCCAAGGCCCGCGGCGCGCTGCGTGCGGCCGGTGTGGTGGACCACTGGTCGCCGGAGTCGGAGTCGTGTGAGGAGGTTCTGGCCCACCTGCTCGAGCGGGGCGTAGCGGTCGAACGGATCGCGGTCCAACTGCACGGCGAAGACCAGCCAGACTTCACCAACGCGCTACGTGCCGCCGGAGCTGACGTGGTGGAGGCGGCGGTCTACCGGTGGGTGCCACCGGTCGACGCGGCCCCGCTGCGCCGACTGATCGACATGATCCTGGCGCGGCAGATGGCTGCGGTCACCTTCACGTCCGCGCCGGCGGTGGACGCTCTGCTGTGCGCCGCCGGTGAAGAACGCGATGACGTACTGGACGCGTTCCGGGCCGACGTGCTGGCCGCATGCGTCGGGCCGGTAACGGCCGCGCCCCTGCGAGCAGTGGGGGTGCAGGTGCTCGAGCCCGGCCGGGCGCGGCTCGGTGCGCTGGCCCGGGCGCTGCTTGATGAGCTGCCCCGGCGGACGACCACGATGAGGGTCGCGGGCGCCACGGTCAGCCTGCGTGGCCACGCCGCCGTGGTCGACGGCGCGCTCCGGCCGCTGGCGCAGGCGCCGATGGCCGTGCTGCGGGCGCTCGCTGACGCCGGTGGCCGGGTGCTCAGCCGCACCGAACTGCTGGCCGCGCTGCCGCGCGGCTGCGATGAACACGCTGTCGAGATGGCGATCACCCGGCTGCGGGTGGCGCTCGGCGGACCGGAGTACGTGCAGACCGTGGTCAAGCGGGGCTACCGGCTCCGCGTCGACACGTGACGCGGAGCCGCTTATTACGGAGCCGCCCATTGCGGAGCCGCCCATTGCGGAGCCGCCTAGGGTAGGCCCGATCACGCGGCGAGGGCTTGCTCGGCGATGGCGTGGTCGGAGACGAGCAGGTCGACGAGCTGCTGCTGGATGCCTGCGTACGCGGGATGGCTGGTGATGCTGACCCGGTCGCGCGGCCGTGGAATGGGGACCTCGATGATGGCGCGAACGGACGGCTGCGGAGCGTTGGCCATGACCACGATCCGGTCGGCGAGCAGGATCGCCTCGTCGAGACCATGGGTGACCATGAGAACGGTCTCGGTCTCCGACTCGTTGCCCCACAGGTCGGTCAGCTGCTGTTGCAGGCGGGAGCGGGTGAGGGCGTCGAGCGCCCCGAACGGCTCGTCGAGCAGTAGCGTGCGCGGGCCGACGGCGAAGGCCCGCGCCACCGCAGCTCGCTGGGCCATCCCGCCGGAGACCTGGGCGGGCCGCTTGTGCCGGTGTGGCCAGAGGCCGACCGCGGTCAGGTACTGCTCGACCATCTCGTCCACGCGCTCGGGTTTCCAGTCGGGCCGTGACGCGCGTACGGCCTCCCGGACGTTCGCGTGCAGGCTCAGCCGCGGCAGCAGTGAGTAGTTCTGAAACACCATCGCCCGCTCCGGGCCCGGCGCGCTGACGCGCTCGCCATCGACGCGCACCTCGCCCGCGTCTGCCCGGACCAGGCCACCCACCACATTGAGCAGCGTGGACTTCCCGCAGCCGGAGTGGCCGATGAACGAGACGAACTCGCCGGCCGCAATGGTCAGGTCGATGCCGCGCAGGACCTCCTGCGGTACGCCACGGCGCCCACGGAATGTCTTGCGTAGCCCCCGGATCTCCAGCGTCACGACTGCACTCCTTCGATGGCGAAGCGACGGGACAGCCAGAGCAACGCGCTGTCGATGGCGAACCCAATCAGTCCGATCAGGACGATCGCGGCAACGACGAAGTCGAGCCGGCCGCTGTTGTACGAGTCCCAGATGAAGAACCCGATGCCGGTGTTGCCCGAGAGCATCTCCACCGCGACGATGACCATCCACCCGATGCCCATGGAGACGCGCAGACCCGTGATGATGGACGGCAGGGCGTTCGGGAGGAGGACGTGCCTCAGGTACGCGAACCGGCCGAACCGGAACACGCGTGCCACGTTGCGCTGGTCCGCCGGAATCTCCGCCAACCCAGCCGCGGTGCTGATGAGCGTGGGCCATAGCGCGGTGATGAAGATGACGAAGATCGCTGCTGGTGCCGGGTCCCGGAAGACCACCAGCCAGATCGGGTACCAGGCGAGCGGGGAGACGGGACGCAGCACCTGCACGATCGGGTTGAACGCCATCCAGGCGGGCCGAACCGAGCCGAGCAGGAGGCCGGCGGGTATGCCCACGAGCGCAGCCAACAGGAAGCCCGCGAAGACCCGCTGCAGCGAGATGCTCAGCTGGATGCCTACGCCCTTGTCGTTGGGTCCGTTGTCATAGAACGGGTCCGCAAGCATGGTCCCGAGGGTCTGAGCGGATTCCAGTGGCGTCGGCAACCCTTCCGCGAGGCCGGCGACGAGCTGCCACACCGCGACGACGACCGCGGTGCCGGCGATGAACCATCCGACGGCGCGGACCGCCCGGCCGAGGCCGCGGGCAGCCTGAGCCGGGACGGCCCGGGACGAGCGCCCGGTCGGCGTCGGCGCGGCCGGCGCCTCCGCCGACCCGATGACGTGCGCTGGGACCGCCGGCTCCGCGGCGGTCGGCCGGGAGATCTCGGTGGTGGTCATGGACGCTTCGCCTCCTCAGCGGGCTTGCTCGGGTCGAACGTGGCGCCGTCGAGCTTGACCGTGAACGGGGCCATGTCGTCGCCGGGCACAGCGACACCCACCTGGCTGGCGGCCCGCGCGTACAGGTCGGTGAGCACCAGCTCGTCGGCGATCTTCGTGTAGTTCGGCGCCTCCTGTGACCAGGCCGAAGCGCTGGTACTGCGTGAGGAACCAGATGACGTGCGACCGGCGGGGTGCGTTCACCAGACCGTCCCGGAAAAACATCATCTGGTCGCCGGCGAAAGTCTTCGCCGGCAGACCGGCACCGATCTCGTACTTGCCCAGCAGCCGGCCCTCGATGCCCTCGGCCGGCGCGTTCACGTAGTTGGCCGCACCGATGGTCGTTGCCGCTGTCGCCCGGTTGCCGAGGTCGTCGAGCCACTTCGCCGCCTTGAGCACGGCGACCATCACGTCCACCAGGGTGTCTTTCTGCTCCGCGGCGAACCGTGCGTTCGTCACCAGAGCCTTCTCCGGGTGGTGCTGCCAGATGTCTTGGGTCGCGATGTGGGTGAAACCGACGCCCTGGTCCACCGCGACACCCGGCCACGGCTCGCCGACGCAGAAGCCGTCCATGGTGCCGACCTTCATGTTGGCGACCATCTGTGGCGGCGGAATCGGAATGATCTTGATGTCGGTCAGGTCGGCCTTCGTCGCCTTGAGCCAGTAACGCAGCCAGGTGTCGTGGGTGCCGCCCGGGTAGGTCATCGCGAGTGTCGGCGCGGCCTGCTCCAACAGCGTCTTGGCTGCGGCCAGGTCGCCGTAGCCGGCGGCGGCGAACTCTTTCTTGAGCGTGATCGCCTGACCGTTCTGGTTGAGCACCATCGCGATCTTGAGATCCGTGCCCGAGCCAGAGACGCCGGCGGCGAGTGATGTCGGCATGCTGAACAGGCAGTGAGCACCGTCGATCGTGCCGTTGAGCAGGTTGTCGCGCGTCACCGGCCAGGAGGCCTGCTTGATGAGCTCGACATCGAGCCCAAGCTCGGCAAAGTAGCCCAGTTCCTTGGCCATGACCAGCGGCGAACAGTCGGTCAGGGCGATGAAGCCGAGCCTTACCTTGCGGCCGTTCGCGGGGCCGCTGCTACCAGAGTCGCTGGAAAAGGCACTGCCGCATCCGGTCAGTCCGGCGACACCAGCGGCGGCCGCCGCGCCGACGCCCAGACGCAGAAGGCTTCTCCGGGAGAGGTTCTCAACCATGGCGGTGACCATATGGGCGGGTCACGGCGTCGCCATTTCCGCACGATCAAGCGTGGGTGACCGTTGGTGCAAGTCGCCGGAGAACGGGTTGTGAGAATTCCGAAACCGTTGACCGAGATTGAACGGCGCCGATCATCGAGGCGATCGGGTAGGTTCGCGGGTGTGAAGATCGGATTCGCGCTACCGGTGTCCGGATCGTGGTCGACACCGGAGAACATCGCGCACGTCGCTACTCGGGCCGAGGCACTGGGCTACCACGAGCTCTGGACCTTCCAGCGGCTACTGTCCGCTGTGGACGATTCCTGGGGTGAGGTCTACCGGCAGGTCGTGGATCCCATGGTGACGCTCGGGTACGTTTCCGCACTCACCAGCCGGATCCGGCTCGGCGTGGCGGTGGTAAACATGCCCTTCGTCACGCCGGTACTGCTGGCGAAGCAGGCGGCCACCGTTGACGTTCTCTGCGGCGGCCGGCTCGATCTCGGGGTCGGGCTCGGTTGGTCCGAGGAGGAGTACACCGCGTCGGGTGCGAGCAAGAAGCATCAGGGCCGCCGCGCGGAGGAGTTCATCGCGGTACTGAAGACACTGTGGACAGAGCAGAACGTGGCCCTTGACGGCGAGTTCTACCGGATACCGGAGGCCAAGGCAGCGCCCAAGCCGGTCCAGCCCGGTGGTCCGCCGATTCTGCTCGGCGGTACGGCTCCCAGTGCCCTGGCCCGGGCCGGGCGATTCGCCGACGGCTGGGTGAGCAGCAGCCGCGCCGACCTGGAACACATCGGCGATTCGATTCAGATCGTGAAGGAGGCGGCGGCTGCGGCCGGGCGGGACCCGGAGGCGCTGCGCTTCGTCTGCCGAGGTGTCGTGAAGGTCCGCACCACCGGTGAGCGGGCACCGTTGATGGGCACCCTGCCGGAGATCCGGTCCGACTTCGACACGCTCGCCGGGAAGGGTGTCACGGAGCTGTTCGTGGATCTGAACTTCGACCCGACGGTCGGCTCACCTGACGCCGACCCTGCGGTCTGTCTCGAACGTGCCGACGAGACGCTGACTGCGCTCGCGCCCTGAGCCCGCACCGATGCGCGGAGTGTCCACTGTGGGCAGATCTACGGTGGGCCGGAAGGTGCGCCGGTACGCCAGCGGCGCCACGCCCACGGCCGCGCGCAGGTGCTGCCGCAGCGAGACCGCGGTTCCGAAGCCGGCCCGCCGGGCGACATCGTCCACGCTGAGGTCGGTGGTTTCGAGCAGCACCCGGGCATGTTCCACCCGTTGCCGCGCGAGCCACTGGGCCGGGCTCAGCCCGGTCTCGTCCCGGAACCGACGGGTGAACGTCCGGACGCTCATCCGCGCCTGCCGGGCCATCGCGGCGAGACCGACCGGTTCGTCCAACCGAGCGGCGGCCCAGTCCCGAGCGGCCGCGGTCGATGACTGCGTTGGCGCGGGCATCGTGCGCACGATGAACTGTGCCTGCCCGCCGTCGCGCCACGGCGGCATCACGCTCCGGCGGGCCGCCCGATTCGCCACTTCGCTGCCGAAGTCGCGCCGGACGAGGTGCAGGCACAGGTCCACTCCCGCACCCACCCCGGCTGAGGTGAGCACGTCCCCGTCGTCGACGAACAAGACGTTCGGATCGAGCCGTACCTGCGGAAACATGGTCTTGAACCGGTCGGCGTAGGCCCAGTGGGTTGTCGCCGGACGACCGTCGAGCTTGCCGACGAGCGCGAGTGCGAATGCGCCGGTGCAGATGGAGACCAGCCGCGCGGTGGCCGGGATCCGGCGCAGAGCGGCGTACTCAGCCTCGGTCGGTTGGGGGACCCCGTCAGTCATCAGGTCGCCGTGGATGCCAGGGATGATCACCGTGTCCGCCGTGTCGAGGATCTCCGGTCCGTGGTCGGGAAGAACCTGGAAGCCGCCGGACGATCGCACCGGTCCGCCGTCGGCGGTGCAGGTCCGTATCTCATAGAGCCGTTCGCCGGCGCTGCTCCAGGCCGCGTTGAGGATCTGGCCAGGCGTACCGAGGTCGAACGCGGCCACCCCGTCCAGTGCCAGCACCGCCACTTGATGGGTTGGCGGGGCGGGAACAGCGGACATCAGGGTCATGGCCTGATTCTTTCACATAGTGTCTCGCCGGCCACTCACGCGTCTCTGAGCTGGCCCGGAGGATGAGTACGTGACGACGACCGCGCCCCGCCATACCGATGCGCCCATCAAACGCAAGATCCATCGCGCGTGGCTGGTCGCCGGGGTCGCGTTCGTCGCGATCATCGGTGCGGCCGGCTTCCGGGCCACCCCCGGGGTACTGATCACCCCACTGGAGGCGGAGTTCGGTTGGAGCCGGGCCACCATATCGGCAGCGGTCTCCGTGAACCTGTTGCTCTTCGGCCTGACTGCGCCATTCGCCGCGGCGCTGATGGACCGGTTCGGGGTTCGGCGGGTGGTGTCCCTCGCGCTGCTGCTGGTCGCCGCCGGCAGCGGGCTCACCGTGTTCATGCAGACGAGCTGGCAGCTGGTCCTGCTCTGGGGTGTCCTGGTCGGACTCGGCACCGGATCCATGGCGCTGGTGTTCGTGGCCACCATCGCCGGCCGGTGGTTCGTCAAGCACCGCGGCGTGGTGACGGGCGTGCTGACGGCCGCCGGCGCCACCGGTCAGCTGATCTTCCTGCCACTACTGGCCGCCCTGGCGGCAGATTTCGGCTGGCGTACCGCCGCGCTGACGGTCAGCGTCGCCGCTCTGGCCGTGGTTCCGCTCGTGGTGCTGTTCATGCGGGACTATCCGGCCGATGTGGGCCTTGCGCCGTATGGCGAGACCGCGGTCGTGGCACCGCCGGCCGTTGCCCTCGGGGCGGCCAGGCGAGCCCTGACCGTGCTCGGGTCAGCCTCCCGAACGAGCACATTCTGGCTGCTGGTCGGCGGGTTCGCGATCTGCGGCGCCAGCACCAACGGGTTGATCGCCACCCACTTCATTCCAGCCGCGCATGACCACGGCATGCCGGAGACGACGGCGGCGGGACTGCTCGCCCTGGTCGGCCTGTTCGACATCGTGGGTACGGTCGCATCGGGCTGGCTCACCGACCGGTACGACTCGCGCGTCCTGCTCGGCGCGTACTACGCCCTGCGCGGGTTGTCGTTGCTGATCCTTCCGACGCTCATTGCGGCCACCGCGCAACCGAGCATGCTCGTATTTATTGTCTTCTATGGTCTGGATTGGGTCGCCACGGTGCCGCCGACGATCGCCCTCTGCCGGCAGCACTTCGGCGCGGATGGGCCGATCGTGTTCGGCTGGGTGTTCGCGTCGCATCAATTCGGGGCCGCGGTCGCCGCGACCGGAGCCGGCCTGATCCGAGACATTACCGGCGAGTACCACCCGGCCTGGGTAGCCGCAGGCGTGCTGTGCCTGTTCGCGGCGGTGATGTCGGTCCGAATCCCGCGTGCGCCGGTTGCCGCCAACGCGTGATCGGTGGGCCGTAGGCTAACGCCGTGGCGCATTACGTCGTCGTCGGTGGTGGGATCGTCGGGCTCGCCACGGCCCACCAACTGACGCTGGACCATCCACATTCGACAGTGACGGTGCTGGAGAAGGAGGACCGGGTCGCGGCCCACCAGACGGGCCACAACTCGGGTGTCATCCATGCCGGTGTCTACTACAAGCCGGGCAGCCTCAAGGCCGAGCTGTGCCGGGCCGGGTCCGCCTCGATGGTGGAGTTCTGCCGGGCCCACGACATCCCGTACCGCATCTGCGGCAAGCTCATCGTCGCCACCGACCCGGCCGAGCTTCCTCGCCTCGCCGCGCTGCACGAACGGGCCACGGCAAACGGGCTGCCCGTCACCGCTATCGGTCCCGAGAAGGCGCGCGAGTACGAGCCGAACGTCGACTGCGTCGCCGCCCTGCATATCGCCTCCACCGGCATCGTCGACTTCACCCTTGTCGCCCGGCGCCTGGCCGAGCTGGTGGAGAAGGCCGGCGGCACAGTACGCCTCGGTGCCAAGGTGACCGGCGTGCGCCCGGACGGATCGGCCGTCGTCGTCGGCACCACCATCGGCGCGTTCCGGGCCGACTACCTGGTCAACTGCGCCGGCCTGTACTCCGACCGGGTGGCGCGAATGGCCGGGTTGATGCCGCCAGCCCGCATCGTGCCGTTCCGCGGCGAGTACTACGAGCTCACCGAGAGTCGGCGCGATCTGGTCAACGGCCTGATCTATCCGGTGCCCGATCCGCAGTTCCCGTTCCTCGGCGTGCACCTCACCCGGATGATCGACGGCAGCGTGCACGCCGGGCCGAACGCCGTCCTGGCGACGGCCCGTGAGGGCTACTCATGGGGTCGGTTCCGCCCGCGCGATGTGGCCGAGATCGCGGCGTACCCGGGCCTTTGGCGGCTGGCCCGCAAGCACCTGGGGTACGGCATTACCGAGGTGCGCCGGTCGCTGTCCCGCAAACGATTCGCGCAGAGCCTGGCCCGGCTCGTGCCGGTCCTCACCCGCGAGGACATCGTGCCCGCCGGCGCCGGAGTGCGTGCCCAGGCGATAGCGCCGGATGGGTCGCTTGTGGACGATTTCCTCATCGTGCGCGCCCGGCGGCAGGTGCATGTGCTCAACGCCCCGTCCCCAGCGGCGACCAGCTCCTTGGAGATCGCCAAGCACATCACCGCTGAGCTCCACCGCTAGCTTCTCTTCCGCGACCTTGGAGTTCTCGGTGTGAGTTGATCTCCAGCGATCCCGATAAGTCCAAGGTCGCGAAGGAATCGGCTACGGTGGGGCGGCATCACGGACCTGGCAGGGGAGGAAAGCGTGCGCCGTGGCCTGAGAGCGGGGCTGCTGGGGCTCCTCCTCGTGGCATTCGTGTCGGCCTGCGGGGCCGATGCCGAAGCTGGAGGACCGGGCGCCGCGACCGAGGGCCGGGCCTGCCAGGTGATCGAGTTCGACGTGGTGGAGTCCGCACTCGGGGTGCGCTTCGACACCGCCGGCGGAGCCAAGATCGACGAGACCTACACCTGCGTGCTCGGGCAAGTGGGCCATCCGTTCCCGGACCTCACCCTGGCGATGTCGGCGACGGCAGCCGACGAGCTGATCTTCCGGGCCACGCTGACGCCCAGCAGCTCCATCGTGGTGCCGGAGTTGGGCCGGGGCGCATATCAGCTCGGGCGGGCCGCCGTCGCCGCGGGCGATGGAACAGCCAGCGGGCCGGGCGTCGAAATCGGTTGGCTCTCGGCAAGCAGCCGGCTGCTGGTCCTGCGATACACCTTTTCGGCCGGCGTCACCGACACGGACATCGCCGCGTTCGCACCGAATCTCGTCGCTCTCGCAAAGCAGATCGAGCAGGCTCTCGTCGCTGCCCCCACACTGGGCTGACCTATTCGTCGCCCGTTGACCTAGGGCGAATCGGGTTGAGTCGATCTCCATCACGCTGCGAAGCCCTAGATCAACGGGCGTTCGGTGGGATCTCAGGTGGCCGCGACGAAGACGCGCGAGGCAACCTCCCGTGGGAGGCGCACGATGTCGCCGTCGCGCTCGACAACCACCGAGTCGCGCTCCTGGGCCACCACCACGTTGGCACCGGGGTCGACACCCGCGGAGTGCAGCTGTCGCAGCACCTCGGCGTCGGTCTGCACGCTCTCGCAGATGCGGCTGACGATCACCTTGCCGGACAGCCCCGGGAAGGCGAGGTTGCGCTCTGGGCCCTCGCCGGTGATATCGGTCAGGACGGAACCGAACTCGTCCAGCCCCGGGATGGGGTTGCCGTACGGCGAGCGGGTCGGCTTGCCGAGCAGCTCGTATACCTTCTGCTCGACCGCCTCGCTCATCACGTGCTCCCACCGGCAGGCCTCGTCGTGTGCCTCCTCGTACGGCATGCCGATGACGTTGACGAGCAGCAGCTCGGCGAGCCGGTGCTTCCGCATGACCGCGACCGCCTTGGACCGGCCGAGGTCGGTGAGGGCCAGGTGCCGGTCGCCCTCGACGTTGAGCAGTCCGTCCCGTTCCATCCGGGCCACGGTCTGACTCACGGTGGGCCCGCTCTGCTTCAGCCGCTCCGCGATCCGGGCACGCAGGGCCGGCACCCCCTCCTCTTCCAGCTCGAGGACGGTGCGCAGGTACATCTCGGTCGTGTCGACGAGATCATTCACAGCAGGCTTCCTCCCGAGCCGAACTCTACCCGGATTGGCTGACATCGGCCCGTTGTCGATCTCCGGTGTGGTTTCGGTGGTTCGGCTACCGCCAGCACAGCATCGGGCGGGCAGGGCCGCGAGCGGGGCAGCTCGGAAGGGCCGAAGCCCCGGGTAGAGGTAGCTCAGCCTCTCGGGACCCGCGCCGACAGCGCCCACCCAGCCCTCGCACGCCATGGGTTGCCAACCCCGATCTGCCAACAACCCCCGGCTCGAATGACGAGAGAACCGATCGGAGCGCCGAGTGAGGAAAGGGTTGCCCCCTTGCTCACCGTCCACACTGTACGGTTAGGAGAGCTCGCGCTGCGGGTCGTCGATCGGGATGGTCCAGGTTCCGTCGCGGCTGAGCGCAACCGTGGTTACACTCACCCGATGACCGTCGGCGATTCGCGGAGACCCGGACGGTGGGTCCTACTCTGCTACCGGATGCCTCGCGAGCCGTCGACACCTCGGATTGCGGTGTGGCGGAAACTCAAACGTCTCGGGGTAGGGCAGTTGGTTGACGGTCTGGTGGCCCTGCCGGCTGATGCGCGTACCCGCGAGCAGCTGGAGTGGATCGCCCAGGAGGTCGCTGAGTCCGGTGGCGAGGCGTCGGTCTGGCTGGCCCGGCCTGGAAACTTGGACCAGGAGGCGCAGCTCGCAGCCCGCATGGCAGAGGCGCGCACAGTGGAGTACCGCGACGTGATCGCCGCCGCAGCGAAGGTGGGTAGCGCGAGCGAGCGTGACCGCCGTCGGACGGTCGACCGGCTCAGCGCAGAGCTGCGCCGGATCGGTCGACGTGATTTCTTCCCGACCGCGGAGCGCGACCTTGCCCAGGTAGCCGTGCAGTCGCTACTGAGCGCGTCGGCGTCGCACGAGGTGATTGCGGGATGAGGTGGGTGACCCGTACCGGCGTGCACATCGATCGGGCCGCCTGCGCCTGGTTGATTCAACGGTTTGTCGATCCCGATGCGCAGTTCATGTTCGTCGCCGATCCCGCGCACGTGCCAGCAGACGCGACACCGTTCGATATGAGCGGCGTGGACCTGACCCACCACACCCGCGACGACGGCGCGGTGGACTGCTCATTCGAGACATTCCTGCAGCGCTACGACCTCACCGACCCCGTGCTCTGGCGCATCGCGTCCGCAGTGCACGAGGCTGACCTCGACGACGAACGATTCGACGCGCCCGAAGCCGTCGGCTTGGACATGGTCCTTCGAGGACTGTCGATGATCGGCGACGACGCGCAGGTCGTCGCGACGGCGACACTCATCTTCGACGGACTCTTCGAGTTCCATCGCCGGGCGTTCCTGCTCGGCAGGGAACCCGCATGATCCGTTCCGCTCGGCCGCCGGATCCGGGTCGGGTGCGCGCTCGAGTGGGATGACGATCTCCGGCATGGTTCGGGGGATCGGCAACCGGCACCGCACACTTCCCACGGCGGTGGTGTTGACTGGATGCCGTGGCGCTCATCGACGTCCCAACCCTGGCCCGGCAGCTCGCCGACGCCCACCCGCCGACCTTGATCGACGTACGGTGGCGACTGGGCGGCCCACCCGGTCGCGAGGGCTATGTCGCCGGTCACATTCCGGGTGCTTCCTTCCTCGATCTGGATCGCGAGCTGTGCGGACCGCCCGGCGCCGGCGGGCGGCATCCGCTGCCGGATCCGGCCGTACTCGAGAAGGCACTGCGCGTGGCAGGCGTACGGACGGGACACCAGGTGGTCGCCTACGACGGCGGCGACGGTCAGGCCGCTGCGCGGCTGTGGTGGACGCTTCGCTGGGCCGGGCACGAGAAGGTCGCCGTGCTGGATGGCGGGTTCGCTGCGTGGGTCGGGGCCGGGCGGCCAGTCGAGCCCGGGACGGCAACCTCAAGGCGAGGCGACATCGAGGTACGGCCGGGCGGCATGCCGGAGCTGGACGCAGACGGTGCCGCCGCGATGGCGAGGGACGGTGTGCTTCTCGATGCCCGGGTGGCCCCGCGGTACCGCGGCGAGATGGAGCCGGTGGATCCGGTCGCCGGCCACATCCCTGGCGCCGTGAACCTGCCCGCCGCACGGCTTATCGACGAGGCGGGGAGACTGCGCCCGGCAGACGATCTGCGCGAAGCCTTCGCGGAAGCGGGGGCACGACCGGGCGCGGTCGGCGTGTACTGCGGCTCCGGCGTCACCGCAGCACAGACCGTGCTCGCCCTGCACCTGGCCGGCTACGACCACCCTGCCCTGTACGTCGGTTCGTGGAGCGAGTGGTGCCACGACCCGATGCGCCCGATCGCTTTGGGGGATACCGCGTGAAGACCACGGTTGTCTGGAGCAAGGACCTACTTGAATACGACCTGGGCGACCATCCGCTGGACCCGGTTCGGGCCGAGCTCACCATCGAACTCGCCCGTGCCCTGGGCGTGCTGGACCGACCCGGAGTCAGCGTGGTGGCTCCCGAGCCCGCCGATGAGGCTGCCATCACCCGCGTGCACGACCCGGCGTACGTCCGCGCCGTGAAGTCCGCGCCGGACGACCCGTTCTTCACCGGTTGGGGCCTTGGCACGGGTGACAACCCCGTTTTCGAGCGGATGCACGAGACTAGCGCGCTGGTCGCCGGCGCCTCTATCGCCGCGGCTGAGGCGGTGTGGCAGGGCGAGTCGCTGCGTGCCGTGAACGTTTCCGGCGGCCTGCACCACGCGATGCCGGACCGAGCCTCGGGCTTCTGCGTCTACAACGACCCGGCGATCGCCATCGCCCGCCTGCTCGACTCCGGCGCGCAACGAGTGGCCTATGTGGACATTGATGTGCATCACGGCGATGGAGTGCAGGCGATATTCTGGGACGACCCGCGCGTCTTGACGATCAGCCTGCACGAGTCGCCGCTGGCGCTGTTTCCAGGTACCGGTTACCCGCACGAGACCGGCGGTAAGAGCGCACCCGGCACCGCCATCAATGTGGCGTTGCCGCCCGGCACCGACGACAGTGGGTGGTTGCGGGCGTTCCACGCCATCGTGCCGTCCGCGCTTCGGGCGTTCCGGCCGGAGGTCCTGTTCACCCAGTGCGGCGCCGACACGTACCACCTGGACCCGCTCGCCGACATGCGGTTGACCGTCGACGGCCAGCGCGCCTCCTACCTGGCGCTGCGCGAGCTCGCGGACAAACACTGTGGCGGCAAGTGGATCGCCACCGGTGGCGGCGGGTATGCGCTGTTCGAGGCCGTTCCCCGGGCGTGGACACATCTGCTCGCCGTGCTGACCGGCGAGCCGCTCGCGCCCGACACCCCGACGCCGGCGGTCTGGCAGGAGCTCGCGAGGGTCCGGCTAGCCGAGGCACCGCACGGCCGACTGCGGTTGCTGCCCGGAGGTCCCGGCATCCCGACCGTGATGACCGACGGTGTTGACCCGACATTCACACCTTGGCAGCCGGGCGATGGTGACGCCGTCGATCACGCGATCGACGCCACCCGGCAGGCGGTGTTCCCGTTGCTGGGATTGGATCCAGCCGACCCGAGAGACTGAATGTGTCGCACCGCTTCGACATGACCTCCACCTGCCTGATTGCTACGGTGGACTCTGGACCGATTGTCGAGCGTCTTCGCGGGTGCGAGGGCCGGTGGTCGCTCGCTTTCGCATGAGCGATGGGAGCGGCACATCGAACCGGTGCATACCTGCACGGCGGGCGCGGTTTGACCGATCGCTGGAGGGGATCCCCGATGCCAGAAGTGGTCATCGACTTCATCACCTCGCTCGATGGATACGGAGCCGCCGAGGGCTGGCCTGGCTGGTGGGGCCTGGAAGGGCCTGAGTACCTCGCCTGGTTGGGCGACCAGCCGGAGGGCGAATACACCATCTTGATGGGCGCGAACACGTATCGGCTCATGTCCGGGTTTGCGGCCGACGGTGAGCCGGGCACGGATGTCCTGGCCGGCATGTCGAAGGTCGTCTTCTCGTCCACCTTGACCGAACCGCTGTCGTGGCCGAACACCCAACTGGTCACGAAGGACCCGGTCGAAGCGGTACGCGAGATGAAGAACGACGCCGGCGCCAAGTCCATGCGCACGCTGGGCAGCCTCACCCTGTGCCGGTCCCTCCTGAAGGCCGGTCTCGCTGACCGCTTCCGCGTGGTCGTCTTCCCCGTCATTACCGGGAGCACCGGTCAGGAGCGGATCTACGACGGCTACCCCGACGTCACCCTCGAGATGGTCAACAGCCACACCTTCGACGGACGGCTGCAGCTGCTCGAGTACGTCCCCACGGTCCTGGATGGACCGCCCGGCTCGACCAAGCCCGCCAGCTGACCTCAGAGCGCGTCTGTTCCGGTGACCGTCGTAGGACGTGCGAATACTGCCCGGCACAAGACACCACGGAGGACACCATGACGACCACGCCGGACGATCCGACCACCGCACTGCCCGGCCGCCCGCCGGTGGTCGACCTGGCCACCTGGCAGGCCGCCCGTGACGAGGTTCTGGTCCGCGAGAAGGCCCACACCCGCGAGGGCGACGCCATCGCCGCGGCCCGCCGCCGCCTGCCGATGGTGGAGCTCGACGGGACGGTCGAGGTCGTCGGACCCGACGGCCCGGTCCCGTTCCTGGATCTGTTCCAGGGCCGCGACGAGCTCGCGGTCTACCACTCCATGTGGTACGACGGCGCGCCGTACCAGGGGCAGTGCGAGGGCTGCACCTTCAACCTCTGGCACATGAAGGACACCGTCTACCTCAACGCCCGGGGCGTCTCGTTCGCGGTCCTGACCTCGGGCCCATGGGACGAAGTGGCTCCCTACGTCGAGTTCATGGGGTACACCCAGCCCTGGTACTCGGTGCGGGGCGTCGAGGCATCGTTGCACGCAGAAGAGGGACACATCATCTGCTTCCTGCGCGATGGCGACCGGGCGTTCCTCACCTACTCCACGACCGGCCGGGGCAACGAGCCGGCCGACGGGTCCTTGGGCCTGCTCGACATGACGCCCTACGGCCGCCGCGAGGCGTGGGAGGACAACCCCGAGGGCTGGCCCGAGGCACCTCAGGCCGGCTCGCCGGTCGGTGGGCATGGCTCGCCGATCTGCTGGTACTGGCGCTCGGACGCCGAAGGCGTCGCCAGCTGGGGCCCGACCAGCCGGCCCGTGCCGCAGTGGACCCGCCCCGGCGCGACCCCCATGGAGACCCTCGGCCGGCACGGCCACCACCACTGACGGGCCTTCGTCGACGACGTCGACAACATTGCCGTGACTTCGACCCAGCGAGAGAAATGCCCCGCGCCGCCACGACGGCGACGCGGGGCATCCCCCCGAAAAGGGATCAGGAGGCGTAGGCCTCCAGGCGCTGGGCGCGCGACGGGTGGCGCAGCTTGTGCAGCGTGATCTTCTCGATCTGGCGGATCCGCTCCCGGGACAGCCCGAACTCCCGACCCACCTCGTCGAGGGTGCGCTGACGACCGTCGTCGAGCCCGAACCGCAGCCGGATGACCTCCTGCTCGCGTTGCGACAGGGTGGCGAGCACGATCGCCACGTCGCTGCGGAGCAGGCCGTGCGACACCGCGTCGGCCGGTTCGTCGCGCGGGTCGATCCGAGCGACGAAGTCGCCCAGCGCGCTTTCGCCATCCTCGCCAACCGTCTGGTCCAGCGAGACCGGCTCGCGGTCATACGAGATGAGCTCCAGGACCTGGTACTCCTCCAGACCCAGCGCGGTGGCGACCTCAGCGACGGACGGCTCGCGGCCGAGCGTGGTGGCGAGGTCGCGGCGGGCGCGCACCATCCGGTTCACCTGCTCGACCATGTGCACCGGGATGCGGATGGTGCGGGCCTGGTCGGCCATGGCTCGGGTGATGGCCTGGCGGATCCACCACGTGGCGTAGGTGGAGAACTTGTAGCCCTTGGCGTAGTCGAACTTCTCCACAGCGCGGATCAGACCGAGGTTGCCCTCCTGGATCAGGTCCAGGAACGCCAGCCCACGACCGGTGTAGCGCTTGGCGATGCTGACCACCAGCCGAAGGTTCGCCTCGAGCAGGTGGTTCTTGGCCGCCCGGCCTTCCGTCATCACGGTGCGCAGGTCGGCGCGCATCTGCGGGTCTAGGTCAAGGCCCTGCTCCTCGGCGATGGCCAACCGCTCGTCAGCCAACAGGCCGGCCTCGATTCGTTTGGCCAGGTCGACTTCCTGATCGGCGGTGAGCAGCTTGGTCTTGCCGATGCCGTTGAGGTATGCCCGGACCAGATCGGCGGAGATGCCGCGCTCCTCGTCGGCCGCCTTCGGGTCGTCCAGGTCGTCGTCGCTCACGTCCACGTCGGCCTCGTCACCGTCCAGCGCGGCGGCGACCTCGGTCGCGTCGAGTTGGGCGGCGACCTCGATGACGGAGAGGTCCATGGTGGAGTGGTTCACGGTGGAGTGGTTCACGGTGGAGAGGTTCACGGTGGAGAGGTCAGCAGTGGAGCTGTCGGTGGTGCGGCCGGTGGGTGCGGTCGTCGTCGCGGCCATCGTGGCCCTCCCCGTCTGAGTGTCGGTACTCACGACGATCAGAGTTCCGGGTGGCGCGTTAAGTCCCAGTGAGGCGAGCCACGAGTGGGCTGAAATCCTGCCCGGTTAATACGATCAGGGCTGATTTGTCAGAGTGATCGCCGTCACATTCGGCCCGCCGACGAGGGCGGAGCGGTGGGTTCAGCGGACAGGCGCCGTACCGCCGTGTCGACCGGCGCGAACTCGGTCAGCTCGACCCGGCCGCGCTCGAACCGCCACGTCCCCGCCACCGCACCATCCACCAGGAACGCGCCGGGTCCACCAGCGCGTGAAGCTCGGCCTGGCGCAGTGGACCATCCTGAAGGGACAGTCGTACGGTCGCCGCAGCCTCCTCCATCTGGGCCGTCGGCATCGGCGCGCCCGTCCGCGCGAGGAGGTGTTGGCCGGAGGGCGCGGTTGAGCTCGCGCGCGGTCCGTTCGGTGCTTGGCGTACGGCCGGCGCGGGTCACCATCGGAAGGTATCTCTCGGCTGGGACAGGAATCGGACCAGACGCTTGGCGACGAAACCGAACCGGCACGGCCCGCGTCCCACCGCCATGAGACGAGCGCTGCGCGCCCTGCTGTGCACCACCGTGCTTCTCGCCGGCGCCGTGGGATGCGCCCGGCGCGCCGCCTCTCCTGCGGCGGCTGACACAAGTACCTGGCCGGAGGGTCGGGAGTTCTGGTCCATCGGGATCACCGAGGACGGCACTCCAAAGACTCTGGTCGAGGGGACCAAGCTCACCGTGGAGTTCGGCAAGCCAGGGCAGCTGCAGCTGCACGCAGGCTGCAACCTTCTCGGCATTGAGGCCAACCTTGAAGGTGGCCGGATCAAACCGTACGACTACTACGCCACGATGAAGGGCTGCCCTGGCGGGCGGGCCGCGCAGGACGTATGGATGCAGGACTTCTTCTTCGCCGGCCCGTCCTGGTCGGTTGTCGGGAATGAGCTGACGCTGCGCACCGAACGCACCGAGGTCCGCCTCACCGACAAGGAGGTGCTCGACCCGGATCGCGTGCTGAGCGGTCAACGCTGGGTGGTGACCACAATTATGTCGGACCGGAGCCTGACGTCGGCCCTGCCCGACAATGCCTACCTCGAGTTCGCGGCCGACGGTGCCATCACGGGCAGGACGGGCTGCGCCGTTGTGACGGGTACGTCCACAGTGGATGGTACTGCGATCACGGTGGACACGATCCAGCGCGCCGAGCGACCGTGCGAGGGCAGGTATCTGGACTCCGCCGCGGAACTCGACCAGGCCGTCATGGCCACGCTGAAGGGCGCTGTAACCTTCACCATCGACGCCCGGACACTCACGCTGCGCGGACCCGACGGAAACGGCCTGGTGCTCTCGGCCGCGAACTGAACATCAGACGTAACAGTCCGGGGGTCTCTACCGGGGCGTCCGGAACGGGGCGTCCGGAACCAGATGCGTCGTTTGGGTCCGGCCGTTTGCAGGTCCGGGCACGCCCGCGCCGGTAGAAAATGGACGAACACGGAGCGCCGCACGGGTGCTCCGTCAACGCGAGGAGAACCGTCACATGTCCATGCCAGGCATCGACGTGACCGACATCGTACGCAGCACGGCAGGCAAGTACCTCGGCGGAGACGTATCCAATCTGTCCAAAGAGGAGCTTGTTTCGAAGGTGAAGACAATGGCTGCGAAAGATCCGGCCAAGGCCGACCAGATGATTAACGAGGTCGGTGACAACATCGACATGAAGACCGGCGGAAAGTTCGCCGGCAAGATGGACCAGCTGCAGGGCATGGTCAAGCAACAGCTCGGCATCTGACCAACCAGCGCGTCAGCGCACTTGATGATCCGCTCGCTCTGGCCCTGCGCCGGGCGAGTGGATCTCGTTTGGGGCTAGGCGCCGGGCAGGAGAAATCCGCGTTCGACCAACTGGGTCACGACCTGCGCGGCCGTCGCTGCGAGCACAGGTTCGGGGGTGTCGAAGGCGGCGGCAAGCACGGCCAGCTGTTCCTGCACGGGGACGCTGCCGTCGGCTCCGGAGACCAGCGCCAGCGTCACCGGATCCACCTCCTGAGCCCAGCACAGCCCCTCGGTCGCAGTGAGTACCTGGGTCTGCACGGCCCAGTCCTCGCCGTCGTGGTCGGCGTATTGAGTCAGCCGCAGCCCGGGTGCTCGGGTTAAGCGGGCAGCCAATGGATCGCGGTGCGCGGCAAGCCAGTCCTGCCGGTCGAACCAGGCCGCGATCTGAGCACCCATCGGCGGTGTGACACTCTGCCGCAGGTCCTCAGCCGTGACCTTCGGATCTGCCCTTCCAACGCGGCGCAAGGTGACCAGGCCGTAGCCGATCCCCTCGATCTTCTGTGTGTCGAACCAGTCGAGCCAGGCTTGTGCCGAGGCCGGGTCGGATGCCGGTACCGCTGACCCGTCGCCCCACCCAGCCGGCTGACCCGGCCGCGACACCCAGCTCGGCCGCATCGCGCAGCCACAGGTTCACGTACTCGACCGGATCGGACACTTCCCGCTGCACGATCCAGGCGTCACAGCCGGTGCCCGCGACCCAACCGGCGACCCGGTCCCGCCAGTCCTCCCCCGAGACGTGCAGCCAGTTCGCCAGGAACTGCATGGTCCCGCCCTCGGTGAGCAGCGTGCCGGCGCTCGCGGCGAGCTCGGCACAGACCGCGTCGCCGGCCCGGCCCGAGTCGCGGTACGTGTACCGGATCGAGCCGGGGCCGATCACGAACGGTGGATTGCTGACCACGAGGTCGAACCGGCGCCCCGCCACCGGGCCGACCATGTCGCCCGCGAGCAGCTCCCAGCTCACACCGTTCAGTGCGGCTGTGGTGGCCGCGAACCGGAGCGCGCGGTCGGAGAGGTCGGTGGCCGTGACCCGGCTGGCGTGCGCTCCGAGCTCCAGCGCCTGCACGCCACAGCCGGTGCCGATGTCGAGTGCGGTGGTGACCGGCGTACGGATGGTCGCACCGGCGAGCGTGGTAGCGGCGTTCCCTACTCCGAGTACGTGGTCGGTGCGCAGCGGCCCCGGTCGGGCGTCAACGTCCAGATCGGACAGTACCCACCAGTCCTCGCCCGTGTGTCCGGTGTAGACATCGAGGTCGACGCCGGCATGCAGGCCATCGCCGTACGGCTCGACCAGCCCCGCGGCGATGGCGGTCGCTACCGGCAGCGGCGCGAGTGCCGCCCGGACCGCGTCAACGGCTTCGGTCTGGCCGGCGAGGAAGAGCCGGATCAGCGTCGCCAGCGGGTCGCGGTCGGTGGTGGCGCGGAGCAGCCCGCGAAGATCGTTGCGGCGCACCGCATCGACCGCGGCCGGGCCGATCCGGGTCGCGATCGCCCGGCTGGTGTAGCCGGCCCCGGTCAGCGCCTCGCGAAGCCTGGTGATGTCGTCGGCGGACAGGAGTGGATCCACGCCCTCATCCTGCCGGGTAGCCTCGGCCGGCATGAGGGAGGGCGCACAACGACCGCGCGCCCGGGGCAGACGGTGCGGGTGGTCGGCGCCGACGCCTGCGTCGGCGGTTGGGTCGCGGTGGCCTTGGTGGCCGGGCGGGTGGCCCGGGCGTGGATGGGTGCGTCGCTGGCGGCGCTACTCGTCGAGGAGCCCGCTGCCACTGTGGTCGGGGTTGACCTGCCTCTCGGCGGAGTTCCGGAGGATTGGCGCAGCGCCGACCGTGAGGCCAAGCGGCGGCTCGGCGCCCAGCACGCGAAGGTGTTTGCCGTGCCGCCGCGGTCGGTTTGGGACGAGCCGACCTACGCTGCGGCCAACACCCGGTGCCGGGCGATCACTGGCGCGGGGCTGAGCGTGCAGGCGTACCGGTTGGTGCCCAAAATGCTCGAGGCCGAGCGGTATCGGGACACCGGACCGCACGCGCTGCACGAGATCCACCCCGAGTTGGTGTTCGCGTCGCTCGCCGGGGGACTGCTGCCGCACGGCAAGAAGACCTGGAACGGGCAGGCTGCACGGCGGGCGCTACTGGCCGGGATGGGCGTGGTCCTGGCCGATGATCTGCCAGAGGCCGCGGGGGTTCCCGCCAATGACGTGCTCGATGCGGCGGCGGTGGCCTGGGGCGCGCATCGGATCGCGCGCGGTGTCGCGCGATGGGTGCCCGACCCACCGGACCAACACGACCACCGTGGCCGGCCGATTGTGATCTCGGTTCTGACTCCCGTTGGATCGCCGTGTGCGCAACAATGGTGGCCGATGGAAGCCGTGAGTCCGTGGTTTACGAGCCGGAATGACGGGGAGAACGGGCGCGCGGCGATGGTCGCGTTCGCCGCTGCCCGGCTGCTTGACGGCCGCCGATCCGAGCAGGCGTTCACGGACCTGGTCGGCCTCGGCACCGATCGACGACTGGCGGCGATCGCGGTCTGCGTGGCGATCGGCACTCCGTGGGATGCGGCCGAGGCTCGGATGGCTGGCTTCGACACCATGTGGGCGAGTCTGGAGGCGAGTAAGCCTGAGGTGGCCGGCGGACTGCTCGAGCTGTACGGCTACTTCGACGCGGAGGTTGTGCTCGATCCCGAACAGAATCTGACCGCCTCCAATCTGAGGCAGGCGATGTCCACGGTCGAGTTTCTGCCCAGCGGTTACGCCAACCAGATGTACCGGCTGCTGCGCACCGGCGCGCTGCGGGAGGCGTTCCTCTCGCTGGTCGAGATGGGCGGTCTGCGTTGGCAGGACAATGTGCCGTTCTGGTTTGGCCTTCGCGAGGCCGCCCGTCGGCTCGATCCCCTCGACGACGAGGTGACGGCGGCCCTACGCCGATGCGAGCAGTACGCCCGCGGTTGAGGTCCGCGTTGTTGGCTATGAGCTGGCAGCTTCAGGACGCGAAGCAGCGATTCAGCGAGCTCGTCCGGGCGGCCGAGCGGGGCCAGCCACAGATTGTGACGCGGATCGACGCGTGCTCGCTGGCACAAGCGCAACACCGCATCGCAAGCGTTCCTCAGCACGCTCATCATCGGTGAGATCCGGCAAGGGATCGAACGGCTCCGACCGCGTGACGAGGCTGGGCATGCGAGAGTGCTGGAGGTGTGGCTTGATGGTCTGCTTGCCGGCTATCGCGAACGGATCCTGCCGGTCACGGCCGAGGTCGCGCAGGAATGGGGACGGTTGAACGCGTCGTCACGGCCGTCGGTCGTTGACGGGCTGATGGCTGCCACGGCGAAAGTACATCGGCTGGTACTGGTGACGCGGAACATCGACGATGTCGCGGGCACGGGCGTCGCGGTCGTCAACCCGTTCGCGGAAACTAGGAAGCGCGGCCGTCACGGGGTCCGAAGACGGCGATCGCCTCGGCGTCGGAAGCCCGCGCGTTCAGGTAGTAGTCAGTCCATTCGTCGACGCCGTCGTACGTTGAGAGCGTTCGGATCTCGGCTCGGGCGCGTTCGATGTCGAAGACCGTGCGTCGCAACGTGACGGCGCCACCCGTCAGCAGCGCCCAGTGCGCACCGGGCCGGCCGTACGGCATGCCGACACTCCCGGGTTGACGATCAGCCGACCGTGGGCGAGTCGGGCGTACGGCATGTGCGTATGTCCACACACGACAGTGCTGATCTGGTCAGGTAATCCGTCCAGCGCCTCGGCCCATTGGGCGAGCCGGGTGTCGACCAGCACAACCTCGTCGTCGTCGCGAGGAGTGCCGTGGCAGAACACGACATCGCCGAACCCCTCCAACCGCAGCGTCACCGGATGGGGCAGGCCGTCTAGTCGCTCGACCTGGTCGGGCCGCAGCTGGGCCGCGGCCCAGGGCGCGATCGGGTCTGGGATCGCCGTGGTGCCGCCCCGGGCTAGCTGCACCAGTTCGCGGTCGGCGTTGCCACGCACCCAAACCACCTTGTCACCGAGCCCGCAGAGGCGATCGAGCGTCTGCGCCGGCAGCGGGCCGGCGGCGATGTCGCCGGTGATCACGATCCGCTCGGCTGCCGTCACGTCTGGTTCCGCGAGGACGGCGTTCAGGGCCGGCAGGACGCCATGGATGTCAGAAAGGACCGCGACCGAGGCCAGCATGGCGCAAGTCTCGGCCGATGGATTAACCGCCGTCAACGAAAGAGGTCAACGCTGGTAGCGAACGCTCAGTTATCGGAGGGTGTGTCACGCGTGGGCAGGGCGCCGGCCCGGTTCCACCACTGCGACAAACCGATGGCCACGAGGACCAGCATCGCTCCGGCGAGCGCGAACCACACGGTGATCTCCACATCCTGCTCCTGCAGCACGATCGAGTCGGGCAGATCCAGGAGTACCTCGGTCAGCGCCTCGGAGTCCTCGGCCCGGAAGTACTCTCCTCCGGTCATCTCGGCGACCCGAGTCAGGGCCTGCTCGTCGATCTGCAGGTTCCGGCCTCCTCCACCACCGCCGCCAAAACCACCCGGGCCACGATCGCCCCGCCGGGCGGCATCGCCGCTGATCTGGTCCCTGGTGCAGACCAACGGTGCGGGGTTGGTGGTACCGAAGCCGATCGTAAAGACGCGCAGGTTGCGCGCTGCCGCCTCCTCCGCGGCCGTGACCGGAGCAACCCCCTGAGTGTTGCGCCCGTCGGTGAGCACGATGATGGTGTCGGGTTGGTACTCGCCATCGGCTTCGGTGACAGGGGAACCGTCCGAGAGCTCCACACCGGTTGGCACGACGGCGGGATTGATCTCCGCGATCGCGTCAATGGATGCCAGGATGGCCAGTCCGATCGCGGTGCCGCGCGACGTTCGAAGATTGTCGATCGCCGCCAGCAGCTTGTCCTTGTCGGTGGTGTGTTCGACCACCAGGCCCGCGATTCCCGCGAACGCGACCAGGCCGATCCTGGTCCCGTCCTCCTGAGCCTCGACGAACTCGCGGGCCGCCTTTTTCGCCGCGGTCAGGCGGTTCGGCGTCACATCGGTCGCACACATCGAGGCGGACACGTCCATCGCCAACAGGATCGAGGCGGAGCTCGTGGGCACGGGCACGGATGTCTGCGGCCGGGCTGCCCCGGTGCCGAGGGCAACCAGGCCGGCAGCGAAGAGCCAGAGGGGGATCCGCCGGCGCCACAGTGACCGTCCGGGCAGCGCTGCCCGGATCACCGTAACGCTCGACATTCGTAGCGTCTCGCGCCGGCGCCGACGGCGCGTCCACCATCGGATTCCCAGCAGCAACGGGAAGGCCGCCAGCGCGACGAGTGCCCACGGCCACGTGAGAGACATCAGACTATCCGTCCATACCAGATGATCATTAGCACTCCGCCGATCGTGAGGAGCAACAGCGCCACCCCGACGACCACCGCCGTGAGTTCGAGGAATTCCTCCTGGGTGGTGATCCGCAGGTCGAGCGATTGATAGATTCCGCCGAGGGCCTGGGCGTCCTCGGCCCGGTGGTAGGAGCCGTTAGTGGTTGCGGCGACCTCGGTCAGCAGCGCCTCGTTCAGGGCCGTCGCGACCTGGTATCCGTCGACCTCGATGATGCTGCCTGCCATTGTGCCGACACCGATGGCCTGGATGTGAACGCCGGCGGCGGCGGCCAGCTCGGCGGCGGCCACGGCGTCGGGCCCTCCGGTGTCCTCACCGTCGGAGAGCAGCACGATAGTCGCGGAGCCCCAGTACCCCAGGTCCGGCGGCGGTGCATCCAGGGACGGGTCAGGGAGACCTACTGGTTTGCCGACGATGGTCGACAGCGAGGCCAGGATGGCCTGCCCCAAGGAGGTGCCGCCCGCGGGTGACAGCCGTTTGATCGCAGCGACTGCGCCCGCACGGTCCTCTGTGGGCACGTGCGTGGTCAGTGCGCCTGCGCCGAAGGCGATCACCCCAATGTCCACTGTGTCTGGTTGCGCCTCGACGAAGTCGAGTGCCGCCGTTTTCGCGGCGGCGAGCCTGGAGGGGGCGACGTCCTCGGCGCTCATGCTGTTGGACACGTCGAAGGCCAGGATCACCGTCCCCGCCACACGCGGGACCGCGACTGTCGCCTGTGGACGCCCAGCGCCGACAAGCAGCAGGGTCAACGCGACCAGGAACAGCAGCGGCGGCAGGTGCCTGCGAAGTCCGAGCCAGCCGGCGTTGGCGCTGTTCAGCCCCGCGGCAGCCAGAGCTCTTGTCCGCTGACGGTGCAGCCAGCGGTAGGCCACCGCCAGGCCGGCGCAGACCACGGCGGCCACCAGGACCAGCACGGGATACTGGAAGCTCATGCTCGCCTGCGTTTCGACCGGCGGACCATGTCAACCAGAGCCCAGGCCAGGTCCTGGTCGGTGCCGATCCGGTGTGATGTCACGCTGGCCCGCCGCAACGAGGACTCCACGGCGAACTCGCGAGCGTCCACCTCGGCCCGGAACCGGTGCTGGAACAGGGGGTCGCTGGTGTCGGCGAGTAGCTGTTCCCCGGTCTCGGCATCCTCCACCAGGACAAGTCCGAGGTCGGGCAGGTCGAGCTCCATGGGATCAACCACGCGAAGCGCAACCACCTCATGTCGATGGTTGAGGCGCTTCAGATCGGGCTCCCAATCGACGTCGCTGATGAAGTCGGAGATGACGAAGATGAGGCTGCGCCGGCGCACGGTCGCGCTGGCGAGTCGGAGCATGGCGGCCAGGTCGGTGGTACGCCCATCCGGGTGCGCGGTGACCGGTCTGGTCAGGTCCTCGGTCAGCCGCAGCACATGAGTACGGCCGGTGCGCGGTGGGATGATGCGCTGGAACCGGTTGTCGTACAGGATCGCTCCGACCCTGTTGCCGCCGTGGGTGAACAGCCGAGCCAGGCAGACGGCGAGTTCGGTCAACACGGAATCCTTGCCGTGCGCTCCGAATCTCATCGAAGCTGACTGATCGAGAACCAGCCATGCGGTGACGTCGCGATCCTCTGTGTACTGGCGGACGTACGGCTCATCCAGCCGGGCGGTCACATTCCAATCGATATGCCGGACGTCATCTTCGGCCGTGTAAGGGCGCAGGGCGGCGAAGTCGATGCCGGTTCCGCGGAACAGTGTTCGGTAGGCGCCCTGCAGCCGCCCGTCGAGCCGGCGGACAACGTGCCACTCCAGGCGCCGCAACAGGCGATCGGGCGGGCCCGTCATGGTTCAGGCCCGCGGCTGCTCGCGACTTCGCTGTATTGCTCGCGCCGGTCTCGAGTGAGGAATGCTTCGGGGACGGGCAACGCGGCTATCACCCGGGACAACACGTCATCCGCGGTGACGTCGTCGGAGAGCGCCTCGTAGGACAGCACCAGGCGATGGCGCAACACATCCAGGGCCAGCTCGGTGAGATCCTGCGGAAGCACGTAGTCCCGACCGCGGACGAAGGCGAGCGCCCGAGCGGCCAGGATCAGGTTGATCGATGCCCGAGGGCTGGCGCCGAACGTGACGTACCTGGTGAGCTCGGCGAGCCCGATCTCCGCGGGCCGGCGGGTGGCGTTGGCCAGCCGGACCGAGTACTCGATCAGAGCCGGATCCACGTACACCCGCTCAACCGCTGCCTGCATCTGGATGAGTCGCTCGGGGTCGACGATCGCCTGGCCGGCCGGTGCCGGCGAGATCGCCCGTTCGACGATGACGAACTCCTCAGTCGGGCTCGGGTAGTCCACGACGACCTTCATCATGAAGCGGTCCACCTGCGCCTCGGGCAGTGGGTACGTCCCCTCGGACTCGATGGGGTTCTGGGTCGCCATGACCAGGAAAGGACGAGGAACGTGATGGGTTTCGCGCCCAATCGTGACCTGGTATTCCTGCATCACCTCGAGTAACGCGCTCTGCACCTTCGCCGGCGCCCGGTTGATCTCATCGGCCAGCAGCAGGTTGGTGAAGACCGGCCCGAGCGAAACCTGGAACTCGCCGCTGCGCTGGTGATAGACGCGGGTGCCTACGAGGTCTGCCGGCACTAGGTCCGGAGTGAACTGGATCCGGTGAAACTGCCCGCCGATGGCTCCGGCGAGCGACTTGACGGCCAACGTCTTGGCGAGGCCCGGTACACCTTCGACGAGTATGTGTCCGCGGGACAGGAGCGCGACCAACAGCCGCTCAAGGAGCACGTCCTGACCCACGATCGTCTTCTTGACCTCGTACAGCACCTGCTCGACCGGGTTCGCGCCGTCGGCGGCTGTTTCGCCACGCCACGTTGCCGCCTTGGCCAACCGGCGGGTGGCCCCTGTGTGACGACCGTCGTTCGGCGCTGTATCCATAGATCCGTCCTCACTGTCCTTACCGGGTGTCATGTCTGCTCATGGATCTGCACGCAGCGATGGCGGCGGGGTTCATTGCGGTGGCGGCGGTTCGCCACTTCCCGCGGAGACCGCGGCGCCTATAGGCACCGCGAAGCCGATGCCGATGAAGGTGCCCGCATCCGTCGGATTGGCCAGCGACACCACGATCCCGACCGTCTCACCCCTGGTGTTGACAAGAGGACCACCTGAGCTGCCCGGGTTCACAGCGGCATCGAACTGGATGAGCCCCGCGAGCCCGGTGCCACTTCGACCCGTGGTGTTTCGGTTCAAGCCGGAGACCACGCCCGCGGTGGTCGAGCCGCTCAGCCCGAGTTGGTTGCCGATTGCCACGACGTCGTCCCCAACGTCGAGCCGTTCGGAAGCGCCGAGAACGGCGGGAACGAGTATGGCGGGCGGGCTGGCGGCCGCCAGAGCGGCGATGTCCATCGCCGGTTCGGCGGCGAGGATCGTCGCCGAGGACTCGGTGCCGTCGATGAATGTGACCCGGATCGTCTCGGCGCCCTGCACGACATGCAGGGCCGTCAGGATGGTCCCATCCCCGTTGACGATGACGCCCGTCCCGAAGAAGCGCTCCTCCGGGCCAGCGCCAATCGCCTCGATCGAGACGATCGACGCCGCCATCGCGGAGTAGATCTCTGCAGTACTTAACGCCTCAGTCGCGGTCTTCTCGGGCGAAGGCGTTGGTGCGGCGACGGGCGCGCCGCCCGTACCCCACCGGTATGCCACGCCCGCGGTGAGCACGAGGGCCACCACGATGGCCGCCCCGATCGCCGCCCCGCGATGCTTGCGGGGCGGAGCCGGCGTACCGGCCTCGATGGCGCCTGGCGCGGTCATCACCGACCGGCCATGGCCTTCTCAGGCCATCCGGGTGAAGTTCATTGCCCCACGATAACGGCGCTACCTGTGAGTTAGGTATGGCTAACGGTCGTTCAG
Source organism: uncultured Actinomycetota bacterium (assembly GCA_963773935.1). Lineage (GTDB taxonomy): Bacteria > Actinomycetota > Actinomycetes > Mycobacteriales > Micromonosporaceae > DATBGZ01. The sequence continues at coordinate 498,837 of CAVZCZ010000006.1, forward strand.
ATGGCGTTCTGGAGGATCCAGGCCCTGATCCCGTAGATGCTCGACGTCGTCTCTTGCCGCGCGTGTGGACAGGCTGGTCCATCGGACTCGATTGTGACCAGAGCCAACGCTCCGCCGGAGAGTTCGACGAAGTACGGCGCCCCGGAGTCGTATAGGCAGGCACTGGTATCCCGTGCGGGTGCATAGCCGACCACGAATACGGAAGTGCCGCTCACTCGCTTGATCTTGACCTGACCCGTTTGCAGGTGGGTGGCCGGCACGGGGTTGACCGAACTGGTCGCGCCCCAGCCGGTCACGCGCAGGATGGTGCCTGCCTTCGGCGCCACGGCACTCAGCGGCAGTACACCGACGCCGTCGGCGGGTGCCTCGAGCTTGGCGATCGCGATGTCGACTTGCGGCGCCTGCAAGACCTGGGTGACGCCGAGGACGTACCCACCGGTCTCAGCGAGATCCGTGCGCCCTACCGTTGCCGTCGTCGGATACGGAGTCGTACCGCCGACCCGATTTCCGTTGATGTCATGGAAGCAGTGTCCCGCGGTGATCACCCATTGCGGTGCGATGAGCGCTGCTGAGCATGCGCTGTTGTAGCTCGATCCATCGGATCGGGGGATGTTGGTCATGGTCAGCTTTGTGGAGAACAGGTATTGACCAGGAGCGACGGGTGTGCCGTTGGCGATGGCGTTGGCGGTACCGGCGGAGGCCATGACCAACGCGACGCTCGCAGCACCGAGGACGGCCGCTACTCTCAGCAACCGAGACATGATCAGCTTGGGCATCGTGAGACGGTAACACCCCAGCGTGGGATTCCGGCATCCCGTAAACAGCTGACGTCTGTCCGGAACGTCTGTCCACAGTAGAGCAATCGGGGCCGGGTCAAGTCGGTCCAGCGGTGCAATCTCGAAAGGCGAGGTAGTGGTGACGCGACCGCTCGGCCCGTCAAGGCTGCATCGTGCAGTTAGGCACGGCGCCTGGTGTAACCGGACATACCCCATATGTGCACGCGTCCCTGTCCGCGGACGCGGACATCCCCGGAGGCACGCCGACGAACGCGCCGAGGCAGGATGGTTGAGACGATAGGAGACCACGATGCCGCTCTCGCTTCCCATCGAACCTGAGGCTACGAAGCTGCTGCACGACAGCCCGCTCGCGCTACTCCTGGGCATGCTGCTGGATCAGCAGATTCCGATGGAGAAGGCGTTCTCTTCCCCGTACGTCCTGAAGCAGCGCCTCGGCCGCGACCTGGACGCACGGGAGATCGCGGAGTTCGACCCGGAAGCTTTCGAGGCGATCTTCGCGAAGCCGCCGGCATTGCACCGGTTCCCGCGGGCGAACGCCAAGCGCGCCCAGGAGCTGTGCCAGGTTCTCGTGCAGCGCTTTGAGGGTGACGCGGCCAACGTGTGGACGGGAGTCGAGTCCGGGCAGGAGCTCGTCGCGAGGGTCGGTCAGCTGCCGGGCTTCGGCAAGCAGAAGTCACAGATCTTCGTGGCGCTGCTGGCCAAGCAGTTCGGCATCCAACCAGAGGGTTGGCAGGAGGCGACCGGTGTCTACGGGGAGGAGGGCTCGCTGCGCTCCGTCGCCGACATCACGGACGAGACGTCATTGGCCAAGGTGCGCGAGTACAAGCAGGCCATGAAAGCCGCCGCCAAGGAGTAGACCTCAGGCCACACCCATCGAGGACAACCACTGTCGGACCCGATCGATGGCCACGGAGTCGACGTCCCCATCGAGCAGTTTCAGGCGCTCGGCGAGCGCAAGACTGTCGACGAGACCTGCGCCTACCAGCGAAGGGCGCTCCAGCGTGCGACGTAATCGCCGGCCCGCGTGCCTCGATGAACTCGGTTCAGCTTTTCGAGGGTTCGAGCGCGCCTTGGTCAACGTGCCGCGAGGATCGACGACGAGACGGCCCGCGACGGCGCGGTGCAGCCAAAGTGATCGCTCCTGATCGCGGGTCAAGGTGGGACGTAGCATCCGTTCGACCTCAGCCCGAGAAATCCGGCGGTGCTTGCCCACCCAGACGTAGGCGAGCTCCCCGCGCGCACATGTCGACGACATGCTGCCCGAGCGTGGGTACTGGCGGTACGGTAACCAGAAGCCACGGAGGTTACTCATGTTTGTTCAGGTGATACAGGGCCGCGTCGCGGACCCTGCGGCAGTGAAAGACGCGCTGGACACATGGCAGCGAGATGTGTCTCCCGGCGCCGTCGGATGGCTCGGCTCGACTGGCGGGGTCACCGCCGACGGTCGGCTGATCACTCTCGTCCGGTTCGAGTCGGCCGAGGCAGCAGGGCGCAATAGCGCCCGCCCCGAGCAGGGTGCCTGGTGGGGCGGGATGGCAAAGCTGTTCACCGGTGAGCCAACGTTCTCCGACACCGAGGACGTCATCCTCGATCTCGTCGGCGACCCGGACCAGGCCGGCTTCGTCCAGGTGATGCGCGGACAAGGCACCAATGCGGACCGGGCCCGAGAGCTCATGTCGCAAGGCTCGACCCAGTGGGCTGCGTTCCGGCCAGACATCCTCGGCAGCGTCGCCGCACTGCACCCCGATGGCGGCTACACAATGTGCATCTACTTCACCACCGAGGCGGAGGCCCGTGCCGGTGAGCAGAAGGAGCCGCCGCCAGAGATCAAGGCGCAGATGGACGAGATGAATTCCCTCGAGTCGGGTACGCCTGAGTTCTTCGACCTCACGCAGCCCTGGCTCATGTCTCGACGGTGACGAGCAGAGCAACCCGCACCGTCCACTGTGTCTTCAGCTACGCCGGTACGACGGCCCCCGGTCCGTCGCTGGAACGGGCAGTACCGACACCGCGCCGAGCGTCAGAGCAGCCGGGAGTCCCCGTAATCGGCGGCAAAGTCCACGCCGAGGGTGAGCGCCCGGGCCCCACGCTCGTCGGGCCGGTCCCCGTCGCCTCCCAGGGCACAATGTGAGAGCCGCCCTCCGGGCGCGGGACGAGATCGAGCAACTCGGCAAGCTGCGGCCGGGCCAAGGACATGCAGCAACCGTCGGGTGCTGTCCCGTCCGTCGAGGCCGGCGTGGCCGGATCAGGGTGGCGGTGGCAGTATCGAGAGCGTCGGCATGCCGCATGGGAGGCGCGATCAGGTGAAACGGCGCAACCAGCCTGTCCTCATCACGGACGCCGCCGAAGATCCGGAACGGGAGATCCGCCGGCGCGAGATCCGCTACGTGGCGATGATGCTCACGCGCGCGTTGTGCCTCATCGCCGCCGCCTACCTGGTCGTGCAGAAGCCGCCCCTGTGGGGCGTGTGGGCCTCGCTGTGCGTCGTCGGCATGGTGGTGCTGCCCTGGCTCGCGGTGATCCTGGCCAATGACCGTCCGCCGAGGAAGCGGGCTCCGGCGCCGGCCCAGAGCGGAGCGCCGGCCCAGCCCGCGCTGCCGGCAGCCCAGGACCACCCGGTCATCGACGAGGACTGACCGGCCGTCCGCCGAGCATCCCGACCGCCTGCGCACCCAGGCGTACCGCGTCGGCCAGGGCTGCCTCGATATCAAGGCCCGCCATCAGCGCCGTGAGTAGGCCGGCGGCGAACGCGTCACCGGCACCGGTCGGGTCCACGACAGTGGCCGGCTCGGCTGGCACCGAGATCACGCCGTCGGCCGATGCCCACACGGCTCCGCCCGGTCCGAGCTTGACCACAACGCCGGGGATCGTGTGCGCCAGAGTTCCGGCGAGCGCACTACCGGAGTCCATAGTGGATCCGACGAGCACCCGGGCCTCGTCGAGGTTGGCGAAGAGCAGATCCGCGCCCCGTATCCAGCGGGTAAACGCCTCGCCCCCGACTCGGCGTAGCGGCGCAGCCGAGGCTGCGTCGACGCTCGTGGACAGGCCCCGTTCGGCCGCCGCCGCGAGTGCCCTGAGCCCGGCCGCGCGGGACGAGTCGTCCAGAAGTGAATAGCCCGACAGGTGCACGTGCGCGACGTCGGGTAGGGCGGCCAGCGCTGCATCCACATCGGACGGACGCAGCTCGTGGTTGGCGCCCCGATCACACAGCATCGTGCGGTCCTGCGCCTGTGCCAGCACGATCACGCTTCCGGTGGGGGCCAAGGTGGTGCGTCGGATCTGTCCGCAACCGACCCTGGAACTCGGTGAGCTCGGCCAGCCGGTCGTCGCCAGCGACATCCGCCCCGACGACACCGAGGAGGTCGACGGCGGCGCCGGTCGAGGCGAGCCAGACGGCGGTGTTGGCGGCCGACCCGCCGCCGGTCACGCTGATCCGTGCTGGAGTGTCCGAATCAACGGTGAGCGACTCGGAGTGCACCGCGAGGATATCGGTGACGATGTCCCCGACCACCAGGAATCGACCGACGGAGATCCGGCGGGCGGTCATGCGTTTGCGTACTCCACAGCGATCTCTGCGGCCAGGGCGGCGTTGCGCAGGATGACTTCTATGTTGACCTCCAGGCTGGCCCCGTGTGTCGCCTCATGGAAGTGGGCCAACAGGTACGGCGTCACACCCTTGCCCGTGATCCCCTCGCGGGCAAGCCCGTCGAGACCGTCCTCGAGCACGCGGTCGTGCAGGTCGGGGTCGAGCTGAACGTCGAACGGGAGCGGGTTGGACACGACGATGGCTCCCGGCCCGAGACCAAGTGAGTCTCGGCGGCGCATCGTTTCGGCGATCGCAGCCGGTGAATCCAGGTCCCAGTCCAGGTCGAACCCGCTGTCGGTGAGGTAGAAGCCAGCGAAGCGGCGACTGCCGTAGCCGATGACCGTGACACCCAACGACTCCAGCCGCTCAAGGGTGGCACCAACGTCCAGTATGGACTTCACCCCGGCGCAAACGACAAGAATCCGGGTACGGCTGAGCGACGTGAGGTCGGCCGACTCGTCGTAGCTTTCGGACGCTCGTCTGTGGACACCGCCGAGACCCCCGGTTGCGAAGACGCTAATGCCAGCCCGGGCCGCCAGCGCCGCCGTACTCGCCACCGTTGTGGCACCGTCGGCACCCGTCGTCGCGGCGACGGCAAGATCTCGTACGGACAGCTTGGCCACGCCTTCGGCGGTACCCAGATGCCGTACCTGTGCCTCATCCAGGCCGACCACGACGGCGCCGCCGATCATCCCGATCGTCGCCGGTATCGCGCCGTGGTCGCGGACTGCCTGCTCGATCTGGGCCGCCACCTCGACGTTGCGAGGGCTGGGCAGGCCGTGGGCGATGATGGTGCTCTCGAGCGCAACCACAGGCCCGCCCACGCGCAGCGCCTCGGCCACCTCGTCGCCGATCCGGATCGCGTTGTCGACCATGGTCAGACCCTACGGGGTGCGCACGGTGGCAGACCCGGGCAGACCTGAGAGAATGGACGCGTGACCACGCCGATGATCCCGGAGACCGAGACGATCACCGAGGAACGCACCGAGGAACGCACCGACTACCGCCTCGACGAGGGCGACCACGAGCGGTTCTCGCACTACGCCGACAAAGACAAGATCATGGAGGCGATGGTGAACGGGACGCCCGTGCGGGCGCTGTGCGGGAAGGTGTGGGTCCCGTCGCGGGATCCGAAGCGCTTCCCCGTGTGTCCGGAGTGCAAGGAGATCTACGAGTCCGACCGCGTGTTCGACTGACCGCCACGGTCGGCGCTGCCACGGGCGATAGCCTGCGGCGGTGGACTTGGCTACCGCCCCGCTGATAGCCGACCTCGTTGGCGTAGCGGTGTTCGCCGCGTCGGGCGTGTAGTCGCCTGCATGGTGGGAACGCGCGGGTGTCGCTGGACGGGCGAGGCGGGTGGGTCAGGTTAGGCTGAGGGGCCTTCGCGGTCCGCGCCGACCCGGGGGCATTCCCGTGTGGAACAGGGAGCCGGGCCGGTGGGGAGGAGCGTGGTGGCAGACTCACGTTCGGGCCTGCCTCGCGCGCGGACCCGCTGGCGGTCGCCGACGCACTCGTTGGCTGAGTCCCGCCCCGACCTGGCGACCTTCCCGCCGCTGCGCGCTTGGCAGCGGCGGGCGCTTGTGGAGTACCTGCGGCGCCGCGACGAGGACTTCCTCGCGGTCGCGACTCCGGGCGCCGGCAAGACCACCTTCGCGCTGCGCATCGCGGCGGAGTTGCTCGCCGAGGGCGCCGTCGAGGCCGTCACGGTGGTGACGCCGACCGAGCACCTGAAGTCCCAGTGGGCTCAGGCCGCGGCGGCGGTCGGCATCCCGCTCGATTCGACGTTCCGCAATGCCGACCGGCACACCACGGCCGACTTCCGGGGCGCGGTCGTGACCTACGCGCAGGTGGGCACCGCGCCGATGGTGCATCGCCGTCGCAGCATGGCCCGCCGTACCCTGGTCGTCCTCGACGAGGTCCACCACGCTGGTGATTCGCGATCATGGGGCGACGGCGTGCGGTCGGCCTTCGAACCCGCGGTGCGCCGGCTGATGCTGACCGGCACGCCGTTCCGTTCGGACGAAAACCCCATCCCTTTTGTCACCTACGTTCGCGGGCCGGACGGGTTGCTTCGGTCCCGCTCGGATTCTTCGTACGGCTATGGCGACGCGCTGGCCGACGGCGTTGTCCGCCCGGTGATCTTCCTGGCGTACTCGGGACAGACGCGTTGGCGCACGTCCGCCGGGGAGGAGCTGACCGTACGGCTGGGCGAACCCGTCACTCAGGACGTCACCGCGGCGGCCTGGCGGACCGCGCTCGACCCCAGCGGCGACTGGATGCCGCAGGTGCTGCGGGCGGCCGACGCACGGCTGCAGGTGCTGCGGGCCGCAGACATCCCCGACGCCGGCGGGTTGGTGATCGCGACCGACCAGAAGTCCGCGCGCGCGTACGCCCGGCTGCTGACCGATATCGCCGGTGAGAAACCCGTGGTCGTGCTCTCCGACGACGCCGGAGCCTCCAACAAGATCGCGGGCTTCGCCGCGTCGACGCAGCGCTGGTTGGTCGCGGTCCGGATGGTGTCTGAGGGCGTCGATATCCCGCGCCTGTCCGTGGGTGTCTACGCAACCAGTGCCTGCACGCCGCTCTTCTTCGCGCAGGCGATCGGGCGGTTCGTCCGAGTCCGGCGGCCGGGGGAGACCGCTAGCGTCTTCCTGCCCAGCGTGTCCAACCTGCTCGGGCTGGCGAGCGAGATGGAGGCCGAGCGCGACCACGTGCTGGGTATTCGCAAGGCCGGGTCTGGATTCGACGATGAGCTGCTGGAGCGGGCGCAGCAGTCGGAACGGGCCAGCGACGAACTCACCAAGAGCTTCGAGGCACTCTCGGCCACCGCGGAGTTGGACCAGGTGATCTTCGACGGTACGTCGTTCGGGATGCCGGTACGAACGGGTACGCCCGAAGAGGAGGAGTACCTAGGGCTGCCCGGGCTGCTCACCCCGGACCAGGTTGCTCTGCTGCTGCACCGCCGGCAGGCGGAGCAGAGCGCCCGCGGCCGGCGTTCCGACGCCTCGAAGCGGGACATCGGTGGACGCGTCACCTGTGCTGACCGCCGGGGTCCGACGGGTCGCTCTGCGTCGCCAGCTCAACGGTCTCGTGGGAGCTCACCACCATCGAACCGGCATCCCCCACGGAAAGATCCACGCGGAGTTGCGTCGACTGTGCGGGGGACCAGCGAGCGCGCAGGCCACCATCGAGCAGCTCGAAGCGCGAATCACAGCGCTGCGGGCTCTCTGACTCTCGATTGCGGGGGAACACAATGGGCGCCCCGAATTTCGGGGCGCCCATCCAACGTCTATGTAGGCCGATCAGCCCTCGAGCAGACCGGAGTTCTGCGTGAGTTCGGTGCCGCGCCACTCGAAATCGGGCGCAGCGACCACCTCAACCGCGATCTTCACGAGCTCCGGCGCGAACTTGTTCGCGTGGTGCCCGCAGAAGATCAGTTCGCCACCGCCCGCAAGCACGATACGCAGCTTGCCGGCCGCGTTGCAGCGGTCGCAGCGCTCTTCGGCTGCGGGGGGTGCCGCGGCCTCAGGCGGTGGCGTGAGGGTTGGGGTCATCGCCTCCTCCTCTGCTCGTGGGTCCATGGGCGTTGCCTGCTTCGACATGTCTTCCACTTGTCCTACAACATCGGCTCCACTGACCGCGTTCCCGGTAGGGGTGGCGACCGAGGTCACATCGAGCCTATCCCGCCGAGTCGACTCGATTCACCCGCCGTCGCACCATCCGAACGGCGGCAAAGGTCACAGTTGGATGACGCCGACCCGCACGGCTCGGGCCTAACGGCTATCCAGACACGACCCGCCCAAATCGCGCATCGTGCCTGGTCCGGGACGTTGCGTCTGCATGTGCGCCAGTGCGCGCGGCGGCAAGCGCTCGTTCGCGCCGACTAGTCGAACCGGGCGTTCGTTCGCGCCGACTAGTCGAGATAGTCGCGAAGGACCTGGGACCGGGACGGGTGACGGAGTTTCGACATTGTCTTCGACTCGATCTGACGGATCCGCTCCCGGGTCACGCCGTACACCTGACCGATCTCGTCGAGCGTTCGCGGCTGGCCATCGGTGAGGCCGAACCGCAGTCGTACCACTCCAGCTTCGCGCTCCGACAGCGTCTGAAGCACCTGCTGCAACTGGTCCTGCAGGAGCGAGAAGGAGACCGCGTCGACGGCCACGACGGCTTCGGAGTCCTCGATGAAGTCGCCGAGCTGGCTGTCACCCTCGTCGCCGATGGTCTGGTCGAGCGAGATGGGCTCCCGGGCGTACTGCTGGATCTCCAGCACCTTCTCCGGGGTGATGTCCATCTCCTTGGCCAGCTCCTCAGGAGTCGGCTCGCGGCCAAGGTCCTGGAGCAGTTCCCGCTGGATCCGGCCGAGCTTGTTGATCACTTCGACCATGTGCACCGGGATGCGGATGGTGCGGGCCTGGTCGGCCATGGCTCGGGTGATGGCCTGGCGGATCCACCACGTGGCGTAGGTGGAGAACTTGTAGCCCTTGGTGTAGTCGAACTTCTCCACGGCGCGGATCAGACCGAGGTTGCCCTCCTGGATCAGGTCCAGGAAGGCCATGCCGCGGCCGGTGTACCGCTTGGCGAGCGAGACCACGAGGCGAAGGTTCGCCTCCAACAGGTGGTTCTTGGCCCGCTCACCGTCCCGCGAGATCCAGTCCAGGTCGCGGCGCAGCGGGGTGGGCAGCTTCTCGCCCTCATCCTCAGCCACTCGCAACCGCTCGGAAGCGTAGAGACCGCCCTCGATCCGCTTGGCCAGATCTACCTCCTGCTCGGCGTTGAGCAGCGGAACCTTGCCGATTTGCTTGAGGTACGCCCGAACCGAGTCCGCCGACGCGGTGAGCTCCGCGTCACGGCGCGCCTGCTTGAGCGCCTCCGACTCCTCGTCATCCCACTCGAAGTCGGTGCTGTCGGACTCGGCGTCGGCCTCTGCAGCCTCGACCAGGGCGGCGGGCTCGTCGACGGCCACCTCCTCGACGTCGACCAGCTCCAGGGTGAGGGCTTCCTCGAGCTCGACGTCCACGAGTTCGATCTCTACGGGCAGCTCGACATCGCCCGTCTGGCCGGCGGCCTTCTTCGCCGCTCTTGGTCGGCTCAGCCAGCTCGACGTCGGCGCCGCCCCCGGCGGCATGGTCGGGCGCGGTGTCGGCGGTGCGGCGCCGTCGGTGGCATCATCGGCGGTCTTCTTGGCGCTCGCCTTGCGGGGCGCGGACTTCTTCGCTGCCTTGGTCGGGGCGGCGCCATTGGTGCCGCCTCGGCGGCGCCGCGGCCTCGTCGACCACTGCGAGCTTCGCGGCGCGGGCGCGGGTCGCCTTCACGGGCTTCGCCCCCGGCTCGGCTGCGCTCGCCTCGGCCGGATCGGCCTCGTCCACCTTGACCGTGGTAGCCCGCGAGGCAGCTGTGGCCGAGCGGGCGGCGCGCACGGCACCGGCCGGTTCGGGCGCCGATCCTTCGACGACGTATACGCGCTTCCTGCAGCGAACGCACAACCTTCTTCGCCTGCGTCGGGGGCAACTGCGCCTCCTCGACTGTGCGCCCAACCTCCGCGGAGGTGAGTTGGCCGCCGGTGTCGGCGGCCTGCCGCAGCAGCGCGTCGGTGATCGACTGGATGTCGGCGCCGAGGCTGCCGAGATCCTGGCGCGTTTCTGTCACGTACGACCTTCCCGTGGCGAGCCTGCGGCCGGATCCGCGGTCGGGGCGTGGCGGCGCGATTGGCGCCGCCCCCGTGCGGAGACCGGTACGTCTAGTGGTGCTCCGGTTCGCATCGCGTCGCGGTGAGGCGTGCGATGCGTCGCGGAGGTTTTGTCCACCCTCGAGTCGGGCGGCTTCTGGCGAAGCTACTTCGAGCCTACCTCGCGTGCAGGCTCGCTTCGCTTCGCCCGACACGCTCGTTGGCCGTGACACGCGGGCAGGCGTGAATTGTAGCGCCGTTATGCGCGATCATCCCGCGACGCCAGGCACAGCCATGCTGAGAGGATAGGAAATTCCAGCGAACTGCCGAGCCGAGAGACGAGGGTGAGGGAGATCCCATGTCCGAGGTCGATCCATACCAGCTACTCGATCGCGCCGTGATCGCCGCGCGGGCCGGCGCGGAGCTTGCCGTTGCGGCTGCGGGCGCTGGGCGTTGGCGAAGTGAGCACGAAATCCACAAACACTGATCTGGTCACGGCGGCCGACAGAGCGGTCGAGGCGCTGCTCGAGAAACTCCTTCTCGACGGACACTCCCGACGACCGGCTGTTGGGCGAGGAGAGCGGTGAGACCGGCCGAGACGACCATGCCATCCGGGCCGACAGCGGGGTGCGCTGGATCGTCGACCCCATCGACGGCACCGTCAACTACGTGTACGGCATACCTCATGTACGCAGTATCGGTCGCGGCCGAGGTGGCCGGACAGGTACGCGCTGGCGTCGTGGTGAACGCGGCCTCCGGCGAGGAGTGGACGGCGGTTCGCGGCGGCGGTGCGTGGCGATCTGGCCGTCGGCTCACCGGTTCGACGGCGACAGCCCTCGACCGTGCTCTGGTCGCCACCGGCTTCGGTTACGACGCGACTCGCCGGGCGTACCAGGCCACGGTGCTCACCACAGTGCTGCCGCGGGTGCGCGACATCCGGCGGTTGGGTGCGGCAGCGCTTGACCTGTGCGCGGCCGCCGAGGGGCGGGTGGACGCGTTCTTCGAGAAGGGCCTCAACGCCTGGGACCACGCCGCCGGTGGACTCATCGCGACCGAGGCTGGACTACTCGTCACCGGCCTACGTGGACAACCGCCCGGGCTGACGATGGTCGTGGCCGGTCCGCCGGCCCTGCACCGCCAGCTGCACGACCTCCTCGTCGAGGTGAACGCCGACGGCGGCCCCTGACCGCCGACGGCGGCGATCAAGCAGCGCAGGTACCGGGATACAGCCGCGGCTCACCCTTGGCCGCGATCGACTGGTTCACCTCGGTGGACGTGGACAGCTGCTGAAACAAGCCTCCCAGGGTTACGTCGACCGCTGCCCCGGTGCGCTCGCGGTCAAAGTTCATCTCGGCCTCGTCGGTGAGGAAGTACGCGCTGACCAACCACGATGCGCCCACGGCTTCGGGGCCAAACGTGATCACTGCGATGCCCTCATACGAGCTTGCCCTCCGGGGACGTCTCCATCTTGTCGACGGTGAAGCCCCGGTTCTTGAACTCGCCGCCGACCAGATCCGCCAGGCCGATCCTGGCGGTGCCGTTGAAGACGTTGATCGTGACCTCGGCGTTTCGCTCCGGCACTGAAACGTTGGCGCGGATGTCGCCGGGGGCACACTTGTCGGCCGGTGGCAGGATCTGAGTGTCCCGGTTGATGGCGGTAAGGACGACGACGCCGGCGGTGACGAACAGGACGGCAATGAAGATCAAGGCACGAACCCGTGTGAAGGTCATCCCGCTCGCAACTCCCCCTGGTGAACCCCCTCGGCGACAGCCGGGCGGCAACGTCGCCGATCTGGTGCCCACGAGGGTAGCGAACACCCGTGACCAGGGTGAGGAATGTCAGCCGTCTGTCGGCGCGGCGGACTTGCGGGGACTACGGTGACCCCTACCTTTGTGTCGCCTGGATCACATCGGGAACAATCGTGCGCGCGCGAGCGTACATGTTGCGGATGGGGACGGTAAGGTACGCCGCCAGCCCGGGACCGTAGGACAACAGAAGGCCCGGGAATCAGTCGGCCGATCACGGTCGATCGCCGTGGACTCGCCGCGGTTTACGCGGTCGGGTGGGGCGACTGGGTGGCTGGTAGGCGGAACGACAGACGAGGCGAAGTCTTCTTTCTTGGGAGTGTGACAACGGATGGCGACCGACTACGACGCGCCACGGCGCGACGAGGTCGATCTCGGCGCGGACAGCATCGAGGAGCTCAAGTCCCGCCGGGTCGACGCACAGTCGGGCAGCGTGGATGTCGACGAGGTGGACGTTGCGGAGGGCTTCGAGCTTCCGGGCGCAGACCTCGCCGACGAGGAGCTGACCGTCAGGGTCCTGCCGATGCAGGCGGATGAGTTCCGCTGCTCGCGGTGCTTCCTCGTGCATCACCGCAGCCAGCTCGCGTACGAGCGCAACGGCGAGCTGATCTGCACGGAGTGTGCCTAAGCGACCTGGCGCCCGGGCGAGTTCGCAAGCTCACTCGACCGCCCAGCGGCTCGCTTCGCTCGCCGGGTGGTTGCGCAGAACGCGGGGGACTCGCCGGGGTGGTTGCGCGCAGATAAAGCTCAGATTGACGTGTGGACGAAGGTGCTACGGCGGGGTGGACTGGGTAGGCCAGACTCGGCGGTACTCCCGGCCCATGCCGTGGGTCGGGGATCACAGGGCCCGAAGGGCCCGAGAGGCAGTCCGCTGGAGGCACCTATGTTCAAGAAGCACCAGCCCGACGCTGATCCGTCGGGCACTGCTGTGCGTCCGGAGGCCTCGTCGGCGACGGAGTACCAGGACCGATCGTGCCGGGCGATGCCGCCGCCGACCAGGCCACGGCCGAGGCCGTCGCTCGCATTGCCGATTCCGACCTGTCCAGCGCGGAGAAGCGTCAGGCCCTAAGCGTGATCGCGGGTGGGCTGAGCAAGCGTGGATTCACCGACTTCCTGCGACCCAAGGTCGCCATGGCGTGGCTGGCCGACACGGTCGTGGACATCGCCCCACGGATTCCGCTGCGCGACCTGGAGACACTCCGCGTCGCACTATCGCGGGTCTGAGCGACGACGTGATCGCCGATCGCCTCGTCCGTAACGCGGCCCGCACGAGCGCCAGCATCGGCGCTGTCGGCGGCGGCGTCACCGCGCTCCAGTGGGCCGCACCGCCGGCGCTGTTGACCGCGCCCGCGGTACTTGCCGCCGAAACCGTCGCCGTTGTCGCCGTCGAAATCAAGCTCATCGGCGAACTTCAGGAGCTGTACGGCCAGCCGATCCCGGGCCCGATGCCGCATCGCGCACTGAGCCTGCTGCAGGCCTGGTCCGGCCGGCGCGGAGTGAGCCTCATGGTTCCGGGGCGCGGGGTTGCGGCAGTGCTGGGTACCGCGGCGCGCCACGAGCTACGTGACCGATTGGTCCGCCGCTTCGGCCGTAACCTGACGGCGCTCGGGCCGCTGTTCACCGGAGCCGCCGTGGCTGCGTTCCTCAACCGCCGTGCCACGCTGAAGCTGGCCGAGGAGGTCCGCGGCGACCTCGCGCATCGTCGTCCACGGCAGATCACCTCCGGCTAACTCCGCTGTGGACCGGCTGATTCCCTGTGCAGCAGAGCGCAGCTATCAGTCCGACGTGCGAAGGGCGGCAGCCAGTTCAGCCGGGCGGCGCGAGCTCACGTACCAGTACGGGGTCGGGTCCTCCGGGTCGTCCAGGTCGATGCGGACACCACCGCGAATCCATGGCCGCTGGATCACGAACGCGAGCGGGTCGGCTGTCCTGTCCCAGCAGGTCCCGCCGTGCATCGGCGTCGATCACGGTGACTTCACTGATGGCGGCCAGCGGCAGTCGCGCATCGTCGACCCGCAGTTCGTCACGGTCAATGGCGATCCGGATCCGGTTCAGCGCCACCACGCCCGCGAGTGCCAAGACCGCCGCGACTACATACGTGATCGGATTGCGGAGTGCGAACGCACCAATCGCCAGCTCTGTAGCGATGAACGCGGACCCGGCGAGCGCAGCGGGCCAGAGCCACCACGCCACGCGCAGGCGCTCGCGGTAGGCGATCTCGGGGCCACGTGAGCAGGGTACGTTGACGGCACCTGGCGATGGAGGCACGGGTGGATGAGACGTTTGGCAGGGCACCCTCCGACAAGGGCAGCTCCCTTGCATCCGTGAGCGTCCCCGTCCAACAGCTGGATCCGGGGCTGCCGCTGCCGTCCTACGCGCACGCCGGCGACGCCGGCGCCGACCTGTACGCCGCCGTGGACGTCGTGCTACGCTCCGGGCGAGCGCTCGCTCGTGCCCACCGGAGTTGCCATCGCATTGCCGCCGGGATACGTGGGGCTGGTGCATCCGCGATCGGGGCTGGCCAGCCGGCTGGGCGTCACGGTGCTGAACGCACCGGGTACGGTCGACTCCGGGTACCGGGGCGAGATTCTGGTCAACCTGATCAACCACGATCCGCGCGAGGCGGCCACGATCCGGCGGGGGGATCGGATCGCACAGCTTGTCGTGCAACGCGTAGAGCGGGCAGACTTTTACGGTGTGGATGAGCTGTCCGAGTCCGCGCGTGGCGTGGGCGGGCACGGTTCCACCGGGGGCTTGACCGCGCTCGGGGAGAAGAGGTAGCGGTGATCTTCTCGCGTAATCGCGGGAAAGCGGGCCGGCGCAGCGACAGCGGCGGTCGGGGCGGTCGGCCTGAGCGCAATGCCTACGCGGATACCCCGGATGACTTCGCCGACAACGAGCAAGTACTGGACGTACCGGACCGCCCGAGACTTTGGGCCGTACGACGTGTCAGAAGCGCCCAAAGACACGCTGTGCCGGCTTGACCTGGGAGCGCTGCGTATTCCGACCGTGGCCGGGGTCGACATCCAGCTTGAGGCCGCGCCCAGCGGTGAGATCCAGCGCGTTCAGCTCGCCTACGGTGGGAGCCGCCTGCAGCTGGGCGCGTTCGCGGCGCCGCGTACTGAGGGCATTTGGGACGAGATCCGGGCTGAGCTGCGCACCGGTCTCGTCGGCGGTGGGGCCAAGCTGGCCGAGGTTGACGGAGAGTACGGTCCCGAGCTGCAGGCGCGGGTCGGTGGTGGCCAGGGCGTCGTCGAGGTGCGCCATGTCGGGATCGATGGACCTCGCTGGTTCGTGCACGGCGTGTACGTCGGCGCGGCGGCGGTCGATCCCGATCAGGCCGGACCGCTTCGGGAGGCTCTTCGCGGGCTAGTCGTCGACCGTGGTATCGACGCTCGCCCGGTCAAGGAGCCGCTACCGCTACGCCTGCCGGCCGAAGCGGCGGCACAACTGGCCGAGATGGTGGCCAGTGACCAAGCGGCTGCGGAGCCCGCAGCGCCAGGCCACGGCGACAATGCCGATGCCGCGACGCCGAGCAGCAGCGGTATGGCCGCGCCGCCCAGTGGCGAACCAGCCACGCGCGGCGCTGGGACGGCTTCGCCGCCGAGCAACGGCGCCACACCGCGTGGCGGCGGTGCGGCCACGCGCCGAGGCACGCGCGGTGGCCGGTCCCAGCGGTCGGGCAAAGAGGCGACATGACCCGGGCGCGCGAGGATCGCGGCACCCGCGAAGCGCGAGGGGCGACTGTCAGCGAACCCCGCGGTCGCGAAACTGGCCTGATCCGCGGGCTGTTGCGGCGATTCACCGCCACAGAGGAAGAGCTCGACGCCGACGCGCTGAGGGCGGAAACGGCCAAGGCCGGATGCGTGTTGGCCGGGCAGGTCCGGCGAGGTGACCTGGTCAGCGTGACCGGCCGACTGCGTACAGTGGTCTACACTCCACGGACCAACCTGCCCACCCTCGAGGCCGACCTGTACGACGGCTCCGACGTGGTGACCCTGGTCTGGTTGGGTCGGCGCCACATCGCGGGCATCGAACCTGGCCGGGCGCTCACGGCGCGCGGTCGGGTGGCGGTCCGGGACCACCGCAAGGTGATCTACAACCCCTACTACGAGCTGGAAACACAGCACTAGTCGCTGGTCGTTCCGCGAAATGGCTGACCTCGCTGGAAGGGATCGTCGACCCATGGATAGGAGCGAGCCGTGATGCCCGCAGGCGACACCCCGGACCGCAGCAATCTCTGCCGGCAGCCGCGCCGGACGAGGAGGCTCTGCCTACCTTCTCCGAGCAGGTCGCGAGCCAGCTTGGCGGAGTCCGGGGCATGGTCGAGTCGAGCATCCCGGTGTTGGCCTTCGTGATCGTGAACATCGTCTGGTCGCTGACGCCGGCACTGGTTGTCGCAGTCGCGATGGGACTGGGGATCGCCGGCTACCGGATGTGGCGCAAGCAGTCGGTGCGGCACGCGATCAACGGGCTGTTCGGCATTGCGATCGGCGCGGCGCTAGCGCTCAAAACGGGTGATGCGAAGACCTTCTTCGTGCCGGGGATTCTGCTGACGCTCGGCTACGGCCTCGCAATGATCGGCTCAGTGGTGGCCCGTCGACCGCTCGTCGGGTGGCTCTGGTCACTGGTGGCGGACAACGGCGGCAACCGGTGGCGCCTCGACGAAGGTCTACGCCGAGTCTTCGGTTGGCTCACCGTGCTCTGGGCGACGGTTTTCCTGGCCAAGTTCGTGGTCAACGTGTGGATCTACTTCGCCGCCGGCCTCACCGATGACGAGAAGGCCAGCATCCTCGGCGTCATGCGGATCGTGCTGGGCTTCCCGCCGTACGCGATCCTGCTGGCGTTGACGATCTGGGCCGTCCGTCGCTACCAACGCACATCGGACCAACCGCTGCCGGCCTGATCGGCCGCCGTGACGGCCTGATCGGTCGGTAAGAGCTCCACGATTCAACGGTCCGAGTTCAGGGTGCGGGTCGACGCTCGCCGAGGATGACCGAGCGGACGTCCTCCTCGACCTCAGAGGTGCAGACGAAGACCAGCTCGTCGCCGGCCTCGAGCGTGTCGCCGGGCGTGGGCGCGACCACCCGTTTGCCCCGCAGGATCGCGACCAGGGCAGAGTCGCGCGGCAGCGGCACATCGCGGACGGCATGACCTACGAAGGGTGCGGTCTCCGGCAGTGTGATCTCCACCAGGTTCGCCTGGGACTGCCGGAACGTCATCAGCCGTACGAGGTCGCCGACCGTCACCGCCTCCTCCACCAGCGCGGCCATCAGGCGGGGCTTGCTCACCGAGACGTCAACGCCCCATTGGTCGGTGAAGAGCCACTCGTTCTCTGCCCGGTTCACCCGGGCCACGACCCGGGGAACCGCGAACTCCGTCTTGGCCAGCAAGGAGAGCACCAGATTCACCTTGTCGTCGCCCGTGGCGGCGACCACCACGTCGCAGCTGGCGAGGTCTGCCTCCTGCAGGCTCGCCAGCTCGCAGCAGTCGGCGAGAATCCATTCCGCGGTGGGCACCCGTTCCGGTCGTAGCGCCGACGGCTGCCGTTCGATCAGCAGCACGGTATGACCGTTCTCAATGAGCTCCTGGGCGATCGAGCGCCCGACGTTACCGGCACCTCCGATGGCGACCCTCATCGTCTTGTCCACCTCTCAGGCGCTCGCCGGTTCATTGCCGGTGACCGCGGTGACCTTGGCCACCATCTGATCCGTCACCAGCATGAAGACCTGGTCCCCGTCCTGCAGCACGGTCGATGGCGTGGTCAGGGTGCCGATACCGAACCGCATGATGAACGCGGTGCGAGCGCCGCTAGTGTCCTCGAGCGCCCGCACTGTCTTGGATATCCAGCCGGGGTGCAGCGGCACCTCGACGATGGACACCGTGCTGGTCGGGTCGCGCCACAGCTCCACCTGGCCGTGCGGCACCAGGTGGCGCATCATCCGGTCCGCGGTCCACCGGACGGTGGCGACGGTCGGGATGCCGAGGCGTTCGTAGACCTCGGCGCGTTTCTGGTCGTAGATGCGCGCCGCGACCCGTTGCACACCAAAGGTCTCCCGGGCCAGCCGGGCCGAGATGATGTTCGAGTTGTCGCCGCTGGACACCGCTGCGAAGGCGTCCGCACGTTCGATGCCCGCCTCGATCAGCACCTCGCGGTCGAATCCCACCCCGGTCACGGTCAGCCCGGCGAAATCTGCCCCGAGCCGGCGGAACGCGTCGGGGTTCTGGTCGATGATCGCGATTGAGTGTCCGCGACTCTCCAGGTTCTGTGCCAGAGTCGAACCGACGCGTCCGCACCCCATGATCACGATGTGCACGCTGGTCCTCCGCGAGCCCGGTCGGCGACGTTGGCGAGGGCGGTCGAAGGCGACCGCTCCTGCGGGGCACGGTACACCGCGACGGCTTGGCTTTGCTCAAGACTGCCCGCCTTGCACACCGTCCCACTCGGCGGAGGAGACGGGCCGTACCCTTCGGGTGTGGCCAACCCGACCTCGCTGCTGAAGCGTCTCGTGCTCGGCCGGCCCTTTCGGTCCGACCGCCTCCAGCACACGCTTCTGCCGAAGCGGATCGCGTTACCGGTGTTCGCCTCCGACGCGCTGTCGAGCGTGGCCTACGCCCCCGACGAAATCCTGCTGACGCTATCGATCGCCGGCGCGTCGGCGTATGTCTACTCGCCGTGGGTGGCCCTGGCCGTGGTCGTGGTCATGCTGACGGTGGTCGCGAGCTACCGGCAGAACGTGCACGCCTACCCGTCCGGCGGTGGCGACTACGAGGTGGCCACCGTCAATCTCGGTCCCCGGTTCGGGCTGGGGGTGGCCAGCGCGCTGCTGGTCGACTACGTGCTCACGGTCGCGGTCTCGGTCTCCTCGGGGGTGGCCAACCTGGGCTCGGTCGTGCCGTTCGTGGCCGAGCACAAGGTGGGCATCGCCGTCGCCGCGGTGGTGCTGTCTGACGGCGGTGAACCTGCGCGGGCTGCGCGAGTCCGGCACCGCCTTCGCGTTCCCTACCTACGCATTCATGATCGTCATTATCGGCATGATCCTCACCGGGCTGATCCGGATCTTCGTGTCTGGGGCAGGATCTGCGCGCGCCCAGCGCGGACCTGCAGATCGTGGCTGAACACGACCTCACCGGCTTCGCATTGTTCTTCCTGCTCTTGCGCGCGTTCTCTTCGGGCTCGGCCGCGCTCACCGGTGTCGAGGCGATCTCCAACGGTGTGCCGGCGTTCAAGAAGCCGAAGAGCCGCAACGCGGCCACCACGCTGCTGCTGCTCGGCATTCTCTCGGTGACCATGCTGACCGGCATCATCGGGCTGTCCCGGCTGACCGGGCTACAGTTCGTGGAGAGCGCGAGCCAGATCGTGTCCGGACCGCCCGGTTACGTGCAGAAGACCGTGACCACCCAGTTGGGCCAGACGGTGTTCGGCGACGGCTCGATCCTGCTCTACGTCGTCGCGGCGGTGACCGCGCTGATCCTGTTCCTGGCCGCGAACACGGCGTTCAACGGCTTCCCGGTGCTGGGATCGATCCTGGCCCAGGACCGGTACTTGCCCCGCCAGCTGCACACCCGCGGCGACCGGCTGGCCTTCTCCAACGGGATCTTCTTCCTCGCCGCGTTCGCGATCGTGCTCATCGTGGCGTTCCAGGCCGAGGTCACCCGGCTGATCCAGCTGTACATCGTCGGCGTGTTCGTCTCGTTCACCCTGTCCCAGGCCGGAATGCTGCGGCACTGGAACCGGCTGCTGCGCACCGAACGCGATCCGGCCAGACGCAACCGGATGCACCGTTCGCGGGCGATCAACGGCTTCGGGATGGCGATGACCGGCGCGGTGCTGGTGGTCGTGCTGGTCACCAAGTTCCTGCTCGGGGCCTGGATCGCGATCGCGGCGATGCTCGTCATCTACCTGGTCATGCTGGGCATCCGCCGCCACTACGACCGGTCTCCCAGGAGCTGGATCCGGCCGAGGGGGAGCCGGTGCTGCCCGCGCGCAACCACGCGATCGTGCTGGTGTCCAAAGTGCACAAGCCTACACTGCGCGCAGTCGCGTACGCGCAGGCGACCCGGCCGGACACCATCACCGGACTCACCGTGAACGTGGACGAGACCGACACCCGCAGGATCCAGGCCAGTGGGACCGCCACGACGTCGGGGTGCCGCTGACGGTCATCGAGTCGCCGTACCGGGAAATCACTCGGCCGATCGTGGATTTCGTGAAGTCGCCTGCGCCGAAACTCCCCGCGCGATGTGGTCACCATATTCATCCCGGAGTACGTGGTCGGCCGGTGGTGGGAGCACCTTCTGCACAACCAGAGCGCGCTGCGGATCAAGGGCCGGCTGCTGTTCGAGCCAGGGGTCATGGTGACGAGCGTGCCGTTCCAGCTCGCCTCCAGCTCCACACTGGATCTCGAGCGGTACGACCAGGCGCTCACCCGGCGCCCGCCGCGCGGGCCGCGGACGGTGCGGCGCGGCTGCGGGCCGAGTAGGGACGGCTGGCCGGTACGGATGGCGACGGTGCCGGCGGTGATGCAGGTACGGACGAACGCGGCACCGGCGAGGCCGAAGCGGCGGGCCCCGAGGTCCCCGGGTGCCGACCAAGTCATGAGCCGCCCACAGCTCGAGGTCGCGCCGGAGCTCCGGCGAGGGACTCGAGGGGGCCGTGCTGGAGCTCACCGTTGGCGCGGTCGCCCACGGTGGACACTGCGTGGCCCGGGACCAGGGGCGGGTCGTGTTCGTCCGGCACGCCCTGCCCGGTGAGACCGTACGGGCCGTGGTGACCGAGGAGCGCAAGGGATTCTTACGTGCGGACGCGATCGAGATCCGGGTGCCGTCGGCGCACCGCGTTGCGCCGCCGTGCCCGTTCGCGGGCCCCGACCGCTGCGGCGGTTGCGACTTCCAGCACGCCGACCTCGACTACCAACGCGCGCTTAAGGCGGATGTGCTGCGTGAGCAGCTGACCCGGATCGGCGGCCTGGACCTAGCGGAGGTGGGGGCGCTCAATGTCACGGTCCGCGCACTGCCGTCGGTGCCGGGGGAGCCGGACGGGCAGGGGTGGCGCACCCGGATTCAGTACACAGTGGACTCGACTGGCCGGGCCGGGCTGCTCAAGCACCGCTCGCACGAGGTGGTGCCGGTGGACCGCTGCCTGATCGCCCACCCAGCCGTGCGCGACTCGGATGTGCTGCGCGAGCAGTGGCCCGACGTGGAGGCGCTCGAGGTCGTCGTGGGCGCGGAGGGTGAGACGGCCCTGCTCGGTCGCCTAGGCCGGGGCGCCGCGACCCGGCTCGCCGGTCCGGCCCGGGTGCGCGAGCGCGCGATCGGGCGCGACTGGGACCTGCCCGTGCGGGCCTTCTGGCAGGTGCACCCGGCCGCTGCCGACACGCTGGCGGCCGCGGTCGTGGAGCTGTTGCGGCCGCGGGCCGGCGACCGGATCTGGGATCTCTACGGCGGGGTCGGCGTGTTCGCCGCGGCGCTGGCCCCACTCGCCGATAGCACGGGCCGAATCACCGTCGTGGAGGGATCGCCGGTGGCGGCGGCCGCCGCCACCGAGTGCCTGCGGGATCTGACCACGGTGACGGTGGTCCACTCGGACGTGACCAGGGCCCTGGCCAACCCGCGCTGGCGGGCGGTTGACCTAGTGGTGCTCGACCCGCCCCGGGTCGGCGCCGGCCGGGAGGTCGTGACGGCCGTCACCGCCCGGTCGCCACGGGCGGTGGCGTACGTCGCCTGTGATCCCGCGGCTCTGGCTCGCGACGTGAAGACGTTCCGAGAGCGCGGGTACGGCCTGACCGAACTGCGCGCATACGACCTGTTTCCGCATACTCACCACATGGAGTGCGTGGCGTTGTTCACCCGCAAGGGTGGCGGGTGAGCGCCCCCACCGCTGCGGACGCATCCGGGCGATGCGGTCGGACGTACCGTTGTGTAGGTCCGATGAGGGTTGCATCCGGACCAGTTTCGGGCTGGGGTGTGCCAGTTAGACTGGCAGCCCATGAGCGCGCGCGAGGAAGGGCCTGACGTGACCGGACCCGTGGACAGTGTGCTCGACCGGATCTCCAGCCCGCGCGATCTGCGCCGTCTGAGCCGGGAGGAGCTGACCACGCTCGCGGCCGAGATCCGGGACTTCCTGGTCGAGAAGATCGCCCGCACCGGCGGGCACCTCGGCCCCAACCTCGGCGTGGTCGAGCTCACGCTGGCCATGCACCGGGTCTTCGAGTCTCCCAAGGACCGGCTGCTCTTCGACACCGGGCATCAGGCTTACGTCCACAAGATCGTCACTGGCCGCCGGGACGGCTTCGACGGGCTGCGCCAGCGCGGCGGGCTCACCGGCTACCCGAATCAGGCCGAGAGCGAACACGACATCATCGAGAACTGTCACGCCTCGACTGCGCTTTCCTACGCCGATGGCATGGCCAAGGCGTTCGCGCTGCGCGGTGAGAAGCGGCACGTCGTGGCGATCGTCGGTGACGGCGCCCTCACCGGCGGTATGTGCTGGGAGGCGCTGAACAACATCGCCCATGCCAAGCATCCGGTGGTCATCGTCGTCAACGACAACGGCCGCTCGTACGCGCCGACGATCGGCGGCCTGGCCGACCACCTCGCCACGCTGCGACTGAACCCGGGTTACGAGAAGGTGCTCGACCTGATCAAGGAGTCGCTGGCGAAGACGCCCCTCGTCGGTGGCCCGCTGTACGAGGTGCTGCACGCGGTGAAGAAGGGCATCAAGGACGCGGTCGCGCCGCAGGCCCTCTTCGAGGACCTCGGGATCAAGTACGTCGGCCCGGTGGACGGGCACGACATGCCGGCCGTGGAGAGCGCACTGCGGCGGGCCAAGAGCTACGGCCGCCCGGTGATCGTGCATGCCGTCACCCGCAAGGGGTACGGCTACCAGCCCGCCGAGGACGACGAGGCGGATCGACTGCATAGCCCCTCGGCGTTCGACCCGCAGACCGGGCGGCCGACCGCGCCGGCATCGGCATCGCCGAAGTGGACGTCGATCTTCGCCGACGAGCTGGTCGCGATCGCCGACGAGCGGCCCGACGTTGTCGGCATCACCGCCGCCATGGGCGACTCCACCGGCATCTCCAAGCTCGCCGCCAAGTACCCGGACCGGGCCTTCGACGTCGGAATCGCCGAGCAGCACGCGACCACCTCGGCCGCCGGCCTCGCGCTGGGCGGCATGCACCCGGTAGTGGCCATCTATGCCACGTTCCTCAACCGAGCCTTCGACCAGGTGCTGCTCGATGTGGCGATGCACCGGCTGCCGGTCACCTTCGTGCTCGACCGGGCCGGCATCACCGGGCCGGACGGTCCGAGCCATTACGGCATCTGGGACCTCGCCGTGTTCGGAGTCGTGCCGGGCCTGCGCATCGCCGCCCCGCGCGACGGCGCCACACTGCGCGCCGAGCTGCGCGAGGCGGTGGCAGTCGAGGACGGGCCGACGATCGTTCGCTTCCCGACCGGAGCGGCTCCAGCTGACCTGCCCGCGATCCGCACCGTCGGCGGTGTCGACGTACTCAGCGAGCGCGAGCGACGAGACGTACTCCTGGTCGCAGTCGGTTCATTCGCCCAGACGGGCATCGACGTGGCTTCGCGGCTCGCCGAGCACGGATATGGCGTCACCGTCGTCGATCCGCGCTGGGTACGTCCGGTACCAGTCGAGCTGATCGGCCTCGCGGCGGCGCACCGGCTGGTGGTCGTCGTGGAGGACGGCATCCGTACTGGAGGCGTCGGCGGCGCCGTGGCACAACGGCTGCGTGACGCGGGCGTGGCCACCCCGGTGCACGAGATCGGGGTCGAGCCCGGCTGGCATCCGCACGGCAGCCGCGGCGAGATCCTCGCCGACATCGGGCTCACCGCGCAGGACCTCGCCCACCAGGTAACCGGCTGGATCAGCCAGCTCGACGCCGACACCGAGGTCACCGCCGCCTTGTAGCGTTCCTGTTGGCGCTCGCTCCGCTCGCGCGTGGCCTCGGGCCCCTCGAGGCGCCGCCGTCTGCCTCGTCGACTCCGCGCGCTCGCTCCTCGCTCGCTCGGCTCCTCACGTCCAGACGACGCCGGCCCGAGGCCGTGTGGATTGCGCTTTCTCGCTCGCCTCGTGCGGGCTGACGTAGCGTGGGTGCGTGATCGAGACGATTCGGTACGACAAGCGGGACCGCATTGCATTCGTGACGTTGAACCGTCCCGAGGCCAAGAATGCGATCGATCCCGCGATGCACGACGAACTGTGTCGCATTTGGACGGACTTCCGTGATGACGACGATGTCGACGTCGCGATCCTGTCCGGGGCGGGCAACACGTTTTGCGCCGGCGCTGATCTCAAGTCCTTCGTACCGGCGAACTATGTGGACGCTGCGCCGAGCAGAGTCCGTGAGATCGTCGACATGGGTATCGGTGGCCTCACCCGTGGCCTGCACAAGATTCGCAAGCCGGTGATCGCTGCGATCGATGGCTGGGCGCTGGCCGCTGGTCTCGAGCTGGCCCTGGCGTGCGATCTCCGGATTGCCACCGACCGGGCCAGGTTCGGCTCGTTCGAGGCCCGTCGAGGATTCCATCACGGCGACGGTGGGATCGTACGGTTGGTCAACACGTGTGGGGTCGGCGTCGCGATGCAGATGGTACTGACGGCCGAACCGATCGACGCCCAGCGTGCGCTGCAATGCAACCTTGTGATGACGGTAGTGCCGCCCGATCAACTGCTGGACGCCTCGGAACTGGTTGCACGCCAGATCCTGCGTAACTCGCAGCGCGCGGTGCGCTCGGCTAAGGAGACCGTCCTCGAGGTGATCGGCAAGCCGCTGGACGACCAGCTTCGGATCGAGGGTTGGAACTCGTACACGTGCGTTGATCGCGATGAAGCCGCCGCGCTCTTGCAGCAGTTCTACGACAAGTCGGACGCGGGTCGGGTGGGGGCACACGCCAATCCGCTCTCGGCTCCGGGTTCCGCGGCCGACGTCTAGGCGCTCGGCCGTCGGCTGGGGCACACTTCCCTGAGGGTGGTGCCCCGTGGATGTCCAGCAACGGTTCGCGGAGCTGGCGCCTCGAGCGCCGGTGCCGACGATCGATCTCGGCGACCTCAGCCTGTCCGCGCGCGAGCCAGAGCCCGGTCCGCAGCCGCTGAGCCGGACGAGACGGCGCAGGCCGGTGCTCGTGGCCCTGATCCTGCTGGTCGCCTTCGGTTCGGTCACGTCTGGGCCGGGCACCCGCTATTTGGGTGATCCCTTGTGGACTGCCTCGGCGAGCCTCGCCGGGTTCGCAATGGGGTCGACGGCCGTGATCCTCAGCGAACCGGACGGCCTGGGCGTCATCGGCCGTGACCTCGCCACCGGTGACGTCAGCTGGACGTTCGTGCTGGGGTCGCCGCCACTGTCGGTCGCGGACTTGGGCAACGGCGTCGTCTCCGTGGTAGTCCACGACATCGTCACGGCCACGACGGTCACCCTCCTCATCACGGACCGCGGCACCGTTCTGGCACGGATTCCGGGCGCCGATGTGGTACCCATCTCCATCGGGTCGTACCTGTTGGTTGCCAGCGGACCGGCCACGGTCAGGGTCGACTGTCTTGGCGACCGGGACACCTGCACAGATGTGTCCACATTCGACATTGACTCGGGTCGGCGCCTGTGGCGGTTGCCGCTCACTGGGGACCTGATCCCGAGCGTGGCCGACCCCAGCACCGGCATCCGCCGAGTCGCCACCATGCGCAGTGATGGCATGGTCGAGATACGCGATCCGGCCACCGGCAGCACCGTGCGCAGCTACGCACTACCGGGTGGCCGGCGCAGCGGCCACGGCGATGGCGGCTACTGGCCCCAGGCGCTGATGGTCGGTGACACCCTGATCGTGGCCGTACGTCGGGACCTGCGCGCCGAGCTGACGGCGTACCCGGTAGGACCAGAGGGTTACGGGTGGACCGCGAGCATGCCAGTCAGTCCACCGCTGTTGGCCGCCACGGCCCAGTTCTTCGTCACCGGTTGTGGACGGATGTTGTGCCTGCATGCGGATGGCGCGGATGCCGTGTTCGCGCCGGAGACAGGTGCGTTGCGGGCACAGCTCGGGGTACAGGTCATTGGACAGTTCGGCGATTACCTGCTCGCAGAGCCGTCCAGCGAGCGGCCGGGCGCGGCGCTTTCACGCCGTACCATCCTTGTGCTCTCGGCCGCGAATGGCCGGCGGCTCGCCTCGCTGGCGGACACAGTCGTCGTGCCGTGGCGGGACGACGGCAACCGGGCCATGCTCGCTCACCAGGGCCCGGGCGGCACCGACTTCACCGTTATCGATGCGGCCGGCGGATACCGTCTGCTCGGCACCGTGTCCGGCTCGGACCTGACCTGTGCCGCCGCCGGCGGACTGCTCGTCTGCGCCGATCCGGTCGGCTTCGTCCGGGCCTGGCGGCTGCCCTGAACTCCACCGGCGGGCTCGACGCTCCCGCGCCAGCCAAACCGTATGGGCCGGGATGTGCCAATAGCCCGATATGCCAAAGCTGTGCTCTGGTCCGGATGTCGCGTCGACGGCTAGCCTGAGACGCCGAGCTGCGACGATCTCGCGGTTCGGCGTCTTAGGGCATCGGTGGCGGCCGGCCAGCCTGCCGTGGAAAGGGGGCGGGACGTGCGCGTGCTGGTGGTCGAGGATGAGAAGACGATGGCCGAGGCGATCGCGCGCGGGCTGCGGCGGGAGGGGCTCGCCGTCGACGTTGCCTACGACGGCTCGACCGGTCACGAGATGGCAATGGTGACCCGCTACGACGTGGTGGTGCTCGACCGCGACCTGCCCGGCGTGCACGGCGACCAGATCTGTGCCGACCTCGTTGCGTCGGGGGCGCTGACCCGGGTGCTGATGCTGACCGCCAGTGGCACGGTCGCGGAACGGGTCGAGGGACTGCAGTTAGGGGCCGACGACTACTTGCCGAAGCCGTTCGCCTTCGACGAGCTGGTGGCCCGGGTGCGGGCGTTGGGCCGTCGGGCGACGCCGGCTGCGCCGCCGGTGCTGGTCGCCGCGGACGTGGTACTTAACCAGACGCAGCGAACGGTGACGCGGGCCGGCGAGGTACTCGACCTGACCCGCAAGGAGTTCGGTCTGTTGGAGGAGCTACTCAAGGCGCGCGGCGGCGTGGTCTCGAGCGAGGAGCTGCTGGAACGGGTGTGGGACGCCAACACCGATCCGTTCACGACCACCGTGCGGGTGACCATGATGACGCTGCGGAAGAAGCTGGGTGACCCACCGCTGATCGAGACCGTGGTCGGGGTCGGCTATCGGGTCCCCGCGTCCGGCTCCGGGGCGCCAGCCGACCCGACGCATGCAGCGGCGCCGGAGTAAGCCTCCCGATGACCCTGTACGACGCACGCGGCCGGCAGCGGTGGTTCAGACCGACGCTGCGGCTGCGACTGACACTGCTCAACGGCGTGCTCCTGGTTGGTGGTGCGCTGGTCCTGGTGCTGCTCGCGTGGCTGCTGGTCGGGCATGCCTTGGGCGAGAGCCCGACGCTGCCCGAAGGCACCCGGTTGGTCGACACTGTCACGGGTGCTGATGCCGACCTCGGGCCGTGGCATGACGCGCTGCGCGCCGAGGCCGCCGGCAGATGTTGATTGAGGGTCTGCTCGCCGTGTTCCTGGTCGGTGTCGCCGGGGTGGCCCTTGCGTACCTGGTCGCCGGCCGGGCGTTGCGCCCGCTGCAGCAGGTCACCACGACCGCACAGGCACTCACCGGTGAGACCCTCGACCAGCGCATCCGGTACGTCGGCGCGGACGACGAGGTGGCGGAGTTGGCGGCGACCTTCGACGCGATGCTCGACCGGATCAATACGACATTCGAGACGCAGAAGCGATTCGTCGCCAATGCCTCGCACGAGCTGCGCACCCCGCTCGCGGTGATGCGGACCGAGGTCGATGTCACCCTCGCCGACCCGGACGCCGACATCGTCGAGTACCGCCGGATGGCCAAGGTGGTGCGGGACGGTTCTGATCGCGCCAATGCACTGGTCGACGCATTGCTCGTGCTCGCGCGCAGCGAGGCACAGTCCGGCCGGCGGTTGTCGAAGAAGGTCGCTGCCGATCTGTCCGCCGGCGTCGCCTCCGCGCTGTCGGCGATGAGCCGGGAGATCAACCGGATTCACCTCGTCGTCGACACCGACGACCTCGAACCGGCACCGGTGGTCGGGGACCCGGGATTGCTCGACCGCCTGGCCGGCAACCTGGTCGAGAACGCAGTCCGGTACAACCACCTGCACGGACGGATCTGGGTGAGCACCGGCGGCGACGCCAAGCACTCATGGCTGGTCGTCAAGAACACCGGCTTCGAGGTGGAGCCCGGCGACGTCGCGGGGCTTTTCGAGCCGTTCCGCCGGGGCGGCCGGGAGCGGACCGGCGGCCGAGGATCGGGCCTGGGCCTGTCGATCGTCCGGGCGGTGGCGGAGGCACATGGCGGCACGGTGACCGCCAACCCGAACGCCGACGGCGGTGGCCTCGAGGTGACGGTGACCCTCCCCTCGGCCGAGGTCACCCCGGTGGTGAGCGCGACCGCGGCGGTACCAGCGCGGGACCCCGATCCGACGCCGCTACCGGATCCAGACCCGGCGCTCTGACCGGCGCCGGCACGTCGGGCAGGATGTGGGCATGGACGGCAGCACGATGGGCCGGGTCGCCGCCCCGGACGAGGGCGTTGGCTTGGATGAGCTTGGCCTCGCCGCGCGCAACCACGGCATGCCGCTGGAGGCACTCCGCTATGACCTCACGCCGGCGGGGCTGCACTACCTGCTGGTGCATTACGACATTCCGGCGGTAGATCCGGCGACGTGGACGCTGCGCATCGACGGGACAGTGTCGACGCCGCTGCGGCTGAGTCTCGCCGAGCTCCGGGACCGGCCACGGGTCACCATGCCGGTCACGATGGAGTGCGCGGGCAACGGGCGGGCCCGCCTGCTGCCTCGACCGGTCAGCCAGCCGTGGCTGGTGGAAGCTGTGGGCACCGCCGAGTGGACCGGTACTCCGCTGGCGCCGCTCCTGCGCGAGGCCGGCTGTGCCGCCGACGCGGTCGATGTCGTCTTCACCGGCCTCGACCATGGGATCGAGCGCGGCGTGGAACAGGACTACCAGCGTGGGCTGCCGGTACCGGAGGCGCTCCGGGAGGAGGCGCTGCTCGCCTACGAGATGAACGGCGAGCCGCTGCCGATCCAACATGGATTCCCGGTACGGCTGATGATTCCCGGCTGGTACGGCATGGCACAGGTGAAGTGGCTGCATCGGATCACCGTGCAGACCACGCCATTCGATGGCTACCAGAACGAGGTGGCCTACCGGCTCAAGGAGACCCCCGACGAGCCGGGTGAGCCCGTGACCCGGATCCAGCCGCGAGCGCTGATGATCCCGCCCGGGCACCCCGACTTCATGTCGCGCAACCGATTCGTCGCCCTCGGCACCCACGACCTGACCGGCCGCGCCTGGTCGGGCCAGGGGCCCGTCACTCGGGTCCAGGTGTCCGTCGATGGTGGACAGTCGTGGTTCGACGCCGAGGTGGAGCCGCCGCTTGGTCCGTGGGCCTGGTCCCGCTGGCGAGCACAGTGGACAGTCGCTGTGCCCGGGCAGTACGAGCTGCTGGTGCGGGCGACCGACGCCACCGGCGCGGTGCAGCCGGTGGACCAGCCCTGGAACACGCAGGGCATGGCGAACAACATGACCCAGCGGGTCACCGTCTTCGTCAGCGACGACGACTAGACAAGGCAGGCTCCGAGGACCTACTTGCGCGCCGCGGATGACGTGTCGGGCCATAGGTACCTCATCGACTCAACAACCACAGGTTGTGGCCACAACCCCTGGGGTTGTGGACTTCGAACACACATACCCGGCCGGACACGGCAGTAGGTCAGCGGCGACGCGGTGGCGTTGATCCGCGAGCCGAGTCGGTACGTCCGGCAGGCTCAAGAAATTCACCCCTCCCCGCACCGGGCCGGTTACCCCCAGGAACGAGCCCGGTGCGGGGAGAAGGCTACTCAGGAGGAAGTCAGACTGGCCACGCCAGGGGCGAGGAAGCGTTGGCCGGTGACCCGTTCGGCTACGCCGCTGCGGTCCAGGTACGGCGTGATTCCACCGAGGTGAAACGGCCAACCCGCGCCAAGGATGAGACACAGGTCGATGTCCTGCGCCTCGGCCACCACCCCCTCGTCGAGCATCAGCCGGATCTCCTCGGCGAGGGCGGCCAGGGCGTTGTCGCGGACCTGTGCAGCGGTCAGCGGCGCGGACCCGACCTGTAGTAGCGACGTGACGGCCGGGTTCGGCTGGTTGTCGACCAGCAGCGGCTGGCCCGATTCCGCGATCCGGCGCAGGTTCTCGTTCATCGTGAACCGGTCGGGGAAGGCGTCGTGCAGCACGCCGCCAACGTGATACGCCACGGCCGGTCCGACGAGCTGCAACAGCGCGAGCGGCCGCATCGGCAGACCGAGCGGATCGAGCGCGGCGTCGGCCACATCCAGCGGGGTCCCGGAATCGATCGCGCCGAGCACCACGCCTTGGAACCGGGTCAAGAGGCGGTTCACGACGAACGCGGGCGCGTCCTTGACCAGCACGCACGACTTTCGCAACGCCTTGCCGACCGCGAACGCCGTGGCCAGGGTGGCGTCGTCGGTGCGCTCCGCCCGTACGATCTCCAGCAGCGGCATCATCGCCACCGGATTGAAGAAGTGCAGTCCGACGACCCGCTCCGGGTGCGCCAGGTCGGCGGCCATGGCGGTGACCGAGAGCGAGGACGTGTTGGTGGCGAGCACGCAATCCGGCTTCACCAACTGCTCGACCTCGGCCCAGACCTGCTTCTTGACGCCGAGGTCCTCGAAGACCGCCTCGATGACGAGATCGGCGTCGGCGAATGCGGCCTTGTCCACGCTTCCGGTCACCAGACCGCGCAGTTTCGCCGCCCTGCCGGAGTCGAGGCGGCCCTTCGCGGCGAGCTTGTCGATCTCGCCATACACATAGGACAGTCCCTTGTCGAGGCGGGTCTGGTCGAGGTCGGTGAGCACGACCGGCACCTCGAGCCGCTGGGCAAAGAGGAGGCCGAGCTGGCTCGCCATCAGGCCGGCACCGACGACCCCGACTTTGGTCACCGGCCGGGCGAGCGCCTTGTCGGGCGCTCCCACCGGACGCTTAGCTCGCCGCTGCACGAGGTCGAAGGCGTAGAGCCCGCTCCGCAGCTCCTCGCTCATCACGAGATCGGCCAGCGCCTCGTCCTCGGCGGCAGCACCGATGGCGAACGGGGCATCCTTGGCCAGCGCGAGCAGATCCAGGGCGCGATAGGGCGCCGGCGTCGCGTGGTGCAGCCGCTCGTCGAGCATGGCCCGGGCGAACTCGACCACTCCGTCCCACGAGACCCGATCGACCTCTGCCCGCGTCACACTGGTCTCTCCGCGGACAACCGACGCGGCCCAGGCGAGGGAGCGCTCCAGGAAGTCGGCCGGTTCGAACAGCGCGTCCGAGATGCCGAGCTCGTGGGCCTGGGCGGCGCGGAGCATCGTGTTCTGCTGCAACGGGTTCTGCACCACGACCTGGGCGGCGTTGATGATCCCGATGAGGTTGGGCAGCAGCTGGGTGCCGCCCCAACCAGGCACCAGCCCGAGCGACACCTCGGGCAGCGCGATCGCGGTCACGCCGGCGGAGAGCGTCCGGTGGTGGCAGTGCAGGGCAAGTTCGAGGCCGCCACCCATGGCGGCGCCGTTGACGAACGCGAAGGTCGGCACCGTGGAGTCGCGCAGACGGGCGAAGACCCGGTGACCAAGTCGGCCGATCTCCAGGGCCTGCTCGCGGGTACGGATCAGCGGTATCCCGGTCAGATCGGCGCCGACGCAGAAGATGTACGGCTTGCCGGTGACCGCAATGAACGCCGGATTGTCCGCGAGCGCCTCGGTGATCGCGGCATCCAGGCTCGCCAGGCCACCGGGCCCCATCGAGTTGGGCTTGGTGTGGTCGAAGCCATTGTCCAATGTGATCAGTGCCGCGTGCCGGTCGAGCCCCGGGACGCGGACTCGCCGCAGGAGGGCCTTGGTCACGACCTCATTCGCGAAATCGGCACTAGTCATCGGGCGGTCTCCTCGAAATGCGGGTTCTCCCAGATCACGGTGGCGCCCATGCCGATGCCCACGCACATCGCGGTCAGGCCGTACCGCACCTCGGGGTGCTCGGCGAACTCGCGTGCGAGCTGTGTCATCAGCCGGATGCCGGACGAGGCAAGCGGGTGGCCGATTGCGATCGCGCCACCCCACGGGTTGACCCGCGGGTCGTCCTCGGCGATGCCGAAGTGGTCCAGGAACGCGAGCACCTGCACCGCGAAGGCCTCGTTGAGCTCAAACAGCCCGATGTCATCCACAGCAAGCCCGGCGCTGCGGAGCGCCTTTTCGGTGGACGGAATGGGGCCGAACCCCATCACCTCCGGCTCGACGCCGGCGAAGCCGTACGAGACCAGCCGCATCGCCACCGGAAGGCCGAGCTCCTCGGTCACGTCGGAGGCGGCGAGCAGGCAGGCCGTGGCACCGTCGTTGAGTCCCGCCGCGTTGCCGGCGGTCACCTTGCCGTGCGGGCGGAACGGGGTCTTCAGCGTGGCCAGCTTCTCCAGCGACGTCTCGCGGGGCGCTTCGTCCACTGTGGCCAGTCCCCAGGCACCCTCTCCGTCCCGGGTCGCGACGGTGACCAGGTCGGGCTGCAGCTTTCCGTCGGCGTACGCCTTGGCCGTCTTCTCCTGCGAGGCGAGGCCGAACCGGTCCGCCCGCTCCTTGGTGATGTCGGGCAACCGGTCGTGCAGGTTCTCCGCGGTCGCGCCCATCACCAGGGCCGACGGGTCGACCAGCTTCTCGGTGAGGATGCGCGGGTTCGGGTCGACGCCCTCGCCCATGGGGTGGTGGCCCATGTGCTCGACGCCACCGGCGATCGCGACGTCGTAGGCGCCGAAGGCGATGCCGGATGCGAGCGTCGTGACCGCTGTCATCGCACCGGCGCACATGCGGTCGATGGCGAAGCCAGGCACGGACTTGGGCAGACCGGCGAGCAGGGCCGCGGTTCGGCCGATCGTGAGACCCTGGTCGCCGGTCTGGGTGGTGGCAGCGACGGCCACCTCGTCGACGCGGTCGGCAGGTAGCTGCGGGTTGCGGGTCAGAAGTTCCCGGATACAGCGGATGACGAGGTCATCGGCCCGGGTCCCGGTGTACATACCGCCGGCCCTGCCGAACGGGGTCCGCACCCCATCGACGAAAACGACGTCGCGCACCGGGCGGCGCGCGTGAGTTGCAGGCACAGTCGGCCTCCTACCGGACGGGATAGGTTTCGACCGGCAATGCTACTCGCCGGTAACTAAGCCTGCGCTGTGTCCCGGCCCACATCCGACGCAGGCGGCTCGGCCAGGGCGGTGGTGAGCTGGGGCGCCAGCAGGCCGAGTTGCCAGTCTCGAACGCCAGACCCCAGCAGCGCGGCCCGAACGGTCGGCTCCTCGACCGGGTCGGGAGGCGTCCAGGCCAGCCTGCGGATGGCGTCGGGGGCGATCAGGTTCTCCGGTGGTAACTGGTATTCGTGGGCGGTCCGGGTGACGACTTCGCGGCACCGGCTGAGCCGCCCGGCCGCGACCGGGTCACGCTCCGCCCACCGGTGCGGCGGCGGCGGTCCGTCGGTGGCTGGCGGCAGGGGGAGCTCTCGGTCGGTGAGATCACGGGCTGCGGCCAGCGCGTCGAGCCACACCGGCGCCAGGCGGCGGACCGACCGACCGCCGAATCCGGGCAGTGCCAAGAGTTCCCGTTCCTCCGCCGGGTTCGCCTCGGCGGCGGCGATGATCGCGGCATCGGGTAGCACTCGGCCGGGGGCCGTGTCCCGGCGGGCGGCGACCTTGTCGCGGGCGTACCAGATCGCGCGCACCCGGGACAGCGCGCGAACTCCGCGTACCTTGTGGATCCCGGACGTGCGCCGCCATGGGTCGGCACGGGGCAGCACTGGCCGGCCGGCTGAGGCAACCAACGCGGCGAACTCCTCACGCGCCCAGGCGAGTTTGCGTTGCGCGATCAGTTCCGCCTCGAGCTTGTCGCGCAGATCGATCAGCAACTCGACATCGAGCGCGGCATAACTCAGCCATGACGCCGGCAGCGGTCGAGTGGACCAGTCCGCGGCGGAGTGGTGCTTCTCCAGCGCGAAACCCAGCAGTTGCTCGGTGAGCGCGGCGAGCCCCACCCTTTCCATGTTGGTCAATCGGCCGGCGAGCTCGGTGTCGAAGAGCTGTGTTGGGAGCAGCCCGACGTCGGCGAGGCAAGGCAGGTCCTGGCTCGCCGCGTGCAGCACCCATTCGGTGTCGGCGATCGCCTCGCTCACTTCGGACAGATCCGGGAACGAAAGCG
Source organism: uncultured Actinomycetota bacterium (assembly GCA_963773935.1). GTDB lineage: Bacteria > Actinomycetota > Actinomycetes > Mycobacteriales > Micromonosporaceae > DATBGZ01. The sequence continues at coordinate 533,039 of CAVZCZ010000006.1, forward strand.
GGTCGATGAGGATCGTGCCCGCGCCCTCGCGCCGCAGTTGCACAAGATAGGCACGGTGTGTGTATCGGTAGCCCGAGGCTCGCTCGGCGTCCACCGCGACCGGTCCGCTCCCAGCGGCGAGCAGCTTGGCCGCGCGGGTGAGCCCGGCCGGCGTGGTGATTGGTTCGGGCGTGCCATCGCGGGGCGCGGTGAGGACGATACTTCTGTTGACCCCGCCGCCCGGCCCATTTTCGGCCGTCTCCGGCGCGGGTGGTGGTGGTCCGTCGGTCACTCTCCAACCGTACGGTGAGGACTCCTCACATGAGTGCCTGGCCCACCGCGAGTCGGCCGTCGTCACGCCCTGAAGTCAGCAGGTCAACGCCTTGTTGCTGAGTGCCCACTCAATGCCGCTCGACATGCCGCTCGACATGACGCTCGACATGACGCTCGACACCGAGCCCGACGCCGTCCTGACCGGCCGCTTACCGGACCAGCCGGGCAGGGGTCGACTGGTCGTCAGCCCACACCTATGGTGAGGTCGCGTGCCCGACAGGGTCACTGCCCAGCTGAGGAGAGCAATGACTTACCCCCCGGGATCTGACAGCTCGAGTACCCCACCCGAGCAGGAGCCGACATATTCACCGCCGCCGACCCCTGCGTACCCGCCGGTGCCGCCCGCGTATTCGCCGGCCCCGGAGGCCCCGCCAGCGCCTGCCTACTCGGCCGCCCCTGCGTTTCCGACTGCGCCGACGAGCCAGCTGCCTCCGGTTCCGGCCCAGCCGATGCCGGCGGCACCGACCTACGACCCGGCCGCCATGGCCGCCGCCCAGTATTCAGGGCCACCGGTGTCTGGTCCGTACGGGTATGCGCCGATGGGCGCGCCGCCGGCACCGCCGAAGAAGGGCGTCGCTACCGTGGTGCTCGCCGTGCTGCTGACCATCTTTGTGCTCGCCAGCGGCGCTTTCGGCACGCTGTTCGTGCTGAAGAACCGTGAGGCTTCCGACCTGTCCGGCAAGATCACTCAGCTCAACGGCACCGTGGCGTCGACCCAACAGGAACTCGACACCACCAAGCGCAACCTCGAAGACTCTGACGACGAACTCAAGACGGTGACCTCGGAAAGGAAGGCGATGGCGGACTGCCTGAACGGGATTTACGCCTTCTGGGATGCGCTCGACGCGGCCGGCGGCACGACCAATCCGGCAACTGACGCTGCGGCGGACGAGGCGGACCGGCTCTGCGAGCTCGCCGACAAGTACCTCGCCCCACGGTAACTCGACGGTCTGGGCTGGCGATCTTAGAAATGCGGCGCCCCGGCGCGGCTTAGTTAAACGAGGCCGAGCCGCGCCGGGAGGGCGACCACGCCCGGCGGCGGCAGGCCGGCGGTCAGGGCGAGCAGCGTGCACCAGGCCTCGAGGTGCGGCTCCAGACCCCGGTCGACCGGGGTCCACGAGGCGCGGATCTCGATATCCGCCGTCGGCGGTGTGCCCGACAGGTCACCGAATCTGGTGGACAGCGTCTGCGTGACCGTGCCGGCGGCCGCCTTGTGCAGGGCGTGGTGATGGTCGAGCGCGTCCGTGAGCCAACTCCATCCGACCTCCGGCAACAGCGGGTCGGTGGCCATCTCCGCATCGAGCTCTGCGGTGACATAGGTGACCAGCCGCAGCGTGCCCTCCCACGCCTCGTGCCCGCCCGGATCGTGCAGCAGGATCAGCCGGCCGCTCGCGACCTCGACCCCATCGCCGGGCTCGCGCGTGACGGTCGCGAAGATCGCGAATGCGTACGGAGCCAGACGCGCGGGCGGGCTCACCTCTTCGAGCGTGATCTCCGGCCGGGACCGCACGGAGCGCAGGCCACGGATGGCCTGAGCGAAGACGGCGGGCACGGCGGTCGAGGGCGACACGGCTTGAGCGTATTTCGCCAGCGGCGGTCGTGGGGCAACGGCGCGCCGGCCCACCTGGATGTCACGCTCCGTCAACGCCACACAGCGAGCAGCCGCTTCTTTCGCCCCGGATTGTCGGGCTGGCACCCGTACGTGGCAGGATTGCCAGCGATGAATTCCATCTCATCCTCCGGTGCCCCGCACACCTCCGCGCTGGTACGTGCGTGTCGCCGGGAGCCGGTCCCGCACACGCCGGTGTGGTTCATGCGTCAGGCTGGTCGGTCACTGCCGGAGTACCGCGCGGTCCGAGCCGAGACATCGATGCTCGAGGCCTGCCGCGACCCGGCGCTGGTCTGCGAGATCACTCTGCAGCCCGTCCGCCGGCACCGCGTCGACGCCGCGATTCTCTTCTCCGACATCGTGGTACCGCTGGTCGCCTCCGGCATCGACCTCGACATCAAGCCCGGAGTCGGCCCGGTCGTCGCCAAGCCGGTGCAGACCGAGGCCGACGTGGCGGCCATCCGCGCGCTGCACCCGGAGGATGTTGCGTTCCTCGACCAGGCGGTACGGCTGTTGGTCCGCGAGCTGGGCAGCATCCCGTTGATCGGCTTCGCCGGCGCCCCGTTCACCCTCGCCTCGTATCTCGTCGAGGGGGGCCCGTCCCGCGACCACGCCCGCACCAAGGCATTGATGTACGGCGCCCCGGATCTCTGGCATGCCCTGTGCGGCCGACTGGCGACGATCACGCTTGAGTTTCTCCGGGTGCAGGCTGCCGCTGGAGTGAGTGCGGTGCAGCTGTTTGACTCCTGGGCGGGAACGCTGTCCGAGGCCGACTACCGTCGCTTCGTCGCGCCACACTCCACTGTGGTCCTATCCGGAATGGCTTCCGACTTCCCCGATCTGCCGAGGATCCACTTTGGAGTCGGTACGGGTGAGCTGTTGCCGGCGATGACCGAGGCCGGAGCGACAGTGGTGGGGGTGGACTGGCGCACGCCGCTTCACCTGGCCACCCAGCGGGTCGGACCGAATCACGCGTTGCAGGGGAATCTGGACCCGTGCGTGCTCCTCGCACCGTGGCCGGTCATCGAGACCGAGGTCCGGCGTGTGCTCAGGGAGGGTGCGGCGGCACCCGGGCACGTGTTCAACCTGGGCCACGGCGTGCTGCCGGAGACCGACCCGGATGTGCTCACCCGGGTCGTCGCGTTGGTCCATGAGGCCTCTGCCCATATCGGCGGTTCGGGAGTTCTGCCGCCCCCAGAGGGGCGGTAACTTACCCGGACCTCCCATGGGTCAGCGCCGGCGAGCGCCGAGGCGCAGTGACTGCCAGGAACCGTCGGCGTACCAGCCGCCGTCCACCGACAACGCCGTGCCGTTGACGAAGCCGCTCCGCGACGGGTCGGCGAGAAACGCCACGGCCTGCGCCACGTCATCGGGAGAGGCGAACCGGCCCAGCGGTACGTGGTCGGTGATGTCCGTGTCGCCGTACGCGCCCTCACCCTGGGAGGCGTCGTCCATCGGCGTTTTGACCCATCCCGGGCAGACCGCGTTCACCCGGACGCCACGGCCGCCCCACTCCACCGCGAGCGTGCGGGTCAGTCCGATCAGCCCGTGCTTGCTGGTGTTGTACGCGGCGCGGTCGGCAACACCGGACAGGCCGGCGACCGAGGCGATGTTCACGATCGAGCCACGTCGCTGCGCGAGCATCCGGCGCCCGAACGCCTGGCACAACAGGAACGGCCCGGTCAGGTTCACTTCGAGCACCTGTCGCCAGACGTCGACCGGGGTCTGTTCCGCCGGGCTGATGCAGGCGATTCCTGCGTTGTTCACCAGCACGTCGACGCGCCCGTAGGCGTCCTGGACGGCCTCGTCGAGCGCGGCCACCGCGGCCGTGTCGGTGACATCGCCGACGACGTGTACCCCTGCCTCGAATCCTGGTACCGGCTGAAGGTCGAACAGGGCGAGCTCGAAGCCGGCATCGGCCAGCACTTCGGCGATGCGTAGCCCGATGCCCTGGGCGGCACCGCTGACAACAGCGACGGGAGCAGTCATACGCCCACCTTTCCAGACCGGTGACCCCGGCCGGTGGCCCGCACACTGGGCGCGGTTCGATAGGGCGGTGTCACAGCGGGTGGTGGTGGTCGGCGGCGGCATCGCCGGGCTGGCCGCGGCGCAGCGGTTGCGGGAACTAAGTCCCGACGCCGACATCGTCGTGCTGGAGCGGTCGGACCGGTTGGGCGGGAAGATCCGTACCGAGTCGTTCGAGGGCCAGCCGGTGGAGACCGGTGCCGAGACCTTCCTGGTCCGGGACCAGGGTCGAGACTCCGCCGCGCTTGAGCTGGCCCACCGGGTCGGCCTCGGTGACGAACTCGTGCACCCGGCGCCGATCCCGGCAGCGCTCGCCCTCGACAACGCCCTGCGCCCGATCCCGCCGGGGACGCTCATGGGCGTACCGGCTGATCCGGCGACCGTCCGCCACCTCGCCCACATTGCCAACGGCGACAAGGACGACGGCCAGCCGTTGTTGGCGCCGGGTGAGGACATCGCGGTCGGCGCGTTGGTACGGTCGCGGTTCGGCGACGAGGTGGTGGACCGACTCGTCGACCCTCTGCTCGGTGGCGTGTACGCCGGACGCGCCGACGATCTCTCTCTCGCCGCCACCATTCCCATCCTGCACCGCGCGGCCAGCGAGCAGACTACCCTGGCCGCCGCGGTACGACAGGCCATGGCCGCTTCGCCCCGGCCTCCGGGCCAACCGGTCTTCGCCAGTGTCCACGGTGGACTGAGTCGCTTCGTCGGGGCAGTGGCCGACTCCGCCGCGGCGCGGGTGCGCCTCAACCAGACCGTGCGCGGCCTCACCCGTACCGCTGGATCGTGGCGGCTGACGATCGGTCCGACGATCGACGCCGATTCGGTGGACGCCGACGCGGTTGTCCTCGCGATCCCGGCCGCGCCCGCCGCCCGTTTGCTCGACGGCGTGGACCAGACCGCGGCGCTGACCGTGGGCCGACTCGAGTACGCGAGCGTGGCACTGGTGACGCTGGCCTTCCCGCCGGGGACCGTGCTGCCAGAACTCACCGGGTTCCTGGTGCCGGCAGGACAAGGCTTCGCGGTGAAGGCGGCTACGTTCCTCTCCGCTAAGTGGCCGGGCGATAACGGCGTCGTGCTGATCCGGGCCTCGCTCGGCCGCCGCGGCGAAGCGTCGACGCTGCAACACACCGACGACGGGCTCGTCGCGGTGGTGCGAGACGAGCTGCCGCGACTGATCGGGCAGTCGCTACCGGAACCGGGCGCGGCTCGGGTGAACCGTTGGGGTGGCGGGCTTCCGCAGTACGAAGTCGGCCATCTGGACCGGGTCGCCGCAGTCCGAGCGGTGTTGCCTGCGACCGTGGCACTGGCCGGCGCCGCGTACGACGGGGTCGGCATCGCCGCGTGTGTGCGGTCTGGGCAGGCGGCCGCGGCGGCGGTCTGGGCCGCGCTGGCCGGCTGAGCCTGGAGTGGCCGCCTTCACCGCGGGTGACGCCTGAATTCCGCCTGAACCGCGGGTGACCGCCTGAACCGTGGGTGGCCGCCTGAACCGTGGGTGGCCGCCTGAACCGCGGGTGGCCGCCTGAACCGTGGGTGGGAGGATGGTGGACATGAGCGACGCCGCAGCGAGGTCGAGTGAGGACCGGTCCTCGGCCGGCAAGCCCAGCCCGACAAGGGCTCGGGAGATCAACGCGACCATCCGGTACACGATGTGGTCGGTGTTTCGCGCCGCCACCCCGCTCGGCGCCGCGCTGCGCGACGATCTCGCCGGCGAGGTGGACAGCCTGATCGAGCAGCTGGCCGCGAAAGACGTCGTGGTGCGCGGTACGTACGACGTCTCGGCCCTGCGGGCCGACGCGGACCTGCTCGTCTGGTGGCACGCGCCGACCGCGGACGCGCTGCAGGAGGCGTACGGCCGGCTGCGCCGGACGAAACTCGGATCGCATCTCGCTCCCGTGTGGTCGAACGCCGCGCTACACCGGCCCGCCGAGTTCAACAAGAGTCACGTGCCCGCCTTCCTCGCCGGCGAGGAGGCCAAGGCGTACGTCTGCGTCTATCCCTTCGTGCGCTCGTACGAGTGGTACCTGCTGCCCGACGAGGAGCGCCGAGACATGCTCGCGGAGCACGGCATGCAGGCCCGTGGCTATCCGGATGTGCGGGCCAACACGGTGGCCTCGTTCGCGCTCGGCGACTACGAGTGGATCCTCGCCTTCGAGGCCGATGAGCTGCACCGGATCGTGGACCTGATGCGCGACCTGCGCGCGTCGCGGGCCCGCCGGCACGTCCGCGAGGAGGTCCCGTTCTTCACCGGGCGGCGCCGCCCGGTGGCCGAGATCGTGGCCAGCCTGCCCTAGCTCCGCCGACCTGATCTATGTCCCAAGGAAGAGGGCCTCCAGCAGTTCGGCCACTCCGTCGTCGTCGTTGGTCGCGACGTGGTGCGGGGTGGCCGCGAGCACCACGTCGTGGGCGTTGGCGACCGCGTAGCCGATGCCGGCCCAGGCGAGCATCGACAAGTCGTTGGGAGCGTCGCCGAAGGCGATGACATCCGCGGACGCCACGTGCCAGTCCCGGCACAGGGCGGCCAGCGCGGCCGACTTGTCGACTCCGATCGCCGCTATTTCCAGCGGAGCCCGCGCGGCCGACCAGGTGCACTCGACAAGCGCCCCGAGCTCAGGGCGCAGCACCGCCCACGCCGCATCGGGATCACGTTCAGGCAGCCAAACCATGAGCTTGACCAGAGGCTCGGCCACGAGCTCGGCGAGCGAGCCCACCGGCACCCGGTGATTGTCCAATGTGGGCCGGAAGTGGTAGCCCGGCTCGAACAGGACCCGGTGCCCGGTCTCGACCGCGAAGCCCGCCCCGGGCACCAGCCGGGCGATCTGCGCCATGACGCGGCTGGTCAATTCCTGCGGCAGTGGATGTGTGATGACGAGTCGCCGGCTGCCGACCTCGTACCGGACCGACCCGTTGCCGCAGAGCGCGATGTCGAGGAGTTCATCGCCGCCGAAGATGTCCTCGATCACACGGGCCGGGCGAGCGGTCGCAGCCACGACCCGTACGCCAGCCGCACGGACGGCACGCAACGCCGTACGGGTACGGTCCGACAGGGTCGAGTCGCTGCGCAGCAGAGTGCCGTCAAGATCCGTGGCGATCACGCGAGGGGAGGGCACACTGTGATCTCACCACAGGGCCGGCTGGGCCGGCACCCAGGTACAGGCGCTAGCGTGTGGTCCATGTCGGACTATGTTTATCCGCCCGTCATCGCCGCGGCGAGGGTGATGTTCCGGGCGCTCGATGTGAGGCTCTCGGTTAACGGAGCAGAGAACATCCCCAGGTCCGGCGGCGCGGTCATCGCCTGCAATCACATCGGTTATCTCGACTTCATCTTCTGCGGTTGGGGCGCCCAGCCGTCGCGACGGCTGGTTCGGTTCATGGCCAAGAAGTCGGTCTTTGACCATGGCATCTCCGGGCCGCTGATGCGTGGCATGCATCACATCCCGGTCGACCGCGATGCCGGTCTCGCGTCGTACCGCCAGGCCCTGACCGCGTTGAAGGAGGGCGAGGTGGTCGGCGTCTTTCCCGAGGCGACGATAAGCCGCTCGTTCACAGTCAAGGACTGCAAGAGCGGGGCGGCCCGGATGGCGGCCTCGGCCCGCGTGCCGATCGTGCCGATGGCGCTGTGGGGCTCGCAGCGCTTGTGGACGAAGGGTCGGCCGCGGACACTGACCCGCCGGCACGTGCCTCTCACTATCGCCATCGGCGAGCCGATGACGCCAGGTCCGCGGGACAACGGTGACGAGGTCACCGCCGACCTGCGGGACCGGATGTCGAAGTTGCTCGATGGCCTGCAGCGCGACTACCCGGACCAACCAGCAGGTCCCGACGACCAGTGGTGGCTGCCCGCGCACCTTGGCGGCACCGCCCCGACGCCGGAGGAGGCCGCGTCCCTCGACGCCAAGTCGACCGACGCCTGAACGTTGGATGCGATTAACCGAGGAGGAGTCTTGGCAGCCGGCGGTTGGCCAGCCACAGCCCGCCGAAACCCATCACCGCCAGGTATACCGCCGCCCAGGCCAAACCCGGGCCGAGGTCGCCCAGGGTGAGCCCGCGGAGCAATTCCGTGCTCTGGTAGAGCGGCAACGCCACGACGACAACCTGCAGCGGCTTGGCGTAAACCGACAGAGGATAGAACGTCGTCGCGAAGAGAAACATCGGCAGCATCACGAGCTGGATGTACTGATGGTGGTGGAACTCTCGAATCACGCTCGCGACGAACATGCCGGCTCCGGCGAAGGCGAAGGTGATCAGCACCACCGCCGGGATCGCCAGCAGCGCCCACCACGATGGCACCATGCCCAACGCGGTGATGACGGCCAGGAAGCTGGCCGCGGCCGCAGTGGCGCGCATCGTAGCCGCGGCAACTTCGCCGACGGCGATGTCGGTCACCGTCATCGGCGTGGTGAGCATGGACTGGTAGACCTTCTCAAAACGCAGCCGAAACCACACGCCGCCGGTCATTTCGTTGAAAGCACCGTTCATGGCCGCTGTCGCCAGCATGGCGGGTGCCACGAACTGCGCGTAGCTGGTCCCCGACGGCGCGGAACCGGGCGGCAGTGTGACGAGTTGGCCGATGCCGACCCCGATGGACATCAGATACAGGAACGGTTCGAAGACACCATTGACGATCAGCCAGTACGGACGATTGCGCCGCAGCACCCACAGGTGCCGCAGGACGATCAGGTGTGCCACGGCTACTCCTACCGGTGCAGGTGCGTGCGGAACGTACGACCGGCGAGCACGAGACCCAGCACAGTGACCGCGACGAGGTAGCCGACGTGGACCGCGCTGCCGATCCACGTGGCGCTCCCTAGGCTGAGATCGCGGCACAGCTCCACGCCGTGCCACAGGGGCGTCAACTGGACCAGAGACTGGGCCCAGCTGGGCAACTGGTCGGTGGCGAAGAACGTGCCGGAGAACAGATACATCGGCATGACGACCCACTTGAACAGGTCATTGACCCGGCCGGGATCGTCCACTGTGGCGGACCAGGCCGCCGTGGGCGTCGCGAACGCCAGCCCGGTGAGCGTGGCCGCCGGCAAGGTGAGCACAACCAGCCAGGAGTGCGCGGCGCCCATCACCACCATCACGACGAGAAAGGCCGCCGCGCTCATCGCGATGCGCACCGCCATGTACAACACATGCCCGAGCAGGATGTCGGACGGCTCCAGCGGAGACGTGATCGCCGGCTGGTAGGGGCCATCCGCCATCCGGCCGCGGACAACCTGTGCGCCCTCGATGATTCCGTTCTGCATGGAGGCCGCGGCGAGCATGCCGGGGGCGAAGAACGCCAGGTACGTCACGCCGCCCAGGGCGGCTGCGGCGGGGGAGTCGGCCGTTGGGGTGACCAGGCGCCCGATTCCGGCCCCGATCGCGATGAGGAACAGGATGGGATTGGCGACGCTGATCACGATCGTGCCGCGCCACCGGCGCTTGTACTGGTGCCACCAGTAGTCATACGCGCGTCGGATGTAGTTCCATCTCGAGTTTGCGTCCACAGTGGATGCAGTTGTGGTTTCGATGACCATCAGTCCACCAGAGTCCGGCCAGTTAGGGCCAGGAAGACATCCTCCAATGTGGAGCGCCGGACCAGGGCGGTCACCGGGGCGAGCCCGAGCCGGTGCGCCGTGGCCAGGGCCGCCTCGCCGTCATCGGCGTACCACAGCAGCCGGTCGGGCAACGCCTCGATCCGTTCCGCGCCGGCGGCCCGCACCTTCTCCTCGGCGGTCGTCTGCTCCCCGATCGCGAACCGCAGCTCCAGTACTTCCCGGGTGCTGTAGCGGGTGATCAGATCTCGGGGAGAGCCCTCGGCGACGATGCGGCCCTTGTCCATGACCACGAGCCGGTCGCAGAGCTGCTCGGCCTCGTCCATGTAGTGCGTGGTGAGGATCAGCGATACGCCCTGCTGCTTGAGGCGGAACAGACGGTCCCAGAGCACGTGCCGGGCCTGCGGGTCGAGCCCGGTGGTCGGCTCATCCAGGAGCAGGATCTCCGGCTCGTTGAGCAGCGAGCGCGCGATCGTGAGCCGACGCCGCATCCCCCCCGACAGGGCCTCCACCTTCTCCGTCGCCTTGTCGGAGAGCTGCGCGAACTCGAGCAGAGCACTGCTTCGGTCGGCCACCACCGCCGGGGACAGGCCGAAGTACCGGCCGTAGATCAGCAGGTTCTCCTCGACCGACAGGTCCCGGTCGAGGGCGTCGTCCTGCGGTACTACGCCGAGCCGGGCCCGGATCTGCCTGCCATGGGTGGCCGGGTTGAGGCCGAGCACGGTCAGCCTGCCGCCGGTCACCGGCGCGACACAGGCGATCATCCGCATGGTCGAGGACTTGCCGGCCCCGTTGGGTCCGAGGATGCCGAAGGACTCGCCTCGGTTCAGGACGAAGTCGACGCCGTCGACGGCGGTGAAGCCCGTCGACTTCCGGTCCCGGGGCGGGTATTGCTTGGTGAGGCCGACTGCCTCGACGAGGACGTCATGCACTCCGCCAACATAAAGAACCCCTACGACACTCTGCAAGAAGTTAACGTCGCACAGAAAAATCTCGACTGTGATCTCTGGCCTACGAGGTGGTGGCTGCTCCGACGGGTGGAAGGCGGTAGTGCCAGCCCTGACGATCCGGGCATACCTCGCCTAGGCTGCCATACCACCCACGGCTGAACACCTTCTCGATCAACGCCTTTTCGATCCACGCCTTTCGATCCACGCCTTGTCGATCCACGCCTTGTCGATCCACGCCTTGGTGACACCCGCCGACCTCCGAGTCGCCCGCTCATGATCGCTGTCCCCGGTTGGGCCGTCGACGAGCCGTGACGAAGCGTCAACTGTGCACAGTGATCATGGCGGGTGATCACTGTGCACCGGTTCCCATCTCGATCGCGCTCATCGGCGCGCTGACCTGTGCACAGCGATCACGGACGGGCGCGAGGTACACCGGCGGCAAACGTGATCGTCAGGGTGACATGTGGTCGGGTCGGGGCCCACCGCTACGGTTCGGTGGCCGGCTGGCGGCGACGCGGTTTCAGCATCCCGGCCCGCAGACCGTCCTTTGTGGTGGTATGGACGCCGCTGACCGCCCAGGTCGCCAACAGATACTTGACCGAGTTCGGCGGCACGGCACCCTCGGGCATCCCGGCTGCCGCCCGATCGGCTATCTCCACATAGGTCAGTGGCCCATCGGCAGCCCGAAGCACAGCGCGGATCTGCGCGGCGTACCCCCGCCGTCGGGCCGCGGTCAGCTCGGCGACGTCGTCACCGTCGAGCGCGTGCTCGCTCTCATCGGCCGAATCCGGCTCGTCCGCCGCATCAGTGTCGTCGTTCCTGGCGTTGTCAGCTTCGACGACCGGATCCGGTTCGACGATGGGCTCGGGCGCAGCGGTCCGTTGCTTCGGTACGGCGACGGGCACCGAGTCGGGTGCCGGCAACGCGGCACAGATGAGGTCGGCGAGCAACTCGCTGCGGGCCCGGATCGAAGCGGCGCTGCCGAACGCGGCCGGCAGGTTCTGGTTCAGGCGAAGCGGGCTGGCTGGCAGTAGCGCGATCTTCTCTGCCCACGGCTTGTCGGCCAGCCGTTGGTTCTCCTCGAACGTGACCAGGGACAGGTTTCCAAGCGTGTGCATCAGCGTCGCTCGGTCGATCTGCTCCTGTGCCATCGTGCGTGGCGTCGATTCGTCGATCGGCCAACCCGCTTCCCGCCAGGACTGTGGCAACAGATGCTCGATGGTCAGCTTCTCTGCCGGGTCGAGCGGCGCCGTGTCGGCGCGGAGTTGTCCCTCGGCGAGCATCAGCATGAGTTGGACCGCACCGTTTCCCCGGCCCGGGACGTAGATCGGCCGAACTCTGGCCTGCCTGCGCACTTCGTCGTCCGACGGCCAGACCGACCCGCCGGTGCGCGCGGCGAGGTGATCGCGCACGACCGTCCCTGGGTCCGCCCCACGGACGAGCTGCTTGAGCAGCGGGCCCTACGAGGCCGCCATGGCTTCTCGGCGCCAATCCGCTCAGATGCCGCCGGAGCAGGTACGACTCGATCGCGGCCAGGGCTGGTCGCCGTCGCCGCGAGTCGTACTCGCCGAAGAGTCGCAGCAGGACCGGGGTGAGCACGGTGGAATCGATGGTCCGCAGCCGGGCCAGGAACTCACTCTCGTACGGTTCGAGCCCGGCCCCGGTCTCGAGCCTGGTGAAGATCTGCCCGTACCGGGCGATCTGTGCAAGCGTCGACCGCAGTCGGCCGCGTCGGCCGGCGATGTAGGTGCGGAACCGCGCGAACAGCTGCGGCATCGGCACGTCGGCCCGCGTCTCCATGATCAGATAGGTCCGGAGTAGGTGGTCCAACCTGGTCGGGGACTGCCGAGTCTTGCTGTCGAACCAGTACCCGTCGTCGAAGTCGGCCCAGTAGTCCTCGTACATCTGCAGCTGCGCAAGGCCCTCGCGTTCGCACTGCTGCAGGATGTGGTTGCGAACCAGTTCTGACGCGCGCAGGATCGCGCCGCCGGAATTAAGGCGCTCGTAGATGGCCTGTGGGTCGTCGCTCTCGTCCAGCTCCATGACGACGAGGTACACGTCGTCGCCGAGCGCGCCGATCAGCCCGTCCAGCACCTGGCCGGTCCGCTTTCCGGTGCCCTTGAGGAGCGCAGTGACCTGGCGCGCGAAGAACTGGTACGCCTGCCCGATCGGCGGCGGTCCGTCGACAAAGGCGGCCTGGAGTACGCGTGAGTCGCCCGCCGCCATCGCCGCGCCGTAGGCCTCCCGGTCGGCGAGCGCCGGCGTCAGCTTCAACCCGCTGTCGGGGTGGTTGACGGTGAGTTCGCGCGCCCGGGTCGCGAGGTCGGTATGTCCACGTGCCCGGGCGACGTCCCGGATCGCGGCCAACAGCAGCTGGAGCGTGACCAACCGTTGTTGGCCGTCCACGACGTCAAGCGGCCGCGGCGCGCCCGGCGTCCCGTCCGGTCGGTGCTGGAGCACGACCGCGCCAAGAAAGTGCTGTGGCCCGCCCGGGCGGTCGGCGATAGCGCGTAGGTCATCCCAGAGTTGGCGCCACTCGTCGGCGGTCCAGACGTAGTGCCGCTGGAACGGCGGGACAACGAACCTGATGCGGCCGGCGAGCAGCTCGCGAAGGTTGCTCTTGTACGCGTTGTCCACGATCGCAGTCCCGACTGGTCGGCGCGGCAGGCCGCGATTGACGATAACGTCGAATGGCAAGGATGGCAGATGCGCGCCACCTGGATGGTCGCCCGATGCGCACGCCGGTACGGCGGAGGCTGCCCAGACCGCGTGGCCCACACCGTGATGGTGGAGCTAGGCTCGGGCGTGCTCATCGATGAGGTTCTTCCGGTCTGGCACAAGCGGGAGCGCCACCGCCGCCGCACAGATGCCGACGCCAGCGAACTGTTGCGCGCCGCCGAGGAGCTGACCTGGGACGACGTGGCGGTGTTCCGCACGTTGATGCGGGTACGCGCGGGCGGGCGCCGGGTCGGCGGTGCGACGATCCTCGGCGGCATGATGCGGATGGGGTTCGTCGAGTTGACCCGCGGGCCGGCGGAGATCGTGTACGCCGGGATCGGCCGGCCGTGGATTCTCGCTTCAGGCAGCCTGATCCCTATCGATGGGTTCGATCCGCAAGCATCCTTTGTGGACTTCGACCAGCCGGGGTACGCCAAGATGGCGTTCAACTTCAGAGTCGATGGCGGTGAGCTCACCACCGAGACGCGCGTGTTCCTGACCGACGCACCTGCCCGCCGATCGTTCGGGGCGTACTGGCTAGTGATAAGGCCGTTCAGTGGTTTGATCCGCCGGGAGTGGCTCGCCGGCATCGTCCGCCGGACGGCCCGTACCGGGTTAGCGTCGCAAGAGTGACGGTGCATCGCACGCCCGGTGAGGGCCGCTACGCGCAGGTCGAGCGCGAGCAGCGGTGGCTGCTGCCGGGGCTGCCCGACGGCCTCACGGAGCCGGCGTCCATTGTGGATCGTTATCTGGCGGGTACCCGCCTGCGCCTGCGCTCAGTCGTCGCGGGCGGCGCGGCGACGTACAAGCTTGGCCAGAAGGTGCGGCCCGAGCCGGACTCCCCGGCGATAGTCAAGCAATCTACCTTCCGGGTACCTCTGTGTACCCCGCCCCCCCCTACTCGACCCTCGTCACAGGTCACGGGTATTCCGGATCGCCGCCAGTTCAGCTCGTACCGCGCTCGGCAGCTATGCGTTCACGCACCGCCGGGACGATCTCCTCGGCGAATCGGGCGAGCTGACCCGGCGCGTCCGCCCACAGGATGAACGTGTCGAAACCCTGCGCCACAGCCAGGTCGGTCAGCTCGTCGATCCACTGTGCAGCGGGCCCCCGCAACGGGCCGTCCGATCGGCCGTCGGTGATCTCGCCACCCAAGTTGAGGATCCGCCGGATGTCGCGGGGGTTGCGTCCAGCCGCCGCGGCCTCGTCGTCAAGGCGCCGGGTCATGTCGATGATCTGGTCCATGTCGCCGCGGAACGAGGGGATCCAGCCGTCGGCCTCGAGGGCCGTGAGCCGAAGTGCCCGTGGCCCGAAGACACCCAGCCATATTCCGATCGGGTGTGCCGGCACCGGTCCGGGGATCGCCCCGGCGAGTCGGTAGTGCTTGCCGTCAAAGCGGAGATTGCGCTCTCCGCTCCAGACTGCCCGGGTCACGGCGATCGCCTCGCGCAAAGCGGAGAGCGCATCGGCCGGAGTGCGCCGAGGTCCACCCCACGCTTCGATCGCGTCCCAGAACCCGCCGGCACCGAGCCCGAGTTCGAAGCGGCCACCGCTGAGTACGTCGAGACTCGCGGCCGTCTTGGCCATGACCGCCGGCGGCCGCAGCGGGAGGTTGGCGACGTCGGGGAAGACGTGGATCCGCGATGTGGTGGCCAGGATCATGCTCATGAGCGCCCATGTGTCGACAAACCTGCGCTGGTACGGGTGGTCCTGGATTGCGACGTAGTCCAAGCCCCGTCGCTCGGCTTCGCGTGCGGTGTCCAGCAACGGATCGGCCGCGTTGGGCACAAGGAAGTAACCGAACTGAGGGTTTCGTCCTAGGTCCGCCATCGTTTCACCGTAGGCCACCGCCAGCCGGCACGGCGTATTCACGCGACGGCGAGGTCACGACCCGCGCGTGGCTTGACCTTCCGCGAGGGACCGCGCAGCGCCATAGTCAGGTCATGACACTCGATGACCGCACCGTTGCCGTCTACAGTGCCCTCGACTCGGCGACATTGCTTGCGCTGCTGCCCGCCCTGCGCAACGAGGCGGAGCGGGCCAAAGAGGAGAGCGAGACCTTCGAGCGGGTACGCCAAGCCATACCGGTCCAGACTGCCGTAGTGGCCGACGTTCTGGCCGAGGTCGTCGTCGCGAAGGATCGGCGCGCGGTCGATGCGAGCGCATCGTCAAGGCCACAGAAGCGGCGAAGCGGCGACGACGACGAGTTGGGCAAGGTTCTCGAGCAACTCGACCGCTACCGGGACGATCTCTTAGCGCGCGAGCGGTGGATCCGAGGCGATCTCGTCCGACGTGGGCTGCTGCCGGAGTATCCGATCTGGGGCCATCGCTGAACATCGATTGACGTGGATAACCGCACGACGCGGTCGCGGAGGTCGGGTACATCCGGGGGTTGAATAGTGCACCCACCGGGTGGGTCGATGACGTAGCTACGGAGCGGATTACGTCGCGGCAATACTCGCATCCGTCCTCCACGGCCGCACATCGGTTCTCAGCAACGAGTAGAGGACGACGTCTTGGTTGCGGCCGTTGTTAAAGAAAGCGCCACGCGCCGTGCCTTCGAAGATGAACCCGCACTTCTCCGCTATCCGCCGAGACGCGGCATTCTCCGGAACGATGACGAGATGGATGCGATGCTGCTTCTTCGTCGCAAATAGATAGTCCACCAACAGCTGGACGGCCTCGGTGATATAGCCGCGACCGGCGAATCGCCCGTCATAGAGCTGATAGGAGAGTTCGAAGGCATCCCAGTAGCTGACCGGCTTAAAGAACTCGATATGCCCGGCGAGCTCGCCGTCCTTGTCGACGATGACGAGCATGCCCTCCTCACGCTGCCAGAGGCCAGTCTCGGAGAACGCCCGGCGAAAGTCCGACTCGGATCGGATGCCGAGCGGGAAGTACTCGCCGCGGTTGGCGATGTCGATATGTGCGCCGTAGAGCCGGTCCAGATCGCCGGTCTGCACTGGCCGAAGCATCACACTCTTGCCGTGGAGCATTAGGTCAACCTCTCGCGTCTGGGTGCGGGCCACCGTGCACGGCTCATCTTGCGTCGCCGGGTGCCGCGACGATGGTACCGATCCGGAGGACTGACGAAGGGGACTCATCGGTCACGACGAGGTCGGCGGGAATCGCACATCGCAACGCGTCAATGCCTCGACCGTCTTCCTCGCCGAGCGTCCGCCCGGGCAGTCACCTAGCCTGCAAGGGTGATCGTCCACGAGCTCTCGCGCCGCGATGCCCGCCGGATCGCCGTACGGGCGCAGCTTCTGGAAAGCCCGCGGCCGACCGCGCTGCTCGACGTCGTACGCCGCCTAACGCTTCTTCAGATCGATCTGACGGCCGCGGTCGCCCCCAGCGCCGACCTGGTGGCGTGGAGCCGGCTCGGGTCGTCGTACGACCCGGCCCAGTTGGTCACGGCGCTCGAAGAACAGACGCTGGTCGAGCTCCGGGCGATGATCCGGCCGTGGGAGGACTTGGCGCTCTACCGGGCGGAGATGGCCGGGTGGGCGGAGCGTAACGGGCTGCGTGACTGGGAGGAGGACCAGCGCGACTGGGTGAGCGCGAACGAGGCGTGCCGACGCGACATCCTCGACCGTCTCGAGGTCGACGGCCCGTTGCCGTTGTCTGAGCTTCCGGACACCTGCCACGTGCCGTGGAAGTCCTCGGGGTGGAACGACGACCGCAACGTCTCCATGCTGCTGGGGTTCATGGTGTTGCGCGGCGAGGTAGCAGTCGCCGGGCGGCACGGCCGGGAACGCATGTGGGACCTGGCCGAGCGGGTCTACCCGGACGAGGTAGTGCCCGAGAACACGGCCCGGCGCATACGTAACGAGCGCTGGCTGCGTGCGCTGGGCATCGCCCGCGCGCGCGGTCTGGAGTATCCGATGGAGCCGTCCGACCTGAGCGACGTAGGTGAACCAGCCGTGGTCGAAGGGGTCAAGGGCGTGTGGCGTGTCGACCCGGAGGTGTTGGGCCAACCGTTCACGGGACGCGCGGCTCTGCTGTCCCCGTTCGATCGCCTGGTTTACGACCGCAAGCGCACGCTCGAGATCTTCGAGTTCGACTACGGTCTGGAGATGTACAAGCCGGCGGCCAAACGACGTTGGGGGTACTACGCCCTGCCGATCCTCTACGGCGACCGGCTGGTGGGAAAGCTCGACGCCACGGCCGACCGCAATGCCCGGGTGCTCCGGGTCGACGCGATCCACCAGGACGTACCCTTCAACAAGGCAACGAATGACGCGGTGACCCGCGAGATCAAGGACCTCGCGGCCTGGCTCCACCTCCGCCTGGACCTGCCAGCCTGAGCAGCTCGACGCCATCCAAAGGCAACGCGAGCTGTTGGTCGTCTCGCGGGTGTCGACCGAACCCGTGCGAGGAGCCTCGTTCGCCGGGCCGCGATCGAACCGTCGCCGGTAGACTCGCGCTCGTCGTTGGCAGGTGAGCGCACGGACGGTGCTCGTTAGTCCCCTGCGGGCTCCAAGGTGAGGCTGATCGAGTTGATGCAGTAGCGGGCGTTCTTAGGTGTCATTCGCTCGCCGTCGAACCGGTGTCCGAGGTGGGAGTTGCACCGGGCGCAGCGGACCTCGATACGAACCATCCCTTGCGAGCGGTCCTCGATGTACTTGATCGTTCCTGGCAGGGCCTCGTCGAACGACGGCCAGCCGCAATGGCTGTCAAACTTGGTGTCGCTGGAGAACAGCTGGGTCCCGCAGGCGCGACACCGATAGACCCCGCGGGTCTTCGTGTCGGTGTACTCGCCGGTCCACGCCGGCTCCGTGCCCGCCTGGCGGAGCACCCGGAACTCGGTCGGGTTCAGCCGCACCTGCCACTCTTCCTCGGTCGTGGGCAGCTCGGTGTCGGGTAGTTCGTTTCTCATGCGACCTACGGTACCGAGCCAGACTCCGAACAGCTGTTACCAGATGCGAACGTTCCTCGTTAGACGGGCATGACCGCCGGCGCAAGTTCGAGGGCAGCCATGGTGAGCCTTCGGCCAACGGTCGTCCAGGCGATGGGCCGGGGTGGGTATTTTGGCGTGCTCGTCGGACTGGGCACCGCGGCGGTCGTCGTGCTGGCGTCGTGGATCACCGGGGGCTGGCTGGGCGCCGCCGGCTGGTCAGCCGTGCTGGCGCCGCCGATCGTCGGAGGCGTCACCGGAGGGGTGCTCGGCCTAGTGTTCGGACGCGGTGAGGGTGCCGACGTCGACGACTTCGGAGTCCGGCCCGTACCCGACCTGGCGACTGGACCGCTGCCGTGGCGAGGCGTCGAGGACCTGCGTACTGAGCGCCGCGGCGGGCGGATCAGAGTCGCGGTATATCTCACCGGCGGACGTACGGTACGCCTGTCCGCTCCGTACGACGGTCGGCTGCTCGGCGCTGACCCACAGTTCGAGCGCAAGCTGTTCATGCTGCGCCACCTCTGGGAGACGCACCGGCACGCGCGCTACCTCGACCCGGAGATGTAGCTGCGCGCTAGGGTCTACCCATGGCCAAGGTCGCGGCGACCGAGCTTGAGGTCGCGGGACACACGGTACGGGTGAGCAACCCGGACAAGATCTACTTCCCGGATCGCGGGTTCACCAAGCTCGACGTGGTGCAGTACTACCTCAACGTCGGGGACGGGATTCTTCGCGCGCTGCGGGAGCGGCCGACGACGCTGGAGCGGTGGCCGGGCGGCGTGATACCCGGCGCGAAGTTGTCCACCCGGATGGACCACTCGGGCGACGCGTTCTATCAGAAGCGCCTGCCCACCAAGGGCGTCCCGGAGTGGATCCAGAGCGCCGAGATCAAGTTTCCGAGCCTGCGTACGGCCGAAGAGCTGTGCCCGGTCGACCTCGCCCACGTCGCCTGGGCGGCCCAGCTCGGCACGATCGTGTTCCACCCGTGGCCGGTCCGGCGCTCCGATGTGGACTCACCCGACGAAATGCGCATCGACCTGGATCCTCAGCCGGGTACGGACTTCGCCGATGTCGTCGCGGTAGCCGGCGAGTTGAAGGGGCTGCTGGACGAGCTGGGCTGGGTCGGTTACCCGAAGACCTCCGGCGGTCGCGGCGCGCACGTCTACATCCGGATCGCTCCACAATGGTCGTTCACGGAGGTACGGCGGGCAGTGATCGCCTTCGGTCGGGAGATCGAGCGTCGCCGGCCCGACAAGGCCACCACCAAGTGGTGGAAGGAGGAGCGGGGCGAGCGGGTCTTCCTCGACTACAACCAGATGGCCCGCGACCGGACCATCGCCTGTGCGTACTCGCTGCGGGCGCGTGCCAACGCGACGGTCTCAACGCCGGTCACCTGGGATGAGCTGGGCCACGTTGATCCGAACGACTTCACCCTCGACACGGTGCAGGCACGCTTTGCCGAGATCGGTGATCCGCACGCCGCGATCGACGATGTCGCCCACGACATCACGCCACTGCTGGAGTGGTCGGCGCGGGACGAGCGCAGCGGCGAGGGGACATGCCCTACCCGCCCGACCACCCCAAGATGCCCGGCGAGCCGCCGCGGGTCCAACCGAGCCGGAAGAACCCAGCCAACTGGCAAGGCACTGAGTAACCAGCGAGACACTCGCCCCGGCGGGCAGTCGCCGGGGTCAATGATTGCTATGACGAACAGATCCCGGTACGCCAGCTGCGCCTCTGCGTCACCGCATCCGACTACGACGAAGCTCTGCGCTTCTATCGCGACGTCCTCGGCCTTCCCGAGCAGGCGACCTACACCTCGCCCGGCGGGCGGGTCACTATCCTCGAAGCTGGTGTGGCGACTCTCGAGTTGGCTGACCCCGGCTATGCCGAGTACATCGACGAGGTCGAGGTGGGCAGGCGGGTAGCTGGCCACATACGGGTGGCCTTCGAGGTCAATGACGCGTCGGCGATGACAGCACGCCTCGCCGATGCCGGCGCTCACGTCGTCGCCTCGCCGACGCGGACGCCATGGAACTCGCTCAACGCCCGGTTGGACGCGCCCGCGGGCCTTCACGTGACACTCTTCGCCGAGATGGACGAGCCGACCAGCGGTCCGTGAGCGGCCGCGGTCTGGGCCAGGCGGGCCCGCCCGTCAGTCCACAGCTGGCCTGTGTGGACTGACGGGCGGGGTATCTACTGTGCAGTTGGCTTGATCGTCAGATGGGGAGCCAGAGGGCGAGCACGTTCGGCGGTTCCCAACCCACCAACGATGTGTGGTTCTGCCGGCACTGGTAGTTGACGCCGCCGTGGGACACCCGGTCGCCCGGTCACATATGCGCGGTTGGGCACCCACGCCGGATAGTTGACCGGGGGGCGTCGGTCACCGGGGGCGTCGTCACCGGGGGTCGTGGTGACGGGTGGTGTCGTGATCGGAGGTCGTGGTGACGGGAGGTGTCGTCACCGGGGGCGTCGTCGTGCCGCCGCCACACGGTCCGAGGTCCTCCCAGACACCCGAGCCGCCGGTGCTCGGCATCTCATTCTGGGTCCACCACTTCGCACGCCATTGACGCCCGGCGTGCGAGACGGTCATCCCTCCGGTGTAGACGGTCCCCTGGACGTACGCCGTTGAGGTGCACGCCGGCCCGGACGGGCTCGTCGTGGGCGAGCTGGCGGGCGAGGTGGTGCGCGAGGCGCACCAGCCCGGGCGTGGTCGATGGACAGCGCGTACGTCTGCCCGCCGAAGGTGAGCTTGAAATTGGACGGTCCGGCGATAGGCAGGACGTAGTTCAGCGTCACCTCCGCGAACGCGCCATTGGCGATCGCGCTCGGGATGGTCAGCCGTACCCGATGGAAATCGCCCTGTAGTCCGCCCCGGTTGTGGCCGGTGTGGCCGACTGAGACCGACGTCAGCGCCCAGCCTGACTGTTGCCCCATCCCCGACGGTGCCGACGTCGGGTAGTCGAACTCGAGCTGAGCACCCGCCGGAATTACGGCGCCGGAGTTGTTGGTGACCCGCAGCTCCGGATTGATCGGGTAGTTGTTGTCGCCCAGCGCGAATCCGCCCATCGAGATGCCGACGTTGAGCGTCTGTGTCGGCATGGTGATGTTCGCCTTCTTGGCCCCGTACGCCGGGGCGGTCCTGAACTTGTCGAAAATAAGGTTGGTCAGGGTACTGCCGAAGAAGTACTCGTTGCGGGTGGTGTTGAACGCGTAGTCGCCGGCGAGCTCCCAGATCATGATGCCGCCGATGCCCTTGGTGACGACGAAGTCGGCCTTGGCGCCGATCGACTGATCGTCCTCAGTGGACAGAAAGACCCTCTTCTGCGAGTTCCATAGCCATGGCGCGACCAGCGCCGCCGAGTAGTTGCGGGTGTAGGTACCGGTCAGGGTATCCGTGGGGTCCGTCGCAGGGCGTGAGGCCATAGGCGGTGAGGTAGGAGCCCGCCCGGCCGTCCTGAAGGTTCTTCGCGTGCCACATCGGGTTCGAGCCAGCCGGCTCTTCGGCGCCCACGGCGTTCTTGTCGTGCCAGAGGTTGTCGATGCCGATGGCGCCGTTGCCGCACGGGCTCTGTGTCCCCGGTGGACAGTTGGCCGTCTTCGGTGCCGTGCCCCACAGGCCGTTGGTGCCGCCGGTGACGTTCTGCCAACCCGCGGGTGTAGTACGGGACGCCGATGTTGATCCGGCCCGACTGCATGGCGCCGCGGAAGTAGTGGTAGGCCCAGTCTGTGTTGAGATATCCGATCCCGCTGTACGCGCCGTAGACACCGGCGGCCGACGAGCTCGCCGTCGTCGCCGTTGTCGTAGAGCGCCGCGTTCGGGCCGACGTACTGGTTCCACGCCCCGTGCAGGTCGTAGGACATGATGTTGACGTAGTCGAGGTACTGCAGGGCCTGGTAGGACTCCATGCCGCGCAGGAGCCAGCCCGACGCGGGCGCGGCCACGGTCAGCATGTAGTACTTGCCGTCGGCGGCCGCCGCCGCGTCAAGCTTCTCCCGCAACGTCTTCATCAGCACCACATAGGACGCGTTGAGCCCCGCCCGTTTGGCGTCGGCCTGGACGAAGTCGAGCGGGTTGCCGGCCTTCAGGTTCGAGGTGGGGTACTCGTAGTCGATGTCGACGCCGTTGAAGCCGTACGTGGCGCAGGAATGCAACCACCGAGTCGGCGAACGTGTTGATACCCGCGGTGTTGACCGTGTTCGAGGAGGTCGTCGTCATCCGGTAGAAGCCGCCCGAGTCCTGACCGGGCGCCGGTGACGTCGAAGTACCCTCCGGTCTCCGCCCAGCCCCCCACCGAGACGAGCGTCTTGACGTTCGGGTTGGCCTTCTTGTACTTGTTCAGCAGATTGAAGTGGCCGGTGTACGAGAACGCCGGGATCCATCTCCGCACCCGGCGACACCGGGCCAGCTCATGTTGGTGGCAGCGTTGTTCGTCGCACGTCGGATTGCCGATCGAGACCCGGTTCTGTGCGTCGACGTGGGCGAAGGCGTAGTTGATGTGGGTGACCTTCGTCCATGGGATGTTGCTGGCCAGGTATGCCGGAGTGCCGTCCTTGCCATGGCGCCAGCCGGTGAAGTAGCCGATGATGCGCCGGGGATGATCGGTCCCCATCTTCTCCCGGCCCGCCGTGTCGTACGCGGCGCAGTACGGCACGTCCACACTGGGCGTGCGATAGAGCCCGTCGGGACGGCATTGTTCGTTCTGGGCAATGTCGGAGAACGCGGGCGTGCCGTTGATCGCGAACGCCGCCAGACCGGCCACGACGGTACCGATGGCGAGCGAAACGATGGCGGCTTTCCTGGTGCGTCGACGCATACGGTCCTGCTCCTTAACGAGACGTGACCATCGGGCCGGGCGCTGGCGGCGGGACAGTCCCCGCCGCCAGCATCCCTTGTGGAGCCGTCGGAACTACTGCAGGCCGGTCTGCATAGCGGTGACCAGTGCGCCGTCGTCACCGTCGAGGGACCAGATCATCAGGCCGCCTAGTCCGTTGGATTTGACATAGGCACCCTTCGACTGGATCAACTGTGGGTCGTCGTAGGACCAGAACGTGGACCCGTCGTACTTCCACACCGCGCCGTTGGTGTTGTCACGGAACACCGTGCCGGGGCGGTTCTTCAGTACGTCGTAGTCCTCGTTGCCGGCCTCGTATGTTCCCGGAGCGGCACTGCCGTTCTGGTAGAGACCGTTGTTGACGTTCGGTACGCCGGTCCAGCCACGGCCGTACGCGGGAACGCCCACGACGAGCTTGTTGGCCGGTGCGCCCATGCTCAGGTACTTCTGGATGGCGCCGTCCACCGAATAACGCTGGTTCGCCGGGGCCGGGTTGGCGGCCGGGCTGCGCAGCTGCGACTGGTGGTTGGTCTGCGGCTGCCACGCACCGTAGAAGTCGTACCCCTGAACTGTGGCGAAGGTGAGGCTATTGAAGACACCCGCGGCGATGCCAGCGTCGATCTTGGCGATGTCGGCCGGCAGGAACGCGGTCAGCTCGTAGGTCTTGCCAACCGTCGAGCCGTACGCGTTGAGCTGCGACCGGAACTCCTGAACCAGGGCCAGGAAGTTCGCCTTGTCCGCGGGCCGGATCACGTTGCCGACGTTGCCCTCAGATGCTGGCCACTCCCAGTCCAGGTCGATGCCGTCGAAGACGCCGAAGGCCGAACCAGGACCACCCTGCGGCTCGCCACCGATCATCGGCAGGTTGCCCTTGATGAACAGGTCGATGCAGCTCGACACGAACGCGGCCCGGTTGGCCGGCAGTGCCGCGTCGGAGAAGTACTTCGACCAGGTCCAGCCGCCCAAGGAGATGTTCACCTTGAGTCCGGGGTACTTCGCCTTGAGCTCCTTGAGCTGGTTGAAGTTGCCGGCCAGCGGCTGGTTGAACGTGTCGGCGATACCGTCGACCGAGTCGGCCGCGGAGAACCGGGTCTGGTAGTCGGCCCACGCGTCACCCTGGCCGAGCTGGTTCGCCATGAAGCAGCGTCCCTGCTGGTTGACGTTGCCGAAGGCGTAGTTGATGTGGGTCAGCTTCGCGGCTTGGCCGCTGGCGTCGATGTTCCGCACCTTGAAGTTGCGGGCGTAGATGCCCCACTGGGCGAAATAGCCCACCCGGCGACTGGCCCCGCCGGTCGGCGGCTGGTTGGTGGTCACGGAGATTTGGTTGCTGGGCGAGGAAAGGTTGCCGGCGCCGTCGCGAGCGCGGACCGTGTACGTGTAGGTGGTATTCGGGGCGAGACCGGAGTCCACATAGGAGTTCGTCGTGGTCTGCGCGGTCGGGACAGTGGCGCCGTTGCGGTACACGTTGTACCCGGCCAGCCCGCTGCCACCGGAGTCGGTGGAGGCACCCCACGACAGCGAGATGCTCGACGAGGTCTTGCTCGGGCTCGACAGCGTGCCGGGCGTCGTCGGAGGCGTCGTGTCTCCGGTGGTCGCGTTCGTGGTGACCGAGATCTGGTTGCTGTTGGGGGAGAGGTTGCCGGCACCGTCGCGGGCCCGGACGGTGTAGGTGTATGCCGTGTTCGGCGTCAGGCCGGTGTCGTTGAAGGTGGTGCCGGTGACCTGCGCGGTCGGCGTCGCCGACCCGTTGCGGTAGACGTTGTAGCCGGCGAGTCCACTGCCGCCGGTGTCGGTGGACGCACCCCAGCTCAGCGAGATCGAGGTGGTCGTCTTGCTCGGGCTGGTGAGGTTGGTCGGGGTCGTGGGCGCGATCGTGTCGACCGTGCCGCCCGCGTCGCAACTCAGCGCCGTTGAGGCGGCAGTTCGACGGTGTAACGCCGCCCGGAGCGCCGATCCAGCCGAAGCTCGTGGTCTGCCCGACCGAGAGCGTGGCGTTCCAGGTGCCGACAGCCACCACGTGGTTGCCGGTCTTGGTGACGCTGCCGTCCCAGAACGACGAGATGGTCGCACCGGCGGGGAGATCGAACTCAACGCGCCAGGCGAGGGAGCTAGTGGAGCCGTTGTGAATCGTGTACTTGGCTTCGTAGCCGTTACCCCAGTCACCGGTCTTGGTGAATACCGCGGACGCGCCGTTCGCCGCGAGGGCTACCTGGGCGGGGATGACAGCGATGCCGAGAGTGAGGACGGTGGCTGCGGCGAGCGCAAAACGGGCGGGTCGTCTCATGAGCCTCTCCGTTCAATCCGTTAGGAAACTTTCCTAAAGGATGGTCCCGGAGGTTAGCCCTGGCCATGCGGACATGTCAATATCTTCGCGTGGCCGTTACGGTTGGTAACAATCCGCACGCGTCAATCGCCGGTTCCCCCTGCGTACGGCTGGCGTTGGTGCGATAGAAACGGGACGTGCACAACTCCGCGGCGGTGGACCCACTCGCGACGCCGGTGCGGGTCGCCTTCGCCGGCGACTGGCACGCCAACACCCGGTGGGGCGTCAAGGCGATTGGGTACGCGGCCGACCGCGGCGCTGACGTGATCGTGCACCTGGGGGACTTCGGGTACGAGTTCCGGTCCACGTACATGAAACTGCTCGATCGCGAACTGGCTCGCACTGGGCTGCGCCTGCTCTTCGTCGACGGCAACCACGAGGCCTTCCCGACTCTGCTCCGCTACCCGATCCGGGAGAACGGCCTGCGTCAACTCACGGCCCGGATCTGGCACCTGCCGCGTGGGTTCCGCTGGAACTGGGGTGGCTCACGGTGGCTTGCCCTCGGCGGTGCCCACTCGGTCGACCGGCGGTGGCGCGAGCCGGGGATCTCCTGGTGGCGCGAGGAGGCCATCACCGAAGCCGATCTCAACCGGGCGATGGCCGGCGGTCCGGTTGACGTTCTGGTCGCCCACGATTGCCCCGCCGGCGTCGAGATACCTGGTCTGGCCGAGTCCGCACACTTCTGGCCGGCCGAGGAGCTGATCGAGGCTGAGGCCCACCGACGGCGCCTGCGTTCCGTCGTCGACCTGGTGCGGCCGAGCAGCGTGTGGCACGGGCACTTCCACCGCCGCTACTCCGCCACGACCGACCTGGGCTACGGTCCGGTGTCGGTCCATGGACTGGATTGCGACGAGTCCACACTGGACAGTAACGTTACCGTGGTCGCGCTCGACGACATCGTCACCAGTCGTATGCCAGCCGAAAATGACGTCGCGCCTGCCTGATGGGCGGTGCTACATTCGCTCTCGCACCTCCCGGTGCGAAGCCCGGCAGTTACTTCTCTGTCCAAGAATCCGTACTGACGGGCGACCTTGTTCTCGGGAGTTGCGCCAAGCACCTCCCCGGTGCGCAGGCGTACGGATACTTCGGAAATACAGGTTCAATTCCTGACCGCCCAACGCTCGGCTGGGCGAGAGCCGTATGCCGACTAGTTCTCGGGGAGCGCAAACGTGAACTTGGTGGGTGCCCGGTGCGCAGGTGCCGGCTACTTCGACTGATAATCGCGAGGTCGCAGGTTCGAATCCTGCCCGCCCGACCAACCGGGCGGTGGCGCAGTGGCAGCGCGCGTACGTACCGTCGCCGACTCTGATCTCGGGCACCCACCTCACGCTGGTCGCTCCCTGCACGTAGGACCAAACCAACCCGCGGAATGGGGGCTGATTACCATGTCCAAGT
This sequence comes from uncultured Actinomycetota bacterium, assembly GCA_963773935.1. Taxonomy (GTDB): domain Bacteria; phylum Actinomycetota; class Actinomycetes; order Mycobacteriales; family Micromonosporaceae; genus DATBGZ01. The sequence continues at coordinate 559,646 of CAVZCZ010000006.1, forward strand.
TCAACAAGCGATTCGCGACCATCGCGAAGCAGTCCGCGATCGTCAGCCCGCGTACCCCAGCGGGCACCACCTACGAGGGCGCGCCGGGCTATGCCCGCGACGCCAAGGGCGAACTGTTCCTGCTCGCCGTCGCCACCATGGTCGGAGAGGGCACCTTCTACGAGGATGCTTTGGCTCGCGACCAGCGCTACGAGGATCTGATTTCAGCGGTGGCTGTCGACGATCCACAGTGGATGGCACGGTTCGTCGGCTGGCTTCGCACTGGCGCGCACATGCGTTCCGCGTCGCTGGTCGCTGCGCTGCTGGCCGCACACGCCATGGTGGCGGCCGGCCTGCCCGGCTCCCGACAGCTGGTCGCGTCCGTACTGCAGCGGGCGGACGAGCCCGGCGAGGCGCTCGCGTTCTGGATGGCCCGGTACGGTCGGGCCGTCCCGAAGCCCGTCAAGCGCGGCATCGCCGACGCGGCGCGGCGCCTCTACACCGAGTTCGGACTGCTCCGGTACGACACCGGATCCAAGGGATTCCGGTTCGGTGATGTGCTCGACCTGACCCACCCGGCGCCGTCGACACCTGCGCAGGGCGACCTGTTCGCCTGGGCACTCGCGCGTCGGCACGAGCGGGAGCAGGCGTGCCCGGAGTCGCTGCAGATGGTTCGGGCCAACGCGAAGCTGCGGGCGGCCACTACGTCCAGCGCGCCGCGCAACCTGCTCGACACCGAGGCGCTGCGGGCCGCCGGCATGACGTGGGAGGACGCCCTGTCTCTGGCCGGGTCCACTGTGGACAAGGCGAAGCTGTGGACGGCGCTGATCCCGACCATGGGTTACATGGCGCTGCTTCGCAACCTCAGGGGCTTCGACGAGGCCGGCGTGCCCGACGCCGTCGCGGAGCAGGTGGCGAACAGGCTGGCCGACCCGGAGCAGGTGGCCAAGTCGCGCCAGTTCCCGTTGCGGTTCCTCGCCGCCTACCGCGCGACCGTGTCGCTACGGTGGGGCCAGGCGCTGGAGCGGGCGCTGCACGCGTCGCTGGCGAACGTGCCGGCGCTGGCCGGTCGGACGCTGATCCTGGTCGACCTGTCGGGCTCCATGGAGAGCCCGTCAACGGGACGGAACTCGGACCTGACCCGGGCCGACGCGGCGAAGGTGTTCGGCGCCGCGCTGGCGCTACGCACCGACCCGACGCTGGTGTGGTTCGACACCGACTCGGGGCAGGTGGCCGTATCCGGGGGTATCGCGCTACTCAAGCTGGTCGAGTCGTTCCCAGACCGGGGCGGCGGAACCCACACCGCGGCGGCGGTGCGCCAGTGGTACCGCAACCATGACCGGGTCGTGATCATCACCGATGAGCAGGCCCATTACGACGGCGATCGTGACGTCGCCGCATCGGTACCGCAGCACGTACCGGTGTACACCTGGAATCTGGGCGGCTACCGGCTCGGCCACGCGCCGTCCGGCCTGGGCACCCGGCACTCCTTTGGTGGCCTGACCGACCACGGCTTCCAGGCGATCCCGCTACTGGAGCGTGGTCAGTCCACGGGCTGGCCCTTCTAGGTCCCACCCACCTCACCGGTGTGGATGCGCAGGAAACCGCATCCACACCGGTGGGATACGCAGGAAAACCTCGCACACTCACTCACCGGTGAGCACGTGGGTGGGTCAGGAGGCGGGGCAGTTCAGTCCCTGCTCCGGCATGACGAGGTCGATGAGGTAGTTGTCCACGGCGCGACGGATGCAGGTCGTCTCGGGGTAAGCCGTGTGGCCCTCGCCCAGCCAGGTGAGGACCTGGCCGACGCCGAGCATGTCAGCGAGCTTCTTCGTGGACTCGTACGGCGTGGCCGGGTCGCCGGTGGTACCGACCACCAGGATCGGCGGAGCGCCCTCAGCCTTACCGGCCGGGTACGTATCCTTCTTCGCTGGCCACAGTGAGCAGTTGAGCAGGCCCAACGCGAGCGGCGCACCGAAGAGTGGGTACTTGGACCGCCACTGCGACTGTAGTCCGCGGATCTCCTCCGCCGTCGGGTACTCCGAGTCGGCACAGTTCACCGCGTTGTTGGCGTCGAAGAGGTTGCTGTAGTGCCCGCTCTGGTCGCGCTCGGCGTACGCATCAGCCATCGCAAGGATCAGGTCCGCGTCGCCCCGGCTCAGGTTGTTGATGGCCGGGCCGACGTACTGCCATGAGTCCTGGGAGTACATCGCGAAGATCACGCCCCACAGGATCCAGCCCGCGGTGGCGGACCGGCCGTCGCTGCCCTTGACCGGGTCGGTGCGGCCCTTCGCGAGTGCGGCGTTGATAGCACCCTTCGGGTCGGCCGCGATGGGGCACCGGGCTGCGCTCGTCTTGCACCATTCGCTGAAGTTGTTCAGGGCACGCTCGAACCCGATTGCCTGCCCCTCCGACGACTCGATCGGATCCTGCTGCGGGTCGACCGCCCCGTCCAGCACCATCGCGCGGACCTTGGTCGGGAAGGATCTGCGCGTAGACCGCGCCGAGCAGAGTGCCGTAGGAGTAGCCGAGATAGGTGAGCTTCTCGTCGCCGACGGCCCCTCGGATGGCGTCCATGTCGCGTGCGGTCTGCTCGGTGGAGAACAGGCTCAGATCCTCGCCGTACTTGGCGCCGCATCCGTCGGCGATGCGCCGGGCGATCGCCACGTTGCCGTCGAAAGCATCCTGGCTCACCGGGTCGGGCTCATACCCGAAGCTCGCGTCGAGGTCGGCGTCGGAGATGCAGTCGACCGGTGCCGACTTGCCCACCCCGCGCGGGTCGAACGACACGACCGCGAACTCGTCCAGCAGCGTGTTGAGTTTCGGGGCGAGGTGCGGCAGGAAGTCGAGGCCGGAGCCGCCGGGGCCGCCCGGGTTGGTCAGCACGGAGCCCTGCTTGTCGTCCGCGTTGCCGGTGAAGATCCGCATGACGGCGATGTCGAACGTCTCTCCGTTGTCGGCACTGGCCCAGTCCTGCGGGACCCGCACCGTTCCGCACTCCGCCCGCATGGAACGGGGGAGGTCAGGGTTGGTCTCGCGGGCCTCGTCCCGGCAGTCCTGCCAGGTGATGGGGGTGTCCGAGTCGCCGGGTGAGGGCGTCGGCTGCGGGGCGGGGTCGCCGGTGCAGCCTGCCGCCCCGATGACGACTGACATCAGGGCGGCGGTGAACGCGGCGCGTCGACGCACGGCAATCTCCTCTGGACCGAGTGGCCCCACCATACCGTCGGGGCGCGAGACCGACCGCCCGGTGGGTGCGTACAACCATCATGGCGAGCCGGCGAGCACCTCGTCCACATCGAACCGCAGCGGGCGCTCCAGCTGCTCGTACGTACATGATTCGGGTGTCCGGTCGGGACGCCAGCGGCGGAACTGTGCGGTGTGCCGGAACCGATCGCCTTCCATCGCGTCATAGGCGACCTCGACGACGAGCTCGGGGCGCAGTGGCTCCCAACTGAGGTCCTTGCCCCCGGTCCACCGGCTCACACCGCCCGGGATCCGTTGGCCCGCCGCGGCCGCCGCGTCGACGCCCTCAAGCCATTCGAGCCAGGGGTGGCCGTCGCGGGCGCCCTCCCGCAGTGGCGCCAACTCGTCCAGCAGTTCCTTGCGGCGGGCTGCGCTGAAGCTCGCGCTGACACCGACGTGATGCAGCCGACCCTCGTCATCGAATAGGCCCAGCAGCAGGGAGCCGACGATCTCGCCGGTCTTGTGAAATCGGAACCCGGCTACGACACAATCGGCCGTACGAGCGTGTTTGATCTTGTACATCAGGCGTTTGTTGGGCGCGTACTTGATGTCGGCCGGCTTCGCGATCAGGCCGTCCAGGCCGGCGCCCTCGAACACCTCGAACCAGCCCCGCGCCGTTTCGAGGTCGTCGGTGATCGGCGTGACATGCATCGGCGGGACCACGCCGCCCAGCGCGGTTTCGAGCGCCTCACGCCGTCGCGCATACGGCTTGGCCATCAGGCTCTCGTCATCGAGCGCGAGCAGGTCGAAAGCGACGAAGTCGCATGGGACAGTGGCCGCGAGCATCTTCACTCGGGATGCGGCCGGGTGGATGCGCTGCTGGAGCATTTCGAAATCCAGTCGCGGTGCGCTGCCGTCCTCGCGCCGGATCAGGATCACCTCGCCGTCGACCACACACCTGGGCGGTAGCTGGGCGCGCACCTGCTCGACGACCTCCGGGAAGTAGCGCGTCATCGTCTTGCCGCCGCGGCTGACCAGCTCAACCTCGTCACCGTCGCGGAAGATGATGGTGCGGAAGCCATCCCATTTCGGTTCGTAGCTCATACCGGGGGCGGTCGGGATCTCCGGCACGCTATTGGCCAACATCGGCTCGACAGGAGGCATCACGGGAAGGTCCATGATCCTGAGTCTGCCATTGCCGTCCGACATCCGTGGACTAAGGCGCGGCCCCGTCGAGGATCGCGGCCAGCTCCGCTGGACGGCTCAGCATCGGCCAGTGCCAGGTCGGCAGCTCCACGAAGCGCCACCCTTCACCGGCCATGTGCCGGGCAATCGGCATCGCCGCCGCCATCTGCTCCGTCTGCGCGATGGTGAAGCTGGACAGCACGCCCAACCGGGGGATCGACTCCCAGGCACCAGTAAGCCGCACCGGCGTGGTCGCGGTGCCATAGGGCTGGTCAACGCTGCGTTCGGTGAGGAGCGTCACGATAGCATCGTCCACATCGGATGCTGAGGCCGCGAGTTCCTTCCACGGCGGGGGTGGCAGGCGCCAGCCGTCGCCGTGCTGGGCAACCGCGGCTGCGGTCTGTTTCTGCTCCTCAGGTGGACTGAACTCCACCTGCGCCACACCATCCGGCAATGGGTCCAGTGTCCACATAGATCAGTTGAGCCACCCGGGTAGGCTCTCGATCTGCCGCCGCGGTAACGACGAGTCCGGCGTAACTGTGCCCCACGAGCACCACGTTGCGCAGATCCTCGTACCGCATCAGGTTGACCACGTCAGTCACGTGCGTATCGAGGTCGATCTCGCGTCTGGACAGGTGGACCCGCTCGCCTAAGCCCGTCAGGCTGAGCGGGTAGACCTCATGCCCGCGGCGGCGCAGCTCATCGGTCACCGCGCGCCACGCCCACGCGCCGAGCCAGAATCCAGGAACCAGAACGTAGGTAGCCATGTCGCCCACGCTAGCGAGCGGGTACGACAAGTATCCGCGTTTGCGCGTCACCGGTTCTTCCGGCACCCGCGCCGGCCAGCCAGAATCCCCGGTTGGTGCCTCGTCAGATTCCCGAGAAGATAGCGCAATGGGTACACCTCGTTTCACGCTCGGCACGGTGGTGCTCGACTGCCAGGACGCTAACGCCCTCGCGGACTTCTACAGCCGCCTGCTCGGCTGGGAGGTCACATTCCGGGAGCCCGGGTGGGCACTCATGCGGTCACCGGACGGCGGGACCGGGCTGTCGTTTCAATCCGAGCCCTGGTATGAGCCGCCGGTGTGGCCAGAAGTAGACGGCACGCCGACGAAGATGCTCCACCTGGATATCCAGGTGGACGACCTCGAGGCTGGAGTGGCCCACGCGATCGCAGTCGGCGCGTCGCTGGCCGATCACCAGCCTCAGGAGCATGTCCGCGTGCTGTTCGATCCGGCCGGGCATCCGTTCTGCCTGTTCGTCGACTGACCTTCCGCGGTTGCCGCCCGCCCGACGGCGGGTGTCGTATCGTCGGGGCGTGATCCGTAGCCGGGTGATCGTCTCTGGAGACGTGCAAGGTGTGTACTTCCGTGACACCTGCCGGCGCGTGGCGACAACGGAACACGTGCATGGCTGGGTGCGCAACCTCCCCGACGGCAGTGTGGAGGCGGCCTTCGAGGGTTCGCCCGACGCGGTTGCCCGCATGGTGCGAGTGGGCAAGGCATGGACCGCGCACCGCCCTCGTCGACAGCGTCGAGGAGTTCAACGAGGAACCAGAGAACCTGACCGGCTTCGAGATCCGGCCAAGCCTGTGGCGATCCTGATGCGTTGTGGCTGTGAATCGCCGGCCTGCCGGTCCGGCCACGCGGCGAGTCGCATCGGGATCGGACGGTGACGTCGCGATATCAATGTCCGCTGGTGATATCGCTGCCTTGGCCGATGCAGGACCGCCGAAAGGGATTCGCCGATATCAGAGGCTGAAATGGATATCGGACCGACAATGTGCCGTGCGGCGCGACACGCCGCGCGACCATCCGGACGACTGGCGGGATCAGTCAGTACGCCGCGAAGGAACGGATTGTCATCCGCGGCCCGAATCTCGGTGCCGCATGCCCAGTTCGTTCAAGCAGCCAGCAGACGCGGCCACGGTGGCCGCGGAACGGCTCGAGCAGCTCCAGCATCCGTTGATCGGCCGGGCTGAGTGCGCCGGCGCGGCGCCGCGCCCTCGTTCGGGCGCAAACGTGGCATGAGCCGGACCAGCATCGCGGGAACCGGCCCGAGCCTCACCGGCCAGGGCCCACGACACCATGTGTGGGATATGAAAGTCGCCGACGGAGACCGCGTCCGGGTCGCCGTAGACGTCGCGTGCCACCTCGGCCGCGGTCCACGCGCCGATGCCCCGGATCGCGGTCAGGCGCCGGGTGGCCTCGGCGGCGTCGGCGCTCGCCTCCAGCCCCGTCACCGATGCCGCGGCTCGGCAGAGTGTGTCGGTGCGGCGCTGCTCCACGCCGAAGCGGTGGAAGACCCAGTACGGCGTGGCCGCGACGTCGGCGGGGTCGGGCGGGGGGAGCAGCCCAGGCAGCGGGCCCGGGGCCGGCTCGCGACCTGTGTTGCGGTGGAAGTGGCGGATCGTGGCGGCGTACGACCGGTACGCCTCCTTGCCGGTGACCTTCTGCTCGAAGATCGCCCGAATCAGTCGCTGGAACACCCGCCCCGTGGCGACCAGGCGCAGCCCCGGGTTACGGCGGGCCAGCTCGGCCACGAGCGGGTGCCGCGCGGCCACCTCGGCGAACCCGGTCAGGTCGTCGCGCAGCCCGGCCACGCCATCGGCCTGGCCGATTACCCAATCGGCACCCGGCCCGTATCCGGTGGCGACAAGTTCCCGACCGTCGCGGCGAAGGCTCAGCGTGGCAAGGCCATCGGGCGTACGAGTGGCCCACCAGAAGGCGCCTTCGGCGATGCGCAGGCACGGGTCGTGCCGACCCATCGGCAACGCGCCAACCGTGCCGCCGAAGTCGTAGCCCTCGGGCAGCAGCATCCGCCTTATCGGCGTCCGACCAGCCGCACCACTGCGGGTCGTGACGGCGGTCATGCCGTCACCGTAGCCGCCCGATCAACCAGCTCACGCGGCGGCGGGGCGCTTGGCGGCGGCGTTCAGCCCCCGCAGCAGCAGCCGCTGGTCTCCGAGCATGCCGCGCAGCCTACGCTCCAGCCCCGCGATTGGCGTCAGGTTCTGCGGCGCCCGGGCGTCCTTGTACGGGCTCGACGCGAATCGTGGCAGCGTCACCGCGGACAGATCGGCCAGCCGGATCGCTTCGACCTTGGGTAGGTCGGCGGAGGTCTCCACCCGCACCACCCCAGCCCACGGCGACCCGGCCGGACCAGGCAGCTTCAGGTACCAGCTGTACCGGCTCCAGGTGGTGCCGAGCAGAAACACCGGGGTACGCTGGCCCGGTGCGAGTCGACCGACCACAGTGGACAGATCCGGTGGCAGGTACTGCACGCGGTGCGTCTTGACGTACCCCAGGCACCGGGGCAGCTGAGCCCGGCCGGTGAGCGGTCCATCGAGCACCAACAGGTCGTCGTCGCCGGCGTGCGCGGCGGAGAGGGTCTCGGTGGTGGCTCTGGCCAGCGCGGACACCTCGACCTCGAGCGAGCGCAGCTGCGGCGCCACGGCCGCGGTGAGCTGCGTCGGATCGGTGCCGGCGACCCGGTGCACCTGGTAGCGCGCGTTCGGCGTGACGACGTCACCGGCGTTGACACTCGGGGTGAAGAAGCCGCGTATGACCCTGGCGTTGGCGACGTCGGCGCTGCCACGACGCAGGTCGCAGCGAACCACGCCGGCCGCGTATGAGGCGGCGAGCCCAGCGTGCAATGTGCCGTCGGATTCCTCGACCCAGATCCGGGCGTCGATGCGGCGCACCCCGTCGACCAACAGCACCATGCCGGGGGTGCGCAGATCGGCGGCCGGGCTCAGGGGGGTCCACGCTCCCGGCTCCCGTTCGATGTCGGCGCGCAGCTGCGCGGTGCTCTCACCGCTCGGTCCGGCCTCGGCGGGGTCCAGTGCGGTGCCGTAGGACGGATCCCACGGATCGACATAGAGCTTCACAGATTGCTGCGTCACACCTTCATCCTGTCGTCGTGCGTACGTAGCAAGGGTCTCAGGACCGTCTGACAATGTGAGCCGCGCCGCGAGCGCCCCGACTCACCTCGAACTGGACCGGGATGCGCTCGGCTAGCCCGGTTACGTGCGTCACCACGCCGACCATCCGGTCGCCTCGGGCGGCCAGGTTCTCCAGGGTCGTCGCGACCATGTCGAGCGTGTCGGCGTCGAGGGTGCCGAACCCCTCATCGAGCATGATGGATTCCAGGCTCGCCGAGGCACTGGAGAGCCCGGCGAGCTGTTCCGACAGTGCCAACGCCAACGCCAACGAGGCCTGGAAGGTCTCTCCACCCGACAGGGTCCGGACCGCCCGACGCAGGCTCGCGTCGCTGTGGTCGATCACCGCGAACTCGCCCCTGTCGTGGGCGAGGTCGTAGCGCCCGCCGGAGAGCTCGCGCAGGATCTGCGACGCACCCGCGACCAGCGCGTCCAACGCCTCGGTGAGCAGCCACCGCTCGAACTGGTTGGCTCGAAGGTGCTGGGCCAGTGCCTTAGCGACCTGCGCCTCCCGCTCGTACTGGGCAACCTGCTCGAGAAGGCGGGCCGCCTGCTCGCGCCGTTCCACCACCCGCTGCCGCGCCGCGGTGGCGCGCTCGACGGCGAGCGCGGCGGCCTGCCGGTAGCTCGCCGGGTCGGCGTGACTCGCCGCGGCCGGCGCACCCGCGGCCTTGAGCAGCCCGGCCAGCCGGGTGACGACGTCGGTGAGCGCGGCCAGCGCCGCCTCGGCGACCGCTATGGTCGCCTCGCGGACGCGGGTCCGCTCGCGCGTGCCGGCGGCCGCCCACTCCGCCAATGCCCGCCACGAGCCGACGAGGTCATCGCGGGCGGCGACGGGAGGACCCAGTGCCGCGGCCGCATCACGCGCACGGTCGTACCCGAGCCACGCCTCGCGCAGCCCCGCCTCGGCGGTCTCCAGCCTGGTGCCGGCCGCCCTGACCGCGCGCCTTGCGTCCCGGACAGCGTCGGTGCTCGCGGCAACGGCCTTCTCCTGCTTGGCGATCGCCTTGAGGCTCGACTCCACGGTGGACAGTGCCGGCACACCGTCGAGGGTGGACGTTAGTGCCTTGAGCCGAGTCATTGATTCCTGGTGTTGTGCCTGCGCGGCGGCGAGGCCCCGGTCGAGCTCGCGCAGGGTGCGGTCCAGGGCGTGGGCCGCCGTTGTGGCGTCCTGGGTCGCCTTCTCGGCCTTGGTTAACTTCTCTCGTGCGGCACGCAGGGCTGGACTGGTGGGCGCCTTCGGCAGCCGCGCCACCGGTTGCTCACACACCGGGCACGGCTCACCCTTGACCAGGTGCACCCGCAGCGTGGCGGCCCGGTCGGCGGTCTGCGCGGTCTCCACGCCGGCCTGTGCTACGAGCACCACTGCTGCTGCCTTGTCCACAGTGGCCTGTGCGATGGCGAGCTTCGCGGCGACGGTCTCGTGCTCGGTGGTCGCCCGCGCCACCGCCGCCGCCAGCTCGGCGACCCGCCGCTCGTGGCGGACCCGCTCGGCATGGGCGTCGACGAGTCGGGTGAGTGCGGTACGGTCTCCGGCCGCCGCGAGCTCGGCCCTCGCCTTCTCCTCGCGATCCTCAGCCCCATGCACGTCGGCCTGGGCCCTCGCGGCGGCATCGCGGGCGGCTGCCACCTCGTCGCCGAGGCTGGCCAGGGCCGCCGGCGGCCGTACTACCGCGAGCGCGGCAAGCTCCTGCTCGACGCGGCTCAACTCGCTGGCGGCGCTCTCACCAGCGGTCCGCGCCTCGTTCAACGCGGGTAGCTCCGTCTCGATCGCGGCACCCAACTCGACGGCCGTCGCGACCCCCCGTTCGGCCGAGGCGAGCGCGGCGTCGTCGGTGTCGGTCAGGTCGCCGAGCAAGTGGCGGGTGGCCGCGACCCGGGCGTCGGCCTCCCGCTGCCGGATGCCGGCACGCTCGCCGACCTTCTGGTAGACGTGCAGGCCGAGCAGGTTGACCAGGATCTCCTGCCGCTCGGCAGGCTTGGCGTGCAGGAACCGGGCGAACTCACCCTGGGGCAGCACCACGCAGCTGGTGAACTGCTCGTACGGAAGGCCGACCGCATCCAGTACGGCGCCCTCCATCTCCGACCATGTGCCGGCCAGCACGGTGCCGAGAGTGTCGCCGCGCTGGGCTCCGTTTGCGTCCGAACGCTGTGCTCCGTTTGAATGCAGCCGCTGGGCCGGTGTCGCGTCGAACAGGCGCAGGTCAAACTCGGCTGGCAGCTGCTCCAGCCCGGCGTGGGCAGTGGCGACCTTCCCCTTGCCGTCGCGGCGGACCACCCGCGTCGCGACGAACCTGACCCCTGACGCCTCGAACACCAGCCGCACCTTGGCCTCTGCCGCGGAAGGTGCCAGCGCGTTTTCGATCCGGCGCCGGTCTCCCCAGCGGGGCACGGTGCCGTACAGCGCAAAGCAGATCGCATCCAGCACTGTGGACTTACCCGAGCCGGTGGGACCGACCAGTGCGAAGAAGTCCGCATCGGTGAAGTCCACTGTGGTCGGTTCCCGGAACACCGTGAATCCGTGCAGGTCCAGACGCAGCGGTCTCATGCGGTCACGACCTCGTCGTAGAGCTGGTTGAACAGTTCGCCGACCGCCTCGTCGGCGCTGCCGCGGGACGCGAGGTACTCCGCGAACAGCTCGCGGGGCGAGCGCGCGGCCGCGTTGGCTGGCCGGCTCGGGGCATCCAGCTCCGGCAGCGACTGCGGGTCGACCCGTACTTCCAGCGCCCGCGGCAGCAGCTCCTGCACCTCCTCGCGCAGACCCGCCCGTGGCCGCTCCGCCACGATGACCCGCAGCCACGCGGCTGGGTCGACGCTGAGCTCGGCCAGCTGCGCCAGAGTTCCCCGTACGGTCCGCAGCGGGACGGCCGAGGCGACCGGCTTCGCGCTAACCTTCGGGGCTTTCCGGGCCGACAGTTCCACAATGGATACCGATGGCCGGTTCTCCTCCTCGCCGAAGTCGATGGCGAGCGGCGAGCCGCAGTAATGTACCGGGCACGGCCCGGGCACCTGCTGACGTCTGTGCAGGTGTCCCAGCGCTACATAGTGGACGGACCGCGGAAAGACGCTCGCGGGCACCGAGTAGGCCTCGATCGTGTGCGCGTCACGCTCGCCGCCGCCGGCCTTCGCCCCGACCACGGTCAGGTGCGCGGTCACCAGGTTCACCGTCTCGGTACCGTCGTCGAACCCCGTCGTCAGCGCCGCCAGCAGCCGCGCCACGTGGTCGGCGTAGGTCGCCGAGGCCTCTGCGGCGCTGAGGTCGAACATCTCCGACGCTCGCACCGCGTACCGCTGGGAGACGAACGGCAGCGCGGCCAAACGCCACGCCTCGCCGCCCGGGGTGACGCCGGTGATCAGGTGATCCTCGGCCTTGGCGATCGTGCCCCGCAGCGTGATGCCGGCCTCGTCGGCCCAGGTGCGAAGGGCGTCCAGGCGTGGTCCGTGGTCATGATTGCCGGCCACCACCACCACCGCGGCGGCGTGGCGGCGCAAGGCGCTTAGTGCCCGTACCGCGATCTTCTCGGTCTCGGCGTTGGGTGCCACGGTGTCGTGCAGGTCGCCCGCGACGATGACCAGATCAGGCTTCTCCGCCTCGGCGATGTCGACGATGTCCTTGAGCACCGCCAGCTGTTCATCCACACGGGACTGTCCCTTGAGGACCTTCCCGAGATGCCAGTCCGAGGTGTGCAGAAGCTTCACCGTTCCCCCTAGAACGGGATGTCGTCGTCGGCGACCGTCTTGCTACGGGCCGCGCCCACCACCGCGAACGGATCGGTGCCCTGCACCATGGAGCGCATGGTGGCGCTTGGCGTCGGCCCCGCCTCGGATGGTCGGGTCGCCCAGGCCGGGAACGGGAACTCCACCACCAGCGGCACCGGGATGTCGGGCTGATTGATGAACATGGTGCCGGGCTTGGCGATCAGGGCGCGCTTCTGTTGCGCCGGCGGCAGGAAGCCGTACTCGGGCCGCGACACCTCGGCCGCGTCCAGCCGTCCGACCACCTTGATGGCCGAGTTGACCAGGATCCGCCGCTCTACCTCACTGGCGGTCTGCTGCGCGCCGATCAACACCACACCCAGCGACCGGCCCCGTTCGGCGATGTCGAGGAGCACATCCTTGATCGGTGAGCTGCCGTCGCGCGGGGCGTACTTGTTGAGCTCATCGAGCACCACGAACAGCAGAGGCTTGGCCGTACCCGCCCTCTCCTTGCGTTCGAACTCGGTCTTGAGGATGACGCCCACGACGAACCGCTGCGCGCGGTCCGGCAGGTTGTGCAGGTCGACCACGGTGACCTGAGCGCTCTCGGCGGTGTTGACGCCGTGCCTTCTCTCCGTGGGGAGATCTCCCCGGATGAGCCGGGCCAGATCCCGCTGACTTCCGATGAGCCGCCGCAGGAATGCGTTGACCGTACCGAGGCCGACCGCCGAACCGGCCCACTCGCCGCGAGTGTCCTCATCGGACAGACGCTCCGCGATCAAGTCGACCAGGTCCGGGTACGAGTTGATCCTCCGTCCATCGAGGACGACCCCGCCGTCGGCTGGCTGCGCGTGTTTGTGCAGGTAGGCGGCGACCGCGTGCACCACCATCGTGTACTGCTGCCGGTCGTCGTCGGCATCGGCGAAGACGAACGGGAGTAGCCGGTCCGAGCAGAACTCGGCCACCGTCCAGTAGAAGGCGTCCACTCCGGTCAGTCGGCTCGCCACGTCGGGTGCGCCGCTACGGTCGCCGGCCCGCGGCGGCGCGTAGACACACACATCCGGGAAGGGGGCGGCGTCCAGGCCGAGGCGGGCGTACTTTGCCCGACCGTCCGCGTCCAGCTGGGTGTTCGGATGATCGAGAACGAGCAGGTCCTCACCCTTGACGTTGAAGATGAGCGCACGGGTATTCGTGGTGTCGCCGGCTCCGCCCAAGACTCCGGATCGGAATACCGAGTAGAGCAGCCAGGTAGCGAAGCTCGTCTTCGTGGCCACGCCGGAGATACCGGAGATCGACACGTGTGCGCCCCGGGTGCCGTCAAGGAACTCCGCGTTGACGTAGAGCGGCTCGCCATCTCGTCCGAAGCCGATCGGGATCCGGCGCTGCATCTGATCGAAGTAGAGCGCACCGTCGCGTTCCGGGCCGCTCGCCCGACGGACCGGCGCACCCGGCTCCGGCGGCACGTAGATCTCCGGCTCCACCCGGGTCGTGGTGATCTCGGCGGCCTCCTGCACCTGCGCCGGCAGCGTGCCGTCGGCGATGGCGAACACGTCCGAGTCGAAGGTCGCCCCCTCGTGCCTGGCCCGCACCTGGGTCACCACGCCGGCGACGGTCACAGGTTCGCCGTTCGGCAGCACCCGGGTGGTCACCACGACGTCGTCGAGCTGCAGGTACGCCCCCGGCTGCACGGCCACCCAGAACTGCAGTGGCGTCGCGTCGAGGGTGCCCAGCACCCGCCCGACCGCCTGCCCCTCCGCGGTGTTGCCCCCCTGGTCCATGCCCGCATCCTGCCCCACCCAACCGACAACCTGCGGGACGCCGGCCGCTCGCGCGAGTCAGGGCACATAGGACATTCCGCCCCCTGTCCCGTCAAGATCAGAGGTCCGGGAAAGTTACGGCCCCTCTGGGGGCGGCAGAACTCCCGAACCTCCGATCATGACGGCTCGCGGTGATCAGGTACGGGTGTAGCGGGTGAGCAGCGTGCCGTCGGACTCGATGAGGTGCGCCAGCCGCATGCCTAACGGCTCCGGGCGGGCTGGGCCGGCGACGATCCGGCCCGCGCCGGCGCCGGTGAGCAGCGGGGACACGGTCAGGCACAGCTCGTCGACCTCGTCCGCGGCGAGCAGGCTGCCGAACAGGTGCGGGCCGCCCTCGCAGAGCACCTGAGCCAGACCGCGGCGAGCCAACTCAGCCAGGGCCACCGACAGGTCCACCACTGACTCGCCGCAGGTGATCACGTCGGCGACGGGGGCGAGCGCGTCCCGGCGGTCCTCCGGAGCAGCGGCGTGGGCGATCACAATCGGCCGTACCGGCGCCTCAGCGAACACCCGGCGGGACGGGTCGAGATTCAGGGCGGCGGAGACGATCACCAATGTCGGGTGCTCGGCGAGGCCGGCCGCCTGCCGCCGCGCCATGTGCTCGGGGGCGGTCCGGGCCGGGCCGTACCCCTCGTGCCGCAGCGTCCCCGCGCCCACCATCACCGCGTCGGTATGCACCCGGAGCAGCGCGAACACCCGTTGGTCGACAGAGTTCGAGAGCCCCCGCGAGTAGCCATCGGACTCGACGGCACCGTCCAGACTGGACACAAAGTTGACTCGGAGCCACGGACCCGCTCGGCTCAGTCCGTACGCGTCGAAGAGCCCGTCATCGTCGAGGAGCGCCGGGTCGGGCCAGAGCCGGTTCACGGTCGGCATTGGCTCATCGAACCACTCGCCCCGCCGTCGGTGGTCCGGATCGACACCACTCGCCACCGGCGCCGCCCGTCTCCGCCCCACGGAGCGCACCACGACCACCGCCGACCGAACAACATCGCTGTGCACCCCGTCTGACGCGGGGGAGCGCTCCCCCTCCGGCGGCCGTACACAGTGACCTTGACAGTTGGTCACCGTGAACCATTCCGACGGCGCGCCGTCGGCGTGGCGGGGACAGCGATCAGCAAAGCGCGGCGGGAACCTGCGATCAACAAGTGACACCGGCGGGCGCGTGAAGCGGTGCGGCCTATTCGCCGGCGGGGCCGGTGGCTGGTTCGGTCGGCGCGGGTGGTCGATGTTGGCAGTCGCACCAGGACCGACCGGGGCACTTTTCGTGTTGCTGGTTCCGGCAAGCAGGACAGATCACGCCTTAAGCGTGCGAGCCGCCTCGGTACGCGTCAAGAATGAGGGCGTGCCGCGACAGGTCTTCCAGCTCAGGATCACTCTTGTAGGGGTCAGCCCCGAGGTGTGGCGCCGGGTACTCGTCCCCGGTGGCTACACCCTCGACCGGGTCCACCGTGTCATTCAGCACGCCATGGGCTGGTGGGACTACCACCTGCACTCGTTCGACATCGGCGGGATCCAGTACGGGGAGCCGGATCCGCTCGACGAACTGAACCTGCGCGACGAACTCGACACCCGGCTCGACGCCGTGGTGCGGGTCGGCGATCGGTTCCGGTACACGTACGACTACGGGGACTGGTGGGAGCACACGGTTCAGGCGGAGGCGATCTGGCCGGCCGACCCGGACGAGCGTTACCCGGTGTGCCTCGAAGGGGAGCGGGCCTGCCCCCCGGAGGACGTCGGTGGCGTGTACGGGTACCGCCGGCTGGTACGGGCTCTGGACGACCCGGCCGACCCCGAGCATGACGATTTGCGAGCGTGGCTTGGCCGCGGACACGACGTCGAATACTTCGTCCCGGAACTGGTGACCACCTTGCTGCGCCGGATGGCCTGACCCGTCCGTTTAGGTCCCACTCACCGGTGAGCGCAGGTAGTCCGCTGCTCTGAGTGCGTCCCCCGGACATCCTTCGGTAACGAATTGGGAACGCTCCCACGCGCCCATTGACACGATCGCGCTCTGGGCGCTTTCCTATGGGAGCGCTCCCGCCAACGTGTGGCCCCCGCCACATACGGACGGCTGGGTGTGGTGTTTGCACAGGTCAGACGCGACGGTGTGTACCCCACCGGTTGCCTCTGGCGTTGCGAGGCCTCACCTTTCATACACAACATCACGACCTGAGAGGGGTCCGGGATGAGCGTTACGAAGCACCGCCTGCGCCGCGTGGCAGCGGTGGCTCTCGTCGCGACAGTCGCGCTTGGCGCGGCCGCCGCGTGCGGCAAGGATGCAGAGCCTGGGGCGAAGCCCACAGAGCTGACGGTCGACACGTTCGGCGCAGTTCGGCTACGAGGAGCTCGCCAAGCAGTATGAAGCGAAGACCGGGATCAAGGTCGTGCTTCGCAACACCGAGCAGCTCGGCGACTACCGGCCCAAACTGGTGCGCTATATCGCCACTGGCAAGGGCGCCGGCGACGTCGTCGCGTTGGAAGAGGGCATCATCAACGAGTTCAAGATCAACCCAGGCAACTGGGTGGACCTGAACCCACTCGTCGGCGACCTGAGCTCTCAGTACCTGCCCTGGAAGTACGAGCTCGGCAAGGCCCCTGACGGGCGTCTCATCGGGCTGCCGACTGACGTTGGCTCGCTCGCGGTGTGCTACCGCCGGGACCTGTTCCAGGCAGCCGGACTTCCCGCCGATCGGGACGCGGTGTCCGCGCTCTGGCCGACATGGGATCAGTTCATCTCGACCGCGCAGAAGTACCGCACGGCAACTGGCAAGGGCATGCTCGACTCGGTGACCACCGCGGCGAGCGCAGTGGTTTTCCAGGTCGGCGGCGAGAACTTCTACAGCGCGGACAACCAGCTCTACAAGGGTGACGCCAAGCCAGAGAACCTGGTCGCCGCCAACAGCCCGGCGGTGAAGCAGGCGTGGGAGACCGCGGTCAAGCTGATCAACGCGAACGCCACCGCGAAGACGGCCACGTGGTCGACGGAGTGGAACAACGGCTTCAAGAACGGCACCTTCGCGGCTACATTCTGCCCGTCCTGGATGACCGGCATTGTGCAGAACAACTCGGGCGCCGAGAACAGCGGCAAGTGGGACGTCGCTGCGGTTCCTGGCGGCGGCGGCAACTGGGGTGGCTCGTGGCTGGCCGTCCCGACCCAGAGCAAGTACCCGACCCAAGCCGCGGACCTGGCCAAGTTCCTGACCAGCGCCGAGGGCCAGGTGGCCGCGTTCGTGGCAAAGGGTCCACTGCCGACCAACCTGACCGCGCTGCAGAACCCGCAGTTCCAGAGCTACCAGAACGCCTACTTCAACAACGCCCCCACCGGCAAGATCTTCGGTGGCAGCGTCGCCGGCATCAAGCCGCTCATCCTGGGCCCGAAGCACGCCGCGGTCAAGGAGAAGGCGATGGAGCCAGCATTGCAGGCCCTGGAACAGGGCAAGATCACTGAACCGGAAGCATGGCAGCAGTTCCTCAAGGACGTCCCGATCCAGGGCGCCTACTAACCAGCGCTGCGGGCTCCAACGAGCCCGAAGCCGCAACGCAAGGGGACGGTGGCGTTCGGAACCCCGGGCGCCACCAGCCCCCACCACCCCGGTGCGTCAGCGCCTGCCCACGCAGCCCGACGGTGAGGACCCGAACCCATGAGCCTGTCGACGACAACGGCGCCACCGGCGCCGAAGGCGCCCGCCGGTCCACCAAAACCGCCCCGGCGTCGCACCGGATTCCGGCTCGGTGGGTTCGATCTGAAGATCTCGCCCTATCTGTACGTCGCGCCCGTTCTTCATCATCTTCGGGATCTTCGGCGCGTACCCGATGTTCAAGACCCTGTATATGTCCTTTATGGACTGGGATCTGGTCAACGAACGGACCGAGGGTCACACGTTCGTCGGCTTGGACAACTACATCAAGATGTTCGGCGACGACTACTACTGGAACGCGCTGACCAACACGATCGGCGTCTTTCTGCTCGCCACGATCCCGCAGATCCTGCTCGCGTTGCTGCTCGCCAACATGCTCAACCGGCCGCTACGGGCACGGACGTTCTTCCGGATGGCGATTCTCATCCCGAACGCCACCTCGGTCGCCGCGGTCGGCATCATCTTCGGCACGCTGTACCAGCGGGACTTCGGCGTCATCAACTGGGTCCTCGAGCAGTTCGGGCTCGAGCGGGTCAACTGGCACGGTCCCGTCTGGGCACATTGGACGGCTGTCGCCTCGATGGTCGACTGGCGCTGGACGGGCTACAACGCTTTGATTCTGCTGGCCGGGATGCAGGCCATCCCACGGGACCTGTACGAGTCGGCCGCGATCGACGGCGCAAACCTCTGGCGGCAGTTCTGGTCGGTGACGTTCCCGATGCTGCGGCCGACGTTCCTGTTCGTGACCGTCGTGTCCATTGTGGGTGGTCTGCAGTTGTTCACCGAGCCGTTGATCTTCACGAACGGCTTCACCGTCCGTGGCGGCGACCTGCGGGAGGTGCAGACGCTGACGATGTACATGTATGAGAACTCGATCGAACTCACCCAGAATGCCGGCTACGGCGCCGCCATCTCCTGGTCGCTGTTCGTGCTGATCCTTCTGGCCTCGTCTGGGTAACTACCTGCTGGTGCGGCGGTCAACGAAATGAGGACTCGCGTGGCAACCAAGTCCCACCTGCGGCGCGTCAGCCCACTGACCTACATCGCGCTCATCATGGCCGGCCTGTTGTCGGTGTACCCGTTCTACTACCTGGTCGTCATCGCAACCCGAAGCGCGGACGCCATCAACGAGACGACCCCGCCGGTCACGTTCGGCGGATCGTTCTGGGAGAACTTCGGCCGGGTGTTGGACAAACCTGAGGTCAACTTCTATCAGGGCATGATCAACTCGTTCATCGTCGCGGGGACAGTGACCGTTAGCGTGGTCATCACTTCGGCACTGGCCGGGTTCGCGTTCGCCAAGCTGAGGTTCAAGGGTCGCAACGCGCTCCTGCTCACGGTACTGATCACGATGATGGTGCCGACCCAGCTCGGACTCATTCCACTGTGGGGGATGATCGTCGATCTCGACTGGTTCGACACTCTGTGGGCCGTCACGATCCCGTTCCTCACCAGCGCGTTCGGCGTGTTCATGATGCGCCAGTACGTCACCAGCGCGGTGCCGGATGAGCTCATCGAGGCCGCGCGCGTGGACGGATGCTCGACGCTGCGTACGTTCTGGAGCGTCGTGGTGCCGGCGGTAGCGCCGGCCGCCGGCGTGCTGGCACTGCTCACCTTCATGATGCAGTGGAACGACTTCCTCTGGCCACGAGCTGTGTTGACGCCAGACAACCCGACCCTGCAGGTGTCCCTCGGATACATCTCGTATGGCTTCTATACCGACTACTCAATGGTGTTCGCGGCAACGGCCATCGGGACGCTGCCGCTCGTGCTCGTGTTCCTTGTGTTCGGTCGCCAGATCATCAGCGGCATCATGGAAGGTGCGGTCAAGGCGTGAACAGTTCTCAGCCAACCGACGTTCGAGTGGTCGACGGGGACGTTGACCCGGCGCCACAACTCAACGGGGGGCGCCGGTTCCCGGAAGGCTTCCTCTGGGGCGCTGCCACGGCGGCATACCAGATCGAGGGGGCCACCGCGACCGACGGTCGGACACCGTCCATTTGGGACACGTTCAGTGAGCGTCCCGGCGCCGTCGTTGGCGGACACACCGGGCACGTCGCGGTCGACCACTACCACCGCTACCGCGACGACGTGGCTCTGATGAAGCGCATGGGCCTTGGGGCGTACCGGTTCTCGGTCTCCTGGTCGCGGGTGCAGCCCGCCGGCTCCGGCCCGGCCAACCCGGCCGGTCTGGACTTCTACCGTCGGCTGGTCGACGAGCTGCTCGGGCACGGCATCGAGCCCTGGCTGACGCTCTACCACTGGGACCTGCCGCAGCCGATCGAGGACGCGGGTGGCTGGCCGGACCGTGACACGGCGGCCCGCTTCGCGGAGTACGCGGCGTTGGTACATGGCGCGCTAGGAGATCGCGTGCGTCATTTCACCACGCTCAACGAACCGTGGTGCTCGTCCTTCCTGGGATACGGCTCCGGCCATCACGCGCCGGGACGTCGCGAACCCGCGGCCGCGATTAGGGCAGCGCATCACCTGCTGCTCGGACATGGTCTCGCCGTGGACGCGATGCGTGCGCAGCGTCAGGACACTCAGATCGCCATCACCCTCAACCTATACGCGGTCTCGGCGGCATCCGCGCGGCTGGAGGACCAGGAGGCCGTGCGTCGAATCGACGGCCTGGGCAACCGGCTGTTCCTCGACCCGGTGCTGCTCGGTTCGTACCCCAAGGATGTAATCGCCGACCTCGCCCCGGTGACTGATTTCGGGCACGTGCAGCCCGGTGACCTCGAGGTCATCTCCCGTCCACTGTCGATGCTCGGCATCAACTACTACAGCCGGCACGTCCTGGCCGCGCCGGAGCCCGGCCCGGACGGCACCGTCGACTGGCGCGGCCCGGCGCCGGACGGAGCCAATGTGGGCAGTGAGGCCGTGCGGTTCATCTCCCGTGGGATTCCGGTGACGGCGATGGACTGGGAGATCGACGCCCCAGGTCTGTCCGAGGTCCTGCAGCGGGTCGCCCGCGACTACCCGGCGGTGCCGCTCTACGTCACCGAGAACGGAGCGGCCTTCCACGACGTAGTGGCCGCCGACGGATCGGTCAACGACACTGATCGGTGCGAGTTCCTCGATGCTCATCTGCGTGCCTGTCAGGAGGCGATATCCGCAGGCGTACCGTTACGGGGGTATTTTGCATGGTCGCTATTAGACAACTTCGAGTGGGCGTGGGGATATACCCGTCGATTCGGACTGTTCTATGTGGACTACCACGATCAGCGGCGTATTCCCAAGGCCAGCGCCCACTGGTATTCGTCGGTCATCGCGCGACACGCTCTGCCCGAGCCGCCACCTCAGCGCATGCCCGTGGAAGCCTGACCGGCACAATCAGTTGCGAAACTGATGCCAGCAGTTGCGAAACTGATGCCAGCTACCGCGAATCGCGAGGGGCGAGCGCCAGCGAGCCCCGCAGTCGCGAGCTCAGACGGTACGGTCACAGGTAATCGGTATGGCAACAGCCGATGGCGAACAGGGGAGAACGACTGTGGCGAGCCAGCGCGCCCGTTCGGCGGGTCGGCCCACGCTCGATGAGGTCGCGGCCCGGGCAGGCGTAGGCCGCGGCACGGTGTCGCGGGTGGTCAACGGCTCTCCGCAGGTGTCGGCGACGGCGCGGGCTGCGGTGCAGCGTGCTATCGATGAGCTGGGCTACGTCCCCAACCGGGCCGCCCGCGCCCTGGTGACGCAACGGACCGACTCCGTGGCGCTCGTCGTGTCCGAGTCCGAGGAGCGGGTTTTCGGGGAGCCGTTCTTCGCCGGGATCATCCGTGGGATCAACTCGATGCTGCTGGAGACGCCGCTGCAGCTGTGGCTCGCGATGGCGCAGTCGAAGAACGAGCGCGACCGGGTGGAGCATCACCTGACCCCGCAGCACGTGGACGGTGTCCTGTTGATGTCGCTGCACGGTGAGGACCGGCTGCCGACGCTGCTGGCCCAACGTGGGCTGCCCGTGGTCGTCTGTGGCCAGCCCGGTGGCAAGGTGAAGATCGTCGGGGATCAGATGAGCTGTGTGGACGCCGACAACGAGGGCGGCGCGCGGGCCGCCGTGGCGCATCTGCTCAAACAGGGTGCTACCCAGGTCGCCGCGATCGCTGGCCCGCAGGACATGGGCGTGGGCCAGAGCCGTCTGGCTGGCTACCGCCTCGCGATGGCCGATGCCGTTAAGTCCGTCGATGAATCGGCCATCGCCTATGGCGACTTCTCCGAAGCCAGCGGCGCGCACGCGATGCGCACCCTGCTCGACCGGCACCCGAGCCTGGACGCGGTCTTCTGCGCCTCCGACCTGATGGCGGTCGGTGCCATGCGGACCCTGCGCGAGTACGGCCGAAGGATCCCGACTGATGTCGCAGTCGTCGGCTTCGAGGACTCGGTGCTCGCCCGGCAGACCGAACCCGCGCTGACCACGGTGCACCAGCCGGTGGAGGCGATGGGCCGGGAGATGGCGCGGCTGCTCGTCGCGCACATCCGGGGTGAGCCGATCCCCGCCCCACTGGTCATCCTCGACACCCACCTCGTCGTCCGGGCCTCCGCCTGACCGCTCCGCTTAGGGGCTGGCCGCCTCGGGCTAGCGCGGGTTGGCTGCCAAGATCGCCGTGCAGCGGTTGGACCGCCGGACGCGCTTAGCCGTACGGCAAGTGCTGCACGGTGACCTTGGCAGAAGATCACTGTGTACGGCCGCAGACGTGAGTACGCGCTCCGTCACACGGCGCGGTGCACAGTGACTATGGCAGCTAGAGCGGGGTCTGACCGAGGGTCGACCGACGCTCGAAGCCGGCGAACACGTCGTGCAACGGCTTCGTGCCGCTGCCGACCACGAGGCCGGTTACCAGGGCGTCGGCCCAGGGGGCGATGCCGTCCCAACCCGGGTCAATCGCCAGCATCCGGAGCAGATAGAACCCGGCCGCCGCGGAGAGCAGCGTGGCGAGGAAGGTGGCGATCCCCCACATGAGGACGCCGCGGGACGCACGGGCCGAGTCGACGGCCGCCTTGTAGTGCGCCGCTGCCTGCATCGCCCCGGGCACACCGTTCTCGAGGTCGGCCACGGCCCGCTCGTACAGGTCCTGGTCCTTGCGGCCGGGCATCCACCGAGAGAACGGCTCGAGCACCCGTTCCACCGCCGCGGAGAAGACGAACAGGGCGCCAAAGGTGGAGAACGTGTCGCCGATCTGGAAAGCTGACGGCGCCATCATCACGTTGATGTTCCAGGCACCGACCGCACCGACGCCAGCCAGACCGAGCGCTGCCATGGTTGCCCAGCCACGAGCCGGGCGCGAGGGCACAGCAGCCGCCATCTCCTGCCCGGCAACCACCGGCGCGGGTGTAGGCGCCCCGCCGGCTGCCTGTTGCGGAATCCCGGTGACCTGAGCTCGACCGAGCGTGACCGTACGACGAACCAGTGCCATATCGACCTCCTGCGATTGTCTCCACCGGAATCATGTCGTGCGCCGGTGGCCGCATCCACGTAGTTGGACACAAAGCAGCGTCAACGTCCAGCCCTGGCACGCCCCCGTCCTCGCAGCAAGATCGACTGCTCCGGTGAAAGGAAGGGCCCCCTCCATACGGATTGTGGCCATGAACGGCCCCCTCCATACGGGTCGTGACCTGTCACGGCCGCTGCCGAATGAGCGCCACGACATGCTCGGCCGTACGGAGGAGTCCACCCCAGACTCCTTACCCATAGGGTCCGTAAACGGCGTCCTGACGCCACCGACTCGTTCGCTCGCACGTCACGTCGCGGAAGGGGGAAGCCGAGGATGTCCGCGCTCGGTCAGAACACTCGACCCCGGACCACACGGGAGTCGGGTCGACGTGGCCGGTTGAGTACCACCTGGGTGTTCTTCCTGGTGGTGTCGGCCGCATCGCCCGTGACGTCGTTACTGGGCGCGGTACCGCTGGGGTTCAAGAACGGCAACGGAGCCGGCCTGCCGGCGGCGTTCGCGGTGGTCACCGTCATATTGATCTGTTTCGCTGTTGGGTATGCCGCGATCAGCCGGCGTGTCCTCAACACGGGCGCCTTCTACACCTACATTGCTCAAGGCATCGGCCGGCCGGTCGGCATCGGGGCGGCGCTGCTTGCCGTCGCGGCATACACGGTCAACCTCGCCGGCATCGCCGGCGCCAGCGGCTACTTCGTGCACATCATCGCCGCGGAGCTCGGCGCGGACGTCAGCTGGATCTGGGGGACGGTGCCGCTGCTGGTCCTGGTCGGATTCGTCGGATACCGCTCGGTGCACGTCTCGGCCAAGCTCATCGGGACCATCATGGTGCTCGGGTTTCTGGCCCTGCTCATGTACGACGTGGCCATCTTTACATCGAAGGGGTTCGACGCGTTACCGCTCGCGTCGTTCAGCCCGGAGGCAATGCTCTCCGGTTCGCCGGGTCTGGCTATCGCGATCGCGCTGACCTGCTTCGTCGGCGTCGACACCGCCGCTCTGTACAGCGAGGAGACCGACGAGCCGGAGCGGACCGTGCCGCGGGCCACTTACATCGCCGTGGTCGCGATGGGCGCGTTCTACGTGTTGAGCATCTGGCTCATCGTCGGATCGATCGGGGCCGATCAGCTCGTCGCCCAGGCCACCGCCAACCCCGGTGAGCTCATCTTCAACGACATCACGGCGGTCGCCGGCGAGACCCTGCAGACGGTCTGCGCGCTGCTGTTCCTCGGGGCCTCGTTCGCCGGCATCCTCGCCTTCCACAACGCGGCGAGCCGGTACCTGTTCGTGCTCGGGCGCGACCGGGTGCTCAGCCCGAAGCTGGGCCACCTGCACCCGCGGCACCGCAGCCCGTTCCGGGCCAGCCTGCTTGTCTCCGGCGGCGCCGGCCTGTTGATCGCGATCGCGATCGCGTTCCAGCTCGACCCGTTGTTGGTGCTCGGCCAGGGCGCGCTTGGCCTGGCCACCCTCGGCATCGTCACCCTGCAGGCGCTCGCCGCGGTCGCGATCGTGGCGTTCTTCCGGCGGCGCGGACAGGGCCGGTACTGGAAGACGCTGATCCTGCCCGGCATCGGTGCGATCGGTCTGTTCGCCATCGCCACCTTCCTGCTGTTCAACTTCGACGACCTGCTCGGCATCTCCACGCCGTTGGTGAACGGCCTGCCCTGGCTGATCGTCGTACTGGTGCTGGTCGGCATGGTGATCGGGCTCTATTTGCGCCGGGCCAAGCCGGCTCGGTACGCCAGGCTCGCGCAGAGCCGGCTTCGTCCCCAGGCGCGGCAGCTCGCCCGGCCGGCAGCCTGGACGCGTCGGTACTGCCTCATCGGCGCCGGGCCGGCCGGCCTGGTGATGGGCCGGCGGCTCGCCGAGGAGGGCGTGCCGTTCGACTGGTTCGAGGCGGGCAGCGACGTCGGCGGGATCTGGCACTCGGACCGGCCCGGCAGCCCGGTCTACGAAACGTTGACCGCGGCCACCTCCCGGTTCGTCTCCGGCTTCCCGGACTTCCCGATGCCGGCCGACTATCCCGACTACCCGCAGTGGTGGCAGGTCCGCGACTACCTGCGTCGGTACTCCGAGTTCTACGGCCTGTACGACCGCATCGCCTTCCGCACCGCCGTCACCTGGGCCAAGCCCGAGGGCGTCGGGTGGTCGGTGACCCTGACCAACGGCGAGTTCCGCTACTACTCCGGCGTCATCGCGGCACCCGGTACGGCCTGGTTCCCGGCCGTGCCAAACTGGCCCGGGCAAGAGCACTTCCGGGGTCAGCTGTGGCACTCGGCTCGATACAAGAGGCCGCAGGAAGTCGCCGGTCGACGGGTGCTCGTGGTCGGCTCGGGCACCTCGGCCGCCGACATCGCCTGCGACGCGGCCCGGGCTGGCGCGGTGACCTTCCTGTCGGTGCGGCGGGGGCGGCGGATCCGGCCCCGGACACGTACGTGGCGTACCGACGGATGCACTGCTCGCCGGCGTGCTTGCGCCCGGCGACGAGTCGTTGCCGCCGGCCGAGCCGCGGGAGCTCATCGCCGCGGCGGTAGGCGACGTCCGGGCACTCGGGCTGCCACTGCCCGAGCCGCACCTACATTCTGGCCACCCGACCGTGAGCGACGACCTGCTCGCATTCCTCGCGCAGGGTTGGGTGCACGCGCGCGGCGAGGTGATCGAGGTCTACCCCCACGGGGTCCGGTTCGCCGACGGCACGATGGAACAGGTCGACCTGATCATCGCCGCGACCGGCTACACGCCGCAGGTGCCGTTCCTGGCGCCGGAGCTCCACACGCGGTACGGCAACCCCGACCTGTTCATGAACATCTTCAGTCGCAGCCATGACGGCCTGGCCCTGCTCGGGATGGCCGACGTCGGCGGGCCGACGTTCCCGCGCTTCGACGACCAGGCCCGCGCCGTGATGGTCGACATCACCCTGCGGGAACTAGGTGGAGTGGACTTGCGAGCCTGGCGCTCGGCCCTGCTCACCAAGCCGGACCTGCGCGGTGGCACCCAGTTCGTCGACTCGCCGGCCCGTGCGATGACTGTGGACGACCACATGTACTCGACCCGGCTGCGTGACCTCTGCGACCGGTTCGGCTACACGCCCGGGGGTGCCTGGGCAGGCACGCCGCCGGAGGCCGTCCCGCCGCAGGGGATGGGTGCCGCGCTGCGGGCCACGGCTCGGTGAAGGCCGTGACGGCTGGATGAAAGGAAGGACGCCCTCCAAACGGATTCCGTGTGAGAGGGACGCCTTCCTTACAACGGGGGACGCTAGGCGAGGGCCGCCGGGTCGATGTTCAGCTCGCGGGCGGCCGCATCCCGTACCCACTCGAGAAGTTGTTTGCGGGACAGCACCCGTTGGTGCACCGTGACCTGCACAGCCAGTCCGTCGATCAACGCGATCAGGCGCCACGCGGATGCGGTCGGGTCGTCGCAGACGAACTCGCCGTCCTTGACCCCCAGCGTGATCACTTCGCCGAGGGCCTCCTTCCAGCGCAGGTCGAGGCGCCGGGACAACTTCTCGAGCTCGGGCACCCGCTGCGACTCGGCCCAGCAGTCGATCCACATGGACCACGACTTCGATGAGCCGCTCGGCGCATACCAGCGCAGGATCTTTCGCAGCTTCCGCAGCGGGGGGACGTCCTCGGACAGGATCGCCTCGAGCCGGTTGAGGTCCTGCTCGGCGGCCCAGGC
This sequence comes from uncultured Actinomycetota bacterium, assembly GCA_963773935.1. GTDB lineage: Bacteria > Actinomycetota > Actinomycetes > Mycobacteriales > Micromonosporaceae > DATBGZ01. The sequence continues at coordinate 586,203 of CAVZCZ010000006.1, forward strand.
AAAAGCCTGCGCGAGGAGCTTCTCTTTGGTTTCAAAGTGGTAGAACATCAACGCCTGGCTGACCCCGGCCGCCCGCGCCACGTCGGCGGTGCGGGTGTTGCCGAGCCCACGATCGGCGATGACGTCGCAGGCGGTGCGGAGGATCTCGTCCAGCCGCACATCGACGGAGCGTCGCGTCACGTCGGCCAACATACATGCCCGACAGGTCTCGTTCGTAACTCGCAAGGACGTACGCTGCCCACCGTGGTCCTACGGCGAACGGTGATTCTGGTCTGGTTCTGCGTGACGTTGCTGGTCAGCGCCTGCTCGGGTAGTCCGGAACCGCAACCGTCGCCTATCGGACTCTCACCGTCCATTGAGGCCTCGGCCACGCCGAGTCCCACCGGTCCGCCCGAGATCACCCTCGCCTTCGGGGGCGATGTGCACTTCGCCGAGCGGACTCTGTCCTTACTGGACAATCCCGCCACCGCGTTCGGGCCGGTGTCGTCGCTGTTCCAGGCCGCTGACCTGTCGATGGTCAACCTGGAGACGGCGGTGACCACCCGAGGGACACCCGAGCCGAAGCAGTTCCACTTCCGTGCGCCGCCCTCGGCCTTCGACGCGGTCAAGGCCGCCGGGCTCGACGTGGTCTCGTTGGCGAACAACCACACGCTCGACTACGGCCAGGTCGGCCTGGCTGACACGCTCGGCGCCGCGTCGGCTGCCGGGGTGCCGGTCGTCGGGGCGGGCGCGACCATGGCAACTGCGCACGCGCCGTGGATCACGACGGTGAAGGGGGTACGGATCGCGTTCCTCGCGTTCTCTCAGATCACCGAACTCGCCTCGACCTGGGTCGCCACCGACACTCGGCCCGGGCTCGCCATGGCCATCACCACCGCCCAGATCGAGCGGGCCGCCGCGGCCGTCCGTACCGCCAAGACGCAGGCCGACGTCGTCGTGGTGTACATGCACTGGGGGCAGGAGTACAACGAGTGCCCGATCGCGCTGCAGCGCACGGCCGCCGCCGCGTTTGCGAGCGCCGGCGCCTCGATCATCGTGGGGACGCACGCGCACGTCATGCAGGGCGACGGATGGCTTGGTCAGACGTATGTCGCGTACGGGATGTCCAATTTCGTCTGGTGGTACAACGACGCCCAGTCCAACGACACCGGCGTGATCCGGGTGACCCTGACCGGTTCGACCGTGGCGAAGACCGAGTTCCTGCCGGCGTACATCGACCGTACGACCGGCCAGCCGATCCCGTCGGTCGGGGCCGAGGCCACCCGGATCGCCGCCAAGCAGGCTTCCCTTCGCGGGTGCGCAGGCCTCGCCAGTGCCCCTTCGTAGCCGGTTGAGTTCCTAGGAAGCCAATGATCAGCAGCTCGCGTCACGCCGAGCAAACGACACATGTACAAGGGTCTTGTTAGTGCGCGCGAGGACGTACGCTGCCCTCCGTGCACCGGCGAACGCTGTCCGGGGCTCTGCTCGCATGGATCTGCATGGCATTGCTGGTCAGCGCGTGCTCGGGTGCCCCGGCCCCGCTACCGTCGCCATCGAGCTCCTCACCGTCTACCGTCACCCTCGCCGACCCCCACCGCTCCACCGGAGATCACCCTCGCCTTCGGCGGGGACGTCCACTTCATGGACCGCACGGCGGCGTTACTGCAGAACCCGGCCACCGCGTTCGGGCCGGTGTCATCGATTCTCCAGGCGGCAGACATATCGATGATCAACCTAGAGTCCGCGGTGACAACCCGCGGTACGCCAGAGCCGAAGACATACCGCTTCCGCGCGCCCGCGACGGCGTTCGACGCAGTGAAGGCCGCCGGCCTCGACCTCGTGTCGCTGGCGAACAATCACGCCCTCGACTACGGCCAGGTCGGGCTCGCCGACACCTTCGCGGCGGCGTCCGCAGCTGGCGTACCGATCATGGGTGCTGGTTCCAACGAGGCAGCCGCATAATGCCATGGATGACCACGGTCAAGGGCGTCCGAATCGCGTTTCTCGCGTTCTCGCAGATCAGCGAGCTCTCGGCGACCTGGGTGGCCACGGACAGCCGGCCGGGAGTCGCCCTGGCCTTCACCCAGCAGCAGATCGATCGCGCGGCCGCGTCGGTGCGGGCGGCGAAGTCGATGGCCGACGTCGTCGTCGTCTTCATGCATTGGGGGCAGGAGCGAAACACGTGCCCGATCGCGCTCCAGCGCACGGCCGCTCGCGCGTTCGCGGACGCCGGCGCCACGATCGTCATGGGGACTCACGCGCATGTGATGCAGGGCGACGGGTGGCTCGGTCAGACATATGTCGCGTACGGCATGTCCAATTTCGTCTGGTACATCAACTCCCAGAACGACACCGGGGTGATCCGGGTGACCTTGTCCGGTTCTACGTGGTCAAGACCGAGTTCCTTCCCGCGTACATCGACCGCACGACTGGCCAGCCGATCCCCTCGACCGGCGCCGAGGCTGCGCGGATCGCGGCCTGCGCGGCGCTCTCCGTGGGTGCACCGGCCTCGCCGACGCTCCCTCCGCGCCGACGACCGAAGGCGATCCGAGGGCGGATGAGCTCTCCGGGAGCGTTTCGGCGCTCGTGGTGATCTTCAGCTCGTACGGGCGACGCGCCAGATACCGGTTTGGCTGCCCTGCGACGGGTGGGTTAGAGTTTGCATCCGTCGCCGGTATGGCCGGAGGCATGCGGACGTAGCGCAGCTGGTAGCGCATCACCTTGCCAAGGTGAGGGTCGCGGGTTCGAATCCCGTCGTCCGCTCGCTGCGGCGGCTCGACCGCCGAGCCGGCCCCCACAAGGGACCTCCGGCGGGTTGGCCGAGTGGCTTAGGCAAGGGCCTGCAAAGCCCTGTACGCGGGTTCGATTCCCGCACCCGCCTCGGGCGATTGGCGCAGTGGGAGCGCGCTTCCTTGACACGGAAGAGGTCACTGGTTCAAACCCAGTATCGCCCACCAAGATCCACCGTTCTGGCCAGGCGTTTTGCCTGGTCAGAATTTTTTCGTGCACCTGTCGTGGCGCTGGTGGGTGCACCGTGGCTACGTTGACGGCATCGGGAGACGTTGACGCCTCGATCGAGAGGCGGGACGAGGACGTGATGCCGTGGCCAGTATCGAGCCTAATCGGAAAGACGCTCCGACTGCGTGGCGCGTGAAGTGGCGTGAGGGTGGTCGGGGCGGGCGGCCCATGACGGTCACCTGTCATGCGCGGGCCCAAGCGATCAAGTTGAAGGCTCTGGTGGACGAGGCGGGCAACGAGATGCCGAGCCGCGCGGTGCTCGACGCCTACGGATTGCTCTGGATCCTGGGCGAAGAAGGCGAGGAGGTGGCGCCAGCGGCACCGACCGTGACGGTGAGCCAGCTGTGCTCGCTGTACCTGGCGGCCAAGGAGGCATCCCCGAAGCCGCCCAGCCCTCGGACGCTCAAGGACTACCGGCAGTATGTTCGCGACCACGTCGACTCTCTCTGGTTCGGAGCCCTGCTGGCCGACGACGTGGATCAGGAGCAGGCGCGGCAGTGGCAGGCCGAGATCGCCGCGAGGGACCGCTACTCGAACGAGTCAGCCATGAAGGTGCGCACGTCGGTGGTCGCCCCCGCCTTTAAGTGGGCCCGGATCTCGACCAAGAAGGACCAGGTGCCGATCCGGACGTGGTCGAGCCCGTTCGAAGGGCTGCCGATGCTCGAGACGATCGTGGAGCGCCAGGACCGCCTGGAGAGCATCGACGAAATCCATGCCTTGATCACCTGCGCGTACGAGGTCGATCCCAACTGGGGCGACCCGGTCGTCACCAAGCTGTGTAGCGGAAGCCGCTACGGCGAGATCACCGCGCCCCTGGTGATGAGCCTCAAGCCGCGCGGCATCGAGCTGTTGCGGCGCCAGTCCAACGGGACGATCCGTCAGGGCACGAAGGCCGGGACGAACATCTGGCGGTTCGCCCCCGTGCCGTCGCTCGTGCTGGACATCATCAAGCTCCGCGTCGCCGACGGTCCCGCCGGCGCGCGCGGGCGGCCGCGACCTGTCCGAGCTGGTCATCGATGTCGACGCGACCCTGGTTGACGTTCACTCAGACAAGCAGGGCGCCAGCGGCCACTACAAGGGCGGCTACGGCTTCCACCCACTACTGGCGTTCCTGGACAACACCAACGAAGCCCTCGCCGGGATGCTGCGCACCGGCCGTGCTGGATCGAACACCGCCGCCGACCACATCGAGCTGCTGGACCTGGCGGTGGCGCAGATCCCCGACGCGTGGCGCGGTAAGCCGATCCTGGTCCGCAGCGACGGCGCCGGCTTCTCCCACACCCTCATCGCCTACCTGGCAGCCCAGGGGTGGGGTTACTCGGTGGGCTGGCCGGTCACCGACACTGTGCGCACCGCGATCGCCACCCTGGTGCGCCGTTCGTGGACGCCGGCGATCGAGGCCGACGGCAGCATCCGCGACGGCGCCGACGTGGCCGAACTGACCGGGCTGCTGGACCTGTCCGGGTGGCCACCCGGCATCCGAATCATCGTGCGCCGGGAACGGCCCCATCCGGGCGCGCAGCTCGACGCGTTCGAGCATCGCGATGGCTACCGCTACCAGACCTTCGCCACCAACACCCCAGCCGGCGGTGGGCCGATCCCTTTCCTGGAGGCTCGTCACCGCGCCCACGCCCGTGTCGAGGATCGCATCCGCTGCGCCAAGGACAGTGGTCTGGGCCGGCTGCCCTCTCGGGAACTGGCCATCAACACCGCCTGGCTGGAACTCGTCCTCGTCGCCGCTGACCTCACCGCCTGGCTGCAAACCACGGTCCTGGCCGGGGAACCGGATCTGGCCCGGGCCGAGCCGAAAGCGTTGCGCTACCGGCTACTGCACACCGCCGCCCGGATCACCCGCGGCGGCCGGCGCATCTTCCTCAACCTCGCCCGCGCCTGGCCCTGGACCACCGCCATCATCAACGCGTTCGTCCGGCTCCGGCTCGTGCCCGTCCCGACCTGAACACCCTTAACCGACACGACTGACCACAGTGGAGGAACCCGGCCCAGGCGCCGGGCACCCAGCCACTCACCAAACCACCGCTTGATCAACAGGCCGCGTGCATCAGCCACCACCGATGCTCGGTCACGATCGTGAAAGGCGGAGGCTAGCGCTGCCGGGCGGGGCCCGTCGACCGACGCACGATCAGCTCGGGGCGTCGAGGTGGGAGTGGAGGGGGCGCTACGCCGTCGATGAGCGCTAGCAGGTGCTGCACAGCATCGCTCCCCTGGGCAGTGAAATCAAGGCGAAGGGTTGTGAGTGGCGGCGAGAAGTACGCTGCTTCCGGGGTGTCGTCGACTCCAGTCACGCTCACGTCGTCTGGTACACGGTGGCCGCGCTCATTGAGGGCGAGGATGACGCCGAGCGCAGTCTGATCGTTGGCTGCGACAAACGCCGTCGCGGGCAGTCCATCCGGCAGCGATGCGATCGCCTCATAGCCGGAGCGGGCGGACCAATCGCCGTGAATGATGCCCCGAGAGTGCAGGCCCAACTCGACGATGGCGGCCTCGTATTCGCGAGTGCGGTTACGCGCCCCCACCCAGTTGCGCGGGCCGGCGATGTGCACGACATCACGGTGACCGAGGTCTGCGAGGTGACGCATCACGGCTAGGAGGCCATTGGCGGCGGGCGTGGAGTCGGTTGGTAATCTGTCGTGGCCTGTGGCCAGGTAGAGCGGCACCCGGAACGTCGTGGCCTTCACCGCGTTCGTCACCTCGTCTGTTGACGCGAGCGCGAGCACCCCTGCGAGGTCGAACTGCAGTGCGAGGTCGATCGACTCGCGAATCGCTGCGGGTTTGTACACATCGAGTGTGATGACGTCGAGCAAGTAGCCGGCGTCGCGGGCGGCCATGTTGGCACCCTCGAGGATCTTGCTCGGACCGACCTGCGTGATCTCATGAGTGAGCGCAGCGATGCGGTGCGAGCGGCCTGTCGTCAGCGAGCGGGCGGTGAGATTGGGCCGGTAGCCAAGGTCGCGGATCGCCTCGGCGACGCGCTCGCGCGTTTCAGGGCGGATGCCCGCGTAGCCCTTGAGCAACCGGCTCACTGTCGCATGCGACACCCCGGCAGCTCGCGCCACGTCATAGATCGTGGCGGGCCGTTCGACGCTCGATTGCGTCTCGGTCATCATCCCTCCGACACAACTATGACTTGACAACGTGATGTTACCGGCAACATGATGTCTCCCACGACATGTTGCCGGAAACATCCCGGGAATCAGTCGCCCCGATGTTGCCGAAAACATTCGGCAGCCCAGCCACACCGGAGTGAGCCCCTTGGCCGACGCGCACCTGCTACCCGACCGAATCCTGTTCGGAGCAGCGTTCTACGACGAGTACCGCGTAAACGGTGACCTCGAGCGCGACCTCGACCTGATGGTCGAGGCATCCTTCTCGGTCATTCGCGTGGGCGAGTCTGTGTGGGCGACGTGGGAGCCAGAGCCGGGCGTGTATCACCTCGACTGGTTGCAGCCTGTGCTCGACTGTGCCCACGTCCGCGGCATCTCGGTTGTGCTCGGCACCCCGACCTATGCCGTGCCCCCGTGGCTGCGCGCGATGGATCCAGACCTTGCGGGCGAACAGGCCACCGGGGTGCGCCATCCCTGGGGACGGCGCCAGGAGGCCGACATCACGCACCCCCTGTTCCGGCAGTACGCGGAGGGGGTCATCCGGGCGATCGTCGCGCGGTACGCCAGCCACCCCGCGATCATCGGCTACCAGGTTGACAACGAGCCTGGCCCGTTCCTGCTGCACAACCAGCGCGTGTTCGACGGGTTCCTGCGCTGGCTCGAAGGCCGCTACGGGGATGTCGAGACGCTCAACCGCGAGTGGGGGCTGACGTTCTGGTCGCAGCGCGTTCGCAGCTGGGACGAGCTCTCGCGTCCCGATGGCAACCACTCGCCGCAGTACCAGCTCGAGTGGCGCCGTTACCAGGCGGAGCTCGTCACCGACTTCATCGCGTGGCAGGCCCGCATCGTGCGCGAGTACGCGGATCCCCGCCAGTTCGTGACGACCTGCATCTCGTACGAGCGCCCGGCGATCGACGACCAGAAGCTCGTGCAGGGGCTCGATGTCACGGCGGGCAACCCGTACTACATGATGCAAGAGGCACTCCACATCGGGGCCGAGGTGCCGCGGGGCGCGATGTGGTGGACGAGCGGGGTGTGGTCACTCTACGAGCAGGGCGACCGCATGTTCAGCTCAGCACAGGCCCCCTTCCTGGTCACCGAGACGAACGCGCAGTCCGTCGGGCAGTCCCACTGGCAGCACCACACGCCGTACCCGGGCCAGATCGCGCTCGCGGGCCTCGCCCTTGTGGCCCGCGGCGCTCGGATGATCGAGTACTGGCAGTGGCAGACACTGCACTACGGCATCGAAACCTACTGGGGCGGGGTGCTGCCGCACAGCGGTCGACCCGGTCGCATCTACCGTGAGATCGCGGAGCTCGGTCACCGGTTGCGCGACCTCGGGCCACAGCTCGAGGGGTTCACGCCCGACGCCGATGTCGCTCTGCTCTACTCGGTCGACACGAAACACAGCTTCGAGTTCTACCCGCCGCTCGCCGACGCCGAGGGCGGGCCGGATCGCGCGTCGTACCTGCGGATCTTCGATCGCTACTACCGCGCGGCCTTCGAGGCGGGTGTCCAGAGTCGGATCGTGCACGCCGACCAGTTCCGCCAGCGCGACGCGGCGGACTTCGTGGCCGAGTTCCCGACCCTCGTCGTGCCGACGCTCTACATCGCCGATGACGACATGCTCGACGCACTCGTGCGCTACGCGGAGGCGGGCGGGCACCTCGTGGTCGGCATCCGAACCGGTTACGGCGACCAGCTCGCCCGGGCCCGGCCCGAGCGAGCGCCCGGGCGTCTCGCCGATGCAGCGGGGGTCTGGTACGACGAGTACTCGACGCTCGACGTTCCAGTCGGCATCGACGGCACCACCTTCGGTGGCGGCCAGGCTGAGGGGTGGGCCGACGCGCTCGTTGCTGAGGGCGCCGACGTTGTGGCCACGTACGCCTCGGGCATCTACGCGGGCCGCCCCGCGGTCACCTCGCGCGAGCACGGCACCGGTCGCGTCACCTACGTGGGCACGCTGCCCGACGTCGCGCTGGCGACATCCATTCTTCGTTGGGCCGTACCGATCACGGGCGTGAGCGAATGGCGGTTCGATGCCACGGTCACGGTCACCTCGGGCAGCAGCACCGTCGGGCGCGTCTGGTTCATCAGCAACTGGTCGCCCGAGCCCGCCACCGCTCACCCGCCGCAACGGCTCGGCGGAACACCGATCGTTCTCGAACCGTGGGACGTCACCGTCCTGGTCGAGCAACGCGACCCCGAATCCGGGGCCGTTTCCACTGCATCACTAGTCCTGGTCGAGCAACGCGACCCCGAATCCGGGGCCGTTTCCACTGCAACGCTAGAGAGAGTAGAAGAATCATGAGGCACGGAGCACGCAAAGCCGCGTTCGCGATCACCTCGATCGCTGCCGTGGCGGCATTGACGCTCAGCGGCTGCACGCCCGACGCAGGCCCGGGCGGCACCACCGGTGCGATCACGGAAGCAGAGCGCGAAAAAGCGCTCAACACGCCGACCGAACTGACCTTCTGGACCTGGGTGCCCGACATTCAGGATCAGGTCGACATGTTCATGAAGGAGTACCCGGCGATCCACGTCAAGGTCGAGAACGTCGGCCAGGGCCTGGATCACTACTCAAAGGTACGCACCGCGTCGCAGGCCGGTAGCGGCGGTCCCGACGTGGTCCAGCTCGAGTACCAGTTCATCTCGTCGTTCGCGCAGACCGGCGAGCTGCTCGATCTCACGCCGTACGGTGCGGCAGACATCGCTGGCGATTACGTGCCATGGGTCTGGAAGCAGGTCGTCTCCAACGACCAGGTACTGGCGATCCCGCAGGACTCGGGCCCCTTGGGCAACCTGTACCGCGAGGACATCATGACCGCGGCAGGTGTCACCGAGCCGCCCGCAACGTGGGCGGACTACAAGACCGCCGCAGAAAAGGTGCGCGCGAACACGGACGCCTACATCG
>CAVZCZ010000007.1:0-78056 GCA_963773935.1 uncultured Actinomycetota bacterium
TGCAGCGCTGGCAGAGCACGCACCGCTCACGGTCGAGGAGCACCTGGGTGGAGATGTTGATCGGCTTGGGGTACTCCCGCTTGTCCTCGTGGAACCGGCTGTCCGCGCGGCCGCTGGACATCGCCTGGTTCTGCAGTGGACACTCGCCGCCCTTGTCGCACATGGGGCAGTCGAGGGGGTGGTTCACGAGCAGCAGCTCCATGATCCCCTCCTGCGCCTTCTTGGCGACCGTCGAGGTGAGCTGGGTGCGGACGACCATGCCGTCCGCGACGGTCTGGGTGCACGAGGCGACCGGCTTGCGCTGGCCCTCGACATCAACGAGGCATTGGCGGCAGGCGCCGGCCGGCTCGAGCAGAGGATGGTCGCAGAACCGCGGGATCTCGATGCCGAGCCGCTCCGCGGTGCGGATCAGCAGCTCGCCCTTGGGCGCGGTCACCTCGATCCCGTCGATAATGAGCGATACGTGGCCCGCCGGGACCTCAGCCTTGACCACTTCGGACATCGTCAGTGCGCTCCTGCCAGCTGCTTGGCGGACAGCCTCGGGGCGGTCCTGCCCTCGATGTAGTCCAGGTAGTCCTGCTTGAAGTACTGCAGCGACGAGGTCACCGGGCTGGTCGCACCGTCGCCGAGAGCGCAGAACGACCGGCCGAGAATGTTGTCGCAGGTGTCCAGCAGCGTGTCCAGATCCTCATGTGTGCCCTGGCCGGAAAGGATCCGGCGGTAGATGCGCTCCATCCAGTAGGTGCCCTCGCGGCACGGGGTGCACTTGCCGCACGACTCGTGGTGGTAGAACTCCATCCATTTGTACGTCGCGTAGACCGGGCAGTCCTGGTCGGAGAAGATCTGCGTCGCGGTGGTACCGAGGATCGACCCGGCCGCGGCCACACCCTCGAAGTCCAGCGGTACGTCAAGGTGCTCCGCGGCGAGCAGCGGTGTGGACGACCCACCCGGGGTCCAGAACTTCAGGTCGTGCCCCGGCAACATCCCGCCGGCGAGCTCGATCAGCTCCCGGAGCGTGATGCCCATCGAGCACTCGTACTGGCCCGGATTGACGATCCGACCCGAGAGCGAGTAGATCATCGGACCGGATGACTTCTCGGTGCCCATGCTCCGCCACCAGTCCGAGCCGCCGAGCACGATGGGCGGGACGCTCGCGATCGTGCCCACGTTGTTGACCACCGTGGGGCAGGCATACAGGCCGTGGGTGGCCGGGAACGGCGGGCGCAACCGCGGCTGGCCGCGGAATCCCTCAAGCGAGTCGAGCAGCGCGGTCTCCTCACCGCAGATGTACGCGCCGGCTCCACTGTGGACGACCAGGTCGAGGTCGAATGACTTGCCCAGGATCTTCTTGCCCAGATAGCCCGCGGCGTACGCCTCATCGACGGCGTACCGCAGCCGCCGGGCGGCGTTCACGGCCTCACCGCGGACGTAGATGTACGCCCGCTCCGCCCGGATCGCGTACGACGCGATGATCGCGCCCTCGATCAGCGAGTGCGGGTCGTGGGTCATCAGCGGGAGGTCTTTGCACGTACCCGGCTCACCCTCGTCCGCGTTGACCACAAGGTAGTGCGGCTTATTGTCGTTCTGTGGGATGAAGCCCCACTTCAAGCCGGTGGGGAACCCCGCACCGCCACGGCCGCGCAGTCCCGAGTCCTTGATGAGCGGATCAGCTCGTCCGGGTGGACCGCCAGCGCCTTGCGCAGCGCGCGGTAGCCGTCGAGTCGCTCGTACGTCTCGCGCTGCCAGGCGTCGGGTGACGACCAGCGCCTGGTGAGCACCGGCGTGAGCTTCGCCAGCACCGCCTTCGACGGCGCTCACAGGAACCCTCCTTGGGTGGGGAGGCGGAGAGTGTGGACTGAATATTCGTTGGCTCCGTCATCGGTGGACTCCTCCGGCTGCGACGATCGGCGTGTCGCGTTCGAGGTCGGCACCGATGCCGTGCTGCTCGGCCAGGCGGAGGCCCTGCAGGGTCGCGTCACCCGCGACACCGTCGGCCAACGCCCCGGGCCGGTCATCGGCGTAGCCGGCCAGCTGCCGGGACATCTCCTTCAGCGTGCAGAGCCGGGCGCCGCGGATCGGCGCGGGCCGCTCGCCCTCCTGCAGCTTCGTCACGACGTCCAGCGCGTGTCGGCGTCGACCTTGTCGAAGAACTCGTAGTTGACCGTCATCACCGGGCCGTAGTCGCAGGCGGCCAGGCATTCGGCGTGCTCCAGCGTGATTTTCCCGTCGGCCGTGGTTTCATCGTGGCCGACCTCGAGGTGCTCCGAGAGCATCTCGTAGACCCGACCGCCACCGAGCACGTCGCACATCGTGTTGGTGCACACGCTGACCAGCCAGTCGCCGGTAGGGCGGCGCTTGTACATGGTGTAGAAGGTCGCCACCGCGCCCACTTCGGCCCGCGTGAGGCCGAGCGTCTCGGCGCAGAAGCCGATCCCGTCCGGGGAGACGTACCCCTCATGCGACTGTACTAAGTGGAGTAGCGGCAGCAACGCGGACCGGGAACGGTCGGCCGGATACCGGGCGATGATCTCCTTCGCCCGTTCCCTCAGCTCGTCCGGGAAGTGTGCCCCGGTGCCTTTCAGCACCGTCGGGAGACCCAAGGCGATTTCAGCCATCAGCGATCACACCCACCCATGACCGGGTCCAGCGAGGCGCCGCCGGCGATGACGTCGGCGATCAGGCCACCCTCGGCCATAGCCGGGATCGCCTGCAGGTTGATGAAGCTCGGCTCGCGGAAGTGCACCCGGTACGGCCGCGTCCCACCGTCGGAGACCACGTGCGCACCGAGTTCGCCGCGCGGACCTTCGATCGGCAGGTACACCTGTCCGGCCGGGACCCGGAACCCCTCTGTGACGAGCTTGAAATGGTGGATCAGAGACTCCATCGACTGACCCATGATCTTCGCGACGTGCTCGAGCGAGTTGCCCAGACCGTCCACGCCCATAGCGAGCTGGGCCGGCCAGGCGATCTTCTTGTCGGCGACCATCACTGGGCCGGGCTTCAGCCGGTCCAGGCACTGTTCGATGAGCTTCAATGACTCGCGCATCTCGGCCACCCGCACCTCGTACCGGGCCCAGACATCGGAGGTGGTCGCGGTTGGCACATCGAACTCGTACGTCTCATACCCGCAGTACGGCATCTGCTTGCGCAGGTCCCACCCGAGACCGGCCGAGCGCAGCACCGGGCCGGTCACGCCGAGCGACAGGCACCCGGTGACGTCCAGCAGGGCAACGCCCTTGGTCCGCTCGATCCAGATCGGCTGACCACTGAGCAGGGCCTCGTACTCCTTGAGTTTCTTGGGCATCAGGTCGAGGAATTCACGGATCTTCGTGATGGCCTCGGGAGGTACGTCCTGGGCGACACCGCCGGGTCGGACGTACGCCATGTTCATCCGTAGCCCGGTGACCATCTCGAAGATCTCCAGGATGTACTCCCGCTCCCGGAAGCCATACAGCATCATCGAGATCGCGCCGAGCTCGAGGCCGGTCGTGCCGAGCCACACCAGGTGCGACGCGATCCGGTTGAGCTCCATCATGAGGACGCGAATCGTGGTGGCCCGTTCGGTGATGTCGTCGGTGATGCCGAGCAGCTTCTCCACCGCGAGGCTGTAGGCCGTCTCGTTGAAGATCGGGGCCAGATAGTCCATCCGGGTCACGAAGGTGGAGCCCTGCACCCAGGTCCGGTACTCGAGGTTCTTCTCGATCCCCGTGTGCAGGTAACCGACCACGAGCCGGCACTCGATGACCGTCTCGCCCTCGAGCTCGAGGATCAGGCGCAGCACGCCGTGCGTGGACGGATGCTGCGGACCCATGTTGACGACGATCCGCTCGTCGTGCAGCGGGTCGGTGCCGCCAACGACCGTGTCCCAGTCGCCGCCGGTGACGGTGAAGACCTTGCCTTCACTCGTTTCCCGTTCGGTGGCATACGTCATTGGTAGCTCCTGCGCTGATCCGGCGGCGGGATCTCCGCGCCCTTGTACTCCACCGGGACGCCACCGAGCGGGTAGTCCTTGCGCTGCGGGTGGCCCTCCCAGTCGTCCGGCATGAGGATTCGGGTGAGGTTCGGGTGGCCCTCAAAGACAATGCCGAACATGTCGTAGGTCTCGCGCTCCTGCCAGTCCGCCGTGGGATAGACGCTGGTGACGCTCGGGACGTATGGGCTCTCCGCCGTGACCGCGACCTCCAGCCGGATCCGGCGACGGTAGGTCATCGAGGTCAGGTGGTATGCCACATGTAGCCGCCGCTCGTCTGCACCCAGATAGTCCACCGCGGACACTGACGAGCAGAGTTCGAACCGCAGCGCCTCGTCGTCACGCATCGTCCGGCACACGTCGAGAATGCGCTCCGGGACAATGTGGAGGGTCAGCTCGTCGCGGTCGACCACCACCCGTTCGATGGCGTCGTCCAGGCCGGGAAACGCTTCTGCGAGCGCGTCATAGACGTCGTCGAAGTAGCCGCCGTACGGGCGTGGCGTTCAACGACAACGGTGCGCCGACGAACCAGGCCGCCGAACCCGGACGTGTCGCCGGAGTCCGGCCGCCGAACATGCCACGGCCGGCCGGGCTCGCCGGAGGCAACTCGGCGGGCGCACCACTCGTGGCACCGGGGCAGGCGGCTGGCTCGCGGGTACCGGACCTTCGGTTACCAACGCCCGCCCCCTTGCAGGTGACGGCCGTCCGCCATCCAGTTCTCGATCCGCAGCTGCTCCTCACGGCCCTCGCGCACCGCCTTCTCCCACTGCCGCCTCCGGACTGGATCGGAGCGGTAGGAGGACGGCATCGCACCGGGCGCCACGATCGGTACGTCACCACGCTCTTTTCGGGCCTCGAGCATCTTCCTGCCGTTGGCGCCGAGCGGTTCGTACAGGATCTTCTCGCGCAGCTTGAGGATGGCGTCAATGAGCATCTCGGGGCGGGGCGGACATCCGGGCAGGTACATGTCGACCGGTACCACGTGGTCCACGCCCTGCACGATCGCGTAGTTGTTGAACATGCCGCCGCTGGACGCGCAGACGCCCATCGACAGCACCCACTTCGGCTCGGCCATCTGGTCGTAGATCTGGCGCAGCACCGGGGCCATCTTCTGGCTCACCCGGCCGGCCACGATCATGAGGTCGGCCTGCCGGGGCGAGGCCCGGAAGACCTCCATGCCCCATCGACCGAGGTCATAGTGCGGCGCGCCGGCGGCCATCATCTCGATGGCGCAACAGGCGAGGCCGAACGTCGCGCCCCAGGTGGAGGACTTGCGGGCCCAGTTGATGACCCGCTCCACAGTGGTCAGCAGGATCCCGCTCGGCAGCTTTTCTTCCAGTCCCATGGCCTCAGTCCCAGTCGAGCCCGCCGCGCCGCCACACGTAGGCGAACGCGATGAAGACAGCGGCGATGAAGAGGATCATCTCGACGAACCCGAACAGGCCGAGGTCGACGAAGGTGACCGCCCACGGGTACAGGAAGATGATCTCAATGTCGAAGATGATGAAGAGCATGGCGGTCAGATAGAACCGGACCGGGAACCGGCCGCCGCCAATCGGTTCGGGCGACGGCTCGATGCCGCACTCGTATGCCTCGAGCTTGGCCCGGTTGGCCCTTTTCGGTCCGACGATCTGGGACACGCCGACGGAACCGAGAGCGAAGGCCGCCGCGAGCGCGAACAGCGCGAGAATGGGTACGTACGCGGAGAGCGTCATGGTCGTGGCGCCTGCCTCGTCCTTCCAATCGCGGGCCGGTTGGCCCCGTTCACACTATTTCCTACGGTACGGGCGGATGCCCGGGCGGGTGCCGCCGTGGCGATCTCAGACCGCCGGAACCACCCTGGTCATCGCATTGATCAGTCGATCCGTGGCGTCGCCGCCTCTGGTCTCGGTGAGGTTCGCCAGAAGTTTGAGCACGAACCGCATGAGGGTCGGGTGGGGCATGCCGTGCTTCGTCGCAAAGCGCATGATCTCAGGCCGGCCGATGAGCTTCACGAACCACCCACCGAGTCGGTAGTACCCGCCGTAGCGGGCACTCAACTCCGCGGGGTAATGCTGCAGCGTCCTCTCTCGGCGTTGCCCGTCCGCCTCGGCGAGGGCCTGTACCGCGACCTCTGCGGCGAGGGCACCGGACTCCATCGCATAGGCGATTCCCTCACCGTTGAAGGGATTGACCATGCCGCCCGAGTCACCCACCAGCAACAGGCCGCGGGTGTAGTGCGGCACCCGGTTGAAACCCATCGGCAACGCCGCGCCCAGGATCGGCCCGTCCGCGTTGGCCTCGTCGTTCATGCCCCAGTCGTCCGGGGTCGCGCCCATCCAGTCGAGCAGCATTTCGCGGTAGTTGCTCTTGCCGAACTCCACCGACGTATTGAGCACGCCGAGTCCGACGTTGACCCGGCCGTCGCCCATGCCGAAGATCCAGCCGTACCCCGGCAACAGCTTGTCGGCGTCGTTCTTGCCGCGCAGCTCGAGCCAGGACTCCAGGTAGTCGTCCTTGTGCCTGGGGCTTCGGTAGTACCGGCGCACCGCGACGCCGATCGGCCGGTCGGTGCGCTTGTTGACGCCCAGGGCGAGGGGGAACCTTCCGGAGACGCCGTCCGCGGCGACCACGATCGGTGCCCGGTACGTCTGCGGTTCCTTCTCCGGGCCTCGGATTGCCTCGACGCCGACCACGCGGCCGGTGCGCTCGTCCAGGATCGGGCCAGTGACCGTGGTGCCGGTGTGCAGCTGCGCGCCTTGACCCTTGGCGGCACCGGCGAGGAGGTCGTCGAAATCCATCCGGGTGCGGGTCAGGCCGTAGTTGGGGAAGGTAGTCAGGTCCGGCCAGTCCAGCTCGAGCCGGATCCCGCCACCGATGACCCGAAGTCCCCGGTTGCGGGTCCAGCCGGGCGTGGTCGTGTCGATCCCCATCGCGACCAACTGCTTGACCGCGCGCGGGGTCAGCCCGTCGCCGCAGACCTTCTCGCGCGGGAAATCGGACTTCTCAAGGAGCAGTACCCGCGCCCCATGCCTGGCCAGGTGGTACGCGCAGGCCGAACCGCCGGGGCCGGCGCCCACGACGATCACGTCAGCCTCCGTACTAGTAGTCCCCACGCCACCTCCCTCGACTCCTCCGGCCGCCTTTGGGGCGCTCGTGAAAGTCTTCACAAGCGCAACCGGGCTGAGTCTAGAACTGCCATCGGCGGTCGCGAGTTTCTTAGGTTCACCTAACCTGCCGTCGAGGTCGCCGCCCCGTCACTGGATAGCGTCCGCCTCCTCCGCCGGCGATTCGGTTGCTCCGAACGAACGCGCAGTCCAGCTTCACGATTGTTCGGAAGAAAGCGAGTGCAGGACACGCCGGACCGACGCGAGCACATAGGCGGGCCGGGTGGTGAGGTCGCGCCAGGTGAAGCGGAGCACGGTCCAACCCGCGGCGACCAGGCGGTTCTGCCTCTCCCGATCGCGCTGGAACTGTTCGGGCGTCGTGTGGAAGGCGAGCCCATCCACTTCGAGAACCAGCCGAGCCCGATCGAAGACGACGTCGCCGACGCCGATCAGGCCGTCGGCGTCGCGGATTTCCACGTTGGCTTTCCACCCGGTGATCTGTCCGCTCCGGAGAATTGCGCCGCAGCCGACGCTCCGCCACTGACCGTTGACCCGGCCCAACCGCTGCGAGCAGCCGGCGCAGTCGAGGCGTGCCGTGACGACGATCACGGCAAGCGATCCGGGTAGCGAGGTCATCGAGGCCGATCCAGCGCTGCTGAAGGGCCCGGTCCAGCAAGGTCGCAGCCGCCGGTTCGGGCAAGAGCCGTAGACAGTCCACGATCGCACCAGCCCGACTGACGGTGGGCAACCCCTGAAACCTTGAGACGTCGCGCGGGTCAGGTGTCTCAAAGAGCAGCCGGACGCCAAGCAAGCGAGATCCACCGTGGGTGCCCACGTAGAGAAACTGACCGCCATCGGCGACCGGCATCTGCCACGTTCTGGCTGCCGAGGGGCCGGCGAGCACCGAGCCAGGCAGGCTCAGCTGTGCGGCGCGGTCTCGGATCAACGGCGTGACCTTGAGGCCGGCTGAGGCCAATGACTGGCCGATGACGCGTTGCCATTCGCCGTCGCCCAGCCGTCGCCGGATCTGGTACGGCGTGTAGCCGCACGCGATCGCCTGGTCACGCGTGAATACCCCAAACTGCCGGCCCGCCATCCGCCGCAACCCGTCCCGGTCCATGCGGGGCATCTTCCGACGTGGATATGACGATTCCTCCGAACGAGAATGCAGTCCAGCTTCACGATTGTTCGGAAGAGTCGGAGTCAACCCGTCCGGGTGGCGCGGTGGAGGGTGACGATGCCGCCGGTGAGGTTCTGCCAGCCCACCGACGACCACCCGGCGGCACCGATGACGGTGGCGAGTTCGGTCTGCGAAGGCCAGGCGCGGATCGACTCGGCCAGGTAGACGTACGCGTCCGGGTTCGACGCGACCCGCCGGGCCACCGCGGGCAGGGCGCGCATCAAGTACTCCAGGTACACGCGTCGGAACAACGGGTTGACGGGTGCGCTGAACTCGCACACCACCAGACGGCCGCCGGGCCGGGTCACCCGCGCCATCTCCCGCAGTGCGGCGGTGGTGTCCACGATGTTGCGCAGTCCAAAGGAGACGGTCACCGCGTCGAAGGCGGCGTCGGCGAAGGGCAGGGCAAGGGCGTCGCCCGCCAGCAGCGGTACGGTCGGCCGTACCGCATGGCCGACCCGCAGCATGCCCAGCGACAGATCCGCCCCCACCACGAGCGCGCCCGATCGGGCCAGCTCCTCAGTGGACACTCCGGTGCCGGCGGCGAGATCCAGGCACCGTTCGCCGCTACCGAGAGAAAGCGCGGAACGGGTGGCCCGTCGCCAGGACCGGTCCCGGCCGAAGGACAGAATCGTGTTGGTCCGGTCGTACCGTTTGGCCACGCCGTCGAACATCGCCGCGACCTCGTGCGGCTCCTTCCGCAACGAGGCCCTGCTCATGCGGCCCTGCTCATGCGGCCCTGCTCACGTCGCCGACACGAGGGGCAGCGTGCGGGACGGCATCGCGGTCGACGAGACGTGTGAACGCACGCGATCGTCGGTCGGGTCGTCTGCCGGTGTGTGGTGCACGCGCAGGTGGCGGTACAGGGTGTCGCGCTGAGCCGGAATCCGGCCGGCGGAACGGATCAGCCAGATCAGCTCGTGCAGGTTGGACCGGTGCCGCGCGCCGGCCGAGGAGATGACGTTCTCCTCCAACATGATCGAGCCGAGGTCGTCGACTCCCATGTGGAGGGTCAGCTGACCGACGTCCTTGCCGGTAGTGAGCCAGGACGACTGCAGGTGGTTGACATTGTCGAAGAAGAGCCGGGCCACCGCGATCAGCCGTAGGTACTCCAGCGACGTGGCCTGGGTGCGCCCCTTCAGGTGGTTGTTCTCGGGCTGGTATGTCCACGGGATGAAGGCACGGAAGCCGCCGGTACGATCCTGGACGTCCCGGATCATGCGCAGGTGCTCGATCCGTTCGGCGTTGGTCTCACCGGTGCCCATCATCATCGTGGCGGTCGACTCGACGCCGAGCCCGTGCGCGACCTCCATCACCTCGAGCCATCGTTCGCCCGACTCCTTCAGCGGCGCGATGGCGTGCCGGGGTCTGGCCGGGAGCATCTCGGCCCCGGCGCCGGCGATCGAGTCCAGTCCAGCCGCCTTGATCCGCCGTACCGCCTCCTCAATGGACACACTCGACACGCGAGCCATGTGCATGATCTCGCTCGGCCCGATCGAGTGGATCACTAGATCGGGGTACGCGGCCTTCACGGTCGAGAACAGAGTCTCGTAGTACTCCACGCCGAAGTCCGGGTGGTGTCCACCTTGGAGCATGACCTGGGTGGCGCCGAGGTCGACCGCCTCAGCGCACCGGCGCAGGATCTCCTCCATCGGGTGCGACCAGCCCTCACTGTGCTTGGGCGCACGGTAGAACGCACAGAACTTGCACGCGGTGACGCAGACGTTCGTGTAGTTGATGTTCCGGTCGATCAGATAGGTGACGATGCCGTCCGGGTAGCGCCGGCGGCGGATCGCGTCGGCCGCCTCGCCCATAGGGTGCAGCGGCGCGTCGGTGTAGAGGAGGAGGGCCTCCTCGGCGGAGATCCGGCCGCCGTCCGCGCCGCGCTGGAGGATGTCGTCGATGTGCGTCACGAATCTGAGGGTACGTGCTTGCCAATCCGTTCGGCTGCGGTGTCGCCCCGCCGGTCCACCGGTACGTGTGCCCCAGCCGCGGCGAGACCGAATATCGGCATGTTCGCGTACACGCTCTCGTACTGCCCGGCCCGGACCTGGTAGGTCTCGTGCCAGACCCCCACATCCCCGTCGGTACCCACTCGACGGTTGAAGTCCCGCCAGGCGGCGTGGTGGGGCAGCGACGCGTCACGGGCAAACCGGTCGAGGTCGGCGAAGCTGCGCCAGTACTGGACCAGGAGTGGACCGTGCGGGCCGACCCACGACGTGAACCCGAGCAAACCGAGGTGCTTCTGCTTTGACAGCACCCGGAGCATCGGGCCCATCGCGCGCGACACAGGCAGCCATTTGTGCAGCTTCCACGGCTTGTTGATGCGCATGCCGATCAGGAACACCACAAAGTCGCCGTCGAGGTCGGCACTCATCCGACCCTTGATCACCTTAGCCATCACAGCCTCCGTCGCGACGCCCGATGGATAGCGGCACTATCCGCTAACAGATAGCGCTACTATCCACCATCGCCCTTGCTGAGCGCAAGGGGGATTGGGAAACATCGAGTGGACGAGGGAGCCTGTCAGCATGCGGATCGCTGAGCTGAGCCGACGCAGCGGGACGAGCATCCCCACGATCAAGTACTACCTGCGCGAGGGCCTGCTGCCGGCCGGCACGGCGACCGGTCGAAATCAGGCCGAGTACGGCGAGGCGCACCGGCACCGGCTCCGCCTCATTCGTGCGCTCATCGACGTGGGTGGCCTGTCCGTGGCGGCGGCCCGGGACGTACTGGCGGCCGTCGACGCTCCGGACCTGCCCAGCCACTTCCTGCTCGGCGCGGCACACGGGTCGTTGGTGCGGCCACGGCGGCGAGATCCCGAGGATGAGTCCTGGCGCGCCGCCCGAGACGAAGTCGTCGCGTTCGTGCGCGGCGCGGGTGGTACGTCGACATCGACTGCTCCGACGTCGACCACGCCGCGGACGCGGTCGCCGCGTTCCGTGCACTCGGCCAGGAGGACCTGCTCGAGACGATGGAGACGTACGCCGACGCGGCGGAGCTCGTCGCAGCCCGGGAGGTCGAGACGGTGATTGCTCGTCGCGAACCGGCGCGGATGGTCGAAGGAGTCGTCACCGGCACCATCCTGGGCGAGGCGATCCTGAACGCGTTCCGACGCTTGGCTCAGCAGGACGCCTCCGCGCGGCGCCTGGTCGACCCCGAGGATCTACGGTCGACGTACGCTGCCGAGCATGGGTGACATGACATACCGCCGCCTCGGCACCTCGGGCCTCGCGGTCTCCGTCGTCGGCATCGGTTGCAACAACTTCGGCCGCCGCATCGACGCCGCCGCGAGCACAGCCGTCGTCGACTGCGCGATCGAGTGCGGCATCACGCTCTTCGACACGGCCGACGCGTACGGCAGCCCGCCCGGCACCTCGGAGGAGTACCTGGGCGCCGCGTTAAGGGCGAACGGGCGCCGCGATGACGTCGTCATTGCGACCAAGTTCGGCAGCCCGATGGGCGGAAGCAATGGACCCGACTGGGACGCACGCGGATCGCGGCGGTACATCACCAAGGCGGTCGAGGCCTCGTTGCGCCGCCTCGGCACTGACTACATCGACCTCTACCAGATGCACCAACCAGACGACGCCACTCCTATCGCGGAGACTCTGTCCACATTGGATGACATGGTCAGGGCGGGGAAGGTCCGGTACATCGGCTCGTCCAACTTCAGCGGGTGGCAGGTCGCCGACGCGGCGTGGACTGCCCGTACCGGTCACACCACCGCGTTTATCAGTGCCCAGAACGAGTACTCGTTGCTCGAACGACGGATCGAGGCCGACCTCATCCCGGCCTGCGAACAGTACGGCGTGGGCCTGCTGCCGTACTTCCCGCTCGCCATGGGACTGCTCACCGGCAAGTACCGCCGGGACGAGGTCCCGGCCGGGACTCGGCTCTCACGTGAGATGTTCACCGACTACCTGGCCCAGGCGCCGTGGGACACCCTCGAGAAGCTCAAGGCGTTGCGCGCACGAACGCTCACTGTCCATGTTGGACGTGGCCATCGGCGGGCTCGCCGCGAAGCCGACCGTCGCCTCAGTCATCGCCGGCGCCACGACGCCAGAGCAGGTACGGGCCAACGCCGCCGCGGCGGCGTGGACCCCGACCGCCGACGACCTAGCCCAACTCGACGCCATCACGCGCCGCCGTTAACCGACGAGCCCGGGCCTCTCGGACAACGTGCGCGTATGCCGCCGGACCGAAGCGATCAGGCGCCGGCGGCTTCCGAGCCGCCCTCGACGATGAGGTAAACGTCGCGGATCGGCCGCTGCTCGAACCAGCATCCGAGGATTCTCCCTGGTGCCAGCGGCGTAGCGAGCCTGCGCCGAGAGCGACGACCCGGACATGTGCGGCGTCATGCCGTGATGTGGCATGCGCCGCCACGGGTGGTCCTTGGCCGGTGGCTGGGGGAACCACACATCACCCGCGTACCCCGCCGCCCTACCCAATTACCGGGAAACGACGAGATTGGTCCGAGGACGGCACGTCCGCCGGCGATAGGATCGGCCTGGGCCAGGACATTGAGCGGCCAGCAGGGGGAGTTGGTGCGCGTGTCGTGGGCGGGCCGGTCCGGCGAGGCCGTCCGGCGTCCGCCGTGGGATGTTCTCGGCGCAGTAGCGGCCGGCGGGATGATCGGAGCCACCGCACGGTATGGGATTGACCTGCTGTGGCCGCGGGCTACCGGTGGCTTTCCGTGGGCGATATTCGTCGTCAACGTCTCGGGCTGCGCGCTGATCGGCGTGCTCATGGTCGTCATCGTGGAGATCCGCTTCGCTCACCGGCTCGCGCGCCCGTTCTTGGGCACCGGTGTCCTCGGCGGTTTCACGACCTTCTCGACCTACGCGGTTGAGGTGCAGCGACTGACCGCCGAGGGGTCGCTCGCGGTCGCGCTCGTCTACCTCGTCCTGACCCCGTCGGCCGCGTTGGCCTCGGTCTGGGGTGGCACCGTCTTCGCCCGACGGGCGCTGCGAAAATGAGCTGGCTCTGGGTCCTGCTCGGCGCCGCCGTCGGAGCCCCGCTTCGCTACGTCGTCGACCGGGTGGTCCAGGCACGCCACGGCGGAGAGTTCCCGTGGGGAACTTTCGTCGTCAACGTTGCCGGGAGTCTGGTGCTGGGGCTGCTCGCTGGCGCGGCCACCGGGTACGCGACCTCAGAAACGCTTCGCCTGCTGGTGGGCGTGGGGTTCTGCGGCACGCTGACCACGTATTCGACGTTCAGCTACGAGACGCTGCGACTGATGGAGGACGGGGCATTCCTCCCTGCCGTCGCCAACGTTGCGATCAGTGTTACGGCCGGAGTCGGTGCCGCCTTCATCGGTTCCGCGCTGGCGGGGGCATTCTGACCGGGTGATGTTGGTGGCTGGCGATCTGACGTTTGGGTGCAGCGCCACGGATTCGCTTGTTCGGCAACGGAATCTTGGCCGTAGTGCCAGACTTGCAAGTTGGGGAGAGCGTCCGATTGGCGACGCCGGGGGCTTCGATGGCAATCTACGAGTATCAATGCAGCGTGTGCGGTCGGTTCGACGTACGACTTGATATCGGCACTGCTCCCGAACGGCATCGTTGCCCCACCTGTGCCAGAGCCGCTCGACGCGCCTTCTCACCGCCGCACCTGACCGCTGGGGCATCAAAGACCCTGCGCACGCTCCGAGATCACGACGAGCAGAGCCAGGACACCCCGGAGGTCGTCTCTAAGGTACCGGCACGGGCCCGGTCGGCTCAGCCGGTCAGCCCTTCGCTCGCCCGCTTGCCGCGGCCGTGAGGCCATAGGGCCGCGCATAGCGTGGCGGGCCACGAGCGACAGGAGGTGTCCTGATGGGTGCCGTGGGGCTGCTGTACGTCGGCGCCGTTCTCTTCCTCAACGGGGTGATGATCCTCGGGAGGATCGACCCGAAGGCGGCCGCTGTCTTCAACCTCTTCGTCGGGGCGTTGCAGGTCGTGACACCGACATTTCTGATCTTCACCGCGGGGGGTGACGCCGACACGATCCTCAACGCGTCGGGGATCTACCTCTTCGGCTTCACGTACCTGTACGTCGGAATCACTTTGCTCGCCGGGCTGGACAGCACCGGAATCGGCTGGTTCTCGCTCTTCGTGGCAGTCGCGGCAGTGGGGTATTCGTTTGCCAACTTCCGGCTGCTCAACGACAACCCGTTTGGGGTCATCTGGCTCTACTGGGCGTTCTTGTGGTTCCTGTTCTTCCTGGTGTTCGGGTTGAAGCTGGATGGGTTGACGACGTATACGGGCTGGGTGACCGCGATTGAAGGCATCGTGACGGCGGCAGTTCCGGCCTTCCTCATCCTCACTGGCTACTGGGCGGACTGGAACTGGAACACCATCGCGCTCACGCTCGGAATCTTCGGCGTGGTGATGGCCCTTGTCCTGCTGCCCCTCACCCATCCGCGCCCGCACGCTGGTGCACCGCCCGCGGCGGCTGCTGGGCGCACATAGAGCACGACACGCTCACGACCGACTAGTCAAAGGAGAAGGGATTGTCATGCCGGACGTAGTTTTCAGCGTCGACCAGGGCAAATCAATGCGGGAGCAGGCGGTGCCCGGCCACAACAGGTAGCTTCCAGACATTCCTGTAGCCACGATGGTTCGTCCCGGCGACGAGTTTCGCGTCGAGTGTCGTGAATGGACAGACGCGCAGCTCGGCAACAACGACTCGGCCAACGACGTGCGCGACGTGGATCTCACCCACGCACACATGCTCAGCGGTCCGATCGGGGTGGAGGGCGCCCAGCCCGGCGACCTCCTGGTCGTGGACATCCTCGACCTGGGACCGGTCCCGCAGGAGGTCGGTCCCGCGCCCGGTCAGGGATGGGGCTACACCGGAATCTTCGCCAAGGCCAACGGTGGCGGCTTCCTGACCGACTACTTCCCGGACGCGTACAAGGCGATCTGGGATTTCCACGGCCAAAAGGCGACGTCTCGTCACCTCCCCGGGGTGAGCTATACCGGCATCACCCACCCCGGGCTATTCGGTACCGCCCCGTCCGCGGAACTACTGGCACGGTGGAACCGCCGGGAGCAGGCGCTCATTGCGACGAACCCGAACCGGGTGCCGCCGCTGGGCCTGCCCCCGCTGGCGGCGAACACGCTGGCCGGCCAGGCAAACGGCGGCACCGCAAGTCGTATCGCCCAGGAGGGCGCGCGCACCGTGCCGGCCCGGGAGAATGGAGGCAACCACGACATCAAGAACTTCACCCGTGGTTCCCGGGTCTTCTACCCGGTCCACGTCAAGGACGCGAAGCTCTCCGGTGGCGACCTGCACTTCAGTCAGGGCGATGGAGAGATCACGTTCTGCGGAGCGATCGAGATGGGCGGCTACATCGATTTCCGGGTCGATCTCATCAAGGGCGGCATGGAGAGCTACGGGATCACCACGAACCCGGTCTTCATGCCCGGCAATGTCGAGCCGCGGTACTCGGAGTTCATGACGTTCATCGGGGTCTCGGTCGACCGGGAGACGGACGAGAACTACTACCTCGACGCAACCGTGGCCTACCGCAGGGCCTGCCTCAACGCGATCGATTACCTCAAGAAGTTTGGCTACACGGGCGAGCAGGCGTACCTGTTGCTGGGCTCGGCTCCGATCGAGGGGCGCCTGTCCGGAGTGGTGGACATTCCCAACGCGTGCTGCTCACTCTACGTACCAACCGCGATCTTCGACTTCGACATCCGGCCGACGGCCGACGGGCCGAAGTCGGTGAACCGCGGTCAGTGCGCAGTAACGTCGTGATCGGAGTGTGAGGCGACATTTGAGCAGGGGCGGTGCCCGGTCGGCGTGCCGACCGGGCACCTGTTTGGCCGGGTCAGGCAGTATCGCAGCCCTGTGTCGGTCGCCACGCTTGGCCGTCCATTGCTGCGCTCGCACCGAATCCGTGATTACTCTGCGTATCATTGCCCCGCCGCGCCCCCCACGATGAGGAGATCGACATGAGCCCGGTCTCGGACCCGGCCGAAGTCACCCACGTGGTGGTCGCCGCCTGGCATTGCGATCCCTGCGAGGTGCAGGGACGCACTCTGGTCGACACCAGCGTCGAGTGCTGGAACTGTGGCGGACCCGTCACGGTCACGGCCCAGCCGTCCATCCCGGTCGACGAGTTCATGGCGCTCAAGCACGGATTGATCCCGCACCAGCGGGAACCAATTGAGAATTCACGCGACTTCTTCTAGTGGGCGTGGCGACGGCGCCCGGCGCGTCGATTAGGCGAGGGTCACGCCGGTCACGGTCGGGAACGTCGGAGTGGCCGACCCGCCGGTCGGTTCGAGTGTCACGCCGATGCTGTCGGCGTTGCCGAGCGAGTCGACCAAGGCCGAACCGGACACCTGCCCGTCGGCCATCACAGCTATGGACGTCGGCCGGTTGCCTGCGATCAGCCACAGTTGGTAGACCTTGCCGTCGGGCGGCCTCGGCAGGTTCTCCATCAACACGACCCCGTCGCCGAGCCGGCGCGAGATGGCCACGGTCATGGTGCCGCCACCCGGCACGGACACGCTGCGGAACTGCGCGTCCCCGGCAGCGACGATCGCAACCGTCTGGGCTTGCGCGTCCTGCAACTGCTGGGCCTGTTGCTGGGCGTCATCGACCCGTTGGTCCTGGACCAGCACGACGGTGCCCATCCCGGCGAGGGCGACCACGCCGGCCGCGAGCGCAAGAGCGGTACGGCGTTGCCACTTCTGCACCTCACTGTGGGCGGTCCGTTCGGCTCGGTGCGCGGCGCCGGCAGTCACCTGCCGGGTCTGGGCGACCTCAGCCAGGACCGCGTCGCGCATCCGGGGCGGCGGCGCCTCCCAGGCCGGGGCCGAGAGCCGCGACGCGGTTTCGGTCAGCTCGGCGACCTCGGTCGCGCACGCCTGGCACTCGGCGACGTGCCGGGCGAAACCGGCGCGCTCGATCTCGGTGAGGGCGTCCAGCGCATAGGCACCCGCCAGGGTGTGGATCTCGGTTGGCTGGTTCATGCCACGCTCACCTCCCCGTCTCAGTCGCCAGGCCGACCTCGACACCGAGGCAGTCCCGCATCCGTATGAGTCCGTCCCGCATCCGGGACTTGATCGTCGGCAGTGCCGTGTCGAGCTTCTCGGCTACCTCTCGATAGGTAAACCCGTCGTAGTACGCCAGTGTGATCGCCTCGCGTTGCAGGTCGGTCAGGCCCTGCAGACACCGACGCACCTGCTGCTGCTCCAAGCTCGCGGTGACCTCCTCGACCACGTCGTCATATGGGGTCTCCGTGCTCGCCGCGGCCACGCGACGCTCCCGGTCGGCGCCCGCCTGCGCGGCGCGGACCCGATCCACCGCCCGTCGGTGCGTGATGGTCAGCACCCACGATGTGGCCGAGCCCTTGGCGGCGTCGAACCGGGCCGCGGAACGCCACACCTCGACCAACGCCTCCTGGGCCACCTCTTCGGCCTGCGCGGGATCCCTGACGACCCGTTTCGCGAGCCCAAAGACCCGGGGCGCGAGCTGGTCGTAGAGCGCCCGGAACGCCTGCTCGTCTCCGCGCGCGACCTGCCGCAGCAACTCGTCGGGTCCCGCGGTTTCACGCTCCACGGGAGAGATTCTCGCCGATCGCTGTTCCCGCCGCCACGCGGACTCACCGCCACGGCCGGATCGTGTTGTCACCACCGCTCCCATCTCCCGCCCGCGCAGGTGTTGATACAAGTGCTTCGGACCCGGCGCCAGCGCGGATGGGTGACATTCTGTGATCGGGTGGGCGAGCCGCCGCCGGCGGCCCAGGATCAGGCGTCGTAGTCGATCACTAGACGGTCGCTGACCGGGCTCGACTGGCAGGTCAGGATGTAGCCGGCAGCGATCTCGTCGGGCTCCAGCGCGTAGTTGTGCGCCATCGACACCTCGCCCTCGACGAGGCGGGCCCGGCAGGTCGAGCAGACGCCCCCGCGGCATGCGTACGGCAGCTCCGACCGTACCCTCAGCGCGGCGTCGAGCACCCGCTCATCGCCTGACATCGTCACGGTCGACTCCCGGCCGTCCAGGATCAGCGTCACCAACGCACCCGTCGGCACGGGCTCGTCGGCACCGCGCGGTGGCGGAGCGGGTTCACCCTCCACATGAAACAGTTCCGAATGTACGGACTTCTGCGCCACGCCGAGGTCGGCGAGCACGGACTGCGCTTCGATGACCATGCCGTACGGTCCACACAGGAACCATTCGTCCACACTGGACGCGTCGACAAGCCCGCTGGACACGATCGACCGCAACCGGTCGCCGTCGATCCGCCCGGACAGAAGCGCCGAGGCCCGCGGCTCACGCGACAGCACGTGCACCAGGTGTAGTCGCTGCGGATAGCGATCCTTCAGGTCCGCCAGCTCGTCCGCGAACATGACGGTGGCCGCGCGCCGGTTGCCGTACACCACGGTGAACCGGCTCTCCGGCTCGGTCTCCAGCGCGGTCGCCACAAGGGACAGCACCGGCGTGATGCCCGACCCGGCGACGATCGCGGCATAGTGGCGCGTCCGCTCGGGCGCAAGATCACTGGTGAAATGGCCCAAGGGCGGCAGCACGTCGACCATGTCGCCCGGCCGCAGCTCCCGGGTTGCGTAGCGGGAGAAGGCACCTTCAGCGATCTCCCGCACCCCGATCCGGACCAGGCCGGCCCGCTGGACAAGCGATGGTGTGGAGCAGATCGAGTACGAACGCCGGATCTCGACGCCGTCCACGACCCTTCGCACGGTCAGGTGCTGACCGGCGGCGAACATGTAGGCGTCGAGTAGCTCCGGCGGGATCGCGAACGTGACCGCCACCGAATCGTCGGTCAGCGGATCGACGGCGGCGACGGTGAGGGGGTGGAAGGTGGCCCGCGGTTTGCGGGTACGCACGGCGGTTACGGTCACAGCGGCTTCACCCGGTCGAACGGCTCGGCGCAGGAACGGCAGCGCCACAACGCCTTGCACGCCGTCGATCCGAACCGGGACAGTTCCTCGGTGTCGAGTGATCCGCACCGCGGGCAGGCAACGCTCAGCTGGAGCGCGACGACGCTCGGCCGGGTCGTCGTGGGTGGGGCGATACCTGCCGCGGCCAGCTTGCGCCGACCCTCCGCACTGATCATCTCCGTGGTCCAGGCCGGCCAGAGCACGGTGCGTACCTCGACCTCTGGATGGCCCTGCGCCGCCAGCGCCCGCGTGATGTCGGCCCTAATCATGTCCATCGCTGGGCAGCCGGTGTAGGTCGGAGTGATGGTCACCATCACCTGCCCGGTCGCCTCGTCGCGATCGACCGAGCGCAGGATGCCGAGCTCGTCGATGGTGACCACCCGGAGCTCCGGGTCCACCACTGCCGCCACCACGTCCCGGATACTCACCAGGTCGCCCCAGGGTGGGCGCGATGCAGCACCTGCATCTCGGCGAGTAGGTACGACAGGTGCTCGGTGTGCCGGCCGGCGCGGCCGCCGCTTGGCCGCCAAACGCTTTCGGGCACGGAGAGCGTGGCCGCGGTCGAGGACGTCGGTGACCATCTCCGTCCACTGTGGCTTGAGCGAGGATGGCAGCGGCGCCAGTCCCGCGTCTTCCAGCGACTTCGCCAGCGCGTCATCCTCGAACAGTTCGTGTGTGTATGGCCAGATGTCGTCCACGGCTGCCTGCATCCGGCGGTGCGACTCGTCCGTACCGTCGCCCAGCCGGACTGTCCACTGTGTCTGCGTGATCGACGTGGTACCGGGACTCCTTGCGAGCCTTAGCCGCGATGTCGTGCAGTCTCTCGTCGTTCGAGGCCACCAGCCATTCGTAGGTGAGCCACTGGTACGTGCTCAACGCGAGTAGCTTGGCGATGGTCACGCCGAAGTCACCGGGTGTACCTGGCGCCGCCGCGGGTCCGGCGTTGGGCAGCTCCACCAGCAGGCAGTTGCGGTACTCGTGGTCATCGCGCAGGTAGGCGAGCTCGTCCTCGTCACCCACCAGCGAGAGCAGCAGTCGGGCGACACCGAGCTGGTCGAGCGCGATGTTCGACAGCGCGATGTCCTCCTCCATCTCCGGCGCGCGGGCCGACCACTCGGCTAGGCGCTGCGCGGCGATGAGGGCGTCGTCGCCGAGGCGGAGCGCGTACTCCGCCACGGTTTCACGCAAGGAGGTCACAGGTGCTGCACGCCCTCGGGCACGGTGTAGAAGGTGGGATGCCGGTACGGCTTGTCCCCGGCCGGGTCGAAGAAGGCATCCTTCTCGTCCGGGCTGGAAGCGGTCACCGCAGCCGTTGGCACGACCCAGATCGACACGCCCTCCTCCCGGCGGGTATAGACGTCCCGGGCGTTGTGCAGGGCGGTCGTCGCATCCGCGGCATGCACGCTGCCGACGTGGCTGTGCGCCAACCCACGACGCGGCCGGACGAAGACCTCCCACAACGGCCAGCTCATGATGAGGCCCCGACGAGTTCGGACGGGTCCGCATGCTTGGCGGCATAGGCCAGCGCCGCCTCCCGCACCCACGCCCCGTCGGTGTGCGCTCGACGCCGGTGCGCCATCCGCTGGCGGTTGCACGGGCCGTCGCCTTTGATGACCGCCATCAGCTCATCGAAGTCCGGCTGGGTGTAGTCATGGCAGCCGCGCTGTTCGTTCCAGCGCAGCGCGTCGTCGGGGAGGCTGAGCCCGAGCACCTCGGCTTGGCCGACGCACATATCCACGAACCGCTGGCGTAGGTCATCGTTGCTGAACCGCTTGATCCCCCACGCCATCGAGTCTCCGGAGTGGGTCGAGTCCGCATCGGGCGGGCCGAACATCGCCAGCGACGGGTACCACCACCGGTTCACCGCGTCCTGGGCCATCTCGTGCTGCGCCACCGTGCCGTGGGCGAGCGTGTGCAGGATCTCGTACCCCTGCCGTTGGTGGAACGACTCTTCCTTGCAGATGCGGATCATCGCCCGCGCGTACGGGCCGTAGGAGCATCGGCATAGCGGGACCTGGTTCACGATCGCGGCGCCGTCCACGAGCCAGCCGATCGCACCCATGTCCGCCCAGGTCAAGGTCGGGTAGTTGAAGATCGAGGAGTACTTCTGCCGACCGTCGAGGAGCATCTGGACCAGATCGTCGCGGGACACGCCGAGCGTCTCCGCGGCCGCGTAGAGGTACAGCCCGTGCCCGGCCTCGTCCTGCACCTTCGCCAGCAGGATGGCCTTGCGTTTGAGCGAAGGCGCCCGGGTGATCCAATTGCCCTCGGGCTGCATGCCGATGATCTCGGAGTGTGCGTGCTGCGCGATCTGGCGAATCAGCGTACGTCGGTACGCGTCCGGCATCCAGTCACGTGGTTCGATCTTCTGGTCCGCCGCGAGGATGGTGGCAAACTGCTCCGGCCCGCCCTCACCACCGCTGTCGACACTGCGCTCGGCGGCCGCGACCAGCGCGTGTTCGGCATCGGCCACCTGGTCGAGGAGGCTGTCGGGCAGACCGAAGTCGTTGCCGTACACGCAAGCCATTGTTACACCACGCCGCCGATGGAGCAATACTCTGTAACATCGCCCGGAGTCGGCATCCTCCGGGCCGACCCGCTAACATCGGGGAGCCCAGTTACCCGCTGTGCACCCGAACGTCCGTCCCGACCGTGTCTCCGACCGTCGAAGCACTCCCCCCGGAGGTACGACGTTGCCGTCAGATGACATCTGGTCCCCCGGACCGCCGCGACGCGGTCGCGCGCCGGCACCCGGGCCGCACGCAACCCCTCGCCACGGACCGAACGGCCGACCGGTGCGACCATCGCCGTCCCCGCGTGACTCGCGGGGGGCCTACCCACAGGCTCCGCATCCTCGCCCGCCGATGGGCCAGGTTCCTGATCCGTCCGAGGCGGAGACAGCCCTGATCGAGATCTTCGGACCCCGTGAGGCTTTCGGCCCGCCGCCGGAGGAGATGCCGGCCCACGAGCATGACGCCGAGTCGCAGCCGATGATGCAGCGGTTCCGCCGCGTTCGCAGTCACGCCCGCGCCCGTCGTTTCCCCCGGTGGGTTGTCTTTCTCCTGATCATCGGCCTCGCCTCGGTTGGGGCTGGGCTGCGGTTTGTGCCCGGCTCACCGTTCTATCCGGCACCGGGCCCGCTGGCCGAAGCCATGCCTTTCCACTCTGCGCAGATAACGCCGGAGAGTCTCGGCACGGAGGGATTCCTCAGCTGGGCTTACCTGGACCGCAGGGACGGGACGATCGTCGGCTCCGAGAACATGTCCGCCGCCACCGACACCGCCTCCATGATTAGGGCCTGGCTCGGCGCGGACTACCTGCGTCGCGCGGCCGAACAGGGTGTCACTCCACCGGAGGCCGAACTGGCCGATGTCCAGGCAATGATCCGTGACGGTGACGACGCGGCCGCCGGCCGGATCGTGGCGAATGTCGGCGGTGCCACCAGCTCGGTCGGCCGCTTGATCACGATGTGCCAGCTCATCGACTCGCAGGCGGACGCCGAAGACTGGCGCAAGACCGTGATCTCGGCTCGCGACGCCGTACGCATGGGTGGTTGCCTCGCTGACGGCCGGGCGGCCGGTGCCCAGTGGACCCCGTGGATCATGGACGAAATGCGACAGGTGCGGGGCGAGAGTGATTTCGGCATCCGCCAGGCCTTCCCGACCGGACAGCGCGCCACAATCGCGATCGAGAACGGCTGGGCGCTACGCGAGGCGGACGGGCTCTGGCACGTCAACTGCATGGCCATCACCGACACGTGGGTACTCGTGGTGATGCAGGGCTACCCGTCGAATGGCGACTGGAATACGGACAAAGCCCACGTCGACGCAGTGTGCCAGGAGGTCGTCCGCAGGCTTACCGCCTAGGAGCCGCCGCGCGACGACGGCTAGAACGTGGCATCGCCTAGGAGTTTGTGCGCGCAATTGTTCGGGTATTGCAAGAACTGCCGTCAGCACTGCCGTGGCGTTACCCGTCCGAGCTACGTTCGGACTGGTATGCAGGTCGACTCGCATGGATTCGTGACATGGCTCCCACCCCCCAGGGCCGTGGCGCGATCGGTCGAGTGTTTTCGACACTCGCCTGTATCGCGATCGTGGCTGGCACGGTAATACCGGCTGCGGCATGTGCCCGGCCGGGCAAGGCCACTCTGTCCACCACCAACCACGGCTACGACCGCCGCCCGGATCCTGGCGAGGCGGCCGACGGGCGACGAGCGGCAGACGACGCAGTAGCGGCGGACCAGGCACTAGCGGCTGACCCGACGACGCCGGCCGCGCCTGAAGAGCCGCCGCCGGCGCCCACGGTCGAACTGGCCGTTGACGGCACACTCTCCTGGGCGTACCTCGACCGGGCCACCGGGCAGCGTTACTCGTCGCCCAACGCCACCGTCACGTCGTACACCGAGTCGATGGTCAAGGCCTGGCTCGCCGCCGACGAACTCTACCGTTCGGACCAGCGCGGAACGGCAGCCCAATCTCAACCTGATTGTTCCGATGATCCGCGACAGCAACGACAACGCAGCAGAGATTATCTATCTGAACAACGGGGCGAATGGCAGCATCGCCCGCATGGTTCAGACCTGCCAGCTCACCGACACGAGGATCTTCTCCGGCTGGTGGAGTATGACGATGATGTCCGCCCGGGACGCGGTAAGGCTCGGCGAGTGCATCGCCAATGGCGTCGCCGCAGGTCCACACTGGACAGAGTGGCTGATGAGCGAGATGCGCCAGGTGCGAGGTGAGGGCCGGTTCGGCATTCTGGACGCTGTGAGGCCGGCGACGGCCGAAACGCTCGCCATCAAGAACGGCTGGACCCTGCATTCCTCCGACTACCGCTGGCGGGTGAACTGTCTCGCGATCGAACACGACTGGATACTCGCCGTGATGCTGGTTTACCCGGGCCGCCACGGGCTTGGGTACGGCGCGAACCTCTGCGCATCCGTGGCGAGCCAGGTGCTACCCCCCGGGCGAGAACCGGACCGAAACCTCGTCATGTAGTGATGAACCGAGGTCCATCCGGGACGAGTGACGGTACGACTCCCGCAGCCGCAGCGCGAGCGGCGAACTCGCGCAGGCCGGCGATCTGTCGCTCCCCCAGCGAGAAGTCCAGCGCCCGGAAGTAGTCGGCCAACTCCTCGGCTGAGAACGGCTCCCACCGCGACGCAGCGCTGGCCACCGTCTCCAGCTCGGTCAGGCACAGTTCCCGTGAGGTCAGAAACGCCTGATGCACCTCCTTGACCACGCCCGGGTAAGCCTCGACGAAGTCGCGCCGGACCGCCCAGACCGCGAAGACCATCGGCAGCCCGGTCCACTCTCGCCATGCCTCACCAAGATCCGTAACGATCAGGCCTCGACCGGGGGCCTCGGATCGGGCCCGCAATGCTGTGTCGCCGATCAGTACCGCGGCATCAGCTTCGAGCAGCATCTCCGTCAGGTCGGGCGGACACCGGAAGTACTCGGGCTGCACGCCGTACCGGGACTCGAGCAGCATCCTCGCGAGCAGTACGCCGGTCCGGGAGGTCGAGCCGAGTGCGACCCGCCGACCGTCCAACTCGTCCAATGCCACCATCGACACGACGTTCACCGAGTGCACCGGTCCATCGCTGCCCACCGCGAGGTCGGGTAGCAGCAGCAACTCCTCGGCGTGCCGCAGATACTCGACCAGGGAGATCGGCCCGACGTCGAGGTCGCCGGCCACCAGCGCATCGTTGAGTCGGTCCGGGGTGTCCTTGTGCAGGTCGACACCGAGCAGTGCGCCCGAGCGCATGAGCCCCCAGTAGAGCGGCAGGCAGTTGAGGAACTGGATGTGGCCGACCCGGGGACGGCGCCACGCCGCCGGCTCGTCTCGGCGGACCGTTGCCGTGCGCGGAGCTCATGACAGGCACGGTAGCCTCGACACGTGCTCCGCCGGAGCTGCAGGAAACCCATTGGTCGCACGGGGTGGACCGCGCGTACAGTAGTCCGTCCGTGTGCGCGTCCGCGCACGCGAGGGCACTGCCGGCACCGTCCTCGACGGAGCGCCGGGCGGCCACGAACTCCGACCAGTCCCACCGGAGGGTGCCGAATGACCCTGCCCACGTCTCTGGAAACCCCCGAACCCCCCGCCGACGACCTCGAGGCCGAGATCGCCGCCGAACGCGTCCACCTCGCCGAATCTCGGTCCGCGTTGGGCCGGATGCGCGAGCGGGCTCGGCATCTCTTCTCAACTGGAGACAAGGTCGCCGGTGACGCATTCAGCGCCGAGACCCTCGGCCGTACCCTCGCTCGCCGTGTCGCCGAGCTGGCGGACGACCCGACCACGCCGCTCTTCTTCGGCCGGTTGGAGTTCGCCGATTCGTCTGACCACAGTGGACACAACTATCACATCGGACGGCGGCACGTCACTGACGACGCCGGCGAGCCCATGGTGCTGGACTGGCGGGCGCCACTGTCTCGCGCCTTCTATCAGGCCAGCGCCCGAGAGCCGCAGGGAGTGGCGGTCCGGCGCCGGTTCGGCTTCCAGGCGGGCCAGCTGACTGGGTTCGAGGACGAGCACCTCGAACGCGGCGAGGAGCTCGGCACCGCGTCGCGCATCCTCACGGCCGAGATCGAGCGGCCCCGGGTGGGGCCGATGCGCGACATCGTGGCGACCATCCAGCCGGACCAGGACCTACTGGTACGGGCGGACCTGGACGAGACGATCTGTGTGCAGGGCGCGCCCGGCACTGGGAAGACCGCCGTCGGCCTGCACCGGGCGGCGTACCTGCTGTATCTGCACCGGGAGCGGCTACGCCGTTCGGGCGTGCTCGTCGTCGGGCCGAACCGGGCGTTCCTGCATTACATCTCGGCTGTGCTGCCGGCGCTCGGCGAGGTCGAGGTGGACCAGGCTCTCGTCGACGACCTCACGGACCGGGTAGCGGTACGGGGTCGCGACTCGACGGAGGTGGCGACCCTCAAGCAGGATCCGCGGCTCGCCACCGTGCTGGCCCGCGCGCTCGCCGCGCACATCGGCCGCCCCGAGGCGGGCCTTGTCGTCTCGGACGGGGCGTGGCGGTGGCGGATCTCGGCGGAGGCATTACGGCGGATCGTGGATGACGTACGGCGGGAGCATCCGCCCTACGCGACCGGCCGGGAGCGGGTACGAGCGCGGACGGTGGCGCTATTACAACGGCAGGCGGAGGCGCGCCGGGGTGAGTCACCGCCGGAGGTCTGGCTACGGCGGATGGGCCGCGACCCTCAGGTACGGACGTTCGTCGACACGGCGTGGCCCGAGGTATCCGCAGAGCAGCTTGTCTTCTCAGTGCTGACCGACGAGGCCGTCCTCGCCCGAGCCGCCGACGGGCTGCTCACTGGGGAGGAGCAGTCGGCGCTGCGCTGGCACCGTCCACCTCGGACGGTCAAAACGGCGAAGTGGTCGGTAGCGGACGCCGTTCTCGTCGACGAGGCCGCCGGGCTCATCGACCGGCTGCCGAGCTACGGACACATCGTGGTGGACGAGGCACAGGACCTATCGCCGATGCAGCTCCGGGCGATCGCCCGCCGGTGCGAACACGGCTCGCTCACTCTCCTCGGCGACCTCGCTCAGGGGACCGCCCCCTGGGCCTCCGCCGACTGGCGGGACACACTCACCCATCTCGGCAAGTCCAACGCACGCCTGGTGCCGTTGACGGTCGGCTTCCGGGTGCCGGCTGCCGTCATCGCGCTCGCCAACACCCTGCTGCCCTCGCTGTCCGTGTCGGTCCCCGAGGCCGTATCCCTGCGCCGCGACGGCTCACTGGAGATCCAACAGGTCGACGACCTGGCCGGGGCGACCTTGGCCGAGGTGAAGTCGGCGTTGACGTATGAGGGTTCGATCGGAGTGATCGCGGCCGACGCCGCGATCGACGGGCTGGCCGGCGTCCTTCGCGACGAGGGACTGACCGTGACCGTCCCCGGCGTTGACACCGATTCCGCCGTGGACGCTCGAATCACCCTCTTGCCGGCCAGTCTGGCAAAGGGACTGGAGTTCGACCACGTCATCGTGGTCGAGCCCGCCGAGATCGTGGCGGCCGAGCCGCGCGGACTCAACCGCCTCTACGTGGTGTTGACCCGGGCCGTGTCCCGCCTGGCGATCCTGCACCACCGCCCCCTCCCGCTCCCCTTAACCAGGCGGGCGAGTTCGCAAGCTCACTCGACCGCCTAGCGGCTCGCTGCGCTCGCCGGGTGGTTGCGGGAGGTTTGAACTGTAGACTTCTTTGAGTTTGTGTCGTAAAGTAGTTTGCGGTTCACCACAACGTTGGATCGGATTTAGGTGACCGGGATGACGAACGAGATACACCGCGACGATGACGCCGCGGAGGACGTGGCTCCCATCAGCCCGGCGGAGTCACTCCGCCTGATCAAGGAACAGCAGGCGGCCACCGAGCGCAGCCTGAACCCGGACCCGCGGTTGATCTACTGGCCATGGGGATTGGCCTGGCTGATCGGATTCGGCCTGCTCTACCTTCGGCACGGCCCGGGCGACCAGGTGCTCTGGAACATCCCCGGCTGGCTGCCGCTGGCATCGTTGTTCGTTCTCATGATCGCGGCGGGCCTGGTCTCCGGCATCACGGGTGCGCGGGCGGGCTCGGCCGTCAGCGGCGAGTCATCCATCAAGGGCATGATGTACGGGTTCGCGTGGTTCCTCGGGTTCGCCGGCATCGCCGTGACGCTGAGCCAAATCCAGGACTTCCTCCCCGATGCGCAGGTGGGACTCATCTGGGCAGCCATGTCGGTTGGCCTGGTCGCGGTTCTGTACCTGGCCGGCGGCGCGATCTGGAAGAGCTGGGACCTGTTCATCCTCGGCTGCTGGCTCGCCGTCATCAACGTCGTGGGCGTGCTGGCGGGGCCGGGCTGGCACTCACTGGTGATCTCACTAGCCGGCGGCGGTGGACTCATCGCGGCGGGTGTTATCGCGAGCATCCACATAGGACGCCGCTGGTGAGCCAGAACCTCGATCCGGTGATCCATGCCCAGGCTCGACTGCGGGTGGTGGCGGCACTGTCCACCCTGGCCGATGGCGACCGGCTGACGTTCCCACGACTGCAGGAGGTCCTGGGCATGACGGCGGGCAACCTCTCGGTCCACCTGCGCAAGCTCGAGGAGGCCGGGTACGTCGAGGTGATCAAGACCCATCATGGCCGCACTCCGGCCACACTGCTGTGCCTGAGCCGTCGTGGACGGCTCGCATTCGACGACTACACCGCCGCCGTACGCGCGCTTTTGGCCGGGCCCGACATAGGTGAGCCATCCGCGAAGGAGATGACATGACCGCATCTGTACTCGCCGATACCGTTCTTGCCCGGACGGTTGACGCCAGTCGTCGCTACGGCGACGTGCTCGCACTCGACGGGGTCAGCCTCGACATCCGCGCCGGCGAACTGGTCGGACTGCTGGGGCCCAACGGTGCCGGAAAGTCCACTCTGCTCAATCTGCTCGTGGGGCTTCGACGCGCCAGCTCCGGACGGGTCGAGCTCTTCGGCGGAGATCCACGTCGGGCCGAGAACCGGCGACAGGTCGGTGTGACGCCGCAGGAGACTGGGCTACCGGCAACGCTGCGCGTCGGCGAGTGCGTCGACTACGTAGCTGCCCACTTCCCCAACCCCGTGGATCGGGGCGAGTTGCTCGCTCGGTTCGGGCTTGATGACCTCGCGCGACGCCAGACCGGCGGACTCTCCGGCGGGCAGCGTCGAAGGCTCGCGGTGGCGCTTGCGTTCGTGGGCCGGCCACGCCTGGTCTTCCTGGACGAACCGACGACTGGCCTGGACGTTTCGGCCCGGCACGCGCTCTGGGATGGGATCCGGGCCTTCCACGCGGACGGCGGGACCGCACTGCTCACCAGCCATTACCTGGAAGAGATCGAGGCACTGGCCGAGCGAGTCGTCGTGCTCGGCTCGGGCCGAGTCCTCGCCGACGACACCGTCGCGGCCGTAGGGGGGCTGGTTGGAGTGCGCCGGGTGAGCCTGGTGGCGGGTGGGTTGCCCGCGCTTCGCGGTGTGGTCCAGACCGAGCAGGTCGATGGACGCACCCACATGCTCACTACGGATGCAGACCAACTGGTACGCGATCTGGTCCACAGTGGAGCTGAATTCTACGAGCTGGAGATCCGGCCCACCTCGTTGGAGGAGGCGTTCCTCAGCCTCACCGGCCGCCCCGACTCCGACATCGCTCTCGCCGCGTAAAGGAATGCCCGTGACTCTCGCGCTCACCAACGCCCGGTACCACCTCCTCGAAACCGTGCGGATCCCGGTCGCCTTGATTGGCACCATCTTCTTTCCGGCTGTCTCGATGCTCTTCTTCGTCGTTCCGTTCGCCGGCGACGACCCGGTCGGGGCGACGTTTGCGACGGCGTCGATGGTCACCTTCGCCGTCATGATCAGCAATCTGTTCGCGTACGGCGTCGGCGTCTCCGAAGACCGCGCGCAGCCCTGGGATCCGTACACACGCACGCTGCCGGCCGGGCCGGGTCCACGGTTCGCCGGGCGCGTACTGGCCGGTCTGGTGATGACCTTCGTGTCGCTGCTCCCGGTGGTCGGCATCGCCGCCTTCGCCACCGAGGCGACCACGACGCCGCTGCGACTCGCGGTGGCCGCCGGGACGGTAGTGGTGGTCGCATTGCCGTTCACGTTGATGGGGCTGGCAATCGGGTACGCGCTGCCACCCAAGGCGGCGCTCGCGGTGGCTCAGGTCATCTTCTTCCCGCTCGCGTTTGGCGGTGGCCTGCTCTCGGCCCCGGGTCATGCGCCCGGATGGGTAGAGGTGATCTCGCCCTATCTGCCGACACGCGGCGCGGTGGAGCTTATGTGGGCGAGCGTCGGTGATATGCGGTGCAGACCACTGCGTTGGTCATGCTCGGCGTATGGACGTTCGCCATGGCCGGCCTGGCGGCTTGGGCGTACAAGCGGGACGAGGGCAACCGGTTCCGCTAGTCGCCTCGCGTAAGAGTGCCGACGATCAAATCGGCTGCGCGGCGCAGCGCCCGCTGCTCCCGCTCGGTCAGCCCAACCAGCAGGTCGGCCACCACCCGTACCCTCGCCGCCCGTCCCCGCTCCAACAACACTCGTCCCTTGGATGTTGCCCGAACCATGACGACACGCCGGTCGCTCGCCGAGGGCAGGCGTTCGGCCAAGCCGGCCGCCTCGAGCGCGGCTACCGTCTTGGTGATTGCGGGCGGGGAGACCTGCTCAAGCGACGGCCAGCCGGCCGATGGGTAGCGGCCCGGCGAAGACCAACACCGACAACGCGGACGCACGGGGCCCGTCGAGGTCCATGCTGACATCCGCCGTACGGGCTCGGCGCAGCAGTCGCAATGCCGCCGAGTGCAGCGCGTTGGCCGCAATATGCCGGTCATCGGAGGGAAGGCCGGAGGGTAGCGGGGGGAGTTGACCGCTGTTCTTCACCATGGCTAACCTTTCACCAAGGTGAAGCATAACCCGAGGGAGGGACGATGGCACTTGGTCCGATCGGCCAAATCCATATCAGTGTCACCGATGTCGAGCGGTCGGTGGCCTTCTACCGTGACGTGCTCGGAATTCCGCACCTGTTCACGGTTCCCGGGCAGCCGATGGCATTCTTCGCCAGCGGCGACGTCCGGCTGTACCTCGGCGTGCCCACGTCGCCGGACTACCGCAGCAACTGCGTGCTGTACTTCAACGTGGCCGACATCGACGCCGAGGTGGACCGGCTGACTGGGCTCGGAGTGGAGTTCCGGGATCGGCCACACGTCGTGCACCGCGATGGCCCGACCGAGCTGTGGATGGCTGGGCTGAATGATCCGGACGGCCACCACCTGATCCTCATGCAGGAACGGCAAGCCGCCTCCCTGAGCCGTGGGGATCCGATGCGGTAACGAGGTTGTCGTACTCCGTACTAGTGTTCGATGTATGGATGAGCGACGGGGGTTGCCGGCCGGGTTGGATGCGATGCCGCCGGGGCCGGAGTTGGCGGCGGTGTTGGCCACGGTGGATCGGTCCCGGGTCGGCGCGTGCGATCTGCATGATCTGTTGGAGGCTCGGGTACGGCTGTTGGCGCACGTGCAGGCTCAGGTGTTGGCCGACGTGTGGGAGACCGCGCGGGCGGTGGGGCGGCCGGCCGAGTCGCTGAGCCGGTCCGACAAGGTGACCGAGTTCTCCGGTGATGAGATCGCCTGGACGCTGCACTGGTCCCGCTCCTACGCCTTCGGTCAGGTGCTGCTCGGGCAGGCGTTGGTGTGCCGGCTGCCGATGGTGTATGCCGAGCTTTGCTGGCCGGGCGCATCGACGCGGCCAAGGCCAACGCGTTCGTCGAGGCGTTGTTCGACCTGGACGAGGAGACCGCCCGGGCGGTGGCGACGAGGCTGTTGGCCAAGGCCGGCGAGTCGACGTTGACCCAGTTGCGGGAGAAGCTGCGCTACCACGTAGACAAGGTCGATCCGGAGGCGGCCAAGCGCCGGTACAAGAAGAAGGTGGCCGACCGGCAGGTGTGGGTGCACGACGACGATGGACGGGGTGGCCAGCCTGGGCGGGTCGAACCTGGCCCCGCAGCAGGCGATGGCCGCCTACGACCGCGTGGACCGGATCGCCCGCGCCGCCCGGTCGGCTGGCGACCCGCGCACTCTGGCCCAGTTGCGCGCCGACGTGTTCACCGCGGTGCTGGCCGGCAACCCGTTTCACACCATCCCGCCCACCGACCCGCTCACCCAACAGGCCGACGCCGAGTACCCGGCCCAACCCGACCCGGACGAGAACGAGAACACGGAAGACGGCCGGTTCCCGGTCCGGAAACGGGAATCCGGCCGCCGAGCTCGATGAGTGGGAGCCCATCGGGGTGGCCACCTTCGGCGACGCCGAACCGCCCGACTCGATTCCTGGTTCCAAACCGGGAATGGTCAAGCTGCGGCCGATGGTCAACGGGCCCGCCGTCGACCGTCCCGATCTGATAACGGGAATCCCCGCGCCACCGACGCGGCGCGCGGGCCAAATCAGGATCTGAAAACGGAAAGCCTAACCCCGCCGCAGGAGCTCGAGGAGGGCCTGGGCCCGAATCCCGGTCGGAAACCGGGAATCCCAGGCCCGCCCCGACCCGGCGCACGCAGCCGGCGGGCAACCGGTGCGCCTGCGGCGGAATCCAGCCGAAGTTCCGCCGCGGTGTGGTCGACATCCAGGTCAAGCTGAGCACGCTGGCCGAGCTGGACAACGACCCCGCCCTCATCCCCGGCTGGGGCCCGGTCATCGCCGACATCGCCCGCCAGGTCGCCCACGACCAGAAGGCCAACCCGAGGTGGAAGTGGTCGGCCACCGACGAGAACGGTGAACTGCTGCACCACGGCCACACCGGCCGCCGCCCCAACGCCACCGAAGACGCCTTCGTCCGCGCCCGCGACCGCAGCTGCCGCGCCCCCGGCTGCCGGCAGCCGGGCCGCGCGCTGCGAGATCGACCACCGCGTAGAACGCGGCCGCGGCGGACCGTCGCACCGCGGGAACCTCGACGCGAGGTGCGAACACCACCACCGGTTCCGCGGCCAAACCGGCCACGGCATCAGCACGCACCGACAACGGCATCCGATGGACCACACCCAACGGCCGCAGCTACGACGTCGGCCCCGACAAGGACATCGTCCTCACCGCCGACGACTGAGTGCCGCCAGACGAACCTAGACCAAGTCGGTTGGTTCCAATGTGGAGGAACACTGACGCTTCAGGTACGGCGTGCTGCGCGAACCGGCACGATCAGCGGGCCGTGCTCGCCCGACACGACCCGCACCCGGGCGCCGTAATGTGCCGAGAGCAGCTCCTCTGTGAGCACGTCATGAGGCGGACCGCTGGCGACCACCGTGCCGCCGGCAAGCAGCACCATCCGGTCGGCGTACTCCCCGGCGATGGAGAGGTCGTGCATGGTGGCGAGGACCGTCAGCCGCCGGTCGGCCCGTAGCTCGTCAACCAGATCCAGCACCTCCTGCTGATGTCCGATGTCCAGCGCCGAGGTCGGCTCATCGAGCAGCAGCACGGTCGCGCCCTGTGCCAGTGCCCGAGCAAGGAACGCCCGTTGACGTTCTCCACCCGACAGCGTCTCCAGCTCTCGCCCGGCCAAGCCGGTCAGGTCGAGCCGGGTGAGCACCTCGTCCACGGCCGCGAGATCGCGGTTTGATTCACGGCCCAAGGGCTTGATGTACGGCGTGCGGCCGAGCAGGACGTAGTCGAGCACGGCCATTCCGGGCGGCACCATCGGCGTCTGCGGCACTGTGGCGATCAGCCGCGCCAGCTCGCGGCGCCCGAGCTGCCCGACCGGTGTGCCGTGCAGCCGGACCTCGCCCGTGTGCGGTAGCAGCCCACCGACGGCACGCAGCAAAGTGGACTTTCCCGCGCCGTTAGGCCCGATGACAGTGACCCACTCGCCCGGCGCCACAGTGAGGTCGACTCCGAGCAACACGGGTGCGCCGCCGAGCGACACCCGCAGCGCCGAGACCCCGATCGCGCCGGTCACAGCCCGACCCGCTTCGCAGTCCTTAGCACCAGTACGAAGAACGGCGCGCCAAGAAAAGCGGTGACTACACCGATCGGCACCTCGGTCGGCGGCAGGATCGTCCGCGCCAAAAGGTCGGAGAGCACCAGGAAGGCGCCGCCGAAGAACATCGACAGCGGCAG
Source organism: uncultured Actinomycetota bacterium (assembly GCA_963773935.1). GTDB lineage: Bacteria > Actinomycetota > Actinomycetes > Mycobacteriales > Micromonosporaceae > DATBGZ01. The sequence goes on from CAVZCZ010000007.1 coordinate 33,752, forward strand.
GATCAACCGGTAGCTGGTTCCGGCGATGAGCCGGATCATGTGCGGCACGATGATGCCGACAAAGCCGATCAGGCCCGAGACGGCTACCGCGGCGGCGGTGCCGAGCGAGGCCGCGATGAGCAGCAACAGCCGGGACCGCTGCGGGTGCAGACCCAGACTTGCGGCCTCCTCATCACCGACTGAGAACACGTCGAGCTCGCGCCGGTGCGCCAGCACCACCACGGCCGCGACTGCGGCGTACGGCAACGCCAGCCGTACCTCGGACCATCCGCTCGTGGCCAGACTGCCCAGGATGAACGTGTAGACCTCGCGGATCGTCTCGAGGTTGCGCTGCAGGATGTACGTCTGGATCGCGGTGAGAAAGGCGACCACCGCCACACCGGCGAGCAAGAGCGTCGTCGGAGTCCGCACCCGGGCACCGGCGGCGCCGAGGCCGTACGCCATGAGGACGCCGAGCAGCGCGCCGGCGAAGGCGAATCCTGGCACCAGTCCGCTGGTCCGGGCTCCACCCTCGATCCCGGTCGCGACGCCGAGCGCCACGGCCGCGGTCGCACCCAGCCCTGCTCCGGCGGCGACGCCCAACAGATACGGGTCGGCCAGCGGGTTGCGGAACACACCCTGGTAGCAGCCACCCGCGAGCGCCAGCATCGAGCCGACCAGTAGTCCAAGCGCCACTCGCGGCAAGCGGAGCTGGGTCACGATCGCCGCCTCCTGCGGCGTCAGTCCACTGTGGATGTCTAGGCCGGGCAGGAGATTGAGCACCTCGGCGGCGACGCCGAACGGACTGAGGGCGACCGGTCCGATGGCGAGGCCAAGCACCGCCGCGACCGCGACCGCGCCGACCCCGGCGGCCAACCAGCCGGCCGTGAGTCGTGCGGGTCGCGGTCGCTGCTCGCGCGACTTTGGCATCAACGCAGTCATCCTCTGCTCGCGCGAGCGCGACGACTCAGCTATCCGGGGCCTTGGCCGCCGCCTCGACGATGATGCGTTGCAGGTCGACGACGCGCGGGCCCCACCGGGACGCGACGTCGTCGTCGAGCGGGACCACACCACCGTTCGTGACCGCGGTCAGCCCGCTCCAGCCCGGGCGCGCCGCGACGGTAGCGGCCGACTGCCCGCAGCACTTGGTGTCGGCGAGGAAGATCAGGTCTGGGTTGGCCTTGATGATGGTCTCGGCGGACAGCTGCGGGTACGGGTTGGTGTCGTTGCCCGCGTCGGCGATGTTGACCAGGCCGGCTGCGGTGAACAGGGCGCCGATGAAGGACTTCGACGTGACCGAGTAGTAGGTGTTGTCGAGTTCGTAGTAGTAGGTGAGCGGCTTGCTGCGCGTGGGCAGGTCCTTCACCACCTTCTCCAGGTCGGCCTTCATCTGCTCAACCAGCGCTGCGGCGTCGGCTGAGTGACCGGTCAGCAGGCCAAGCTCGGTGATCTCCTTGTATGTGTCGTCAACGGTGTTCGCCGCCGGTGCCACGTAGGTCGGAATGTTCAGCGCCTTCAGCTGGCTGACGATGTTCTCGGCGTCATCAGAGATCACCACGAGATCGGGCGAGTACGTCGCGATCGCCTCGGCGTTGGGCTTGTACCCGGACAGGTCAGTCTTCGGGGCGTCCGCGGGATAGTTGGAGTATTCGTCGACCGCCACGACCTGCTCGCCGGCGTCGATTGCGAAGATCATCTCGGTCAGGCTGGGGGCGAGCGACACGATCTTCTGGGGTTGCTTGTCAAGCATGACGGAGCCCACGGTCACCGGGTATCCGGTGGTGGTGGTGGTGGTGGGACTCGGGGTGTCCGAGGGTGAGCTACAACCCGCGGCGAATGTGAACGCGACGAATGCCGCCGCAAGGGCGCTGATGGTACGTCTCATCGATCCTCCTGTCGGTCGAGGTTGGGGAGCTTCGCCGACAGGGGCCCGGTTCCTTTGGCCGCCATCCGCGAGGCACTCTTCCTCGAGAGCGCTATTCGCGACCAAACCGCAGGCGACCTGGCTCGCCCCACTCAGATCGAGGGGGCATCACAGTTGCGGGACAGCGCCGGGATCTCACCGGCTTCGCTGCGGAACAGTCGAGCCCGACGGTAACGGCAGCGACACGGTCCCAGCAACTTGGGGCGCTCACCGGTGAGATTGCCAAGCGGAACTCGACAATCTCACCGGTGACATTGCGTATTAGTTCTGCATGATCCGGACGTCATCGACTGCGGCCTCGACAAGGCTCGCCCCCGAGGCGTCCGCGGCCTCGATCAGGATGCGGATGGACTGGCCCGCATACGGCGTGAGGTTCGCCGACGAGATGGTCCATACGGCGTCGAGATCAGCGGCGGCGCCAGTCCGGGTGAGGACCGGCGTGGTGCCACCATTGTGGACAATGCTCACCCGCAGGAAGTCCGCCGACGACGCGTTGCTGCCGTGGGCGAGGTACTGCGAGAGGGAAAGCGTGAGAGTCCCGGTCGACGGCAGTGCGATCAGCGCCGAGCGGATGCTCGTAGCGCCGCCGTCGATGTCGAACTCGCCCGCGCTGGCCCCGGCCGCGGCGCCAGTGACGAGGTCGTTGCTGCCGCTGACCGTGGTGCCGAGCTGCTTCGGGCCGGACGAGTTGGTGTCCGCCGGGTTACCGCGGACCCAGGTGCCGGTGGTCGCGGTGTCCGTCCCGCTGGGGTTGGTGGTCCAACCGGTCGCGGCCTCGAAGTTGTCGAAGTAGACGGTCGTTCCGCCGCCTCCGCCGCCGCAGTACTGGGCCTGCTTGCCGATGACCTTGTAGACGCAGTCACCGGTCTCGCCGAAGAGCAGCACCGTCTCCCGCAGCCGGGTGGTCTGCGGAACGATCTGCTCGTCCGGCGGATAGAAGCCGCCACCCGAGCCGCTCGGGCCGGGGTACATCTCGATGGTGTAGGAGAAGATGCCGTGCGTCGCCCACATCCAGTCGATGATGGTCCCGTCGGCGATGTAGAGGTCACTCGCCTGTTCGGGCGTGTAGCCGCTTGGGGCCATCTGCTGGCCGAGCGTCGCGAACGCTGCCTGGGCATCGACACCCAGGTTGGCGGTCGTGTTCGCGGTGGTGTAGCCGTACGGCCAGAGCACCAACTGCGAGTACGTGTGCCAGTCAATGTGGGCCTTGATCTGTTGGGTGCCCCCGATGACCCGGCCGTTGACGAAGTTGCGCAGCCGCTGGGTCTCCGGCGCCGAGAATGACGATGGGCCCCGGTAGGTCTCGCTGCCGGTGCTGCCGGACGAACCACCGCAGCAACCCCACTGGTAGGACCAGTTGCGGTTCAGGTCCGTGCCCACATTGGACGAACCGGCGTTCGGCTGGCGGTTTTTGCGCCAAGACCGGTAGCTGCCGGTGGCGATGTCGTACTCGCCGCCGTCCGGGTTCATGTCCGGGACGATCCAGAATTCGCGGCTGTTGACCAGGTTGGTGATCCGGGTGTCCGAACCGTAGCCCTCCACCAGCAGATGCATGATGTAGAGCGCCATCTCGACGGTCAGGTGCTCCCGCGCGTGCTGGTGGGCGTTGAAGAGGATCTCAGGCTCGTTCTCATCGGTGCCGACGTTGTCGGAGATCTTGATCAGCGGCATGTCCCGGCCCTCGTACGAGGTACCGATGGTCAGCTTCTGCGCGATTGTCGGGTGCGCCGCAACGAGCGCGTTGATATCCGCGACCATCTCGTTGTAGTCGTGATAGCCGGAGTCGGACGGCGGGAACGCGAGCACCCCGATGTCGCCTTCGGAACTGGCGGTATCCTGCGGTACCGCCACGACCTGGAAGCCCAACCGGCGGATTTGCCGGACTTCGGCGCGGGTTGCGGTGATGTGGACCCGGCCGTGCTCGACGCCGTCGACCGCGGCGCCAGTTGCAGCGACAGCATTCACCTCGGCGAATGAGTCCGGTCCGATGACCTCGTAGGCGGCCGATCCACCGTTGGCGGCCGGAGCGGCTGCTGCGGATGCGCCGACACCACCACCGATGACGACCGCGATCGAGAAGGCGGCCGCGAGCGTGGATCTCACACGGATGTGCATTGTTCCTCCCGGGGGTATTAGGAGGTGCTGGATGCCATCCACTGGAGCATTGACAAAAGATCATATCAATACATGTTGATCAGCGTGACAGTGAGTAAATCAGAGCTGGCGTCGACTTCACCCAAAGTGGGAGAAGTCGTTGGGGTATGTGAGTTGACGCGGCACGGATTCGTGCCTGCCCAACGCCGCGCAGCACAGCGACTAACAGCCGCACACTTGCGAGTCCCATGGCGAGTCCCGTTTCTGTGCGCGTACGTGCGCACTCCGAGACGAACGACGTGCACATTCGCCATGACATCCTTCGACCGTCGAGCGATCGGCGACAATCCCTCAGCCTGGCTAAGGCGTAATCTCGGCGATCGGAAGGGTGATCGGGAACGGCTCGTCGAGCGTAAGCGCGTCGGTGCTATCGGCGACGAGTTCGTACTGGTCGCCCTCGCCGAGCCGATAGGCGAAGACGTGCAAGGGGTCCTGTTCAACCCGCCAGTAGTACGGAATCCCACCCGCGGCGTACTCCGCAGGTTTGGCGAACCGGTCCCTCGCCCGCGTATGAGGCGATACCACCTCGACCGCGATCAGGACATCCTCAGCCGGGAAGAAGTGTCGCCGACCGTCCACACTCGACCGCACAACGAGAACGTCTGGTTCGTACTGCGATCGATCTCGACGGCGACACCAACGGCGCGCCCGACAGTCCTCGCCGGCGTGACGAGCAAGGCGAGGGGTTGCGTGCCGACACGTGGTATGTCTGCGCCAGCGCTGAGACCGTCGTTGTCAGCAGCGTCCCTGTAGTCGGCTGGCGCATTCCGCCGAAGCCAGGACCAGAGGAGTGCGGAGATGTCCTGATGGTACTGCAGTCGGAGAGCGGGACCACGAGAACGACTCCGTTGACAAGTTCGACCCGGGGGGTGTCTGGGGGGGAGGTTGAAGCACGTCCTCGAGCGTGTAACTGGCGACGACGCTGCCGCATCGGGTCCGGCTGCCACCCGACGTGGGGCCCGCGCTGGATTGGCTCTGCCCGCTCAGACGAGGGCACGCCTACTATGGTTTCCCGATCGGGCTAGGCCGGCCTGGGTCAGGCCGAGCCACCGTCGCCGGTCTCGGACGTAGAGCCCGAGGTCCCGGACACTCGCAAGTCGCATAGGCGAGCCCCCAAAAGGATGTGTGCGCGTACGTTCACACCTGATCAAATGTGAACGCTCGCGCACGAGAGAGCAGCATGAGCGCGTACGCACGCATTCTCTGGAGGGTGAACGTACGTGCACATTCGGTGCCAACACGGCGTCCGAAGTGGAGCGACTACAGGTTGCGCCGCGGTCGCCGGCCGTTGACCGCGCCGGGGCCGTCCGGCGGCTCAGACAGAGCGGCTCAGACAGAAACGATACGAATTCCCGGGGTCTTCGGCTCGTCCCGTTTCGCCTCGTACATGGCGCGGTCGGCGCGCTGGATCAACGCATCAGCGTCGTGCTCGCCGGTGGCGACTGCTATCCCGATGCTTGCCCCGATGCTGACTTCTTCGCCTCGCAACGGGATCGGACGCGACAACGCGGTGGCGATCCGCTGACAAATGATTTCAACGACTCGCGGCGCCTGGTCGCGGACCAGGATCAGGAACTCGTCACCTCCGAATCGACTCACCACGTCACCCTGGCGTACGCATGCGCGCAACCGCCGACCGACTTCGACGAGCAGATCGTCGCCGATGTCGTGGCCAAGACGGTCATTGACGTTCTTGAAGCCGTCAAGGTCGCAGAAGAAGAGCACACATTGTTGAGCATGTATCAGTTCGTTGCTGAGCTGGTCCAGGAACTCGCGCCGATTCGGTAGCCCCGTCAAGTGGTCGTGGCTCGCCTCGAAGCGCAGTGCCCGCTCCGCCCGGTCTCGCTCCGCGGACAGCCGAGCGATGCGCACCATCACCAAAGCGGCGATCGCCGCACCGCCCACCACAAGGAGAAGCCCATCGACCTCGGTACCGAACAGCAACCGGAGGCCGACGACTACCGGCGTTGCGGCTACGGCGACCGAGAGGAAGACCAGCCGGCCAGTGGTGAGCTCGTCGCTCTGTGGGGCGGCCAAGGGACGCGCGATCTGGGTCGCGCTGGGATCCAAACCGAACAATCCGAGTGCCACAAATGCGGCCATGAACATCATCGATGCCGCAACGCGCTGCCACTCGTGTGGCCCGATGGCATAGACGATGTTGCCAACCAAGGCGAGTCCGAGCGCGGCCACGAGCAACCAAAGAGCCGACCTCGGCCGCGCCGTGATCTGCACCAGTCGCGCGAGTGCGCCAAGGACCCCAGAGAGCGCGATGACAACGACGAACAGGTTCACCTGCTGCGCTCGCACATGGTAGGGCTCGACAAGGTTGGGGTAGAGGACGACCTCCCAGAGCAGTCCACCAAGCGCCAGCGCCACGATGGTCGTGTCGATGATGCCGCCCAGGCTGCCGCGGATTCCTCGTCCGTGGAGCAGCACCTGCGTGAGCGCGGCCACGAGCACCAAGGCATTGCCGGCAGAGTCGAGGAAGGCGCTCACGGTGAACGCGGGCTCGCCGGGCACGAGTCTGATCGCGACGCCTAGGTTGATCACAATCAGGGCGGCCAGGAGCACCCGCCACGGACGTCGTCGAGCGGGCGGGAGCGATTGCAGGCCGACCACCACGGCGGGAACGGCGCTGATCGACACGACGAGGAAGTCGATGTGACTCCAGGGCGCTTGCAGCAGCGGGTACATCGCGACCAGGAGGAGGGAGCCGATCAGGTACGCCAGGCGGGGACCGCGGCCGGATCTCCGACGGGTCGGCAGCCGACCAGTCATCACGTCCACCTTCGATGCGACGTTGCGTCTCATCGATCGGGCGGACGGTCCTCATCGGCGGGCGTCGCGGGAGGCTCATCGTCGCCGGCCAGTGCGGCGCGCAGCCGCTCCTTCTCGGCCGCCCGGCGGCGAGCGTTGGCCGACATCCGGCCAGCCAACTCGTCCGCCCATGGTCGCAGCAGGAGGAAGGAAGCGACCGACGAGATCACGAGTACGACCAGCAGCTTGAGCAGCAGGTTCATGTCGCGCGGCAGCAAGAGCAGCACCGGCACTGCGGTGGCTATGAAGATCCCGACACGGCCGAGCGAGTACTTCAGCATGGGGTTCATGTCGACTCGGCTCGATCGCCCGTGAGCCAACGGATACCGAGAAACCAGAGCGGGGCGTACCCGAGCACGGCCACGATTGCACCGACGCCGCCGGACACCATGGCCGGCACATCTCGGAGCAGACCCGCGGCGAACAGCCCCACGCCGATGGCCACCAGCGCCGACACGATCGCCACCGGGTAGCGCATCCGGTACGCACGCCAGGCTCGGAAGTCGTCGAAGAAGAGCAGGCCGGGCAGGATCACCAGGAGCCAACCGGAGGAACTGCCGAAAGGCTTGTCCGAAAGCAGTACGACCAGACCGTCGATGAGCGCCAAACCGACCGCGTTGAGCACCAGGTACGCCATTGACACCCCGCTGAGCTCGGCGAGGCGGAGAACGCGTCCGTGGGAGTCACGCCGCGGGACGGCAGGTGTCGAGGTGCGCTCGCTCATGTCGGCCCGAGGGTACCGCGCTGCCGGGCCGGTCGCCCGCTGGCCCGGGGCGCCACCCCGGCGAAGCGGGCGCGGCGGTCGAGGAGCTGCGACCGCCCGGTCAGATGCAGCCCGCTCGTCAGGCCCAGATCTGCTGCGGCTCGGCACGGCGTTCGGCAAGGGTAGGCGGGGCGTCGTACTCGCGCACCACCTGATATCTGGTGTTGCGCTCGACCGGCCGGAAGCCCGCGTCCCAGATCAGGTTGAGCAGGTCTTCGCGGTGCATGGTGTTCGGCGTCCCGTACGAGTCGGCATCGTGGGTGATCTTGTACTCGACGACGGAGCCGTCCAGGTCGTCGGCGCCGAAATTGAGCGACAGCTGAGCCAGCGACACACCATGCATGACCCAGAAGCACTTGAGATGCGGCACGTTGTCGAACATCAGCCGGGAGACCGCGAACGTCGTGAGCGACTCGGCCGGCGAGGCCATCGTGGTGCTGGCCTGAAGTCGATTGCGGATCACGCCATCGGCCGAGTCCACGAAGTCGTGCTGGTAGCGAAGCGGGATGAAGACGGCGAATCCGCCGGTCTCGTCCTGAAGTTCCCGCAGCCGGATGACGTGGTCGACTCGGTGGCGTGGCTCCTCGATGTGGCCGTACAGCATGGTCGCCGGAGTCCGCAGGCCTTTGCTGTGGGCGATCCGGTGGATGCGCGACCAGTCCTCCCAGTGCGTGGCGTGGTCCACGATCTGCTCCCGGATCTCCCAGTCGAAGATCTCCGCGCCGCCGCCAGTCAATGAGTCCAGCCCGGCATCGATGAGCTCGTCCAGGATCTCATCGGCGGGCAACCCGGAGATCTTCTCGAACCAATGGATCTCGGTGGCCGTGAAGCATTTGAGCGACACACCGGGCAGCGCCGCCTTCAACTCGCGCAGCACCCGGGGGTAGTACTTCCAGGGCAGCGTCGGGTGCAGGCCGTTGACGATGTGCAGCTCGGTGAGCTGCTCGTCCTCCATCTCCTTGGCCTTGGCGACCGCCTCTTCCACCCGCATGGTGTACGCGGTCTTCTCGCCCGGCTTGCGCTGAAACGAGCAGTACGCGCAGGAAGCGCTGCACACGTTGGTGAGATTCAGGTGCCGGTTCACGTTGAACATCACCCGGTCGCCGTTGAGCTCAGTGCGCTTGTGATGCGCGAGCCGGCCCAGCCACGCCAGGTCATCACAGGCGTAGAGCGCCTCGCCCTCGGCCCGGCTCAGGCGCTCGCCGCCGTACACCTTGTCTTCGATCTCGCGCTGCCAGCCCGGGTCGGTCATGTCCCGAGCGTACGTGGCGACCGGTACCGGACCGGCAGAGACCTCACTGCCCTGGTGCCAGGGTTTTCCCGGTATTCGTCGATCTGGGGTCGACACCAATACCGGACATGCGGTACGACGAATACCTGTCGGGCACATTGGTGGCTCGGCAACTGGGAGGAATCAAATGAGCGACCCGACACCGCGCTGGGTCAGGCGCGTGGTAGTGGCAACTCTGGTCCCGGTCGGCATCGTGGCGGCCGCACCGCCGAGTCATGCCGACCCAGGCCCCGATCCGAGGGGTGACGCGCCCGACGCCGGTGCCCTGCCGATCGCCAGCGCTCCGCTGGTCGTTCCTCCTCCCCCGCCCGTGCCGGCTGTTCGCGCGGCGACGGCGATCGATCCGCTAGCGGAGCAGATCATCGCCGCCTCGGCGGCCACCGAACGGCTGGGCGAGCAGACCAAGGCCCTGCAGGACGAACTGGCAGCCGCGCACGCGGCCACCGAGGACGCACGCGCAGACTCTGCGGCGGCTGCTGAGGCGTTGGCGGCGACCCAGTCGTTCGGGGAGCAGATCGGCACACCGGCCACCGACCTAGCAGCAACCGACCCTTCCCCGATGCCTGCCGCGTCCGCGTCGCCGGCGCCCAGCAGCACCTCGGCGCCCGATCCGTCCGAGTCGGCCAGCGCCGACGGGTCAGCCACCCGGGCCGACTTGGCGGAAGCGGAGCGGCTGGCCCGTTCCAAACTCGACGAGGCGATCGCGGCCGAGGCAGACGTTTCCGGCCGGTACGCGGTCGTGCTCGAGCAGTTCCAGCGCCAGAGCGCCGCGTTGCAGACCCTGACCAGCCGCAACCACGACCAGTTGGCGGTCGCCCAGCGGGCCCGCGACGAGTACGAGCAGAGTCTCGCCGCGAGCCGGACGGCCGGTGCGAGCGTGGGTGGCCTGCAAGCGGCTCCGGCTGCGTTGAATGTGGTCGCATTCGCGTTGAGCCAGCTCGGCAAGCCGTACGTCTGGGCGACCCAGGGCCCGAATACCTACGACTGCTCGGGGCTGGTGCTGGCCTCCTACCTGTCGGTGGGCGTCAAGCTGCCACGGGTTGCGAATAACCAGTACGGAGCGGGCGTGCCGGTGCTCGCGAGCCAGCTCCTGCCCGGCGACCTTCTGTTTTTCAGCACCAACCCACTCGACTGGCGTCAGATCCACCACGTGGGCATCTACATTGGACAGGGCAAAATGGTGCACGCGCCGACCTTCGGCGATGTGGTGAAGGTCTCGCCGATCTGGTGGACTGAGTACTTCGGCGCCACTCGGATGGTCCCCGCGCTCCCGCTGCCGGGCACACCGTCACCTTCGCCGTCACCGTCGCCGTCGCCGTCACCGTCACCGTCGCCTTCGCCGTCGCCGTCACCGTCGCCTTCGCCTTCGCCGTCGCCGTCGCCGTTAGGGTCACCATCGCCTTCGGCGTCTGAGTCGCCATCGGGATCCCCGTCGCCTTCCCCGTCGGCCACGCCGTCGCCGACTCCCGATCGCACGCCCAGCCCCAGCCCGGCCGCGTCTGTCGGCTGATTTCGGATTGGAGACAAACCCCGCGAGGGTGTCCCAGCTGGCGCCGATATGGCACGGTGGTCCCGACGCGGAACGAGCGCCCGACGCGATCGGAAAGGGGACGGTATGGTGCACGGCGTGGACGGGACGACCTGCGAAACCTGCGGGGCCTCCCTCAACCCCGGCGTAGTCACCTGCGGCGTCTGCGGCGCTGAGGTCGGGGTGGCCGTGCCGGCGGGCGCCCAGCCGCCGGAGGAGCCCACGAACGTCCTGCGCACGTCGGCCGCGACGAGTGCCGAACCGGCCACGACCAGCATCGAAGCTGCGGAACCGATCAACGGGACGCCTACGCCGACGCCCTGGGCTCACTACTCGACCTTGCCCGAATCCGCGCCCTCGGCCGCCGCGCCTGCGCCGTCAATCGAGCCCACGCCGTCAGTCGAGCCCGCGCCGTCAGTCGAGCCCACGCCGTCAGTCGAGCCCACGCCGTCAATCGAGCCCGCGCCCGCTACTGCGTCCGCGCATTCAGTCGAACCAGCCACGACCATTTCGTCGGCGAGTACGTGGCCGGGCCTGACCGCGGCCGGCCTGCCGACCCGGGTGCCGCGCCAGAGCAGCGACGAAGAGGCCGTCCAGGAGGCGTTCCAGCGGTCGTGGGAGGCCACGTCCACCAGCCCGACACCGTTGACCCGGCCACCCTTCACCCCGAGCTACCTGACCGACCCGCCCCCGGTACTCAGCGCGCTGTCCGGGCTGTCGCGTCCGCCGTCTGCGGCTGAGCCGCCGAAGCCGGCCGAGCCGCCGGAGCCGCGTCAACCGCCTGAGCCGAAAGGGCCACCGGTGCGCCCGGACCCCGCGCCCGGGCCCGACTCCGTTCCCACCGTCGCCCGAGCCACAGCCGTCGCCCGAGCCACAGCCGTCGCCCGAGCCACAGCCGTCGCCGCCCTCACCGGTACCGCCCTCGCCCGTGCCGCCCGTGCCGCCGAACCCTCCGGTGCCGACGCCACCACCGCCGTTCCCGCCGCCACCGGCCCCGGTGCCGCCACCGCCGGTGATCGTGCCGGGCAGAACCATGAGCTCGAGCGTCTACCAAGGTGGCAACTACGGCGAGCTGCAGACGCAGTCGATCACCGGATACGTGGTCGGGTCCGCTGAGGCCGCGGTCGGGGCGGGACATCGCGACGGCATGGCGTACGGCTCAGTCGCCACGGGTCAGTACGATCCCAGCTCTCTGGAGATGTCTGGATCGCTGACTGGCCACATTCTGTCTCGGGGAATGGAACAGAGTCGCCGCCGGGAGCGCCGCCACCGGATCCGAACGGTGCTCTGGGTCGGCTTCGGACTGCTCGCGTTCGCGGTCGCCATCGCCGTGATCGTCGATGTCCTGGCCGGGGACTTCATCGGTTCTCTGGTCAAGACTTTCGCCGACTTCGCGGGCTGACCCGGCAAGGAAGTGCACCTTCCTGGCGTGTGAGGTCCGTAGTGGTGGCGGTCACTGCATTCGCCACGGCCGCGATGATCAGGTATCGTGATGGGGTTCGTATTCATGGCGCGCCGATCTGTTCTTGCGCGCCGAAGGGTCTCTCCTCCATGTGACGCCGGCGGATTCGCCGGACCAGCGGCGCGTTCGGAGACGCCCCCGTGGAGAGGTTTACCCAACAGCCATGACGCTGCTCGATGCCGCGCGCCAGTTCCCGTCCATCTTCGACGGCGGTGACGACGTCTCCCATGACGTTGTCCGCGGTGACGCTGTCCCCGGTGACGCTGTCCCCGGTGACGCTGTGTCCGACGACGACGTTTCCCGTGACGTCGCGTCCGGGACAATCGACGCTGTCACGCGGGCCGCCGCGCCACCCGCCGCCGCACCTACCGCCAACGTGTCCACATTAGACATCGAGTCGCCAAAGGCCAAGCCGGCTCAGCCTCCAAGGTCTGAGTCACCTACGACCTTTCCGCCCTCGCCGGCGAAAACCATGCCGGCTCAGGCTCCAAGGTCTGAGACCTTGGCCAAGGACTTCGCGGAGCTAGGTCTGCCCGCGCCGCTGGTGCGCGCCCTGCGCCAGACCGAAATCACCACGCCTTTCCCGATCCAGGCCGCGACCATCCCCGATGTCCTGGCCGGTCGGGACGTGCTCGCCCGGGGCCAGACCGGCTCCGGCAAGACGCTCGCCTTCGGGCTGCCCGTGCTGGCCAGGATCGCCGCCAGCGGCCGCAGCGCGCCGCGCCGCCCCAAGGCGCTGGTATTAGTGCCGACGCGTGAGCTCGCCATGCAGGTCAACGACGTCTTGATTCCGCTGGCGAAGTCGCTCGGCCTGTCCACCAAGACCGCGTTCGGCGGCGCGCCGTACGAGACCCAGATCAGCGCCTTGCTGCGCGGCGTCGACGTGCTCGTGGCGACCCCGGGCCGGCTCGGCGACCTGATCGAGAAGGGGTTTTGCTCCCTCGAGTCGGCCGAGATCACGGTGCTCGACGAGGCAGACCAGATGGCCGACCTCGGCTTCCTACCCGACGTTACCGCTCTGTTGGCACAGACTCCGTCCAACGCCCAGCGACTGCTCTTCTCGGCCACTTTGGACGGTGATGTGGACGCGCTGGTACGGCGGTTCCTCACCGATCCGGTCACGCACGAGCTGCAGCCGGCATCGGCCACTGTGGACACAATGGATCACCATGCGCTGCTCATCCCGGCCACCGGCAAGTTCGAGGTACTTGCCTCGATCGCGAACCGGCGCGGCCGGACAATCATGTTCGTGAAGACCCAGATGGCGGTGGATCGACTGGTCGGGCAACTGGCCGACGTCGGTGTCCGGGCGGCTGCCCTGCACGGCGGCAAGACCCAGCGGGTGCGGACCCGTACCCTGGCCGAGTTCCGAGAGGGCCGCTTCGGCGTACTGATCGCGACAAACGTTGCCGCCCGCGGCATTCACGTCGACGGGGTAAGCCTGGTCGTGCACGTGGATCCGCCTGCCGACTCGAAGGACTACCTGCACCGTGCCGGCCGCACCGCCCGCGCTGGCGAGAAGGGCACCGTGGTCACGTTGGTGCTGCCTCGCCAGCGACGGTCGACGTTCACGATGCTGGAGAAGGCCGGAGTCGATGCCGCCCGGACCCAGGTCACTCCGGATGCGCCCGAGCTGGCCGCGGTCACCGGCGCACGCACGCCGTCGGGGGTGCCCGTGCCGCCGGAGCCTGTCGTACCGTCGCGCGGACATCGGCCCCGCGACCACGGACCGCGCGATCGCGGACCGCGGGAGTACCGCCCGCGTGATCATTCCAGCCGGCCGTACGAAGGCCGCACGCACGAGGGCCGACCGTACGAAGGCCGCCCGCACGAGAGCCAGCCACACGAGACCCGCACTCGCGAGCAGGGTCCGCGCGAGTACCGGGCCCGCACCGAGCATGGTGTCCGGCCCACAACCCGCCAACCGGCCTGGGGTCGCGAAGCGGACCGGCGCCAGGGCAGCCGATCGACGGGTGGCCATCGACCGGGTGCGCCTCGCCACTAACGGGCGCCGGACGCACCGCTAGGGTCAGGGCATGGCGGGACTTCCGACCGCATTGTTCTGGCGGCGGCTCGACACGGCCGGATCCGAACAGGTTCTGTACTCCGACCGGACCGGCCTGCGGGCCAAGGGGCACCATGCTTGCCGCGACTCCGGTTGCGTTCGCGTGTCGGTACGAGCTGTACACCGACGACACGTGGGCGACGGCGCGGTTCGAGGTCACGGTTGAGGGCGCAGGCTTCCTTCGGTCCGTACGACTGGAACGTGCGGCCGGCCGGTGGCGGGTAACCGCGACCGAGCAGGGCAACCTCGATGCCGCGCTGCTCGCCGCCGGTCACGCCCGCGCCGCCTTACCGGGTTCGGAGGAGCCAGGCAAGCTGGCCAAGGCTCTCGACGTAGACCTTGGGTTCACGCCACTGACCAACACGCTGCCGATCCGGCGGCTCGGTCTGCTCAATGCCCCGCCGGGCACCACGCCGGAACGTGGACGTGGCCTGGGTCCTGGTCCCGAGCCTTGAGGTGATCGAGAGCAGCCAGACCTACCAGGTGCTCGAGGGTCTCCGGTTCCGCTTCACGAGCGACGACTTCACCGCCGATCTCGACGTGGACGAGCAGGGGTACGTCCGTCACTACCCGGGTCTGGCCGAGCGAGTCTAGTCCACTCTGGACAGTTGAGATCTCGGCTCAGCGCGGCGGTAGCGGATGGGGTCGGCCTTCCCACTTGGTGGACAGCGCGATAGTCGTGCGAGTGGAGGCGATGCCTGCGATCCGGTTGAGCCGGACGATCAGGTGCTCCAGCTCGGAGATCGTCGGCACCCGTACCTGGATCAAGAAGGACTCGGCCCCGGCGAGGAAGTAGCAGGACTCGACTTCGGGAAGCCCGGCCATTGCCGCCACGACGTCGTCGATCTCGCTGTCCGCTGCCTGCACGATGCCGATGAACGCGGTCACGCCCAGGCCGACTGCTTCCGGATCAAGCTGGGCGCGGTAGGCACGGATGACACCGGACGACTCGAGCTTGCCGACCCGCTCGTGCACCGCCGGCCCCGACAATCCAATCTGGCGCGCAAGCTCCGCGTAGGAGAGCCGCCCGTTGGCCGTCAGCAGTTCCACAATGCGTCTGTCAATGGGATCCACGAGCACCCCTTCCCCTGTTCTGCCCTGCCGAGCATGGCCCGGATGTGACGATCTTGCCGTACCCGGAGGGCGCATTGTTCCCGAGAACGCCCCCAAGATAGGGTGAATCACCGTTTGTCGGACATGGCGCAATGACGGTGCTGTAATGGGCGTACGTCCCAGGGTAAGGCGCAACGCCCGCCCGGCTCCGGCTCGGGATCGCGACCCCTGGCTGGGGCGGCGGGGTCCGCGGAGTTCGTGCGACGCAAGGAGGGGGTTGTGGACACTGGAGATCGTCTGCTCACGCCGGGCGAGGTGGCCGCACTGTTCCGCGTCGACCCGAAGACGGTCACTCGGTGGGCGGCTGCGGGGAGGATCAGCAGCATCCGTACCCCTGGCGGACATCGCAGGTTCCGCGAATCAGAGGTCCGGGCCTTGCTCGAGGGCGAAGAGGGCCTGACGGCCGAAACTCCCCAACACGCGCGCCGGGGTTGATCTCCGTCCATACCGGCCCTAGAAGTGACTTCTAGGGCCGTCCGGGCGCCCGAAGTGCCCTAGAACTGATTTCTAGCGTGGCGGAGGACGGGCGGCTAGCGGCCTTTCCAGCGGGTGAACAGGGTGTGCGGCACACCGATCGCGTCGAGGACCTTGCCAGCGACGAAGTCGACCAGCTCGGCGGCGTTGGCTCGTGCCCCGGCGGAGTAGAACCCCGGGCTCGCCGGCAGGATCACCGCGCCAGCGTCGTGCAGAGTCAACAGGTGCTGCAAGTGGCTGCGGGTCACCGGTGTCTCGCGCGGCACCATGACCAGCCGACGGTGCTCCTTGAGCGTCACCTCGGCCGCCCGCTGCAGCAAATCCTTGGAGAGACCGATCGCGATGCCGGCGCAGGCCGCCGTACTCGCCGGGACGACCACCATGCCCCTGGCCGGGTAGGAGCCGGAGCTCGGCCCGGCGGCCAGGTCGCCGGCGGGCCAGTGGACCAGGTCCGCGGCCGCCAGCTCGACACCCAGCCAGGCCGCGAGGTCGTGGCGCCAGTGCGCGTCCCGGAACGGGGCACCGGTCTCGTCGAGGATCGTGAGCCGGGCCGCCCGCGAGACCACCAGATCCACCGCACATCCGGCCTCGAGAAGCGCGCGCAGCACCGCGGCGGCGTACGGCGTCCCCGACGCTCCGGAGACTCCGACAATCCACGGTGTACGCATGCCCAAACCGTAGCTGAGCATCAAATCAAGAGCGCAGACCCAGCCGTACGACGAGGTCGGCCAGCGCGAACACGAACAGGGCCATACCGACGAAACCGTTGGCAGTAAAGAAGGCCCGGTTGACCCGGGACAGGTCGTCCGGGCGCACGATGGCGTGCTCGTAGACGAAGGCGGCGCCGGCGAGGACCAGTCCGATCCACCACAGCCAGCCGAGCCCGACCAGTACCCCGAACCACATGAAGAGCGCGAACGTCACGACATGGACGCCGATCGATAGCCCTAGCGCGAAGCGCACGCCGTACCGGGCCGGCACACTCCGCACCCCGATCTGACGGTCGACCTCGGCGTCCTGGCAGGCGTAGATGAGGTCAAAGCCGCCGATCCACAGCCCGACCGCGATGCCGAGGACCCAGGCCGGGCCGGAGCCGGCCAGCGCCCCGGTCACACCGAGCCAGGCACCGACGGGGCCGATCAGCTGGGCCACGGCCAGCACGGCGTGCGGGAACGTAGTGAAACGCTTGGCATACGGGTAACCGGCGAGCGGCACCAACGCCAGCGGCGCCAAGGTGAGGCAGAGCGGGTTAAGGGCCGCCGCCGCGACCAGGAACACGGCGAGCGCGACGGCGGCCCCGATCCACGCGGTCCGCACCGATACGGCCCCGGTGACGAGCTCGCGCTGCGCGGTACGGGGATTACGCGCGTCGATGTTCCGGTCGACGATCCGGTTGGCTGCCATGGCAAAGGTACGGGCGCCGACCATCGCCACGGTGATGAGTAGACAGGTCGCCCCAGTTCACCCGGCCGGTAAGGCGGGTCATCGCGGTGAGCGCGGCCAGGTAGGCGAACGGTAGCGCGAAGACGGAGTGCTCGATCGCCACCAGCTTCAGGAAGCTCCGTAACGGCGCCGCACCAACGACTGACATCACAGCGATGCCCCGTTCGAGCCAGCTCGCGCGCTCACTCGCTTCGCTCCCTCGACACGCTCGCAGGCCAGGCCCCGTTCGAGCCAGCTCGCGCGCTCACTCGCTTCGCTCCCTCGACACGCTCACAGGCCATATTCTTTCCACCGACTGTCCACTTTAGCCACGATCTCGGCGGACATGACCGCCTCGGCCGGCCAGCCGCGGGAGTAGCCCTCAGCTGGGTAGCTTGCGGGTCGCGTCGAGGCCGGCCTTGCCGCCCCAGAACTGTTGGTACGACGCGTGGTCGAGGTGGTCGACCGGTCCCGAGGTGAGCAGCAGGTCGTGCGCGTAGTCGACATTGCCGAACGCGCGGAAGGCCACCTCGTGATAGTCCGCCGGATCGCAGTCCTCGTCCACCACCACGATGAGTTTCGTCAGCGAGAGCAGGTGGGCGCCCCAGATCGCGTTCATCACCTTCTGCGCGTGTTTCGGGTACCGCTTGCGGATCGAGACCACGAGGCAGTTGTGGAACACACCCGGCTCGGGCATGGACATGTCCACAATGTCTGGCACCAGGAGCTTGATGAGCGGCAGGAAAATGCGCTCGGTCGCGTGCCCGATCGGACCGTCCTCCTGCGGCGGCTTGGACGTCACGATCGAGTGGTAGATCGGGTCCTGCCGGGTGGTCATGCACTCGACGTGGAGCACGGGGAACGGTTCCACCGGCGTGTAGACAGCCGGTGTGGTCGCCGAAGGGTCCCTCGGGAGCCCGTTCGCCCGGCTCGACGTAGCCCTCGAGCACCACCTGTGCGTGCGCCGGCACCTGCAGCGGCGCGGTCACACAGTCGACCATCTCGACCCGTTCGCCGCGCAGGAACCCCGCGAACAGATATTCGTCGATGTCGCCCGGAAGCGGCGCTGACGCGGCGTAGGAGACGACGGGGTCGGCGCCGAATGCGATCGCCACCGGCAGCCGCTGCCCCAGCCGCTCCGCGACCGCGTGGTGCGCGGTGGAGTCCTTGTGGATCTGCCAGTGCATGCCGAGCGTGTTGTGCGAGTGCTGCTGCAGCCGGTAGAGCCCGAGGTTGCGCTTGCCCGTCTCCGGGTGCCGGGTGTGGGTGAGTCCGTAGTTGTGGAAGATCCCGCCGTCATCGGGCCAGGTCTGCAGTCCAGGGAGGCGGTTCAGGTCGACGTCCGCGCCCTGGTAGACGATCTCCTGGCATGGGGCGGTCCGGACCTTCTTCGGCGGCACCGACTTGAGCTGCATCAGCTTGCCGAGCCCGTCCCGGATGCCGGACCAACCCACCGGCAGCTCGGGCTCGGACCAGCTCGCCGATGCGCGCACCGATTTCGTCCACATCGGACACGCCCAGTGCTATCGCCATCCGGCGATGGGTGCCGAAGAGGTTGATGGCGAGCGGCATCATGCCGCGGGTCGGCTGCTCGAACAACAGCGCGGGTCCTTTGGCCCGGACGGTGCGGGTCACGATCTCGCTGATCTCCAGGGTGGGGTCGACCCGGGCGCGGACCCGATGCAGCTCACCCGCGTCGGTTAGCGCGGCAAGGAACTCGTTGAGGTCCTGGAACGGAAACTTGGGCCGGGACATGCGATCAGTGTGCCAATCCGCTCGGAGTGATCCCCGCGGGCCGAACGAATCGCGAGTTGGACTGCGTGATCGTTCGGCTGGCGGAGATCTCGATGGGATATGCCGTCGCGAGGGGGAACACGACCAATTACTCGACTCCGGCGTACGAGTGCAGGCCGACGGCGACGAAGTTGATGACGTACAGGTTGATCAGCATGGTGCCCCAGGCCGCCACGGCGTACCAGGTCGCGGTGGTCCGCTTGATGCTCGGCGTGGCCCGGGCGTGCAGGTACGCCGCGTACGCCACCCAGGAGATGAACGACCAGGTCTCCTTCGGGTCCCAGCCCCAGTACCGGCCCCACGCCGCCTCGGCCCAGATCGCGCCGCAGATCACCGCGAGGGTCCAGATCGGGAACGCGAACGTGTGCAGCCGGAAGGTGAGCCGCTCCAGGGTGTCCGCCGCCGGCAGGTTCCGCCCGATCGGATACGGGAAGCGGCGCTTGCCCGCGTCGTAACCGGACCGGATCAGGAACAGCGCGGCCGGGATGAAGCCGAGCAGCAAAAGCCCCGACGCGGTCGCCGCCGCGGTGACGTGGATCTTCAGCCAGTACGAGTTGAGCGCAGGAACGAGCGGTGCCGCCGGCGTGCGCCAGGACGAGCCCGGCGAAGCCGAGCAGGACCGCGAGCGCCGCGGTCACGAACAGCCCGAGCGGGCGCAGCGCCGGCCGGGTGAACGAGCAGCACCAGCCACCCGAGCGAGCCGACCGCGGTCAGGGTGACCACGAACTCGTACATGTTGCCCCACGGCACCCGGTCAGCGGCCAGGCCACGCGTCACCAGCACACCGATGTGGACGCCCAGGGCGACGACGGTGAGTCCGACCGCAATCGCGCCGAAGACGACCGGTACGGCCGACCTTCGGCGTGGCCGCGACGGCTGCTCCGGAGCCAGGCGCGGGTGAAACCGGAGCCACGTCGAGTGGGAGCAGTGGGTCGGCGGCGGCGCCGACCGCGACCAGCTCCCGATCGCGGCGCCCGGCGACCCGGGCCACCGCGCCCCGAGTGCCGAAGGCGTACTCCACCAGGTAGCCGGTCATCGCGGCGAGGTAGACCACCACCGCCACCTGCAGCAGCACGTCCGACAGGTGCGCCATCACTGTCCCCTCTCGCCGGCCGCGACCGTGGCCGGCTCGTTCGCGGGTGGATCGCCGCCGCCCGCCTGTGCCACCACGCCGGCGAACTCGTCGGCGAAGCCTGGATATTCGGTACGGGCGAGTCCACCGAGCGCGATCATGCTACCCCCGCTGACGGCGGGGGTGATCCGGGCCCATACCCGGCGCCGCTTACCCGACAGGGAGACCATCAGCCCGACCAGGATCGCGCCCGCGCCGAAGAGCACGATCTGCTCGCCCGGGTCGTGCCGGATCGACACGGTGATCCATTGTTTGGTGCCGACGAAATCCACTGTGGACCCGTCTGGCAGGGTCCAGCTCTGGCCGGGGCGGAGCGTCTTCGTGCCCACGTCATTCAGCGCACCGAGCGCGATCTGCCGCGTGTCCAGGTCGTAGACCGACTGCGGTGCCCCGGTGCCAAGACCGAGATCGCCTTGGAACGCGGTAACCGTGAGCGCCGGATCGCGCTCGTCCGGAAAGATCGACCGGGCCTGGGACGGGTCCGGGTTGACCGTGGGCTGGTAGATCCCGACGAGGCCGAGCTGTCCGGTCGGATCGTCCGGTCCGGGCTGGCCAGGTGGCACGTTCGCGTACGGGAACTTCGCCACGCCCTCGCTGGTGAGCATCCCGTCGGTGGGAAGGAACGGCGCTGTGGTGGTGAAGACCGTGCCGTAACGGTCGGTGTACCGGAGCACCGGGGCGTACCCGTGCCCGAGCAGATAGACGTTCGCCCCATCCAGCCGCAGCGGGTCGTTCACCCGCAGCGTCCAATCCTTCGGGGTGTCGGCTCAGACTCTCCACATAGGAGACATGGGCGGTGAACTGGGACGGTTGCCCGTCGTCCAGGTACTCGGCCCGAAAGTCCTTGACGGTGACGCAGAAGGGGGGCAGGTCACTCGCCTGCGCCCGGGCGCCGAGGCCGTACTCGTCGTACTGCTGCAGCGTGTTGCAGAACTCGTCGCCGGCGACCACGAGCCGGTTGGCGTGCCAGCCGTACCAGGATCCCCACGCGACGCCGATCAGCAGGGCCAGCAACGCGAAGTGGAAGACGAGGTTGCCGCTCTCCTTGAGGTACCCCTTCTCGGCGGCGATGGTGACCGTGCCGTCGGGCTGCTCGCGCACAACCGTGCGCCAACGCCGGCCGCGCAGCGCGGCCCGGACGTCAGCCGCTGCGGTGGCCGGATCGGCTGCCACCGCGCGCTGTGCCGAGTGGGGCAGCCGGTCCAATCTGGACGGTGCCTCGGGCGGCTTGGCGATGATGTTCTCGGCGTGCTGGCGCAGCCGTGGCACCAGGCAGCCGACCAGCGATAGGAACAGCAACAGGTAGATCGCGGAGAACCAGGGCGAGGCGAAGACGTCAAAGGCCCACAGCCGGTCGAGCACCGGACCGAGCGACGGATGGGCCGCGCAGGTAGCCGTTGACGTTCTCGATGCTGACGTTGCGCTGCGGCCAGATCGATCCCGGTACGGCCACAACTGCCAGCACCAGCAACAGAATCAGCGCCGTGCGCATGCTGGTGAGCCAGCGCCAGAACGCCCTCGACACTGCTCATATCGACACCGAACCTGGGCCGATGGTGGCCATGAGCCAGGTGAGCAGGTGGTTCCAGGCACCGGTGGCCAGGGCGAGTCCGACGAGGATCAGCATCGCGCCGCCGGCGCGGGTGATCCAGACGCTGTTGCGGCGCACCGCCCGGTTCAGCCCGATCAGCTTGCGGAAGCCGAGACCGAAGGCGAGGAACGGCAGCCCAAGCCCGAGGCAATACGCCACGGTGAGCGTCGCTGCCCGGCCGGCGGAGCCCTCGACCGCGGTCAGTGCGAGCACCGCCGCCAGGGTCGGACCAAGGCACGGCACCCAGGAGATGGCGAAGACCGCGCCGAGGACCGGCGCACTGGCGACGCCGGCCGCGGGCAGCCGGTGCAGCCGCCACTCCCGCTGCAGTCCCGGGACCAGACCGAGGAACGCGAGGCCGAGCCCGATGATGAGCACGCCGGCGATGATCTGGATGGTCCGCTCGTTGCCTAACAGCAGCCGGCCCACGCTCGCGGCGAAGATCCCCATCAGCGTGAAGACCGCGGTGAACCCGGCGATGAAGCCGAACACTCCGAGCGCCAACCGACCACGGGCGGCCGCGGTCGGCCGGTTCAGGGCGTCGTCAAGGTCGGCCCCGGCCAGACCGGTCACATAGGACAGATAGCCAGGCACGAGCGGCAGGATGCACGGCGACAGGAAGCTGACCAGGCCGGCGAGTGCGGCCACGCTCACCGCCAGCAGCAGCGGTCCGTTGTTGGCGATGCCGGCGAAGGTGTTACCCACTGTGGATCACTGCGTTTCGGCGGCTAGTTCGGCCACCACGGGTTCGAATTCGATCTGGACCACCGCCGCCCGTACCACTGCCGCGATCCGGCCCTGGCGGTCGATGATGATCGTCGCTGGGATGGCGTTGGGCTGCACGGCAAAACCGAGCGCCAGCTTGGAGGACGGGTCGAACACGGACGGGTAGGTGCTGCTCAGTTCGGCAAAGCGGCGAGCCGCGTCCGTCTCATCGCGAACGTTGACGCCGAGGAAGGTCACGCCGTTCGCCTTCTGCGACTGGTACGTCGCCTCGAGCTCGGGCGCCTCGGCCACGCACGGGGCGCACCAGCTCGCCCAGAAGTTGATCACCACGACGTCGCCGGCATGCTGGCTCAGGTCGTACGACCCAGAGCCGTCGAGCAGTTCACCCTTGACGGGTGGCGCCGGGTGCCGCTGGTCCGGCGCGAAGACCTGGATCACATGCGCCGCCACGGGTGCCTCGCCCGTACAACCCCCCACCACCACCGTCATCGTGAGCACCACCGCGAGGGTGATCCACCGATGGAGATCCCGACGAGCCGAACGAACGCGCAGTGAGACTGCGCGATTCGGTCGGATAGCTGGGCGATCATGCGCATGCCATCAGGCGCCCTTGGCCGTTCGCGCGCTCGGTGAGGTGGCGACGAGGTGCGCGGCCGGCTCGCGGTAGCCGATGCCGACCAGGGTCTCGTCGTCGAAGTGGAAGCTCGTCAGGCTGGCCAGGCCGCACTGGCGCTTGCGCGGGTCGTGCCAGAGCCGCTTCTGCTCGAGGTGCCGGCGCAGGGTCCAGATCGGCAGTTGGTGCGAGACGCAGACCGCCTCGTGCCCCTCGGCCTGCGCCCGGATGTCGAGCAGCGCGGCGTGCATGCGGCTGCGCGATGGCACTGGTAGGTCTCGCCCCACGACGGAGCGAACGGGTCGCGCAGCGCCCACCAGTTGCGCGGGTCGCGCAGGGCGCCGTCGCCGACACCGACCCGCTTGCCCTCGAAGAAGTTCGCGCTCTCGATCAGCCGCTCGTCCACGCGTGACCGTCAGCCCGAACTGGGCCGCGAATGGCTCCGCCGTCTGCAGGGCACGCTCGAGCGGGCTGGACACCACCAGCGTGATGTCGTGGCCGGCCAACGCCTGGGCGGCGGCCTTGGCCATCTGCTCGCCCAAGGGTGAGAGCCGGAATCCGGGCAGCCGGCCGTACAGAATCTTGGTCGGGTTGTGGACCTCGCCGTGGCGCAACAAGTGAACGACAGTTTCAGTGCTCATGCGTCCCTCGCTGCGGCGGTGGATGCGGCGCGTCCTCGATGCGGCGGTTCTCGATGCGGCGGTTCTCGATGCGGCGGTTCTCGCGGAAGCGGCGGCGACCGCGGCATGCGGCAGGGCCGCTGCGATGATCTCCAGGGCCGCGTCGTCGATGGCGGCCGAGACGAACCAGGCCTCGAACGAGGACGGCGGCACATAGACGCCGTTGGCCAGCAGCGCGTGGAAGAAGGCCTTGAACGCGCCGACGTCCTGGGTCTTCGCGGTCTCGTAGTCCGCAACCGGGGTGTCCGTGAAGAAGATGGAGAACATGTTGCCGGCGGTCTGCAGCCGGTACGGCACCCCCACTGCGGACAGCGCCGACGAGGCCAGGCCGCCGATCACCTCGGCGGTCTTGTCCAGCGTCGAGTACAGCATCGTCCGTACACAGGCGCAGCGTCGCCAACCCGGCGGCGCACGCGAGTGGGTTCCCGGAGAGGGTGCCGGCCTGGTAGACCGGGCCGGACGGCGCCAGCAGCGACATGATCTCCGCACGGCCACCGAATGCGGCCGCCGGCAGCCCGCCGCCCATGACCTTCCCGTACGTGTACAGGTCCGCGGCGATCGGCTCCCCCATGGCCGCCGAGTATGCGGACCAGCCACCGCGGGACACCCGGAATCCGGTCATCACCTCGTCGAGGATGAGCAGCGCGCCGTGGCGGTGGGCGACGTCGGCGAGGAAGGCGTTGAAGCCGGGCGCTGGCGGGACCACGCCCATGTTGCCGGGTGCCGCCTCGGTGATGATCGCCGCGATACCGTCCGGCTCGGCCGCGAACGCGGCCTCGATCGCCGCTCGTGGAGTTGTACGGCAGCACGATCGTCTCGCTGGCGGCCGCTGCGGTCACGCCCGGCGAATCGGGCAGTCCGAGGGTGGCCACGCCCGAACCGGCGGCGGCCAGCAGCCCATCGGCGTGCCCGTGATAGCAGCCCTCGAACTTGATGATCTTCGATCGATCGGTGGCACCCCGGGCCAACCGGATCGCGCTCATCGTCGCCTCGGTGCCGGAGTTGACCAGGCGGACCATCTCGATCGCCGGTACGGTCCACCAGCTCCGTGGCCAGGTCGACCTCCGCCGGGGTGGGCGCGCCGAAGCTCGTCCCCCGCGCCGCGGCCTCCGCCACCGCCGCCACCACCTCGGGTGCGCGTGCCCATGGATGAGCGGCCCCCACGAGGCGACCAGGTCGACGTAGCGCCGGCCGTCCGCGTCGAAGAGGTACGGACCCTCGCCCCGGACCATGAACCGCGGCACGCCGCCGACCTGCCGGAAGGCCCGCACGGGCGAGTTGACCCCACCGGGCACGATTGCTCGGGCCCGGTCGAAAAGCGCCTGCGAGGCGGGCGCGTCAGTGGGATACAGGTCTGTCACGGCACGGACATTCTGTCATCGCAGGCGCCGCGGGCCGCCGGGCCCCTGCCAGTAGCGTGGGCCGCATGACATCCCAGCCTGCCTTCCGCCAAACGGGTGCCGGTGGAGCGCACGCACCACGGCGACACCGTGGTCGATCCGTACGCCTGGCTCGCGGTGAAGGACGACCCGGACACGGTGGCGTACCTCACTGCCGAGAACGCGTACACACAGACCCGCACGGAGCACCTGGCCCCGCTCCGCGAGGCGGTCTTCAGCGAGATCAAGACCCGCACCCAGGAGACCGATGTGCAGCTGCCGCAACGCAAGGGCGGCTACTGGTACTACGCCCGTACGGTCGAGGGGCAGCAGTACGGCATCCACTGCCGGCGGAAGGTGGCCGAGGGTGAGACCACACCGCCGATCAGCCTCGACGGCAGCCCGTTGCCCGACGAGGAGATCCTGCTCGACGGCAATGTCGAGGCGGGCGACTCGCCCTTCTTCGACCTGGGCACGCTCGACGTCTCGCCGGACGGGCGGCTGCTCGCGTACTCGGTCGACTTCACCGGCGACGAACGGTTCACCCTGAAGGTGCGGGACCTGGCCACCGGCGCCAACCTGCCCGATGAGGTGACCAACGTCTATCACGGCTCGGCCTGGTCCGGGATGGCTCGACGCTGTTCTATCTCCGGGTCAACGACGCATGGCGGGCGCACCAGGTGTGGCGGCACACGCTCGGCGCCACCTCCTCCGCCGAGGACACCATGGTCTACGAGGAGCCCGATGAGCGGTTCTCCGTGGGCGTCGGCCTGACCCGGTCCGAGGAGTACCTCGTCATCGACGTGCACAGCATGGTGACCAGCGAGTCGTACGTGATCCCCGCGCTCGATCCCGCGGCCAAGCCCCGGCTGATCGCGGCCCGGCGGCAGGGCGTGGAGTACTCGGTCGAACACGACCCGGCCCAGGACCGGTTCCTGATCCTGCACAACCAGGCTGCGGAGGACTTCGCGCTCGCCTGGACGCCGGCCGCCGACCCGGGCCCGTGGCACGAGCTGATTCCGCACACGCCGGGCCAACGACTGCTCGGTGTCGATGCCTTCGCCGGCCATACGGTGGTATCACTGCGCCGCGACGGCCTCACCGCGCTGCGGGTGCTGCCCACGACCGGAGAGCCGTACGACATCGCGTTTCCAGAGGCGGTCTACAGCGTCGGCATGAACGCGAACCTGGAGTACGTCACCGACTCCATCCGGATCACGTACACCTCACTGGTCACCCCGCACAGCATCTACGACTACGACCTCGCTACCCGGGAGATGGTGCTGCGCCGGCAGAAGCCGGTGCTCGGCGGCTACAACCCGGCCGACTACGAGCAGTACCGGGAGTGGGCCACCGCCCCCGACGGGACGCTCGTGCCGATCTCGATCGTGTGCCGCGCCGGCACCCCGCGGGACGGTACCGCCCCGACCGTCCTCTATGGATACGGCTCGTACGAGGCGAGCCTCGACCCGTGGTTCTCCATCCCTCGACTGTCGCTTCTGGACCGTGGCATCGTCTTCGCCGTAGCACACGTTCGCGGCGGCGGGGAGATGGGACGCCGGTGGTACGAGGACGGCAAGCTGATGGCGAAGAAGAACACGTTCACCGACTTCATCGCCTGCGCCAGCCATCTGTTCTCGGTGGGCTGGACCTCGCCGGAGCGGTTGGTGGCCGAGGGCGGGTCGGCCGGCGGCCTGCTCATGGGCGCCGTGGCCAACTCTGCCCCGGAGGCGTTCGCCGGCATCGTGGCCCGGGTGCCGTTCGTGGACGTGCTGACCACGATCCTCGACCCGTCGCTGCCGCTGACCGTGGCGGAGTGGGAGGAGTGGGGCAACCCGCTCGAGTCCGCCGAGGCGTACGCATACATCAAGTCCTATGCACCGTACGACAACGTGGCGCCGCTCTCATATCCGCC
The DNA here is from genome assembly GCA_963773935.1 of uncultured Actinomycetota bacterium. Taxonomy (GTDB): domain Bacteria; phylum Actinomycetota; class Actinomycetes; order Mycobacteriales; family Micromonosporaceae; genus DATBGZ01. The sequence goes on from CAVZCZ010000007.1 coordinate 60,577, forward strand.
GATCCTCGCCATGGGTGGCCTGAACGACACCCGGGTGCTCTACCACGAGCCGGCGAAGTGGGTGGCCCGGCTACGCGAGGTGGCGCCCGATGCCGACGTCCTCCTGAAGACCGAGATGGGCACCGGGCACGGTGGCCCCAGCGGTCGCTACGACGCCTGGCGCGAGGAGGCCTTCGTACTCGCCTGGACCATCGACCGCCTCACCTGACCGCCTCGCGTGTAAGGAAGGACGCCCTCCAAACGGATTCTGGTCATGAGGGACGCCTTCCTAACACCGGACGGCGCTGCGCTAGCGCGCGTCGGTGATGGCGGCGGCGAGGACGGCGGGGTCGAGGTTGCCGCCGCTGACCACTGCGACCACGGGCTCCGTCGAACGGGCCGAACCGCTCCCGCAGGTGATCGCCGCGGTGCAGCCACGCCGCCGGTGCCACGGCGCCGCTCGGCTCTGCGACCAGCCGTACCGTCCGGGCTAGACTGCCCACTGTGGACAGTATCTGCGGCCTCGGTGACGGTCACGATGCCGTCGAGGTGTGCGCGCAGGTGGGCCAGGGTCAGCTCGGAAAGGTTCGTCCGCAGGCCGTCCGCCACCGTCCGGGCGGTCTGCTCGAGCGGCCAGGTCACCACCTGACCCGCGGCGAGACTGTCGACCGCGTCCGCGGCGAGTTCGGGCTCGACCCCGATGACCTTCACGCTCGGCGAGAGCGACTTGGCGGCGGTGGCGACGCCGGCGGCCAGACCACCGCCGCCGACCGGCACCAGGATCGCCGCGACGTCAGGCGCGTCGGCCAGGATCTCCAGTCCCGACAGTGCCCTGACCGGCGATCACATCGGGGTGGTCGAACGGCGGGATGATGGTCATGCCCCGGCTCGTCGCGAGCTCCTCGGTGCGGGCCCAGCGTTGGGCGAACGGGACCAGTTCGACCTCGGCGCCCATCCGCCGTACCGCGTCGACCTTCACGGCCGGCGACACATCGGGCATCACCACCACGCACGGCATCCCGGAGCGCCGGGCGGCATAGGCGAGCGCCTGACCGTGGTTGCCGGACGAGTGGGTGATCACGCCCGCCGTACGGGCGTCGGGCGGCAGGCAGGCCACCGCATGCACGGCACCGCGTACCTTGAACGCGCCCACGGGCTGCAGGCTCTCCGGCTTGAGCCAGAAGTCTGGCCAGGATGGGCTCGCAACCAACGGAGTGCGCACGGCGATGCCGGCGATGTTGCCGGCCGCCGCCTGGATGTCATCGAGGGTAACTAGCACTCCGACACAATACGTGACCAGCGCTAAGTCCACTGTGTACGGAGGCAACTCCCTGCGCCGCACTCAGTTAGGAAGGGTCCGCGCTGACGCGGCGTCGAGTGCCCGCAACAATGCCGCGATCCCAATGATGATCCAGACGATGTTGAGTGCCGCCGAGGGCCAGGCACCGTGGTACCCCGAGTTGACGGTCAGGGCGAGCGCACCGGTGAGGTTCAGCGTCTGGAACCGGCCGCCCTCGGGCGGCAGCCGGCCGACCGATGTCAAGCCGTACGCGAGTAGCAACAACCCCGCCCCGAGCCAGCCCACTACCGCAATCAGGATGTCCACCGGGCGATTGTGCCCCGCCGCTCCGAGCGTGCCGACTGGGGGCCGCGGTTCAGCCGACAACGGCGACCGCGTCGACCTCCACGAGCTGCCCCCGGTAGCCCAGAACCGTGACACCGAGCAGCGTGCTCGGCGCATCGTGATCACCAAAACGGGCAGCGGACGACGTCCCAGGCGGCGACCAGGTCGGCCTGATCCGTAGCTCGCGACGTAGACCGTCGTACGGACGACATCGGTGAGCAAGGCGCCGGCGGCCCGCAGCGCCTCCTCGAGGTTGTCCATGACTTGCCGGGCCTGCCCGGCAACATCGCCGAGCGAGACGACGTTGTCGTGCTCGTCGATGGGACAGGCCCCGGCGGTGTGCACCAGACGGGCGTCGGCCGGCACCACGGCGGCGTACGCGTAAGGGACGGCATCGGTCAGGCGGCTGCTGCGGATGAGAGTCACGGACATGCACTCCACCCTGCCGTGTGGCCACGTACCAGGCCACCGAGTTCCGCTGCGCTCCTCACGCGAGGTGGTGGTCGCGCGCGTACAGGGCGGCTTGGGTACGGTCGCGCAGGCCGAGGCGGGTGAGGATGTTCGACACGTGGTTTTTCACGGTGCCCTCGCTGAGAAACAGACGTCGCGCGATCTCCCGGTTGTTCGCGCCCGACGCGATCAGCCGGAGGACGTCGGTCTCCCGCGGCGTGAGCAGGAGCGGCGGCGGTAGGGGCCGCAGCCGGCCGCCGGTTCGGGCAACCGGGTCGACGGACCACCCGGTCGAGGACATCGAGCAACCGGCTGACCACTGCCGGGTTGTGCTGGTCCACCCCGGCGTGCGCCAGCCGGACCGCCTGCGCGAGGTCGGTGGCCGGCAGGTCCTTGAGTAGGTATCCGGCGGCGCCCGCGCGCAGCGCCCGGAGCACGTACTCCTCATCGTCGAACGTCGTCAGCATCAGCACCCGGCACGCCCGGTACCCGCTGCCGCAGCTCCTCGGTAGCGGTGACTCCGTCCACTGTGGGCATCCGCACGTCCATGAGTACGACGTCGGGGCGCAGCTGCAACGCCATCTCCACGGCGACGGCACCGTCCGCGGCTGTGCCGATGACCTCCAGGCCCGGCTCGAGGTCGAGCAGCGATGCGATCCCCTCCCGGATCAGCCGCTGATCGTCCACGACTAGCACCCGGATCGGGTCGGTCCCGCTCATCGCGCCTCCGCCAACCGCGATTCCATAGTGGACTGCTTGGGTACGGCAGCGGGCACTGTGGCGATGAGCCGGGTGCCCGCACCCGGCGCGGACTCGACCGTCAAGGTGCCACCCACGAGTTCGAGCCGCTCCCGCATCCCGCGCAGACCGAAGCCGCCCTCCACCGCCATCGACCCGGAAGCCACAGCCGTCGTCGGCGACGGTCAGCCGGCCCGTGGTTGGGCCAAGCTCCAGCCGGAGCGTCGCCGAGCCGGCCGCCGCGTGCCGCCGGACATTGGTCAGACCCTCCTGCGCTGCGCGGTAAAGCGCCAGCAGCGTGGGTCCGGGGTACCCCGCCTCCTCGCCGACCATCTCCAGCACGACTGCGGTGTCCATCCGGGCCAGTTCCACGAGCGCAGATCTCAGCGAGAACGTGCCACCGCGCAACGAACCGACCGAATGCCGCACATCCTCCAGGGCGTACCGGGCCGAGCGTGCGAGCATCGGCCAGCGCCTGCGCGGCGGCGGCTTCGTCCCGGTGCCGGAATGCCGCCGCCTTCTCCAGCTGCACCGAGACCGCGGTGAGGTGGTGGCCCAAGCTGTCGTGGATGTCACGGGCGAGCCGGTTGCGTTCGGTCGCCGCCGCGAGCGAGGCCGCCTGCGTGGCGTACGCCGTCAACTGCCGGTGTGACTCCTCCAGGCCGGCGCGGGCAGCCTGCTCCTCGGCCGCGACCGCCGCCATGGAGACCGCGAAGACGAGCCCGATCAGGAACATGAGCAGGTCCGACAGCATCTCCTGGTCGCGGAACCAACCGCTGGGCAGCTGGAGCAGGACCAGCCCGAGGCAGCCTGCCGCCAGTACGTAGGCCGCGCGGCGGCCGAGCGTGAAATACGCGAAGAACGGGATCAGAAGGATCAAGTGCCCGGGCGAAACCAGATTCGTCCAATGTGGACGCCAGCACGTACAGGGTCGCGCGCGCCGCGAGCAGCGCTATCGCGAGCGACCGCGGGGTGCCCGCGCCGTAGCGCCACCGCTCCCATCCGTCGACCGCGAGCAACACCACCAGGACCGCGATGAACGCAGTGGTCCGCCCGGGGCTGCTCGGGCTCAGCCCAGCGAGGTGGAAGTAACCGCCGGCGAACAACACCGCGGCATAGAGAATGGACGCCACCCAGGACAGTGGCCGTGACGACACCCGTGGCACCGATGACCTCCCGCCCAACCGACGACGACCCGACCGACGACGATGCGACCGAGGACGCCTCGATCCTTGCCCGCCGATGGGTCCAGGCTACGCACGGATCGCCGCCGTCCCACCCCTGCCGAAAGTCACGGCCGGTCCGCACGTGCCCGACGGCACTGCCCGCATGGGGCCGGTTGGCCCGATCGTGATGGCACCCAATCGAAGGAGCCATCATGCAATCGAGAACCCTCTACCGCCTCGCCGGCTGGGCCGGCCTGGTCGGAGCCGCGTTGCTGTTCGTTGCCGTGGCCCGTCGGGGCGGACTCATCCCCGAGAACGCGTTGACCCACGCGATCGCTCCACCGGCATCCGCGCTGACCCTGTTCACACTGACCGGCCTCTATCTCTACCAGCGGGAAAGGGCGGGGGCGCTCGGACTGGTCGGCTACGTTATCAACCTGTGCGGCCTGGCTGGACTCTTCGCGATTGAATTCGCCACGCACGCGATCTTTCCCTACCTGAGCAGCGGGACCCGCGACGAGTTGCTGGACGGCCCGACCCGCGGCTACTTCCTGGCGGTCGCCATGGTGTTCCTGGCTGGGGTGATCACATTTGGCATCGCGTCGCTGCGTTCCCGAATGCTGCCCGTAGCGGGAGTGATCCTCTACCTGCTCGGGTTCGTGCCGGCGGCCCTACGCGGGATCGTGCCCGAGCCGGTCTATCTGGGCGGGCTCACGGTGGGCGGCCTCGGAGTCATCTGGCTGTCGACCGTTCTGATACGCGTGAAGTAGCGCTTCTGGTACGCGCCGGTCGTTACGGCGCGCTTTGCTCCGACGGTCGTCATCGCCTCCGTATACTCGCCAACGAGTACACGGAGGCGAGGTGGGCTATCGGTGGCAAAGAAGCGCAAAGTGACCAACCTGCTAGCTCTCGCAATCTTGGCTTTCCTTGCGACCGGGCGCGCGATGCATCCGTATGAGATCGCGAACATGCTCCGCCGCACCGGCAAGGAGCGCGACATGCACATCAAGTGGGGGTCCTTCTACACGGTCGTCCAAAACCTTGAGAAGTACGGCTTCATCGAGGCAACCGGCAGTGATCGGGACGGACGGCGACCCGAGCGGACCGTATACGCCATCACCCCGGCCGGCCGCGATGAGCTGCTGGACTGGATGCGAGATCTGGTATCAGTTCCTGCGGGCACGTTCCCTCCGTTCGAGGCGGCGCTGTCGGTGCTCGGAGTGCTCCCTCCCGAGGAGGTGATCCCGCTGCTGCAGGCACGGGTTGTGGCGCTCGAAGACTCCATTGCGCGTCACCACGAGGAGATCGCGCGATCGACGCCGCAGGTACCGCGAATCTTCCTGATCGAGACCGAGTACACCGTGGCGATGCTCGAGGCCGAGGCGGCGTGGGTCCGCACACTGCTGGCCGAACTGGCCGAGGACACGATGCCGGGCCTCGCCGAATGGCGGAACTTCCACGCGACCGGGCAGATCGCGCCCGCGTTCGAGGCGTTGCTGAACGAGGGAGGCCCCGACACGCAGCGATAGCGAAGAACGACCCCGGCGCGGTGCGGCAACACCGCGGCCGGGGTCTGGAACCCCACGCCGACCCCGCCGGAACGGAACCTGCATGAGGTGGCAACCAACAGGATAGCCAGGTTCTCGTTCCTCGGGTGCGGTCCAACCCGTACCAGAGGAGATTCGTCATGCATGTCGAGGCAACCGACCTCGTCAAGAGCTACCCGTCCGGCGTTCGTGCGCTCGACGGCCTCACCCTCGCCATCAAACCCGGAGAGATATTCGGACTGCTCGGGCCAAACGGCGCCGGAAAGTCCACCACCATCAAGGTGCTGACCACCCTGACCCGACCCGATTCGGGCACCGCGATCGTTGCCGGGTACGACGTGCTGCGTCACCCGACCAAGGTGCGCCGGGCGATCGGCGTGGTCGCCCAGCGCTCGGGCAGCGACCCGCTGGCGACCGGGCGCGACAACCTGATGCTTCAGGGCCATTTGTACGGCCTGGGCGGCCCGACACTCAAGCGCCGCGTAGCCGAGCTGATGGACCACTTTGGACTCACGGAAGCCGCCGGACGTCCGGTCAAGACGTACTCCGGAGGTATGCAGCGCCGCCTCGACCTTGCCGTCGGATTGGTCCATCGGCCGGCCGTGCTGTTCCTCGACGAGCCGACCACCGGACTCGACCCGGAGGCCCGGACAGCCCTGTGGGCCGAAATCACTCGACTTTCCACGCAGGAGCAGGTCACCATCCTGCTGACCACCCACTACCTGGAAGAGGCGGATCGGGTCGCTGACCGACTAGCCATTGTGGACAAGGGGCGCATCGTCGTCGGTGGAACGCCAGATGGGCTCAAGGGGGAACTTCGGGGCGATGCCGTGCATGTCGAGCTTCGCGACTCGGCAGACCCAGTGACCGCTCGCCAGTCCATCTCGGCGCTCCCCGGCGTGCGCGAGGTCACGGTGGAGGGCCGGCGCCTGTCCGCCCGTACGGATGACGGGGCCGCCGCCGTGCCCGGTGTGCTCGCCGCGCTCGACCGGGTCGGCGCAGCCGTGGCCACGGTCACCGTGGCTCGCCCGTCACTCGACGACGTGTACCTGCGCCACGTCGGCCGCCGCTTCGCCCTGGCTGACTCCGCCACGACTTCTGGAGAAACCAAATGATCGCCGACACCTGGTGGATGACCCACCGCCAACTCAAGGCACTGCTCCGTCAGCCGGCCGTGCTCGTGATTACGCTCGTGCAGCCCATGGTGTGGCTGTTCCTGTTCGGAAACCTGTTCCGTCGTATCGTCGAACTGCCCGGCTTCGGCTCATCGTCCTATCTGGACTACCTGCTGCCCGGTGTCGTCGTGATGAACGCCGTGTCGGCGAGCATGTGGGCCGGGATGGGCACCATCGACGAGATCGAACGGGGCACCCTGAACCGGTTCCTCGTCACGCCGATGCACCGATCAGCGGTGCTGAACGCCAACGTGATCGTGCAGGCGATCAGCACGGCCTTCCAGTCCATCGTCATCGTCCTCGTCGGCTGGGCGGCCGGCGCGCACTTTCCCGGCGGCGCGCTCGGCCCGGTGCTGCTGGTGCTCGCATCTATCCTGCTCGGCACGGTGTTCAGTGCGTTCTCCAACGTGCTCGGCATGACCGTGCGGCAGCGGGAGACCATCATCGGCATGAGCATCTTCCTGCTGCTGCCGCTCACGTTCCTGTCGACTGCGTTCATGGCAAAGGACTTGATGCCCGGCTGGATGCAGGCCGTGGCCGCCGCCAACCCGGTGAACTGGGCGCTTGACAGCGCTCGCAGCGGGCTTGGTGCGTCTATCGACTGGGGCAACGTACTGACCTCTGGCGCCTGGCTCGTCGGACTGGCGGGGGTACTGGTCTGGTTGTCCACGCTCACCTTCCGCGGATACCAACGCACCGTCTGATCGCACGCACATCCCTTAGCGAGCTGCGGCCGAGGCCCGCCCTGCGTCCGGCGCCGCGGCGACCGCGTCCAAGCTGTCGTCAGCCGGGGCTGTGTCGGCCACCGACCGGCTTGCGTGTGGCCCGCGGGCTCGCGTGCGCGGTCGCCATGGCCACCGCGCGGTACCAAGATCTTTGCATAACACGCCGCCGGCGGGTTCTCAATGCCGTACGGCGGAGACTTTCAACCGAGCGCTGGGCAGGGTGCGGCCGCCGCCTACCCGCTCGATGACCGCCGCGTACGCAGCGGCCATGCGGGTGTGGCTGAACCTGGCTCGCGATTGCTCGAGCGCCGGCGTCCATTCGACCCGCCGCGCGATCGCCTCCGCCCACGCCTGGCTGATGGCCGCCGGTAGCGGCTCGGCAATGATGCCATGTCCATCCACGATGGACACACAATCGCCGATATCTGTTGCGACTGGAATGGCTCCACACATCATGCCCTCGATCAGGCACAGTGGTGCCGCCTCGCCGGTGGACGAGGTGAGCGCGACCACGTCCGCGGCGGCGTAGATCGCCGGCATGTCGTTGCGTACACCGAGCGCGCGCACCCGTCGCAGCAGATCCGGGCGATCGGCGAAGGCGGCCTTGAGATCTGCCCGCAGATCGCGAGTTGAGGCGACTCATGCCCGCGCCGCACATCACGATGTGGCCGTCATCCCGACCCTGCAGGAAGTCGCGTGCTGCCGCGAGGAACAGCGGTACGTTCTTCATCCCGTCGTAGCGGGCCGCGAAGACGACCACTGCGGCCTGTGCCGGTACGCGCAATGCGCGGCGGTACTTCCCGCGAAGGCTATTCGGCACTGGTTGGAACCGCGCGAGGTCCACGCCGTTGGGAATTACGGTGAGTAGGCGACTCGGAATCCCGGCCTGCCGGTAAGCGAGCCGCGTGGATTCGGCGCAGCAGACGACTGCGGCGACCCGGTTGGCCTTGATCGCCATCTGCAACTGGGTCAGCGCCAGTCCCTGATGTTCCGGATCGGACCGATGCAGGCACACCACCAGCGGACGGTTCGGAAAGCCCGGCTGGTTGACCAGATGCAGCGGCTGCTCCTTGAGGGACAGCACGACATCGGCACCGAGCGCCTGTCGCGTTGCGACTGCGAGCTCCGCCTCGCTGAACGTGGACAGATCCGCGTCCACGGCGGAGCGCCGCAGCGTGTCGATCCGTACGCCCGCATCGCGCAACGACTGATACCGCCAGTCGGAGGTCATGGCCTGGTGCAGCCGTTCCCGGTGCATCTCCCGATAGATGCTCAGCACCGAGTGAATCTGGCCGCCACTGGCATGCAGCTCTTTGACGACCGTGGTGTGCAGCGCCCGGGCACCGCCCGCGAAGAAGCCCTCGTACAGGGAGAGCACGCGCAGCCTACGGGCGGCGGCGGTGACGCACCGAGATGTCTTGCCGTGAGCCGTTTCCACACCTGCTCCGTTCCGGTCGTGCCGAGCCACCCCGACTTTTGACTCTCATTACCGGCGAGACGCCGTTCCAAACAGGCGATTCGTGTGTGCGGCACTCAACCCGACGTAAGGATCCTTTCGGCGAAACGACATCTAGCCACTAGCGGTACGGCTGGCGAACACCGCGGAAACACATACTTCCATAGATGTGGGTGTCTCGCTCGCTGCGACACACTCAGTGACCGCAAAGGACACCGGAGCCCGACAGGCGTCGCCAATCGGCGTCTGCCGGGCTCCCGGCGACGTGCTCAGACACGAACGTAGTGGTCGCCGCTGACGCCGTCAAAGGTTCATTTGTCCTGGCAGCGTCCTCCTCTGGTGTACGGCGCCGAGCGACGATAGGGGGCGGCGAACGGCGGCGCGACCGAGCTCGCAATGGAGCCGGGGCGCAGCCACCCCTTAAGACGTTCGGAGCTCGGGTACGGTTCGGTCCGGCCTGGTCATCGGTGGACGGGCGCACCGCCGCCGTTGAAGGACGGACCCTCACGGCCGGTGCTGTGTCGCCGGTCAGCTCCGCGGTACGGCCGCAGGCGCGGGCCGACGCTGACATGAGCAATCCCGACAACTTCTGAGGCGTGGATCGTTACTCCCTCAGAACCGCAGCGGGAAAGCCCTCGATCGGCCGCAGGCCAGTGAGGGTTCCATCGCGGGTCGGTCCGGACTAGGTGCGGACAATCGTGGCCTCACCCACTACCCAGGGGGCTTCCATGACCGAACTCGATCGACGTTCGTTTCTCAAGCGCAGCGCAGTCCTAACGGCGGGCGCTGCAGTCGCCGGCGGTCCGCTCGCCGGCTTCCTCGCCGGCCCGGCGTATGCGGGATCGGGCCGGGACGGAAAGATCGTCCTGCGCGACGTGCCCGACCTCCGTGACGGCGTCGTGAGGTTGGCGCTGCCGGACGGCTTCCAGTACCGCTCGTTCCAGCAGAGCCGGCGGCCCCCATCGCCTCCGATCGCCCCGCCGCCTCCGACCGTTGTGCTCGACGACGGCTCTTTGCTGCCCGGCCGGCACGATGGCATGGCGGCGTTTTCCGGTCCGGACGGAACCTGGTCACGCTGGTGCGTAACCACGAGGAGAACGGCTCGGCGCTCAAGGGCTCGTTCGGCGCAGCGGGCACTCCGACGTACGACACCTCGGCCCTTGGCGGCACGTCGACCGTGCACGTCACCCATGAGGGTGAGGTGCAGTTCTCCTATGCGAGCCTGTCCGGCACCCAGATGAACTGCTCCGGTGGCCGGATGCCGTGGGGTTCGTGGATGACCTGCGAGGAGACCGTCAACGGCTACGACGTCGGCGACGACTTCACTCGCGGAACAGCGCCGCCCACGACCTACATCCAGAACGCCAGGCTCCAGAAGAACCACGGCTTCATCTTCGAGGTCCCGGTTGACGGGCGTGCCACGGCCGAGCCGATCACCCACGCCGGTCGTTTCCCCCACGAGTCTGTCGCGTGGGACCCCAAGGGTGGGGCGCTCTATCTCAGCGAGGACAACTTCGCGTTCCCGTCCGGCTTCTACAAGTACGTTCCACCGCGGGACCCGGAGCGAGTCGGCCGGCTGCTCGACGGTGGCAAGCTGTACATGCTCAAGGTCGCCGGGGTCACCAACGCCGACCTGGCCGTGCACATGACTGACGGCACGAGTTTCGACGTCGAATGGGTCGAGATCGACCAGCCTTCGTTCGACTTCGGGCGCCCGCGCCGGGACAGACGCCGATCCACACGAACGACGAGGCCCTGCAGTTTGTCAGTAGCCAGGGTCTAGCCAAGGGTGCCGCCAAGTTCTCCCGACTCGAGGGCACGGTCTACGACCGCGGCTTTGTGTACTTCACGTCGACCCAGGGCGGGGTGGCGGCCGGCCCGACTCTGCCGGATACGGCCGGCGGCTTCGGCAAGGGCTGGGGTCAGATCTGGGCCTACGACCCGAAGCGCGAGCGACTGCACATGCTGTTCGAGTCGCCGAGTCGGGACGTGCTCGACTTCCCGGACAACGTGACGACCAGCAACCGCGGGACGCTCATCGTGTGTGAGGACGGCGCGAACTTCAACTTCCTACGTGGTCTGACCCGTAAGGGCGAGCTCTTCGACATCGCCCAGAACAAGATCGCCGCTCAGCTCAACGACGAGTTCGCCGGCTCGACGTTCAGCCCGAACGGCCGCACCCTGTTCGTCAACATCCAATCCACGGTCGGGTTGAGTCTCGCGATTTGGGGACCGTGGGGCCGCATCGGCGTCTGAGCCGCCACGTCCACGGCAGTCAGACTCCGGCCCGCCATCGCGGGGCCGGAGTCGCCCGCCTCACGGATAAGCTGCCCCAACTCGCCCTGGTCCAACATGCCCAGGATGTCTTCGCGTCCCGGTGCCCAACTCACGCTGCCCCCGCTTCTTTCTCCCCGGACGGAATCACCGGAACTCTAGGCCGGGACCGGACTTCGCGGATGAAGCCATCCTCGGCGCTCTGCCAGCGCCGGGGCGATACTACGACCGGATTGACCGGGCGGTTGAGCCGACGCGCCGCCGACTGGGTCGCGTCGTACACGTCGTCACGGTTCGGTGTGCCCACGACCACAAGGTCCACATCGGACGGTGCCAGGCCCGACTCTCCGTGATAGCGCGCGGCCCACGAGCCGAAGATCTCGGCACTGACGATCTCATCGATCCCGGCCAGCTCCTCGGCCAAGACCTTGGCCGGGCCGAGCACGACTGTCACTAGTTCGACGAGGGGACTGTGGAAGGGCGCCCGCAGGTTGGCTTGAACGAGCTTCGTCCGCCCGACCCGTCGACTCGTCACGATGCCCGCCCGCTCCAGCCGTACGACCTCACGGGAAGTGTTACCGGGATCCTCACCCAGGGCCGACGCCAGTTCCGCTACCGACTCCTCGCCGCTACCGAGCAGGATCCGGACGAGGAGCTTGCTCTGAAGCTCCGAACGGAACAGCGGAAAGATGGGGGGCGCAGCGGTGCGCACGTCTTGGGTCCTCCCCAGAGTCTCGGCCGATTGATGCAATAGCTACAGGATATCATGTGATTATCGCATGAATGCTCTGATCGTGACGAGTCGGCGCCTGAGCTGGCGGTCGCGGTGGACGCCGAAGTCGGGCCTCCGAGCCCGCCAAGGTGCCCCAGCGAGAAACGCCTCGAATCCCATCAAGGGGAATCGAGGCGTTTGCCTGCTAGTGCGGGTGGGGCGCCAGGGACTCGAACCCTGAACCTACGGATTAAAAGTCCGCAGCTCTGCCATTGAGCTAGCACCCCGGCTCGCGTGCCAGGCTACCGGACCGCTAGATCGCAGGCACACGCGTTCAGGCGCGGCCCTCCTCCACACAGCGGCGAGCGTGGCGCCGACCCCCGGCGCCACGCTCTCATGGCCGTACGGCCGGGATCACGGATCGGGGAAGAGCCACGGCATCCGGACGTCGAGCCAGTCGTGCAGGCGCCCGACCTGGTCGGTGCCGGAGTCGAGCCACGGCAGGGCGCCGGTCATCGCGAGTGAGCCGACGACGATCGAGGCCAAGCCGAGCACCATGCCCAGCATCGCGTCGCCCTTGCCGGCCACGTGGTGCCGGCTGGTTGCGGCGATGCCACCGATTGCGGCGAACGTGGCGAGTAGGCCCAGGCCCACCCCGACCCCAGCCAGGAGCCCGCTAAGCACGGCGAACATGGCGCCGAGCCCGAGCATCAGTGACAGTGTCGCCAGCAGGCTTGCCCGAGGGCGTGGGCCGGCGATGGCGGGCATCTCGCTGGTGTCCCGGTTGGGCACCGCCACCGAACGCCGCACTGCGGGCCGCTCGTCGACCTTCCCCCTGGCCGCAGCGCCGGAGACAGTAGTAATCGAACTGTCCTCAGTGGACTCGCGGGTCCGGGTAGACAAGACTGCCATGACACACCTCCGTCCTACGACGCATCGTTGACGCGCGCGTACTCCTATTGCCGGAGGTACCCACTCCGGCCGCGCCCGAAACTGCGCCGCAGCTGTCGATCGAAAGTGACCGGCGTCAACGCCGCCGCGATCAACTGCGCTCGACGCAGCCCCGGTACCACCGCCCGCCGCGCGCATGACGTCGTACCCGGCGCGCACCACCTCATCCAGAATCCCGCCATAAAGGAGATACGCCGCCCGTATGCAGATCTGGGACCTGGCCTCTAGCAACGTCAGCCCCGGCAATGCCGCCGCGTAGTGGCGAAGCGCCCGCTGGCACTCGTACTCGATCAACTCCCGCACCTGCGCCGAGGTCTCACCCCGGGCAGCATCGGCGGTGAGCAGGTCGCGGGTGACCCGGAACTGAGCCAGATCCTCGCCGGGAAGGTAGACGCGGCCGCGGTCCAGGTCCTCCCGGACGTCGCGGATGAAGTTCGTGAGCTGGAAGGCGTACCCCAGCTCGCGGGCGGCCACCGCAGCCGTGGCAAGGTCGGCTCCCGGCGCGACGCCGAGGATGGGCACCATCATGGATCCGATCACTGCCGACGAGCCCTCCATGTAGCCGAGCAGGTCGGCGTAGGTCGCGTAGTCAGTGACGGTGAGATCCATGGCCATGCTGCGCAGGAACACGTCGAAGTCGGCCCGGTCGAGTCCGTACCGGCGCACGGTGTCGATCACGGCCGGAAGGACCGGATCGGTGATCAGCCCACCCGCCAGGCCGCTATGAAGTGCGCTCGCCCACCCGGCCAGGGCATCCTGCGGTCGACCCGCGCCCTCGGCCGGCGAGTCGACCATGTCGTCGGCCCGCCGGGTGAAGGCGTACAGCGCGTGGACGTGCTTGCGTTTGTGGGCGGGCAGCAGCGACGTGGCGAGGTAGTAGCTTCGCCCGCGGTCGCGGTGGATCTCGCGGCAACGCCGGTACGACTCCTCGAGGTCGGTCGTTGTCGGCATCCGGCTCGTCAATCTCCGCAACGGGGGGATTTCCCGCCGAGCCGCCACGTCTACGAAACCTGTCCGACAGCCATAGGTCCTACGCTAGGGGTTCGGACACACGCTCGATCTTCCCGGGAGGGGTGACGATGCGAACCGTCACTGGCCGGACCGATCGGGTCGTCATCGTGGGCGCCGGGCTCGGGGGGCTCGCCTGCGCGCTCCACCTCGCCGGCGCCGGTCGCGAGGTGACCGTGATCGAGCGCGAATCGCTGCCAGGAGGCCGGGCCGGACGGCTTGCGGTCGATGGCTTCGAGTTCGACACCGGGCCGACCGTACTGACCGCGCCGGATCTGATCGGGGAGGCACTCGCGGCGGTCGGTGAGAGCCTCGACGACTGGCTCGCACTGACCCGGCTCGACCCGGCGTACCGCGCCTTCTTCCCCGATGGCTCCACGCTCGACGTGATCACGGACCCGGACCGCATGGCCGAGGAGATCGCTCGTGTCTGCGGCTCCCGCGAGGCGGCCGGCTACCGGCGCTTCGTCGCATTCGCGACCGAGCTGTGGCGGCTCGAGCGCGATGACTTCATCGCCCGCAACCTCGATGCGCCGTGGGACCTGCTCCGCCCGGGCCTGTTCCGGCTACTCCGCGCTGGCGCGTTCCGGTCGCTGCACGCCAAGGTGAACCAGTACTTCAGCGATCCACGGACGCAGCGGATCTTCTCATTCCAATCGCTGTACGCCGGAGTCTCCCCGCATCGGGCACGGGCCCTGTATGCGGTGATCTCTTACCTGGACTCGGTCGCCGGGGTTCATTTCCCGCGCGGCGGGGTGCACGCCGTACCGCAGGCGCTGGCCGCGGCCGCAACCAAACACGGCGTGACGCTCCGGTACGACACGACCGTGACCCGGGTGGAGACCTACGCCGGCCGCGCCCACGCGGTGCACACCTCGACCGGCGAGCGCGTCCCCGCCGACGTCGTCGTGCTCAACCCGGACCTGCCGGTGGCCTACCGAACGCTCCTGCCGGCGATCGCCCCACCGCGGCGTCTGGACCGGCTTCGCTACTCGCCGTCCTGTGTGGTCGTTCACGTCGGGTCGGATCAGTCGTACGGCAAGATCGCCCACCACAATCTCCACTTTGGACGAAGGTGGGCTGGCACGTTTGAGGATGTGATCAGCAAGGGCCTGCTGATGCGGGACCCGTCGCTGCTGGTAACGAACCCGACGCGAACCGACCCGGACCTGGCGCCGAAAGGCAAGCACGTCTACTACGTGCTCGCGCCGGTGCCACACCTGCTGGCCGGCGGGCCGGACGCGCGGACGTGGCGCCAGAAGGGCCTTGGCCAGCGGTACGGCGACCAGCTCATCGCAACCCTCGAGGCGCGCGGGTACGTCGGATTCGGCGCCGGCATCCGCACTTCCCGGACCATCACACCGGCCGACTGGGAAGCCGCGGGGTACGCGGCCGGCACGCCGTTCGCGGAGTCGCATACGTTTGGGCAGACCGGTCCGTTCCGGCCCGGTAACCTGCACCCGAGCCTGTCCAATGTGGTCTTTGTTGGTTCGGGCACGCAGCCCGGCGTTGGAGTACCGATGGTGTTGATCTCTGGGAAGCTGGCCGCCCAAAGGGTGATCGGACTATGAGCCGCGAGCAGGACCTGGTTGAGCTGGTTGATGTCGACGGGCTCACCGTTGGGTCGACCACCGTAGACGCAGCCCACACGGCCCCGGGACAGCTGCACCGCGCGTTCTCGGTCCTGCTCTTCGATGACCAGGGGCAGACGTTGCTGCAGCAGCGCGCCGCCGGCAAGACCAGGTTTCCGTTGAGGTGGGCGAACTCGTGTTGCGGCCATCCGCCCCCGGGATCGGCGTCGTCGCCGCGGCCCAACTACGGCTGGGCGAAGAGCTTGGTATCACCGGCATCCCGCTCCGCGAGGTCGGGGTCTACACCTACCGGGCGGCGGACTCAGCGACCGGACGGGTCGAGCACGAATATGATCATGTCGTGGTCGGGTGGGTTCCCAATGAACTCGAGTTGGCCCCGGACCCGGGCGAGGTTGAGGGTGTCCGCTGGGCGTCTTCGGCCGCCCTCTCCGAGGTCGTGCGATCCGCTTCGTACGCGCCTTGGCTGACCGGAGTACTGCCCATTGCGCTGGCCGCAGCCCCGTTCGAGTGACCACTGTCGTTGCCGGCTGTGTGGTTTGGCGATCGTTCCGAGGGTCACGTATGCTTTGCAAGCTTCCGGCGGGGGCCGGATGGGAGCAACCGTGGTCGGAGTGCGCATGTGCGATGATTGCGGGGCCGCCCCCATCGTCTAGCGGCCCAGGACGCCGCCCTTTCAAGGCGGTAGCACGGGTTCGAATCCCGTTGGGGGCACGGCAGTACAGCAAGGTCCTGTGGAGCAGTTGGAGTGCTCGCCGCCCTGTCAAGGCGGAGGTCGCGGGTTCAAGTCCCGTCAGGACCGCCACCGAAAACGGCCGCGCCGCTGAGCGCGGCGTTCGTTTGCTATGGCCTCCCGCGACGTGTCGCTGGTCCCGCTTCGCAGGCGTCGCCTGACAGTGCCCCGTTGGTCAACTCCGCCGGCATCGCTCGAAACCCGCCGGCCGAGCAAGCCGCCCTGCGTGTAACATGAGCGAGCCTGGCCAGGTAGCTCAGTTGGTACGAGCGTCCGACTGAAAATCGGAAGGTCGACGGTTCGATCCCGTCCCTGGCCACCAGCAAAAACCCAGACCAACGGCCTCATCGGAGATCCTGCGGCGGAGCCGTTTCTTCGTTTCCCGAGCTCGATGTCCGGGACTCGTTAGGGATCATGGTTTTCACGCCGTACGGTGCCGGTTCTACGGGGCACCAGGCGGCCGCCAGTCAGCCGAGTTAGCTGATCTCGAGGCCCGGGTGGGTGACGAGGTGCTCGGCGGGGCCGACAGCGAGGCGCTGGCGGTCCAGGTGTCTGTGTTGGCCTCGCGGGTGAACATCGCGCGCTAGGTGGCTGCTGCGGCTGCGCCGAAGTTGGAGGCTGCGCCGCGGGCTTGTTGCGTGCCCGTGCCGTTGAGTTTTCAGTCGCGGCGCGGGAGGTTTCGACGCATCGATGCCTGGGAACCCTCGGGCATGATGGTGCTGACGATCGACCATGCGCCCGGCTTCCGCATCGAGAGGCTCATCGGCGACGTCGTTGGAGCCACCGTGCGCCCCGACAACGCCTACATCGAGGGGGTGAAGAGCCTCGCGGGTGGTGCACCGCACATCGACGAAGTCGTGCACACCAGACAAGAGGCGGTGGCCGACCTCATTGAGCGGGCCCGCGCGCTCGGCGCCAACGCGATCGTCGGGCTTCGCTTCGACCATCGCACGATCGCTGGCCACTGGAGTGAGATCTGCGCCTACGGCACGGCCATGGTGCTCGCCCGGCGCCGGGCGATCGGCCGGCGCTGAGGAATACGAGCTGGGTCAGCCAAATACGAGCGCCCGGTACACCGTGCCGCGACACCCGAAGCGCCCGGTCCTGAGTGGACGCCAGGCGCTTCGATTCTTCGGCCGTGGCACGCGACTTCAGGGCCGCGACGACCAATCTTGACTATCCCCGGGCGCGACTGCGGGACGCCATCGTCAAGGCGGCCCGGTCGGGCGTGCGCCAAGTCGACATCGTGAACGCGACCGGGTACGCACGGGAGCGGGTACGTCAGATCCTGCGCGCAGCAGGCATCGAAGCCGAGTGATCGCCGGCCATCATCGGACGACGAAAGCCGGTGAC
>CAVZCZ010000008.1:0-177823 GCA_963773935.1 uncultured Actinomycetota bacterium
CGGACGGGCTCACCCGTACCTCGAAGTCGGTGAAGCCCGGCACCACGGCGGCGATGCGCTGGCGGATGGCGCGGTAGTCGGCCTCGAACTCGGCCCACGGCAATTCGTCGCCCAGCAGGGCCCGCCCGAGCCGGGAGACGATGGCTACCTCGCTCAGCAGCAGGTCGGCGAGGCGGGTTCGAGCCGGCCGCGGGAAGCGTGCACGCACGACATCGAGTCCTCGACGGTGACGAACTGCTCGCCGGAGGCCTGCGTGTCCCGCTCGGTCCGGCCGAGGCAGGGCAGGATCAGCGACTCGGTTCCGGGCAGCGACATGGGAGCGATTGAGCTTGGTCGCGATGTGCACCGTCAGTCGGCAGCTGCGCAGGGCCGCCTCCGACACCGCAGTGTCCGGCGTCGCCGCGGCGAAGTTGCCGCCCAGGCCGAGGAACGCCGACGCCCGGCCATCGCGCATCGCCCGGATCGCGTCGACCGTGTCGTGCCCTGATGCGATCGGCACAGTGAAGCCGAGCGTCTCGCCCAAGCGCGGGTGCCCACGCCGGCGGATGCTCCACGATGCCCATCGTCCGGTCACCCTGCACATTGGAGTGTCCACGTACCGGGCAGAGGCCGGCGCCGGGACGGCCGAGCATGCCGCGCAGCAGCTGGACGTTCACGATCTCGCGGATGGTTGCCACCGAGTTGCGCTGCTGGGTCAGCCCCATCGCCCAGCACACGATCGTCGCTGGCGAGTCCGCGAACAGCCGCGCCACGAGCGAGATCTCGGCCCGGGTCAGGCCGGTCGACGACTCCACAGTGGACCAATCCAGCGTGGACAGACTCGACGCGTACTCTTCGAAGCCCTCGCGTGTAAGCGGCGAGAAACTCCTTGTCTACCGCGCCCCACTCGACCAGCAACGATCCGATCGCCTGGAACAGCGCCATATCGCCGCCGACCCGGATCTGCAGGAAGTGGTCGGCGAGTGCGGTGCCTGCCGCCGACGAGGCCACGCACCGACTGCGGGTTGCGGAACTTCAACAGCCCCGCCTCGGGCAGCGGGTTCACGGCGACGATCACGGCACCGCTGCGCTTGGCCCGCTCGAGCGCGGTCAGCATCCGTGGGTGGTTGGTGCCGGGGTTCTGCCCGACGACCACGAGCAGCTTGGCCGCGTGGATGTCGTCGAGCGTGACGCTGCCCTTGCCGACCCCGATCGTCTGGGTCAGCGCGAGGCCGGACGACTCGTGGCACATGTTGGAGCAGTCCGGCAGGTTGTTCGTCCCGTACGCCCGGGCCAGCAGCTGCCACAGGAACGCCGCCTCATTGGAGGTACGGCCGGACGTGTAGAAGATCGCCTCGTTCGGCGAGCTCAGGCCCCGCAGCCTTTCGGCGATCAGGGCGAACGCGTCGTCCCAGCCGATCGGTGTGTAGTGATCCGCGCCGGCCCGCCGCACCATCGGCTCCGTCAGTCTCCCCTGCTGGCCGAGCCAATGGCCGGAACGCTGCGGCGAGCTCGCTGATCGGGTGCCGGGCGAAGAACTCCGGGGTGATCCGGCGCAGCGTGGCCTCCTCGGCCACCGCCTTCGCTCCGTTCTCGCAGAACTCGGCGTGGGCCCGGTGGCCGGCAGGTGGTTCGGGCCAGGCACAGCCCGGACAGTCGAAACCGTCCACCTGATTGACCCGGAGCAGAGTCAGCGCGGTGCGCTTCACGCCCATCTGGCGCATGCCGGCCGCCAACCCGGCGGCGACACCCGCAATGCCGGCGGCGCTCTGCTTGGGCGCCGACACGGTCAGGTCGCGGTCACCGACATCATCCGCGGGGGGCTTCGTTGCCATGCTGGGAGCCGTAGGCGCCGCCACGGTCGAGCTGCCGAGAGCCCTTAGGGTGTCGGGGTGCGGTGGCTGCGACGGATCGAGCATGTGGGCGGCGGGCTCGGCGTGGACGTGGCGCTCTACGCGCTGTCCGCCATCTTCGCGGCGCATAACCGCCGCGGCGTCGACCCTGCCGCCGCACCGTGCCTGGGGTGCGGTGGCCGCCGCGGGGTATGGCGCGGCCGCCCTGGTTGCGCTCGGGCAGTGGGCCACCGGCCGCACGGGTTGGCGGTGGCGGGGCGGGCTCGCCGTGCTCACCTTCGGCACGACGACTCTCGTGCCTCTGCTCCTGCTCGTCGGTGCGCGCGCCCAGGGACGCACCGACCGCGCCCAGGAAGAGGTGATGGTCATCGAGGACGGTGCCCGCCGGCTGGTGGAGACCGGCTCGCCGTACCTGAGCCGAGAGGCGATCGCCGCACTGCCACCAGGGGATCAGCTGCTCGGCTACCTGCCGTACCAGCCGGGCATGGCCGTCTTTGGGTTACCTCGCGCGACGGTCGGAGTTAACGGCGCGACCGATGCCCGGGTGTGGTTCGCCGCGGTCACCGTGGCTGCCATTGCGGGTGCCCTGCTGATCCTGTGGCGGGCCGGCCTGCCGGGCGGACCTCTGGTTCGTGCGCTGCAGGCGGCGACCGTACTGCCGGTCTGTGCCTTGACCCTTGCCACCGGCGGCGACGACCTGCCCGTGCTCGCGCTTGTGCCTGCTCGCCCTCAGCCTGGCCGCCACCGGTCGGTTCGGCTGGGCGGGGTTGGCGATCGGTGGTGCGGCGGCGCTGAAACTCTTCGCCTGGCCGATCGCGCTCGTGCTCGGGGTGTACGCGCTCACCCAAGGGCAGGCGCGCCGGTACCTGGCGGGCGCGATCGGCGTGCCGGCACTGACCGCCGGGCCAGCCTTGCTGATCAACTCCGGGGCAGTGCTGGAAAACGTACTGGCGTACCCGCTCGGTCGCGGTCTGGTGACGAGTCCGGCCGCGTCGCCGCTGCCAGGTCACCTCATCGCTGGGACCGGGCCGATCGGCCGGGCGTTGGTGTTCCTCTTGCTGGCCGCCACGGTCGTCGCGATCGCGGTCTGGCTCTACCGTCGGCCGCCGCGGACGGCCGCCGATGCCGCCATGGTCAGCGGCATCGGGTTGCTTGCCGGGATGCTGCTGCTCCCAGCGACGCGGTTCGGGTATCTGCTCTACCCGGCGGTGCTGCTGGTGTGGGCACTGGCCCTGCGGTCGATTCCGGTGACGGGGGCCAGCCCGCCGGTGCGCGATGTGGCGGCCGCCTAACCCGGTGCTGGCCGCGGTGGCGGTCGGCGGCGCGGCGGGCGCGGCGAGCCGGTACGGGCTCGGGTTGCTGTTCCCGGACCCGGTCGGCACCGGCTTTCCGTCGACGACCTTCGCCATCAACATCAGCGGCTGCCTCGCTATCGGCGTGCTCGCTGGACTCATGGATGGCGCCCTGGTTGTCCATCCTCTGGCCCGACCCTTGCTCGGCAGCGGGTTCCTCGGTGGCTTCACCACCATGTCCACGTACGCCGACCAGGCCCGGGCGCTGGTGCAAGCTGGACGGTGGTCGATCGCGGCAACCTACGTCGTCGGCACTCTGGTCGTCGCGATGCTCAGTGTCTGGTCCGGCCTTCGGTTGGCCGACCGGTGGCGGGCACGATGAGTCTGCTCCTGGTCCTGGTGGGCGGTGCGCTGGGCGCAGTCCTGCGTTACCTGGTCACGCAATGGTTCCAGGCCGGCCTGGTCAGCCGCTTTCCGTGGGGAACATTTGTCGTCAACGTTGGCGGCTCGTTCATCCTCGGCCTGCTCTCCGGGTTTGCCGCCGGCGCCGGCGGGCTACCCGATTGGGTACAGGCGCTCGCCGGCATCGGCTTCTGTGGCGCGCTGACCACGTACTCGGCCTTTGGTCTCGAGACCGTACGGCTCGCCGAAGGCGGCGCCTGGCGTCACGCGTCGATCAACGGCGGGGCCACCGTAGTGGCCGGCCTCGGCGCGTGCTGGCTCGGCTGGTTGATGTCGAGCTGAGCCATGTCCGGCTCGGCGCTTGCCGCCGGAGTGGTCCAGCGCAGGTTCGCACTCCGGGCGAGCAGAGTGCCGCGGCGGAGGCGACGACGGTCACCGCGGCACTGATCAGCGGGGCGGTCGAGGAGCCGATCAGGTCGACGCTCGGCCCGGCGATCAGCAGTCCGAGCGGTCCTCATCGGTGTCGATCTTTCCCGTCGGCGTATGTCCCAGCGGGGGATCACATGGGTGCGCAGGACGGAGAGCGTCCGCTCGCCCGACCGGGCACCGACGACGCGACCCTTGAGCCAGCGCTTCGCGAAGTCGGCTACGAGCACGCGGCCCGCGTGGGGGTCGACGTACGTCCCTCGGCTCAGAGCCGCGACGCAATAGCGCCGCGCGTCGCTGCCGTGTATCTTCGCCAGCTCCGCGATCGCCCGGTGCGCGATCTGAATACACCCCAGTTGATGCCGTTAGGTCGGCCCGCCGCAAGACCTACTCCAGAGCCTCATCATCGTCTGCGATCAAGTGGTTGTGTTTTGACGCGGTAGGTGCCGTGGGCGGAATCCAGGACGCTCGTCGTTGGCGTCCCGGGGGGCCAGACCATAGAATCATCAGTGTAAATTCTTCGATGTGAGAAGACGCCTGTGACGATCGAGACGAAGCTCGAGCCGACGGACGGGCTGGTGGTCGATAGACGGCTCGTGGCGGGATTGATTGGTGGCGGGCGCCGACGCCGGTAGGGCTGAGCGTGAAGGGAGCCGACGATGGTGCATCCGGCGGCTCCGCCCGAGATTGACGTCTTCGAGCTGGTGGTGCGGGCTGCGCCTGAGTATGTGCAGCAGCACATTCCGTTCTTGCCTGGCGAGGTGGATCTGGCGCAGCGGCTGCATTTGTGGGCGCGGGAGCGGATGGAGGCGGATTTCGGGGTCGCCGACCAGGGGTCGCTGTCCAGATACCTTACGCCCCGGTTTGGATTCGACGAGATCGTCGCGCACGAGTTGGGCATGCCGATTCGTATTCAGTGGCCTGGTGGGTCGCGTGAGCTAGGTCCGGCCGGTACACCTCGGGTGGGGGTTGTGTGGGAGGACGGCGGCTGGACCGTTGTGGGGTTTGTGGGGTGGGACGGCCGCTGGGACGTTGTCCCGCTCGATCCGGGGTGGCAGACGGGTTGGGCGCCGTTGCCGGTGTCCTCCGACCAGTTGCAGCACGAACTTGATCAGGCCAGGCAGTCGGCCACCCAGTTGGGCACGAACGAGTTGGCTGCGCTGGCGGTGGATATCGAGGTTTTGGGCAGGGCGCTGCGCGAGGAGGAATACGCCCTGCAGGAGGTCCTCCAGGAGGCGATGTGGGGCAGCGGTCCTGATCCGGCCAGGCCGCAGCCAGCTCATGTGCGGGTCGCGTTGGTGGCGCAGAACTACCGGCGTCGCCTTGACCAGATCCTCGCCACGTTTGCGGCGCCGCCTGCTTCGGCTGCCGCGGCGCCCCGCCAGGGTGTTGGCGGTCGTGGTTACCGGACGGTCGCTGAGTCGAGTAGCTCGGGGGCTGCGTCACGACTCGGCCAGCAGGAAGCGCCCGGCGCCGCCGTCATGGACGCCGCCGCCCCGACGAACCCCGGCCGGACCCGACCCGACCGGCGACCGCGGGCCGGTCGGACAGCAAGTGCAAGCCACGCCGCCGGACCGGCCCCCGCCGGAGGCGATCCCCGGCTACGGAACCATGAAAGCCAACGGCGGCCTATCGGTGGCCGGGCAATCGGTGCAGGTTGGGACAGTGGTCGCCGGGCTGCCCAGCCAAGGCGCGGTCGGGTACCTGCTCACCCAGACGAAGCTGTGGGTGTTCTGGGCCGACGGCCGGCAGACCAGCGCCGACCTGCCCACCCCGCTCAGCGACGAGCAGTGGCGAGACCAGCGCTGCCGGGCCGGCCGGCCGGACCCGCTCGACCCGGCGGCGATCCCCGGCTTAGGCACTGTGGACCCAAGCGGGAGACTATACGTGGCCGGGCGCAAGGTGCGGGTTGGGACAGTCGTCGCGGGGCGGCCCACCCGAGGCCCGGTCGGGTACCTGATCACCCAGACGAAGCTGTGGGTGTTCTGGGCCGACGGACGACAGATCAGCGCCGACCTGCCCACCCCGCTCGACGACGAGCAGTGGCGAGACCAGCGCCGCTGGGTCGGCCGACCGGGCCCGCCCGACCCGGAGGCGATCCCCGGCCACGGCGTCGTGACCGCTGTCGGGCTGCTGTCGGTGGCCGGGCAACCGGTGCGGGTTGGGACAGTCGTCGCCTCGCTGCCTACCGCAGGCCCGGTCGGCTACCTGTTCACCCGGACGAGGGTGTGGGTGTTCTGGGACGACGGCCGGCGGACCAGCGCCGACCTGCCCACCGCGCTCAGCCACGAGCGGTGGCAACAGCACCGCCACCGGGCCGGCTGGCCGGACCCGCCCGACCCGGAGGCGATCCCCGGCTGCGGCGTGGTGGATCCCTCCGGGCAGCTCTTGGTGGCCGGGCAACCGGTGCAGGTTGGGACAACGGTCGCCGGCCGGTCCACCGCAGGCCCGGTCAGGTACGAGTTCACCCAGACGACGGTGTGGCTGGCCTGGCACGATGGCAGACGCGCCATCGTCAACCTGCCCACCCCGCTCAGCCACGACCAGTGGCAAGGCCAGCTCCGCCCAGCTGATTGGTCGGACCCGCCCCACCCGGAGGCGATCCCCGGCTACGGCGTGGTGACCGACGACGGGCACCTGTTGGTGGCTGGGCAACCAGTGCGGGTTGGGACGACGGTCGCCGGCCGATCCACCGCAGGCCCGGTCGGGTACCTGTTCACCCAGACCACGGTGTGGCTGACCTGGTACGACGGCAGCCGGACCACCGCACCCCTGCCACACCCGCTCAGCCACCAGCAGTGGGTAGCCGAGCACCGCCGGGTCGGAAGGTCGGACCCGCCCCACCCGGAGGCGATCCCCGGCTACGGCGTGGTGACCGACGACGGGCAGCTGTTGGTGGCCGGGCAACCGGTGCAGCTTGCGACATTGATCGCCGGCCGGTCCACCGTAGGCCCGGTCAGGTACGAGTTCACCCAGACCACGGTGTGCCTGACCTGGCACGACGGCAGACACGCCACCGCCAACCTGCCCACCCCGCTCAGCCACGAGCAGTGGCAACAGCACCGCCGACGAGCCGGCTGGCCGGACCGGCCCGACCGGGAGGCGATCACCGGCTACGGCGTGGTGACCGCCGACGGGCAGCTGTCGGTGGCCGGGCAACTGGTGCAGTTTGCGATACTGATCGCCGGGCGGTCCACCCGAGGCCCGGTCGAGTCCCGGTACAACCAGACAACGTTGTGGCTGGCCTGGCACGACGGCAGACTAATGATCGTAGACCTGCCCACCCCGCTGGACGACGAGCAGTGGCAGACACAGCGCAGCCAAGCCGGCCTGGCCGGACCGGCCCGACCCGGAGGCGATCCCCGGCTACGGCGTCGTGGACCCCGACGGGGTCCTGTCGGTGGCCGGGCAACAGGTGCAGGTTGGCACATTGATCGCCGGCCGGCCCACCGCGGGCCCGGTCGAGTTCCGGTACAACCAGACCACGCTGTGGCTGTCCTGGCACGACGGCAGACACGCCACCGTCAACCTGCCCACCCCGCTCAGCCACGACCAGTGGCAAGAGCACCGCCGCCAAGCCGGCCTCGCCCGTACCCGTCTCCCATGTGTCCAGTCCGGTTGTGACGCACGGTTCGGCGGCGCCGGGCGTGGTTACCGGGTCGCAGCCGGGCCGCTCCGAGTTAGTCGGGTCAGGTCCCACCCCGGTGACCGCGCCACAGCACGGGTGGTCGCAGCCGACCGCGCCGTCTGCGTCCGGCGATTTTGGCCATGTGTTGGAGCTCGACGACGAGCCGATGCTTCGTGCCTGGTTGGCCGGGGGCGAACCCTCGCCACCCCCGCCGGCCGGCCCCGACCCGACCGGCGACCGCGGGCCGGTCGGACAGCAAGTGCAAGCCACGCCGCCGGACCGGCCCCCGCCGGAGGCGATCCCCGGCTACGGCACCGTGAATAGCAGCGGGGTGCTAAAGGTGGCCGGGCGATCGGTGTGGGTTAGGAAAGTGGTCGCCGGGCGGCCCACCCGAGGCCCGGTCGGGTACCTGTTCACCCAGACGAAGCTGTGGGTGTTCTGGGCCGACGGCCGGCAGACCAGCGCCGACCTGCCCACCCCGCTCGACGACGAGCAGTGGCGAGACCAGCGCCGCCGGGCCGGCCGGCCGGACCCGCTCGACCCGGAGGCAATCCCCGGCTACGGCACCGTGGAGTCGGTCGGGAGACTAGCGGTGGCCGGGCGCAAGGTGCAGATTGGGACAATGGTCGCCGGGCTGCCCACCCGAGGCCCGGTCGGGTACCTGGTCACCCAGACGAAGCTGTGGGTGTTCTGGGCCGACGGCCGACAGACCAGCGCAGACCCGACCACCCCGCTCAACGACGAGCAGTGGCGAGACCAGCGCCGCCGGGCCGGCCGGCCGGCCCCGCTCGACCCGCAGGCGATCCCCGGGCACGGCATGGTGGACCCCAGCGGGGGACTGTCCGTGGCCGGGCAACAGGTGCAGGTTGGGACAACGGTCGCTGGGTGGCCCACCGCGGGCCCGGTCGGGTACCTGTTCACCCGGACGACGTTGTGGGTGTTCTGGTACGACGGCCGACAAACCAGCGCCGACCTGCCCACCCCGCTCAGCCACGAGCAGTGGCGAACAGCACCGCCGCCAAGCCGGCTGGCCGGACCCGCCCGACCCGGAGGCGATCCCCGGCTACGGCGTGGTGAGCGCCGACGGGGTCCTGTTGGTGGCTGGGCAACTGGTGCAGGTTGGGACAACGGTGCACGGGTGGCCCACCGCAGGCCCGGTCAGGTACGAGTTCACCCAGACGACGGTGTGGCTGGCCTGGCCCGATGGCAGACGCGTCATCATCAACCTGCCCACCCCGCTCGGGGAGGACGAGTGGCAAGGCCAGCCCCGCCCAGCTGATTGGCCGGACCCGCCACACCCGGAGGCGATCCCCGGCTACGGCGTGGTGACCGCCGACGGGCAGCTGTTGGTGGCCGGGCAACCGGTGCAGGTTGGGACAACAGTCGACGGCCGATCCACCGCAGGCCCGGTCGGGTACGTGTTCACCCAGACGATGGTGTGGCTTACCTGGAACGACGGCAGCCGGACCACCGTCAACCTGCCCACCCCGCTCAGCCACGACCAGTGGGTAGCCGAGCACCGCCGGGTCGGAAGGCCGGACCCGCCCCACCCGGAGGCGATCCCCGGCCACGGCGTGGTGACCGCCGACGGGCAGCTGTCGGTGGCCGGGCAACAGGTGCAGGTTGGCACAACGCTCGCCGGCCGGCCCACCGCGGGCCCGGTCAGGTACGAGTTCACCCAGACCACGGTGTGGCTGACCTGGCACGACGGCAGACGCGCCATTGTCGACCTGCCCACCCCGCTCAGCCACGAGCAGTGGCAACAGCACCGCCGCCAAGCCGGCTGGCCAGTCCCGCCCGACCCGGAGGCGATCCCTGGCCAGGGCGTGGTGAACCCCGCCGGGCAGCTGTCGGTGGCCGGGCAACCGGTGCAGCTTGCGATACTGATCGCCGGGCGGTCCACCCGAGGCCCGATCGAGTCCCGGTACAACAAGACCACGCTATGGCTGTCCTGGCACGACGGCAGACTGATGATCGTAGACCTGCCCACCCCGCTCGACGACGAGCAGTGGCAGACACAGCGCAGCCAAGCCGGCCTGCCGGGCCGGCCCGACCCGGAGGCGATCCCCGGCTATGGCGTCGTGGACCCCGACGGGGTCCTGTCGGTGGCCGGGCAACAGGTGCAGGTCGACACATTGGTCGCCGGGCGGTCCACCGCGGGCCCGGTCGAGTACTGGTTCAACCAGACGACGGTGTGGCTGGCCTGGCACGACGGCAGACACGCCACCGTCAACCTGCCCACCCCGCTCAGCCACGACCAGTGGCAACAGCACCACCGCCAAGCCGGCCCGCCCGTACCCGTCTCCCATGTGTCCAGTCCGGTTGTGACGCACGGTTCGGCGGCACCGGGCTTAGTTACCGGGTCGCGGCCGGGCGGGTCCGAGTTAGTCGTCGGGTCGGGTCTCACCCCGGTGACCGCGGCACAGCAGGGGTGGTCGCAGCCGGCCGCGCCGTTTGTGTCTGACGGTTTTGGTGATGGCTGGTCGATCGACGCCGAGCTGGCCGAGCTTGACGAATTTTTGGCTGGGTACGATCCAGCGGGCGCCGGCGGGGGTGGTCAGGGGCGGGCGCGGCCGGTGTGGGATCTGCTGGCCGGGCTGGCCGGACCGAGGTCGGCTGGGGCGGTGGTGTCGGTGCGGCCGGGGCTGGACACGGTGCCGGTGGTCGCGGATCGGCCGTTGCATCGCTGGTTTCGGTTGGCCGATCCCGCTGCGGTGCGGGCGTTTCGGGTCGGGTTGGCGCCGGCGTTGGTGACCCAGTTGGCCGGCTCGCCGGGTCAGATCCTGGCCGGGCTGCAACGTTTTGTTGATCTGCTGACCGAGTTGGCGGATCTGCCGAAGATCACGGTGTTGCTCAGGGATCTGGGTGACCTCGACGAGGTCTTCCACCACGGGCGCGACGTCGAGGACCAGCCCGGCCACACCCTGACGGTCGATTCGGCGTTGCTGGCCTCGGGGCACGACCCGGCCCGGCTGCTGGCCACCATCGTCCACGGGGTCCACCACGCCGAGCAGCGCAAGCTGATCACAACCGTCCTGCACCACGCCGCCACCGACGAGCAACTCAAAACCATGTACGAAGTGGACGAAGCAGGGGTGGCCGGGCTACGCGCCGCCGCGGCACTGCTGCACCAGCAAAACCCCGACAGCGCCCGCCAACTGCACCACAAGGCCCGGACCACCCGAACCCAGATCCGACACGCGACCCAAGCCTGGCAGGCCGCCCCCACCCCAACCGACCGCTCGGCCTGGCAGGCAGAACTCGACGAACAGATAGCCACCTACACCCACCAGTGGAACGCCTACTGGCAGCAACTACCAGCCGAAGCGTCAGCCAACGGGGTAGAACAGGTCTGGACCGACCTGGACGCCTTCACCGCCCACCCACTGCCCAACACCCCAGAGCAAGCACTACGGGCATGGCTACGCGCCGATGACTGGCACCGCTCACAACTGCGCCTGGACCTACACCGCAACGAGCTGACCACCGGCCCCGCCGAACACCTACTGCGCCAACACAGCCACAGCCAACCCACCGACGACCGGCTCGCAACCCACCACGCGCTGCTCGTGTTGCAGCGCCACCAGCTCAGCGACCTCGGCTACCGCTACCTGACCCAGCCACACCCCCGCCGCCGTCAGGCCATCCTGCTGCAACCGCTGCAACGCTTCCCGTCCCCACCGGCAGAGATCCTGACCGCGATGACCACCCTCGCCCGCACCACCGCCCAGCTCAGCGAAGAAAAAGCCGACGCCGCCATACTCGACGGCCTGGCCACCATCCTGGCCCAGCCGCCGCCACGCTCGCGTGACAAGGCGCTCAAACAGGTCTACCACCGGCTGCGGCAGACGCGACGCTTCCTCACCCCCACCGCAAAAATCGACTGGATTCTGCGCCTGAACACACTGGCCACCACCCACCCCCACCACCGCGCCGCAATGAGCAGACTCACCACCGCCACCGTGGGCTGCAACTAGACCGATAATCATGCACACAACAGCAGGGGGCAGCAATCCGGCAACCGATCGCAGCGTTCACCACGGTCCGCCGCGACCATCACCGGAATCGCGGCAGCCGGTCCGCGATGACACCACCCAGGAGCATGAACGCGACCAGCGTGATCCCCTGGGCGGCGACGACCAGCGACAGCGTGGTGGCCGTGGCGCCCGGGAGCGCGAGAACCCCGAACGCCAGCGCCACCGGTCCGAACGCGCTGCCGAGCACCGATGCGGTACGAGCGGCAAACAACAGTCCGAAGCGGCGGTCTCGGAGAATCGATAGGTCCTTGCGCACGCAAACGACAGTATCTGTCGACTCCGACACTTCGCGCCTTATTTTCTTCGCCTACCGGGCGAGAACGACCGATTCGCGGAGACACTCAGGTGTGACGTACGCCAACCGAGAAGAGGCCGGCGACCTGCTCGCCGCCCAGCTGACCGAGTACGCCGGACGCGATGACGTGATCGTGCTCGGCCTCGTACGCGGTGGCGTGCCGGTTGCCGCCCGGGTCGCGGCCGCCCTGCGCGCACCGCTGGATGTGCTGGTGGTGCGCAAGCTTGGGGTGCCCTGGTCACCGGAGGTGGCCTTCGGCGCGCTCGGCCCGGGCGGTGTCACGGTGCACAACCCCGAGGTCGAGTCGTACCTGTCGCCAGCGGACGTGGCGAAGGTCGTCCAGCACGAAGGCGACGAGCTGGTACGGCGGGAGGCGCGCTACCGCAGCGGCCGTCCTCCACTGTCGTTGAGAGGCTCCGTGACGATCGTCGTCGACGATGGCCTCGCTACCGGGGCCACCGCGCGAGCGGCGGTGGCGGTGGCCCGCAAGCTCGGTGCATCGTCCATTGTGGTCGCCGTGCCGGTGGCCGCGGCGGACTCCCTCGCCCAGCTACGCCGCGAGGCGGACGAGGTGGTCTGCCCGCTCGTGCCGCCCATGTTCGGGGCGGTCAGCAGGTTCTACGACCATTTCTCGCAGACCACGGACGACGAGGTGGTCTGGCTCCTCGCCCACACCACCACGCCGTCGCGCTAACCCCGTACCGGTTCCGCATCGGTCATTGCGCTGTCCAGCATGGGTTGACGTCCGATGACTCGTTGCCGTCATCGCGATGGCCGCGACGGCCGCCGCGTCACCGAGCACAAAAGGGTGCCCGAGGTCCCGCCACCGAAGCAGGGTCCGTGCACTGTGGACCGTGAACCGGGCGGTCGGTAGGTGGAGTTCCCCGCCATCGTCAACGGCGCCTCGCTGCCCGGGGTGGGCTGCTGGCGAGACGCCGCTGACGCTTCTATTCGGTTTGCGGGTTTGGGGGTGTTGTTATGGGGTCAGGTAGCAGGATTTGGGCACGCCGTACATGGGGTCGCTGCTGAAGGTGGCGGTTGTGCAGGGCGTGTTGCCGGTGAAGGTTTTGTAGGTGTATCGACCGAGCGCGCCGTAGGCGATTGTCCTTGTGCTGGTGATGTTGCAGGTGCCACCCTCGGGGGCGCATGAGGTGGTGTATCCGGCTGGTGCGCCGACCCTGACGTAGCACGACTTCGCCACGTTACCGATCGGGTCACCGAATGACTCGTTGTTGCAGGTCATGCTGCCGGTTGCGGTGGTGTAGGTGAAGGCGCCGTAGGCGCCGTAGGCAACTGGCTGGCCGTTGGCGGAGGCGCACGTGCCACCCTCGACCGAGCATTGGCTCCAGCCACCCGCTGGCGCCCCGGCCGGTGCCAGGTAGCAATTCTTCGCCACGTTGAGGATCGGATCGCCCAGAACCCCGTTCGTGCAGGCGGTGTCGCCGCTGACGACCCGGTAGTTGAAGGCCCCGTTCCCGCCGTAGGCCAGGTTGTATGCGTGGCCGCTGACCGCGCAGGTGCCGCCTTCGGCCGAGCACAGCTGGTAGCCGGCGGGTCCGCCCTGGGGTGCTACGTAGCACAACTTGAACACCCCCGGGGCCGGGTCGCTACCGAACGCGGCCGTCGTGCACGGAGTCGAAGAGCTCACAGTCTTGTACACGTACGAGCCGGCGCCGTAGGCGACCAGGCGGGTACCGGTGAAGGAGCAGTTGGCGCCCTCGTCGGCGCAGTGGGTGAATCCGGGGGTGAGCTCGGCCGGGGGTGCCGCTGGAGTACACGTGCCGCCGCTGCCGGACATCGTGTTTGTGCGGGTGATCCCGGCGGCCCGGTAGCCGCTGACGTAGTTGGAGATCTGGCTGGGAGTGAGCACGTCGTCGGCCGTGTAGAGCAAGTAGTCGATGTTCTGGCGGTACGCGGCGGTGCCGCCGGTATGGCTGGGCAGATCCTTGTCGAACCAGGTGCTGAAGTTAATCGACATTGGCGTTTCCGGGTAGTAGATCCCGCTGTGGTCGGCCTGCAGTACTCCATCGATGAAGTACTTCACGTGGCCGCCGGAGACCTGGGCCACCAGGTCGTGCCATCCGGCGAAGCTGCGCCGGGACACGTCGTAGGTGTTGAAGGGGCTCCACGGATCGGCCTGGTAGGTCTCCCACGTGGCGTAGAACATCGCGGTGCTCGGCTCCCCCAAGCCGCCGTTGGGGAAGTACTCGAAGTCGATCTCTCCGTAGTTGGGATCCAGGGGAGCGTCGAGCGGCGTGACGGTGAAGAACGTCTGCAGGACCTTGTCGCCGTCGACACCGATGTCGGGCACGTCGGCGAACTTCATCCTCGTCGCGTACGTGCCCTCGAAGAAGCTCCGCGTGCTGTTGATTTCGGACTGCGTGGTGCCGGCGCCGGTGCCATCCGTTGATGCGGTCATTTGCATGACGCTCGCCCCGTCCACGGTCGGGAACGACACGTTGCCGTCCGTCCAGGACGCTCCGGATGGCCCCGGGTTGCCCCCACCGGTGCGCACGGTCCATCCTTGCGAGGCCAATGCCGGATCCGAGTGCGAGCTGTATGCGAAGTCGTCGAAGAGTACCTTGCACGTGGCGGCCTGTGCCGCCTGCGCGGTAATGCCGATAGTGGCGACCGCACCAGCGAATACCGTTGCAGCGACAGCGCCGACGAGAACGCCCCCGCGTCCCATTCGCCTTTGGGACATAGCGTTTTCTCCCTTCAGGATGGGACCGACCCATCGGCGGTGCTTACGCGACCGCACACATCACGGTTCACCCGCCACCCTGCGATGTTGCTTTTGCAACCGTCGGCGACATGGCCCGGCCGGTTCGAAGGAAGCGATCGCCACGTGTGCGCCCACAGGGGCGCTCCACTATGGACCAACGAGCTCCATGAGATCGGCGACAGGGCGCCGGTGGCTCGAGCCGTCGTCGCGGCTGCGCTGAATGTGGTTGGTCGCGACGACGAGGTGCGCGCGATCTACGAGCCGCTAGTCCCGGCCTCGCGACCGGGCCCGCACAGCAGGGCCGCGGTATCGAGATCGCGCGCCGTGCCGGTTCTCGCGTTGGTTGCTCAGGCGATGTCCAACCGGGAGGTGGCCAACGCACTGGTCCGGTCCGAGCGCACGGTAGAAAGCCATGTCCGCAGCATCCTCGCGAACGCCGGCCTCACGACTCGTACTGAACTGGTCCGGTGGTATCTCGAGCGGCCCAGCTGACATCCCGAAACCCGCGGGATCAGTCGAAAAGCTCCTCGAAGAAGCTCTTGCGCTTCTTGCGTTGCCCATATCCGTGCGAGTCGTACCGTGTGTCGTGCCCACGGTCGCGGTCGTACCGCTGGTCGTGACGTTCCGGACCGCGGCCGTGCTCTGCGGGCGCCGGGGGCCGAGCGCTCGCCGGCTCGGTATGAAACGCGGTCTCCCCGTCGATCAGGCGCTCGAGCTCACCCCGGTCGAGGAAGATGCCGCGGCACTCGGTGCATTGGTCGACGTGGACACCGCTGCGCTCGTACTGGCGCATGGCGCCATGACATTTCGGACAAGTCAGCTCCATGCCCAGAGGCTACCGACCGTTCCTGAACGGTTCCTGGGAGTCCTTCAGTCGGTACAGATAAGGTGCGTCGATGGGCGGCGAGACCGTCGTGATCGGCGGTGGCCAGGCTGGGTTGTCGGTGAGCCACGAGCTGCTGGCCGCTGGCGTGGCACACGTTGTCCTCGAACGCGCCGCAGTGGCGCAGGCCTGGCGCGACCGCTGGGACAGCTTCACTCTGGTGACCCCGAACTGGACACTCGACCTGCCCGGCGGCCCGTACGCCGGAGACGATCCGGAGGGCCACGTCGACCGGGACGAGATCGTCGCCTACCTGCAGGCGTACGCCGCGCAGCACGCGGGTGAGATCCGCGAAGGTGTCCGGGTTGATGCCTTGGGGCCGGGAGGTCGGCGGCGGTTCCGCCTGGACACAAGCGACGGTCCGATCGACGCCGACAACCTGGTGGTCTGTACCGGTGCCTATCAGCGGCCGCACCGCCCGTCCTTCGCGGCAGACCTGCCGGCCGGCCTTCTGGTCATCGATGCCACCGAATACATCAACCCCGCGGCGCTCCCCGACGGCGGGGTCCTTGTCGTCGGAAGCGGTCAGACCGGTGTCCAGATTGCTGAGGAGCTGCACCTCGCCGGCCGTGACGTGACCCTGTCGTGCGGTCGGGCCCCGTGGGCACCGCGACGCCTGGGTGATCTCGACATTGTCACCTGGCTGGTGCGGGCCGGGTTCTACGACCAGCCGCGGTCGGTGCTCGCCAGCGCCGCGGCGCGCCTGATCGCGAATGTTCAGATGACTGGTGCCAACGGTGGTCACGATCTGCACTACCGGGTGCTGCAGCGCATGGGCGTGCGGTTGGCCGGACGGGTGGCAGGCATGGCTGGACACCGGGCAGCATTCGCCGACGACCTCCCGGACTCGGTGGCGTTCGGCGACGCGCGGTACACCGACATGCGCAAGCTCCTCGCGGATCGATTCGGCCCCGACCGCGTAGCGGCGACGGAGATGCCGGACCCGCCGCCGTTTCGCCAGGAGCCGCTGCGCGAGGTCGACCTCCACGGTTTCGGCGCGGTCATCCTCACCTCGGGATTCCGGCCGGACTACACGGGCTGGGTTCGGTTCCCTGTGTTCGACCAGCTCGGGTTCCCCATCGTCGAGGACGATCTCAGCACCGCCGTTCCGGGGCTCTACTTCTGCGGAGTGCACTTCCTGCGCACCCGCCGATCGTCGCTGCTATTCGGTGTCGGGGAGGACGCGGCTGTGGTCGCCAGGACGATCGCCCAACTAAGCCGCTAGGCGGCCGTGTATCCGCCGTCGAGGACATACCGGCTTGGGTGACCTGAGTCGCGGTATCGAGCGGCTTGTCGTCGTTGACCGGTAGCGCGCGCCAGGCTGCGGGGTTCTATCGAGAACCTGATCATGCGCGGTTGCCGTCTATCCGGATGTGAAGGGCAGGATGGGCGCCGTGACCGCGATGGACGAGGAGCATCTGGTCCGCCGCGTCGCCCGCGGCGACCTTGGCGCATTCGATGAGCTGTACCGGCGCACCTCGCCGTGGCTGGCCGTGCGGCTGCGCCGGCGGTGCGCCGACGACGATCTCGTCGCCGAAGTGATGCAGGAGACCTACCTGGCGGTGTGGCGGGCAGCGCCGGCGTTCGCGGGCGCCAGCGTCGGCGGCACAGCGGTCGGCTGGATGTGGACGATCGCCGCCCGGCGCCTGGTTGACGCGCTGCGGCGGCGGGCCCGGGACACGAAGGCGGCGGTCGCGGCGTGGCCCGCGGCGGACGTGCCAGCAGCTGAAGACGAGGTGCTCGACGCCGTGCTAGGCGATGCCATGGGCGCGGCGCTGCGTCGGCTCTCGCCCGACCTGCGACAGGTGTTACAAGCCATGGTGCTGGACGGGCTCACCGTGAGAGAAACCGCCGTGCTGCTCGGAGTCCCAGAGGGAACGGTGAAGACCCGGGCCCGGCGGGCCCGGATCGCGCTTCGGGAGGCGCTGTCATGACAATTCGGCGAGCTGGCGAGCCGAACGGCAAAGGACAGCGGCGAGCTGGCGAGCCGAACGGCACACCACAGCGGCGAGCTGGCGAGCCGAACGGCACAGCCCCGCGACGTCGGCAGAGGCGGATCACACCAGCAACGTCGGGACATGTTTCGGCGTCCGAGCTGGACCGCTACGCCATCGGCGGGGCGGGCATCGAGGCGGACATGCTCTGGGCGGTCGAGGCGCACCTTGAGTGGTGCGCACAATGCCGGGAGCGCCTTGGCGACGCGGTAGCCCGGCGCAACCCCGAAGCCATGTCACTGCTGGCTCTTGTTCGCGCGAACCTGGCCACCGCGGTCGCCCGCACCCCACGGATGCCTGCGCGTCGGATGCCGTGGTGGCTGCCCCGAAGGATCGCCCGTTGGGCGCCGCCGGGCCTTTGGCCGCGGTTGGTCATGACGCTCCTGGTGCTCGCGGCGGCGCTCGGCCTCGATCTGGCGGACGGCACCGGGCTGCTCCCGTCCTGGTGCTGCTGGTGGCGCCCGTGGCGCCGCTTCTCGCTGTGGCCGCGGTGTGGTCGGTCGGGCTCGATCCGGCTCACGAACTGGTGGTGGCCAGCCCCCGGGCGGGGCTCTATATGGTGTTACGGCGCAGCCTGGCGGTGCTGATCGTGGTCATCCCGGCGCTGACCGTGGCCGGGTGGCTGACCGGCGCGTCACCGGCCCGCTGGCTGCTGCCGTGCCTGGCGTTCACCGCCGGCGCTCTCGCCTTGGGCGAGCTGATCGGGCTGCGCTTCGCGGCGGCCGCGCTGGCGTTGGCGTGGACCGCTGGCGTGATCGCCCCGAGCGTGCTCGCCGCCCGTACCTCCGTGTTGTTGGAACCGGCCAGTCTTCCTTACTGGGCCGGGCTGTTCGCCGTGATCGCGGTCGCGCTGGTGCTGCGCCGCGACGCATACACAGGACTGAGGAGCGACACATGGTTCGTGCGGTGAGCTCGGCGGAGACCGCGGCGACGACATACGCGTGGGCGATCCACGCCGAAGCGCTGCGGGTACGGGCCGGGCGCCGGATGGCCGTCGACGGGTTGGACCTGTCGATGGACAACGGCGTACACGGCCTGCTCGGTCCCAACGGCGCCGGAAAGACCACCCTGGTCCGCTCGATCGCGACTGTGCTGCGCCCTGCCGGCGGCACGCTGACGGTTCTCGGCGAGAAGGTGAACGGGCGCATCGACCTGCGCGGGTTGCGCCGCCAGATCGGGTACCTACCTCAGGAATTCGGCTACTACCGGCGATTCACGGTACGGGAGTTCATCGAATACATCGCCTGGCTCAAGGAGATGCCCGCCGCCGAGATTCCCGCCGCGGTGCAGCGCGCGATCGAACGAGTCGGGCTGGTCGACCGGGCCGACGACCGGATGAAGACGCTCTCGGGTGGCATGGTGCGCCGGGCCGGGATCGCCCAGGCCATCGTCAACGACCCTCGGGTCCTGCTGTTGGACGAGCCCACCGCCGGGCTGGATCCCGATCAGCGCCTGCAGTTCCGGGCGTTGCTGCGCGAGCTCGGTACGGACACGTGCGTGCTGGTCTCGACCCATCTGGTCGAGGACGTGGCGGCCGCCTGCACCGACGTGGTCCTCATCGACGTCGGTCGGTTGGTCTTCCAGGGCGTACCGGCTGACCTCGCCGCCGCGGCCGGTGAGGACAGCGGCGCCGGGGACAGCGCGGCCGAGCGCGGCTACTCGGCCATCCTGCGCCGCCACCGTGAGGGGCAGTCGTAATGGGCGCCCGGATCCTGCGCATCGAGCTGCGCCGATCGGTGGCCTTGTGGGCCGCGCTGGTGATCGCGGCGGCCGGCGTGTTCGTGCTCTTCGCCAGCAACGAGCCGTACGGCTCGTGGATGCAGCTGGTCATATCTTCGCGCGACATCATGCAGCTGACCTGGCCGCTGGCGTTGGCGGCCGGCGCCTGGCAGGCCCTGCGCGAGCGCCGCTCCAGGGTTGAGGAACTGATGGCCACCACACCCCGGCCGCGCTGGCAACGGGTGCTGCCGGTGGCCACCGCGATGGCGATCGCCGCCGTCGCCGCCTATCTGGTCATGCTCGCCGGTGCCGCCAGCCACCTCCGGCACATCGACGGGTACTTCTCGCTCGGAGCGATCCCGCTCATCGCACTCGGTGCGCTGGCCATGGTCGGCGCGGTCTGGCTCGGCCAGGCCATCGGTACCCTGCTGCCGTCGCCGCTGACCGCGCCGATGCTCGCCGTGGTCGGCTTCCTCGGGCTGGCGGTGTCACCCATGATCGTCGCGCAGGACAGCCGCGACCCGGGTACGTTCCTGCTCTTCCCGTACCTGCAGGGTCCGCGCGACGGTGGGTTCGCAATCCAGATGCTCTCGAGCCCGGGCGAACCTGTCCCAGGCGCTGTGGTTCGTGGCATTGGCCGCGACCGGGCTTGCCGTCTTCGCGGCCTCCCGGCCGAGGACTCGGCTGGCCGCCCTGCTGCCGGTCCTGCTCGGCGCCGCGATCGCCGTACCGGCAATGCCGCGCACGCTGTCCGTCGCTTGGATCGAGGACCGGCGCGCCACCGAGCTCGTGTGCACCGACGACGAGCCGAGGTGTGCATCTCGCGGCTGCACGCCTTACGCGTTGGACGACGTGCGCGGGCCGGCCAGCGCAGGCGCTGTCCATCCTCGCGGCGAAGCTGCCCCGCGGCGCCCGACCCGGGTTCTGGTGCGGACCGTCGACGACAGAGGTCCCGACGGTCCGCGGACCGCGGACACCCTGGCGGTGAGCATCCCGTCCGTTCTGAGACGTGACGCGATTACTCCATCCGAGCGACCTGTTGTGGATCATGCTGGATGGCGCCGGCGTCCCGCCGTGCGCGAACCTCGCGCGACCGAACCCGCAGGACGAGCCCGAGGCCAAGGGCGACCCGGACACACGGGAGAGTGGGTATGCAGCCGCGCGTCTGGTCGTCGCGGCCTGGCTCCTCGACCGCGACATCCGCCGGGCGGAGGGACAGCGACGAAGGACCGGACGAGACGCTGGCGCGCCAGGCTCTGGCGGCCCTGCGCGCCCTGCCGGCCGACGAGCAGCGGGCCCGCGTCACCGCGCTGCGCGACGCCGAGCGGACGTGCGCCGCGGGCGACCGGTTGGAGATGCTCACCGGCCCGAGCACCGCGCGGTGAAGCCGTTGGCGCTGTACCTGCGCTCGCGAGCAGTGCCGGCACTCGGCGGCGGCGGTGCTGGGTCTGCGCGGTGGCCCTGTGGGCGCTCGGCCTGGCGGTCGACCACCCGCAGGGTCGGGTACTGGTCGCGCTGCTCGTCGCGCTGGCCGCCACGACCGCCATCGCGCCCGGCCTCGCCGGCGCCGATCACGACCTGGATCGGGCCTCGGCGATCGCCTGGCCGCCGCGGCGGGCCGCCCACGTGACCGTGGCCGGCGCCACCGTTCTCGGTCTGCTCGCCGCGACCGCGTTCGTCGGCCAACAGATGGCCGACACCGGGCCAGATCGCGCGCAACGTGGCCGGGCTGACCGGGCTGGTGGCCCTCGGCGCGGTCATCCTCGGCGCGGCTCGAGCACCACTGCTGCCTGTCATCTGGACGGTGCTCGTGCTGCAGTACGCGCCCCCGATGGGTGAGCCACCCACCCGGCCGGCGTACAAGGTCGTGCTCACCTGGATGGTGCAGCCGGACGAGACCCGTGCGGCCACGTCGCGGCCGTCGTCCTCGCCGCTGCCGGGACGCTCGCGTACGCGGTATTGGGCAGCCGGCGCTGACCATCGCCAGATCACGGCCCCCAGGATGGCCGTGAACGGCCGGGCGCTGTGTCCGCTGGAACGGTGCGAACCGGCACCGATCGTGAAATTTGCGGGGTTGACAGCGGCCGATACTCGTACTTCTCTATCCCTCAGTTGACAACGTTGTCAATACACCACGTCGTGACACAGAACGGGGTCAGAGAGAGGGAGACAGGTCATGTCCCGAAGCCCATCCCCCGCCACCGGACATCCGACCAACCGACGATGGCGCGCGCGAATCTCATCCGTCTGCGCGGGCGTCCTCGTCGCCGCCGGCATTGTCGTCACGTGGCAGAGCCCGGCTCACGCCGTCGTACTGCCACTGACGCAGTACGTCAACCCGTTCATCGGCAGCGATGACAGCAACTCCCCCAACCCGGTACCGGGTGGAGCCGGCGGCAGCACCGTCCCCGGACCCGTGCTGCCCTTCGGCATGGTGCAGTTCAGCCCCGATACGCCGACTGCGTCGCCGTCGGGCTACCGGTTCAGTGACACCCAGATTCAGGAGTTCAGCCTGACCCACTTCAACGGTGCCGGCTGTTCGAACAACGAGGACATCGGACTGCTGCCCATCACCGGCAACATCGGCACCTCACCGGGCACCGGTTGGACCGGCTACGCGGCCACCCAGACGAAGAGCCAGGAGGTCGCCCAGGCCGGCTACTACAAGGCCGTGCTCAGCAACTACGGCAACACCCAAGTCGAGCTGAGCGCCACCAAGCGGACGGCGATCATGCGCCTGACCTATCCGTCCTCTACGACCGCGAAGGTGCTCATCAACACGAGCCGCAGCGCCACTGGCAACCGGAGCGGTTCAATCAGCATCAGCGGCTCCACGGTGACGGGCACGTTCACCGGCGGCGGATTCTGCGGCTCCTCCAAGACGTACCAGATCTTCTTCCGGATGGAGTTCGACCGCGCTCCGTCCAGTGTGGGCACATGGCTCGGCAGCACCGTCTCCGCCGGCTCGACCAGCAGCAGCGGCGTCAACTCTGGCGGCTGGCTCAACTTCGACACCACCTCGAACGCCGTGGTACAGGTCAAGGTTGGCATCTCGTTCGTGAGCCAGGCCAACGCACAGGCCAACCTCAACGGCGAGCAGTCGGGATTCAATTTCACCAGCGTACGAACCAATGCCGACACCGAGTGGAACGCGATGCTCAACCGGGTGCAGGCCACCGGTGGATCCACATCGGACCTGCAGAAGTTCTACACCGCGCTCTATCACGTCCTGCTCAACCCGAACATCTCCAGCGACGTCAACGGGCAGTATCGCGGCTTCGACAACGCCATCCATACGGCCAGCCATACCGTTTACCAGAACTACTCCGGTTGGGATATCTACCGGTCGTGGGGCGCGCTGATCGCGCTCATCGCGCCCAACGAGGCGTCCGACATGGCGAAGTCAATGGTGCTCGACGGCCAGCAGGGCGGGCTGTTGCCCAAGTGGTCGCACAATCACAACGAGCACTTCGTCATGACCGGCGACCCCGGGCCCATCATCGTCGCCAGCATGTACGCGTTCGGCGCGCGCAGCTTCGACACCGCGGCGGCGCTCAACTTGATGAACGCAAGCTCCAACGGCGGCACCACGCAGGGCAGTCCGATCCGGGGCCGGCAGGCCGGCTACGTACAGCGTCAGTACGTCCACGAGGATCCCGTCAGACTCCGAGGAGTACTCGGCCTCGGACTTCGCCATCGCGAAGTTCGCCCAGGCGCTGGGTAACGCGACGCTGTACAACACCTACATCACCCGCGCTCAGTGGTGGCGCAACGTCTTCAACACCGAGTCGCAGTACATCCACGACCGCAACGCCGACGGCACCTGGCCGTGGCCGCTCACCCCGGCGAGCCCAAGCGGCTACACCGAGGGCAACGCATCTCAGTACACCTGGATGGTCACCTACAACTTCCAGTCACTGATCAATCTCATGGGCGGCCCACAGACCGCCATTCAGCGCCTCAATCATCACTTCACTCAGCTCAACGGTGGGCTGTCCGCGCCGTTCTTCTACATCGGAAACGAGCCCGAACACGGCGTGCCGTGGGCGTACAACTTCGCCGCATTCCCGGCGGGCACATCGTCGGCCGTGCGGAGGGTGATGAACGAGTCCTTCACCACCGGCGCAGGCGGCCTGCCCGGCAACGACGACCTGGGCGCCACCTCGGCGTGGTACGTCTGGGCCGCGATGGGCATGTACCCGCCCACGCCGGGCGTGGACACGCTGGCCCTGCACGGCCCGCTCTTCCCGTCCATCCTCATCGACCGGCCCGTCGGTGACATCCAGATCAACGGCACGAACGCCGGGCCGGGATCGCAGTACGTGCAGAGCTTCTCGCTCAATGGCGGATCGACTCAGCGCAACTGGGTCAGCTACGCCGAGATTGCCAGCGGCGCGACGCTTTCGTTCACCATGGGCGGCAGCCCGAGTGGGTGGGGGACGGCCGCGGCCAACGTGCCACCCTCGTTCAACGACGGCTTCACGCCACCACCGGCCGCGCCGAGCCTCGGCACCAACCTCGCGCTGGGTAGGCCGGCCACCGCATCGACCTCGTGCGCGGCGGGCGAGGGGCCGAGCGAGGCCTTCGACGGCGAGCTCGGTGTGAGTAGCAAGTGGTGCTCGACGGCGGCCGGCACGAAGTTCCTGCAAGTGGATCTGGGCGCAAGTTCGAACGTCAGCTCGTTCGTCGTCAAGCACGCCGGCCTCGGCGGTGAGCAGACCGGCTGGAACACCGGCGCCTTCAACATCCAGACGAGTACGGACGGCACGAATTTCACCACCAGGGCCACCGTCTCGGGCAACCGCACCAGTCGCACCTACCATCCAATCTCGACAGTCTCGGCCCGGTACGTGCGACTCAACATCACGACCCCGGCCAACGACGGAAACGGCGCCGCCCGGATCAATGAGTTCGAGGTGTACGGCGGCGGCGGGGGCGGCCCGACGAATGTGGCGCTCAACAAGCCCGCCACGGCTGACTCCTCGTGCAACGCGAACGAAGGTCCGGCGAAGGCGAACAACGGCAGCGTCTCCGGCGGTAACACCGACAAGTGGTGCTCGCTCGGCGCTACCAAGTTCTGGCAGGTGGACCTCGGATCACCCTTCGCGATCCAGTCCTTCACCGTCCGGCACGCCGGAGCGGGGGGCGAGTCCACGAGCTGGAACACGCGGGACTTCACCCTGCAGGTGTCGAGCAACGGTACGACCTGGACCACGATGGCGACGGTCACCGGCAACACGGCGAGCGTGACCAACCATCCGATTGCGACGACGACAGCCCGTTACGTACGGCTGAACATCACTGTCCCGACCCAGACGACAGACAACGCCGCCCGCATCTACGAGGTGGAGGTGTACGCCTAGCTTCCCTCCTCCGCATGATCGCCAGTTTCCGACAGATCGAGCAGTCTGACTGCACTTCCGGTCGGAAACTGGCGATCATCGTTGTTGATCGCCGCCGGGCGGAGAGGGGCACAACGAGCGTGGCGCCGTTGATAACGTTGTCAGGTGCTCAGCAAGGAGACCCGCGCTCGCCGGCCGACGATGGTCGACGTGGCACGCCATGCCGGCGTGAGTCTCAAGACCGTCTCCCGAGTCATTAACGACGCTCCACATGTACAGCAGGCGCTGATCGACAAGGTGCAGGCCTCCGCGGCCGAGCTGGGCTTCCGACCGAACAGATTGGCGAGCACGCTACGGTCGGGCCAGTCAACGGCCACCATAGGGCTGCTCATCGAGGAGATCGCAAACCCCTTCTACTCGACCGTCGCCGATGTCACCGCCGAAGTCGCGCGGGCGCATGACACTCTGCTGATCACCGCCAGCTCGGAGGAGGATCACCAGCGCGAGCACCGACTGCTCCGGGATCTCTGCTCGCGACGCGTGGATGGACTGCTCGTGGTGCCCGCCGGGGACGACCACTCCTTCCTCCGTGCCGAAGCCGAGATGGGAATCCCCGTCGTCTTCCTCGACCGGCCCGCGTCCGGACTGACCGCGGACACTGTGTTGCTGGACAACCGCGGCGGGTCCCGCGCGGCCGTCCAAACGCTCCTCGACGCAGGGCACCGACGCATCTCGATTCTCCTGGATTCGATAGGCATTTATACCATGCGGGAGCGCCTCGCCGGCGCACGCGAGGCGCTCGCCGAAGCCGGCGTCGTCCTGGACGAAGATCTGGTGCGTGACGGGGTGCGCGAGCCCGTCAGCGCCGCGAAGGCGACTGCCGAGATGCTCGACCAACTCGATCCGCCCAGCGCCTTCTTCACCCTCAACAACCGCATCACCGTCGGCGCACTGCAGGAGTTGTGGAGGCGGGGCAACGACGCCGCGCTCGTAGGGTTCGACGACTTCGAACTCTCCCACCTCATGCCACGTCCACTGACGGTGGTTGCGTATGACGTGCGCGAGTACGCGCGTACGGCGGCGGAGTTGCTCTTTGAACGAATCAACCTCGGACAGAGCGATCCGCGGACCGTGGTCCTGCCCACCCGACTCGTCGAGCGTGGGCTACGCCCGGCACCGGCTCCGGCCAGGAGGGCACGCCGCAACTCGCCGCGCTAGACGAATGACCGAGGACCGTGCCCTGGGCCGGCTGGTTGCTGGTTGGACCCCGCACTTCCGGTGGAGTCGATACATTTGTGACGTGTCTGATGCGTTTGTCATCCCTGGTGCATATAGCCCGTTCACACCGCTGACCCACTACGCCGGCATCGTGGCCGAGCGAAGAGGCGCCACCGTGCACCGTCACGAGTGGTCCGCGGAGGTCCCCGACTGGCAGGTCCCTGCGATCGCAGGCTGGGTAAATGCACAGGTGACCCCGCTGCTCGACTCGGCCGCCGGCACGCCGCTGCTGATCGGCAAGTCCATCGGGAGCAACGCCGCTGTCCTGGCTGCGGAGCGGTCGCTGCCTGCGGTCTGGCTCACGCCGCTACTCACGTTCCCGTGGATTGTCGCCGCATTGGAAAAGGCGACCGCGCCGTGCCTGCTCATCGGCGGGTCAGCCGACACGATGTGGGACGGCGATGCAGCGCGAGTACTCTCGCCGCACGTCTTCGAGGTCGAGCGGGCCGATCACTCGATGGATGTCCCCGGACCAGTCGTCGATTCCATCGCCGTCCTGGGCCGCGTCGTGCAGGCTATCGAGGAGTTCCTGGAGGCCATCGGATGGCCCGCGGGGTCCATGGCCCGGGGACGACCCTGACGTCCGCACCGAAACCCGACCTTGCGCCTCCCCAGGTGGTCGGGCTGAGTGCAGAGCGGGCACACTGCTGGTCATGGGTTCGGCGGGAGCCGTGCGCATTGCCAGTCCGGCCATGGTCGGACGGGAAAGCGAGCTGCACGCGCTGGCCGGCCTGGTGTCAGCGATGCGGCCTGGCGCCCCGACCGTGGCGTTGGTGGGCGGCCGGGCTGGCATGGGGAAGACCCGCCTGGTTTCGGCGGCTACCGAGCGGTGGCAGACGGCCGGCGCTCGCGTGTTGTCTGGCTCGTGCGCGCCCATCGAAGGCACGCCGTACGCGTCGCTCGCCACCGCGCTGCGAGCCGCACTGCCAGCCAACGTGTCCCTGTTGCGGATGCTGTCGTCGCACCGGGCTGCGAGCCGATCGGACCTTTTCGACGCGATCGGATCGACGCTCGCCACCTTGTCCGAACGCGCGCCGCTGATCCTGGTCACCGAGGACCTGCACTGGTCCGACCGCGCGACCCGCGACGCCCTCGCGTATCTGGTCACGCACCCATTCGGCGGCCGTTGGGGTTTGGTCGCCACGCACCGGTACGAGGGACCGCTGTCGGCCGACGAAATCGTCTCGTTCGCCGACGTGGTGGCCCGCGGGGGACCAGTCGTCCGGTTGACCTTGGAGCCACTCACCCCGGTGCAGGTGGGAGAGCTCGCGGCCGCAATCACAGGTGTGCGTCCGACTGGGCCGGAGGCGGAGAGCCTCCATCGCCGGACCGGTGGCATTCCGCTGCTAGTCGAGGAGGTCGTGGCTCGGCGTGACGCGGCGATTCCGGAGCACCTGCGCAGCATGTTCGCAACCCGCGTTGCCGCCCACGGTTCGGATGTGGTCTCCGCTCTGCAGGTGTTGGCGGTGGCTGACCAGTGCACCGAGATCGAGGTGGCCGAGGCCCTGCGCGCGGACGCCGCCGCGATCGCGGACGCGCTCAAGCGCGCTCGGGATTCTGAT
This sequence comes from uncultured Actinomycetota bacterium, assembly GCA_963773935.1. Lineage (GTDB taxonomy): Bacteria > Actinomycetota > Actinomycetes > Mycobacteriales > Micromonosporaceae > DATBGZ01. The sequence continues at coordinate 27,416 of CAVZCZ010000008.1, forward strand.
CTCGTCGTGGTCGATTCGGCTGGGTACCGGTTCTGCCACGACCTGCTCAGGGAGGCCGTGTACGACGAGGTTCCACCCGGCCGGCGGCGCGAATTGCATCGGCGGGTCGCCGGGCTGTTCGCGAACCGAGCCGATGTCGAGCCGGCCGTCCTCGCCCGCCATTGGCAGCTGGCCGGCGAGCGGGAGCAGGCGGCGCTGGCGAGCATGGCCGCGGCGGCGGAGGCAGAGCTGCTGCATGCCCCGGCCGCGGCGCACACACATTACGAACTCGTCCTGGACGCGTGGCCGCGACTGACGGAGCCGGCGCGAGGCACGTGCGGTCCGCGAGTCGAACTGCTGCGTCGTGCGGCCTACGCCGCGGAGCGCTGCGGCGAATTCGCTCGCGCCGTGAACCTCGCCGCGGAACGTGTCGCCGAACCCGACGCCACCCCGGCGGCGCAGGCACTGTGCTGGGAGCGGCTGGCGCGTTACCGCTGGGAGGCCGGCGATGGCTTCGGCTCGCGCGCCGCGTACCAGCAGGCCGTCGACGTGCTGCCCGCGTCCGCCCCACCCGCGACCCGAGCGCAGGTACTGTCCGGTCTGGCCTGGCACCTGGCCGCCACATTCCAGTACGAGGACGCCAGACCGTTGGCCGCCGGCGCGCTCGAGGCCGGCGCGGACGTTCATGATCCGGCTGTTCGCTGGCAGGTCTACCTCGCCGAAGGAATCGCCTGGCTCGGCACGGAGTCGGGGCACGAGGCCCTGACGGAGTCGTGCCGGCTGGCCACCGCGGTCGGGGTCGGCGACCGCATCGCCATCACACGGATGTGGCTCAACCTCAGCAACCTACGGCTCGGGCACACCGCCGAACGCGAGCCGAACCTGCGCACCGCCCTGCGTGCCGCCGCTGCGAACGGACTGGGCTCCAGCCTCGAGGCCGCACTGCGGTACATGCTCGCGGAGTACCTCAGTGAGACGGGCCGGTGGGACGAGGCACTCGCGGAGCTCGATCTCAACCGGCAGGTCAGCGGCATTCCGGCGCTGTTCTCCTGGGGCTACCGGTCCCGCCTGGCGTCGTGGCGCGGTGATATGGCCGCGGCTGAGGAAGCGCTGCAACAGACTCGTTCGCTCACCGCGGGCGCGCCGCACCAGCCAGTGCCGCTAACGGTGGCACTGGCCGCCCAGTGCGCGGGGCTGCTGTGGGAAGGACGCGTCGACGAAGCAGTCGCCAAAGCACGTGAGGCCGTCGAACTCGGTTCCGTGAGCTCCTACGACGTGGCGGAGCCGATCGCCGTGCTCTGCCGGGCGGCGGCCGATCTGGCCGAACGTGCCCGACGCGACGGCCGAGATCTCGACCCCGCGATCCACACTGAGGTGGCGGCTCGGCGGGCCGACCTCGCCGGTGAGCGATCGCCGCGGGCGACGGCCTTCCTCGCGACCTGTGACGCTGAGCTGGCCCGGACAGCTGGGCAGCGAACGGCCGTCCCATGGCGGCGTGCGGTGCAGGCGTGGGAATCGGCGGGCGATCCGTACCAGGAGGCCGGGGCGCGGTGGCGCTTGGCGTGGGCGCTGTTGGGCGACCGGTCCGGTCGCGCCGAAGCCGCCGCCCACCTCGCCCGTGCGCGCGCGATTGGCGCAGACCTGGGTGCCGGGCCAGTCACCCGTGCGGTCGACCGGCTCGCCACTTCCGCCCGGCTGCACCTGGGCCCGTCCCGGCCACCGACCTCAGACCGGTCCTTGGCGCCAGCGTTGACCGCGCGGGAACTTGAGGTGTTGCCGCTACTGGCGGCCGGACGTAGCAACGCCGAGATCGCCGAGATCCTCGTGATCAGCCCCCGTACCGCCGGAGTGCACGTGTCCCGAATCCTGAGCAAGCTGGGTGCCGACCGGCGTGCTCAGGTGCCCGGACTCGCCCGCAGCAACGGACTCCTCGACGAATGACCGCGGGCGAAAGTACGTCGTGCGACAGATGTATCTCCGGATCCGGGCTCCTAGCGTCGAGACATTCCATCCAACGAAGGAGTGTCCGATGTCTGGTCCGTTCATCGTGATTAGCCGTTCCCGGATGAAGCCCGGAAAGGCGGCCGCTTACGCCGAGTGGTGCGCCGACATGTTCGCCGATGTCGAAGAGCAGGAACCTCGGCTCCTGGCGATCAACCAATGGGAGACGGATGACGGCGCGACCTCGGTAGTTGTCCAGGTGCACCCCGACGCCGAGTCGTTCGAGTACCACCTCAAGCTGTTCGGTGAACGGGTGCAACAGACCTCCGAGTACATCGACCTCGAGGCGGTTGAGCTGTACGGTCCGCCCAGCCAGTTCGTGGAGCAGTTCGCCAGCCACGGGATCCCAGGTGTGCCGGTGACCCTGCACCCCCGGCACTCCGTCGGATTCACTCGCCTCACGGCGACGTGAGGTGGCCCGCGAATCGGCTCTCGATTACTACTCGGCCGTCCACTGTAGACAGCAGGCAGCAGGCAGTCAGATCATGGCGGCGGCTCATCGTGCCGCCGCCTGGGAGGGTTTTGCCGTCAGACATAACGGCGGACCGTCTCCGTGTATGCCGTGTACGCCGGGCCGAAGCGTGCCTGAAGGCTCCGCTCCTCGCGGCGGACCGCAAAGTGTGTGAACAGGAGGACTGCGGGCAGGAGCAGGATCAGCCAAGCGTTGGCGAGAGCCATTCCGACACCGAGGTATGACACCGTCCAGCCGACATACATCGGGTTCCGGCCCCAGGCGTACGGCCCACGGCGGACGAGCCGATCCGGAACCGCCAGATACGTGTCGACGGACACCCGCGTTGCCCAGGCCACCAACGCCAGGCCCCCGGCACCAAGCAGAGGCCCGCCAGGCGTAGCCACGACGGCAGTTCGAATGTCCACTCAGCGAAAATGCCAGCAGCGATACCCACCCCCAGGGCGACGAGGTGGGGTTCCGGCAGTGGAACGTTGCGACCCAGAACGGCGCGTCATCTGCGCTCGGCACTCAGTGACGACGGGAGGCGATGCGCTCGACGACATGTTTCGCGTCTCTGCTCACGCCCGGAAGAAATCCGGACGACATCGCGTATAGAAAGTACAAGCCGACGAAGTAGAGCCCGGGCTCGTCAGCGACGATGCCGCGCGCGTGGACCGGCTCCTTCGGCTCCGGGTGCGGACCGAAGACGGGAAGGTCGATCCAGGAGAAGTCCGGACCGAAGCCTGTGCACCAGATGACGTTCTCTACCGCAAGCACGCGATCGTCCGTCAGTACGGGGAATCCGTTTCGAGTGCCCACCACCCGGCCGACGCGTTCCACGCCAGCAGCGGCGATGTCGGACGGTTTGACGCGCACGACGGGCGCGGCATGGGACAGCAGCTTCGGACGCATCTTGCGCCCGATAGGAGTACGTACGGTAAGCACGCGATGGCCGATGACACGAAACATCAACGGCAGGAATACATGCCGCGCCAGCGCGCTCTCTGGGCGGAAGGGAACCCGACCCGACTCGGTCCCGGCCAGCCAGGTCGGATGGGAGGCCGCGACATCGAGGGCAATCTCCGCCCCGGAGTTCCCCATCCCGACCACGAGCACGCGGCCTTCCCGAAGTTGCGTGACGTTGCGATAGGCGGCGGAGTGAAGCTGCACTATGTCGGGATCGAGGCTCGCGGCGAACGCGGGCGTACGGGGAAGTTGGTGACTTCCCATCGCGACCACGACGTTGTCGGCCTCAAACCGCCGGTCCTCGGCATCGATCAGGAACCGAATTCCGTTGCGGCAAAGGCGCTTTGCCCGAACCCCGTGCGCACGGGAAGCCCAAACCGTGCCGCGTAGGACTCGAGGTAGTCGGCTACCTCGTCCTTGGTTGAGAAGGAGTGCGCCGGGCCAGGAAAGGGCATGCCGTCGAGCCCGTTGAAGCGCGCCGGAGTGAAGAGCCGGAGTGAGTCCCACCGGTTGCGCCAAGCGTCGCCAATCCGCCGGTTGGCATCAAGGATGACAAAGCTGAGACCTCGCTGGGCGAGGTGGTAGCCGACCGACAGCCCGGCCTGGCCGCCACCGACGACCACCGTCTCGATCCGCTCGGCATCGGTCATGGCGTCCACCCGAGCCACCTCCTCTTGAATGGATTTCTTTGCCCATGACGCTATGCGGCGCAAGTGGTCGGTTGGATAGGGAGTTCTCCCTACCGCACCAGGCCGTGCTGCATGGCGAAGAGGGCGGCTGCCGCCCGCGTGGACACGCCCATCTTGCTGTACCCGCTCTGGATGTGGTTGTCAGCCGTCTTGACCGAGATTCCCAACGCGCGTGCGATCTCTTTGGTCTGCAACCCACGGGCGAGGAGTCCGACGACCTCTGTCTCGCGCTGCGTCAGCCCAGCTGGTCGCTCGATTCGCGGCGCTCGCTGGCCGGCCGCCTCAAGCACCGCCTTGACAGCGACAGCATCCAACCGTCCAACGTGGACCTCGTGGGCTAAGCGTCTCGGCGGCCTGCTCCGGAAGCAGCGCCACCCGATGCGGCCTCGGTTCGATCTTCGTCTGATAGGCATCGGCGGCGGCAAGCAAGCGTGCCAGCGGAGTCAGCCCTGCGGCGCCGGTGCCACGGTGATAACCCGACCCGTCGCAGCGCTCGTGGTGCGTTCCGGCGATTCCCGCGAGCTCAGCCAAGAACGGAGAGCGGTGCAGGACGCGTTCCGTCTGATAGGGATGCAGACGCACCTTCTCCCAATCATCGGGCGTCAGCGGGCCCGGCTGCTGCCATATGCGGGCCGGAACGCCTACCCGCCCGATGTCATGGACGAGCGCCGCCCGCCGGATCGTCGCGAGGTCGGCGACGTCGACACCGCAACGTCGGGCCGCGTTCATGGCCAACACCGCAACGCCGCTCGAATGTCCGAGGAAGTACGGCGAGACGAGATCACTGAAGTCGCCCATGGCAGACAGGGCCTGGTCGATCAACTCGACCATCCAGGAGTTTGTACGGCCTCGGCTCGCTGGCCAGCGTCTCGTCCCAGGCCGAAGCCGCATCGATCGCGTGGAACCCGGAGGTCTCCTCGCTCAGGGCCGAGACCACGTCGGGATCGAACGCGTGCCCCGCACGACGGCGGACGACCGCCAATGCCTGATCGGCGCCACCGAGCATCCGCTGGAAGGTGGCGTCCCGCGCGACGTGAACGATCCGCATCGGAAGCGGTATCTCGTCGCCCTTCGCGCGACCCGGCTGGCCCTTGCCGTCCCAGCGCTCGGCGACGTAAGCGAACAAGGAGCCGACGGACGAGTGGACGCCGAGCCGGTCGGTGAGCATCGTCGCGACCTCGCAGAACGCGGCGATGTGATGCTTGAAGACCCTGGCGACCTTGGGCAGACCCCGGGCGAGCTGTCCCGCGCGCGCCAAGGGCGCGCCGCCGGGTGGCGCCACGGCGCGGAGGAACCCGGCGGTCATCTCGGCCCGCGACCCGAACCGGCCCGGCGAGGCGTATGTCGTGAGGGCATCGTCAGCGCCGAAGAGATCCGCGGCCACGTCGGCGTTGGCGGTACATCCGACATAGAACAACTGACACGCGTAATAGGTCTGGGTTGCCGTCTCCGGATCGACATTCAGGCGATCGGCCAGCCGCATAGCGAGCAGCGTGCTCTCAAGGCCATGCTCCAGCGGTACGCCGATGCCGAGGTCCGTCGCCAGCGACAGGGCCGCGATCACCTCTGCGACGCGGATGGACTCCGGGGCCTGCGATGCTCCCGCCACATCGCGAACCTACTCGAACAGACGTGGGCTCTACTTGGTGCCCACCCCGATGTTCAGTGGCGCCGTCAGGACGGCAGTGCCGTTACCGCCGGAGCGCTCACGGACCATACCGTCGAGGACCTGGATGATGTCGGCGCGCTGCTCGTCCGTCAGGTCCGCAACTAACATCCCCGGGATGGGGTTGCCGCCAAGGCACCAGTCCCATAACTGCTGCCCGGTCCGCACCTCGATCCGCTCCTGGTGGCTGGTGTCCACGATGACATCCGTCAGCCCCGCATCAATCAGTCGTTGCCGAAGCACATCCGCATCGGCGACCTGGAACTCCAGCATCGGTTCATCCTCCGCGGGCCCTTCGAACTCCGGGACGACCGCCTGCACGCCAGCGATGAAGAAATGCAATGCCTCGAACTCCTGCGGATCGCCGTATGCGATGAGCAACACGCGTCCGCCCGGCTTGGTCACGCGGACCATCTCGCGCAGCGCCTGGGCCTGATCCGGCACCAGCATCACGCCGAACTGCGAGCCCGTGATGTCGTAGCCATCATCTGCGAGCTCGAGCGCATGGCAGTCCATAAGTCGACCCTCGGCGTCGAGACCTTCGGCGGCCACCCGGTCGTTGAAGTGCTCGATCATTTTGGGAGACCAATCCGTCGCCAGCACCTTCGCTCCGAGGCGCGCCGCGGGGAGGCTCAATCCGCCGGTGCCTGCTGCAACGTCCAGGAAGGTGTGGCCTGCACGAAGGCGAGCGAGCCGAAGCCCTGCAGTAGCCAGGTCGGACTCACCGGGTGCGACGTGTTCGTCATAGAGAGCCGCGATCGCGTCCCAGTCCTCGACGGACGCGGTGTGCGGGGCTTCCGCCGTCGGCTTCTCGTGTACATCAGTCATGGTCGTGATCCTTTGCCGTTGTGTGCCGCCTGATCGTCCTGACAGGACGGTAGGCGCGGCCGAGGTCTCACGGCTTCGGTCGTACTGTGTAGCGCGGCCACCGCGCCGTGGGTAGTTCTGTCTACATGCTCTCGATCAGGCCGTTCTCGTAGGCATACGCCGTTGCCGCCGCGCGGGAGGTAACCGCGATCTTGGTGAAGATGTTGCTGATGTGCCGTGCGACCGTCTTCTCCGAGAGGCCGAGCTGCCTGGCGATCATGCGGTTAGTCACTCCCGACGCGACAAGGCTCAACACCTCGACCTCGCGTTGGGTCAGGCCGGCATGGACGCGCGCCGACGTCGAGGCCGTGAGCGCGTGAAGACGTTCGAGGTCAGGCCCGGCCCCCAGCCGCTCGAAGACCGCGCGGGCGCCGTCGAACTCCATCGCTGACGTCTCACGATCGGCCAGCGCCCGGCACGCCTGTCCGATAAGCACACGGACCCGGGCCGTCTCGTAGGGCGCATCCAACTCTCGCCACGCCGAACCAGCCAGGCGCAGCCTCGGCAACGCCGACCGTGGGTCGCCCTCGGCGATCAGGACTGCACCCGCTGCCGACGCAGCCATGGCGCGCAGGTACGGCGCCTTGAGAGCGCTGGCCACCCCTTCGAGCGCGTCGGCCCCTGTGCGGGCCGCCGACACGTCAGCAGCAGCGATCATGATCTCGACGTAAGCCGGCAACAACCGTGACCGCGCCGTTGGGTCGTCCGTCTCGTCTACGGCGCGGCGGATCATGGCGGCGGCCAGGTCGACTCGACCCTGCGCGAGTCTGAGCAGGGCCAGGCCGGGCTCGGGGGCGCGCCCTGCTTCGCTGGCCTTGCGATAGCTCTCCTCGGCCTTCGCGAACTCGCCGCGCAACCGCTGCAGCTCCCCCAGCTGGTAGTAGGCGAATCCGAGCGTGTCCCACTTGATCGGACCGGCGAGGCTGTCGCACGCCTGCTCGGCGGCTCGAACCGCGTCGCCCCAAGCTCCTTGCAGCTGCATCAGCTCGCAGCGGTGGACGAGACAGTTTCCGCGGAACGGCACGAGGTCAGGTTGGGCTTCACACCAGCGGGTGAGCGCGGCCGTCCATTCCCTCGCCCGCCGAAGATCGAAGATCTCCGAACAGGCCCCGACCACGGTGCAGTACGCGATCCCCGAGTGAATCGGCGACACCTCACCCGAGGTAACCCCGGCCATCACTTCGTCCAACAGCGTCATGCCGCTGGCCCCGTGGCCCTGCATGACACGGCACATGCCCTGGCCGAGGCGCGCCATGGTCACCAGGTCCGGGTCACCGAAGCGCTGACCGACCGCGACGCTCTCGGCAAAGGCCGGCTCGGCACCCGCGGGGTCACCGCCCCACATCTGCGCGTAGGAGTTCCACGTGAGCAGCCACCCCAGCTCGGCGCACTCGTCGCAGCCTTCCAGCACCCTGCCGGCACGGGCGAACCATCCCATCGCCGGAGCGAGTTCGCCGCGAAACATGAGATCCGTTCCCAACAGAAACGCATTCCGGGCAGAGCGCTGCGGATCGTTGTGACGCAACGCTTCGTGGTGAGCGCGGGTCCACGACTTTCGTCGAGGCATCGAAATGGCCGGTCAGATACGCGGCGAGGGCTAGTTGTTCGAGGTCGTCAGGCTCGAGTGGGGACATCTGCGTCCGCGGCGGAGAAGAGCTGGTAGGCCTCACTCCACGAGCGGCGCGCCATGGCGGCGCGCCCCAGCCCAAGCGTCCCGCGCGCGGTCACGGTCCCAGTGTCGTGCATCCCGCTCAACCGATGGCAAAAGGTCGTCCAAAGCATCTCGTCGATCGTCACCATCGCGTCCGATTCTCGCCGGACGACATAGGAATGTCACCCTGGGCCGTGTGTGCGCCTTGCACATCGATCATGACCGACGCCGGGTCCATTCGCGCGACCGCAGCGGACACGCGCTGTCGGGCTACCGTCAACGCATGCCGGGTCCGTCGACGTCCAGCCATGACCAGGTCGGCGCCGCCGAGGTGATCGCGGCGCTCTCGCTGGCGACCGATCTTGGCATGGGCCTTCCGCTCGAGCACGGCCTGCAGAGCACCCTGTACGCCATGCGTCTCTGCGCGCGCATGGGGGTCGACGCCGAGACGGCGTCGCAGGCTTACTACGGGTGTCTCCTCTTCTACGTCGGCTGCACCGCTGACGCCGAGGTCCAGGCCGAGCTGTTCGACGAGGGCGCGCTGCTGGTGCACTTCACCCCGGTGATGTTCGGGTCACGGATGCAGACTGTCGCCGGCATCATGCGCGCGCTCGCCGCCTCACCTGGTGCGCCGCCGACGAGGGCGGTACGTGCGGCTGCTCGGCTGCCGCGCGCCGTGGGCGGCCACCGGTCGCATGTGGTGGCGCTGTGCGAGGTGGCTCAGATGCTGACCGATCGCCTGAGCCTGCCGCCCTCCGTACGCGACCTGTTCGTTCATCTCACGGAGCGTTGGGACGGCAAGGGGGAGCCCGGCGAACTCAAGGGCGACCAGATCCCGCTCAGTCTTCGCATCGTGCACGTGGCCCGGGACGCCGCATTCCAGCGCCTACTCGGCGGCGACGAACATGCCGCCGGCGTGGTGCGGAATCGGGCCGGAAATGCATTCGATCCTGAGATCGCGGCGCTGCTCGCCGGCGAGGCCAAGCAGATACTGGCGCTCGATCCAGCCTCGGCGTGGGACGAGACGATCGCGAGCGAGCCAGCCCCGCAGCTGGAGCTGCCAGGAGAGCAGATCGAGCACGCCCTCGCCGCAATCGGTGAGTTCGCCGACCTCTTGTCCCCCTACATGGTCGGCCACTCCAATGGCGTGGCGGAGCTGGCGGGTGCAGCAGCGCAGCGATGCAACCTCGCTGCCGCCGAGGTGACTGCGGTCCGCCGGGCTGCACTCGTGCACGATGTCGGTCGCGTAGCGGTCCCAGCCCGGATCTGGCTGAAGGGCGCTCCGCTCAATTCTGATGAGTGGGAACAGGTCAGGCTGCACGCGTACTACACCGAACGCGTCCTGCGCCGCTCGCCGTTCCTGTCCACATTGGTGCCGATCGCGGTCTCCCACCACGAGCGTCTCGACGGCAGCGGCTACCACCGCGGCGTTGGTGCGTCGGCGCTTGCGCCCGCGGCCCGTGTGCTGGCCGCCGCCGACGCCTACCACGCGATGATCGAGCCACGGCCGTACCGCGACGGCGCGTACGCCTGCGCAGGCGGCCGAGGCACTTGGCCATGACGTCAAGGCCGGCCGACTCGATGCCGAGAGTGTCGCTGCAGTACTGGAGGTTGCTGGGCAGGCCGCACCGCCCCTCACCCGGCCGGCCGGCCTTACCGAACGCGAAGCTCAGGTCGTCGCGTTGCTCGCGCGAGGGCTGCAGACCAAGCAGATCGGGCGGGCGCTGGGCATCTCCGTTAAGACCGCGGACCGGCATGTACAGAACGCCTACGTCAAGATTGGTGTCTCCAGTCGGGCGGCGGCGGCACTCTTCGCGATGCAGCACGGGCTCGTCGGATGGGGAGAACTCCCAATCGCGGGAGCAGCGCGCCGCTCGTAGCGTCCGAGACGAAGCATCCGGCAGGTCGTCCGGGTGCCCGTCAAGGAGGCGGACATGAGCGCCGTACACAGCCAAGTCGAGCCTGGCCGCAGCGCGGCCGGCGGCGCCGTGCAGGGCCGGCGATCGCTGGATTTGTTGGCGTGGGCCGGAATCATCGGACCGGTCCTGTTTACTGCCGTGTTCCTGGTGCAGGAGCGCTTCCGGGTGGATGAGTACAGCCCGATCGCCGAAGCGGTCAGCGCGCTCGAGGCGGGACCCAACGGATGGATCCAACAGCTCAACTTCGTCGTGTTCGGTCTGCTCACGATCGCGTTCGCGGTGGGTCTGCACCGCGGCCTACGCCCGACGCGAGCCGGCATTGCTGGTCCAGCGCTCATCACCGTGAGCGGTATCGGATTGCTGCTCGCCGCGGCATTCCCGCTCCGCGAGGACGCCGCCGGCGTCACATACGACCCGGGAGGGCACATCGTCGCCGGGGTCACGTTCTTCGTGACCAGCGCCGTCGGCCTGATCGTGCTCTCCCGACGCATCGCCCACGACGCACAGTGGTCGGGCGTTGCGACGTACACGCTCGTCGCCGGAATCGCCGCCCTCGTCGGCTTCGTCGCTGCTGGGATATTCGCGATGCCGGATGACGCACCGCTACACCCGTGGGTCGGCCTCGTTCAGCGGGCGCTCATCCTCCTCGTGGTCTTCCCATGCCGCGTCGTCCTGTCGCTCCGGTTGCGGCGCGTCGCTCGGACCTCCTAGCCGGCACCGGGACGGCTGGCAACACACCGCAGAGGAGGCTTCCATGAGTACGGCTTTGCCAGTCGTGGCCGGTGCTATCTCTACGGTGATTTTCGCGCTCGGTGCGCTGCCCATGCTGGTGAAGGCGGCTCGTACCAAGGATCTCTCGTCATACAGCCTGAGCAATATCCTGCTCTTGAACGTCGGCAACGTAGTTCACTCGATCTATGTCTTCCACCTGCCGGCCGGCCCGGTCTGGATTCTGCACACTTTCTACCTGTTCAGTACGGGTCTGATGCTGTTCTGGTACGTGCGCTACACGCCCCGCCGATCCGCCGGAGACTTGCACGCGCGCGTCGATAGTGAAGGCGTGCCGTAACACCCGACTCTGGATTCCGAGCCCGGAGGAGGGGCAGGTAGCCGCCGCAGTGGTGCGGGCCGACTCATCCGCGGATGTCGGCGGTGGATGCTTGGCCTAGCGCGGTGACGAGACCGTCGGCCAGTCCACCGCGCCAACAGGCAAAGTCGTGCCCACCTTCGTATTCGCGGTACCGGACGTCGTACCCCAGCCGCACCAGCGTGTCGCGCATGACCCGTACAGACTCCAGTAGCTCTCGTTCCCGCGACCCCACGTCGAGGAAGAACCGCACCGGTACCCGCTCACTGGTGGCGTAAGCGTCAATGACCTGTTGGCCGGTGAGGCCGCCGTCCTTGTCCCCGGGCCACCAGAGGGCCATCGACTGCCCGATCACCCAGCCGAACCGGTCAGGATGTGAGCGCGCCACGTGAGAGACGACGAGGCCGCCGAGGCTCTGGCCAGCGAGCACGGTCTCGGCCGGGTCGCCCGATACGTTCCACCGGGCATGAATCCAAGGCAGCAACTCCTCAACCAGAAACGGCTCGAAGACCTCTGGATGGGTGAGGCCGTGCCATCGAGCGGCACCGTGGATCGACTCGATTCCAACAACGATCATCGGCGGGACGACGGCGTCGTCGATGAGGTTGTCGAAGGTGGCCGTGACGTCCACATTCATCCACCACTTCGCGTCGAAGAGGATGACGAGGGGTACCGGGGCGCCATCGGGCTGGTATCCGGGCGGAAGATAGACGTGCACGATGGCCGGCTCGCGGTCATCGACCTCGATCCCGTGCCGCGTCACGATTCCTTGGGCAACGCCTGCGACGGCGAGCATGCCACGGCTGCGACAACGCGTCGGGCAACTCGAGTATCGACGCCGGACCTGGGTTGCCATAGGTAGTTCCGGCCGCCAGGATGGCCGGATTTTGCGGGTCGAGCACGCCCATGCCAAGAACCTGCATCCACCGCTCTTCCGACATGCGTCCGGGTACGGGCTCGTCCCTGATCGGGCAGATCTGGTAGGAGGAACGCAGGTTTGAGGGCAGCCGTCGCGACAGTGTCCATACGCCCTCATGATCCTGGTGCATCAGGTAGCAGCCGAGATCGCCGTCATCCTGGGCATGGTCGGTCACGGCGACCAAGCGCACCAGTACGGCGCGGGCTGGCCGGTCCGGATCGGTCTCGCGCCAGGTAAATGTCACCTCGTGGTGTCCCGACTCGATCGACGGCTCGATGTGCATTGCGACCCCCTTGTGGGACGTGCTCGAGTGAGACGACCGTACGCGTAGCGTGCGACTCTACGTTTCATCCATGGCCACGATGAACAACCTGCTGCTGGACGTCAGCGCTCAGCTTCGACCGCTACCGCGAGGCCCTGATCGGTTTGATGTGGGCGAAGGCGCTGCGGGCGTTCCAGGTGGGAAAGGCCCGTACGAGCCACGACGGGCCGTGGAGTTGGATGCGGCGGTCGAGGGTGGCTTCAGCCCAGGGAAGCTGGCCGGCGTGCCATTTGACAAAGGCCTCGGCTTCCGCCGTGACGTAGAGATCCTCGTCGAGGCCGGCGTACTCCTTGCAGATCTCGGTGTCTGCGTGCTCGATCAGCAGCCAGTACCGCTCGGGGCGCCGGCGGCCGGTGAAGTCGAAGCGGATGACGACGCGCCGATCCGGGAGCCGGTCACGGCGGAGCATGTTGCACATCGACCACAGCGCCACAAAGGGATCGAGGTGCTCGGGGGCGATCTCGAGCCAGGCGGCACCCCACTCGCCGAGCGAAACGCAGACCTTGAAGAGGTCGTGACCCGCGGAGGTGAGCTCGTAATAGCGTCCGCGCCCTTCGGGCTTGGGTGCCGACTCGACGATGCCGAGCCGTTCGAGCTGCTTGAGCCGCTGCGAGAGCAGGGTGCGGGAGAGCCCGGGCGCGCCCTGCAGGATTTCACTGAAACTTCCGCAGCCCAGCCACAGGTTGCGGATGATCACCGGCGTCCAGCGCTCGGCGAAGATCTCGGCGCCACGGGCAATGGGGCAGTACTGGCCGTAGGTCCGCACGACCCCAGTGTCGCGCCGCTGCTTGGGGCTGTGAAGTCCAGATTCTTGACTTCACGGCCGCGGTCCACGGTGGTGCCATGGGGCTGTCGAGGAGCACCGATCACGACACCGGCCACCGGGCATGTCGGCCACTGAGCGAGGAGGTACCGCCATGGAGATCGACGGGTTCCGGGGCCAGCTGATCACCGCTGACCACGCCGACTACGACACCGCCCGAGCCGTGTGGAACGGCGCCGTCGACCGGCGCCCCCGGCTGATCGCCCGATGCAGCGGGACCGCCGACGTGGCCGCGGCCGTCCGGTTCGCCCGCGACCACGACCTGGAGATCGCCGTCCGGGGTGGGGGCCATAACGTTGCCGGCACCGCGGTGTGCGACGACGGGATCGTCATTGACCTCTCGGCAATGCGGGCCGTGTGGGTCGACCCCGCCGGTGGCACGGCCCGGGTCCAGGGTGGTGCGCTGTGGGGCGACGTCGACCACGAGACGCAGGCCCACGGTCTGGCCACCACCGGCGGCATCGTGAGCCACACCGGCGTCGCCGGGCTCACCCTCGGTGGTGGCATCGGCTTCCTCATGCGCAAACACGGGCTCGCCGTCGACAACCTGCTGGCCGCCGAGGTGGTCACCGCCGAGGGCAGCGTCGTCCGGGCGTCCGCCGACGAACACCCCGATCTGTTCTGGGCGCTGCGCGGCGGCGGCGGCAACTTCGGCGTCGTCACCACGTTCCAGTTCGCGCTGCACCCCGTCGGCCCGACCGTGCTGGCCGGACCCGTCTTCTGGGCGGCCGAGGACACCACCGACGTGCTGCGCTTCTACCGGGACTTCGTCGCCGAAGCGCCCGACGAGCTCGGCACCGTCATCAGGCTCGGCACCGTCCCCCCGCTGCCGGGCATCCCCGAGGACCTGCACTGGCGGCCGGCCATCGCCGTCGACTGCTGCTACGCCGGCGCCGTCGAAGACGGCGAGCGTGCGGTGCGGGCCCTCCGCCGGTTCGGGAGGCCGCTCGTCGACCTGCTCGCACCCACGCCGTACGTCGCCTTCCAGAGCGGCATCGACGACACCGTCCCCCACGGGTGGCACTACTACTGGAAGGCCACCAACCTCACCGGCCTGTCCGACGACGCCATCGCCGTCATCGCCGATCACGCCTACCGCGCCCGCTCGCCCCGGTCGTATTCGGCGATATTCCACACGGGTGGCGCCGTCGCCCGAGTCCCCCACGACGCCACCGCCTACGCCGGTCGCGACGTGGCCCACACCATGTCCATCGACGCCGTGTGGCTGCCTGACGAGTCCGGCGAGCACGCCGCGGCCGAGACCGCTTGGGCGCGGCGGTACCTCCAAGCCCTCCAACCGCACCGCGCCGGAGCGTCTACGTCAACTTCCTCGATGCCGACGACGACACCAGCCGCGTTCGAGAGGCCTACGGCGATCACATCTACCGGCGACTGGCCGAGGTCAAGGCCAAGTACGACCCCGACAACGCCTTCCACCACAACAAGAACATCCGCCCCGGTTGAGCGGGGAGCCCACGACAGCCCTGCTCGGCTAGATGGCCATGTCGACGAAGCGGGAGAAGTGCAGCTGGGCCGCCACGGTCACCACGTCGGTCGGGCCGTTGCGGTGCTTGGCCACGATGAAGTCCGCCTCGCCGGCCCGCGGTGACTCCTTGTCGTAGTAGTCGTCGCGGTGCAAAAGTATAACAACGTCGGCATCTTGCTCGATACTGCCTGATTCACGCAAGTCGGACAGCTGGGGTCGCTTGTCGGTTCGCTGCTCTGGGCCACGGTTGAGCTGGCTCACCGCGACCACCGGGCACTCGATCTCCTTGGCCAGCAGCTTCAAACCTCGGGAGAGGTCGGCCACCTCCTGCTGGCGGCTCTCCACCTTCTTCGGCGAGGTCATCAGCTGGAGGTAGTCGACAACCACGAGCTTCAGGTCATTCCGCTGCCGCATCCGACGCGCCTTGGCGCGAATCTCCATCAGCGTCATGTTCGGAGTGTCGTCGACGAAGATCGGTGCTTCACTGATCTCGCCCATCCGGCGGGCCAGGCGGGTCCAGTCATCGTCGGAGAGTTGGCCGGAGCGCAGCACGTGCAGCGGCACCCGCGCCTCCGCCGCGAGCAGGCGGGTCACGATCTCGATCTTGCTCATCTCCAGCGAGAAGATGGCGCTGGTCATGTTGTGACGGACGGCCGCGTGCCGGACGAAGTCCATCGACACGGTCGAGTTGTGCGTCGGGATCATCGACCGACCGGCGAGATACAGGTGCTCGTCGTTGTCCACGCTCACGCACCGCACCGGGACACTCGGCACCGGTCGTACGTCCACAATGGAACGCCGATCGGTCCGGGACAGACTTCGGCGCCGCTCCTTGTGGAGCAGGCTCTTGCGGTAGTGCCGGAACACATCGTCACTGGCACCGAAAGTCACCTGATAGCCGACCCCTTGTGCCGGTGCGGCTCGTCATCGTGCACCGGTAGCCGAGGCTAACGATGAGCTCCTGAACATCCTCGGCCAGTCGCGGCGAGGCGATCGTGAGCCGGACCTTTCCGCTCGCCGTCACGGTGCCAGCGGGGTCGAGCAGACCGGCGAGCAACGCCCGCCGCTGTCCCTCCGATGACCGGAGGTAGGCCTGGGGAATGTGCCGACACTCGAGTACGCCCAACGCGCGGAGCAGACCGTACGAGAACCGAACCCCTGCCGGGTGCCGATCGCTGAGCCATGCCCCGAGCAGGTAGGGCGCCATGACGAGATCGGCGAATGGGAGTTGCAACGCGGCGGTGTTGCCCACCGAGTGGTTGCGCTTTCCGTCCACTGTGGTCGCCACAGTGGCCCGGATCTCGTCGGTGGTGCGCACCTCGCCATCACGTCCGGTGCGACGCTCCCGACGGGTCCGCGTCAGCCACCGGTGCGACCCGTCGGCCGTGATCACCGCGCCGTCGGAGAACTCGACCTCGAAGCAGGGCCGACCGAGCATGACCTCGCTCAGGGCGATCACGGTGGTCGGGTGCCCCGTCGCATCGAGCAGCCGGTCACCGACTCGTACCGAGCCCATCGTGGTCCAACCGTCGGGCGTCGGAAGCGGCGTATCCAGAGCAAGGGCCTTACCCAGACCAGGTCGACCGGCGACCACGATGAGCTGACCGGCGTGCAGGCCGTTGAGGAGCCGGTCGAGGTCACCGAATCCGGTCGGTACGCCGGCCATGACGCCGTCCCGCGAGCCGACCGCTTCGATCTCGTCCAGCGCCGGCTGGAGCAGGTCGGCCAGGATGGCGAAGTCGTCACCGGCGCGGCGCTCCGTCACGTCGTACACGGCCTGTTGCGCGAGGTCGACGATGTCGTCGACGTCGCGGCCCTGGCCGGCGGCGGATCCGTACCCCATCGCGACGATCCGAGTGCCCGCCTCAACCAGTCGGCGGAGCACCGCCCGCTCCGCAACGATCTTCGCGTAGTACGCCGAGTTGGCGGCCGTCGGCACCGACGAGATCAGTGTGTGCAGATACGGCGCACCACCGATGCGGCCGAGGTCGCCGGCAGCCGTCAGCGCGGCCGCGACGGTGATCGGGTCGGCCGGCTCGCCGCGCCCGAACAGGTCCAGCACGGTGTCGAAGATCGTGGCGTGCGCGGGTCGATAGAAGTCGGCTGAGCGCAGGATCTCCACCACGTCGGCGATGGCGTCCTTGGACAGCAGCATGCCGCCGAGCACGCATTGCTCTGCGGCCATGTCCTGGGGCGGGGTGCGATCGAACGCGGGCTCGCCGGGGCCGGGGCCGCCATCGCGGTCCTGACCCGGCACGACGCGCACGTCGTCGGTGATGGACACCCGCGAACCCCCACTCCAGCAAAGCCGAGCGCAGTCCCATGACTGCACATTCGTCACATCTGTAACCCGGGGGTGTGACAACAACTGCCCAGGCGCCTGTCATCGCGCCCCCCGACGCGATAGGTCCCCACCCACGGAGCAGGCCCGACCTCGCCCTAGCCCCACCCGGAACCAGCCAACGGCCAGTCCAGACAGGCGTCCGGCGCAGTGGTCGCACCCCCGGAACGCCAAACGATAGACAGGCCAACCAGGTGTCTCAATCGGGCCTGTTGATAACCCTCTGGACAACCTTGTGGATAGCCCGCCCGAATGTGTGTACGGGCATGTGCACAACCTGTGGATTCGAAAGAAGTTCCGGCCCCGCGAGCCGGTTACGCTGGTACGACGTTGATGCTCAGGCTGTGGAGGAAAAATGTTCGCGGCGTGTCTTACCGTCCCGCCGGTCCGTGGGCGGGTGGTGGCGAAATTGCCGGTTTGGCCGATACCGAACGATCCGGTGCAACGGTGACGATCGGCCATATGGATTCCCACGATCGGCGATACGGCTGGGCGTCCGACGATCCCCGGTGGACCGACGAGCCTGCGAGCAGCAGCCAGTGGAACTCGAACGGAAACGGCAGGCTCGACCCTGGCCAGCCGCCGCAGTCCGGAGCCGAACCGGACGAGTCGTGGGACCAGCTATTGACCGGCCCACCCCCCCGGGCGATCACCGGACCAACGGAGCCGACCACGGCCGCCCATCTCGCCGTCCGGCCCGGGTACGGCCTTCTGGCCCCGGAGGTCCGTGGCCGTAGAAGGCCACTCGGGTACGGCCCAACGCAGCCGAGCCGAACGGCCGCCGCGCCCGGATGTGCGGGTGCGACGCCGGCGTCGTTCCACCGACGACGAGTTCCGCCGGACGAGCCTCGCCGAGATCTTCGGTGCGGAGCCCCGCTATGGCCCGCTGTTCGGGCTCACCGCCGGCGTGGTACGCACTGCCGGCCGTCATCTTCCTCGGTTGGGTTGCGATTGCCGGCGGCCAGGGCCAGGGTTCGGGCGGTCAGACGGTGCTCGCGAGCCTGCCCTGGCTCGCGGCCGCGGTATTGCTCTCCCTGGCGGTGGCGGCGCTGCTGCGGTGGGCGGTCGTGGGATGGCGGGCCTTGACCATGAGTTTCGCCGCCGCGATCATCGGCGCGCGGTGTCGTCACGGTCGCTCACTCGCTCGCGGTCTAACGTCTTACTGTCTACTTAGGACTTTGCTGTCCGTACGGCTCTCACGGTATCGCCGAAGGGCGCCGCGCGACGCGCGACGCCCTCCGATCGTGCCCGGATCCGGCGAACTACCTGGCGGCCACCACGTTCAGAGCGAACTTGGCGGTGACCTCCGTATGCAGACGCACGGACACCTGGTACTCCCCAACAGACTTGATGTGACCGGGCAGCTCAATCCGGCGCTTGTCGAGGTCCGGACCGCCGGACGTCCTGACCGCCTCGGCAACCTCGGTCGGCGTGACCGAGCCGAACAGGCGGCCGCCGGAGCCCGCGCGTGCCGGCATCGACACCTTGAGAGCCTCGAGCTGAGCCTTGACCTCGTTGGCGTGGCCCAGGTCCCGGATCTCGCGAGCCGAACGAGCCCGCTTGATCGAGGTGACCTGCTTCTCGCCGCCCTTGGTCCACGGGATCGCGAACCCCTGCGGAAGCAGGTAGTTGCGGCCGAACCCGTCCTTGACCTCGACGATGTCGCCAGGGGCGCCGAGACCGGACACCTCCGATGTGAGGATGATCTTCATGCTCGGATCTCCCCTCAGCGACCGGTCGTGGTGTAGGCCAGCAGCGCCATCTCCCGCGCGTTCTTGACGGCGCGCGCGATCTGACGCTGCTGCTGCGAGCTGACACCCGTCACCCGCCGAGCGCGGATCTTGCCGCGGTCGGAGATGAACTTGCGCAGCAGCGCGGTGTCCTTGTAATCGATGTAGGTGATCCCCTCCTTGTCGAGCGGGTTCACCTTCTTCTTCGGCTTGCGTAGTGCCGCTGGCTTCGGCATGTGTCCTTACTCTCTTCCCGCCCCTCGGCGCACCATGCGCGTGGCCCGGGGCAGGGATCCTGTGGTTTAGAACGGGGGCTCTTCGTCGTAGCTGCTCCCCGAACCGCCGCTTCCCGAGCTTCCGCTCGCCGGCACCGCGCTGGCCCACGGGTCGTCGGAGCTGCCTCCGCCGCCGTTGCCACCGCCTGAGCCGAAGCCACCACCGCTGCCGGAGCTTCGCGACATCTTCTGCACCTTCGCTGTGGCGTACTTCAGCGACGGGCCGATCTCGTCGACCTCCAGCTCAAAGACGGTCCGCTTCTCACCCTCGCGCGTTTCGTACGACCGCTGCCGCAGTCGCCCGGACACGATGACCCGGGCACCTCGCTGCAGCGACTCGGCGACGTTCTCCGCCGCCTGACGCCAGACGTTGCATTGAAGGAAGAGCGGCTCGCCGTCCTTCCACTCGTTGGTCTGCTTGTCGAGGAACCGCGGCGTCGAGGCGACGCGGAACTTCGCCACGGCCGCACCCGACGGGGTGAAGCGCAACTCAGGGTCGTCGGTCAGATTGCCGATGACCGTGATGGTGACATCTCCTGCTGCCATGATCCACTCCTAGCGCACCGAGCCTCAGTAGTTTGACTGCGGTCAGGTTGCCACATGGCTACGACGGATAAGGGAATTACTACCTGCTCGGCCTGTCAATGTCGCCGCCTGCGTTCATGCGCGGCCCACACCTATCGCCGAGTTCCGCTGCGCCGGGCGCGGCGGACGTGATCGGGTCTCGTCGCATCGCTCAATCGCTCAGCGGGCGTCAGGCCGGATCACCTTGGTCCGCAGCACCGACTCGTTAAGTCGCAGCTGACGGTCCAGTTCGGCCACGGCCTGCGGTGTTGCCTGCAGATCGATGACCGCGTAGATGCCCTCGGTCTTCTTGTTGATCTCGAATGTGAGGCGGCGCCGCCCCCAGACATCGATCTTCTCCACCGAGCCACCCGACGAGCGGATCACGTTGAGGTACGTGTCCAGGGATGGAGTGACGGTGCGCTCCTCGAGACTGCCGTCGAGGATCACCATGATCTCGTAGTGACGCAAGACTGTTCTCACCTCCTGTGGGCTAGGCGGCCACGGTCTCTCCGTGGCAGGAGGTCGTGCGTCGACGCCGGACACCAGGCGGTGACCGGCGTACGGGAGGAATGGTACCGGCCGTCGGCGTCGGCCGAGGGCGCGACCGCCGGCCCGACGCCACACACAATTGGTCACCAAATGGGGGCGGTTCACCGCTGCGGGGTCCCAGATGGTGACCAATTGTGAGGCGCTCGACCTGGACAGCGGCTTTCGCGCGGACGGAGAACCCAAAGACCGCGGAGCGCGCTATCCACATCTGCAGGGTGGGACCTGGGGAGGAACGACCACACCGACGAGTTAGATAGATGCGCTCCGCGGAGCCTTTGTCAGCCTACTGATCTACTTGTACGTTCGGAGACAATAGCCCGAAATATGGCTGCTGTCACCCCTAACACACAAATCGTCGCTATCGCCGCGAGCAGCCGTAGCGCCCTTCGGGTCACCCGGCTCCTCGAGTTGGATCGCGTCCAATTCGACCACCGCGATCTCGTCCGGCCCCGGACGTCCGTCCAGCACCTCTGCCGGCACAACGGCGGGATCGATGGCCACGATCGCTGGTCCGGTCGGGCTCGGTTGTGGCGCGGTCGACCTGCCCGACGCGGACGAAGCGCCCGACGCGGACGAGGCGGTCGTTGATGTCTCGCTCCTCGACGTCGGGTCCGAGGTCGGCTCGACCCCGGCCGTGACCTGGCCCGCGGGACTCGTCGACGGGTGACGGGCTCGGCGTGAGCAGGTCTGTCATCTGCGCCCCGGTGAGTACCTGCACCACCGCCTTCTCGGTCTCCGAAACGACGACACATTGGGGGATCAGTTGCAGCTCATGCTGGCCGCGCCTGAGGCGGATCAGCGCCCCGGTGCCGTCCGCGAGCTCCAAGAGTCGCCGGCGGCCGATGTCGACGGTCGCCGCGACGCCGGTTCGGTTGGCGATGATGACCCTCGTACCGTGCCTGATCACCAGACTGGTCACGTTGGGACGGGTGCCGCAGACGACCGGCTCGGCTCCGGTGGCGGTGAAGCTGATCGTCGGGACATCGGGCGCACTGGTCGCGGCGTAGGCCCACGGCCCAAGCGACAAGAATCGGAAGGCCGAGGACGAAAGCAAGAAGGCGCAGACGGCGGCGAGGCAAGACGCGCTGCATTCGATCTCCCAGGGCTGACGCGATCCGGGGTGATCCGAGGGGTCCGGCGCCGGCCGCGCTTCCTTCCAACGAGCCACCCCGGCCCAAGTAACGCGCACGTACGCCACGGCCGGAGACACTGACAGAGGTGGGTCGTAGGCTCGCGCGTATGCAGATCCGCATCGGCGCTCACGTTGACTCCGGGGACCCGCTGGCCGCGGCGGCGGCGTGCGGGGCCGACGTGATCCAGTTCTTCCTCACCGACCCGCAGAGCTACGCCGCGCCCAAGCCGCACCCCCACTTTGACGCGATCCGGGCCACTGATCTCGACGTCTACATCCACTCGCCGTACCGGCTCAACGTCGCGACGACCAACAACCGCATCCGGATTCCGAGCCGCAAGCTACTGCTGCAGCACGCGCAGGCGTCGGCGGACCTCGGTGCCAAGGGCCTCATCGTGCACGGCGGCCACGTCGATAAGGGCGGCGAAATGGACGCCGGCTACGAGAATTGGCGCAAGACCTTCGCCTATGCCCAGGACAGCGGCGGCTTCCCGCTGCCAATCCTGATTGAAAACACGGCTGGCGGCGACAACGCCATCGCCCGGCGCTTCGACGGTCTTGCGCGGCTGTGGGATGTCATCGGTGAGTACGGTGCCGGCTTCTGCCTCGACACGTGCCACGCCCACGCCGGCGGCGAGGATCTGCTCGGCGTGGTGGATCGGGTCAAGGCGATCACGGGCCGGGTTGACCTGGTCCACGCCAACGACTCGCGGGACACGTTCGACTCCGGCGCAGACCGGCACGACAACATCGGCAAGGGACACATCGACCCCGACCTGATCATCGCGGTGCTCCGGGCGGCCGGCGCACCCGCGGTGGTGGAGACGCCAGCAGCCGGGCATGCGGCCGACATCGAGTTGCTCCGGGCCGGGCTCGCCACATGAGCACACAGTTGCCGTGAGCGGTGTGGAACGTGCGCCGGCGACCCTCGCCGACCCCGCCGATGCGTTTCGGCGCGTCCTCGGTCATGAGTGGACCATTGCCGCGCTGGCGGCCGTACTGCTGGCCGTGATACTCAACCGCGGGGCCCTCGCCGATCCGGCGCACACGCTGCCGCAGGACATCTGGGACCCGTCGTTGGTCTCTTACCTCATCGCGTGGGACGGGTACGCAATGCTGCACCACCTGGGCAGCATCTGGCACCTCAACGCGTTCTATCCCGCCTCGTACGGCCTGGCCTACACCGATTCGCTGCTCGGCTACGCACCCTTCGCGATCGTCGGTACCGGTCCCGAAGCTGCCGTCTTCCGGTACAACGTGCTCTATATCTTGGCCGAGGCCCTGGTCCTGTTCGGGGGGTACGCCCTGGCGCGTCAGCTCGGTCTCGGCCGGGCGGGTTCGGCCCTGGTCGGCATCGCGCTCGCGGTTGCACCGTGGCGCCTGGCCCAGGCCGGCCACTTGCAGATCCTGTCGACCGGCGCAATGTTTCTGGCGCTGGCGATGCTTGCGCGCGGACACGGAGTGCGGTGGAGACGCGGCTCACACGAGGAGCCTGAGCATCGGCCGGGCTGGGTCGTGGCCGGGTGGCTGGTCGCGACGTGGCAGCTCTTCATCGGCTTCGGCGTCGGGCTTCCGTTCATCTATGTCCTACTCGCCTGCCTGATCGGCGGCGTCCTGATCTGGGCGTACCGGCGCCGGCCGTTGCCATCGTGGCGGCTGCTCGCCGCCGATGGCGTCGGAGGCGTTGTCTTCGGCGCAGCAGCAGTCCTGCTTTCGCAGCCGTACCTGAAGGTCCTCGAGCTCTACCCATACACCCGCCGCGACGCGTCCTGGGTGGCCCTCTACTCGCCACCGCTGCAGGGTCTGTTCACCGCACCAGCCGAGTCACTTGTCTGGGGGCAGGTGCAGGCCACGTCCCGAACAGAGCTCAGCATCCCCGGTGAGATGACGCTGCTGCCGGGTTTCTTCCTGTACGCCCTCGCCGCTGCCGGGCTGGTGTTCTCGGTCTGGCCGCTGCTGATCCGACTCACGCTGGCCGCCGGTGCGGTTGCATTCATGATCTTCAGCCTGGGCACGGAGGGACCGGCCGACGGCCATGCGGGCTACCTGATGCTGCTCAACCTGCCGGGTTTCGAGGGCCTGCGCACTCCAGGCCGGCTCATGCTGTGGGCAACGCTCCTACTGGGCCTGCTTGCCGGGGGGACAGTGTGCGCGCTCGGCAACCTGTTTCGCGAGTCCGCTGCGTACCTGGGCACGAACCGGGCCCAGCCCCTGGTACGGATGGCGGTGATCGTGCCAGTGGTGCTCGTGCTCCTGGAAGGGCTCGGTACGACACCGCATGTGCGCGTCCCGCCGGCTCCGCCGACACTGTCCACTGTGGCCGCTCCGTACCTCGTGCTGCCCACGCACGAGGTCTACGACATGCACGTGATGCTGTGGTCGACGGACCGGTTCGCCGACATGGTCAACGGTGGCAGCGGAGTAGTGCCGAGCGAACAGGACCAGGTACGGCGAGCGGTGGTCGGATTCCCCGACGCCAAGAGTGTGGCGTACCTGCGCGGCATCGGCGTGCGTACGGTCGTCGTCCTGCCGAACCGGGCCGGCGGAACACCGCTGCAGAACGCGGCAACGTTGCCGATCGACGGCCTCGACATCACCCGCGAGGTGCACCCGGACGCCGTGGTCTTCGTCCTTTACCCGTGACGTGGGCGGGACCTAGGCGCTCGGCGTGCGCACCCGATCGAGCAATGAACGGGCGCCGGTCCGTCCGGAGTCGAGGATCCGAGCCAGCCACGGCGGGGTCCGCACGGTTACCCCGTCATCGGGGGCGCCGGCAAAGTCCCCGCCGTCGGGATCGTCTCCGTACGTGGCGCGCACGACATCGAGCTCCGGCCGCATGATGTCGCGGAACACCATGGCCACGAGGAAAGCTAGAGCGATCCAGCGCACCATCGACGCGTACACATAGGTTGGTTCTGGCATCACGAACACACCGTCGAGGTTGAGCAGATGAGCGTAGAAGGCCAAGAAATACAGCAGCTCGGCGGCCTGCCAGAACAGGAACGCGCCCCACCGAGGGCGGGCCAGTACCGCCAGCGGGATCAGCCAGAGCACAAACTGCTGCGACCACACCTTGCTGGTCAACAGGAACAGCGCCACCAGCAAGAAGCAGAGCTGAGCCAGCCGCGGCCGTTGCGGCGCACGGAGCCCGACCAGGAGTACGGCCAGACATCCCAGCCCGAACAGCAGGTACGACAGCGCATTGACGAGGCTGACATTGCCGGCCAGGCTCACAAACGGTTGGATCCCACCGTTTTGCCGGGTCGAGAGCGGGAAGTTGGCGCCGATGTACCAGAACGTGCCCCAGTCCACAGCCCGGCTGGAGCTCAGGGACCAGAACTTGTTCCATCCCTCGTTCGCGAACAGGAACACCGGGGCATTGACCGCCGCCCACGTCACCGCCGCCGTCGCCACGGTGAGTGCAGCCGCCCGGAAGCGGGCCGTACGCAGCGCCAGCACAATCAGCGCACCGACGAGGAACAGCGGATAGAGCTTCGCCGCGATGGCAAGCCCAAGCATCACTCCCGCGACGACCGGCGCCCGCTTGGCCCAGGCGTACATGAAGAAGGCGGTGAGCCCAACGGCGAGCAGGTCCCAGTTCACGGTCGCGGTGACCACCAGCGCCGGGGCGAGGGCGAACAGCAGCGCATCCCAGGGTCGCCGGCGGCGCAGTGCGAGCACGACCGCGATCGCGGCCACGCCGAATGCGCTCAACACGAGCGCGTTGAGGTTGTAGAACGCCTGGCCCTGGTTGAACTGCGGATCGCCATCCCCGATGTCGTGCACCGGCAGCCCGAGCAGTCCCATGAAGTAACCAGTCAGCACCGGATATTCGACCGGCCAGTCGAAGTACGGAACCGCGCCCTCGTTCAGATGCTCGGCGTAGTACAGCGCGATGATGTCGGTGTAGCACATCTTGGAGTACTGCTCGTGGTTCTCCCAGATGCCGTCCTGGCACGGTGACTTCTGCACCCAGTGCAGAACGAACACCAGCACGGTCAATGCCATGATCACCCGAACTGGCGTGAGCATCCGCTCGATCGGATGGCTCGTCGCGGCGTGGTCACCGACCGGCCCACCGACCAGTTCGGACACGCCGCGGACAACCCCGTCCTCCCGGCTGGGGTTCACCTCGTCCACGTCAGCAGCCGCCATACCGAGATCCTGCCGTACCACCGGCCTGAGGACGGCCCCACCCCGCCGGTGCGCGGCCGGGGTGGGGCTCGATCTCAGTTCTACGGGGTGGTCGGGCTGGCGCTGTTCGACGGTTTCGGCGAGGGGCTGTTCGGTGGCGTCGTCGGCGGTCGGGTTGGTCGGCTCCGGCGGCGGCGTCGGCGACGGTGTCGGCGATGGGAACGAACCCGGCGGGTTCTCGTCCCCGACGTACACGGGCGGGTCGAACTTAAGTTTGTCGTGCGGCAACGCCATCGCCTTGGTCGCTTCAGTCATGAACTTCGTCCAGATCTCCTTCGGTAGGCCGGAGCCATAGACCTGACCGCCGCTCTTGTTTCGCAGCGCCACCTGCTCCTCTTTGTTGCCGACCCAGACGGCGGCCGCGAGCTTGGTGGTGAAGCCGACGTTCCAGGCATGCGCGTTCTCGACCGAGGTCGGATTGAGCTCCCAGGTGCCGGTCTTCGTGGCGGCCTGGAAGCCGTCGACATTGATGTTGGCGACCTGGCTCATCGCGAAGGTGAGGTCTCGAGTTGCCTGGGGGTTGAGGAGCGCCGCCTCGTTCGGGTTCGGCAGCGTCTCGCCGTACAGCGTCTCGTCGTTCTTGGTGACGCTCTGCACGAAGTGGGCCGTGGCCCGCCGGCCGCCGGCCGCGAAGGTCGCCACGCCGTTGGCGTGATCCATCACCGTCACGGCGTACTGCCCGATGCCAAGCTCCAAGCCGATCCGAGGGCCGACGACCTCCGCCATGTTGGTGACGGAGCGCAGGTCGATCCGCTCCCCTTCGTTGGTCCAGATGTAGCTGATGCCGGCGTCGCGG
Organism: uncultured Actinomycetota bacterium; assembly: GCA_963773935.1. Classification (GTDB taxonomy): domain Bacteria; phylum Actinomycetota; class Actinomycetes; order Mycobacteriales; family Micromonosporaceae; genus DATBGZ01. Next base: position 53,829 of record CAVZCZ010000008.1, read on the forward strand.
GCCATCTGCAGCACGTTGGTGCCGCCTACGTTGAAGGTCACCTCGTAGAACGGCACGTTCAAGGACGCGGTGGTCGACTCCAGGAGCGTGCAGAGTTCCGACTTGTACTTGTCCTTGCCGGTGGCAGGGTCCTTCCCATCGAGGTCGCTCGTGCACTTGCTGACATTGGTGATGAGGTTGTTCTTGTTTCGCCCGGGCTGCTCATGCGGCGTCCACCGCCAGTACGAGTTCAGCGAGAAGCCGGACTTGAGCGCGGCGGCGAGCGTGTAGACCTTGAACGACGAGCCGGGCGGGTGCCGGCCGACGCCGGTCGCGACGTTGTCCCGATCGAAGTAGAAGCCGGCGTAGTCGTTGCCCTTGCCGTCGTGACCGCCGTAGTAGGCGAGGACCCGCCCGGTCCCCGGCTCGATCGCGACCAACGCAGCCTGCAGGTTCGCCGGCTGTCCATTCAGGACGCTGCCAGGGATCGTCTCGTCCGCCGCATTCTCGGCCGCCGTTTGGGCACGACTGTCCAAGGTCGTAACGATCGAGTATCCACCGCTCTCGATCGATTCCCACGTTTGCCCTTCGAACTTGGAGCCAGGGGTGTGGGTGAGCTCGTCGAGCACGTGGTTGATCACCAGTCCGGAGGCCTTCTCTTCGCCCTGGCCAAGTCGTCGGCACGTACACCACCCAGGTCTCCAACGGCGGGAAGACGAGAGCGTCGGCCTCCTCCTGGGTCAGGCCCTTGCTGGAGTCTTCCTTCTTGAGTTCGACCATCTGGTCGCGGACGTAGCCCCACCGGCCGACCGCCAGCTCCTTCGCCTTCTCGCTGCGGGTCGGGTCAAAGCCGGGGTACTCGTCCGGGGCGTCCGGGTCGGGCTCGGGCTGCTTCACGATGGAGACCAGCGCCATCGCCTCGGTCTTGGTGATCTGCTGCGCCTCCGGAGCCTTGTTGCTGATGGTCTTGCCGAAGTACGCCCTCGCCGCCGCCTCGGCTCCGTAGGTGTTGCGGCCGAACGGCACCGAGTTCAGGTACGACGCGAGGATCTCCGGCTTGGTCAGCTCATCGGACATCTTCCAGGCGAGCACGGCCTCGCGCAGCTTGCGGTTGTAGGTCGCGCCTTTGAGGTCGAACGCCAGCCGGGCGTACTGCTGGGTGATAGTCGAGGCACCCTGGGTATCGCCGCCGGTGAAGTTATTCCACGCAGCCCGCATGACGCCCTTGAAGTCGACGCCCTCGTTGGTCCAGAACGTCCGGTCCTCGGAGGCCACGATCGCCTCGGTGATCGCGGCGTTCATCTCCTCGAAGGGAACCTCGTACCGGGTCTTCTGGCCCAGTTTTGCCAGCAGCGAGCCGTCCGAGTAGTAGATCGACGTGGTCTCCGGGAACGTGAGCTCACCGCTCGTCTCGACGCCATCGACGTAGTAGGTGCCGCCGACGAATCCGATCCCTGTGATCATGACGAAAACGGCGATCGATGCCACGATGATGTTGCGCCGCCGGGCGGTCTTTGCCCGACCCTTCGGGCCATCGCCACCTTCTCCGCCACGGACCCTACGGCCGAGCGCGCCAAGGCTGGCGCCGAAAGAACTGAACGGGCGCCGCGGTCCATTCGGCCCGCCCGGGCCGTGCGGCCCACCGGGGCCATTCGGACCGCCCGGGCCGCCGGGGCCGCCGGGGCCGTATGGGCCTTCCCCACCCGGCGCACCCGGCACCGGGGGCCGGCCACCGGGGCCACGGCCACCGCCGGCACCACCCGCGCCGCCCAGGGGCGGCGGTCCGCTCGGGGAGATCGGCCGTACCTGGGCCCGACCGACACCGCGGCCCGGGCTGACCGGCGCCCGGCCCGGTGAGGTGGGCTCGCCGGAATGGCCGTAGGCGTCAGCCTGCCCATAGGCAGTCGGTTCCGGACGGTACGGGTCGATCGGGCTCGGGCCGTACGCGGCGTCGCCGTACGGGGCGCCGTAGACCGGCTCGGGCTCGCTCGATCCGCCCGGGTATCCCATCGGGGGGGACACCGAGGCACGACCCACTGAGGCCCGACCGACCGAGGCTCGCCCGGTCACATTGCGGGCCGTCGGCTCGGGGGCGTACCCGTTGCTGTAGCCGTCGCTGCGGCCGTACCCGTCGGCGTAGTCGTCGGAGCCACCTGAGACGGTCCGTTCTCGGCGACTCGTCCCTCGCGCCTCGCAACTCCCCGTCGTAGCCACCTGAGACGGTCCGTTCTCGGCGACTCGTCCCTCGCGCCTCGAACTCCCCGTCGTATCCACCGGGGTAGTCATCCTCGCGCCCGTGCCGGGAAGCGCGGGCGCGGCTCCGATACGTCGGTTCGTCACCGTCGGGCGGGACAGTGGGGTCCGGGGGATAGTACGAGTTCATCGGGTTACACCTTGCCGTTTTGGAGCCAGCTGGGGCAGCCGCGCTCGGTTGCGGTGAGGATCAGCCACGGGGTGTGTGACTGCCGGTGGCGCTGCTGTCGGGGTTCAGCGACGCCGGTGGTCCGGGGTGTTCCATGGGCCCTGCTACGACCCGGGGAACGGCAAATGCCTAACTTAGCCGGAAATATGTGGACAGCATGCAGGACGATCTTCACCTCAGCCAGGAAAGGCGTTGGCGGTGGGGCGTACGTCACTCGGCGGCCTCCCGAGCCGACCGCAGCTCGACCGACCGGGTACGGCGACTGGCGCCCTCGCCCAGTGGCACGACCGCCGTGGCCGGGTCGAGCGCCTCGCGGCCAAGCAGAAACTGCTCGACGAGGTGGTTCCAGCCGCACCCGCGGCATACCTCAACCACGTACACCTGGATCTCCCGAGCCGATGTTGCCAGCGTGGCCAACTCGGTTCGGGACCGGGCCTGCCCGGCCGACTGCTTGAGTTCGTCACCGTAGATGTAGTGGACGTGGGTCAGGTTCTCCCGTCGACACACGGGACAGCGGTCGTCGGTGCTCTCACCGTGGAAGCGTGCCGCCGAAAGTAGATACGGCGACGCGTCGCAGACCTCGAGCGTGCCGACCCGCCCGGAGTAGACGTCGCGCAACAGCGCCCGCCTCCGGAGCGAATAGTCGACCACCTGACGCTGCGTACGCATGCGGTCGAGGGTACGCGGTCTGAAACTCTGGCGCTCGCTCCGAGTTGGTGGCGCTCGCTCCGCTCGCGCGTGGCCCGGGGCTCTTCGGCCCGCCATCTGCCTCGACGCGTAGTGGTGAGATTGATATCACTGCGCGTCGCCGGCCGTGGCATCGCCTTGGAAGATCGGTTCCGGAAACTCGACCAGGGGCAAGCCGAGTCTGCTGTGCGCACTGCTCATGAAGCTCCGATAGATCTCCGCCGGCAGGCCGCCACCCACGATCCGGTTGCCGAGCTTGTCGCGGAGCGGAAGCTCGGCGTCCCGGTTGCCGAGCCAGACCGCCATCGCGAGATTCCCGGTGTATCCGACCTGCCACGCATGTGCGGTATCCAGGGCGCTCATGCCTAGTCGCGCGGAGCCGGACAGGCTGGCCGACGGCCGTCCGTCCGGCAGCTGTCCAGCCGGGTTCTGGCTCAGCACCCACGTCACGTCCGCGATGGTGTCCGGCTTCAACGCTGAGGTCGAACGGGGCCTGGGTTCGTACACGGTGGCGAAGTCCTTGCCAACCCGCTCCACAAAGTGGGTTGCGCTGCGCCGGCCACCTGCGGCGAGGGTCGCCATCGCGTTCGCCTGGTCCAGCACGGTCACCGGGTACACCCCCAGCGCCACGTCGGATCCGAACGGGTCTGGGGTGAGCGGAGCCGCGGACGGGTCGGTGAGGTCGTACCGCTGTCCCGGACCGTCGGCCGTACCGGCGGTCCACATCGCCTCGATGCCGGCCGCACGCGCCTGGTCCAGCACCGCCGTGGCACCGACCTGCTCCGCGACCGAGTAGAGCGGGATGGTCAGCGACGCCGTGGTCGCCTCGATCAGCGAACAGACCGGTTGGCACGGCGCGTCGACGACGTCCCGCACCGGGTTGGTCAAGGGGTGACCGCTGGCCGGAAACTCCTTCACGGACGGCGCGGCCCAGCGCGACCGCACGGAGATGTCGTGCTCGAGAGCAGCGGCCAGGACGAACGCCCCGATGGTCTGCGCGGGCGGGTGCGCGCCGAAGCCGGCGATCTCGCCATCGACGGTTCGGTGTGTCCCGGCGTAGTCGGCACCTGCGCCATCACTTCCACCGAAGTAGGCCAGCACCCGTCCCGTCCCAGGCTCCACGACAACCGCCGCCGCCTGGAGGTTGCGCGGCTGGCCAGCCATGAGCGAGGTCACCACGGTGCCGTCGACGGCCTTTTCCAGCAACGCCTGCGCCCTGGCGTCGACGGTGGTGACGATACTGAAGCCACCGTCCTCGAGGTAGCCAGGTGCCTTGTCGCGGAACGCATCCGTGTCGCGGAGCTCGGCTCGGACCTGGGACACGACCAGCCCGGTCGGCTCGTCCAGTGCCGAGGCGAACCGGGCAGGGTCGTACCGGTCCACCCGTGGCATCACCAGGCGGCTCGCGGTTGCCTGGTCGATCGCCTCGAGCGCGACCATTCGTTGGGTCACCGTGGCGAACTTGGTGCCAGCGGAGATTGGGTTCACGGACGGGTCGAAGCGGCCATCGCCGGGAGACTCGATCAGCCCAGCGAGCAGGATCGCCTGGGCCACGCTCAGGTCTGACGCCCCGGTGCCGAAGTAACTTTGCGCCGCTGCTTCGATCCCGTACGAGCCACGTCCAAAGTAGACAGTGTTGAGGTAGAACTCGAGGATCTCATCCTTGGAGTACGTGTCCTCGAGCTTCCACGACAGCACCAACAGCCGCGCCTGGGCCGCGGCGCTGTCGCTGCCGCCTCCGCCGCTGACCGCGGTGGCCGCGCGGGCATACTGCCGCGAGATCAGGGTGCCCGAGCCGAGCCAGTACGCCGGATCCTCAGCCGCGACGACCGCCTGCGCCACATGCGGCGGCAGGGTGCTTGCCGGCACGATGGTCCGTCGTTGCGACCCGAGCCGAGCCATGACAGTCGTGCCGTCGCTGTAGTAGACGGTGGTCGTCGCCGGCAGCGCGAGCTGGTCCGGCAGCGGGATCGCACTGACGTAATAGACGCCGATCACGGATGGCGAGGCCGGCGAAGACGACCGCGGCCATGACTGCGCTGATGATCCGGCGGCGGCGCAGAGTGGTGGCGCGACGCCGGACGTTCGCGTACGCCTCCGAAAGGTCGATCTTGACGACCGGCCATTCACCGGTACGGATGCGCGCGAACAGGCCGTCCGCGGTGCCGCCCGGCTTGCGGTCGGGCTTGTCAGCCGGACCCCCACGGCCGTTGGACACCATCTCGCCCGCTCCTAGCTCTGCCGCCCCCGCCGGGAACTGTAGCCGGCACGTTTTGAGGCTTGGCCCCCTGATCGGTCACATTTGCCCGTCGCCCCACATCGGCTGCGGATAAGCCTTGGTGAACGAAAGTTTGCGAGCCGGCGACCCAACCCCTAGGCTCGATGTATCGTCGCGATACATCGCGGAACGCAGTTCGTGTGTCTACGCAGCGTTGTCTGTGCAGTCGAGGCTAAGGAGGCCCAGCGTGCTGGAGCTCGCCATCCTCGGCATCCTGCACGAGTCGCCCATGCACGGGTACGAGCTCCGCAAGCAGCTGACTACCAAGATCGGCGCCTTCCGTGCCGCGATCAGCTACGGATCCCTCTACCCGACTCTGCGTCGCCTCCAGGCCGAGAACTGGATCACCGAAGGTTCGATCGACTCCGACGCCGCCCAGGCCGATGCAGACATCCCACCGATGACCAGCCGCCGCGGCCGGGTGGTTTACAAAATCACCGCCGAGGGCAAAGAGCGGTTCCAGGAACTGCTCGCTCAGGCCGGTCCCGAGACATTCGACGACCCCGCCTTCGGCGTGCACTTCGCGTTCTTCGCCCGCACCGACCAGCAGACCCGGTTGCGGATCCTTGAGGGTCGCCGGCGCCGGGTCGAGGAGCGACGCGAGGGCTTGCGCGACGTGCTGGCCCGGGCCGCGGAACGGCTCGACGCCTACACGCTCGAGCTGCAGCGCCACGGACTCGACGCCGCCGAGCGCGAGGTCCGGTGGCTGGAGGAGCTGATCGCCACCGAACGCTCCGGCCAGGCTCCCGGTCAGGGGCCTCTCAATACCCGCGGTGCGAGCCGCGAGCAGGATGCAGTGCCGCCTTCGGACACCCCGGAGCGGTGAGATGAGTCGCTTGCGGGCCTGACTCGCAAGCTCTGAACGAAGGAGGCAGCCGCGATGGGCTCCGTACGTGTCGCCATCGTTGGTGTCGGCAACTGCGCGTCATCACTGGTCCAGGGTGTGGAGTACTACCGCAATGCTGATCCGAACGACCGCGTCCCCGGACTGATGCACGTCAAGTTCGGCGACTACCACGTCTCGGATGTGCAGTTCGTCGCGGCGTTCGATGTCGACGCGAAGAAGGTCGGTAGTGACATCGCGGAGGCGATTCTCGCCAGCGAGAACAACACCATCAAGATCTGTGACGTCCCGCCCACCGGCGTACTCGTCCAGCGGGGTCCGACCTTCGACGGGTTGGGCCTGTACTACCGGGAGATGGTCGAGGAATCCGACGCACCCGCCGTCGACGTCGTAGCCGCACTGCGCGAGGCCCGGGTCGACGTGGTCGTCTCGTACCTGCCGGTCGGCTCGGACGAGGCGGACAAGTTCTACGCCCAGGCCGCGATCGACGCGGGGTGCGCGTTCGTCAACGCGCTACCGGTCTTCATCGCCTCCGACCCGGTGTGGGCCAAGAAGTTCACCGACGCCGGGCTGCCGATCGTCGGCGACGACATCAAGTCGCAGGTGGGCGCGACCATCGTGCACCGCGGGTTGGCCAAGCTGTTCGAGGACCGCGGGGTGGAGCTGCTGCGCACGTACCAGCTCAACTTCGGCGGCAACATGGACTTCATGAACATGCTCGAGCGGAATCGGCTGGTGTCCAAGAAGATCTCCAAGACCCAGTCGGTCACGTCGCAGATCCCGCACGAGATGTCCAACAGCGACATCCACATTGGACCGTCCGACCACGTGCCGTGGCTGGATGACCGCAAGTGGGCGTACATCCGCCTCGAGGGACGGGCGTTCGGCGACGTGCCGCTCAACGCCGAGCTCAAGCTCGAGGTGTGGGACTCGCCGAACTCGGCCGGAGTCATCATCGACGCGGTTCGGGCGGCGAAGATCGCGCTGGACCGGAAGATCGGCGGACCAATCCTGTCGGCGTCGAGCTACTTCATGAAGTCGCCGCCGGTGCAGTACGCCGACCACGACGCCCACCAGGCCGTCGAGGACTTCATCGCCGGCACCATCGACCGCTAGACCAGGTCGTAACGCTATTGATCCCCGCCGTCGCCAGTGACGGCGGGGATCAAGCACAACACGGCTCAGTCGATGAACGCCGCAAGTCGTCTTGCGATCTCGGGCACCGAGTCAGCCGCTCCCGCCATCAGTTCCTCCGTCAGCCTCATCCGCTCCTTTGGCGGCATCGCGAGGATGCACCCATCCCGCTGCAGGTGAGTGGCGGCCGCAGCCCAACCGAGGTTCGCGTTCCACACGTCAAGTGGCCGCCATCGCACGACGGCGTGTAGCAACGCGGCGGCCTGTTCCGCGGACGTCCGGTAGATCGTCACACCAGCGAGCGTCGCGGCCGGTCTCGCGGCGGCGGCAAACAGGACACCGCCGTCACGGACACGGACGTCGGCACCTGCCGCTTCGCCAATCATCCGAAGGAAATCCTCCGCGTCGAGCCACCGTGTTCTCACCGGTCCCCCAACATCTCGAAGAACTCCTTGTCGCGTTCGCGGACGTCTCGGAAGATCCGCAGCACCTCCTCGCGATGGTCTCGTCGTTCGAGGTACTCCTCGATGGCGAGCTCAACCGTCTTGTGCACGGATCGGTGCTCCGCGTGAGCGACTGTACGGAGCCGCTCTTCCGTGTCGGGCTGGAGCGTGAGGGTGAAGGCCATACCATTTTTGTATAGCCCTGTGGTCTGTCGGTCAACGATCGTCACCAGCAAGTCCTCCCGTGAATGCCTGTTCGATCCACACCCGAGCTTCCAGCTCGAGCAGGAAACGTTTGCGGGCTAGGCCGCCGCCGAAGCCGACCAGCTTGCCGTTGGCGCCGACCACCCGGTGGCACGGGACGATCACCGGCAGCGGATTGCGGTGGCACGCCGACCCGACCGCCTGCGCCGCCGCCGGGCTCGCCCACCGCGTGTGCGATGTGGCCGTACGTCTCCGTCTGTCCATAAGGGATGGATGCGATCTGTTTCCACACCGCGCGTTCGAAGTCGGACCCGCGGGTGAACTCGGTCGGCACCGTGAAGTAGGTCCGGTCACCGGCGAAGTACTCGACCAGCTCGACGAGAGCCGCCCGGAGGATCGGGTCCAGTTCGCCGTCGTCGCCCGGCACCAGCGGTGCGCCGAAGGTCACCTCGATCACCGAGCCCGATGCGACGGTCACGCCGAGCCCACCGATCCTGGTCGGCAGCACGGTCACCTCTCGCAGACGCACCCCGCCAGTCTCGCCCTGGGGTGTGACAATGCACCGCCGCGCCGCTTCGGGCTCGATGCAAAGTTTCCGCCGCCAGGCGACGTCAGGTGGGTGAGAAGGAGGTGGCCATGGACACGAGCGTCGAGAGCGAGTTCACCGAGTTCGTGGTGCGCCGCTCGCACGCCCTGCTCCGGGTGGCGTACGCGCTCACCGGCGACGCCCACGCGGCCGAGGATCTGGTGCAGCAGGCGCTGGCAAAGGCGTTCGTGCACTGGCGGCGCATCCACGGCGAGGCCGAGCCGTACGTCAAGCGGATCATCTACCACGACAGCGCATCGCGATGGCGACGCCGGAGCCATTGGGCCGAGACGGTGATGGCTGCCCCGCCCGACCGGACACCGGTGCCCGACGCCAGCCACGACACGCACCTGCGCATGCTGCTCCGCGCCGCACTGCTCGCACTGCCGCCCCGCCAGCGCGCGGTCCTCGTGCTGCGCTACCTCGAAGACCTATCCGTCGAGGAGACCGCCGAGATTCTCGGCTGCCGTCCCGGCACCGTGGCGAGCCAGGCCTCCCGGGCCCTGGCCAAGCTGCGTGACCTGATCCCCGACGACACCCGCCTGATCGACTTGGGCGTCGTCCAGCATGCGGAGGTACGGCCATGACCGACCGGCTCGACACCCTGCTCCGCGAGGTGATCCACGACCTCGCCGCCGAGGGCGACCTGGTCCGGTCGGAGGACCGGGACCGGCGGCGGTTCGCGCTCGACTGCCACCGACCGTGGGTACCAGCACCGCAACCGCCGGCGCGCGAGCCTCGTCGGCGTGGTCGCGCTCGTCGTGGCACTCGCCGTCGGCGTTCCGTACGGTCTCGGCCTCGCCCGAGCCGACCGCGCGCGCGGCATCGAACCCGGGGCGAGCCCATCCAGCAGCGTCACGATCGGACCCGACGGCGTGCCGACCCACGTGATCACCGACACGACGCGGCCGATCGAGTTGGTGGACGGGTGGTACGTGCTGGGGAACAACTACGTGCTCGACTGGCCGAACAAGACGTACTCGCGGATCGGCGGGCAAAGCGTTCACGCCTCACCGAACGGACGAGTGGGTCGGCGCTTGGTCGCGTTCTTTCAATGAATGCGGCCGCTACCGCGTCACCAACGTCAGCACCCGCGAGACCCACACCTACGGCTCCGAAACAGATTGTTGGGATCGGATCAGGGTCCACAGTGGTCGCCCGACGGCGACCGACTGCTGTTCTCCAGGCCACCCACTCGGTCAGCCTCCGACCCGCACCTTGATTGCGACAGTGGTCGACGTCAAGACACAGACCATGACAATCGACTCCGCTCGACGTTACGGGCTTTGGTTGCACCACGACTGCCGGCTCAGCTGGCTGCCATCGGGGCGGGAGATTGCGCTCACGATCTCGCACCAGGTCGACGGAACATGACGTGGGCGGTGTGGCGACCGCAATCCAGACCTTCACCCTCGACGGCCGGCGGGCCCGGAGCCTACCCATCGCCGGGTTCCCGATGGGAACGGACGCTTGGTCCCCGGACGGACAGCTCGTGGCCATTCGCGGCATGTCCGAAGACGGTCAGCGAGGCGAAGGCCAGATTGTCGAGGTCGCTACCGGCACGGTAGTGCGTCGCCTGGATGGGTTCACGCTCCAGGCCTCATGGGTAGACAACGACCGGATCCTGATCTGGTCAGGGGACTACGTCGCCGATCCGCCGGTCGCATCGGTCACCCTCACGACGCGCGACGGTAGCCGGTCCACCGATGGACCGTGCCGCCGGACATCGTCAGTCTCGAAGCAGGTCCCGGAATCGGGCGCTCTCGCGGCGCACTCAAGCCGGTAGCCGCACCCGACGGCGGATCGCGGGACTCTGGGGGTAGCGCGCGGGCGCTACCCTCGGAGTCCTTTCTGTCTCAACAATCGGGTGGTCATGGACACGAACGTCGATGCCGAGTTCCACGACTTCGTGGTGCGCCGCTCGCCCGCCCTGCTTCGGGTGGCGTTTGCGCTCACCGGCGACGCCGAGGCAGCCGAGGATCTGGTCCAGCGGGCGCTGGCGAAGGCGTTCGTGCGCTGGCGGCGCATCCGCGGCGACGCCGAGCCGTACGTCAAACGGATCATCTATCGCGTCGGCGCATCCCGATGGCGCCGCCGGAGCAACCGACTCGTCGAAGGCGCCACGCTTCGCTCCGCCCTTCTCGGTCTGCCGCCCCGGCAACGGGCCGTCCTCGTGCTTCGCCACCTGGAAGACCGGTCCGTCGAGGAGACCGCCGAGATTCTCGGCTGGCGGCCCGGCACGGTGGCGAGGCAGACCACCCGAGCCCTCGCCGAGCTGCGTGACCTGAGCCCCGACCGACCCCGTCGACACCTGCATTCCGCGAGGTGATCCACGACCTCGCCACCGAGGGCGACCTCGTCCGCCCGCAGGAACGGGACCGGCGCAGATTCGCACTCGACGCCACCGACCGCGGATACCAGCACCGCAACCGCCGGCGCGGAGGCCTCGTCGGCGCGGTCGTGCTCGTCATCGCGCTCCCGTTCGGGGTCCCGTACGGCCTCGGCCTCATCCGCCACGACGGGCGCGGCATCGACCCTGGTGTCCGATCGAACCGCAGACATCACCATTGGCCCGGACGGCGTGCCGACTCACATCATCACCGACAAGACCCGGCCGATCGAGTTAGTGGACGGCTGGTACGTGGCCGGGAACAAGTACGTGCTCGACTGGCCCGACAAGACGTACACCCGGGTGAGCGGGGAATCTATTCAACTCTCGCCGAACGGTGAGTGGGTCGTCAGCAAAGACCGGCAGCTCGACTTCACATCCGTCACTTACCGAGTCACCAACCTAGGTAATGGCGTTACCCGGAACTACGTTCATCGACGAGTGATCGGCGAACCGCAGTGGTCGTCCGACGGCACCAGGTTGCTGTTCAGCAAGACTCCGGAGGGCGAGCCTCCGGCACCCACACTGGTAGCGGTCGTGCTCGATGTCACGACCGGGACGACGACAGCCACCATGCTCGATGTGACCGGGCTGAGCTGTGCCGAGGTTGGCTGCCGCCTCACCTGGCTTCCATCTGATACCGAGATCGCGCTCGCCCTGTCCCGCAAGACGGGTACGAACCAGCCTGTCGAGCCGTTCGGTGTCCAGACGTTCACCCTCGACGGCGCGCGAGCCCGCTTGCTTCCCATCGCCGGAATACCAGGCGGACCAGACTCGTGGTCGCCCGACGGACGGCATGTGGTGGTGCCCGGCGTCGCCGCGGACGGCATGAGCCCGGAAGTCCGGCTCGTCGAGGTGGCAACCGGCACTGTGATGCGGCGCATAGCCGGGGTCATCATGCAGGCAGCGTGGGTCGACAACGACCGGATGCTGATCTGGGAACTCGATATCACGAACCCCGACAACCCCGATCTCGTCGTCACGCTCCGGACCCGGGACGGTGAGGTCCTGCAACGATGGCAGCCGCCGGCCCAGATGTTCGAGTCGCTCGGCTTCGACGCAGCGGGACCGTTGGCGTACGTCTCGGCCCGTGATGCCGCCAGTACTCACGGGACTCCGGGGGTGGCGCGCAGGCGCTACCCTCGGAGTCCGTTCTGTCCGAGCAAGCCGGTGATGCGGCGTCGGCCCCGTCGGACCTGAATAGAGACGAGTTGAATGAGTGCGGTTACCGTCACCTTCCTGCTGATCGGTGGGATCGGCCTCGCGCTGCTCGCCGTCTCGCTGTTCCTCGGTGACGTCCTGCACCTCGGCCACCCCGATGCGGCCGGCCCGTTCTCGGTGCCCTCGGTCGCCGGGTTCGTCGGCGCATTCGGATTCGGCGGCGCCATCGCCGCCTCGCTGACCGGTACTGGCCTCGTCGCGCTCGTGGTCGGGCTGGTCGCCGGCGTCGCAGTGGCCATCCCGGCCGCCATCGGCACCGTCGCCCTGGCCCGCGCGGCCGGACGGATGCGTACCGACGCGACACCCACCCGCTCCGACCTCGTCGGCCGGCTCGGCGTCATCGTCACGCCGATCCCGGCGCAGGGTTTCGGCGAGGTGCGCATCTCGATCGGCGGGCAGCCGGTCAAGCTCAACGCCCGGGCCGACCGGCCGGTGGCCCTGGGCGCGAAAGTCTTCGTCATCGAGGCACCGACCGACACCAGCGTCGTGGTCGAGGAGACCTCCCCCGTCTAGCGGGCCCGCCCGTACCTGAAAGTGAGAACCTCATGCTCGGTCTGCTGATCGCCATCGGTGGCGGCGTGCTGCTGGTGCTGTTCCTCGTCATCTACATCCTGAGCCGGATCAAGGTGGCCGGCCCGAACGAGGCGTTCATCGTCACCGGCCGCAAAGGGCGCTCGGTCGAGGGCGCCGACGGCATCATGGCCACCGACCTGTCCGGCCAGAAGGTCGTCATGGGCGCTTCGGTGTTCGTCCTGCCCGTGGTGCAGAAGCTGCAGGTGATGAGCCTGTCCAGCCGCCGCATCCACGTCGAGATCCAGGGCGCGGTCAGCAAGCTGGGCATCCGGGCCAACCTGCAGGGCGTCGCGATCGTCAAGGTCGGCGGCACCGAGGACGCAATCCGCGCCTCGGCCCAGCGCTTCCTGCACCAGCAGGCCGAGATCGAGGAGTTCACCCGCGAGGTGCTCGCCGGCGCGCTGCGCTCGATCGTCGGCCGGCTCACCATCGAGGAGATCATCCGCGACCGGACCGCGTTCGCCTCGGCCGTCGCGGAGGAGGCCGAGCACTCGATGACCAACCAGGGCCTGGTGCTGGACACGTTCCAGCTGCAGGACATCCTGGCCGAGGGCACCTACCTGCAGGATCTCGGCCGACCCGAGGCGGCCCGGGTCATGCGTGACGCGGCCATCGCCGAGGCCAAGGCCCGGCAGGAGGCCGAACAGGCGCGACTGATCGCCGAGGAGGCGATCGCCGAGGCGAACCGGAACCTCTCCCTCAAGCAGGCGGGGATCCAGGCCGAGATCGACGCCGCCCGCGCGCAGTCCGCCGCGGCCGGACCGCTGGCCGAGGCCGAGCGGCAGCAGTACATCCTCGCCGAGCAGCAGAAGGTGGCCGAGCGCAACGCCGAGCTCAAGCAGCGCCAGCTCGACACCGAGGTGCGCAAGCCGGCCGACGCCGAGCGGTACCGGGTGGAGCAGGAGGCCGAGGCCCGCAAGAACTCCGCCATCGCCGACGCCGACGCACGACGCCAGGCCACCATCGCCGCCGCCCAGGGGTCAGCCGAGCAGTCCCGGCTCACCGGTGAGGGCGAGCGGTCCCGCCGGGCCGCGCTGGCCGAGGCGGTCGAGCGCGAAGGTGCGGCCGAGGCCGCGGCCATCCTGGCCAAGGGCAACGCCGAGGCGGCGGCGATGCAGAGCAAGGCCGACTCGTTCGGCGCCTACGGCGAGGCCGCCGTGCTGGACCTGCTGCTGCGGGTGCTGCCGGAGGTCGTCGGGGCCGCGGCGGCGCCGGTCGGCGCGATCGACAAGCTCACCGTGATCTCGACCGACGGGGCTTCGTCGCTGACCAAGACCGTGGCCTCCACCGTGGCCCAGGGCCTGCAGCTCGGCACCGACCTCACCGGCATGGACCTCTCCCAGCTGCTGGCCCGGCTCTCCGGCCTGGTCAGCGACGAGCCGAGCAGACGCCGACCACGACGGCCGCCACCACCACGCGGCCGCGGACCGGCCTGGTAACGGGCGCACCCGTGCCGTGACTGCCAAGCGGATCCCGGCACCTGCGTCAGGGCGACGTCCGACACGGCCGAGTCCGGCCCCGCCGGACAGCTGACGTTCACCCGCCGGTCCGGCGGTGTCCGGATGCCTGTCACCGCGGCTGAGCCTGCGCCCCGTAACCTCAACAGTCATGCAGTCCGTGCTCGCGCCGGACCCGGCCAACCGGACCGCACCGCATCACAACGTGCTGGCGATCCTGTCGCGACGAGGGTTCCGGCGGCTGGTCGCGGTGCGGCTGCTGAGCCAGCTCGGCGACGGCTGGTTCCAGGCCGGACTGGCGGGCAGCGTGTTCTTCAACCCGGAGCAGGCCGCCAGTCCCATCGCGATCACCGCGGCGTTCGCGGTACTGCTGTTGCCGTACTCGCGTCGTCGGCACCGTTCGTCGGCGTCTTCCTGGACCGGTGGAGCCGGCGCAACTCGCTCGGCGTCGCGAACCTTGGCCCGGGCGGCCGCCGGTCGTGCCGGCCGCGGTCTCGGTCTGGTACGGACGCGAGGACATGATCTTCATCGCCGCCGCGCTCGCCGTCGTGGCCTTGAACCGGTTCTTCCTGTCCGGGCTCTCCGCCGCCCAGCCGCACGTGGTCGAGCCGGAGCGGCTGGTCACCGCCAACTCCTTCGCGACCACGGCCGGAACGGTGGTCTACGCGGGCAGTCTTGGCTGTGCCGGTGTCGCGATCCACTTCATCGGCACCGGACTGCACGACTACGCCGCTGTGGCCGTTGGTCGCGGCGTTGTCCTACCTCGCCGCCGCCCTGCTGACGTTCGCTCTGGTTCCGCCCGGACGCGCTCGGACCCGACGACGCCGTCCGGCCCACCGGATCGATCCTCGCGGGCGTGCGGGACACCGCCGTCGGGATGGTCGCCGGCTTCCGCCACCTCGCGCACAGCCCGGCCGCGAGCGCGGTCCTGCTGACCCAGGCCGCCCATCGCGCGCTGTTCGGCGTGCTGGCGATCACGACGCTGTTGCTGTACCGCAACTACTACGCCGCCGGCGACGCCGGAGCGTCGATCACCGGCCTGCTGCCGGTCGCCGCCGCCGCCGCCGCGGGCGCCTTGCTCGCGGCGGTGGTCACGCCCCGGATGACCCGCCGCTTGGGCGCCGGGCGCTGGGTCGTGCTTGCTCACCGCGGCATTGGCGGTCCTCGTCCCGGCGCTGGCCTGCCATACCTGCCGGCGCTCACGGTCGCGGCCGCGTTCGTGGTGAGCCTCGGCGCCCAGGCCACGAAGATCGTCACCGACACCTCGCTGCAGCTGGAGATCGAGGACGACTACCGCGGTCGGGTCTTCAGCATCAACGACACCGGTTTCAACCTGATGTTCGTGCTCGGGCTTGTTCATCGGCTCGTGGGCGCTGCCGCTCAGCGGAGTGTCGCCGGCCACGCATGGTCGGGGTCGGCCTCGGGTACGCCTTGGTCGCCATCTGGCTTCGGACTCGTCAATCGCCGGCTGACCCATCGCGGCCGACACCGTGCAAGCGCACCGCGTGAGCCCACTGACTGGCCAGCGCAGACAGACCGTTAACGCAGGCCGCGCCCGGCCGCCCACGTCATCAGCGCGTCGACGGCCTCGTCGTGGGCGAGCGGCCCGCGATCCAGGCGCAGCTCCTTGAGGTACCGCCACGCCTCGCCGATCAGCGGTCCCGGCGGCAGCCCGAGCAGCTCCATGATCGCGTTGCCGTCGAGGTCCGGCCGTACCCGGGCCAGATCCTCCTCGCGCCGCGATCCGCGCGATGCGCTCCTCCAGCGCGTCGTAGTCGGCGGCCAGCTGCGCCGCCTTGCGCCGGTTGCGCGTGGTGCAGTCCGACCGGGTGAGGGCGTGCAGCCGATCCAGCAGCGGGCCGGCGTCGGTGACGTACCGGCGTACCGCCGAGTCGGTCCACTCGCCGCGCCCGTACCCGTAGAAGCGCAGGTGAAGCGCGACCAGGTCGACGACGTCGGTGAGATCTCCTTGGGGAAGCGCAGCGCCTTCAGCCGCTGCCGGGTCAGCCGGGCGCCGACCACCTCGTGGTGGTGGAAGCTCACCCGGCCGTCGGGACCGATGGCCTTGGTCGCCGGCTTGCCGATGTCGTGCAGCAGCGCGGCCAGGCGCAGCACCAGATCCGGCCCGTCACGCTCCAGCCGTACGGCGTTGCGAACCACGGTCAGCGTGTGCTCATACACGTCCTTGTGCTGGGCATGCTCGTCGATGGCCAGCTGCAGCCCGGGCAGCTCCGGCAGGAACCGCTCGGCCAGCCCGGTATCGACGAGCAGTCGCAGCCCGGCCACCGGGTCCGCGCCGCAGAGCAGCTTCATGAATTCGTCGCGGATGCGTTCGGCCGTGATCCGGTCGAGGTCGCCGGCCATGGCGCGCATCGCGGCGATCACGTCCGGCGCGACGGCGAACCGCAGCTGCGCAGCCGAGCTGCGAAAGAACCGCGCCGCGCGCAGCATCCGCAGCGGGTCATCGCCGAACGAGTCCTCCGGCCGGCCCGGCGTACGGATGAGCCGCTTCGCAAGGTCCTTGCGACCGCCGTACGGGTCGGTGAACTCGCGCCCGGGCACGCTGACCGCCATCGCGTTGATGGCGAAGTCCCGCCGGCTCAGGTCGTCGATCAGGCTCTCGCCGTACCGGACCACCGGGTTGCGGCTGACCCCGTCGTACGCATCGGCCCGGAACGTTGTGATCTCCAGCCGCAGCCCGCGCCGCTGCGCGCCGATGGTGCCGAACTCGCGCCCGGTCTCCCAGATCGCCTCCGCCCAGCCGGCGAGGACGGCGAGCGTCTGGTCCGGGTGGGCGTCCGTGGCGAAGTCGAGGTCGTCACCGAGCCGGCCGAGCAGCGCGTCGCGTACCGATCCGCCGACCAGATGCAGCTCGTGCCCGGCCCGCTCGAACCGGCGGCCGAGCTCGTCGGCGACGGGTGCGATCCGCAGCAGCTCGGCAGCGCCCTGCTGCTCAGCGGCGGTCAGGTCGCCAGCACCGCTGCCGCCTCGCTGCTCGTGCCACGGCGGACGCGAGGGCCCGCGCTTCCGGTTGGCTGGCGCGGGGCTGCGGCACGGTTGACGTCGGACATCGGGTCGCCAGCCTATCGGGCGTGCCGGACGTCGTCGTTCGAGAATCCCCCATGACCCGGGACCGGCTATGGTTCCTGCCATGACTGGTAGGGGCGACGCGTGCGCCGAGGCCCGGATCCCGACGCCACCGAAGTGCTGCCCGCGTACGTCGACAACGCCAGCACACACGCCTTCCCGACCTTACGGCCGGATCCGGCCCGCACCGTCGGCTACCCGGTGGACCCCGCATCGGCCACGATCGAGAACGCGTCCGTCGGCTATCCCATATACCAACGACGCCACGGTCGAACAGCCGGCGGCACGCAGCGCGGCCGAGTATCCGGGCGGCACCGGTTACGCCGGCGCACATGACGCGGCTGCACCTGAGACTCGGCGGTCGGCCGAGGACACCGGAGCCGCGGTCGCCAAGCACGGCTCGGTCATGGCGCTCGGCAGCATCGCCAGCCGGGTCACCGGCTTCGTCCGCACCGCCGCCATCGGCGCCGCCATCGGCGTGGCCGCGATCGGCAACGACTACAGCCTGGCCAACACCCTGCCGGGCATGGTCTACGAGCTGCTCCTCGGCGGAGTGCTCGCGAGCGTGGTGGTGCCGCTGCTCGTGCGCGCCCGTACCCGAGACGCCGACCGGGGCGAGGCCTACGCCCAGCGCCTGCTGAGCCTCGCGGTGATCTTCCTTGCCGGCGCGACCGTCGTCGCGGTTGCCTGCGCCCCGCTGTTCACCGCGGTGCTCGCCAACGACAAGACCACGACCGCCGACCGCGACCTGATCACCACGCTGTCGTACCTGCTGTTGCCCATGATCTTCTTCTACGGCATGGCGGCCCTGTTCGCGGCGGTGCTCAACACCCGCGGCCACTTCGCGGCGCCGACCTTCGCGCCGATCCTCAACAACATCGTCGTCATCACGATGTGCGGCGTCTTCGTGCTCGCACCGGTGCTGAACAAGGACGACGCGACGACCCTGACCGGCGGCCAGGTCGCGGTGCTCGGGCTCGGCACGACGCTCGGCATCCTCGTGCAGGCGGCCGGGTTGTGGCCGGCGCTGCGCCGGGTCGGCTTCCGGTGGCGGTGGCGGTGGGACTTCCGCCAACTGCACCTGCGCGAGCTTGGTCGCGTCGCCATCTGGATGCTCGCCTACGTCGTGGTCAGCCAGGTCGCGGTGGTCGTGGTCTTCAAGCTGGCGCAGATGGCGGCCGACAACGGCGAGGGTGCGGCCGGGCCGGCGATCTACAACAACGCATTCCTGATCTTCATGATGGCCCACGGCATCATCGCGGTCTCCATCATCACCGCGCTGATGCCACGGATGGCGGCCGCCGCCGCCGAGCAACGGCACGAGGACCTGGTCCACCAGCTGTCGCTCGGCACCCGTCTCGCGGCGGTGGTTCTGGTGCCGGCGACCGTCGCCTACGTCGTCCTCGGCCGACCACTCGCGGTGACCTTGTTCGAGTGGGGGCAATACGGCCACGCGGAGGCACGAGCGACCGGCTGGGTGATCGCGGTGGCCGGGCTCGGGCTGGTGCCGTTCGCGATCAGCCAGCTCCAGCTCTTCGCGTTCTACTCGATGCCCGACACGAAGACACCGGCCCTCATCAATGTGCCCGTGGTCGCGCTGCGCATCGGCGTCGACGTCCTGCTTTACGTCGTGCTGCCCGCGACGTTCGTCGCGGCCGGCCTGATGGCGGGCAACGCGATCTCGTTCGTCGCCGCTACCGCATTGGGCTACTTCCTGCTTCGCCGCCGGGTCGGGCGGCTCGGGTTGTCGTGCGCTCCTCGCCACGTTGGGCCGACTCGGCCTTGCCGGCCTCATCGCAGCCGTCCCGACGGCCATCGTGGTGATGGTCTTCACAGCGCGTCTGGGGCGACGGCAAGACGGCGAGCCTGATCCAGCTCGTCGTGGGAGCGTTGGTTCTCGCGGCCGCGTACCTCGGCGCGGCCATTGCGCTGCGGATACGCGAGGTAAGCCAGGTCACGGCCATGGTGCGAGCACGTCTTGGACGCTGACCATTCGGCTGGTTTGCAAAGTCCGTTCCGTCACGGGATGGGCGCTGGACGTAACGGTCCGGGCAAGGCACCCTTAATCCGACCGCGCCTAGTCCATGGCGTGCGTACCGTTCTGTGACACGGTCTGAGGACAACTAGCGGCGGGGCTTGGCGACCTGGGTTATGGTCGCTGGGACTTCAGACCTTGGAGCCTGAGCCGGCATGATCTTCGCCGGCGAAGGCGAAAAGGTCCTAAGGCACACAGACCGTGAGCCTGAGCCTGACGCCGGCGACGAGTCCGACGGCTCGGCCGACGACGAATCGGCTCAAGAACTGAGCGGGGTCCGCGAGGAGGACGGGTGAGCCACGAAGGCGATGGGCGTCGGACCGGACCCGGCGAGCCGCCGGGTGTGCCGGGCGTCATGACCTTCGGTGCGGCGACCGCCGGCGAGATTCTCGTCGACCGCTACCGCCTCGAGGAGCACATCGACACCGACACCGCCGGCCGCCAGATCTGGCGTGGGGTGGACACGGTTCTGCGCCGGCCGGTCGCACTGGTCATCCGCCAGCCGGGCGGCGAGGCCGCTGCCGGAATGCTGACCGTGGCCGTGGCCGCGAGCCGGCTCGTACATCCGCACCTCGTTTCGGTCTACGACGCCATCGACGAGGGCCACCGTGCCTACCTGGTGCGCGAATGGGTACCCGGGCTCGCCCTGCGCGACGTACTGAGTCAGAGCCCGCTCGACCCGGAACGGGCCATCCTGGTGACCCACGCGGTCGCCGAGGCGGTCGCCGCGCTGCACGCCGCGGGCATCGTGCACGGCAACATCCATCCCGGCACGATCCTGATCGCCGACGACGGCCGGGTCGTGCTCCTCGACGCCCACGCCGACGCGCCAAGCGATTCCGAGTACGACGTCCGCGCCGTCGGCGCCGTTCTGTATGCCTGCCTCACCGGCCACTGGCCGTACGCCGAGGCCGGACGGTCGGCCCTACCGGATGCCGTTCGCGATGGCCACGGTCGTCTCGCCCGACCGCGCCAGATCCGCGGCGGCATTCCGGACCACCTCGACGAGATCGCGGCCGAACTGCTCGAGCCGCACGGTCGAGCCGCCGCCCGGCGGGCGCGCTCGCGGCGGAGTTCGCCCGACTCGCCACCACCGGCGACACCGACTATGAGGGCGGCGGGTACGAGGAGTACGAGGATCGTCACAGCGCTGGTCCGATGGGTTTCGGCGCAGACCGCGGCGGCGGGGGCGGCGACGCGCCGGAGGCAAGCTCGCCCTCGGCATCGCGGGGTTGACGGTCATCGCGGTCATCGGCGGCTACATCGGCGTGCGGGCCCTGTCCGATCCCGAGCCCGGGCCGACCCAACCGGCACCGGTTACCTCAGCTTCAACGCCCGGACCCGGCAACGGCGGGGCGCCGATCGCGCTACGGGCGGACCAGGTCCGCATCGTCGACCCGCCTCGGGGCGATCGCACCGAGTTCGAGGGCGTCGAGCAAGTGGTTGACGGCAAAGAGACGACTGGCTGGACCACCGACACGTACCAACAGGCAACCTTCGGCGGCATCAAGCCGGGCATGGGCATACTGATCAATCTCGGTGCGCCAAGGAAGGTGACCGCGGTGCGGGTCATCGTTGACCAGCAGGGTGCCTCGGTTTCCCTGCGCGCCGGCACGACCGATCCGGGCAACACCACCGAGGGCGACGGGGCGATCGCCAACACGTTCACCCCGTTGGGGCCGTCGCTGGACGATCATCCCGGCACCAACATGGTGCTGCCGGTGCCGGAGGACGCGCAGACTGTGCAGTACCTGCTGGTCTGGATCACCAAGTTGCCACAGGCTGAGCCGGGCGAGTTCAGGCTCACCGTCAACGAGATCGTCGTACTCGCGCCCTGAGACGACGACGCCGTGCCGCCTGGATCGGGCCCGTACGGCTGGTGGCGTACCGATAGATTCTGGCCGTGACCCTCCATTGGGTTGACGTCGACGACGCGGGCTTGCTGCGCGCCCACGTTCGCGGCGACCGGGACGCTTTCGGCGAGCTGGTCCGTCGACACCGCGACCGCCTCTGGGCTGTCGCACTGCGCACCCTGGCCGATCGGGAGGACGCTGCCGACGCCCTACAGGAGGCCTTGCTCTCGGCCTACCGGTCGGCGGACCGGTTCCGCGGCGAGTCGGCAGTCACGACCTGGCTGCACCGGATCGTGGTCAACTCCTGCCTGGATCGGGCGCGACGCCGGCAGGCACGCCCCACGGTTCCGCTGCCCGACGTGGAGACAGTCCGCGGCCCGGTCACTACTGAACCCGACACCGACACGGCATTAGTGGTACAGGCCGCACTCGCCCAGCTGCCCGCGGAGCAGCGAGTGCCACTGGTCCTGCTCGACATGCAGGGCTACTCGGTGGCGGAGATCGCAGCGCTGCTCGGCGTTGCCGAGGGCACGGTGAAGAGCCGCTGTGCGCGTGGGCGGGCCCGGCTCGCGGTGCTGCTCGGTCACCTACGCGGTTCCGACTCGACCACAGCGGGGAACCCGGGGCCCTCGCCGGACGTCGGATCATCAGGGCCCCGACGACGCGAACCGGGAGGTGTGGCATGAGTCCGGAGACCCACGACCTGACCTGGTCAGAACTCGACCGGCTCGCCGACTACACCGCTGACGCGTTGCCCGCGACCGAGGCCGCGCTTGTGGCACACCTGGTTGCGACCGACCCGCGCTGGTCCGCGGCGCATCGAGCGCTGCACGTCGCGGATCTCGCGGTACGGGCCGACCTCGCGACGGCGGCCGTCGTTCCCATCCGCGTGCCAGACGATGTGGCGGCGCAGATCGACGCGGCGCTTCGTCGGCTGACACCGGCCGGCGCGACCGTTGTCTCGCTTGCGGCGGCGCGGGCCAAGCGCCGACGCGCTTTCACGGCGGGCATCGCCGCAGCGGCGGCGACCGTCGTCGCGGTCGTGGGTGGGATCGCCTTCAACACCAGCCTGACCCGGTCCGAGACCGCCAGCCCGACGATGGCGGAGGCCGACGGGCCAGCGGGACGCGACGCATCAACCGCGCCCGCGCCGGCCCTTTCAGCACAGGCCGGCGCCGACCCGGGCATCGCGGGTGGCACGCGGATTCTGACCTCAGGCACGGACTACCGGCTCGACACGCTGTCACAGCTCGCCGCGCAGGCTCCACCGGCTGGGCAGTACGACAGCAAGACGGCGGAGTCGCCGCAGTACACCGCTGGCGAGGCGCCGGGTGGGCTCGCGACGCTGAGCACGCCGGCCGGTCTCGCCGACTGCCTTCGGGCCGTCGCGGCCAGCCATCCTGGTGCGGTGGTGCTGCTGGACTACGCACGATTCGAAGGCCAGCCCGCTCTCATGATCGTGTTGCGACAAGCTCAGTCATCGATGATCATCGTTGTCGGTCCGAACTGTGGCGCGGCGGGTTCGGACGAGAAGGCGGCCGTTTCGACTAGCTGAGCGCGACGGTGACAATCACCCCGGCGTGCCGCGCGTCACGGGTGTCGGTTACGGGAATCAAGCATCCGTAGGATGGCGTTCTGCTGATCGCAGACCTTGAAGTCTGAGCCGGCACGGTTTTCGCCCGGCGAAGACGGAAAGGTCACAAGGAACCCAGACCTTGAAGACTGAGCCGGCACGGTTTTCGCCCGGCGAAGACGGAAAGGTCGCAAAGAACTCAGACCTTATGCGGCCGACTGTAGGTGCCCTGGAGGGGAGCCCGTCCCATGGACGACGTTCGCAACGTGATCATCATCGGCTCGGGCCCGGCGGGATACACGGCCGCGATCTACGCCGCCCGGGCTAACCTCAAACCGCTCGTGATCGAAGGTGTGCAGTCCGGTGGTGCCCTCATGACCACCACCGAGGTCGAGAACTTCCCCGGTTTCCCTGATGCCGTGATGGGTCCGGATCTGATGGACAGCATGCGCAAGCAGGCCGAGCACTTCGGCGCCGAGCTGCTCACCGACGACGTCACAGAGGTCGAGCTCACGGGTGACATCAAGTCGGTGCGGGTCAGCGGCATGGAATATCGAGCGAAGACCGTCATCCTCGCCACCGGCTCCGCGTGGCGGCCGTTGAACGTACCCGGCGAGCAGGCGCTGCTCGGCCACGGCGTCTCCTCCTGCGCCACCTGCGACGGTTTCTTCTTCCGCAACCAGCACATCACAGTCGTCGGCGGGGGTGACTCCGCGATGGAGGAGGCGACCTTCCTGACCCGGTTCGCCGAGACCGTGACGATCGTCCACCGCAGGGACGAGTTCCGCGCCAGCAAGATCATGGCAGAACGAGCGCTCGCCAACCCGAAGATCAAGGTTGAGTGGAACACCGTCGTCACCGAGATCCTCGAGAACGACGGCCGGGTCGGTGGCGTGAAGGTGAAGGACGTACACACCAACGTCGAGCGAACCCTCGACGTCACCGGCGTCTTCGTCGCTATCGGCCACGACCCGCGCAGCGAACTGTTCGCGGGACAGGTTGACCTGGACGATTCCGGGTACATCCTCGTCGAGCAGCCGAGCACTCGCACCAACCTGGCTGGCGTATTCGCCGCTGGCGACCTGGTGGACCACACCTACCGCCAGGCGGTCACAGCCGCCGGCACCGGTTGTTCCGCCGCCTTGGACGCCGAGCGCTATATCGCCGGTCTCGCCAACTGACCCTGCTGAAGCGACCACACAACCGAAGGGATCCCATGACAGCCAAGGAAGTCACTGACGCCACGTTCGTCCAGGACGTGCTGCAGGCGCAGCATCCGGTGCTGGTCGACTTCTGGGCCGAGTGGTGTGCTCCGTGCCGCAAGGTTGATCCTCTGCTCGCCGAGATCGCCACCGAGATGGGTGACAAGGTAGAGATCGTCAAGATGAACATCGACGACAACCCGGAGACTGCGATGGCGTACCGGGTCATGTCGGTGCCGACGCTGACCATCTTCAAGGGCGGGCAGCCGGTGCAATCCGTGGCCGGAGCCAAGCCGAAGGGCGACCTCGTCCGATTCATCGAGTCCGCCATCTGAGCTCCCGGTCATCGGGTTTCATCCGCCCGGCGTCGCCAGTGACGCCGGGCGGCTGTGTTTTCGCGGCTCGCATTGCTCCGCGATTGTGGGGTCGCTGGCGCTCGCTCCTGGCGCTGGCGAGGTCACCAGGTTCGGGGTGCACGTGGAGTAGGCTCCGCGCATTTGAGGGCATTACTGTCAAGCCGGCGCGACCGGTCATCCGGCGGACCAACGAGGAATGGCAGGGGAGGAACGCGACCGATGCAGGTGATCCGGCGAGGGGACATAGGGCCCGCGGTGGTCGAGATTCGCGCCATCCTCACCACGCTCGGATTGCTGAGCGACCCGGATACCAACCCCGATGCGGTCTTCGACGGACCTGCAGAGCAAGCCGTACGCGCCTTCCAGCAGGCCGGCGGGCTCACTGTGACTGGTGATGTGAACGAGGAGACTTGGCGCGCGTTGGACGCGTCCCGGTGGACGCTCGGATCGCGAGTACTCGCCCACGAGCAACCTGAGCCGATGTTTGGTGACGACGTGCGCCAACTTCAGGCGCGACTGCTCGAGATGGGCTATGACCTGGGTCGAGCGGATAGCATCTTCGGTCGCCGCACTGCCGCCGCTCTTGCCAACTTTCAACGGGAGGTCGGCCTCGTAGCCGATGGCGTCTGCGGCCCTCAGACTATGGCTGCCCTGCACCGACTCGGCCGCAAGGTGATTGGCGGCCGACCGAACCTCCTTCGTGAGACCGAGCGGTTCCAGTCCGCCGGTCCGGCGCTGGTCGACAAGCGCATCGTGATCGACCCTGGCCACGGCGGAGGCGACCCGGGCATAAGCGTGCCGGACGGCGCGCTGCGCTGGACTGAGGCGGACATCGCGTACGACCTAGCCGCGCGACTCGAGGGTCGGTTGGCGGCGGCGGGCATGCGGGTGCACCTCACTCGTGGGCCGGCGCCAAGCGACCGGCTCTCCGAATCGAGCCGTGCGTCGATCGCGAATGAGCTCGGCGCCGACCTGCTCATCTCGCTGCACCTCGACGGGCACTCAAACCCGCTCGCCTCGGGAGTCGCGACCTACCACTACGGTCAGTACCACGACGGCGGAGTCACCTCCACCTTGGGTGAGCGGCTCGCCGCGCTCGTGCAGCGCGAGGTGGTGAAGCGGACTGGTCTGCGTGACTGCCGGTCGCACTCCAAGACGTGGGACCTACTCGCACTTACCCGCATGCCGGCGGTCCGTGTGGAGGTTGGCTACCTGACGTCGCCAGATGACCGAGCCCAGCTGATCGAGACTCGCTTCCGCGACCGCGTCGTCGAAGCGATCGTCGCTGCCGTTCAGCGGATGTACCTGCCACTCGAGTCCGATGTGGTCACGGGCTCAATCGACGTGGAAGAGCTCAGGTCCGCGCGCGGTGGAGCCGTCCCGTTCGTGCAGGACCGGTCGACCGTACCGGCCTGACTCCACTCGGCGACGTTTCATGTGAAACATCGAGGCCTTCGCGGCCGACGCGTTCACTCAACTGAGGCAGCATGACCCGACCTGTCGTCGACCACACTCAGGTCAGGTCGCGGCGTCGCGGGATAGCATCGCGCGGGTCGCGGGCCGCAGGATCGTCTCCGGGCTCATAGAGCCGAGCAGCCTCTCCAGCGCATACTCCACATCGGACTTCCACGAGAGCGCGGTGCGCAGCTCCAGTCGGACCCGAGGGAACCGTGGGTGCGGCCGTACGGTCTTGAAGCCCACGGCAAGGTAGAAGTCGGCCGGCGCCAGGCAGGCCGAGGTTTCGTCGCGGTCCTCGCCGAACTTCGCATCGCCGAATGCCTCGATCGCGCGGATGCCACGCTTTGCCACGTCTCTGGCCACACCCTGAATCAGCATCCGTCCCAGCCCGCCGCCGGCGAAGGACGGCACGACGTGAGCTGACATGAGCAGTACTGCGTCCGCCGAGATCGGGCTCGTCGGGAAGGCCATGGACCGCGGTACGTAAGCGGGCGGCGAAAAGAGCGTGAAGCCGGCCGGCATTCCGTCGACGTATATGAGCTTGCCGCAGGAGCCCCATTCGAGAAGGGTCTGCGAGACCCACGCTTCCTTTTCCAACCCAGGGTCGCCGTTTGCGCATGCGCGCTCGGCTGACACAGGGTCCAACTCCCAGAAGACGCATTGACGGCAGCGGCGAGGAAGGTCTTCAAGAGTGTCCAGGGTGAGGCTGACCAGACGACGCGACATCAACAGGCTCCAGCGACGAACGCGAGCATTGCGCCCTCTCCAACGGCGCTACGCCCTCCCGGCGCGGCGCGCTTCCAACCAGATCATCCTACGCGCGGTACGTATGGCGGTGGAGGGCAAAAGGGTGGGTTGTGGTGTCCCGATGTGCTGCCGAGACTCCTGTGGTCGCCGTCCGCGACTAACCAGCGATCCGGTCAGCCAAGCCCCACGTCGCTGTCGACATCAGCCGACGACGACGCGAGGTCGGTCAGCGACTGCCACGCGATCCGCGGCGGATCGACCACGGCCCGGCCTCCAAAGTCCGCCAGCCATGCGGCGACGAGCCCGAGCCGCTCCCGCCATTCGTCATCCGGAACTGGCGGCAGGATCTCATCCCACAGCGGGAGGTGCTTCCCCCGGAGTTGGAGCCTTCCAGTCGGACGGCCGAGGAACCACACCCGGAGGTGCGTCTCGTCGTCTCCGTTACGGCTTAGGTTCACCTGCGCGATCTCCGGGAGCGACCGAATCGCCCGCTCGAGCCGGACAGTCATCACGCCGAGCTCCGCGGCCAGCAAGTTGGGCAGGTCGCCGAACTCAAGGTGTGAGCGCAGCTCCAGGCCGAGTACGAGAGGAAGCCCGGTCGGTCGGTCGGTTGTCCGCACGCGCCAACGATCACTCACCCATACGTAGTCCTGATCGCCGGCCTGGCAAAGGCCGCAGTCGTCGGGATTCGCTCCCGGCCTCGCGGGCTCTTGGGCCAGCCGCTCCAGTGGACGGATGTGGAGCTCTCCCTCAAATGGAAACCCGGGTCCGGTGATGCTCGTGTGGCCAGGCGTGGATTCGGGAACATTGGGAGTTTTGAGGGGCACGGGGCAAACAGTAACTCGTGGGGTGCCTGCCCGGCCGCCAGTAGAGGCAGGTTTCACGTGAAACTCACGCCGCCCTTGATGCCCGCCCCACGAGCGCCCGCGCACCCGGCATTACCGCGACCGCTGCACCGGGACGTGGGATCGCCCAGGCGCCGACCCGGGCACGGCAATCCCCGGACGGCACTCCCGACGGGGTGTCACCGAAGGACGAATGTCGGCGCCCACGCCAACGGTCGAGCGCCAGCAACCCGTACACCGAGCCGTCGGGCCTAGACCAAGGTCACCGTGCACCTACCCCACGCCCCACCCGCGCTAACCAACACACTCACGGGGACAGCGATCAACCACCACGATCACCGTGAACCGCCACCACCCAACCCACCACCGCAGACCGCCAACCGCTGCTGCACAGCGATCACCGCTGCACGCCAAACCGCCCTCCGCGAGCCGACACCCAACTCCGACCCCGTCCAGCAGCCTGGCCGACCCACGCCAAGCCGAGCACACCCACCCCGGCCCTAGGTCACCGTGCACCCGCGCCCACGCCCCACCCGCGCCAACCGACACACTCACGGGGACAGCGATCAACCACCACATCACCGTGCACCGCCACCACCAAACCCACCACCGCAGACCGCCAACCGCTGCTGCACAGCGATCACCGCTGCACGCCAAACCGCCCTCCGCGAGCCGACACCCAACTCCGACCCCGTCCAGCAGCCTGGCCGACCCACGCCAAGCCGAGCACACCCACCCCGGCCCTAGGTCACCGTGCACCCGCGCCCACGCCCCACCCGCGCCAACCGACACACTCACGGGGACAGCGATCAACCACCAACACTGAACCGTGCACCGCCACCACCAAACCCACGACCGCAGCCCACCAACCGCTGCTACACAGCGATCACCCGGGCAGCTGTCACCACCGCCGTTCGCGGGGCGGAGCCCTCACACGACGAAGGCCGAGAGGAGAACCTCCCGGCCTTCTTTCCCTGAACCCGTGACCTTGTTTCGCGCGGTCAGCGCTTCGCGCGCGGTACGCCAATCATGGAAACGATGCGCTCCAGGTCGTCCACAGTGGCGAACTCGACCAGGATGCGGCCCTTCCGTCGACCGATCTCCACCCGTACCCGAGTCTCGAAATAGTCCGAGAGCCGGTCGGCCAAGTCGCTGAGCCCGGGGGCGTGCGCCTTGGACCGTTTGATCGCTGGTTTCTTGGCGGGAGCGCCCTCGGCCAGCGCGAGCGCGACCGCCTCTTCGGTCGCCCGAACCGACATCCCTTCGGCGACGATGCGGCCGGCGAGAACCTCCTGCTGCTCCGACTTCTCGAGGGAGAGGAGCGCCCTGGCGTGGCCCGCCGAGAGCACCCCTGCGGCGACGCGGAGCTGTACGGCGCTGGGCAGGTTGAGGAGCCGGATCGTGTTCGAGATCTGCGGGCGGCTGCGCCCAATGCGCCTCGCGAGCTCCTCATGGGTGGCGCCGAACTCCTCCAGCAGCTGCTGATATGCCGCAGCCTCCTCCAACGGGTTCAGATTGGCCCGGTGGATGTTCTCCAGTAGCGCGTCCCGGAGCATCGCATCATCTCGGGTCTCCCGCACGATGGCCGGGATGACGTCGAGACCGAGCGCCTGCGCGGCGCGCCAGCGTCGCTCGCCCATCACCATCTCGTATGAACCGGAGGCACCGGCCTCTCGCACCACAATGGGTTGAAGGAAGCCAACCTCGCGGATGGAGACCTTCAGCTCCTCCATCGCGTCCTCGTCGAAGGCCTGGCGCGGTTGCCGTGCATTCGGGATGATCGCGTCGACATGGATCTCCGCGAACCGGGCGCCCGGGACCGGAGCCAGGTCGGGCCCGGCCGGCGCAGTGTCCAGGCGCAGATCGGCCGCGACGCTCTCGGCAATAGGCGGAGCGCTGGGTGCGGCCACGGGCGGGCCCTGCGGAATGAGAGCACCAAGGCCGCGGCCAAGCCCTCCCCGGGCCTTTCCGCTCATCCGGCGCCTCCGACCCGAGCACCGCGCATAGCGATCTCGAGCGCGGCCTCGAAGTAGCTCGTGGCACCCCGGGATCCCGGGTCGTACGTCATAACCGACTGCCCGTAGCTGGGCGCCTCGGACACACGGACGTTGCGCGGAATCACCGCCGTGAGCACCCGGTCGCCGAAGTGTGCGCGCACGTCCTGCTCCACCGCATCGGCTAGGCGGGTCCGCCGGTCGTACATGGTGAGGAGCACCGTGGAGACCTCCAGCGCGGGGTTGAGGTGGTTCTTCACCAGCTGGATGTTGTTGCTCAGCTGCTGCACACCCTCGAGCGCGTAGTACTCGCACTGGATGGGAATCATGACCTCCTGCGAGGCCACGAGGGCGTTGACCGTCAGCAGGCCCAGCGACGGCGGGCAGTCGATGAAGATGTAGTCGTACTGGGCACGGTGCGCCTCGAGTGCTCGGGCGAGACGGGATTCCCGGGCCACCATCGAGACGAGTTCAATCTCGGCGCCGGCGAGGTCGATCGTCGCCGGCACGCACCACAGGTTCGGAATCCCCTGGACCTGCTGCACGACGTCGGCGATGGGGGTCTCGGCGACCAGGCTGTCGTACACATCGGGGATGGCGGCGTGGTGCGGTACGTCCAGCCCAGTGGAGGCGTTGCCTTGCGGGTCCAGGTCGATGACCAGAACCCGGTTTCCATGCAGCGCCAGGGCGACCGCGATGTTGACGACGCTGGTCGTCTTGCCGACGCCGCCCTTCTGGTTCGAGACACAGAACACCCTCATCCGCGGTGGGCGGGGCATTTGGATCTCGCCGCTCGGATTGAGGATCTGCACGGCCCGACGCGCCTCCTGTGCGAGTGGCGGGTCTTCAGGTTCACGGGACTGGCGAACGCTATCCATCTCGGCCGCCTTCCCCCGATGACCAGCTGCCGACACGATCGTATTCGGACCGCCTGAGCCCTCGTAGACCGGCATCGCCGACGTCGGCTCTTGCACCGGGTGCCCGGCGTCAGCCACAGCTCTCGGCAAAAGGACGCCCTGTCCTGCCGGGACGCCGACCTGGTCGATGGGACGGCTAGCTTGGCCCGAAGTGGCGACTCTGAACCCGAACGCTTCACGCTCAATGCGTATCGAGTGCCGGACGCCTTGGCTCGAGTAGGTTGTCGGCTCGGCGGTTTCACGTGAAACGCCGCCCGCGAACCCAGAATCGAAGGTGGAGCGGCCACTTGTGCCGCCATCGTAGGAACCGTTGTCGCGCACCGTCTCATCCTCGTCTGATGTGGATGGTTGTGCACCGCCACCTTCGGCTGCGACTGAGTCGTCAGTGGTTGGACGCGCTCGGCTCTGATTCCACCGGCCGCTCCACCATGGCGGCGCTTGGCCAGCCTACGGCCGAGAGGTCACCAAAGCTACGCGAGTCGGCTCGACGTGCCGGTGGGACTTCTGAGGTTCCGATCTGAACACCAACAAAGGGGACAACGAGAGACCGGGGCGTCAGTTGGCTTACCGCCGACGGGGAAGGCGCCTGCCCGACGAGGGCCGAGAGCCATCGGGACGGCCGATGTGAGCGACCTCGACAACGATCGTGGGTGGGTCGATCAATCCCTCGCCGCAGCGCCGGATGATCGGCTCGCCTCCGCCTAGCCTGGTCACCGCGGCGCGGTGCGCCCGGATCTCGTCATTTGCCGAGTCGCCTTTGAGTGCGAGTAGTCGACCGCCGGTGACGACCACGGGCAGGCACCACGCAGCCAGGCGGTCGAGGCCCGCGACGGCGCGGGCGGTAACGACGTCGGCCAGTTCGAAGCTGACCTCGCCGCGACCCGACGCATACTCCTCCGCTCGTGCTCTCACCACGGTGACGTTGGTCAGGCTGAGCGCCGTCACCACCTCCGCCAGGAACCCGGACCGGCGTGCCAAAGGCTCGACCAGGACGACCGACAGATCCCGCCGAGCGACTGCGAGCACGATGCCAGGCAACCCGGCCCCGGAGCCGACGTCGACCACCCGGGCGCCAGGATCGATCAGCTCAGCGACGACCGCACAGTTGAGCAGGTGCCGCTCCCAGATCCGAGGCGCCTCACGCGGTCCAATCAGGCCACGAACGACACCATCGGTGATGAGCAGCTCGGCGAAGTCCACCGCCGTGCCAAGTTGGTCGCCGAAGCAACGCGCCGCGGCCGCGGCAAGCATTGCCGGCGGGGCAGCGCTCAGGACGTGAGGCGGTACGTCTGGGTCGATCACGAACCCATCCATTGATCGAAGATCACAGATGACTGTCTCTGGTCCTGCAAGTCCCACGTGCCGGCAGGACCAGAACCAGCCGCGCTGGAGTGGCGGGAGGAGCGCCGTCAGCCGGCGGCTGGCCGCACCACGATCCGGCGGCTCGGCTCGACGCCTTCGGACTCACTCTCCACACCGGACGTTGCGTTGATGACGTCGTGGACGCACTTACGCTCAAAGGCGCTCATCGGTTCCAGCCGTACGGCCTCGCCGTGCTCCTTCACTTTCTCAGCCGCGTTCTTCGCGACGGCGACCAGTTCCTTGCGACGTGTGGCGCGAAATCCTCCGACATCGAGCAACAGCCGAGACGGCTCGCCGGTCTGCCGGAAGATGGCAAGGCGACTCAACTCCTGTAGCGCCTCGAGCGTCGCGCCACGGTTGCCGACCAGGTTGTTCAGTCGACCGCCGACGACCTCGACCATCGGGCGACCGTTTTGTACCAGCTCATCGATGTCGCCATCGACGTCGAGAATGTCAAGCAGACCCTCGATGTAGTCGGCCGCTATCTCGCTCTGGTGGAACAGGTCGGAGTCGCTGGGCGGCGCTTCGTCGACGTCGCCGTCGTCCTCTGCCGGGGCCTCGGCGCTGGCATCGAGGTCGATGTCGTTGTCGAGCTTTTCCTCCGGGCCGACATCGTCGCTGCGGTCCGGGGAGTTCGTCGTGTCGGTCACGGGTTGCCTTCTCCGAGATTTCAGGCGCGGTGCGCCGGTGGCCTGTCCCGCGCCGGAGCGCCGGACAACGAGACGTCTGTGGAGGGAACGGCACTGAGCGTAGGGGACTGGCTACCCCAGCCCGCCCTCCGTCGCCATTGTTCTCTACGGCTCATGGCTGTACGCAGGGGGTCGCCCTTGCGACATCCCGCGGGGTGACGCCCGACTCAGCGCTTGGCGCCGCCTTTGCGGTGCTGCTGACCCTTGCGGGGCGGCGAGCCCTTCTTGGTCGTCGAGCGTGGCCGTCCGGCACCGTTGCCGGTGGAGCCTCCACTGGCGGCAGTGCTCGCACCTCCGTTGGGAGACGCACCAGCGTTGGGAGACGCACCAGCCGAACCGCCGGCCGGCGCCAGGCCGGGCGGGGATCCACCGTTTGCTGACGAGCCGTTCCCGGAGGGGTCGCCGGCCGCGCTCGCCGCACTGGGCTTAGCTGGCGCAGCGGGCTTAGCTGGTGCAGCGGGCTTAGCTGGCGCGGCGGACTTTGCCGGTGCGGCGGTCGGCCGTGAGCTCTTGGCAGGCGTTGCCTTGGCGGGCGTTGCCTTGGCGGGCGTTCCCTTGGCTGGCGCAGCCTT
Organism: uncultured Actinomycetota bacterium; assembly: GCA_963773935.1. GTDB lineage: Bacteria > Actinomycetota > Actinomycetes > Mycobacteriales > Micromonosporaceae > DATBGZ01. The sequence goes on from CAVZCZ010000008.1 coordinate 86,736, forward strand.
CGTGGGCGGCGACCCGCTTGCGGGCGCCTTGCCAGCGGACCCAGTCCCACCTGAACCGGTTGCACCGGTTGATCCAGTTCCCGTTGAACCATCGTCTGTGGACGTCGGGCTGACCGGCGTGGGTGGAGTCACCTTCGGCTTCGCCCCAGGGCGAGGAGCGGACGAACGCGGCTCTGGCGCGGGCGGCGGCGGCGGCGCGGAGCGCCGACGGAACAGACCGGATCGAGTCTGATCCTGCGCTGAACCCACGAAACCGGCTGCCGGCTTAGGCGCGGGGGGCAGCACCTTGAAGAAACGAACCAGGAAACCGGGCTCCTTGGTGGCGGCCTCGCGGGAGCGCGCGGCGGCGCTCTTCGGCGGAATGATTGCCTCGGTTACCGGCGGCGGGTACTTGTGCAGCACCCAGTACTGCTGACCGAGCGAGAAGATGTTCTGCACGACCCAGTAGATGATCACACCGATCGGGAAGTACCAGCCGGAGAGCAGAAGCGAGACCGGAATGCCGTAGAGCATCAGCTTCTGGATCATGCGCTGCTGCGGTTCCGCCGACCAGCCGGTCTTGAGGATCATCTGGCGGCTGGTCATGAACGTGGTCAGCATCATGATCAAGACAAGGATGCCGGCGACAACCTTGACGGTGACACTGTTGGCGTCGAGGAGCGCGAGCTGGTTCGCGGTGTCAGCGAACCTCGCCGGGATCGGCGCGTTGAACAGGCGGGCGACCACTGCGCTGTCGAACTGCTCAACCGACCAGCCGTACTGGGTCTTATTCGGGTTGCTCGGGTTGAGGTGGCTGAGCACCCGGAATAGGCCGAAGAAGACCGGGATCTGCAGCAGCAGCGGCAGACAGCCCATCAGCGGATTGACCTTCTCCGTCTGATAGAGCTTCATCATCTCTTCGCGCAAGGTCTGCTGATCGCCCTTGTGTTTGGCTTGCAGCTCCTTGACCCTCGGTGCCAGCGCCTGCATCGCGCGCTGGGACCGGATCTGCTTCACGAAGATCGGGAAGAGGATGATCCGGACCGTGATCACCAGGAAGACGATCGCGAGCACCCAGGTCCAGGTCGTGCCCAGGAACTGACCGCCGGGCAGGATCGCGTCCCAGACCCAGTGCCACCTGAGCAGGATCCACGAGATGGCGTTGTAGATCGGATCCATTAGCCAACCCATGTGGCTCAGAGCTCCTGTTGCGTGGTGACGGGTGCGGGGGGTTTGCGACGCGGCGGTACGAAGTCGATCCCGCCCGGGTGGAACGGGTGGCACCGCAGCAGCCGCCGAATCGTCAGTCCAACGCCACGCAGCGGCCCATGTACCGCGATCGCGGTCAGTGCGTACTCGCTACACGACGGATAGAACCGGCAACGGGGCGGCAAGACCGGACTTATCCACCGACGGTACGCGACGACGGGAGCGGCGACCACGCGTCCGAGCGCCGACGTGGGCATAAGCACAGATGGTGGTCGGTCACTCACCGGCGGCGAGTCGTGCGGTGCGTGCGGTACGGCCGAGTCAGACACCCGTCACCCTCTCCTCTCGCGGCCGATCCGAAGTTCGCGCCACCGGACCGGGTCGGGCCGCAGCCGACAGCGCAGCGGCCAGGTCGGCGCCGAGCGTCGCGTACGAGGCGTTGGCCGCCGGTGGAAGAACCCGTACGACCACATCGGTGCCGGGTGCGAGGCGGACCAGTTCCGCGCGAATCAGGTGGCGTAGTCGCCGCCGGACCTTGTTGCGCGTCACCGCGGGACCGACGGCTCGAGGCACGACGAAGCCAGCCCTGGCTGTGGTGTGAGTCTCTGCCGACTGCGCCCGCAGATGCACCACGAGTCCACCTCGGCCGGCGCGCCGGCCCCGCCGGATGACGATGGCGAAGTCGTCGGCCCGCCGCAGGCGCTGGTCTGCTGCGAGCACGGTCAGCCCCGTTTCGCGGCTCAGGCCGAGAGGCGCTCGCGCCCCTTGGCGCGTCGCGTCGAGATGATGGCGCGACCGGCACGGGTGCGCATGCGCAGCCGGAAGCCGTGGGTCTTCGCGCGCCGACGGTTGTTCGGCTGGAACGTGCGCTTGCTCACTGTCGACGCCTTCCGTACTGTCGCTCGATCAAGGGCGGCACCTACCGCGCGCGAACTGCGGATCTATCGTGCGGTACCGCGCACCCGCAAGCCGCCCCCGGTGAAGGACGGCGTAGCTAACCCGCTAAGGGTACTCGGTGCGCTCGCGGCGTTCCAAACCACCACCCCGGGCCCGCCTCAGCCGGTAACCGCAACCGGATGACCGGACGGCGGTTGAGCCGTTGTGGACAACGCTGTTAGCGTGCCCCGTTGCGGGGTGATGGTGGCAGCTTCGTCCATAAACGGTGCAGAGCCGGACGAAACAAGCATTCCTACGGGGAGTACGACGCCAAGAGGCCAGGTAGCCACCGCCTCGTCTCGAGGCAGAACGCTCCCGGGAGAACACGATTCGACGAGGACTGTCCAACGAACGACGGACAGGTACGGATTCACAGGGTGTGGACAACCTGTGGACAGTGCGTCGCCGCGGGTTTCGCGGTGCTGCAGTGGCGGTGCCGACTTCGCGCGGAAGAGCGAGCGGGTCGGCTGGGTCGCGAGGCTACAGGGGTGGCGGGGTGACAGAACCGGTGGACTACGCCGCGGTGTGGAGCGCCGCGACCGACCTGCTCAACGACGAGATCGTGTCGTCACAGCGGCGGGCATATCTGCGTCTGACCACGCTGCGGGCGATCGTCGATGACACGGCGTTGCTGGGCGTGCCGGACGCGTTCACCCGTGACGTCATCGAGTCGCAGCTGCGCAGCGCCATCACCGAGGCTCTGTCCCGACATCTCGGCCGACCGGTCCAGGTCGCGGTCACGGTCCGTCCTCCCGATGAGATCCCCAAGCCGAACGCGTTGCATGCGCCCACCGCGGTGGTGGCCATGGTCCCGGTGCCGAGACCGCCCGCCAATGATGGTCCGCCGGAGAGCGGCCCGGGTCGGACGATGAGCGACGGATCATCGCGCGGCGGTCACGTCGGTCTGCACCACCGGGTCGACCGGATCCGCCCGACCGGCGACGGCAGCCGGCTGAACCCCAAGTACACCTTCGAGACGTTCGTCATTGGCTCGTCCAACCGGTTCGCCCACGCCGCCGCGGTAGCTGTCGCCGAGTCGCCGGCGAAGGCGTACAACCCGCTGTTCATCTACGCCCCGTCGGGATTGGGCAAGACTCACCTACTCCACGCCATCGGCCACTACGCCACGACGTTGGGTACGGCGAAGAACGTTCGGTACGTCTCGACCGAGGAATTCACCAACGACTTCATCAACAGCGTGCGGGACGACAAGACCAACGCGTTCCAGCGCCGTTACCGCGACGACGTCGACATCCTGCTCATCGACGACGTGCAGTTCCTGGAGAACCGGGAGCGGACGCAGGAGGAGTTCTTCCATACTTTCAACACCTTGCACAACGCGAACAAGCAGATCGTGATTACTTCCGACCGCAAGCCCAAGGATCTGTCCACACTGGAGGATCGCTTGCGGACCAGGTTCGAATGGGGGCTGCTGGCCGACATCACGGCCCCCGACCTGGAGACGCGGATCGCGATCCTGCAGAAGAAGGCCGCCCAGGAACGGTTGCTCGTGCCGGGCGAGGTACTGGACTTCATCGCCAACCGGATCAGCAACTCGATCCGCGAACTCGAGGGTGCACTCATCCGAGTCACCGCGTTCGCCAGCCTCAACCGAGCCATGGTCGACCTCGCCCTGGCTGAGGAGGTGCTGCGCGACTTCATCCCGGACGGCACCACCCCGGAGCTCACCGCGGACCAGATCATGGAAACCACGTCGGAGTACTACGGCGTGAGCATCGACGACCTGCGCGGGCAGTCGCGATCGAGAGTCCTGGTCAACGCGAGGCAGGTAGCCATGTACCTGTGTCGCGAGCTCACCGACATGTCTTTGCCCCGGATCGGTCAGGCCTTCGGCGGCCGCGACCACACCACAGTGATGCATGCGGACCGCAAAATCCGCCAGCAGATGGCCGAGCGGCGCACCCTCTTCAACCAGATCGCGGAGCTCACCAACCGGATCAAGCAGGCGCCATGACCGTTGTCTCAATTGGTGAGAATCCTCGTTATCCACAACCTGTGGACAGCGCCTGGGGACGAGTGGCGAATCCTTGGGGACGGCGATGTGAATCAGCGCGCGCTGTAACCGGACCATCGACGACCCGTATGCGGTGCCTGTCCACAGAGGTACCAGAATCTCGGTGGATAACCCGTGGACGACGCGGTGGACAACGCACGGAATCGTCGTACCGCGGGCCTACTGTGGACGACGAGGCCCTCACCGACGTCGGTCTTCCACCGCTCATCCACCGGGTCACAGGCCCCCTGAGCGGCCCGGACACGAGTTATCCCCAGAGTCCACAGCACCTACGAAGACGACTAGTTATCTCTACCTAGAAAACCGAAATCACCATCGCACTGTGGACATGGGCCGCTGATGGGACTTCCGAAGACACGGGTAGCGCAACCGAACGATCGCAGGTCAGAATCAAAACCTTCGTCGCAGGAGGCATCGAATGAAGTTCCGGGTTGAGCGAGACCAGCTCGCCGACGCCGTCGCGTGGACGGCCAAGAGCCTGCCGACGCGTCCGTCGGTACCCGTGCTGGCCGGTGCGCTCATGCGGGTCTCCGATGGGCAACTCACCGTGTCGGGGTTCGACTACGAGGTTTCCAGTCAGGTGACGGTCGGCGTTGCGGCCGACTCCGACGGCGCTGCGCTGGTGTCCGGTCGCCTCCTCGCTGAGATCACCAAGGCGCTGCCGGCCAAGCCGGTCGAGGTCGCCGCTGTGGGCAGCACCCTCGAGCTGGTCTGCGGCAGTGCGAGATTCACGCTGCCGACCATGCCGGTCGAGGATTACCCGACATTGCCGACCATGCCCGAGACCGCTGGTGTGGTGGAGAGCCAGACGTTCGCACTCGCCGTCGCCCAGGCCGCCATCGCCGCGGGACGCGACGAGACGATTCCGATGCTGACCGGCGTACGGATGGAACTCGAAGGCAGCACGCTCTCGCTGCTCGCCACCGACCGCTACCGGGCTGCGATCCGCGAGTTGGCCTGGCGTCCGAACGAGGACGGGGTCAGCCTGCAGGCGCTGGTTCCGGCCCGGACCCTGCACGACACCGCCAAGACGCTCGGTCCGCTCGGCGGAGAGGTCACGTTGGCGCTGTCCCGCGGTGGCGTCGGCGAAGGGATGATCGGGTTCGCCGGTGGCTCCCGTCGCACCACCAGCCGGTTGCTCGACCCCGACTTCCCGAAGATCCGCTCGCTCTTCCCCGACCAGTTCAGCGCCCGGGCGAAGCTCAGCGTCGCGACACTCAGCGAGGTCGTGAAGCGGGTGGCGCTCGTCGCGGATCGGACCACACCGGTACGGCTGAGCTTTGCCGAGGGCGAGGTCGTCGTGGAGGCTGGCGGCAGTGAGGACGCCCGGGCGAGCGAAGGCATGGAGGGCGAGTTCACCGGTGAGCCGTTGACCGTGGCGTTCAACCCGAACTACCTGCTCGACGGTTTGTCGGTGCTGGACTCTCCCACCGTGCTGATCTCCTTCACGAACCCGATGAAGCCCGCCGTCATCACACCCGGCGGAGAGGACGGCGAACCCGTGCCAGGGTATCGGTACCTGATCATGCCAATGCGCGTCGGCGGCTGACCTTCGGGTTTGCCGGCACCGCCACTGTCCGGGTGGGAAGACTGTCCATATGTCGGGTCAGTTTCGTTTCCGCCCGCCGAGGTGCGGAAACGGGTAGTCGAGCGCGTGGGCGATGGAGGGGTCATGCAATTAGGTCTGGTGGGGCTTGGCCGCATGGGCGGGAACATGGCCGAGCGGCTGCGCGCCGCAGGTCACGAGGTGATCGGGTACAGCCGCCACCGGGAAGCCTCGCAGGTTGCCTCACTTGTCGAATTGGCCGCAGCGTTGACGCCACCGCGGGTGGTCTGGGTCATGGTGCCCGCCGAGGCGACCGATGCCGTCATCGATGAAGCGTCGGCCAGTCTCTCCGCTGGCGACCTCATCGTCGACGGCGGAAATTCGTCGTTCACGCTTGATCGACCCCGGGCTGCCCGGCTCGGTGAGCGCGGCATCGGATATGTCGACGTCGGCGTCTCCGGCGGCATCTGGGGCCGCGAGAATGGGTACGGCCTCATGGTCGGTGGCGAACAGACGCACGTGCAGCAGCTGATGCCGATCCTCACCGCACTCAAGCCAGCGGGCGAGTACGGACTCGTGCACGCCGGCCCGGTCGGTGCCGGGCACTACGCGAAGATGGTGCACAACGGCATCGAGTACGGGCTGATGCACGCGTACGCCGAAGGACTTGAGCTGTTGCAGGCGTCCGAGTACGTCACCGACGTGCCCGGCATCATCAAGTCCTGGCGCGACGGCACGGTCGTCCGGTCCTGGCTGCTTGACCTGCTCGACCGGGCACTCGATGAGGATCCGGAGCTCACCGCGCTACGCGGTTACGCGGACGACACCGGCGAGGGTCGGTGGACCGTGGATGAGGCGATCCGGCTTGCCGTACCGCTGCACGTCATCTCGGCCGCACTCTTCGCTCGCTTCACCTCGCGACAGGACGACTCGCCCGCGATGCGCGCCGTCGCTGCGCTGCGCAATCAGTTCGGTGGCCACTCGGTCAAGAAGGAGAGCGGGCGGGGCGAAGTGGTGGCATAGACGGCGGCGAAGCCGTGGGCGGGACAGGTAGCTAACGTGATCGTCCGCCGGCTCGAGCTGAGCGACTTCCGGTCCTACCCTCGGGCCGAGGTCGAGTTCGAGCCTGGGCCGAGCGTCCTGATCGGCCCGAACGGCCACGGCAAGACCAATCTGGTCGAGGCGATGGGATACGTCGCCACGCTCGGAAGCCACCGCGTCGCGACCGACCAACCGTTGGTGCGGTTCGGCGCCGAGCGGGCGATCATTCGATGCACGATCGTTCACGATGAGCGCGAGTTGCTGGTCGAGCTGGAGATCGTGCCGGGTAAGGCGAATCGAGCTCGGATCGGGCGGGCGCCGGCCGCCAAGGCCCGCGATATCGTCGGCGCGCTACGCATGGTGCTCTTCGCACCGGAGGACCTGGCGCTCGTCCGCGGCGACCCGGCCGAACGGCGTCGGTACGTGGACGACCTGCTGGTGCAGCGACAGCCGCGCTACGCCGGCGTACGGGCCGACTACGAACGGGTGCTCAAGCAACGCAATGCCTTGCTACGCACCGCGTATCTCGCGCGCAAGGTGGGCGGCACCGGCGGCCGTACGGCAGATCTGTCCACACTGGACGTCTGGGACGTCCACCTGGCCAGGCACGGCGCGGATCTGATCGCGGCCCGGCTCGACCTGTGCGCCGCGCTCGGCACCCACGTGGCCAAGGCGTACGACGCGGTGAGCGCGGGGCGGGGCGAGGCGCGGTTGACGTACGAGGGTAGGTCCTGGTCAGAGACCAGCCCGCGGGAGCTGGACCGGCCGGCCATCGAGGAGCATGTGCTTGCGGCCCTCGGCGCGGCGCGTGGCTCCGAAGTGGAGCGTGGCGTTACGTTGGTGGGTCCGCATCGCGATGACCTGACCCTGACGCTGGGCGAGCTACCGGCGAAGGGTTACGCCAGTCACGGCGAGTCGTGGTCGTTCGCGCTCGCCCTGCGACTGGCCGCGTTCGAACTGCTCCGCGGAGAGGGGATCGAGCCGGTGCTCGTGCTGGATGACGTGTTCGCCGAACTCGACGTGGGTCGGCGGCAGCGCCTGGCCGAGATGGTCTCGACCGCGAGCCAGGTCCTCGTCACGTGCGCAGTCGAACAGGACGTGCCGACCTCCTTGGCCGGCATCCGGTACACGGTCGGCGATGGGTTGGTGACGCGTGTCAGCTGAGCGCCCGGACGATCCCGCGAACGAGTTGGCTGACCTGGCTAGCGAATCCGCTCCGGCCGACCAGTCCGGCCGACCGGCCGGTCCGGAACTGGCGCACGCCGTGCTGGATGCGGCCCGCTCGCGCAGCGCCACCCGACCGGCGTCCAAGCGTCGGTGCGGCTACCGGCAGTGGGCGGCGGCTGCGCGGCTACTCCGGTCCTGGCCCAGATCCGCGCGACCCGCAGCCATTCGGGGTCCTCCTGGGGAAGCTGGTGAAGACGCGCGGCTGGCAACGGCCGGCCGCCGAGGCCCGGATCTTCGGCACGCTGGGACACGGCTCGTCGGTCCTGACCTGGCCAGCCACTGCCGGCCGGTAAAGCTGGAGAACGGTGAGCTCACCATCGAGGCCGAGTCGACCGCATGGGCGACCCAGCTCCGGCTCCTCACCGGGCGGCTACTGACTCGGATCACGGCGGACGTCGGCCGGGACCTGGTCACGCGCATCCACGTGCACGGCCCCGTCGCGCCGTCCTGGGTCAAAGGCCCCAAACGCGTCCGCGGCCGCGGCCCGCGCGACACGTACGGTTGATACGTTGACTCCGCTCGCTTCTCAGCGCGACGGACGACGGGCCACAAGCCCAGGCTCCGCCCGAACGGAGTGAGGGCCAAGAGCCTGCAATTGCGACCAGTGCGGCTGTTCGATGGTGCGGGTGACCAGGCAGCGTCAGCGCACCTGGGGGGTTTGGACTCGTGCTGCCGACGAACGACGTCGTAACGCAGATCATGTCGGCGAGCGCGAACCAGGCCGCCAACATGCTGCTTGCCATGCCCGTAGTCCAGCTCCGCGCGGTCATGAACGAACTCGGCCCGGCTGAGGTGGCGCGCGTGGTGGTCGGCGCGCATCCGGACCGAAAGGTCGGACCTCCTCGGCATCATCGCGTCGCAACAGATGCCGGCCGTACTGTCCCGGCTCACCGTGCACCAACTTGCCGATGTGATCACGGTGCTGCCGATCGATGTCGCGGTTCGGCTGGCGCGGGACATGTCACCTCGCGCGACGGCGGACCTGCTCCTGGAGATCCCGACCCAGCGCCGGGCCGCGCTGCAGGAGGCCATGACCCCGAGCCGGCCGGAGGAGTTCGCTGCGACGGTGTACCGGCGGCAGGTAGAGGAGTCGGTCCTTCGCATCGCGACCCGGGTGTCCTGGTTGGACCAGGCGGCTGGCAGCCTGCTGAGCGAGGTGTTCGGCCGTACGGTCCAGGTGATGATCCGGTACCGGGCGGACTCGGCGTTCACCGAAGTCGACCTGCACGCGGCCGCCGCAGGCGGCCGACTGGCGCCGCATCGTTGGACTCGTGGTGCTCACCAACGCGACCCCGTCGCCTGGCGTCGCCGTGTTGATCCGCGACCTTCGCGCCGACGGGTCACGTCATTGACGTAGTGCCGTGGGCGGACGACCGTGACGACGGATCCTTCAAACGCGCCTTGGTACGCCTAGCTCGGATCAGCCGGCCCAGAGCGGAGCGAGCGCAAGCGCCTAATAATCTGCGTAGACGGCGAAGCCGCGGTCGGTGCAGCGGCGGTAGAAGCTCGCCAGCACGTCGAGCTCGAGCAGCGAGAAGTTCCACTGCGGTGTGTGGCCGTGCTCGTCGCGCAGTGCGTCGAGCCGGGTTTCCAACCAGCGCAGCTCCTGGCTGGCCAGGCGTGCCTCGGCCAACGCCTGACGCATGACCTGCGCGATGCTCTCGAACGACACGGTGTCGCCGTACCTGGCATGGCTTGCGACGAAGCGCTCCAGGCCACCGGCGATCCAGGCGCAGCCATCGGGGTCGATGACCGGATCCTCGTCCTCGGCTGCGGCATCTGTGGCGTAGAGCACACCTTCGAGGCCGAGGAGGAGGTCGATCAGGTCGGTGTACGCGGTCGCCCGTACGGTCGCCGAGCGGGTGATGTGGGTGGCCAGCGCCGCAGCGGGCCCGGCCTGTGGTGGTGCGGCCTCGGCGAACTTGATGAAGTCGGCGAACTCCCGGGCGTCGACGGGCTCATAGAAGCGTCCCGTGCGCGGCCATTGGACCGCGACGTTGTCGAGTCCCATCGCCCGCCCCTCTGACCCGGCCCTGTTTCGTATGACGCCTGCGCCGCACGCAGGCTCGCTGGCGCCCGCCCGACGCGCTGTCCGCTGGTACATCCTCTACCTACGGCAACGGAAAACGATAGGACACGCGGAGCGAGTTACGCGACCCCGACCGGTCGCCGTTGCGCCGCCATCCACAGCGATCGTCGGGGCCTGTGGATGTTCCACGACGCCGGAGCGGTCGGCCTATCCACGGGTCCGCGGTGGCCTGGACCACCCCGGACTCGTGGAGGGGGTTGAGTCCGCCGGATTTCGGAGCGCAGTGAGGATTTCAGACCCGCCGACGGGGTGCCGTAGCTGCCGTCCGAGCCCCGAGGCAGTAGTATTCGGTGGACTGGGACTTTGGTGTGGCGGCGTCGAACAGAACGGCCCGCCGACAGATGCGCCTGCCCGCGCCGCCGCGACAGATCGTGGCGCGGGTTGTGGCGTCCGAACCCCGCTGGGCCCCTCGCCCGGACGGAGAAAGCGATCAAGCGTGGCTGCTCCTAGGCAGAAGAGTGACTACACGGCGGCCTCCCTCACCGCACTGGAGGGACTCGAGGCGGTCCGCAAACGGCCGAGCATGTATATCGGGTCCACCGGTGAACGTGGCCTGCATCACCTCGTGCAGGAGGTCGTGGACAACGCCGTCGACGAGGCGATGGCCGGCTACTGCGACACGATCGTGGTGACGCTGCTCGCCGATGGCGGGGTGCGGGTGGTCGACAACGGTCGCGGTATCCCGGTCGACATCCACCCGAAGTTGAAGAAGTCCGGCATCGAGGTCGCGCTGACCATGCTCCACGCCGGTGGGAAGTTCGAAGGCAAGGCGTACACCGTCTCGGGCGGCCTGCACGGCGTCGGCGTGTCCGTGGTCAACGCGCTCTCCGTTCGCGTCGAAGTCGAGGTGCAGAAGGACGGCAACGTCTACCGGCAGACGTACACCAACGCGCGGCCCGGCCCGCTCGAGAAGGGCGAGGCGACCCGCAAGACCGGAACCAGCCTCACTTTCTGGCCGGACCCGACGATCTTCGAGACGACCAACTTCACGTTCGAGACCATCTACCGGCGGCTGCAGGAGATGGCGTTCCTCAACCGCGGCCTGACCATCGGGTTGCGCGACGAGCGGGTCGCCGGCGAGGCGACGTCGGAGGACCGCAAGGAAGTCACCTTCTGCTACAAGGGCGGCATCGCCGACTTCGTCCGGCACCTCAACCAGACCAAGTCGCCGATGCACCGCACGGTGATCGAGTTCGGCGCCGAGGCCGATGGCATGGCGGTTGAGATCGCTATGCAGTGGAACGAGTCGTACGGCGAGAGTGTCTACACGTTTGCCAACACCATCAACACGCACGAGGGCGGTACCCACGAGGAGGGCTTCCGCACCGCGTTGACCACGGTGGTGAACAAGTACGGCGCGGACAAGAAGTTCCTCAAGGCCGACGAGAAGCTCACCGGTGAGGACATCCGGGAGGGCCTGGCCGCGATCGTCTCGGTGAAGCTGGTCAACCCGCAGTTCGAGGGCCAGACCAAGACGAAGCTCGGCAACACCGACATGAAGGGCTTCGTGCAGAAGGTCTGCAACGAATGGCTCGCCGACTGGTTCGAGCGCAACCCCGGCGAGGCGAAGATCATCATCACGAAGGCCAACGCCGCCGCCCGGGCGCGGAAGGCGGCCGCGCGATGCCCGCCGGCTCGCGCGACGCAAGTCGCTGCTCGAGTCGGGCTCAATGCCGGGCAAGCTCGCCGACTGCCAGTCCACCGACCCGGCGGTATCGGAACTGTTCATCGTCGAGGGTGACTCCGCGGGCGGCTCGGCCAAGCAGGGACGCGACCCGCGGGTACAGGCGATCCTCCCGATCCGCGGCAAGATCCTCAATGTGGAGAAGGCCCGGATCGACCGGGTGCTGAAGAACAACGAGGTCCAGTCGCTGATCACCGCCCTGGGCACCGGTGTGCACGAAGAGTTCGACCTCGAGAAGCTGAGATACCACAAGATCATCTTGATGGCGGACGCCGATGTGGACGGTCAGCACATCCAGACGCTGCTGCTCACGCTGCTCTTCCGGTTCATGCGACCGCTGGTCGAACTCGGCCACGTCTACCTCGCCGCGCCGCCCCTGTACAAGATCAAGTGGAACAAGAAGGGCGACGACTCGCAGTACGCCTACTCGGACCGGGAGCGGGATGGGCTCATTGCGATACGGCAGGAGAAGCGGCCCAATGCCAAGCCGGATGACATCCAGCGCTTCAAGGGTCTGGGTGAGATGAACTACCCGGAGTTGTGGGAGACCACGATGAACCCGGCCACGCGCACGCTGCGTCAGGTCTCTTTGGACGACGCCGCGACGTCGGACGAGTTGTTCAGCGTGCTCATGGGTGAGGACGTGGAGGCCCGCCGATCATTCATCCAGCGCAACGCGAAGGACGTAAGGTTCCTGGACATTTAGTCAGGTCGAGTGTCATCGAACTGACTCTGACCGGCCGTTATCCACATGTCCACAGGTTTATCCCCAGCCCTTTCGGGCAGTACGCCAGCCGCGGCCGCGCCGCGAAACCACCATGCGGCGATGCCGCACGACACCATGAGGTTTGATCGTGACCGAGCCTGAAGAGCCGACCGAGAATGATGACGCGCTCGACCCTGACGCGGCCGACGGTGACGCACCGGAGTCTGGTCCGTTAACCCTGAGTGGCGGCGGTCGGATCGAACCGGTCGGGCTCGATGTCGAGATGCAGCGGTCGTACCTCGACTACGCGATGAGCGTGATCGTCGGCCGCGCTTTGCCGGACGTACGGGACGGCCTCAAACCGGTGCACCGCAAGATTCTGTACGCGATGTTCGACGCCGGCTTCCGGCCGGACCGCGGATACGTGAAGTGTGCCCGCATCGTCGGTGACGTCATGGGTAACTATCACCCGCACGGCGACTCGGCGATCTACGACACCCTGGTCCGGATGGCCCAGCCGTGGTCGTTGCGCTACCCATTGATCGACGGTAATGGCAACTTCGGCTCGCCCGGCAACGACCCCGCCGCCGCGATGCGCTACACGGAGTCGCGGCTTTCGCTGTTGGCGATGGAGATGCTTGCGCGACATCGACGAGGACACCGTCGACTTTGGACCGAACTACGACGGGCGGACCCAGGAGCCGGCGATCCTGCCGGCGCGGTTCCCCAACCTTCTGGTCAACGGCAGCGACGGCATCGCGGTCGGCTTCGCCACAAAGATCCCGCCGCACAACCTGCGCGAGATCGCGTCTGCGGTGCAGTGGTGCCTCGAGCATCCAGACGCCGACGATGCGACCACCCTCGATGAGCTCATCAAGCTGGTGAAGGGCCCGGACTTCCCGACCGGCTCCCTGATCGCGGGCACGGCGGCGATCGAGGAGGCGTATCGCACGGGTCGCGGTGCGATCCGCATGCGCGCCGTCGTCGACGTCGAGGAGGACAAGCGCGGGCGCGCCTGTCTCGTCGTCACCGAGCTGCCGTACCAGGTGAACCCGGACAACCTCGCCGAGCGCTGCGCAGAACTGGTCAAGGAAGGCAAGCTCGCCGGCATCGCCGACATCCGGGACGAGTCCAGTGGACGGACCGGCATGCGCCTGGTGCTCGTCCTCAAGCGCGATGCCGTGGCCAAGGTGGTGCTGAACAACCTCTACAAGCAGACCCAGCTACAGGAGACCTTCGGCGCCAACATGTTGGCGCTGGTTGACGGGGTGCCGCGGACGCTGAACCTGGCTCAGTTCATCCGGCATTACGTGGCCCACCAGATCGAGGTCATCTTCCGGCGCACGCAGTACCGGTTGCGAAAGGCCCAGGAACGGGCACACGTCCTGCGCGGTCTGGTCAAAGCACTGGACATGCTCGACGAGGTCATCGCCCTGATCCGGCGCTCGCCCACGGTTGACGAGGCCCGTACTGGCCTGATGCAGCTGCTCGACATCGACGAGATCCAGTCCACCGCGATCCTCGACATGCAGCTACGCCGCCTGGCCGCCCTCGAGCGCCAGAAGATCATCGACGAGCTCGCGAAGATCGACATCGACATCGCCGAGCTGCAGGACATCATCGCCAAGCCGGCCCGGCAGCGGAAGATCGTGTCCGACGAGCTGGCCGAGGTCGTGGCCAAGTGGGGCGACGACCGCCGGACCCGGATCATCCCGTTCGACGGCGACGTGTCGGTCGAGGACCTGATCGCGCGCGAGGACGTGGTGGTCACGATCACCCGCACCGGCTATGCCAAACGCACCAAGACCGACCTGTACCGCTCGCAGCGACGCGGCGGGAAGGGCGTCTCGGGCGCCACGCTTCGCCAGGACGACATCGTCAGCCACTTCTTCGTATGCTCCACGCACGACTGGATCCTGTTCTTCACCAACAAGGGTCGGGTCTACCGGATCAAGACGTACGAGCTGCCGGAGGCGAGTAGGGTCGCCCGAGGTCAGCATGTGGCGAACCTGCTGGCCTTCCAGCCCGACGAACACATCGCCCAGGTGATTCAGATTCAGAACTACGAGGTTTCGCCGTACCTAGTCCTCGCCACCAAGAAGGGCCTTGTCAAGAAGACGTCACTGACCGAGTTCGACTCGAACCGGACCGGCGGGATCATCGCCATCAACCTGCGCGACGATGACGAGCTCGTTGGCGCCGCTCTGATCAAACCGACCGATGACCTGCTTTTGGTGAGCAAGCGGGCGCAGGCGATTCGGTTCAAGGGTGACGATGCGGCGCTTCGTCCCATGGGACGTGCAACAAGCGGGGTCTTCGGCATGAGGTTCACCGAGGCCGACGAGCTCCTCGCGATGGAAGTGGTTCGCGATGGTATGGACGTACTTGTCGCGACTGACGGCGGGTATGCGAAACGCACGCCGATCGACGAGTATCCAGTGCAGGGCAGAGGCGGCAAGGGCGTGCTCACCGCTAAGATCACGCAGCGGCGGGGCGGACTGGTCGGCGCTGTGGTAATAAGTCCAGACGACGAGCTCTTCGCCATCACCTCCAACGGTGGTGTCATCCGTACTCCGGTGAAGCCGGTACGACGGACCCGCGACCGGAACACAATGGGGGTCAAGCTGATGGACCTGCCAGACGGAGTGACCCTCGTGGCCATCGCCCGCAACGCGGACGAGCCGGGCGAGGACGAGACCACGCAGGAATGAGTTCGTCGTCGTTCGTGATACGACGTACGGCCGGAAACCCCAACGAACAGGATTGGTCGATGACGGAAACGCAAGCGAAGTCGGGCGCTGTGGGGGCCTCGACCGACGCGCCTGACACGCCCGAAGCCACGACCGACACCACGACGTCTGGGGGATCGGACGCCCCGACGGAGGGCTCCGAGGAATCGCCGACCAACGTCATCCGGTCCGGCACATCGTCGGCCGGCGTCGCGTCGTCGCCCGATCCGGGTCCGGTGACGGGCGCTTCGTCACCGCCACTGAGTACGCCGTTGACGTTCGCTGCTGCGAAGCCCGCGCCGACCTCACCGTCGGGCCCGACCGTGGTGCCGAAATCGGGTGCGCCGACTGCCTTGGCTGGGACCTCGACCGGATCGTCCCCGAGGGTGGCCGATTCTGAGCCAACCATCCGTACCTCGGTGCCGGTGGTGGGAGTTCCGGCGACCGGCTCGGCGACGAGCTCATCGCCATCGTCAAGTCCGACCATCACTCGCCCCGCCGCGAGCTCCAGCGGGAGTGCGTCTTCTGCGGGCGTGGTGTCGCCGAGCCCGACGTCGGTCGGACGGGCACCGGTGGTTACCACCTCGTCGATGAAGACCGGGGTGCGCCCGGCCACCAGCGACAGGCCGGCGTTGGGCGCGCCTGGGCGGTCGGCACCGGGTACCGCGGCTGTGGGTGCCGCCCGCGTGTCCGACACCCTGCGCTCGGCCCGGGCCACCGTGGCCGGTGCGGCGACCCGCGGTCCTCGTCGCGCCCGGTTGCACCTGAAGCGAATCGACCCGTGGTCGGTGATGAAGTTCTCGTTCGCGGTGTCACTGGTGCTGTTCGTGGTGGCGATCGTCGCGACGTCGGTGCTCTATCTGGCGCTGGACGCGATGAACGTATTCGACAGCGTCAACCGTGCCTTCACCGAGGTGACCGGCCAGTCCGGCGCCGAGGCCAGTGGCTTCAAGATCACCGCAAAGGGCGTGATCGGTACCTCGGTGCTGCTCGGCGCCGTGAACATGGTGCTGTTCACCGCGCTCGCGACGCTCGGTGCGTTCGTCTACAACGTGTGCGCTGACCTCGTCGGCGGCGTTGAGCTAACCCTGTCCGAGAAGGAGTGACGATCCATCGGTAACCGATCGGTCCTCGCCGCTCGTCTCTCGCTCGGACCCCTCGGCAGGTGGCGCGGAAGGCTTCATACCCGGTTGGGGCCGGCATCGACCGTACGGTAACGTTGTCCCTCGCGTCGCGCGGGGCTATAGCTCAGTCGGTTAGAGCGCAGAGCTGATAACTCTGAGGTCGATGGTTCGATTCCATCTAGCCCCACTTCCCGTGGCATTCGTCTTTCGAGGTGGTCTTCGACATGTTGAAGAAGTTGTTTGTCCTGGTCGGACTCGTCGGCGCCGCGGTGTACGTGGCCAAGAAGGTCAAGACTGCCAACGAAGAGCGGGCCCTGTGGCACGAGGCGACGACCGCGCCTGACCTGCGCTAGGTAATTTCGTCCGCCTGTAGATCTTGGCGCGGAGCGGCTGCTACAGCGACCATCCGGTGCCACGATCGACTCACGGGGCCGTAGCTCAACTGGCAGAGCACCGCCTTTGCAAGGCGGGGGTTAGGGGTTCAAGTCCCCTCGGCTCCACCCTTGTTCGACCTGTCGGCTCGGAGTCGCGGGTGTACTCGCCGGCCCAGTCTGACCCCAACCAGCCGGCGCGGCGGCCCGGGTTCATCAACATCGATGGCGGTTAGCCCATCCAGATCGACGAAGTACCAGGCGCCGCCTCGTGCGCTCTAGCTCTAACCGCGATGGTCACTGTGAACCGCGCCGTGTGAGGGAGCGCGTACTCACCTCTGCGGCCGTACACAGTGATCTTCTACCAAGGTCACCTTGCACAGCTTGCGGTACGGCTGAGCGCTCCGGCAGTCCACGCGCTGCACGGCGATCTTGGTGTACGCACGCCGCCGGCAGCCGGCCGCGGTTGCCATTGCTTGCAGATAGGGGCTGTCCGCAACGTTCGCCTCGTACCCGGTGAAGTCCTCGCCGGCCCAGCACTGGCTGCACGGTGGGGTTAGACGTTCACGTCGGCTCCACCGTCCGTCCCTGGACACTGGACCCGCCGATCTCGGTCAGCGGGACCGGCGGCGTTCGTCGTGGTGAGCCCCAGCTCTCGGCCGACCTTGAACTCGGCTGAAGCATTGTCCGTGCGTACCGGTGTTAGGTGACCTTGCCATTGATGCGGCCCAGGGCGGCTCTTAAGGTGATCAGGACGTGCCGCGACACAATTGCGGTGAGACGACCTGGGAAAGGGGGGTCGCGCTGCAATCCGACGTCCTTCCGCCGATTCGACCGTCACCCACGCGCCTGGTGGGCCGGGAGGATCTGCTCGCCTCGATCGAGGCGGCGCTGGCCGCGGGTGGCAGCACTGTCCTGACCGGGTCGAGTGGCATCGGCAAGACGGCGGTGATGGACGCGATCGGCGCCACCGCCGCTCTGCGCGGAGAACGCGTGCTGCGCGTATCCGGTGCGGAGACCGAACGCTGGATCTCCTTCGCGGGCCTGGCCGAGCTGCTGGGCCAGATTCCGGAGGAGTACGTCGCCGAGCTCCCCGAGCCGCAACGCGCCGCCGTCAACGCGGTGCTGTTACGCGGTCGGTCCGCCGGATCCGGCAGCCGGGTGCGCCTGGCTCGGCGCCTGGCCTGGCACGCGTTGCTCGAGCGCTGCGCCCAGGCGAGCTCGGTGCTGATTCTGATCGATGACGCACAGTGGCTGGACGGCTCGTCGGCTGACGTGATCGCCTTCGCGGCTCGGCGGACCGCCGGACGGCGGATTCGCGCCGTGGTGGCCGAGCGCTGGCCCGATCGGGAGGACGAGTCGAAGGCTGAGCTCTCCGACGAAGGAACCGACCTGCCCAGCGACGCTGAGGTTGACGCGGCCTCGTGGCGGGTGAACCTTCCCAGAGGCGGGCGACCACAGCGGGCCTCCGCGCTCGCCCCGGCGCCGGTCACCGAGCTGGCGGTGCCACCGCTGGGTCCGGCGGACCTGGCCGAGTTGCTCGACCTGTACGGCTTATCGGCCCGCACGGCCAGCAAACTCCACGCCGACTCCGGCGGGAATCCGTACCTGGCGCTGGCCCTGGCCGGCGCGTTCGCAGACCGGACCACGGCAGTATGGCGTCCGGCCCCGTTGCCGCAACGCATTCACGTGCTGCTGCAGGACCGGGTGGGCGCGCTGCCGGTTGAGGTGCGGGAGACCCTGCTGACCGCGGCGCTGGCCACCCGGCCGACGGTGGAGCTCTTGCTCCGCGCCGGTCGAGTCGACGCCGACCACGACATCCGGCTCGCTGCGGCGGCGGGACTGTTGGTGACCGACGGGAGCGTGGTTCGGTTCACCCCGCCGGCGGTGGCGACAGTGGTGGCTGAGTCGGTCACCGCGGCCCACCGCTCAGCGGTCCACACCGGACTGTCCACTGTGGTTACTGATGCTGTCGAGCGGGCGCGGCACCGGGCCCTGGCGTCCGCGGATCCCGACGCCGAGGTGGCCCGGTCGATCGTCACCGCCGCCGAGAACGCCCGCCGACGCGGCGCGCGCGGCTTGGCGGCCGAGCTCTATCTGCTGGGCGCGGAGCGGACCCCTCCGGAACTCGACGCGGAGCGTCTACAGTGGCTGGTGTCCGCGGCCGAACTCGGTGCCGCTGCGGCCCGACCCGAAATCGTCAATCGCGCGGCAGACGCCGTACTCGAGGCGGACTCGTCGCCGGCGCACCGGGTCCGCGTCCGGATCGCGCTGATCGACCTCGCCTCGCAGGCGATCGCCGAGATGGACGAGATGTTCGCGGCCGCGATGGCGGACGCAAATGGCGACCCGGCCCTGATGGCGCCGCTGTACTTCCGGCTCGCCTGGCAGGCGGTGATCGAGGGACATCCGATGCGCAGCGAGGCCGACGCGGACAAGGCGGTCAGCCTCGCCCGCTCGGTCGGAGACACCACCACCGAGGCACTGGCGCTGGCCATCAAGGCCCAGGTGGCCCGGGTGCTCGGTCGCCGGGACTACCTGACCCCGTTGGACGAGGCGCTGGCGCTGCCGCAGCCGGAACTCGACGGTTGGTTGAACCTCACCCCGCGCTACCAGGCCGCCCGCTTTGCGGTCTTCGACGACCGGCTGGAGGAGGCCCGGGCGGATCTGTTCCGGATGCTGGCTCTGGTGGAGCGCGGCGAGGGCGAGGAGCTGGTCGGCGTGCTGCGCAGCCTCTCCGAGGTCTCCGCTTATGCAGGCCGGTGTCGCGACGCGCTGGACTTCGCCGGGCGGGCGATCCGGGTCGCGCAGGAAGCCGGGCTCAGCCCGGGACCGGTCTGGTACAACGGCGCAGTCGCCGAGCTCGCTGGCGGAAGCCTGGCCCGCGCGTCCGCCTACGCGGAGCGCGGCGCCCGTGCATCCGAGCAGGAGCGCGACGCCATCCACTTAGGACGGAATCTGCACGCGCTCGGACAGGTGCTGCTGCGCTCCGGTGACGCCCGGGCCGGGGTGGACACGTTACGACGGATCCGGGCCCTGGAACAGGAGCAGGGCCTCGCCGAACCGACCATGTTGCGCTGGCATTCCGATCTGGCCACGGGCCTGGTCGCGATCGGTGAGCTCGAGGAGGCCGAGGAGACGATCCGATCGGCCCACGAGGCGCTGCTCACCCGCACCCACCACGCGGCGGTGAACGCGCGGCTCGACCGGGCCGAGGCACTGCTGCACGCCGAGCGGGGCGAGTCGGAGGCGGGTGCGGCGCTGCTCAACGCCGCGGTGCAGTACCTTTGACGAGCTCGGTCAGCCGATCGAGCGCGGACATACGCTGCTGGTCCTGAGTCAGGTGGAGCGTCGCCGCCGCCGGTACGCCGCCGCCCGGGCCGCCGCGACCGAGGCGCTTGCGGTGCTGACCCGCATCGGCGCGAAGCCGTGGATCGAGCAGGCCGTACGGACGCTGGCCTGGCTCGACGGCACGTCCACGGATGCCCCGGCCGTACCGAAGGAGCCCTCGGGCGCGCTGGCCTCGCTGACCGCGACCGAGGCCCGCATCGCCGCCATGGTGCGGGAAGGCGCGAGCAACCGCGAGATCGCCACCCGGATGTTTCTCAGCGTCAAGACCGTCGAGGCCACGCTCACCCGGATCTACCGCAAGCTCGGCGTGCGGTCACGCACGCAGCTCAGCTCCCGACTCATCGGCGACTAGACCTGCTGCCTGGCAGGACTAGTCGGGAACCCGACGGCGGGTCGGATGCGGACGTCGATCGTGTTCGCTATGGTGCCCGGCATGGCCGATGAGCAAGCAGAGCCAGGTGAGCTCACCGATCGATTCCGCGCGTTCGCCGAAACGGTCGACCCCAAACCCAGCCGGGCGCTTCCCGCGGGACTCCTCGCCGCGGCCGCGGTGTTCTTGGTTGTCCTGATCGTGGTGGTCTGGGTTCTGCTCACCAACTGAGGCATCACCCGAAGGCGGGGCTGGCGCACATCCGGTCCCGCCTTCGGCGTGTGGCGGTCACAATTGGGTGCCACGGTCCCCGAGGGCCGCGAAGTGTTTCGAAACCCCCGGCCGCCAAACCCCCGTCGGCCAATCCCCGGGAAGCAAGGCGTTGTCGATACCACGGCCGTGACACCGGCGGCCGCTGCCGAGGGGAGACGCGTTGCGACGGGGGCCGCTGCGGGTGGGTGTCGTGTCGGCGTATCCGCCACGTCGGGACGGGTTCGCCGAGGACGCGCGGGATCTCGTCCGTTCCCTCGCCGTTGAGTGCGAGGTGTCGGTCGCTGCGGTCGGCCGGCCCGGCTTGAACTACCCGACCGAGGTCGTGGTCGCGGCCGGCATGGACGAGCTCGCCGACTACCGCCGGGCGGCGCGAGTCCTCGCCGAGCATGGGACAGCCGCTGTGGTGATTCGCTACGCGGAGGGCATGTACGGCGGCCCCCACGGCGCCCACATCCTCGACCTGGCCCAGGAACTGCGCCGGCAGGCAATCCCGCACATCGTCAGCCTGCTCACGGTTGCGGGTGGATGCGCCGGCGGCCTGGACCCGTACCGCCGCGGCTCTCACCGCAGGTGCGGGTGCGGTGCTGGTGCCGACGGAGACCTCCCGATCGGTCGCGCTGGCCAGACGGGTCGCCACGGCGGACCAGGTTCGGGTCGTCGGCGTCGGCGTGCCGGCGTCCGTGCTGGCGGCGGCCGACGCCGTCTCGCGGAGGGGCTCCGGTCCCGGACGCGCTCGCCGACGCACTCCGCGACGCCGGACCGATCATCGCGAGCGTCCGTGTGGCAGGCGCGACCGGCGCCAGCGGTCTGGAGCCAACGTTCGCGGCCATGAGCGCGCTCGCGGCGGCACGGCCGTCGGTGCGCTTCGTGGTGGTACGGCTGGGGCGATCAGGCGAGGACCCGGAACAACGCCTCGTCGAGACGTACGGGCTCGCCGACCAGGTCCGGCTGGTTGACTCGTACCTGTCGGCGGCCGACCTTGCCGTACTGCTCGCCCGGGCGGGGGTCTATCTGGCGATCGGCGACGACTCTGGACTGCCCCGGGCCATCGCCGCCGGGTGCCCGACCGTGGTCGTGCCCGACACCACACCGGTGGCCGCCGCGGCCGACCTCGCCGGTGCGGTGGCCGCGGCGCTCGACGACAGAGCCGGCCACGACCACGCCCGCCCGGCGGCGGTCGAGGCAGGCCGCGAACTGGGCTGGCCGGCGGTCGCCCGTAGGCACGTCGAGGTGCTCCGATCGGTGAACCCGCTACCGCCACCCCCGCTGGCCCTGCCCGCACTTCGTCTCGAGTGGCTCGACCGGGATCTGGGCCGGCTGCGCTCGTTCGAACCCGACCGCGACGCTCGGCTCGCCGCGGTCGCCGCCGCGCTGCTGGCCCTGCCCGAGCGACCGGCTCACCGCGCCGACGCGGCGGGTCGCCACCGGCTGGGCGGGCCGGACGGTCCGGGCGCTCGGCGTGGCGGTGCAGGTGGGGCACTCGGTGGCTGGCGGGTCGCGGGCTGTCTGGGGCTTGGGTGCGCTCGCGTCGGTGCCAATGTGCCGCCGACCGTGCGGCGCCGGGCCGCCGTGCTGCGGGCCCTGCTCGCGGCCGGGGAGCCCGAGGATAGGCGCGGTGACGCCGACATCGTGCTCGGCCTCGCCGCCGACCCAGGACATCAGCGACACGGAGCAGCGAGCGCTCCGCGGCGCTGCGGCACGTATCGACGATACTCGACGCCGTCGGTCGGAGTGGCCGGTCTTCGCCGAGCGGCTCGGCCCCGACGACATCCGGCTGGCCCGCGCACTCGTCGCGGCTGGCCGCCGGCTGGACGACGAGTCGATGGTCGAGCGGGGACTGGAGAGCATCGACTGGCTCGCCCGCCGGGCCGGACTTACCGCAACGGCCGACGGGATGTGGCATCCGCCGGCGGGTGGGCCCCAGCGTTCGACCGACGCGGGTGGTTTCGTGGAGGCGTTGTCCGAAGCCCACGGGGTCACTGGCGTGGTCGCGTACGCGCGAATGGCGCAGCAGGCCGTGGCGTGGTTCCTCGGTGGGAACGAGAACGCCGAGGCGGCGCTCGATGTCGAACTGGGCGCGTGCCGCGTCGGGCTGGGCTCGTCGGCCGTAATGCAGCGGCTGTCCACGGAGTCGACCCTGGCGTACCTGGGCGCCGTGCTGTCGTTGCACGCGGCCGGTCTGGCCACGCTGCCGGTCGTCGAGGTAGCTCGGCAGGATCTGGCCACGGTCGCCTGACCCGGGTGGCCATGCCAGGATGGGGCGGTGCTGGGCAAGCTAGCCACCGAGGTGGCAATCGAACGTCGCGATCTCCTGGCCGCCCCGGTAGTGGCGGCGTTGGCGGCCTGGTCCGGCCCTCAACCGGTCTCCGAAATTCTGGTCGCCCCGATCGACCCGGAGCTCGCCGACACGGCCGCGTTCTGTGCCGCGTACGACGTCGGGCTCGACGTCTCGGCCAACTGTGTCGTGGTCGCGGGCAAGCGTGAGGGCGAGATCCGCTATGCGGCGTGCATGATCCTCGCGACCAGCCGCGCCGACGTGAACACGACCGTGCGCCGGCTGCTCGACGTGCGCAAAGCCAGCTTCCTACCGATGGCCGAGGCGGTGGAGCTGACCGGAATGGAGTACGGCGGCATCACCCCGATCGGGCTGCCTCCACAGTGGCCGGTCTTCGTGGACGCCGCGGTTGCGGCCACGCCCGCGGTAGTGATCGGCTCCGGCATCCGGGCCAGCAAGATAGTTCTGCCTGGCGCGGCCCTGGCCGGTCTGTCTTCGGCCCAGGTCATCGACGGACTGGGGCTCGTCGTTCCTCAGGGCTAGAGCCGCCCCACCTCCGCCAGAGCTCTGTCTACATCGGACTCATTGGTGAGCATGCTGGTGCCGAATCGCAGGTATGACGGGCTGTACGGTGTCGAACTCGCCCACACTCCGCTGGCGTGCAGCCGGGCCACCGCCTCCTGAGGGCCGTACCCGGCCACCTCGCAGCAGACCAGTCCGGCCGAGAGTTCGGGCGTTCGCGGCGTCCGCAGCCGTACCTTCGAGATTCCGGCTAGTCCGTCCTTCATCCTCGCGGCAAGGGTGCGGCTACGTTCCGCGATCCGCGACCGGCCGATGGCCTCGTGCAGCGCGAATGCCTCGGCTAGCGCCCACCTGTGCTCGAAGCTGTGGTAACCACCGGGAGTCGCGAACGGCCCGGGTGGGCCTTCGGGAGAACCGGTGAAGGTGGGGATGACGGGTGTGAATCTGGTCCAGGCCTCGGCGCGACCCCAGATGAGACCCGTGCCCCGCGGACCGAACAACCACTTGTGGCAGCCCGTCACCAGGAAGTCGCAGCCGAGGTCGTCCGGCCCGGCGTCTTCGATGCCGAACCCGTGCACCCCGTCGACGACCAGCAGCGCGCGCTGCGCCTGATCCCGGCCAGCGTTGACCTGCCCCAGGGCATCGGCGATCGCCCGCACCGGTAGCCGTACGCCGGTGCTTGAGTGGACCCAGGTGATCGCGACGACCCGGGTACGGTCGGAGACTGCCGCAATCAGCCGGGACACGATCTCGCCGGCGTCGGCCTGCTCCGACTCGTCGAACAGACGCACCCGCTGCACCGAGATCCCGTCCCGCGCTGACCGCAGCCGCAACGACTCGTGGGTCGCGTAGAAGTCGTGCTCCGTGGTAAGCACCTCGTCGCCCGGGTTGAGTCGGAGTCCGCTGTAGAGCAGGCCAAGCCCCATCGTCGTGGAGTCGGTGAACGCGATCCTCGCCGCGTCGGTGTGCAGGTAACCCGCGGCCGCACCGGCCACCGCACTGTCCAGAGTGGACTCATTGGCGTGGAGGTAGCCCAACGTGTCGGCGTCGAGGCCGGCCCGGTGCTTGTCGATCGCGGCCCGCACGGTCGCGGGGTGGCTCGACAACATGAAGGTCGTAAAGTTCGCGACGCCGGTGGCCAACGCGAACTGCGCCCGGACGCTGCCCCAGTCGTTGGGATCCAGCGGCGGGGCCGTGCCCTGGGCCGCGGTGGGCGCGGGATCACAACCGGCCAGGGCGATCGCGCTTGCCCCGGCCACGCCTGTCGCCAGCAACATCCTTCGGGTGACCATGCACCCATCCTGACCGGCAGGGCGGCCCGGGACTAGTCGAAGTCCATTCGCCCCCGCGTCGGCCGGCGAGCTCCTAGTCGGTGAGCGGATCCAGGGTCGGCCGCTTGGCGGTCACGGTGTCGCCGCTGGAGCGGCCGGTGAGACGCCGCTTCACCCAGGGCGCGAGGTGCTGGCGGGCCCATCGGACGTCATGCGCCCGAGCCGCCGGCCAGCTGCGCCGGGTTGCCGGCCCCGGTGGGTCCAACCACGTCGGCTCGGGCTCGAGGCCGAGCGCGCGCAGGACATGTGCCGCCACGCGGTGATGGCCGATCGACGCCAGGTGCAGCCGGTCCTCGCTCCACAGCTGTGGGTTGTGGAACTCCTCGTCGTGCCACAGGTCGACCAGGCGTGCGCCGTGGCGCTGCGCCGCCTCACCGACGGCCTGGTTGAGGAACTGCATCCGGGGCAGGATCATCCGCCGCCCGGGCAGGCGGCCGGTGATGTTCGCCCAGCGGAAGATGATCACATCGGCACCGTTGTCGCGCAGCCGCCGCACCACGTCGTCGAACCTGGCGAGCATCGCGGCCGGGTCGAAGTTTCGTCTCAGGACGTCATTGCCGCCACCGGCGAAGCTCACCAGGTCCGGGCGCATCCGCAGCGCCTCAGGCACCTGCTCGTCGACGATCCGGTCGAAGAGCCGACCGCGGATGGCGAGGTTCGCGTACCGGAAGTCGGGCGCGTCATCGGCCAGCCGCCGGGCGACGAGATCGGCCCACCCGCGGAAAGTGCCGTCGGGCAGGATGTCGTTCATCCCCTCGGTGAAGCTGTCCCCGACCGCGACGTAGCTACGCCAGCGCATCGTCCCTCCCGCTCGTTCGTGACGCCGCCCGCCATGACGCCTACCGGATGCTGCCAGGTTGTCACCCGCGAAGGAAACCTGGTGGGTTCGGCCCCATTACGGCCAGTAAGCTGCCGAACGTGTTGATGAAGATGTCCACGCTGTTCCTGCGGACGCTGCGTGAGGATCCCGCCGAGGCCGAGGTGCCCAGCCACCGCTTGCTCGTCCGGGCCGGTTACATCCGCCGGGCCGCCCCGGGTGGCTACACCTGGCTGCCGCTCGGCAAGCGGGTGCTCGACAAGATCGAGCGGGTGGTGCACGAGGAGATGATCGCCATCGGCGGTCAGGAGGTGCACTTCCCGGCCTTGCTGCCGCGGGAGCCGTACGAGGCCAGCGGGCGGTGGATGGCGTACGGCCCCGACATCTTCCGGCTCAAGGACCGCCGCGGCGCCGACTACCTGCTCGGCCCTACCCACGAGGAGCTGTTCACGCTGCTCGTGAAGGACCTGTATGGGTCCTACAAGGACTTCCCGGTGATCCTCTACCAGGTGCAGATCAAGTTCCGGGACGAGGCGCGACCCCGAGCCGGTCTACTGCGGGGCCGCGAGTTCGTCATGAAGGACTCGTACTCGTTCGACCTCTCCGATGAGGGGCTGGCCGAGTCGTACCAGAAGCACCGGGACGCGTACATCAAGATCTTCGACCGGCTCGGCATGGACTACACGATTGTGGCCGCGATGTCGGGAGCCATGGGCGGCAGCGGCTCGGAGGAGTTCCTGGCCGCGACCCCGGTCGGCGAGGACACGTTCGTCGGCTGCACCAACTGCGACTACGCGGCGAACACCGAGGCGGTCCTCACGCCCGCACCACCAGCCGGCGACCCCGACGCCTGGCCCGCGATGACGGTGCACGACACGCCGGATACGCCGACAATCGAGACGCTGGTCGACCTGGCCAACTCGGAGAAGCTCGGCGGAAGGGCCGACTGGACCGCGGCGGACACATTGAAGAACGTGGTTCTCAAGGTGACCCCGCCCGGCAAGCCGACTGAGCTGCTCGTGGTCGGCGTGCCGGGCGACCGCGAAGTCGACATGAAGCGCGTCGAAGCCTCGCGTTACCCGGCCACGGTGGCGCTGTTCGAGGCCGCCGACTTCGCCGCGAACCCGAACCTGGTGAGGGGGTACATCGGCCCCCAAACCCTTGCCGCGCAAGGGATCCGCTACCTCGTCGATCCTCGGGTCGTGACCGGCACGTCCTGGCTCACCGGCGCTAACGAGGACGGCAAGCACGCCGTCAACGTGGTCGCCGGCCGGGACTTCACTCCCGACGGCACGATCGAGGCGGCCGAAGTACGCCCGGGCGACCCGTGTCCCAACTGTATGGACGGCGTGCTCACGATGCGTCGCGGCATCGAGATCGGGCACATCTTCCAGCTCGGCCGGCGGTTCGCCGACACGTTCGGGCTGGACGCGCTCGGCCCGGACAGCAAGCCGATCCGGATCACCATGGGTTCGTACGGTGTCGGCGTGTCCCGGCTGGTCGCCGCGATCGCCGAGCAGCACCACGACGACAAGGGCCTGGCCTGGCCGGCCGCTGTTGCGCCGGCCGCGGTGCACATCGTCGCCGCGGGCAAGGCCGACCACATCGCCGCCGCGGTCAAACTCGGCGAAGAACTGGTCGCGGCCGGACTCGACGTGATCGTGGACGACCGGCCCGGCGTCTCGGTTGGCGTACGGCTGACCGACGCCGAGCTCGTCGGAGCGCCCATGATCGTCGTCGTAGGCCGGCGGCTCGGAGAGGGCATCGTCGAGTTGCGCCGCCGGGTCGGTGGTGCGGCGGAGGACGTCGCACTCAGCGAGATTTCGTCCGTTCTGGTGAGGGAGATTGGGGCGACATCGGGCAAACTGTGAGGAGTCACATCAGTACGTTGCCCTCCGGAATGTGAAGTCTTCTCACGGACGTTGGACCCCATCGTGCACATCGAGATCTACGCTGACGTCGTCTGCCCGTGGTGCTACCTGGGTAAACGGCGGTTGGAGGCGGCGCTGGCCCAGTCGCCGTTCGCGAGCGACGCCGTGCTGCGCTGGCGGGCCTTCCAGCTGGATCCGGACGCGCCGCGCGACGGCCGGCCGCTGCTCGGCTGGCTCGGTCAGCGTTTCGGTGGCGAGGAGCGGGCGCGCCACATGATGTCCCAGGTGACCCGCACCGCCGAGGCCGAAGGGCTCAGCTTCGACTTCGACCGTGCGATCATCGCCAATACGTTCGACGCGCACCGGTTGCTGTGGTTCGCCGACCAGCCCGAGGCCGTCTTCTTCGGCGCCACCGCAGACACGCAACCGGAGCTGGTCGAGGCGCTGCACCAGGCGCACTTCACGAACGGCCTCGATCTCGGCTCGCGCGACACGCTGGTCGAACTCGCGGTCGACGTAGGCCTCGACGAGGACCGGGTCCGCCGACTGCTCTCCTCGACGGAGGCCACAGCCGATGTCCGCGGGCAGATCGCCCGGGCTCACGACCTCGGCATCACCTCGGTGCCGACCTTCATCTTCGCGGGCACCTACGCGGTCACCGGCGCACAGGACCTGCGCACCATGCGGTCCGTACTCGACGAGGTGGCCCGCCGGGAACGGCTTGCCCCGACGGCGTCCGCCCTCATCCCGCAGCAGCGCACGGCCCCCGTGGCCGACGACGACACAAGGGTCGCCTGACTAGAGTCTTTGCATGATCGTGGCCGGCATCGAGCACTGGATCCCGGTCATCATCGTGTCGCTACTCGCCGTACCGCTGGCCGTATCGGCGGCTGTCGCTCTGGTGCGACTCCGGGTGGGCCGGGGCGAATCGCTCGGGCGAGCACGGCTCCGGTCGTGGACCGAGACCTTCATGGTGGCGGGCACGGTTCCGTGGGTGTGGATGATCCTGACCCCGCTCGCCGGTTCGCATGCGGTTCGTCCGGTCCCCTTTGTCGACCTGCTCGAGCTGTTCGCCGGCAGTCCGATGATCGCGTTCGTGCAGGTGGTCGGGAACCTGCTGGTCTTTGCCGCGTACGGATTCCTCGCTCCGATCCGGTGGGCGGTCTCGCCGCTGACGGTGGTCATCTCCGCCGGTCTCGCTTCGTTCACGGTCGAGGCGGCGCAGTATCTGCTCGACCTCGGGCGGGTCTCCTCGGTGGACGACGTTCTGCTCAACGCCGCGGGCGCTGGCATCGCCGCACTGTGTTCCCGGCCATGGTGGGGTGCCCAGCCGGAAGCGTCGCCACGTTTCTAGCTTTTATCCGTTTCCTGTGGTGTGCGGACCCAAGGCCCGTGATCCGGGTTGGTGAACGATCGTTCAGGTCAAGGATTGACAGGGGGCTAGGCTGAACCCTTGTGACAGTGGAGCGGGCGACGACGGACCAGGTTGGCGACGAGGGGATCCGAGGCCGAGTCCGGCCGCCGGCTGGGAGGAGACGGTCCCGACGGGCCGAGATTCTTGATATCGCGGTCGGCCTCTTCATCAGCCGTGGGTATCACGGTGTGTCGATGGATGAAATCGGCGCTGCGGCCGGTGTCACCGGACCGGCGCTCTATCACCACTTCGCCCGCAAGGAGGCCATGCTCGCGGCCGCTCTGTATCCGGTCAGCGAGAGCCTGCTGGCCGGCGGCCGGGCCAGGATGGCCGAATATGCCAGCGATCCCGCCGCCGCCTTGATCGCGCTGGTGGACTTCCACGTCGACTTCGCGCTGGCCAATCCGGCCGTGATCGCGCTGCACCTGCACGAACTCGACCGGCTGCCGGAGGAACCTCGCCGCGAGATCAGACGGCTGCAGCGGCTCTATGTCGAGGTGTGGGTCGACGCGCTGACCGCGTTGCGCCGGGACCTGGCCGCCGGCGAGGCCCGGGTGCTGGCCCACGCGGCGTTCGGTCTCATGAACTCCACCCCGTTCTTGTCCGTTGAGGTCGATCGGGTGCGTAGTGCCGCCCTGCTGCGCGCCGCGACGTTGGCCGCGTTGCAGGGTGCAGTCGACGACCTGCCGAGAGGATGAGCCGCGCGTTCCGCGATGCGGGAAGCTGTGGGCAGCGTCACGCTCTTCACAGCCTGTGGATAACTCTGTGGATTTCGGCCCGGAACATGTGGAGAGGACTGTGCAGAGTCCTGTTCGTACCCAACTGCACGCGTTCGTCCGGCGACTCGCTAGTAGCTGCGTAGGCGGACTAACCTCCGCAGTCGTTTCACTGAGGGGATGACCATGATCGAGTCAGTGCTGGTGGCCAACCGGGGTGAGATCGCGCGACGTGTGATCAGGACCGCCAGGCGGCTGGGAGTGCGCACCGTGGCCGTCTACTCCGAGGCCGACAGCGGCATGCCGTTCGTGACGGAGGCGGACGAGTCGGTCGCGATCGGGCCGGCGAACCCGGCGCAGTCCTACCGAAACGCCGAGGCGGTGCTCGCCGCGGCGAAGGCCACTCATGCCGCGGCGATCCACCCGGGCTACGGGTTCTTGTCCGAGAACGCGGACTTCGCCCGTGCCGTGACGGCCGCCGGGATCGTCTGGGTGGGGCCGTCCCCGGAGGCGATCACCGCGATGGGTGACAAGATCAATGCGCGGAACCTGATGTCCGCAGCTGGGGTCCCGGTCGCCCCGGGCACCAAGGACCCCGCGCCCGACGTCGAGGCTGCAGTCGCCGAGGCGGCTCGGATCGGCTACCCCGTCATGGTCAAGGCGGCGGCCGGAGGCGGCGGTATGGGCATGGCGTCGGCCGCTGACGAACTGGCGTTGCGGGCCGAGTACGAGAAGGTACGGGCGTTCGCCGAGCGGATGTTCGGCGACCCGTCGGTGTTGATTGAGCGGTACTTCCCGTCAGTGCGCCACATCGAGGTGCAGATCCTGGGACTCGCCGACGGCCGGGTCGTGGCATTGGGTGAGCGCGAGTGCTCGGTCCAGCGCCGCAACCAGAAGCTGGTCGAGGAGACACCGTCGCCCGCCTCCATGCTCACCCCGGCCCGTCGCGCCGCACTCTTGGCCGCAGCGGTCCGCGCCGGTGAGGCCGTCGGCTATCGCAACGCCGGTACGGTTGAATGCCTCCTCGATCCGTCCACAGGGGACTTCTACTTCCTGGAGATGAACACCCGCCTTCAGGTCGAGCACCCGGTGACCGAGGCGGTCTTCGGGGTCGATCTGGTCGAGGAGCAGCTGCGGGTGGCCGCCGGCTTGCCGCCGACTTTCGACCCCGACGCCCTTGTCTCGCGCGGGCACGCGATCGAGCTGCGCATCAACGCCGAGGACCCGAAGCGTTTCCTGCCCGGTCCGGGGGCCATCACGACCTGGGTGGAGCCGACCGGCGACGGCGTGCGGGTGGACTCCGGCTATGTCGCGGGCACTACGGTGACACCGAACTACGACTCGCTGATGGCCAAGCTCATCGTGCACGGCGGCGACCGGGCCGAAGCGCTGGAACGTGCCCGGGCCGCGGTGGCCGGGTTCGAGATCGCCGGGCCCAAGCACAACCTGCCGTTCTTCGCCGAGCTGCTCGACAACGAGGAGTTCCGTTCCGGCGACTACGACACCGCCCTCGTCTCCCGGATGCGATAGACAGGAACCATGCCCGCGCACACCTATCCGGCCAGCGTCTCGATCCGTGAGGTCGGACCGCGCGACGGTCTGCAGAACGAGGAGCCGGTGCCGACCGCGGCGAAGATCCGCCTACTGGACGCCCTCGGCGAGACCGGCGTCGGTCGGATCGAGGCGGTCAGCTTCGTGCATCCGAAGGCAATCCCGCAGATGGCCGACGCCGACGAGGTGTGGGCCGGCATCCAGCGCGTGCCGGGGGTGCGCTATTCGGCTCTGGTACCCAACTCGCGTGGCGCGGGGCGCGCGCTCAATTCCGGGTTCCGAGAACTCGAGGTGGTCGTCTCCGCATCGGATACGCACAACCGACGCAACGTCAACCGGGGCACCGACGAGTCGCTCGACGACATCGCCGGCATCATCGCCAGCACGCATGCCGCCGGCGCGCTCTGCGAGGTCATCATTTCGACCAGCTTCGGCTGCCCCTTCGAAGGTGATGTGCCGCCGTCGCGGGTAGCGTCCATTGTCGACCGGGTGGTCGCTGACGGCGCCGATCGAGTCGCATTCGGCGATACCACCGGCATGGCGACGCCGCGCCGAGTCGCCGACGTACTCGAAGTGGTGCGTTCCCGGCAGCCGTCGGTGGACCTGCTGCTGCATTTCCACAACACCCGCGGCACCGCCCTGGCAAACATCCTCACCGCGCTGGACTTCGGGATCACCGAGTTCGACGCGAGCGTTGGCGGACTGGGCGGCTGCCCGTACGCGCCCGGCGCGACCGGCAACGTGGCCACCGAAGAGGTGGTGCACATGCTGCACGACCTGGGCATCGACACCGGAATCGACCTCGGCCGACTGCTTGACGCGGCCCGACTGGCGCAGGAGATCGTCGGACGGGAGCTGCCCAGTGGCGTGCTTCGAGCTGGGCCGCGGCTCCCGTTAGCGGCGGCGTGACCAAACTGTCATCGGCACGTGACCGTTGTTAGGCCTATCCGACGCCGCCAGCGATTAGGTTCCTGGTCGACGGAGATGAACTTTCGTCTCGCGTCGGCCCGCGAATGGGAGACAACCTCGCGCGACCGGCGTCTACATAGATGGGAGTGGCCCGGCGTCTGCTGACGCCGGGTCCTTCTGCTTTCGTGGCCCTGCTCTTGTGGCCCTGCTCTTGTGGCCCTGCTCTTGTGGCCCTGCTCTTGTGGCTCTGTTCGGGTCGCCGCCCTTCGGGGACTCGACGTCCCGCTGGGTCGATGGTGGTAACCTAACGATCGTTCAGGTAGCGCTGCCGGATCTGTGGCGGAGGGCGGACGGTCAGTGACAATCGGCGAGGAAGAACTACGCAAGCGGGTACTCGCTGGCGGCGCCGAGCGATACCACGAGGCGAACGCCGCGCGGGGCAAGCTGTTCGCGCGGGACCGGATCGCCGCGCTGGTCGACCCGGACTCGTTTGTGGAGGACGGTCTATTCGCCAACGCGCTGGCCGATGGTCTTCCCGCCGATGGTGTGATCACCGGCGCGGCTCGGGTGGATGGTCGTCCGGTGCGCCTGATGGCCAATGACTCCACGGTCAAGGCCGGGTCATGGGGCGCCCGTACCGTTGAGAAGATCATCCGTACGATCGAGTCCGCGTATCGCCGAGGGCGTCCCGATGGTGTACCTGGTCGACTCGGCCGGGGCGCGAATCACCGACCAGGTCGATCTGTTTCCGGGCCGGCGCGGCGCGGGCCACATCTTCTGGAACCAGGTGCGCGCGTCGGGCTCCATCCCGCAGGTCTGCGCGCTGTTCGGTCCGTCGGCCGCGGGAGGCGCGTACATCCCAGCGTTCTGCGATGTGGTCGCGATGGTGGACGGCAACGCGTCGATGTACCTCGGCTCGGATCGCATGGTGGAGATGGTCACCGGCGAGAAGACCACGCTCGAGGCCATGGGCGGGGCGAGAGTCCACTGTGCTGAGTCCGGCGTCGGGCACTTCCTGTGCAAGACCGAGGCCGAGGCGCTGGACGTGGTCCGGCGCTACCTGTCGTACCTGCCGTCCAACTGGCAGGGCACGCCGCCCTCCGCGGTCGCGGTGGATCCGCCCACTGTGGACCTCGCCGGGTTGGTGCCGGCAAGTGAGCGACTGGCCTTCGACATGCGGCGGTTCGTGAAGGGAGTGCTGGATGAGGGCACCTACTTCGAGATCCAGGCGCTATGGGCGCGGGAGGTGACCCTCGGTTTCGGCCGCCTTGACGGCGAGGTCGTGGGGGTGGTGGCCAACAACTCGTTGCACAAGGGCGGTGTGCTCTTCGTCGACTCGGCCGACAAGGCGACCCGGTTCGTTCAGCTCTGCGACGCGTTCAACGTGCCGCTCTTGTTCCTGTCCGACGTGCCGGGCTTCATGGTGGGCGCGGCAGTCGAGAAGCAGGGCATCATCCGGCACGGCGCAAAGATGATCACCGCGATCGCCGAGGCGACTGTGCCGAAGATCTGTGTGGTCGTGCGCAAGGCGTACGGCGCGGGTCTTTACGCGATGGCGGGGCCGGGGTTCGCACCCGACGCGACGATCGCCCTGCCCACCGCGAAAATCGCGGTGATGGGGGCGGAGGCGGCGGTCAACGCGGTGTACGCCAACAAGATTGCCGCCATCGCCGACGAGGCCGAGCGGGAGGCGTTCATTGCGGCCAAGCGGGACGAGTACGAGCGTGACATCGACATCGTGCGACTGGCCAGCGAGCTCGTGGTGGACACCATCGTCGAGCCGGCCGACCTGCGCGGCGAACTGGTCCGTCGATTCGCCGCCGCCCGTACCAAAGACCGCCACTTCTCGCGGCGTCGCCACGGTGTGACCCCGGTCTAAAGCGTAAGGAAGGAGTCCCTCCTTGCCAGAAACCGCAATGAGGGCGTCCTTCCTTTCACCACAGAGTTAGAAGGAGAGCCGATGCTCAACCAGGAGCAGGAGGCGCTGCGCCAGACGGTCGCGGAGTTCGCCCACGAGGTGATCGCGCCCGTCATCGCCGAGCACTACGAGAACCACACGTTCCCGTACGAGATCATTCGCCAGATGGGAAAGATGGGCCTGTTCGGCCTGCCGTTCCCGGAGCAGTACGGCGGCATGGGTGGCGACTACTTCGCCCTCGGCGTCGCCATCGAGGAGTTGGCGCGGGTCGACTCGAGCGTCGCGATCACACTCGAGGCGGCGGTCTCGTTGGGCGCGATGCCGATCTTCCGGTTCGGCACCGCGGAGCAGAAGGAGACCTGGTTGCCTCGCCTGGTCACCGGCGAGCAGTTGGCCGCTTTCGGGTTGACGGAGCCTGGGTTCGGCTCCGACGCCGGCGGTGCGCGCACGAGGGCGGTGCTCGATGCTGACGCCGACGAGTGGGTGATCAACGGCAGTAAGGCCTTCATCACCAACTCGGGTACGGACATCACCGCCGTGATCTCGGTCTGCGCCGTGACGGGCGAGCAGGACGGCCGGCCGGAGCTTTCGACAATCCTCGTGCCGTCCGGGACGCCCGGACTGACAGTCCTGCCGGGGTATTCGAAGGTGGGCTGGTGCGCCTCGGACACCCACGAACTCTCCTTTTCCGATGTTCGGGTGCCGGTCGCGAACCTGCTTGGCGAGCGCGGTCGTGGCTACGCCCAGTTCCTGCAGACCCTCGACGAAGGGCGGATCGCTATCGCGGCGCTCGCCACCGGGTTGGCCCAGGGGTGCGTCGACGAGTCGCTCTCCTACGCTGCGCAACGGCACGCCTTCGGGGCCCCGATCGGGTCGTTTCAGGCGATCCAGTTCAAGATCGCGGACATGGAGATGCGCACCCACACCGCCCGGCTGGCGTGGCATGACGCCGCCGACCGACTCGTACGGGGCGCCGAGTTCAAGCGGCAGGCGGCCATCGCCAAGCTGTACGGCAGCGAGATCGCGGTGGCCAACGCGCGCGAGGCGACGCAGATCCACGGTGGGTACGGCTTCATCAACGAGACCCCGGTGGCGCGGTTCTGGCGCGACGCCAAGGTACTGGAGATCGGCGAAGGCACGTCCGAGGTGCAACGGATGATCATCGCACGCGACCTCGGCTTGTGACCGTCGGCCGGCGCCCGCGGGTGTAAGAGCCAGACCCCATGCTCGCCTGCCCATGGTCTCTGCATCGCCTGCTCATGATCGACGCCCATGATCGACGCAATAGGTCACCTAATGCGTCATCTCACGCGCTCAGAGCCCCCAATTGGCGACCAATTGCGGTGATCATGGACGGTCCACCGCAACCGAGAGTGCGCAATCGTTCGCTCAGCGCACAACCTGAGCCCGTTCGCCTCTGGCGTGCCGCGGTGTGCGGCACTTACGGTTGTAGCCGACCGCCTCCGACGGTGGAGGCCGGGCCGCCTTGCGATGTGGCCAGCCGCGGCACCGTGACGAACCGGGCAGGAGGGTCAGTGCCGCAGCCGTACGATCCCGGAGTTGGCGGGCCGGTCGTACCGGCAGCGACGTCATTTTCAAGCCAGGACTACCGGCGGTACCGGCGCCGGCTGCACCGCTGTCTGGATGTCTTCGCCCAGCTGCTGGACCACTTCGAGTTCGACGAGGACCGACCGATGACCGGCGTCGAGCTGGAGATCTGCCTGGTCGACGACGACTACCGGCCCGACGATGCGTAACCATGAAGTGCTCCCGCTAGTGAACGAGTCGATCTTCCAGGAGGAACTCGGCCGGTTCAACATCGAGGCCAACATTCCGCCCCGCCTGATCGGTGGCGACGGGCTGCAGGACTATGAGACGTTTCTGCGGCTCAAACTCAATGACGCGGAGGCGAAGGCGGCCACGATCGGGGTCGGCCTGGTCGTCATCGGCATCCTGCCCACGATCACACCCGAGCACACCGTGCTCGCCAACGTCTCGTCGAATCCGCGTTACCGCATCCTCAACGACCAGATCGTCGGTGCCCGCGGCGATGACATCGCGATCGACATCCAGGGTGCGGTCGAGCGACTGCAGCTGCAGACCGAATCGATCATGCCGGAGTCGGCGAACACCAGCGTCCAGTTCCACCTGCAGGTGACTCCGGCGACCTTTGCCGGCTATTGGAACGCCAGCCAGGCGGTCGCGGCGATTCAGGTGGCGGTGGGAGCGAACTCGCCGTTCCTGTTCGGCCGGCGGCTGTGGGACGAGACCCGGGTCGCGGTGTTCGAGCAGACCACCGATACCCGGCCGGAAGAGATGAAGAACCAAGGCGTACGGCCGCGGGTGTGGTTCGGCGAGCGCTGGATTACCTCCATCTTCGACCTGTTCGAGGAGAACCTGCGGTACTACCCGAGCCTGTTGCCGATCGTCTACGACGAGGATCCGGACGACACCTTCGCGGCCGGTCGGGTGCCTGCGCTGAGCGAGCTGCGCCTGCACAACGGCACTGTGTATCGCTGGAACCGCCCGGTCTACGACATCAGTCCGGATGGCAAGCCACACCTGCGGGTCGAGAACCGCGTGCTCTCGGCCGGCCCGACTGTCGTGGACATGCTGGCCAACGCCGCATTCTACTTTGGACTGATCCGTACCTTTGCCGAGGCCGAGCGTCCGGTGTGGAGCCAGCTCCCGTACGAGGCGGCCGAGCGCAACTTCTACCTGGCCTGTTACCGCGGGCTCTCGGCGACCCTGCACTGGCCGCGGGTCGGCGAGACAGCCGTCGGCGACCTGGTGCTGGAGCGGCTGCTTGCCCGCGGCGTACGAGGGGCTGGACGCGTTCGGCGTCAACTCGGCAATACGGGACCGGCTGCTCGGGATCATCGAGCAGCGCTGCCTCACGGGACGCAACGGCGCGGCGTGGCAGAGCGAAACCGTGGCGCGGCTGGAGGAATGGGGCATGGACCGGACAACCGCGCTCCGTGAGATGGTCCGGCGGTACATCGCCCATATGCATACAAATGAGCCCGTGCACACCTGGCCGATCGGGTGACCCCGCTTGGGGTTGACCTGCGCTCGCTCCTCGCGCTCGCGTCTGTGTCTGCGTTTGCTCGCGACTGCGGGGCTCGCTGGCGCTCGCTCCTCGCGCTCGCGTCGAGCCTCGCTTCGCTGACCGAACGGCCGGGAGGATCCGTCGGCTGGTCAGTCGCGTCGAACCGACCGGCGCATTGCGGCCGACCTCGACATACTTCACATTGCACGCATGCTGTCACGGGGAGTAGGTGGTACAGCCGTGCGCGCAGGGCTGGCCAGCCTCGCCGCGCTCGTGCTGTGGGTTACGGCGTGTGGTCCAACCCGTACTCCCGGATCGCTACGTCAGCTGCCGGGCGCCACCGCCGGGGCCGCCGCGGCTCCGGTCGGGGCGCCGGCACCGCCGCCGCCGCGGACATTCACCGTGGTCGGTTCCGGTGACGTGCTGCTGCACGACGCGCTATGGGCGCAAGCCTCCCGCGATGCGGCCGCGCAGGGTCGTACCGGGATGGACTTCTCGCCGATCTTTGCGCTCGATCAAGCCAGTGGTGTCCGCCGCGGACCTCGCCATCTGCCACCTGGAGACTCCGCTCGGCGCGCCGGAGGGCCCGTTCCGTGGATTCCCGATGTTCAATGTGCCGCCGCAGGTCACGACGGCGCTCGCGGATCTCGGCTACGACTCGTGCTCGACCGCGTCAAACCACTCGCTCGACTCCGGCGTGGCTGGGGTCACCCGGACGCTCGACGCGCTCGACGCGGTCGGAATCCGTCACGCTGGCACCGCGCGCAGCCAGGCCGAGGCCATCAGCCCGACACTGCTGCAGGCGAACGGTGTCGTGGTCGCCCACCTGTCCTACACGTGGTCGTTCAACGGCCTGCGTCGACCGGTCGACAAGCCGTGGATCGCCAATCCGATCAATGAGCAGGCGATCCTCGCTGAGGCGCGGCTCGCGCGTATCGCAGGTGCAGAGGTCGTCATCGTGAGTCTGCACGCCGGTACCGAGTACCAGCACGCTGCCAGTTCTTACCAGGTTTCGCTCGCCAACCGACTGCTGGCGAACCCGGACGTGGATCTCATCCTCGGCACCCACGCGCATGTGGTCCAACCGCTCGAGCGTATCGGCGACAAGTGGATCGCGTACGGCATGGGCAATCAGGTCGCCTGGCAGAACCAGGCCTACAACACGCGTGACGGCATCATGCCGCGGCTTACCTTCTCCGAGGTGAGTCCCGGCGTGTTCCGGGTGGTCAAGGCCGAGGTGATCCCAACGTTCATGTGGCTCGATGGTTCACCCGCGCGACTGCATGACGTCTCCGCCGTGCTGGCGTCGCCGGACGCGCCGGCAGCGCTTGCGTGCGTCGTGCCTTGCCTCGCTGCGACGCATCGAGACCGTGATCGGCCAGCGAGGCGCCTTCGCTCAAGGGCTCGAGATGCTGGGTGCGCCATCGGCCTAGCGGCCGCCTGGCTTGGCTCGCCATCGGGTATGGCAGCGTTACGAAGCGGGGCCGCCGTTAGGTGTGGGGCCATTCTTGGGGCTTGACGCGAGACTGGGTTGGCACGCTGGCCTGCGCGCGGACCGCGTTGGCGGACGGCGCCGGCAGGGGCTCGGACCGACGGCCCGCGGAGGGAGCCAGCCCGGGTGCTTGGCCGTCCTACGGCGCGGGTCGGCGAGGCTGCGGGTGCGGGCGAGGTGGGATCGCTGGCTCGGTTGCGCATCGACGTTCGCCTAGGTGCCGAACCGACCGCGGCGACCAGGCCCGAGCCGACCAACCCCGCCACCATCATGTACGGCGTGGTGTACAACGCCGAGAGCTGTTCGAATGTGGCGTGCCCGGGCCGGGGTGCGGCGAGCGCGTACGAGGCAGCCATGACCGCCGGGCCGGCGAGGCCCGAGATGGTCACGCTGAATCGGTTCGCGCCGCGGCCGGCGGCCGGAAACGCGGCCAGGCCGCCGATCAGCAGCGCACCGCCGAGCATGAGCAGTGCGCCGGGAATGTAGAACGATTGCCAGACCGGTCCCTGCTCGGTGAACCGCCAGATCCCGAGCTGGGTCACTTCGGCCCGGCCGTCGCTGGTTGCCCTGGCGACGACGGCGACCGTCCATCCGAAGACTGCCGTGGCGACCACGTTCGTCGCGACGGCCCTGGACGCGAGCGCGACCAAGGCAATCACGAGGCCGACGACTACGCCGGCCGCGGCGTAGATGCCGGCCAGGATGTTGGGGGCGAAGTTGTCCACGATCTGGACCTGCTGCGTCGGAACGGCGACGAGTGGGATGGTGACGCACGCACCCAGCGCGGCGGCGAAGGCGAGGGTCAGCCGGCCGGCGACGCGCACGAGGGGTCCACTGTAGACATCACCGGCGGAACGGTCGCCGACGTGGGCGCCGACCACGACAGCGACCGCGGCCACCCAGACCGTCCACGCCAGCCCCGCCGCCCAGGCGGCGTCCGCGAGCTCGGCTCGGCCGGGCACCCAGACCAGGATGCCTAGGCCGTACGCCAGCCCTAGCTGCGCGGCTGCCGACCCTGCGGCGGCGAGAAACGCGAGCATGATTGAGCTGCCCCACCCACGTCGTGCCATGGCCGGCAGCGTACTTCGGGGCCGCAGCTTCGGGCGACTCGAAGGGTTTGCACCCATTGCGGAGGATGGCGACATGACGTCGTACGAGATGGGCCCCGACGAACCGGAGGGCTGGAGCCCCCTCGCCGTTGCGATGATCGCAACGTTGGTGCTTTTGCTCGGGCTTGCGGGCGCACTGTTTGGCATCTATGTCGCCAACATGAATGCCGCTGCCGCGGCGACCGCAGCGCCCACTTCGCCGCCAGCGACCGCAGCGCCCACCACGCGCCGCCGACCACCCCGACCACCACGCCACCGGTGACGCCGACCCCCAAGCCGACGGTGACGACGAATCCGCCGGCCCCGGCGACGTTCCCTCTGCCGGCGCTCACCGACCTCGATTTCGAGGAGGCTAGGACCAAGGTGCGCCAGCTGGGCCTGGACTGGACGCTGAAGTTCGGCCCGACCGGCGACGACCGTACGGTCGTGTCAACCAGCCCGTCGGCGGGGGTGTCGGTCAGCCGCGGGACAAACATCCTGATGGTGGTCGAGGGCCGGGCGCCGCTCGCCGACGTGCCCAACATCGTGGGCGAAACGTGCGTCGACGGCGCCGCCATGATTATCGAGGCCGGCCTTTATCCGAACTACCTGACCGCGGGCCGCGCCGGGTTGGTGGTGCTGACGGCAGCGCCGCCCGGGGCGCGTTGGAACGACAAGATGAGCCTGGCCTGCAGCGGCTGAGGCTGCCGACGCGTCCGACGCGCTCAAGATCTATGCTGGCCGGGACGAAGGGAGCCGACCATGGCCGCGGACCAGCCAGACCGCGACGACGAGGCACCCGGCACATCTGCCGACGAGTCAGACTTATCCGGCTCGGCCGACGAAGGGACTATCGCGCCGCGCGATGAGGCGCCCGGACCAATTCCCCCGGACGTGAGCCGACCCGATCGCCTCGGACCGGCAAGCACGAGCGTCATGCCGCCCGTGGACGATGCCCCGGGCTCTCCGCGATGGTCGGCCAGGGCGCCGGTTCGCACCCCGGACATCGCGGAGGACGAGCATGACCACTGGGCTCCGCCACCCCGCGGCCTGATGGTGCCGATACTGGTCGCAGTCTGCGTCCTGCTGCTGGTCGCCCTGCTCGGCCTCGGCACTTGGCTGATCTTCGCCTCCCGACCGTCCGGCACCCCGGCTACTACTCCGACGGTGCAGAACGCGACTCCGCCGGCGACTACTGGTGCCCAGCCCACCACGACCACCATCACGACGACCCCGCCGGCGGCCGACGTCCCGCTGCCCAACGTTCGGGGTCTGGACTACGAGACGGCGGCAGCCGAACTCGTCAAGCTCGGTTTCGTTCCGGCGCGACGGGACGAGATCAACGGTGAGGTGCCTAAGGGCAAAGTGGTCGGAACCGATCCGCCCGAACGCACGCCGGTCCGGCCCGGGGCAACAATCAACATCATCGTGTCGTTGGGACTCCCGGATGCCACGACACCCCCGACGGACCAGACCACGAAACCGCCCGGCTAACAAGACCAACGGCTGCGCACAAGGTCGGCCGGTTCACTGCCGGCGACGAAGGGCCAGGGTGACCAGGCCGCCGAACGAGACGATCAGGGCGACCAGGCCAGCCGCGAAGATCTTGACGCCCATGTCCTTGCCGGGTAGGAACGAGGCTCGGCCAGCGGCCACCTCGGTGGCGGATGACGTGGCGCTCGGGGCACTGTCGACGCTCGGTCGACTACCGACATCCGGGACCCGATCCGGTGCGAACCCACCAACCGGGCCTGGCGGCTGCGGTACGGCGGCCGGTCGCGCGCGGTGACCCGCCGGTGCCGAGCTCGGTGGCGCCGGGGCGGATGGTGGATCCGCCGTCGAAGGCGCGGAGGTCAGCACGGCGGGGTGGGGATCCGATGTCGGGGGACGGGTTGGCGTCGCTGTCGGCGGCACCTGCGTGGTCGGCGGCTGCGTCGCGGGCGCGGTGCTGGCTGGGGGGTCCGTTCTGGTTCGGCCCGGCCGGTTCCTGGACGACGTCGGCGCTGACTCGGTGTCGTCCTCGCGTCCCGATGATCCACCGGCGGCTGGCTCATCGGGGTCGGCGTCGCGAACCGTACCGGCTGATTGCCGGTCCACAGCATCCGTGCCCGGTCTCTGCGCACGCGCGCCGCCCCAGGCCGGAACGGCACCAACGAGTAGCAACACGGCTGAGAAGAGCACACTGCCAACCAGCACCGCGCCTACGGCAAGCACAAAAGCGGATCTCGTTCTGGGCCAACCGTGGACGTGCGCGATGTCGGACATGGCTCCGCTCCCCAGGTGCTGGGGTCCGGGCCGGGCGAAGGGGTTGTTCGGTGGGTGGTTCGATCGTAAGCCGCGGCACTGGTCGGCCGGGCGTTCATTGACGAGCCACGTTGTTCAAGCACCGCAACGTCGCTGAAGGTGACACGTTGTTCAGGCTCCGCACCGCACCGGTTGGGGCGAGGGCCTAAAGTCCTTGTAACTGCACGTAGATGGAGCGCTTCTCGACTGCGTCGCCGGCGGCGTTCAGCTGGTAACCCTCGAGCCAGGCCCAGCCGTCAGATGTCTTCCAATCGTGGACTCGGATGACGCGGAACATCATCGGCTCGACGAACTGGACGCTCGCGGATCGTGTCACGCGCAGCACGTCTCCAGGTCTAGGCACCACAGTGCCCTCCCTCTCCGTGTTCAAGTCCCGCGGGTAGTGCCCAGCACGATTTCCGAGCGTTGGCCGGCCGCTCAATGCCCTGCCGTGACGTGCGACATGGCGGCCCGGCCAACACCCGCTCCTTGGGTTTCACCCACCGTCCGAGTCCTCGTTGACGTCGAACGACGGGGAGGCGCCGGTCGGAGCGCATAGTGGCCGCAACAGTTGCTGACGGTCCGGGGACCGCCGCACCCCGTTGGGGCTCATCTGTCAAGTATGATCGACAGACAGTCACCAGGGGCGTACTGACAGCATGACGGACGCTCTTGATCAATGCAAGTTGCAAATCGGGTCTGCGGGCCTGGCGGATTCCATCTCTGCGAGTCATTGCCCAGTTGCGGCACGTCGGGACAAAACCGTCATCGGTCGCGACCGCGGCTCCCTTCTCGCGCGTCGCGAGTTGTCTTGATTTGCGTCCGCCGACAGGAGCACACTGAACCCGCTCCAAGGTCGGCAGGAGGGCTCACTTGACCGGCAGGCGCGGCGTTAGTCCGACGGTGCGCCGTCGGAGGCTGGGCGCTGAGCTGCGTCGGTATCGCGAGGCCGCTGGCTTCACCATCGACCAGGTGGCCGGGTGCATGGACTGCTCGGCGTCGAAGATCTCTCGACTAGAAACCGGCCAGACCGGGTCCAGCCCTCGTGACGTCCGGGACATCCTCGCGCTCTACCGGGTCGGCGAGGCCGAGATCGAGGACCTCCTCGAGGTAGCCAAGGAGACCCGGCAGCGGGGCTGGTGGCAACAACATGGCGCGGTGCTCACCAGCGCTTTCATCGGGTTCGAGGCGGCCGCCCACGACGTGCGCTCCTACGAGGCGCAGTGCGTGCCTGGTCTGCTGCAGACCGAGGAGTACGCCCGTCGGCTCATCGCGGGCGGGGGCAACGACACCCCGGAGCAGATCGAGAATCGCGTCCGGGTCCGGATGGCGCGCCAAACGCTGCTGACCCAGGACGAGCCACTCGACTTCTGGTGTGTCCTCGACGAAGCGGTGTTGCTCCGGCCCGTCGGCGGTCGGGAGGTGATGTGCAGCCAACTCAAGCACATCGCTCAGATGTCCTCATTGGACAACGTCACGCTCCAGGTGCTGCCCCTGGAAATCGGCGCTCATGCGGGTATGGACGGCTCGTTTGTACTGCTCCGCTTTCCGCACGAGGGCGACTCGGACACCGTGTACGTCACGATGGCCACCGGTGGGGTATTCCAAGAGAAGCCCGATGAGCTGATGAGGTACGCGAATGTCTTCGAACGGTTGACTATCGCCGCCCTGACCCCCGAAGATTCGATGGCGCTCGTTGTCAAGATGGCCGAGGAGTCGATATGATCATGGACGTCAAAGGCATGCAGGTCAACCTGGAGCACGCAGTCTGGCGCAAAAGCACCAGGTCGGGTCCATGGACGGACAACTGTGTGGAA
Organism: uncultured Actinomycetota bacterium; assembly: GCA_963773935.1. Taxonomy (GTDB): domain Bacteria; phylum Actinomycetota; class Actinomycetes; order Mycobacteriales; family Micromonosporaceae; genus DATBGZ01. The sequence continues at coordinate 130,459 of CAVZCZ010000008.1, forward strand.
GTAGCCTTTGTGGACGGAGCCATCGCGGTCCGGGACTCGAAGAACCCGGCCGGTGCAGTATTGGTTTTTACGCCTAAGGAGTGGGACGCGTTTGTCGACGGAGCAAAAGACGGCGAGTTCGACGTCTAGCAACGGACCGTCCTAGAAAGACAAACGACGTCTGAAACGGTGAGGGACCGTCGCGGCCATCTGCGGCGGTCTTCTGCGTGACTGGGATTCGTTCTTCCTCGTGACTGGGATTCGTTAGCTGCCCGTCCGATGACGGTCGCTCGGTCACGGCCGATACGCAGGTCGTACTCTTGCGCGGTGACTCCAAAGATCGAACTGCACGTCCACCTTGAGGGTGCGATCCGGCCGCCGACGCTGCTCGAGATCGCCCGCCGTAACGGTGAATCCCTGCCATCGGACACAGTGGAGGGTCTGGCCTCGCTCTACGAGTTTCGCGACTTCGCACACTTCATCGACGTGTGGATACTCACCACGAACTGCTTGCGCACGCGTGCGGACTTCCGCCAGGTCGTGGTCGACTATGCAGCCGAGGCGGCCGGCTTCGGGGCGGTCTACCTGGAGGGAATCTTCTCGCCGTGCGAACGCGTCATACGGGGTATCTCGTGGGACGACATCTTCGGCGGGTACGCGGACGGCGCCGAGGAGGCACAGGAGCGTTACGGCACAACGGTGCGGTTTACCCCCGACCTGTACCGGGGGGTCGACCCGGAGCTCGCCCAGGAGGCTGCCCGGGTCGCGGTGCGCTACCGGGACCGGGGTGTGGTCGGACTCGGTCTGGGCGGTATGGAAGCGGGCATGTCGGCGCAGCCGTACCTCAAGGCCTTTGACATTGCTCGGGATGGCGGCCTCGGGATCGTGCCGCACGCAGGCGAGGCGGCTGGCCCCGACTCGGTACGCGAGATCCTCGACCTGGATCCCGACCGGATCCGGCACGGCATCCGAGCCGTGGAGGACCCCGTCCTCGTCGACGACATTCGCGATCGCGGGTTGGTGCTCGACGTCTGTCCAACGTCGAACGTCCGAACCGGGGTGGTGTCGTCGCTTGCGACCCATCCGTTGCCGGCGCTCCGGGCGGCCGGGATTCCCTGCACCGTCAACACCGACGATCCGGCCATGTTCGGCACCGATCTGGGCCGCGAGTTCGCCGTGGCGGCGGAGCTCGGACTGTCTGCGGCGGACGCATATTCCGCCGGCGTCGCCGGTGCCCTGTGCGACGACGTCACCCGGGCCCGCCTGGCCCAACTGGGTCGATCCGCTTTCGCCGACGGGTGACCCGATACCCGAGATGCAGTCTGGGCCGGCGACTGCCCTCTACATGATCACCGTGTCCACCCGGGTGCCGGATGACCACAAGATCCCGCGCCGCCGCGTGCACAGTGATCATCGGTCAAGATCACTGTGCACCTCTGTGACGGGACAGACGCCTGCACCGCCACGACACGGTGCCCAGCGATCACGCTAGAGCCTCGGCGTTCGGGTAGGCGCCGGGCTGGCGGCCGGACGACGGGCGGGCCGGTTGTCCACAGCCGACGGAGGGCAGTTGTCCACAGATGCCGTGGCCGGACTGTTCCAGCCCGGATGAGATCTGGATCCTCGTCGGTGTGGGCAGCGAAACCCGGGCCGGCGAACAGCCTCGAGCGGACCCCGGAGCCGAGACCAAGCTGGGGAACCTTGCCCGAGGCCACGCCGGCGTGTTCACAAGGGCTGAGGCGGTGGCTGCCGGCGTACCGGCTTCCGACATCCGTACCCGACTCCGCTCGGGATTGTGGGTCGCGGAGTTCGGTCGGGGCATCCGTGCCGCGACCACACCGGTCACAGTGGATAGTCGGGAGCGGGCGGCTCTCGTCCGTGCCGGCGAAGGTGCGGCACTGAGCCATTTCTCGGCGGCCCGCCACTGGCGCCTGGTTACGCCCGAGCCGGCCGAGGTGTGGGTGACCGTGCACCGGCGACGCAACCCGCGCAGCGCCGCCGGGATGCGCATCGTGCGCAGCCGCCACGTCCCAGACTCGGTAGTGCGGTGCCTCGACGGTATCCCAGTGCTCTCTGCGGCCCGGACCGTCGCTGACCTTGCCCGGTACGCCGACGAGCACCAACTGACGGCGATCGCACTGGCCGCGATGCAGCGCGACTTGTGCACGCATGCCGATCTGCTGCACTGGCACCGTGTGCTCTCGGGCCGTCCTGGCAGCGGCCTACTGTCCCGGGTGCTCACGCAAGCGGATCCGGCGTTCGAGTCGATCCTGGCCGCCGAGTTCGGACGTCTGGTCGCCGACGCCGGCGTGCACTTGGTGCCCTCGCTCGAGCTGGCTTTGCCCGACGGCCGACGCGTGGTGTGCGACTTCGCGGATCCCGCGGCGCGGATCGATTTCGAGGTCGATGGTCTCGCCCACCACAGCACACCCGACCAGACGGCCCGCGATCGGGTGCGGGACCGCCGGCTGTTGGCCGCCGGCTGGGTGACCGTTCGATACGACACCACTGACGTCCGTCGTCGCCCCGCCGCCACGGTCGCCGACGTGCTGCACCAGCTTGCCCGACGCAGACCCTGATCCACATGTACGCCTCTCACAACAATGGTGATCACGGCGATGACCAGGCATCGATCGCAGTGAGTAGTCGGAGACTCTACAGACCGTCCGTTCTCAACGGTTCGGTCATTTTCACGACACGCCGAGCGAGGAACTACACCTCTGTCATTCGGTGTGTTCAGGTTGTACGTCTGGGCAATGGGCCGATGCCTGCCCGGGGGGAAGGAACAGCCGATTACTCATGAGGAGACACCAGTGCAACTGCCACAGCTGAGACGCATCCGCTGGGCTGTCCGTGCCGCCCTCTTTCTTGGCGTAGCAGCGTCCATCGCCGCCAACGTCCTGCACGCGCAGCAGAACATCATCAGCCAGACAATCTCCGCCTGGCCACCGTTGGCGCTGCTGCTGACCGTCGAGCTCACCTCGCGGATCCCGATGCATCGGCCTTTGCTCGCGACACTGCGGGTCACCTCGACCGCGGTCATCGCCGGCATCGCGGCGTGGGTCTCGTACTGGCACATGAAGGAGGTCGCCGTGCGGTACGGCGAGACCTCAGTCTCCGCCTACCTGCTGCCAATCTCTGTCGACGGACTGATTGTGGTCGCCAGCGTCAGCCTGGTCGAACTCGCCGGCCGGATCCGGATACTCGAGGAATCGCGAAGCATGGCGAGCGCCCCGACCAGCCCCGCCGTGGCGCCGGTGCAGTTCGTTGCGCCGGCTCCTACCGCAGTCGCAGCGCAGCCGGTGCCCGCCTTTCAGGCTGCTCCGGTGGCACCGGTCGTCGCCGAGCCCGTCCCGACCCCCGTCAGTTCGGTGGCGACCGCCATGGAGACCGACTTCGACGAGTACTTCGAGGACGAACTCGCGCCGCTGAGCGCGGGAGGTTCGGCGCACGGCACGTTGCTCTCGCCGCGCTCCGCGCCGGTGAGCCCGGCGGTGGGCCCGGTATATGTCAACGGCTCGTCGTCGGCGTCCAGGCCGGCAGCCACCCGGGCGGCGGTCTCTACACCAGCCCGCACGATGGTCACCGAGTCGACCGCCCCCAAGCCGCGGCGCCCGGTGTCCGAGACAGCGCAGCTCGCCGACGCCATCGAGGCCATGCAGCCGGGCATCGGTGAGGATGAGCTGGCGGCTCGCCTGGGCATCACCGCCAGTCGGCTCCGGCAGGTCCGCCGCGAGGCGGAGGCCAAGCGGGCCTCGCTTCGTTCCTGACCGCAGCCTCTGAGCACCACAAGTAGCGACGGTGGAGGCCCCCGCAATGTCGCGGGGGCCTTCACCGTCGGCTCGTCGGCTCGTCGGCCTCGACAGGACGGGGAACGGTCTCACGACGGCGGGGCGTGATCGCTGTGCATCCGGTCGGGCCGGTGCGGGCGTCGGGCTCGCGGTGGGTGTGCACAGTGATCTTCACGGTTGATCACTGTGCACACGTCGATGTGGGAGAGCGCGAAAATTCACCGCTCAGGTACACGGTGATCATGACCGCGCGTCGAAGGCCTCGACGGTGGAGGCGCCCGCAATCTCGCGGGGGCCTCCACGTCGCTCGTCGGCTCGTCGGCCTCGACAGGACGGGGAACGGTCTCACGACGGCGGCGTGATCGCTGTGCACCGGGTCGGGCGGGTGCGGGCGTCGGGCTCCCGATGGGTGTGCACAGTGATCTTCACGGTTGATCACTGTGCACACGTCGATGTCGGAGAGCGCGAAAATTCACCGCTCAGGTACACGGTGATCATGAGCTGCGCGTCGAAGGCCTCGACGGTGCCTCGACAGGACGCGGAACGGTCTCACGACGGCGGCGTGATCGCTGTGCACCGGGTCGGGCGGTGCGGCGTGGGAGGGCGTCGGGCTCGTCGTGGGCGTACACAGTGATCTTGAGTGTTGATCACTGTCCCCATCCCGACGGTGAACTGCGCAGAAAGGGCCAGCCGCGGGACACGGTGATCATTGGTAGCGGGGAGCTGGACCAAGCATGAGCCCCGCTCGCCGTCGAGCGGGGCTCTGTTGTGGGGAAGGAGGGAGTTGAACCCTCACGCCCTTCCGGGCACACGGACCTGAACCGTGCGCGTCTGCCATTCCGCCACTTCCCCGGGCGATGCGCTAACAGGGGCAGTCCTGCCTGCGGAACAGTCCGCAAAGTTCAGCCGTGGCCGGGCGTTGCTCGACCCCGTCGCGTGGACCAGGATAGACCGTGGTCTGGCCGGGGGGCGAGCCGGATAGCACCTAGCTCGTAAGCTCCATGTGAAGCGCCCGCGAAGAGTAACATGCGCCAGCCGATCAGTACTCGGATTGGAGTGCGTCGGGCGGATACCATCATGTCCTCTATGCAAACCGCGGAGGACGAGTGAGCGCGAGTACCGCAGTGAACGCCCTAGGCCAAGATGATCACAGGCGGGACCGGCACAGTCGCGAACGGAAGGGCCTGCTGTGAGCGTTCTGCAACGCTTTGAGAAGCGATTGGAAGGCCTCGTCGAGGGTGCCTTCGCCAAGGTCTTCAAGGGTGTCGTCCACCCAGTGGAGATCCTCAACGCCATGCAACGGGAGGCGGAGGCGCACAAGGCCATCCTGGCCGGCGGCCGCACGCTCGTACCGAATCGGTACGTGATCGACCTCTCGCCCTACGACCACAGCCGGCTCGCGCCGTACGCGGCAGCGCTGGCTCAGGAGCTCGCCCAGTCACAGGCGGAGTTCATCGGCGAGCAGGGCTGGACGGTGTACGGCGACGTCATCGTGGAGATAGAACGCGGCGAAGGTTTGGACACCGGCATGTTCCGGGTCACGGCCGAGGTCTACACCGGCGGCGGCGAGGCGGCCCCCGGCCCGTCCAGCTACGACCCCGGTCCGAGCTATGCGCCGTACGCGCAGCAGGGCGGTTACCCGGCCGGCCTGCCGATGCAGGGCGGCCCCGGCGGCCGCAACGCACGTCTGGTCTCCAACGACGGTCGCACCTATCCTCTCTCCGTCGGCTCCACCGTCATCGGTCGTGGCGACCAGGCGAACCTTCGGCTGCCTGATGTCGGCATCTCCCGGCGTCACGCTCGACTCGACTTTGATGGAGGGCAGGTCGTGCTCACTGACCTCGGGTCCACCAACGGCACGTCCGTCAACGGGCAGCGCGTCTCGGCGGTCGCGCTGAACCCCGGCGACATGGTCCAGATCGGCACGACCACCCTGACCTTCCGCGTGGACGGCTAACTTGCCCGAGATCGCCTTCACCGCTGCCCGGATAGGGTTCCTCGTACTGCTGTGGATCTTCGTGTTCACGGTGGTGGGGGTGATCCGGCGAGACCTCTTCGTCGGGGCACGGTCGAGTCGACTCGTGGCTGCACCACGGGGGATCGCGGTCACCACGGGCGGGCGCCCGGCCAAGGTCAAACGGGGCCGGGCCGCGCACAATCTCGTGGTGACCGAGGGTGCCCTGGCCGGGACTCGGCTGACCCTCGCCGAGGCCCAGATCACGATCGGCAGGGCCGAGGACTCGACCCTTGTGATCAACGATGACTATGCCTCGGCCCGCCACGCCCGCCTCGTTCCCCGGGGCGGGCAGTGGTATGTCGAGGATCTCGGCTCGACCAACGGCACGTACCTCGACCGCGCCAAGGTCACTGCACCCACTCCTGTCCCCCTCGGCGTGCCGATCCGTATCGGCCGCACCTCTCTCGAGTTGAGGCCATGACTCTGACCATGCGCTATGCGGCCCGCAGCGACCGCGGCCTGATCCGGCACGGAAACCAGGATTCCGTGTACGCGGGGCCACGGCTGCTCGCGGTCGCCGATGGAATGGGCGGCATGGCCGCCGGTGACGTCGCCAGCAACATCGTCATCGCCGCCCTGGCCCATCTCGACGACGACGTCCCCGGCAACGCCCCTCTCGACGCGCTGCGGGGTGCCGTCGATGCCGCCAACCAGCAGATCCGCGACGCCGTCGAGCAGAATCCGGCGATGGAGGGTATGGGTACGACCCTCACCGGGATGCTGTTCGGCGGCAACAAGTTAGGCGTGGTCCACATCGGAGACTCGCGGGCCTATCTGCTCCGCGACGGCGAGTTCGTCCAGATCACGCGCGACGACACGTACGTGCAGTTGCTCGTCGATGAGGGCCGGATCACCGAGGTCGAGGCGAACACTCACCCCCAGAAGTCGCTGCTGATGCGCGCACTGGACGGACGTGACGCCGATCCCGAGTACTCCGTGCGCCAGGCGGTGGTGGGTGACCGGTACCTGATCTGTAGCGACGGACTCTCCGGCGTGGTCTCCGACGAGACGATCGCGGCGACCCTGCGCGAGTACTCCGACCCGAATCTTTGCGCCGAGCGGCTGATCCAACTCGCGCTGCGTGCCGGCGGCCCGGACAACATCACCGTCATCGTCGCCGACTTCACCGATGCGGACATCGTCGAGGAGTCCCCCGTCGTCGGCGGCGCCGCCGCGACCGACCGCGGGATGACCAGCTCGGCGGACACGTCGACGCCAGCCGCTCGCGCCTCGGCGCTGACCCGTCCGCGCGACTCGACGCCGGCCGACGGGGCCTCGGACGACTCCGATGCTCCCCCGCGCCGACATCCCGTCCGGACGGCGCTCATTCTTGTCATCCTGGCCGCGCTGCTCACTGGCGGGCTGTGGGGCGGCTGGCGGTACACCCAGTCGAAGTACTACGTCGGCGTGACCGACGATGGAAAGGTCGCTGTATTCCAGGGCATCCCCGGAGCGATCGCGGGATTCGAGCTGTCCACTGTGGACTTCAAGTCGAATACCAGTATCGGCGACCTCACCCCGGCGGCTCAGGATCAAGTGCGACGGACGATCGGCGCGGACAGCCAGTCCGAGGCGCGGGAGCAACTGCGTCGCCTGCTCGACCCGACCGCACAGAACCTGGTTCCGCCGCCGTGCGTGACGATCACGATCACCCCCTCGCCGTCGCAGCTCGCCGCCACCTCGCCAGCGCCCAGCGCCTCCGCCTCGCCCGCGGACTCGTCCCCCACACCGAGTCCCGATGTGGTGGTGACGACCAGCCCATCTCCGTGCCGCTCGACCAGCTGAGCACCGATTCGCCGACGCCGACCAACGTAAGGACATCATCGTGACCGCCCCCGCCGTCGCCGCACTGCCGAACCCGGCCTTGGCCAGGTCTGGTCGGCGACCGCGGACCCGGCGCGGGGTCGAGTTGGCGCTGCTGATCTTCGCGATGCTCGTCGTCCTCGTCTATGCGGCTGCAGTCGAGTCGGGCCTGCTCGGGAAGATCACCCCGGACTTCTGGGTCCCGGTGGCGGTGCTGTTCTCGATCTTTTTCAGCGTGCACGTGGCGATCCGGTTCCTGGCGCCGTACGCGGACCCGGTGCTGCTGCCCACGGTGGCTCTCATCAACGGGCTCGGGGTGGCGTTCCTGCGTCGGCTTGACCTCGGCGCCGCGCCCGCCGAACTGCGGGACGGGCTGACGGTCTTTACCGGCATGGCGATCCGCCAGGTCCAGTGGACCGCAGCCGCCGCAGTCGGCGCGGTCCTGCTGCTGGTGTTCATCCGGGACCACCGGGTGCTGTCGAAGTACGCGTACACGCTGGGACTCGTCGGCATCGTGCTGGTGTTGATTCCGGCGTTGCTGCCCGCCCGGTACTCGGAGGTCAACGGCGCAAAGCTGTGGGTCCTCATCGGCGGCTTCTCGATCCAACCGGGAGAGTTCGCCAAGCTGGCGCTGTTGTCGTTCTTCGCCTACTACCTGGTGCGCAAGCGCGAAGTGCTGTCGTTGGCGAGCCGGCGATTCCTGGGCGTCGACTTTCCCCGTGGCCGCGACATGGGTCCCGTGCTCGTGGTGTGGGGACTCAGCCTCATGGTCCTCGTGTTCGAGAAGGACCTGGGCACCTCGCTCATGTACTTCGGCATGTTCGTGGTGACGTTGTACATCGCCACGGAACGGTCCAGCTGGCTCATCATCGGCCTCGGGCTGTTCTTCGGCGGCGCCTTCCTGGCCTGGTCGATCGGCGAGATCGTCGGTGGCCCGTTCGCGAACTTCGCCAGCCGGGTCGACGTCTGGCTGCATCCGTTCAACGACGCCGACGACACCGGTCTGCAGATGGTCCAGTCGCTGCTCGGGCTGGGCACGGGTGGGCTCCTGGGGACCGGACCCGGCAACGGTCTGCCGTACATTCCGGAGCTCGAGCGCTACGTCGTGCCCAAGGTGGAGAACGACTTCGTCTTCGCGGGCATCGGCGAGGAGATCGGACTGTTCGGTTTGAGCGCCGTGCTCGTGGCCTACCTGCTGATCGTCCAACGTGGACTGCGGATCGCGGTCACGGTCCGGGACTCGTTCGGCAAGCTGCTCGCTGGCGGCCTTGCGTTCACCTTGGGGCTGCAGGTCTTCGTCATCGTCGGCGGAGTGACCGGGCTGATCCCGCTCACCGGCCAGACCACCCCGTTCATGTCCGCCGGCGGCTCGTCACTGGTCGCCAACTGGCTGCTGCTGGCGGTATTGCTGCGCATAGCGGACGCGGCCCGCCGGCCAGTGACAGTCGGCCAGGGCGGCTCCATTGCTCCGCCGGCCAAGCTGCACGAGGCGCCGACGGAGGTGGGTCTCATGAACGGGCCGTTGCGTAAGGCCGGCGTGGTCATGATGGTCCTGTTCGGACTGCTCTTCGCACAGCTGAACTGGGTCCAGGTGGTCAAGGCGGATCAGTACCGCACGGATGTGGACCACAACCGGATCCGGGTGCAGCAAGCGGAGTACGAGCGCCAGCGCGGCAACATCATCGTCGACGGCGAGGCGGTCGCCGAGAGCTCCGAGACCCGGGACACTCTCAAATACCTGCGCAGCTATCCGGCGAAGGAGCTCTACGCCCACGCGGTCGGGTACCGTCCGGTGAACCTGGCGCCCACCGACCTCGAGCGGATGGAGAACGAGGTCCTCAACGGCACCGCGGATGTGTTCGCCGCGGACCGTTTGCTGGAGATGTTCACGGGCAAGAAGTCCAACGGTGGCAACGTGCTGCTGAGCTTGCGCAAGCAGGTGCAGGCGACGGCGTACACCGCGCTGTTGAACAACAAGACCCAGAGCAAGATCGGGGCGGTGGTCGCTATCGACCCGGCGACCGGCGGCCTCCTGGCCCTGGTATCGACGCCGAGCTATGACCCGAACCCGTTGGTGCAGCACGACTTCGACGCGTCCAAGGCCGCCTACGACAAGCTCGCGGCCGACCCGAGCAAGCCGCTGAACAACCGGGCGCTCTCGGAGACCTTCCCGCCGGGCTCGACGTACAAGGTGATCGTGTCGGCGGCGGCGCTGCAGAACGGCCTCACCCCGGACACGGTGCTGACGGGCGGCGACAGCTACACCGCGCCGGACACCACCACGCCGATCCGCAACTCGCCCGGCGTCGTGTGCCCGAACCAGATCCGGCTGCAGGACGCGCTGCGGGTCTCCTGCAATACGGCCTTCGCCCGGCTCGGCGTGGAGCAGCTCGGCGCGGACAAGCTCAAGGCTGTGTCCCAGGCGTTCGGGTTCGAGTCCAAGCCGTTGTTCGACCGCGACCCCGACAACGCGATGAACGTGACCGAGAGCCACACCGGGAACATGGAGGCGCCGGGCGGCTCCGTTGATCGTCCCGCGCTGGCCCAGTCATGCATCGGGCAGCGAGAGGTCCGCTGGACGCCGCTGCAGGCCGCAATGGTTGCGGCGACGGTCGCCAACGACGGGAACCAGATGCGCCCGTTCCTCGTCGATACGGTGCAGGACGCGAATCTCGCCCCGATCTGGCGCGCTGCGCCGTCGGTGCTCAACCGACCGATGAACTCGGCGGCCGCCGCGCAGCTGCGGCAGATGATGAACTCGGTGGTCGCTAACGGTACCGGCACGAACGCGCGTATCGACGGGTTTGAGGTGGGCGGCAAGACCGGGACGGCGCAGAATGGGGATGCGCCCGACCATGGCTGGTTCATCGGGTACGCGCGCAAGAACGGCCAGCCTGTGGTGGCGGTTGCGGTGCTCATCCAGAACGCCGGTTCCGGCGGCAGCGCCGAGGCGACGGCGATCGCGGGTCAGGTCATGAAGGCGGCGATCGCGGCTAAGGGACTGAAGTAATGCAGGGCCAATCCGCAAGCTACTTGGCCGCGATGCCAGGCCATTCCGCAAGCTACATGGACGCGATGGGGTCGAGATGATCAGCCCTGGGACGATGCTGGGCCAGCGCTACCGGTTGGAGGAGCGCATCGCCAGCGGTGGTATGGGCGATGTCTGGCGCTGCGTCGACGACGTCCTCGGCCGTACCGTGGCCGTGAAGATCCTGCTGCCGTCGCTGCTGGAGGAGCCGGGCTTCACCGAACGGTTCCGGGGCGAGGCTCGCACGATGGCGACCATCAACCATCCCGGCGTGGTGGACATCTACGACTACGGCAGTGACCCCGCCACCGGGGCGTACCTGGTGATGGAGTTCGTCGAGGGCGAGGCTTTGTCCCGGACCCTGGCCCGGGTTGGCCGGCTCACCCCCGGTCGGACCATGGCGCTGGTGGCCCAGGCCGCCGATGCGCTCCACGCCGCCCATCAGACCGGTGTCGTGCATCGCGACGTCAAGCCGGGCAACCTTCTGGTACGGCCGAACGGGACGCTGGTGCTGACCGACTTCGGCATCGCGCGCTCGGCGGGCGCGGCCCAGTTGACTGCGGCCGGATCGGTGCTGGGCACCGCCTCGTACATCTCGCCCGAACAGGCCATGGGTGAGCAGGCCAGTCAGCTGTCTGATGTGTACGCGCTTGGCGTGGTGGCCTACCAGTGCCTGGCCGGCCACCGGCCGTTCGAGGGCGAGCAACCGCTTGAGATCGCGATGCGCCATGTCCGCGAAGCGCCGCCGCCACTGCCGGGAGACATTCCTGCCGTCGGTACGGGTGATCGTGGAGCGGGCCATGGCCAAGCAGCCCGCGGCGCGGTGGCCGAACGCGGCCGCGTTCGGGCAGGTCGCACGCCGGGCCGCGGCCGAGCTGGGTGCGACCAGCCCGCCAGTCCCGGTCGGGTCGGCGCGTCCCAATGCGCCCGCGCCGACGACGACCGGTGCACCGGCTCCGGGTACCCGGGTGCTGGCGCCGTCGACGAACCGGGGCGGTACGGCCGGCGCGGTGCCCGCCGGCTACGGGCGAGGCCAACCAGTGCCTGGGTACCTTCAGACGCCGGTGCCGCAGCCGCGTCGGGGCATGGGCGCCGGGACCGTGGTGGCGATCATCGTGGCTGTGGTGTTGGTCGCGATCTGCATCGGTGCGGGCCTCGCGTTCCTGCGCCAGGCGGGTAACACGCAGGGTCAAACGCTGGGAGTGCCGTCTACGGTGGCAGCGCCACCGTCGTCGGCCGGTGGGACGAACAGTGAAGGGCGATTCGGACAATGACGCAGGCCCGCCTCCTCGGAGGGAGGTATCAGGTCGGCGAGCTGCTGGGGTACGGCGGCATGGCCGAGGTGCACCGCGGGCGTGACCTGCGGCTGGGCCGGGACGTGGCGATCAAGATGCTGCGCACGGACCTGGCCCGGGACGACACGTTCCAGCTGCGGTTCCGTCGGGAGGCGCAGAACGCGGCGTCGCTGAACCACCCCGCGATCGTCGCCGTCTACGACACCGGCGAGGAGCGCGGATCCAGCGGCGAGACGCTGCCGTACATCGTCATGGAGTTCGTCAACGGCCGCACCCTCAAGGAGGTCCTCGCGCATCGAGGGTCGCCTGATGCCGCGGCGTGCGCTGGAGATCACCGCCGAGATCTGCTCGGCAATCGAGTTCAGCCACCGGCACGGGATCATCCACCGGGACATCAAGCCCGGCAACGTGATGATGACCCAGACCGGCCAGATCAAGGTGATGGACTTCGGCATCGCCCGGGCGCTGGCCAGCGGTGCGTCGACGATGACGCAGACCTCCGCTGTGATCGGAACCGCGCAGTACCTGTCACCGGAGCAGGCGCGCGGGGAGTCGGTGGATGCCCGCAGCGACGTCTATGCCACCGGCTGCGTGCTGTACGAGCTCCTTTGTGGACAGCCGCCGTTCGTCGGCGACAGCCCGGTGAGCGTCGCGTACCAGCACGTGCGGGAGGACGCCAAGCCGCCGAGTCTGCTCAACCGCGATGTGCCGCCGCCGGTGGACGCCGTGGTGCTCAAGGCGTTGGCCAAGAACCCGGTGAACCGGTACCAGAGCGCCGGCGAGATGCGCAACGACCTGCTGCGCGCCGCCGCGGGGCGGCCGGTCTACGCCGAGCCGGTCATCCCGGCCTCGGACCGGACTCAGCGCATCGGCCCGGGCGGTCCGATGCCGCCGCGCAACGGGCACGGCGCCCGTCGGCGTACGTCCGGCTGGGCTATCGCGGGGCTGACCGCGCTCGCGGTGCTCGCCGTGGTTGCTCTCGTCGCCGGCCTCATCGTGTCGCAGCAGCCGGGCAAGAAGACGGTTCCGAACCTGGTCAACCAGACCCAACGAGCAGGCCGACGTCCTGCATCAGCAACAACGGACTCAAGGGCCGATCCAAGAGCCGTCCCCGGCCTTGACTGCACGCCCAACCAGGTGATGTCGCAGAACCCGGTCCCGGGACCCAGGTCGATGAGGGCTCGACGATTCGCTACGACTGGTGCGCCGGCCCGGGCAAGGTGAACGTGCCGATCCTGGTCGACCGGCCGCAGGCCGACGCGGAGGCCGCAGCTCACGCAACCTGAAGCTCGAACCGAAGCCCGAGCTCGTTGACGACGTAGCGCCCCAGGGGACTGTGATCGGAACCTCGCCGGCCGCGGGCACAGAGGTCGATCAAGGCACCGAAGTGATCGTGAGGATCTCGAAGGGCAACCTGAAGCTCGTCCCCGGCGTGGCCAACAAGGGCTACGACGAGGGCCAGGCGAAGGCCGTGCTGACCAGCGCTGGATTCAAGCTGGCGAACATCCAGGTGCTCAAGATGAACACGACCAACCAGGCGCAGGACGGAAAGGTGATCCTCCAGGATCCGGCGGAGGGCACGCCGCGGGACCCGGCGACCACGACAATCCGGATCACGGTCGCCGAGTACGTAGACCCGAGCCCGACTGGCAGCCCGTCCCCGTCGCCGGCCCGCCCTGATCGACCGACGACCTACACGGCCGCCGCAATAGGTCACCAATTGGGCTTGATCAACATTGAAACGGCCCAATTGGTGACCAATTGCGCGACGTGGAGCTGGCCGGGTGGGCGCGGCACGGACGGCGCTCAGGCGAAGGCGGCGACTCGGCGCGCCTCGACTTCGGCGGCGAGGTCGGGCGCCCGCTCGAGCGCGGCGGAGTAGCCGATCGCGTCGAGCCAGTTCGCCAGCATGAGGTGCCCGCCCTGGGTGAGCACCGACTCGGGGTGGAACTGCACCCCTTCCAGGGGCAGGGTGCGGTGCCGCATCGCCATGACCAGACCGGAATCGGCGGTGCGGCCGGTCACTTCGATCTCGTCCGGCAGGGTGGTCTCGACCACCGCGAGCGAGTGGTAGCGGGTGGCTGTGAACGGATCCGGCAGCCCGCGCAGGATGCCCACGCCGTCGTGGGTGACCTGTGATGTCTTGCCGTGCAGGAGCTCCGGCGCCCGGGTCACCACGCCGCCGAACGCTTCCCCGATCGCCTGGTGGCCGAGGCACACGCCGAAGATCGGGACAGTGTCGGCGTACTTCTTGATCAGTGCCGGCATGACCCCGGCGCGGTCGGGCGTACCCGGACCCGGCGAGAGCAGAACGCCCTTGGGCTTGAGGCGACCAACCTCGGCCACGGTGATCTCGTCGTTGCGGTACACGTCGGACTCGACGCCCAGCTGGCCGAGGTACTGCACCAGGTTGTAGACGAACGAGTCGTAGTTGTCGATGACGAGCACACGCATGACAGTCCTATCCAGACGGTACGGCTACTGCCCGTCGGTGATCTGTACGTCATCGAACGGGAGCAGCGGCTCGGCGGCCGGGAAAACCCAGAACCAGAGTACGGCGACCGTGATCGCGATCAGCAGGGCCGACCCGATGAGCTTGCCGGGCACGCCGAAGGGCAGCTTGCGAAAGATCCACGAGTACATCCTGACCCCCTATCCGCCGAGCTCGCCTGGCCGACCGGCCGACCGCGGCATGCTGTGATCGAGCTTCGCGTGCAGGATCAGCCGCTGGTAGTTGTCCCACTTCGGGTTGCAGGTGGTGAGGGTCAGCATCGCGTCGGACGGGGCCGCACCGGGTTGTCCAGGCACCGGCGCGACCACCTCGACGGCGGTGGGTGCCACGATCGCGAGACTGGTGACCCGGTAGATGAAGAACGTGGTGCGCGTCTCGACGACGACCGCGTCACCCGCCCGCATCTGGTCGAGGTCCCAGAAGATGGCCGGACTGCGGTGGCCGGCCACGGAGAAGTTGCCGATCTCCCCGGGCTGCGCAGAGTCGGGATAGTGCCCGGGCGCGTACGCGATGTCCTGCGGCTCGATGCCCTCCACGACGACCCAGTACTTGCCCAGGCGCGGCAGGTAGAGCCGGCCGAGCGTACCGCCGGGCGGGATCGGTGGCGGCGCGGCCTGGGTCGGGCTGGAGCTCGCTGACGGGTCAACGGGGGGCACGACCACGGTCGGCCGCCCCAGTCCTGCTCCAGTTGGGCGTCGAGGTCGGCCTGGTGGCCCTCGACGATGGCTGCCTTGCCCCAGATCTCGTAGCCGGCGAAGAGCAGCAGCACCAGCCCGAACGTGATCATCACTTCGCCGATGACGTGGAATATCTTGCGGGCCGGCGATGCCTCGGTCAGCGGGATGATGTCGCCGTGGCGACCGCGGTAGCCTTCGGCGCCGGGCTTGCTGTCGTACGCGCGGACCCGCCCCAACAGGAGGAATCCGGTGTCGTCCTTGCGACGGAAACGGCGGGCGGGGTCGACCGAGCCGGTCCCGTCGCCGCCCGCCCCGGGCCCATCGGGCCGTACCGCCGGGATGACCTCGGTAGCGTCGCCACCCGGGGCCACGACGGGGATGACCGCGGTCTGGTCCATTGCGTTGCCGGCGCGCTGGCCATACCGGCCCGCGGCAACGGGCACCGGCGGTATGGCCTGCGTCTGGTCGAGGTCCGGCACCGCATTCGGCGCGCGGTTCGGCACCCCGTTCGGCGCCCGGTTCGGCATGCCGTTCGGCACCGCGGGGATCACCCGGGTGGCGTCGTCGTCTGGTCGCCGTCGTGGGGCGGAGGAGTTGATGGTCATCGCCGGGCGAACCTATCGGACCGCGGTCGCGTGGTCGAGTGTTACCGCACCGGCGTACGCCGGCGCGACGATGTCTTCCTGATCCTGCACTACATACCCCAAGCCATATGCGTCCGCCGAGTCCCGGAAGGCACGTACCCCCGGGTCGGCATCCAGTGTGACGTGCATTCTGCCGATCTCGCCGATCGCACGGATCTCAAATGGGGGCGAAAACACCTGGCCGTGTAGTAGAAGCGTGTTTCCGACACAGCGCACCGCGCTCGTGGAGATCACTCGAAGGTTCATGATCACCAACGCCTCGGCGCCACCGGCCCAGAGCGCGTTGACCACCGATTGGACGTCCTGCTGGTGCACGACGACATCGTCGGGACGGGCACCGGCCGGCAGGGCACCGTCGGCTCGCCTCGGCGCGTCGTCGAGTACCACCCGGATGCCGGGGCCGTGCAGCGCGATCATCCCGGCGGCACTGCGCACGGCGTCGGCGCGCTGCTGCTGTTCGGCGATCCGGCCGTCGGAGATGCCCTCGCCGGCGGTGATCCGGTCGATCTCGGCCTGTAGACCGGCGGCGACCGTGCTCTGCTCAGCGACCTGATCCTGGCGTTCTTCGATCACCCGGGTCAGCTCGGGGCGGCGGTCATCGCGGAGCCGGGTGCCGGCGGCGGTGTTGGCCGTGGTGGTGAACAACAGACCGGCCAACGCAGCCACCACGGGCACGAGCACAGCCCAGCGCCAGCGACGCCCGCGTCCCGGTACGTCGGGGCGGGCCTCGGGCTCGGTCGTGAAGGGCGCCGGGTCAGCGCCGGATGTGTTCTCCGCCACGCCCCCTCCTGCGCCCGCACGAAGCGTTGACTACGCTTGCGTACGACCATTATTCAGGGTCGCGGGTTCGCGATCCTGCTGGTGGCCACCAAAGCCCCCGTCAGGAGAACGCCGTGCCGAAGTCGACAGTCCGTAAGAAGAAGATCTACACGCCGCCGGCGGAGCTGCGGCCGCAGGCCGCCGCTGCCGCGAAGAAGCCCAGCCCGACCTGGGTGCCGGCCACCGCGGTTGGTCTGATCGTCTTCGCCATTGCGTGGCTGGTCGTTTACTACCTCACCGGCCAGTGGTTCGACCTCGGCGAGTCGTTCGCCTTCTTGGCGGATCTGGCGTACTGGAACCTGGTTATCGGCTTCGGCGCCATGGTTGCAGCCCTCGCCGTTCTGTCGAAGTGGCGCTGACCGCTCGCGGTTGGTGCGGCGGGGCTTAGCCAGCCGTCCCGCCTGCCGGGCTCGAATTACACGCGTGTAGTTATCCCCATCGTCATCCACACGGTGTGGATAACCAACCAGGGGGTTTCCCGTGTTACTTGCCGAGGAGTCCGAGCCGCGAGGAACGAGTGGCGAGGACGGATCGGCTCCAGGGCCACCGCTACAGGTGCACCGACCGTGCCTTAACGGTCGGTATGGTCCGGGTGCGAGTCAGATCACGTTACCTGCCAGTAACGAGAAGGCTTAGTCTCTTCGTACGTACAACTACCCGTCACATACGGAGGACGCCCATGTGGTTGCGCCTGGTCATCGGTCTGGGCGGCACCGCCATCGCATTCGCGATCGCCGGGCGCCGGGTGTGGTGGCTCTACCGCCTGATCGGCTCCGGACAGCCAGCGACCGGCCGCACCCAGGACATCGGTGCGCCGGCTGTTGACCGCAGGTGCGCGAGGTGATCGGCCAGCAGCGGCTGCTGAAGTGGTCGGTGCCGGGGTTGGCGCACGCGTTCACGTTCTGGGGCTTCCTGATCCTCGGTCTGACGATCGTCGAGGCGTACGGGGCGCTGTTCGACAAGGACTTCCACATTCCGCTGATCGGCCGGTGGGGTCTGGTCGGCTTCCTGGAGGACTTCTTCGCCGTCGCGGTGCTGGCCGGCCTGGTCACCTTCGCGATCCTGCGCCGCCAGGCAGGACCCGGAGAAGATCGAGCGCTCGTCGCGCTTCTACGGCTCGCACCTCGGCGCAGCCTGGCAGATCCTCGGCATGATCTTCCTGGTCATCCTCACGCTGTTGATCTACCGCGGCGCGCAGATCAACACGGGCGTCTTCCCGTTCGGGGACACCTGGTGGGCCTTTGCGTCCAAGCTCACCGCGATCCCGCTCGAGCCGCTCGGCCACACCGCCAACGAGGTCATCGAGACCATCTTCGTGCTCGCCCAGATCCTGGTGATCATGGCGTTCCTGGTCATCGTGGCGTACTCCAAGCACCTGCACATCGCGCTCGCGCCGATCAACGTCGCCACGAAGCGGCTGCCGCACGGGCTTGGAGCCCTGCTGCCGATCGAGTCCGGCGGCAAGCCGGTGAACTTCGAGGATCCGGGCGAGGACGACATCTTCGGCCGCGGCAAGATCGAGGACTTCACCTGGAAGGGCATGCTCGACTTCGCCACCTGTACCGAGTGCGGGCGGTGCCAGTCGCAGTGTCCGGCCTGGAACACGGGCAAGCCGCTCTCCCCGAAGCTTGTGATCATGGATCTGCGGGACCACCTCTTCGCCAAGGCGCCGTACCTCATCGGTGGCGCGGAGACGCCCGGCTCGGACGTGTCCCTGGCGACCTGCTGGCCGAGCGCGGAGCACGGTGCACGGCGTGACCGGAGTGCCGGGTTCCCGCGGGTCGTGGGCTCCGGCCCCGCGCAGGCGCTGCGACCGCTGGTCGGCACCGCCGAGGAGGGCGGCGTCATCGACCCGGACGTGCTCTGGTCGTGTACGACCTGTGGCGCCTGCGTCGAGCAATGCCCGGTCGACATCGAGCACGTCGACCACATCATGGACATGCGTCGCTACCAGGTGCTGGTGGAGTCGAACTTCCCGGCCGAGGCCGGCGTCATGCTGCGCAACCTGGAGAACAAGGGGAACCCGTGGGGTGCACCACCGAACACCCGGGCCGACTGGACCAAGGGTCTGGACTTCCCGGTGCCGCGGGTGGGCGAGGCGGAGGACTTCGAGTACCTCTTCTGGGTCGGCTGCGCGGGCGCCTTCGATGACGGGGCCAAGAAGACTTCCCGCGCGGTGGCGACGCTGCTGAACGAGGCCGGTGTCTCGTTCGCCATTCTCGGCGAGGGCGAGACGTGCACCGGCGACCCGGCCCGCCGGATGGGCAACGAGTTCGTCTACCAGATGCTCGCGCAGCAGAACGTCGAGACGCTCAACGAGGCCTTCGGCGAGAAGGAGACCAAGAAGATCGTCGCTACCTGCGCGCACTGCTTCAACACGCTGGCCAACGAGTACGGCCAGATCGGCGGGGCGTACGAGGTGGTCCACCACACTCAGCTCCTGGCCCAGTTGGTCAGCTCGGGCAAGCTCACCCCGGTCAAGCCACTCGAGGGCGGCGTCACCTATCACGATCCGTGCTACCTCGGGCGGCACAACCGGATCTTCGCTCCGCCGCGTGACCTTCTCGACGCGGTCACGCCGGCGGACGAGACCGAGCGTGCACCGTCTCAAGGTTTCATCGAGATGGAGCGGTTCGCGGAGCGCTCGTTCTGCTGCGGTGCCGGCGGCGCTCGCATGTGGATGGAGGAGCGGATCGGCAAGCGGATCAATGTGGAGCGGGTCGAGGAGGCCATCGGGACCGGAGCCAAGACGATTGCCGCTGCCTGCCCGTTCTGCTTGACCATGCTCAACGACGGCGTGACCCAGAAGAAGTCCGACGGCGAGGCCGAGGGTGTCGAGGTCGTCGACGTCGCCACCGTGCTGCTGCGGGCGGTCAAGCCCAGCGTCTGATCACATTGGTGCACTTCACGGGGTGGCGGCTCCACCGTCCATGGCAAGCCGGAAGAGTCCAATCAGGACAGCGGCGATGATGAGGATAGTCACGGCGGCCTTACCCATCTCGCCCAGGGCGATGCTTCGCCCCTTCTTCAGCGCCGTCTTCGCGGCGTCCCAGTCCTTGTAGGTGCGCCGCGCGCGCTCGGTATTGCGGCCCAGAAGGACGCCGACGACAACGCCGATCACGACCATGCCGAGCATCATTTCGCGCACGCCCACCTCCGCCAGGGCAATCGCCGTGATCGACAGCATTACGCCTTTTGCCGACCCGGACAACCCCCAAATAGCCCAGAAGGCCCATCGTGCGCCCTCGATGATCGCCGTGCACCGGAGTGTCCGCCGGTAGGCGTGACTCGCGTCGCTGGCGTACCCAGTGATCTTGCGCCATGATCCCCGTGAACCGTTGGTACGGCGTGTCGTCGGCGTGGCGGGGACAGCGATCGCGGGCGCGAAGGGATGTGCCAGCCGACCGGAGCGCAGCGCTGTGGAACAATTCCATCCGGGGTGAGGGAGTATCGACGCCGGAGTGCTTGCGGTAGTTCTGCCGTTGCTCGCGTTCGTGGCGCTCACCGCCGGCAACGCGTTCTTCGTGGCTGCGGAGTTCTCTCTGGTCACTGTGGACCGCGCGGAGGTGGACCGGGACGCGCAGGCCGGTGACACTACCGCTCGGACCGTACGGCGGGCCTTGCGCCACCTCACCTTCCACCTCTCCGGTGCGCAACTCGGCATCACCATCACCGCGCTGCTGACGGGCTACCTCGCCCAACCGGCGTTCGCGACCCTGTTCCGGCCGATCCTGACCGCATTCGGCGGAGCGGCCAACGCGATCGCCGGGTTCCTGGCGTTGGGGTTGGCCACGCTGCTGTCGATGCTCTTCGGTGAGCTGGTCCCGAAGAACGCGGCGCTCGCGCGGCCGATGCGCTACGGCGCGGCTGGACCGCTGGGCCGATGCAACTCTTCTCGGCCGTCTTCACGTGGCTGATCCGGATGCTCAACGGATCCGCGAACTGGGTGGTGCGTCGACTCGGGGTGGAGCCGCAGGAGGAGCTGCGCAGCGCCCGGTCGCCCGAGGAGCTGGGACTGCTGGCGGCGTACTCGGCAAAGGCGGGCGCGCTGCCCGAGGAGACCGCGGTGCTACTGCGCCGCACCATCCGGTTCGCCGAGAAGCGCGCGGCAGAAGCGATGACGCCCCGGGTGGACGTCGTTGGCATCGCTGCCACCGAGTCCGTGCAGGCGATGCTCGAGCTCGCTCGGCAGACCGGGAAGAGCCGGTTTCCGGTCTATGTGGACACTGTGGACTCCATCGTTGGCGTCATCACTGTCATCGATGCGTTCGGCGTGCCGGTCAGTGCCCGGGCCACGACCGCGGTGGCGACCGTCGCGCGGGAGGCCGTGCTGGTGCCGGAGTCACTCGACCTGGACGGCGTGCTGGCCATGCTTCAGCACGCCGGCGCCGACGTCGCGATCGTGGTCGATGAGTACGGCGGTACGGACGGCCTGGTCACGATCGAGGACCTGGTCGAGGAACTGGTCGGCGACATCGCCGACGAGCACGACGCGGTGGAGCCGATCCTGTCCACCCTGGCGCCGGTGCCGGTCGTCGACGCCGATGCGGAGGCAGCGACCGGGGCGGCGGACATCTCGGGCGCCGCGGTCACCGTCTCGTCCGGCCCGCGGACCTGGCTCGTCGACGGCGTACTGCGCGAGGACGAACTCCTCGAGGTCACCGGCTTCCGGTTGCCGGAGGGGCCGTACGAGACGCTGGCCGGATTCCTCATGGCCCGGCTCGGCCATATCCCGGTGGCCGGGGAATCGGTCGAGGAGACCGGCTGGGAGTTCACCGTGATCGAGGTGGAGCGGCGCCGGGTGGAACGGGTCCGCGTAGTGGCACCGGAGACCGGCGATGATTGAGTTCGCGCTGGTGATCATCTCTGCTGCTCGGCAACGCGTTCTTTGTGGGCAGCGAGTTCGCCATCATCGCCTCCCGCCGTACCGTGGTCGAACCGATGGGCGCGACGAGTCGGCGGGCCCGGGCGGCACTGCGGGCGATGAACGACGTCCCGCTGATGATCGCCGGCGCCCAACTCGGCATCACCATCTGCTCCTTGGGGCTCGGCGCGATCGCCGAGCCGGCGTTCGCGCACCTGATCGAGGCGCCGTTCCACGCAATCGGGCTGCCGGAGTCGGCGCATCCACCCCGTTGCCTTCACGTTGGCACTAGGCGTTGTCGTGTTCCTGCACACCGTCGTCGGCGAGATGGTGCCGAAGAACCTGACCCTGGCCGGCCCGGAAGCGGCAGTGCTCTGGCTCGGCCCGCCGATGCTCGCGTTCTGCCTGGCCACCAGACCATTGCTGGTGGCGCTCAAGTGGATCTCGGCGTCGATCCTGGGCCGGTGGGGGATCGAGGCAACCGACGCGGTGAAGACCGTCTACACCGCCGACGAGTTGGCCAACCTGGTCACCCAGGCCCGTTCGGAAGGATTGCTGGCGCCCGAGGAGCACGCCCGCATCGAAGGCGCGCTGGCGCTTCGGACCATCACCGCCACCGATGCGATGCGCCACTGGTCGGAGGTGACGACGGTGCCGGCGGAGGTCACGCCCGCAGAGCTGGAGGTGTTGGCGGCGCGCACGGGTCGGTCGAGGTTCCCGGTCGTGCACCAGGAAAGCCGGCGGGTGATCGGCTTTGTCCACGTCAAAGACGCGATCGGACTGCCGGGAAGGCTGGACGCGATTCCGAGCCGGCTGGTCCGGCCGCTCGATGTGGTCGGTCCTGGACTTGTTCTCGGCGACCTGCTCCTCGCCATGCGCCGCGACCGGCGCCACATCGTCCTGGTCAGCGACGGCCGGACGCCGTTGGGCGTGCTCACCCTGCACGACGTGATCGGCGTGCTGGTGCCCGATGCTGACAACGCCGCAATACGTTCAAAAGCGACCTAACGGCTCCGCGCGGCATCCGATCGCGAATCGGCCTACATTAGGCAACGATTTGGTCACGGACCGTGCCGAAAATCGGTGACTGAATAGTGCGATTAACAATTCTTCGCGTTTCATTGCTTGCCTAGATCGCTATTCGCTCCTAATGTAATTCCTCGTCCGGCTGTCGCATGGTCGACCCCCGACCGCAGGCGGACGCCGCCTCATCGCCAAGGATCCATCGATCGCCGTCGCTGCTCTCGCGGGCGTGGGTCGACCTACTCGGCCGTCGAGAAATCGGCCGTGGTCCAAAGCGAGCCGGGACTCAGAGAATTCAATGCGGTAAATCCGCGGCAGTAGCCGGTCAAGCGCCGATCCGCTTTCGCGACGGCGCGCAACCATGAGCTCACCCGGTCGGCGGTGTGGGAAGAAGGAGTTGGACACGCGTGGTATCCCCCCGAGTGCAGGGACCCGACCTCGCACTCCGGCCGTGGAATCGCCGTCGGTGGGCGTCGGTGGCCGCGAGTGCGGTCGCCGCCCTCACCTTCGTGATGATGCCCGGATCGGAGGCGCGCGCCGACCCCACGGTCACCGAGATCGAGGCCCAGATCGCTCAGGTCTGGCAGGAGTCCGAGCCACTCATCGAGCACTACAACGAGGTGCACGAGAAGTACCAGCAGAATCTGGCCAAGCAGGCCGAGCTCCAGGCCACCATCGCTCCGTTGGAGGCCCAGCTCGCCGAGGCGCAGGAGCGGGTCGGCGCAGTGGCTGCGCAGGTCTACCGCGGTTCCGAGGCCAGCAGCTTCGCGGCCCTCATGGCTGGCGGGTCGCCGCAGGCGTTCGCCGATCGGCTGTCCTTTTTGGACGCGCTCTCCCGGTCGCAGCAGCGGGAACTGCACGACGTGCTCGACCTCAAGGCGCAGTACGACGTGCAGAAGGCACCGATCGACGCAGCTCGTCGTGGAACTCGCCGCCCAGGACAAGGACCTCGCCGCGAAGAAGGCGACCATCGAGGGCCGCCTGGACGAGCTGCAGCGGCTGCGCCGGGCCGCGTACGGCACCACCGGCGGCACCGGGTCATACCGGCCCTGGCCCTGTCCAGCGACCTACGCCCCGACCCCCGGGTACCAGGCCGCGGCATTCGCGTGCGCGCAGGCCGGCAAGCCGTACGTGTGGGCGGCAGCCGGACCGAACTCCTACGACTGTTCGGGCCTGACCCTGAGGGCGTGGGCACAGGTTGGCGTCTACCTGCCGCACAACGCGGCGGCCCAACGCCGGTCCATGCCCTACGTCGACCGCGCCAACCTGCAACTCGGCGATCTGGTCTTCTACTACAGCGACCTGCACCATGTCGCCATCTACGTCGGTGACGGCAAGGTGATGCAGGCACCCATGGCCGGCGACGTGGTGCGCATGACGGAAATGGACCGGTCGCCCATCCACAGTTTCGGCCGACCGGGCTGACCGGCCCCGCGAACCCGATTCGGGGGCTCATCCGCGCGGATGAGCCCCCGAATCGCGTCACCAGCACCGACAAGCCAACAACAGGTACGGTTGCCGGGTGCCCGAACTGCCCGAGGTTGAGGCGCTCGCTGCGGATCTTCGCGAGCGGGTGGTCGGTCGCGAGATCACCCGGGTCGATGTAGCCGCGATCAGCGCGCTGAAGACCTTCGATCCGCCACCCACTGCGCTGCACGGTCGGCAGGTCTCGGGCGCGGGCCGATTCGGCAAGTTCCTCGATCTCGCCGTCCAGAGTGATCTGCATCTCGTTGTGCACCTGTCCCGGGCCGGCTGGCTGCACTACCGCGATGCACTTCCGCCGGCTCCGCTCAAGCCCGGGAAGGGCCCGATTGCCTTGCGGGTGCGGTTGGACACCGGTGGTGGTTTCGACCTCACCGAGCAGGGCACCCAGAAGCGTTTGGCGGCCTATCTGGTCCGGGATCCGAAGCAGGTGCCCGGGGTGGCCAAACTCGGGCCGGATGCGCTCAGGGCCGACGAAGCGACGTTCGCAGCCCGGATCCGTAGCCGCCGGGGTCAGGTCAAGGGCGTGCTCACCGATCAGGAGGTTCTGGCCGGAGTCGGCAACGCGTACTCCGACGAGATCCTGCACCGCGCGAAGCTGTCGCCGTTCGCAATCACGGACCGGCTCACCGACGCGCAGATGGCCGCGCTGTATGAAGCGACTCAGGTCACGCTGACCGACGCGGTGGCGCGGTCAGTGGGTCAGGGCGCCGCCAGTCTCAAGGGGGAGAAGCGGTCCGGGCTCCTGGTACACAACCGCACCGGGTTGCCGTGCCCGGTGTGCGGCGAGCTGATCCGGGAGGTCTCATTCGCCGATTCGAGCCTGCAGTACTGTCCCGGGTGCCAGACCGGGGGAAAGCCGCTGGCCGACCGCCGCATGTCGAAGCTGCTCCGCTAGTACGGACTGCAGCCATAGGTACCCTCAAGGACGTGTCCGACCCGGCTATCTCCCCACCCACTCCGGCCGGCCTCGGCGGGCGCCGGTCCGCGGTGGTCCGGTCCGGTCTGCTCTCGATGGTCGGGCTGGTGGCGCTCGGTGGTACCCGCCTGATCCATGGCTCACTGGTGGGCCGGGCCACAGACAAGCAGACGTTCGCCGAGGTCGGCACGTTGATCGGTCTGGCCATGGCGGCGAGCCTGTTCCTACCCGGCGGGCTATCCAGCGCTGCATCGAAGTTCATCCCGTTCCACCGCGGCAAGGGCGACCCGGCCGCGG
This sequence comes from uncultured Actinomycetota bacterium, assembly GCA_963773935.1. Taxonomy (GTDB): domain Bacteria; phylum Actinomycetota; class Actinomycetes; order Mycobacteriales; family Micromonosporaceae; genus DATBGZ01. Next base: position 155,609 of record CAVZCZ010000008.1, read on the forward strand.
CCCGCGCCGCGCATCGGCTGCTCACGCTCGTCGGTCTGGCCTGCGCGGCGGGCATAGGCGCGCTGGTCGGCGCGTTCGCGGCCCTCGTGCTGCACGTCTCGCTCTCGGGCGCGATCGGGGTGGCCCTACTTACCGCGGTGTTCTCGATGTACGGCGTTGCCAAGGGTGCGCTGTACGGCTTTGACCGCGTGCTGCCGTACACCTGGTTGGAGATCGCCGGATCCGTCGTCGCCGTGGCGGCCACCATCGCCGTGGTGGCGTCGGGTTCGCACGCCTACCTGGCTCCGCTCATCGTTGGCTACGCGGTGCTGATGGCGGGTGCCGCCTGGGTGCTGCGACCTCGGCCGCATGAGCAACGCGCGCGGTTGGGTGTGGCCGACCGCCGGGAGATGGCCGGGTACGTGGGCCTGGCCAGCGTCGGTGGCCTCGCCAGCGCCGGCCTGCTGCAGCTGCTCCCGCTGCTCGCCGGCTGGTTCACCAGCGCCGTCGAGGTCGCCTACTTCGCGGCTGGTGTGACCCTGGTGGCTCCGCTGTACTTCCTTCCCCGGGCGCTGGGTATGGCACTGTTCCCGGAGATGGCCCGGGCCCATGGCGCGGGCGACGTCGACGCGGTACGACGGCACGCCGACATCTCCACTCGAGCGCTGCTCGTGCTGCTGGCACCGATATTCGCGGTTGGCATCCTCGTCGCCCGGGACGTGATGGTTCTCTTCTTCGGTACCGCCTATGCCCCGGGTGCAGCCGTGTTGCAGGTGCTGCTCGCGGCGACGTACCTGGCGGTGATTCAGGTGGCCGCGGTCAACGTCTTGTCCAGCGGTACCCGCCGCGAGGTCCGGATACCCGTGTTCTCGGCGGTTGCGGGCAGCTTGGTGGGTCTCGCCCTGCTGATCCCGCTCGGCACTTGGTTCGGCAGCGCCGGTGTGGGTACGGCCTACCTGATCGCGGTCGGCGCCGGCACTGCCGGGCCTGTCATCGCCGCCTGGCGCCGGTACGACATGGACTGGGCCGGCCCAATGATCCGCTCAATGGCCGTCGTCTCCGCAGCGTTGATCCTGGCCCTGTTGGTGGACAGCCTGCCTCTCTCCGGCGCGGTCCGAGTCTTGCTTGATCTGGGACTCGCCCTCGTCTTCGCCGCCGCCGGCGCGGCCGTGCTGCACCGGCACCTCCGTGAGTTCGTTGGGTTGGCCCGGCGGCGTGGTGCTGTTACGGACGCCGGATGACGACCACGAAGTTGCTGCCGGTGATGTTGGTGACGGTCCAGTCGGCCTGACTGAACTGACTCGGCGAGAAGATCTCGGTGAGGTAGCGGTCCCCCCATCCGTAGTTCTTCAGATACTCCCAACCGAACTCGCCCTTACGCAGCACGAATACATCGATCGGGCCGAATGCAGTGTTAGCCGAGGCTCGGGTGAACGCGGCCGGGTCCTTGGTCCCGACGAGCTTGCTGATCTCCGCGTACCGGTCGTTGATCAGAGCACGTGCTGGCGCACCGCCACGCTCGGTCAGCGAGTACCCCGGCCATGGCAGATACGCATAGAGGCGTTCGTCGGCTGACAGGCTGACGTGCGTGTTGGCACCAGTTCCGTAGACCCGCTCGACGGTCGACCGGATGGCGTCCACCGGGAACCACTCTGTTGGTGTGAACGGCGCCTCGTTGTAGAGCTCGGGGGCGTCGGTCCGAGGCTCCCGCAGGGCCAGGGCGGTGAGGTCGGAGTATCGGCCGCTGGAGCCAGGCATCCAGTCCCGGCTGAAGGTGTAGCCGGACCACGCGACCAGCAGTGCGAGTCCAAGGACCACGACGTCACGGGGCGGGTTCAACTCCAGCCGTTTGAGCAACTGCGGAGTGGCGTGCACGACGACGAGAACGCCGGCTATGGCCAGGACCGTGCCGTACAGCCGCGGCGTGTACCCGGCCAGGGCGCTGTGCTCGGTCGCCACGAAGTAGGCGGTGAAGGCGAACCGGAACAGCAGCGCCGACAGGAACAGGGCGAGCAGTGGCGGTGCCCACCATACGGTGCGCCGCAGCCACACGAGTCCCACGAAGCCGATCACTTGCAGGATCGCCAGTGGCAGGAAGGGCGCGCCGTCCAGGAACGAGAACATGTCGTTGGTCATCTCGCCGCCTGGGTTCAGATCCCCGACGGTCTGGCCCGGTTGGGTGAGCGCCGACCAGATGTACGGAACGAGGTACCACGAGGCGACCGCGACGGCGACCGCGACAACCTTGGCCAGATATCGGAGGTACGCACCCCGGTTCGGCTCAGATCGCCACACCCAGAAGGCGAGCACCACAATCGCCGCGGCTCCCCAGACCATCCAACCGTAATAGGTGAGCACGATCAGGCCAGCCAGGATGCCCGACAGCAGCCAATGCAACCGCCCCCGGGGCGGGCGGCCGAATGTCGCCAGAACCCAGGGCACGAAGATGGCCAGGGTGACGGCCTGGTACGCCTTGTGGGGACTGACTGCGGGGAGGTGTGCCAGCACCGTGATCGCGAAGGCAACCCACGCCGGAACCAGCCGCTGCCAGAGCAGAAATGCGATCAGCACCGACAACGAGACGAACAGAATCTCGAAGTCGCCAACCAGGCGCCAGGCCGGGAGGTCGAACAGAGCAGCCGTACGACCGACGAGCCAGGGGAACAAGGGCGGATACTCGGCAGTCAGGCCAGGGATCCAGGCGTCGGCGAGGGCGGGGCTCGCCTCGTAGCGGGTGGCCGCTGCGGTGAGCCGTCCGGCATCGCCGGCCAGCCCGCCCCAGGGGATCGGAGTGCCGCGGACGGCGACGCGAAGCATGAAGATCGTCCACACCGCGAGGCCGGCTGCAGCTGCCGGTGCCAGCCAGCGGGACCGCCGGTAGAGCGCCAGCGCCGTGAAGATCACGACGCCGAGGAATAGGGGCGCTAGCACCATTGACCATGACCGTACCCGCGTCGGGTCAAACCGCTGGGCCGTTGGCAGCAGGAAGGCGATCGGAGCGGCGGCCAACCACAGCGCGATTGCCACCACCGGTGCACTCGCGAGTAGCCCGATGATCCTTCGCTGCCGCGGCGCGGTGTCCGGCTCAGACTTCGGTGGTGCGGCCTGGGTCGGGATGGCCATGTGGTCAGTCCTCCTGCTCGGTGCGGCGAGGATACGGCAAGCCGTGCCAGGCTCGGCGGCCGACTGCGGGCTTGCGCCGAAACCGCTACGCCAGCGTGCGCGCGCGCCGAAGGGCCTCGACTGTGCGGGCCACGCCGTCAGGCAGCGCCACGCGAGGACGCCAGTTTAGCGCCAGCGCAGCGGCCTCCGAGCTGACCACCATGTGCCGGATGTCTCCCAAGCGAAACGGCTCGAACCGAGGCGGCGCGGCGCCGCCGACAGATGCAGACACGATCTCGTGCAGTTCGAGGTCGGTGGTCGCGACACCGGTGGCGAGGTTGAGCCGCAGTCCGTCGCCGGAAGGTCCCGCGGCGCGGTAGAAGCCGTCGACGGCGTCGTCCACGTATAGGTAGTCCCTCGTGTTCGAGCCGTCGCCGAAGATCCGGGTCGGCCGACCGTCGACCATCGCATCGGCGAAGATCGCCACCGCGCCGGCCTCGCCGCCCGCGGCCTGCCGCGGTCCGTAGGTGTTGGTCAGCACGAGAGTCGTCGTCGAGATCCCATGCAGCGCGGAGAACTGGCGAAGATACAACTCGCCGGTCAGCTTGCTGGTCGCATACGGAGAAAGCGGTTGCGTGGGCATCTGCTCGGTCACGGGAAGCGTCGACGGCGGACCGTAGATCGCCACTGACGACGCCAACACGACCTTTCTGGCGCCGGCCCGCCGTGCGGCTTCCAGCACGGCGACCGTACCCACGACGTTCGTCAGCGCGTCATGGACCGGGTCCGCAACGCTGTGCCTGACGTCGATCTGGGCCGCCAGGTTGAACACGACCTCGGGCTTGGCGGCCATCGTTGCGTCGCTGAGACCCGGCTCGAGAACGCTCAGCCGAACCAGGTCACATGCCCCGCTCTCGACTGCCTCGGCCAGATTCTCCGGCCGTCCGTTCGACAGGTCGTCGATGACGGTGACCTGATGACCCTCGCGAACGAGCCGGTCGACCAGGTGGGATCCGATGAAGCCGGCGCCCCCGCACACCACTACCCGCACGGTGTCTCCCCCGTCAGCTGCGGTCTGCGCGACGAAGCACGTCGCGATACATGTCGATCACCGTCCGGCCGATCTTGTCCCAGGCCAGCCAACCGTTGTGCTCGCGACCGTTGGACCGGCCCCCGGCGTCTAGCGTCTGTGCCATTCGATCGGTCAGGTCCTTTGTGAACTGTGCCCGCGCCTCGGGCGTGCCCCACGGCTCCGGGAAGGGGACCACCGCGGACGGGGTTACTCCGGCCAGGATCTCCGCCACATCCCCGACGTCAGAGGTGACGACGGGCAGACCGATCGCGGTGGCCTCTTTGACCACGGTGGGCGAGCCTTCGAATCCCTTGCGGGACGTGAAGAGCAGGACATCAGCCGCGTTGAACTTCGGCCGCACACCTTCTCGGGTCTGTCCCGGCTCGGGCAGGATCAGCTCGCACACCCGGTACCCTCGTTCGCGCAGAGCGGCGAGGACGTCGGTGAATACGTCGTAGCCCTTGACCCAGTTTTCCGGGACGGCGCCAAAGAGCACGACCTTGTCGTCCTCGTCGAAGCCGAGCGCCGCACGCGCCGCGGCGCGATCGCTCGGCGAGAAGAGCTCGAAGTCCACCCCGTTGGGGATGACGCAACCGTCTGGGTCACCGGCGGCTTCGGCCATGCGACGGGAGACGTAGACCTTCTCGGCGACCCCGCCCCAGCCGAGGTGGGTGATCCAGCGCTGCCAGTGCCAGTTGACGTCGTGACCGTAGAGCCCGAGCACGCGCGGTACGTTGCCGATGAACCGGCATGCCAGCGCGACCATGCCGTGGTGGATGTGGACGAGGTCATAGCCGCCGTCCCGAACCCGCCGGCGAATTCTCGGCGCGGCGAGAAGATAGTCGCGACGTCCGCGGGCCTGCGCGACCACCTCGACGTCCACGTGCGCGCCCAACGCCCGCAGGGCATCCACCTGCTCGCGGACGAAGATGCCACGGAAACTGTTCCCCTCCGGCCACATGTTCGTGACCGCGAGGATTCGAAGTCCTTTACCCGGAAGCTCGTCGCCCACGGCATCCCCGGCGGGTCGGCCAGCTCCCGCGGCTGCTGTCACCGGGCGGACTCCGCGCCGGCGAAGAATGCCTTCACCTCGGTCACCACGCGATCCTGCTGGGCGGCGGTGAGCTCCGGGTAGATGGGCAACGACAGGCACTCGTCGGCCCACGCCTCGGCCTGCGGGAACTCGCCCCGCTTGTGGCCGAGGAAGGCGTACGCGGGTTGCAGGTGTACCGGGACGGGATAGTGGATGACGGCCCCGATCCCGTTCGCGTTGAGGTGCGCGAGGAGTGCTTCGCGGTGCGTCGTGCGGACCACGTAGAGGTGGTACACGCTGCGGCGACCAGGCGTCTCTGGCGGCAGCACCAGGTCACCGATGCCGGTCAGCCTTGCGTTGTACGAGGCCGCCAGCGCCCGACGTTTCTCGTTGCCCTCGGCCAGGCTCGTCAGCTTTACCGTGAGTACGGCCGCCTGCAGGGTGTCGATCCGGTCGGCGAAGCCGACCACCCGGTGGTCGTACTTCTTGATGCTGCCGTGGTCGCGCAGCAACCGCATCGACTCGTACAGGTCGGCGTGGTCGGTGGTGATCGACCCGGCGTCCCCGAACGCCCCCAGGTTCTTGCCCGGGTAGTAGGAGAAGCAGCCGGCGATGCCGTACGTGCCGGCGCGAACAACGGTGCCGTCGGCTTTGGTGTAGTCGGCTCCGTGGGCCTGCGCCGCGTCCTCGATCAGCGGAACCCCAGCGGCTGCAGCCACGGCCCCGATCGGCTCCAGTTCGGCCGGCCGGCCGTAGAGGTGCACCGGCATGACGGCGGCGACACCATCCACAGTGGCCTTGAGCGCGTCCGGGTCCATGCATCCCGTCTCAGGGTCCACGTCAACGAAGCGCGGGCGCGCGCCCCGCCAGGTGACGGGTTCGGCGGTGGCGATGAACGTGTGCGCGGGCACGGCGACCTCGTCGCCGGGCCCGATGTTCAGCGCCGCGAGCACCAGATTGATCGATGCAGTGCCGGAGCCGGTGCCGAGGCAGTATGCGCTGCCGGTGAAGGCGGCGAAGGCCTGCTCGTGCTCGACCACCTCGCGGCCCTGGATGAACCGGGTGTTGTCGATGACGTCCTGCATCGCGGCGTCGATCTCGGCCTTGTGACGGTGGTAGGCAGCCTTCAGGTCGACGAGGGGGATGTTCTCGGACACTGTGGTCACTCCGGTTCGTTCGTGGCGGCGTTCATAGTCGGGTATGGACGGTGGTTCAGGTGCGGCCACCGATCTTGATGCCGTGCAGCAGCGTCACGTTCGCGCCGATTCGCGCGTACCGTCCTGACGGCTCGCTCATGAGCGGCGCCCCGGGATCGACACCGGCACCTGAGCGCCGCCAGCGCGCAACGAGGTGCCGACGGCCTCGAGAACTGCGACCACGCGAACGCCGCTCCAGCCGTCGGTCACCGGGCGGTCGCCAGTGAGCGTGCAGTGCAGGAAGTCCTGTACCTCGGCACCGAGCGGCTCGATCATCTCTAGCCGCGGCGCACGCATCGCCCCCTCCTGCAGCCGGTACTGCCAGGCGCCGTACGCATCGGGGTTCACGTGGCGGTGGGGGTTGTCGAAGATCTTGAGCTTGGCGTCTGCGTCCATGTCGTCGTAAACGATTGAGCGCATCGTGCCGATGACCGTCGTGCGGCGCGTCTTCATCGGCTCGAGCCAGCTGATGTGCATGTGCGCCACCACGTTGTCGGGGTAACCGACAGTGATGAAGGTGAGGTCCTCCTCGCCCGTGCCGAGGTAGGTGCCACCCCGGGCAGCTACCCAGATCGGGTCGGCGCCGATGAGGAAGTTGGCGATCGAAACATCGTGCGGGCCTAGCGACCAGTAGGTCGTCGTGTCGCTCGCGATCCGGCTGTTGTTCAGGCGCTGCGAGTGGATGTAGAGCATATCGCCGATCTCGCCCTCGTCGATCAGCTGCTTCATCATCCGTACCGCGGGCACGTATTCGAAGATGTGGCCGACCATGAGCACCAAGCCCCGCTCGTCGGCGGTCTCGCGCGAGCTCGATCGCCTCGGCGGCGGACTCGGTCAGCGGCTTCTCCACGAATACGTGCTTGCCCGCCTCGAGCGCCCGCCGGGCAAGCGCGGTGTGGGTCTGCGCCGGCGTGGCGATCACCACGGACGAGACCGCCGGGTCTTCAAGCACCCGGTTCAGGTCATCCGTCACAGCGATGTGCGGGTAGAGAGTCGACGCCTGCTTACGTCGATCTTCGGAGAGTTCGACGAGGTAGCGCCAACGGTCGCCGGCATGCGCGTTCAGATTGCGGGCCAGGTTCGGCCCCCAGTACCCGAATCCGACCTGGGCTACGCCGCTCATACCAGTCTCTCCGTCTTCCGTTGCAGTCCGCGGGGATGTGGTCGTTCCGCACCGACCCACATGGTGCCCGTGCGACTAGGCTATGGCCAAGTCCGAACGGGTGCGCGGTCGGTGACGGCGTGACGCACTGGTCGCCGACGCTGGCCGCCCGCTACGCGTGGTTTCCGCTGGCTCGCCGCCCGGGGCCGCTTCCTCGGCGGGTTCGATCGGCCGCCATCACCCACGCCATCCCCATGACTGCCGAACAGGCGATCGGGAAGCAGCGGATCCTCCAGCGACGGCGACAGGAATCCGACGAGCACCGCGAAGATCATCGCCGCAACCCCCAGTAGACGCCGCGGCGGGCGTGCCTCGGCGCGGTGCAGCCGGACCCGCGGGTGCCATCCGTGGCGGCCGGCGTAGCCGTCGGGTGAGCTCGATCAGCGGGAGCGCGAGCAACGTGAGCCACACGAGATAGGCGATCAGTCCGAGCGTGCCGGTCTCGACCGTCAGGTGCAGCCAGAACGAGTCGACCGTGATGTCGTCGTAGTCGTGCAGGTTGAACCCGTCGGGCCCGAAGCGGGGGTCGGCTGCCCAGTTGGGGTCGTGCGTCTCGGCCACGATGCCGCCGAACTGGCCGACGCCGTAGCCGAGCACCGGACGGTCGGCCAGCAGGTCGGCGCCCTGCTGGGAGAAGAGCATCCGGATCTCCCGCGGCTGGGACTCCCCGGCCTGATGCAATCGTCGTTGGTCTCGAATCCGCGCAGTCCTCGGTGCCGCTGGGCGTCGTCGACGCGCGTTGATCAGTCCGCCCAGCCGCGCGCGAGCATCGCTGAGGTTCTCCGGCCGGGCGAAGAGGTGGCCCAGCGAAGAGCACGCTGACGAGAACTGATGGCGCAGCCAGGCGACGGTCTTGGCCGCCCTGCCGGCGCAGGAACCAGATCACCACCGACGCCGAGGAGCGTGCCGAGCAAAGACTCCCGGGACTGGGTCGCGGCGAGGCCGAGGGCGACGCGCCGAACGCGACCCACCACCGCCAGCCTCGGCCGGGGCAGACCGGTCATCCACGCGACCAGGCCCGAGCGCACCATGGCCAGCACGTGGCCCGAGGTGGTTGGGGTGGTCGAAGAAGCCCGTGGGCCCGGTGGATCGTCGGCCCACGTGCAGGTCGACCCAGCCGAGGCCGCGTGAACGCCGGGCGGCCGACGAGCATCTGGACGAACGGCGACCACGACGTTGATGGCCGACGCACGGACACCGCCGACCCACAGCAGAGGCTTGATCCCCGCCCAGGTGGGGTGCGAGCGCCCGTACGCATAGAAGACGATCGCGCCGCGGAAGTACACGAAGAGCGCCTCGCCGATGAGCGTGGGCGGGCTGCCGCTGATCGAGCCCGGCCACCACCATGACGGCGCCGAGCGCGACGAGCGCGATGTCGGCCGGGGTCGTGAAGTCCCGCCAGCGGCGCTCCAACGTGATCTTAGCGAGCCGTCACCGCGAGAGGATGATCAGGAGACCGTTCTTGATGTCCTTCGGCCACCCCGGCAGGTCGCCGTCAGGCCCGTCGAGGGTCTGGCGGCGGTCACCGAAGAGTTCCTGAACCCACGCCTCGAAACAGATCTCGATGATCAGTGCGCCGAGTAGGACCGGCAGAGCTGCGGTAAGAATCCGCACCAGGGGGGATTGCCGGAGACGGCCAAGGGGCGTGACCGACCGCTGCGCCTGGTCTGCGGTCATGTGCTGATCAACTCCAAATCCCCCGGCGACAAGCCTCTACTCGACGAGCGTCACACCCGCGTGGGGCGACCATCGGCGCTCGCACCGTATCACTCGCGCTCGGGCGGACTACGGCGGCGCCATACCGACTACTCATCAAGTCGGCGTCTCGGTAACGACATCCTGACAGATCGTTATCTGCATCAGTCCTCTAGCTTGAAAGTCAACCTGTAAGCGTCCAAGATCGTGCAAATGCGCCGTGGTCTATAGCCGTACGGGCGCGCACGCTCGATCGCCGTTACTGGAGCGTCCGGCGGCTGACTTCTGGCATGGATGAGTCATGAAAGCGGCCGCCGCCCGGCTCCGGATCGGGATGATGATCGTGAGCGAGTACGAGGCCAACCCGCGCGTGCGCCGGCAGGCGGAGGCGCTGGCCGCCCGGGGCGACGACGTGACTGTGCTTGCGCTGCACGCCGACGGCCGTCCACGTCAGGAGATGATCGACGACGTGCGGGTGGTGCACTCGCCCGTCCGCAAGTATCGCGGCGACTCGGCAAAGTCCTACGTCAGCCTGTACGGCGGCTTCTTCGCCCATGCGGCGGCGTGGATGCTCGCCGACCGCGGGCGTTCGACCTCGTTCAGTCCCACACCATGCCGGAGGCGGTCGTTTTCGCGGCGTCGCTGCAGCGGCTGGCCGGGGTACCCGCTGCTGCTCGACGTGCACGACCTGACCGAGCGGCTATTCGCCTCGAAGTTTCGCGATGGCGGCCTGATGATGACCGCGCGTGCGGGCGAGCACCGAGCTGGCGCTGTCGTTCGCGCACGAGGTGCTGACCGTGCACGAGCCGTACGCAGCAGTCATCCGCAAGTGGACCCGTCGGCCGGTCAGCATCGTGATGAACTCGTCCCGACTCCCGCCTGTTCCCGCCGCGCCCGTTCCGACCGCGCGAGTCGGACGAAGTCATGTTCAGCTACCACGGGCTGATCGCTCCCCGGCACGGTCTGGTCAACGCGGTCGAGGCGCTGGCCAAGTTGCGGCAGGACGTGCCCGGCGCCCGACTGCAGATCCTCGGCAGCGGCGACGGACTGACGGAGCTGCGCGCCCGGGTGCACGAGCTCGGCCTGGTCGAGGCGGTCTCCCTGCCGACGACCTGCTTCCGATCACCGAGATGCCGGCGATCCTGGAGCGCGCCAATGTCGGCCTCGTGCCGAGTCAACGCGACCCGTGGACCGACGAGGTGCTGCCGACGAAGCTGCTCGAGTATGCCGCGCTGGGCATCCCGGTGATCACCTTCCGCAACCCGGTGATCGAGCGGTACTTCCCCGAGGACTCGGTGACCTACGTCGACCCGGCCAGCGCGGAGAACCTCCTCGCGGCGATGCGGGCGCTGGTGACCGACCCCGAGCGGGCGCGGCGGCAGGCCGAGCGGGCCAGCGACGTGATGGCCACATGACCTGGGACCAGCAGAAGCTCGCCTACTTCGAGGTGATCGACCGGATGGCGGCCCGGCGGGAGCAGCCAGAGAGAAGAGGGGTGTGAATGGGTGGAGATGTGAGTGAAGGGTGGCCAGGCGCGGCCGCGGCAAAGCCGGGCGGACGACCGACGGTCAAGAAGGTGTTGGGGAGCGTGGGTGATGCATAGTAGGAGCTAAGCATAAAGCGAATGATGATGGAGCAGGGTTGAGCGACGTCGACAGACACGATGAGCACGGAGAAGATCAGCGTGGCGACGGCGCAGTAGACGTGGGTGCGCTAGACGTTGGTGCTGCGACGCATGGTGCGTGGCTGAACGCACGCGGCGGGAAGCGGATTAGCGGTAGGTAGCAGGCGAGGATGAGATGAAGAAGAGCGTTAGGATTAGACGATCAGGTGCAGCAAAACGAATGAACGTGATGTCACTGAAGCGTATGTATTGAACGCGTTCGGACGAACGGGGATGCGCCGCGCAGTTCGGGTCGTTATGGTACACCACGAAGCCGCCGGACTGGCCGACGCGTAAGATCTGCGGTGGAAGTTGGAGCGGGGTAGAGGAGATGCGGGTGGATTGGTAGGGGGTGTGGGGGTGCAGTTGGTGCAGGGTAGTGGAGCGCGGGATGCGAGCGGGCAGTAGTGATGTTGGGTGATGAGAGGTGCGCAGCGAAGAGGAAGAGCGTGCGCTACGGCACTGAGGGGCGCGAGTAGATAAAGATGACGACGGCGCGCGAGCACGCGACAGTGACGGGATGAGACGCCGACAGCATAGGGCGCAGCATAGAAGCGATAAGCGTGTGCTTTGGGCGGCAGATGAAGCAACAGCGCAGCGTGATGAACTGCAGAGGTGATTGGGGTGGTGAAAGGCTGCGCGCATGGTATGAAGGTGTGTGATAGCTGCATGAGATGGGCTGCAAGCGTTGGAAGGCTGCGGCGATTAGCTGAGATGCGCGAGCACGCAGAGGTTGATGCGAATGGGGTTACGCGCAGCATAGAAGAGATGCGCGCGGAGGTATGAACCTGCTGATAGTGGTGAGTGGGCTAGCGAGAGTGGGATATGACTAGCGAGTGCCGATTGCGTGCTGCGTTGGTCACGCAGATGCTGAAGGTGATTGCGACAGCCGAGAGGGAGGGGAGGGTTTGATGTTAGGCTGGCATAGGCGTTGAGCGTGGGGCGATCTTCAGCTCTGGACGCTGAAGAAGATCTCGAGAGCACGCGCTGAGGTGAGGGCAGGTGCGGTGAGGTGCGCACAGGGGGAAGTGCTAGGAGGGTGATGGCGCGGTCAGCTGCGTCTGGTGCGGTTTGCGATCACTCCTCGCTGTTAGCGTCGGCTCGGCGGTGCGTCGCGGGGAACGCCTTGCGGCGATTGGCGATCACGACCGATGAGCCGCGGGTCGATACCAGAGCACTAGTCTGTCGATTCTGTCATGGTGCTTACCGACATCTGGCAGAGGTCTTACTACAGGCGTCTCAAACGCCAAAGTCCGCCACGAGCCGCAACTCGGCATTCAGTTTCTACCGGCCGGTGCATACCGTCACGGCACAGAGCTCCGGCCCCTGGGACGGCAGCACGGCGATCCGTCCGGCGTGGGGCTGGACAGGGCGAAAGGCGATCTGTATCACCGTCGCTCTACGTGCACTGGTATGATGATCGTGAGCGCGTACGAGGTGACTCTGCGGTTTGGGTGATCGATGGGGCGTGACGGCCAGGTCGCTCGAGTATGAGGCGCTGGGCATCCCGGTCATCACGTTCCGTAATCCAGTGATCGAGCGCTACTTCCCGGAAGACTCGGTGACATTCGTCGACCCCGCCAGTCCGGAGAACCTACTCACGGCGATGCGCGGTCTCGCGCTCGATCCGGAGCGGGCCCGCCGGCAGGCTGAGCGGGCAAGCGCGGTGGTGGCCGAATACAGTTGGGACCGGCAGAAGCTGATCTACTTCGACGTCATCGATCGGATGCTCGCCCGGCACCGTCGAGCAGGTGCCAGAGCTGGCGATCGGCATGCCTGAGCCAAACTGTGTGTCCGTAGGCGGCTCGCTGCGTCAAGGCGCGTGCGTGTCGAACGTCGGCTTGGCGACACCGCGGTGACCCGAGCCGGGATCATGTAGGTCATTCTGGCATCGGATGCGGCGATGCCCTGCGGATATGTTCGCCGGTTGGTCCGGGGTCGCTCGACAGCCGGACATCCGCGGCACTAATCTCAGCCGGTCGACGCTTCGACGACGACGCCATGTCACACTGGGTGAGCTGTCGTCGCAGAGACGATCGGTCGCATGGCGCGAGGTCTTCATGCCACCGACAGCCGCGTGGCTGGAAGGCCGGTCTGCGACCAACTGGTGCGCTTCGGGAATACGCGAACGAAAGGTCGGTCTGTCCGACGTGACGATGAGCCTGCGCCCCTCGCCTACCGAGGTCCCCCGCCGAAGCAAACGACGCAGTATCGCCAGCGTTACCGCGGAAACAGTACTGGCCCACAACGGCGTTCCCCGCACCAGCTGGCTCCGTCCGGCCCGACGCCTGGCCACCTGGTACCGACCGTACGCAGCCTCCCTACTGGTTCTGGACTACATCGCCACCGCATTGGCCAGCTTCACGGCGATCTCCGTCTTCGAGCAGGCCGACTCCGACATCCCGCCCCAGCTGTTCATGCTTGTCGCGTACGTGTGGTTGCCCCTTGGCTGGTTGATCATCCTGTGGGGGCACGGCGCCTACGACCGGCGTTACCTCGGCGTCGGCGCGGAGGAGTTCAAGCGCGTCTTCCGGGCCTCGATCACCGCCGCCGCGAGCGTGTCCTTCCTCGCCTTCGCCCTCAAGGCCGATCTCTCCCGGTTGTCCGTCGGCACCGCGCTCGTCGGCTCACTGCTCTACATCATGATCGGACGCTGGTTGGCTCGTCGCCTCCTGGTGCTCGTTCGTGGCCATGGTCGGGCGGTCCATCGGGTGCTGCTGGTCGGCACGTTCGCCGAGGCGACCGACGTCTTCGCCGCGGTGACCCGGGTGCCCGGAGCCGGGCTGGTTCCGGTCGGCATCCACCTCACCGAGGGCTACGCGCAGAGTCGCGCGGCCGACGCGCCGGTTCCGGTCTTCGCCGGCAGGGACGTGCTCGGCCTGGTCCGGGATCTCGACGCCGACACGATCGCCGTGTGCGGGTCCGCCCGGTCCGAGCCCGGCGAACTGCGCCGGCTGGCCTGGCAGCTCGAGGGCACCGGCATCGACCTCGTCGTCGCGCCGCAGCTGACCGACATCGCCGGCCCCCGGGTGCACATCCGCCCGGTCGAGGGACTGCCGCTGCTGCACGTCGAGGAGCCGAAGCTCTCCGGCATGGCGTGGCTGTTCAAGAACCTCATGGACCGGGTCGTCGGCGGCGCTGCTGCTGGTCCTGCTCGCTGCCGCTGTTCCTGGTGATCTCGGTGCTGATCCGGCTCGGCGACGGCGGCCCGGCGTTCTTCCGGCAGGCCCGGGTCGGCCGCGAGGGCAAGGAGTTCAAGGTCATCAAGTTCCGCACGATGTACACCGACGCCGAGGACCGGCTGGCCCACCTCGTCGACCAGAACGAGAGCGACGGCCTGCTCTTCAAGATCAAGGATGACCCGCGGATCACCCCGGTCGGCCGCTTGCTGCGCAAGACGTCGCTCGACGAGCTGCCGCAGCTGATCAATGTGGTCAAGGGCGAGATGTCGCTGGTCGGCCCGCGTCCGCTGCCCGCCGACGACGGTGACTTCCTCGGCGACGTCCGGCGCCGGCTGCTGGTCCGGCCCGGCATGACCGGGCTGTGGCAGGTCTCCGGTCGCTCGGAGCTGTCCTGGGACGACGCGGTCCGGCTCGACCTGTACTACGTCGACAACTGGTCGCTCGCCTTCGACCTGGTGATCCTGTGGCGCACCGTCGGCGTCGTCTTCGGCCGCCGCGGCGCCTACTGATCCAAGACGTCGCGCCAGCCCCGACCTGTCGCTTCCCGATGATCGCCAGTTTCCGGCACCGCGTGCAGTCCTGGCTGCACTCCGGGTCGGAAACCGGCAATCAACATGGCCGATTCGTGCTCGCGAGCGACACAACTCTGTCGGGTTCCCGGCACTACCTCTGGGTCCGGCTTAGTTGCGCACAGAACGTTCACAATCCGGGCAAGCACTCTCCACGGCCGGTCCCTACGCTGCCGGACATGAACAGCACCAGCGCCGGATCCTGGTGGTCGAGGACGAGCGCACGATCGCCGAGTCGGTCGCGGCCCGGCTGCGGGCCGAGGGCTTCGCGGTGGAGCTGGCCCACGACGGGCCGACCGCGGTGTCGAAGGTGCAGGCCGACCGGCCGGACCTGGTCGTGCTCGACGTGATGCTGCCCGGCTTCGACGGGCTCGAGGTGTGCCGGCGGATCCAGGCGCCACCGAGGGCCGGTGCCGGTACTCATGCTCACCGCCCGCGGCGACGAGACCGACCTGCTGGTCGGGCTGGCCGTCGGCGCGGACGACTACCTGACCAAGCCGTTCTCGATGCGGGAGCTGGCCGCCCGGGTGCACGCGCTGCTGCGGCGGGCCGGGCGGGCCGGGCCAGAGCCGGACACCGACGCGAGCGAGCCGGATCGTCCATCGTGGTCGGAGATCTGGAGATCAACCGGTCGGAGCGCCGGGTGCGCCGGGCCGGCGTGGAGGCGCACCTGACGCCGACCGAGTTCGACCTGCTGGTGCACCTCGCCCGCCGGCCGCGCGCGGTGCTAGCCCGGGAGCGGCTGCTGGCCGAGGTCTGGGGCTGGGCCGACGCATCGGGGACGCGCACTGTGGACAGTCACGTCAAGGCGTTGCGGCGCAAGCTCGGCGCCGACCTGATCCGCACCGTGCACGGCGTCGGCTACGCCCTGGAGGGACGCAGATGAGTAACTTGGCCAGGTTGACCGCGATCCTGCCCCGGCCGCTGGACCCGGTGCGCTCCATCAAGATGAAGCTGGGCCTGCTCGTGGTGGCCTCAGGGCGGCCGGGTTGGTCTACTTCTGGATCGGCATCGGCTGGATCCCACCGGGCACGTCGGCGGTCGCGATCGGGCTGTCTCTGTTCACCACGCTCATCCTGGCCCACGGCACGACCCTGCCGCTGCGGGAGATGACCGCGGCGGCCCGGGCGATGGCCCGGGGTGACTACACCCAGCGGGTACGGGCGACCTCGCGCGACGAGGTGGGCGAGCTGGCCCAGGCGTTCAACCAGATGGCGGCCGACCTGGCCGCGGCCGACCAGCATCGGCGAGAGCTGATCGCCAACGTCTCGCACGAGCTGCGCACGCCGATCACGGCGCTGCAGGGAGTGCTGGAGAACATCGTCGACGGCGTGGCCGAGCCGGATCCGACCACGCTGCGGACGGCGCTGGCCCAGACCGAGCGGCTCGGCCGGCTGGTCACCGAACTGCTCGACCTGTCCCGGATCGACGCCGGTGCCCACCGGCTGGAGCTCACCACGTTTCGCGGTGGCTCCGTTCGTCGACGAGGTGGTGGCCGAGGCGCAGGGTCGTCGCTGCGGGCGGGGGCCGGGAAGTCGTCTTTGGACCACTCGGTGGAGCCGGCCGACTGCGCGGTCGTCGGCGACCGGGAGCGGCTCAAGCAGGTGGTGCTCAACCTGCTCGACAACGCCGCCCGGCACTCGCCGGCGGGAGGCGCGGTTGCTCGTGACGGCCCGAGCCCGTGAGGACGTGCTGGTGCTCGACGTGACCGACGAGGGTCCGGGCATCGCCGCCGCAGAGCGGGAGCTGGTCTTCGAACGGTTCACCCGGGGCGAGCGGGCGACCGGCGGCGGCACCGGGCTCGGGCTGGCCATCGCCCGCTGGGTCGTGCGCCTGCACGGCGGCACGATCGAGGTCGCCGACTACGACGCCAACACACCGGTTGCCGCGCAGGCGCACCGCATCGGTTGCCTCATGCGGGTCGTGCTGCCGGCGACCACGCCGCTGACCATCCCGCCGCCCAGCTATCAGCCGGCTCAGACAACGACATGACGACATCGCCCACGAATGGAGCCAGGATGTCCGCCCCCGGAGTGCCCCCACTGCCCGTCGCCCCCACCGTCAGTCCCGGTCGCGGACCGGCCCGATAGTGAGCTTCGGCGGCCCGCCGGCGGTCCGGATACTCGTTCTTCGGTCCACAGTGGCCCGGCCCGAGCGGCAAGGCGAGCCCGGGCGTGCTGCTCGCCGTCGGCCTCACCGCGCTCGTGGCTGCCGCGACGGTGACCTGGGACCGGCCCGGGGTGGGCTGGTTCGTCACCGGCTTGGTCGGTGCCATCACGGTCGCCGTCTCCGCGTCGCGGCACCGGAGGGGGATCCGCCACGCGGCGGCCGGGGGCCGGGCTGATGCAGGTGGTCTGGGCGCTGCTCGCGCTCGCGCTGCTCGCCGCCGGTGCCCTTCGGGCCGCGCCGTGGTTGTGGCTGCTGTGCCTGCCGACCGCCCTGATCTGTGGAGCATTCGCACTGGCGGGCGGCCGGTCGCTGCGAGCCCTGTGCCTCGCGGTGCTGTCGGTCCCGATCGCGGTGGTGCGCGGCCTGCCGTGGTTCAGCCGCGGCCTGGCCGTGGCGCGCGGCCGGGCCGGATGGTCGCCGGGTCGGATCATCGGCCACGCTCGCGGTCACGCTCGTGCTCGTGCTCGTCTTCGGCGCACTGCTGGCTGGCGCCGACGTGGTCTTCGCCGATGTCCTCGACACGATACTGCCCACAGTGGACGGTGGCGTCGTCGCCCGGTGGGTGTTCGGCTTCCTCCTGTTCGGCCTCGCCACCGTCGGCGCGTGCTATCTGGCGGTGCGCCCGCCGGCCTTTGGCGACGGCGCGGGCCCCGCCGGCCGCTTGGTCGCCTCGAGTGGGGCTTCCCGGTCGGCGGGATGGTGCTGCTGTTCGGTGGCTTCGTCGCCGTGCAGGCGACCGTCCTCTTTGGAGGCGCACGGCACGTCTTGGAGACCGCGGGGCTGACCTCGGCCGAGTATGCCCGGCAGGGGTTCTGGCAACTGCTCGCGGTGACCGTACTGACGTTGCTGGTCATCGGCGTCGTCGTTCGGTTCGCCCGACGGGAGTCCGTCGTTGATCGGACCTGGCTGCGGGTCCTGCTCGGCGACGCTGTCCGTGCTTGAGCCTGGTGATCGTCGCCTCGGCGCTGAGCCGGATGTGGGCATACACCGAGCGCGTACGGACTCACCCAGCTGCGGCTCCTGGTCGCGGTGTGCGAGGGCTGGCTCGGCCTGATCTTCCTGATGCTCCTCGTCGCGGGCGTACGACTGCGTGCCCCGTGGCTGGCGCAGGCGGTGGCGGCCACCGCGGCCGCGGCCCTGGTCGGCCTCGTCGCGGTCAATCCCGATCGCCTCATCGCCCGCGCAGAACCTGGCCCGGTCGCGAGGCGGTCGTCCCGGTGGACTTGGCGTACCTGTCGGAGCTCTCGGTCGACGCGGTACCGGCCTTCGAGCAGCTTTCCCTGCGCGAGCGTCGGTGCGTGATGATGACCATGAAGCAACGGATGCGACGAGCTCGGAGCCGACGAACTGCGGGAGTGGAACCTCGGCCGGGCGTTGGCCCGGCCGGTGCTGGACGCCTTGCCGGACGACGATGCTCGTACTCTGCGCTGTGTCGAGGTGTTGTACCCGTAGTAGGCTCGGCACGCCTGCAGCCGGCGGTGCGCGCCGTTCGACCGGGCAGGATAGCGTCGATGGCGTGGCGCAGACTCAAGACAGCGACGACATCGAGCAACCGCCGCGGCGCCGGCGTTGGCGCTGCGCGGGCTGGTGAAGCGGTTCGACACCAAGGTCGCGGTGGCCGGCGTGAACCTCGATGTGCCGTCCGGGTCGTTCTTCGGACTGCTCGGTCCCAACGGAGCCGGCAAGACCACGACGCTGTCCATGGCCGTGGGGCTGCTGCGACCCACGGCAGGCACGGCATACGTGCTCGGGCACGACGTCTGGTCGGACCCGGTGGAGGCGAAGCGACGCCTCGGCGTGCTGCCCGACGGCGTGCGGTTGTTCGACCGGCTCAGCGGCGCCGAGTTGCTCGCCTATACCGGACTCCTGCGCGGCATGGATCCGGGCCAGGTGGACTCCCGCGCCCGGGACCTGCTCGACGTGCTCGGTCTCGCCGACGCCGGCCGCACCCTGGTGGTCGACTACTCCGCCGGCATGAAGAAGAAGATCGGCCTGGCCTGCGCGCTGCTGCACGCGCCCCGGCTGCTCGTGCTCGATGAGCCGTTCGAGGCGGTCGACCCGGTCTCGGCCGCGCTGATCCGCGACATCCTGCACCGGTACGTCCACAGTGGTGGGACGGTCATCTTCTCCAGCCATGTCATGGAGGTGGTGGAGAAGTTGTGCACCCACGTCGCGATCATGGCGGACGGGCGTGATCAAGTCCGTCGGCACCCTGGACGAGATACGTCGCGGTCGCGATCTCGAGGAGGTCTTCGTCGAGGTGGTGGGCGGCCGCACGGCCACCGGCGAGGAGTTGTCGTGGCTGTGACGACGCTCGGGTCCGGCCGCACCGCCGCCGCGGCGGCCGCGGACGGCCGACTTCGTCCGGCTGAAGCTGCGGTTGATGCGCAACGGGTTTCGGGGCCAGACCTGGAAGCTGGTCTTCTTCATCCTTGGTCTGCGTCTTCGGCTGCCGGTGGCCATCGCCGGCCGCCATCGGGCTGGCCGCGACCGGCGCACACGCGGCCGAGGACGTCGGCTACGTCGTCGCGGTCGTTGGTCGGCGCCGCGGTCGTGCTCAGTTGGACCCTGGTGCCACTGCTGTTCTTCGGCGTCGACGAGACGATCGACCCGGCCCGGTTCGCCCTCCTGCCGGTTCCGCGGGCGCGCTCGCGAAGGGAATGATCGCGGCCGCGTTCGTCGGGGTGCCCGCGCTGCTCACCCTGCTGACCACGAGCGGGCTGGTGGCCGCGGCCGCGATCCGGTTCGGCCCGCTCGGGGCGGCGGCGGCGTTGTTCGGCGTCGTCGGTCGGGCTCACCATCGGGGTCGTCGCAAGCCGCGCGGTGACCAGCGCGTTCGCGGCGCTGCTGCGCTCGCGTCGGGTCCGGGATCTGGCCGCGGTGCTGCTGGCGCTGTTCGCTACGTCGGTCGGGCCGATCCAGTGGATCGCGATAGCCGCGGTCGAGCACGGCAGATGGACGCAGGCGGTGCGGGCCGCCGACGTGGTCGCGTGGACGCCGTTCGGCGCGCCGTACGCCCTGCCCTTCGACGTCGGCGAGCAGCAATGGGACCTCGTCGGCGCCCGAGTCGCGATCACGCGTCGGCTCGATCGCGCTACTGGTGTGGTGGTGGTCGCGCACGCTCGAGTCGGCCATGCTCGACACCTCCTCCGGCGGATCGGTCCGCGGCGCCAAAGGCCGCCCGGCCAGCGCCGTCGGGGCGCTGGTGCCCGCGGTGATGCGCGTCCGTCGGACCGGGCCGTTCGCCGCCATCATGGCGCGCGAATCCCGGTTCTGGTGGCGGGACGGTCGCCGTCGGGCGGCGCTGGTCTCGATCCTGGTCGCGTCGGCGGTGCTGCCGGTCGTGTTCAGCATCGGCGCCGGCCAGGGCCGACCGGACGTCACCGGCGGGCTCTCCGCGTTGGGCTTCACGCTTCGCCCTCACGATGGCCGGCACCATGGGCGGAATGCTGCTGGGCAACCAGTTCGGCTACGACGGCAGCGCCTACGCCGCCCACCTGCTCACTCGGGTGCGGGGCAGCACCGAGCTTCGCGCCCGCGCCGCCGCGGCCGCGCTCGTCGCGCTACCCGTGCAGATCGCGGTCGTGGTGGCCGTCGCGATCTTCGCCGATCAGGTCGCGTACCTGCCGGCCGGCCTGGGCATCCTCGCGGCGAGCTTCGGCACCGCCGTCGCGGTCGCCGCCGTGCTGTCCGTGCTCGCCGCCGTATCCGATGGCGGAGACCAGCAATCCGTTCGCGATGAACACCGGCGCCGGGACTGCGAAGGGTCTGCTCTCGATCGTTGCGCTCATCGCCACGCTGGTGTTTTCTGCGCCGATCGTGGTCGCGGCGTACCTGGTCGGGTCCTCGGTGGGTTGGTCCTGGGCGCTGCTCCCGGTCGGCGTGGCCTATGGCATCGGTGCGGCCTTGCTCGGCACCTACATCGCCGGCGACCGGATCGACCGCCGGGGCCCCGAGCTTCTCGTGGCGGTCACCCCCACCCGCTGAGGCCTGACCTACATCAGAGGTAACTTACGCTTGACGTAAGTTACCTCGCGCGTAAGTATTTTCGCGTGGAGTTTGTGAACCGAAGCAATGAGCTGGCCGAGCTGCGGCGCTGGTGGGCGGTGCGTTCACCTCGTCCAGCCGTGGTGTGGGGTCGCCGCCGTACCGGAAAGACTTCCCTGATCCAGGAGTTCGCCAAAGACCTTCGAACGGTGTTCCATACCGGTGCAGGACGGGCCCCCGCCGGCGAACTAGCCCAGTTCGGCCGCCGACTCGCAGCGGAGTTTCCCCGCCCGGACCGCGATCTCCTTCAGCGGCCACACCGGGACTGGGACGAGGTGTTCGACGACCTCGCCGGACTCGCCGCCGATGAGCCGCTACTAGTCGTGTTCGATGAGTTTCCGGAACTTGTGGCGACCTCGCCGGAGTTGCCGGGGTGCTGCGGGCTTTCCTTGATCGACGGCAAGGCCGTACCAAGCTGCGGATCCTTCTTTGCGGCTCCGCGGTCCGACACATGGAAGCGTTGCAGGAGCAGCGCGCCCCGTTTACGGCGGATTCGACCTGACTCTGTTGGTGGACCATTCACGCCGCGGAGTCAGCGCTCATGCTCCCGAACCTGCGCCTTCGGTTCCGGCGCTGATTGTACGGGTTGTTGGGCGGCGTACCGCTGTATCTGTCCTGGGTGGGATCAGGCCGCATCGGTCAAGGACAATCTACGTAGGCTGGTCTGCCAGCCGGCCGCGTCGCTGTTGACCGAGGGCAAGCTGGTGCTGGCCACCGAGGTCGAGCACGGAGACCTGCCGAGCGCGGTGCTGCACGCCATCGCGGCTGGGCGAACTCGGCACCACGAGATCAAGGGTTGGGTACGGACCGAGCCCACCCGGACGCTGGACCGGTTGATGGAACTGAGGTTGGTCGAGCGCCTGATCCCGGTGACCGAGTCCGAAACAACCCGCCGTCGGATCCACCGGATCTCCGACAGACTTCCTGGTGTTCTATCTCGGCACGGTCGAACGGTTTCGGCCGGAGATCGAACGCGGCCTCGGTGGGGAGTCGATTCTCGGGGTGCTGGAACAGGCGATCGACGACCACATGGGACCGGTCTGGGAAGCAGCGTTCCGGGACCATGTCCGGTACCTCGCCGGGGTGGGCGAGATCGGCCCGGACGTGGTTGCCGTGGGTCCATTCTGGACAGACGATGGGGCAGACGGAGATCGACAGTGTCGCATTGGTCGGACGTGGCCGTCGGCCCATGCTCGTGGGGGAGGCGAAGTGGACCAAGGCCATCTCGGGACCGCGGGTCTACGGCGACCTGCACGCGAAAGCGTTGCGGTTGCCGGGATTTCACGATGAGCTGCGGTACCTCCTCTGTGCCCGGGACACGATCCCGGGACCTACCCGAGGGGGTG
>CAVZCZ010000009.1:0-225157 GCA_963773935.1 uncultured Actinomycetota bacterium
CGAGACCGCGGGACGCACTCTCGCCTGGGCCTTGCGCGAAGCGGCAGCCGCCGGGTGCGACCTGACCGTCGTCCGGGCCGACGCGCCGCGACGATCGGCCCGACGGATGCGGGGCAGGCGGCGTCAAAGCCCTCGAGCTCATCGACCCTGCAGTCGCTCGGGCCGTCGTGGCCGCCCGGCTGACCCGGGGCGAGCAACGGGTCGCGGTCATCGTGGACCCAGGGCCCGCTGGCGAGGTCTTGCTCTCCGTGGCAACGCCCGATGATGTGGTCGTCATCGGACCACCGACCCGGTCGGGATGGTGGGCCCGGGCATCGACTACCTGCCCCGCGTCGCCGCCCGGGCCCATTGCCCGGTCGTTATCGTGCATGCTTCGGCCGCGCAGGTCGCGGTCGACGGGATTGGGCGCTTTCTCCTCTCCCACGTCGTGGTTGGCGTCGACGGGTCACCGGCGGCGAGCCAGGCGCTCGCGTTCGGCTTCTCGTACCCATCCGGACCATCGGCAACCGCTGGCGGCCGTGGCCGTTACCCAGCACACGGACAGCGACGTTTCGTTCGACGACCGGATGCTGGAGACGCATCTCGGCGGAGATAGGATTCAGCTGTGATGCTCGCGCGCGAAGTCGAGCCTTGGCAACACAAGTTCCCGGGAGTGCAGGTGATGCCGGGCCGTGGTCGCCGCGACACGGGCCGATGGGCTACGCCGAAGTGCACAGGGTGCGGCGATGCTCGTCGTGGGGACATCAGGCATCGGGCCGTCGCCGCTGGGCTCGGTGAGCCGGCGCTCCTCGAATCTGCCCCGTGTCCGGTGGCCATCGTCCGAGCCGCCACTTGATCGCGAGGACCGGCCTTCAGATGGCGCCACTGCCGCGTGCTGGCGACCACCCTGCGCCAAGTCGCTCTCCGAGCGCGGGAGCGTTGATGCCAGGTCAGTGCTTGACGATCTCGACGACCTGGTCGGCGGGCCGGCGCGGCGTGTGGGGTGGCCCGGGGTAATCTGGGTCGGCGCAGGCCTCGACGAAGCGCCAGGAATGGTTCGCCGACATCGGCGAGCATCCGGCGCAGTGCGAGCCGGGTCTCGATGACCTCGACCGCGGCGCTGAGCGGGACGAGCGCCACGTCGTGCTCGATGGCGACGAGCCAGACCGAACTGAGTGCCTCGCCCGCACGCAGCCAGGCCATTGGGGTGTCCTCGTCGCCGTAGAGGATCGCGTATACCGCAGCGGTGTCGTGACCCGATCCCACGGGCAGATCGCCCACGGGACCGAAATAGCGGCCGGGCACGGTAGTGGCTGGCTCAGTGCTGGGGATGGCCTCGGCGGGGACGCCGAGGCCGCCGTCGCGCGCACCGCCAGCCCAGTAAACCAACTCGTCGCGCCAGGATGGATCGAGCTCCTCGACGTGCTGCGCCCGCACCGCCGCGGCAGCCAACCCACCACAGCATCGGGACTGAGCACGTGCATCCGGGTGCCCTCGTCGACGCACGCCGCACGCAATGCATCGATGACGGCCGGCTCGACCGGCGTGTCGGTCAGCGGACGACGGTCGGTGTGGCGGATGCGGGCCGTCTGGAGCAGGCGCATCGCGGCGGGTGTCACATTCGTCCGCCCGGTCATCGACAGTCGGGCCAGCAGGTCCTGATCATTGTGGTCCGGCAGCCGGGTTACGGTGACCGCCCACCCCTCGGCGGCCAGGGCGAGCCGGACATGATGCAGGGCGGCGCCGCAGCTGATGGCGAGCATGCGTCCCTCGGGGTCGGTGACCGCGAGCTGCCGCGACCGTTCCGCACGCAGGTCGAGTTGTGCTCCGTCAACGCGCCAGCGCCAGGGTTGGCTGTTGTGGATCGACGGTGCAAGACCTGCGGTACGGGCCGCCTGTGCGAGCGCGACCTCTTCCGAAACGGTCATGGCCCCGGCCCCTTCCGTCGATGTCCGTCATCCGTGCTCTATCTTGCCCGGTCGGTGCGGCCGCCGTCGTGGAACGGTGTCGAAGGTGAGCCACCACCGTGAACCAGGCCGGAACGAACGAATATCCTCATTGGACAGTTAGCCATGACGGCATTGTCTCGTGCCTGTCACGTTACGTCGGGAGTGTGCGCGAGCTCAGGGTCGAAGGACGGCTCGCGGTCGGGACCTTAGTCCCTGCCCGTGGGCCCGCCGCCTGTGATGCACTGGTTGCGCGATCAAAGGATGCGGAGGAGTCGTGGTGGTAGAGGTGGAGCAGTTGGCCTCGGACGCACTGGCTGCCGATGGGGGGATCGTCCGGCTCAGGACGGCAACCGAACATGACCGGGAGAAGCTCGGCGCCCTCTACGGCCGCGGCTCGGCTGATGCCCTAAGGTTGCGGTTCTTCGGTCCGGCCAGCACCAAGGTGATCGCCGATGAGGTCGACCGGTTGGTCCGTCCGCCGTCGCCCGACCATGTGGCGGTCGTGGCCGAGGACGGCGGCGACCTGATCGCGGTGGCATCCTTCGAACGCCTGCGGCCCGAGGCTTCCACTGCGGAGTTCGCTTTGTACGTGGATGGGCCGCACCGTGGTCGCGGCGTCGGCACGCTGTTGCTAGAACAACTGGCCTCCCGGGCGCGCGAGCGTGGCGTACGCGAACTTCTGGGCGAGGTGCTGCCCACCAACGCCGGCATGCTCCGGGTGGCCCATGACCTCGGCGGGCAGCCCTCATTCCAGTTCGCCGATGGGGTCGTTGACGTGCGCCTGCGCACGCGCCCGGACGACGAGGCGCTCGCCATCGCCGACGCGCGGGACCGGATCGCGGCGACGGCGTCGCTGCGCCCGCTGCTGGCACCGCGGGTCGTGGCGGTGGTCGGTGCCGGCCGGTCGTCCGGCGGGATTGGAAACGCCACGCTGGAGTCGATACGCGAGTACGGCTTCACCGGCAGCCTGTATGCCATCAATCCGAACACCAGCGACATCGGCGGTGTACCCACCTATCCGACCGTCTCCGCGATTCCGGAACAGGTCGACCTCGTCGTGATATCCGTCCCGGCGCCCGGCGTCGCCGGCGTACTCGCCGACGCCGGCAAGGCAGGCGTACGGGCTGCGGTTGTTCTCTCCTCCGGCTTCGGCGAGGTCGGCGGCGGGGAGAGCCAGGCAGAGTTGGTGCGGATCGCCCGCCGCCACGGCATCCGTGTGGTCGGACCGAATTGCCTCGGCGTGCTCAACAGCGACCCAGCGGTACGGCTGGGAGCTACGTTCTCGCCGGTGCTGCCGCCAGCCGGTGGTCTGGCGCTGGCGTCCCAGTCCGGTGCCATCGGGATCGCCGTGCTCGAACACGCGGCGCGGACCGGTGCCGGCATCTCGAGCTTCGTCTCGCTCGGCAACAAGGCCGACGTGAGCGGCAATGATCTGCTGTCGTACTGGTTCGACGACCCGGCGACGAGCGCGGTGGCGCTGTATCTCGAGTCTTTCGGCAACCCGCGCCGGTTCGCCCGGATCGGGCGGGCCTTGGCGCGCCGCAAGCCGGTCATCGCCGTGGTCAGCGGTCGGTCGGTCGCGGGCCAGCGGGCCGGAGCTTCCCACACCGCGGCCGCGGCCTCGCCCGACGTCGCGGTCGACACGCTCTGCGCACAGGCGGGCATCATCCGCGTAGATCACCTAGGCGAGCTGCTCGACACAGCGCGGATGGTGACCGACCAGCCGCTGCCGGCGGGCAGGCGCCTGGCGGTGATCGGCAACGCCGGGGGCGTGAACGTGCTTGCCGCCGATGCGGCCGAGGCGGCCGGTCTGCAGGTGCCGGCCGCGAGTGCCGAACTCGCGACCCGGCTGGACAAGGTGATCGCCGGTGCCGGCAACCCGCTCGACCTCGGCGCCGGGGCCACGCCGGACGCGTTCGCGGCTGCGTTCGAGCTGCTCTGCTCCAGTGGCGAGGCGGACGCGGTGATCGTGGTCGTGGCGGCGACCCGAACCAACGACGTCGGGACCGTGCTGGGCGAGATCGCCCCGATCGCCGATCGGCACCGGGACCTCCCGGTCGCCGCGGTCGTCCTGGGCGCGCTGGCGCCGACCAGCGTCGGCGAGCGGCGCCTGCCCGTATTCGATCTGCCTGAGCGCGCCGTTGCCGCGCTGGCGAAGGCGGCAAGCTACGCGGCCTGGAAGAGAGAGCCACTCGGCCAGCAACCTTCGCTGTCCGATGTGGACACTGTCACCGCACGAACAGTCGCACGCTCGGCCGTTGCGGAGGGCGGTGGATGGCAGCCGCACGACCGAATCGCCGACATCCTCGGCCGGTACGGCATCCCGGTGGTACCGACGGAAACCGTCGTCGGTGCAGCGGCGGCGTCGGAGGCCGCAACGAAGCTGGGCTATCCGGTGGTGTTGAAGGCGGCAGACCCCGAACTGGTCCACAAGAGCGACATCGGCGCGGTACGGCTGCGTCTGACCGACGCGTCGGCGGTCGAGGCCGCCTACGCCGAGATCGCTCTTTTGACGAGCAAACCCGACCCAGCGGTTTTGGTGCAGCCGATGGCTGCGGGCGAGGTCGAACTCGTGGCCGGCATTGTGCACGACCGGCTGTTCGGCTCGCTGGTGATGGCAGGTCTTGGCGGTGTCCACACGGAGCTGTTCGCCGACCGCGCGTTCAGCCTGGTCCCGATGACTGACCGGGACGCGTCCCGGATGTGGCGCTCGCTACGGGCCTCCGCGCTCCTGACCGGGTACCGAGGCAGCAAGCCCGTGGATACGTCCGCCGTCGAGGACCTCCTGCTGCGGCTTGGGCGGCTCGCCGAGGATCTGTCCGAGATCGCCGAACTCGATCTCAACCCGATCCTAGTCTCGGCGGAAGGAGCGATCGTGGTTGACGCGAAGCTGCGCCTGGCGGAGGTCGGGGCCGAGCCCGACGCAAACCTGCGCCAACTGCGGGCGCCCGCCTGATCGCGCGCCGACCGGGCACTGCTGGTCGTAACACCCCACGATACGATCCGACTCGTGACCGCTGAAGTCCCGGACCAGCCCCACGAGCCTCGGGAAAAGCCGGAGCTCGGCCTGGCGCCGCTGTCGCGAGTGCATCTCGACGAGTTGCTGCACGAGCTGCTCGACCGGGTCGGCGATGTCATGGCCAGTCGGGAACGGCTGCGAGCGCTGCTGGACGCGGTGGTCGGAATCAGCGCCGATCTTGATGTACGTTCCACATTGGAACGTATCGTGGTCAGCGCGTGCCGGCTCGTCGGTGCGCGGTACGGGGCGCTGGGTGTGGTGGGCGACGACCGGCAGTTAGTCGACTTCATCACCCACGGGATCAGCCCCGCCGAGCACGCGGCGATTGGCAATCTGCCCACAGGCCGGGGGGTGCTCGGCCTGCTCATCGAGGACCCGCGGCCGGTCCGGATGCCCGACATCACCAAGCATCCGCATTCGTACGGATTCCCTGCAAACCATCCACCGATGCACACGTTTCTCGGCGTGCCGGTGCGCATCCGCGACCGGGTGTACGGCAACCTCTATCTCGCCGAGAAGGAGGGTGCGAGCGAGTTCTCCGATGACGACGAGCAGATCGTCGTCGCACTCGCGGCCGCGGCCGGTGCCGCGATCGAGAACGCCCGCCTGTATGCGGTCGCGCAGCGCCGGCATCGATGGCTTACGGCTGCGACCGAGATCACGGCGTTGCTGGTCGGACGAGTGCAGCGCTCTACGGCGCTCGCCCTGATCGCCCGGCGAGCTCGTGAAGTCTCCCGGGCCGAGGCGGTTCTGGTCCTGGTGCACGACGAGGACAGCGGCGTGCTGACGGTCGAGGTCGCCGAGTTCTCCGGTGAAGCTCCCGAAGGGCTGGTCGGCACGACCGTCGCCGTGGACGACTCGGTGTTCGCCGATGTGGTCTCGGCGCGGCTTCAGCTCATGGTCGAAAGTCTGGGCAAGGCCGCGGCCTGGTCGGTGCCGATGCCCGAACGTCCGGCGACGATCGTGCCCCTTGCCACGGCGGACGTACTGCACGGTCTGCTGGTGATGGTGCCGGCAGCCGATGAGCGCGGTGATCCGGACGAGGACGTCGCGATGCTCACCACCTTCGCGGGCCAGGCCGCTCTCGCCTTCGAACGCGCGCTGGCGCAGGAGGAGCGCGAGATGTTCATGATCCTTGAGGATCGGGAACGCATCGCGCGGGACCTGCACGACGTGGTCATCCAGCGCTTGTTCGCCACCGGCATGCAGCTGCAGACCGTGGCCCGACTCGCGGCTAAGCCGGAGGTTGCCGAACGGATCAACGCCACGGTCGACGATCTGGACACGACTATCAGGGACATTCGATCGGCGATTTTCGAGCTTCGAGCGCCCATGAGCGCGGAACTGCGGGTAGAGATCCGGCAGATCGTCACTACTGCCGGCGATCAAATGGGGCTACGGCCCTCGCTCGAGCTCGTGGGCCCGATTGACAGCGCGGTGCCGGCGGAACTGAGGCCCGATGCGCTTGCCGTCCTCAGGGAGACACTGTCCAATGTGGTACGACATGCCGCGGCAGGCGACGTGCGCGTGCAGGTGCGCGTCGACGGCGGACGACTCACGATTGTGGTGTCGGACGACGGGGTCGGAGTGCCCGAGGACGCCGCCCGCAGCGGGCTGGATAATCTTCTCGGCCGCGCCCGGCGCCGCCGCGGCTCGTTTGAGATTCGCCCCAACACGCCAAGTGGAACACTCGTCGAGTGGTCGGTGCCGATCTGAGCCCGTCTCTGCGGCGGCGGAGTCAGTGGTGTTCGCCGAGCAGCTTAGTGGCGAGCACTGCGGCCTGCGTGCGCCGTTCGAGCCCGAGCTTGGCCAGCAGGCTGGACACGTAGTTCTTCACCGTCTTCTCGGCAAGGAACATCTTGGCCGCGATCTCCCGATTGGTCAGGCCCTCGGCGACATGGATCAGAATCCGCCGCTCCTGCTCGGTCAGTGACTTGAGCTCCTGCGGCGCCTCCACCCCGTTGCGGATGCGTTCCAGAACCCGCTGCGTGACGGCGGGGTCCAACATGGACTGTCCCGCGGCGACACGACGGACGGTATCGACGAGATCGGTGCCGCGGATCTGCTTGAGGATATAGCCGGCGGCGCCTGCCATGATTGCGGCGAAGAGCGCCTCGTCATCCTCGTAGGACGTGAGGATCAGGCCGTGGATGCTCGGGTCGATCGACCGTACCTCGCGGCACACGTCAATGCCGTTGCCGTCGGGCAGCCGGGCGTCGAGAACTGCCACGTTCGGTTTCAGCGCCGGGATGCGGTGTGCCGCCTCCAGCGCCGATCCGGATTCGCCGACGACCTCGATATCGCCGTCATGCTCTAGAAGCTCACGCAGGCCGGCGCGGACCACCTCGTGGTCGTCAAGCAGATACACCCGGATCATGCTCACATTCTTATCGCATAACTCGCCTGGCCCGCATCGGGACCAAAGACCCCTTCTCGCCGGGCCATTGGTCCGAATGTGACGTGGGGCATTCCGGCCCTAGCCAGCACGTGGCCGGCCGCGCAGGCTTGAACGAGGAGGTGGCGACGATGTCGGAGATCGAATACTCGGCACTTGAGGCGGCCGCGCTTGACGCATTGCTCGCGCCGTCAGTGTTCAATACCCAGCCGTGGCAGTGGCGCATCGCTGGCACCGCGCTCGAGCTGCGGGCCGACTGGTCGCGCCAGCTCACTACCACCGACCCGGACGGCCACTCGCTGTTGCTCAGCTGCGGCGCGGCACTGCACCACGCCCGGATCTCACTCTTGGCTGCCGGGTGGCGGATATCCGTGGACCGGATCGACGGCGACGCGCTGGCCCGGATCTTCCTCCTCGAACCGGCGCCGCCGAACCCGGCGGCCGGCGTGCTGCGGGAGGCGATCCACCGTCGGCGCACCGACCGGCGGCCATTCGCCGACGAGCCAGTCCCTGCAGACCTGTTACGCGCGCTGGCTGAGGCGGCCGAGGCCGAGGGGGTTCGGCTGCACCGGGTGGGGATGGACCAGATGCCCATGCTGGGCATCGCCGCCTCGCTCGCCGGCGCCGACGAGATGGCCAACCCGGAGTATCGGCTTGAGTTGATGCGCTGGACCAACCGTCCGGAATGGAGCGACGACGGTGTGCCGCCGTCGACCGCGGTGCGAAAGGTGCCGCGCCGGGTGCCGGTACGCGAGTTCGCATTGTCGCCAGAAGACGGGATCCACGTAGAACCCGGCGGAGACCGCGGCGCCGCCTACCTGATCCTGCATGGCGATGGCATTGAACCGCAGGATTGGCTTCGGGCCGGCGAGGCGCTTTCGGCTGTGTTGCTGGCGGCGGTCAGCCGAGGGCTCGCCGTCGCACCGCTCACCGACGTCCTCGAGGTCGAGCACCCGCGGGAGCTAATCGAAGGCCTGCTGCGGGGCGATGGCGTGCCGTACGCGCTGGTGAGGTGTGGCTATCCGGTGGACCCCACCCCGCTCGCCGCAGCACCACGCCGCTCGGCCGGCGACGTCATCCACCATCCGCCGGGGTGGTAGTCGATGACCGTCACCTGCATCGCCCGCACCCAGTTCCAGAGCGCGGTGTCCGCCGCGGTGAGGGCTCCGTCGCTGCACAACAGCCAGCCGTGGCGGTTCGCGCTGCGCAGCGACACGGTAGAGGTACGCGCCGACCCGCTCCGGATGCTGGCCGTCGCCGACCCCGCCGGATGGGGGCTGCGGTTGTCCTGCGGTGCCGCGACGTACAACCTGTGCCTTGCTTTCGCGGTGAGCGGCACGCCAGTTGAGGTGGAGTGGCTTCCTGACGCGAGCGATCGGGACCTCATCGCTGTGCTCCGCCCCGCACCGGCACGAGCACCGACACCGATCGAACACCGCCTGTACCGCGCCATTCCGCGGCGACGGAGCAATCGCTTACCGTTCAGAAACGAACCGGTGCCGCCCGCGGCGCGGCTGGCCATGCTCGAGGCCGCCCGAGCGGAATCAGCCTGGTTAGAACTAGTCACCGGCCCAGGTCCCGTGGCGGCGGTCGCGGAGATCGCCCAGGCGGCGAGTCGGGTCATCGGCCGGAACCCCGACTATGCCGCCGAACTCGCCGCATGGACGCGTCATGATCCAACGGCCCACGATGGCGTTCCGGCGACTGCGGGCGGTCCGAGCCCCGAGCCGACCGAGCTGTTGCCGCGCCGTTCGTTCAGCAGCGTCGTCCCGGAGCCAGGAGTCGAGTACGAGCGTGAGCCGCTGGTCGCCGTGCTCGGCACCCGAGGCGACCTCCCAGTGGACCAGCTGGTGGCCGGCTACGCACTGCAGCGGCTGCTGCTGACGATCACAGATCTCGGGCTGGCGAGTTCAATGTTCTCGCAACCGATCGAGGTCGCCTCGGCCCGAGAGCAGCTTCGCATCGCTCTCGGCCGGTTCGGGAGCCCACAGATGGTGCTTCGGATCGGTTACGGGGATTCCAGTCCTGACACTCCACGACGACCCGTCTCCGACGTGATCGACGCCGACTGAGCGGGTCAGAGGTCCTACGTGGACGGTAACCTTGACCCTGCGCACGGCGGCTTGGGGGCTGGAGGCTGCAAGGAGACAAAGAATTCTCCGAGGAGGCAGCCATGAGCCCTACTGAAATCATCGTCGGCGTCGACGGCTCGGCCGGCAGTAGCCACGCCCTGCGCTGGGCCGCTCGAGAGGCGGCCTACCGCGGCGTTGATCTCGTCGTGCTGCACGTTTACGACTGGCGGATCTATGGCGCACCGAGCCCGATGAGCGCCCGGTTCGTGACGGACGCGAGGGGGACTGCCGAGGCCGTCGTTGAAGCGGCCGTCGCTGAGGTAAACAGCATCGCACCCGTCCGTGCGGGTGCGCAGCGAGGCGCTTCTCGGCGGCGCCGGACCCACGCTCGTCGCCGGTTCCGGCAACGGCGCCCTGACTGTGGTTGGCAGCAGAGGTCGCAACGGCTTCGCCAGTCTGGTGCTCGGTTCGGTGAGCCACCAGATCGCAACTCATGCCGCTGGCCCCGTGCTTGTCGTGCGCGGCCGGAGTGACGCGACAGGCCCAGTGGTGGTGGGGGCCGATGGGTCCGCGGGTGCGGAAGAGGCACTGCGCTTCGCGTTCGAAGAAGCGGCCATCCGTGGCATCGGCGTATTGGCGGTCCGGGCGTATCGTCCCGCCGAGCCACCGTGGGGCATCGGCGAACTCCCCTATGTGGAGGATGCGAACGAGCGCAGGGAGGCGGAGCGGGTTGCCCTCACCGAGGACGTCGCGCCCTGGCAGGAAAAGTTCCCCGACGTGCCGGTCGAGACAGTCGCGCTCGACGGGCACCCGGCTGAGGTGCTGGCTGGTGTTTCCGGCAGGGCGAGCCTGCTCGTCGTCGGGACGCGTGGTCGTGGTGGGTTCGCCTCTCTGCTGCTCGGCTCGGTCGGCGTGGCCGTACTGCACCATGCCGAGTGCCCCGTCCTGATCGCCCGCAGGCAGGAAGGGCAAGCCTGCTGACCTTGGCGAACCGTTTCCGTGAGCCGCTGGTGCGTCGACTCACCAGCGGCTCACCTGTGCGGTGGCCGGCCGATGGTCCCACAGAGGACGGGTCGTTGGTCCCGTGTGGGTGGGGACTTGCTGCACTGTCTGGTGTGGTGGGTGGGGACGCAACCTGATGGTGTCAAACATTCAAGACCGCGAGCTGATCCCGGTACGGGCCGGCTCTACCCCAGATGGAGTGATCCCCATGAAGCGTCGGACCCTGGACGTGGTAGTCAGCGTTGGCGGGCTGATGCTCGCCGGTCTGCTCCTGATCGCCGGACTCGTCCTCTCCAGCAATGCCGCGTTCGCCAACAACTACGTTCGCGACCAGCTCTCTGAGCAGAAGATCACGTTCAAGACTGCGGAGACCTTGACCGAGGAAGAGAAGGCGCAGCCGTGCCTCGTCGCCAACGCCGGGCAGGCGCTGACCACCGGCAAGCAGGCCGAGTGCTACGCCAACAACTTCATCGGTCTGCACCTCAAGAGCACCGGCGGTGGCAAGACCTACGCCGAGCTCGGCACAGTGCAGTCGGCGCTGCGCACGCAGGTGACCGAGGCGCAGAAGACCAACGCCGCCAACCTGGCCGATCTGCAGAAGCAACTGGCCGACACCACCGCCGCGCGGGAGACGGTGTTCAAGGGTGAGACGCTGCGCGGGCTGCTGCTGACCTCCTACGGGTTTAGCGAGTTCGGCACCAAGGCCGCCCAGGCCGCCACCGTGGTCTACCTGGCCTCCGGGCTCATGCTGATCCTGGCCCTGTTCGGCTTCATCCACGCCTTCGTCACCCCCAAGACCAAGGCCTTCGCCGCACCCGAACCCGTCACCACTCGCGAGCCGGCCAACGTGTGACCGAACCAACCAACCCAAAAGAGGGGCCCCGCAGCAGCGGGGTCCCTCGGCATTTCGTTCCTGGCGAGTCGGCGGGAACTATGAGCGCGAAATGTCCACGCCGGGTTTGAGCGGGAATCGGCCCGCAGGCGCGGCGTCCTCCACAGTGGAGGCTAGTCGGCCGGGCTTCGCGACGTCGTCGCTTCCAATTCGACGGGGTACTGGAACACGTCGTCGAGCGGCACGCCAAAGGCCTTGGCGATCTGGAACGCCATCTCCAGCGAGGGGGAGTAGCGTCCCTGTTCGATGGCGATAACGGTCTGGCGGGTGACACCGACTCGCTCGGCAAGCTCCGCCTGGGTCAACTCGCCGTGGGCGAACCGCAGTGCGCGGATCCGGTTGGTGACTCGGGTCGGTCTAACCATGGAAGGCCCCGTGATATGCGCGGATCTTCGCGATGGCACCCCACGTCGCGCCGATGGCGCCGAGGAGGAACAGGGTGTTGCCGATCCAGAAGTGGTCGGCTTCCAACATCGCCAACACGAGGACGGCCGCGGCCCCAAATCCCATGATCGCCTGGGCGATGCGGTCGCCGTAGCGGTCGATCTGCTTGTCGCGGACGTCTTCTTTGGACTCCAGAACCCCCCGGTTGGCGATGCCTGCGGCGATCGATACGACAATCACGCCGACGATGGTGCCGACGATGGAAGCGCCGATCGCCCACAGCATCGGCGCCACCCACGACACCTCCGACGCGGGCTGGTCGCGCAGCCGGGGCAGGACCACGGCGAAGTACGCGATCGATGTCGCGGGCAGGATGAACGCGGACACCCAGGTGTTGCGTTCCCCGAACGTCATGGCGACGCGGTCCTCTGAGGGAATCGAGCTGACCATTCTCGTCGTCCTTCCGTGTTAAGAATTGCTAACACGGACAAATGTAAGGCGCAGCTGACATCATGTCAAGTAAGCTTTACCCGATCGATGGCGCCACGGAGGTCTTGACGCTGGATGGCGGCCGCCATCAGATCGGGGAAAGCATCGGGCGTACAGGCGAACGCCGGCACGCCCATCGCCGCAAGAGCCGCCGCATTGTCGTGGTCGTACGCCGGCGCGCCCTCGTCGGAGAGCGCCAGGAGCACGATCACCTGCACCCCGGCGGCGAGCATCGCCCCGACCCGGCGCAGCATCTCGTCCTTGACGCCACCCTCGTACAGGTCGCTGATCAGCACGAAGATGGTGTCCCGTGGCCGGGTGATGAGGCCCTGGCTGTAGCCGATGGCGCGGTTGATGTCGGTGCCGCCGCCCAACTGGGTGCCGAAGAGTACCTCGACCGGGTCGTGCAGGTCCTCGGTCAGGTCGACCACGGCGGTGTCGAAGACCACCAACGACGTCCGCAGCGAGCGCATCGTGGCGAGTACGGCTGAGAACACACCACTGTAGACGACCGAGGCCGCCATCGAGCCGGACTGATCCACGCAGAGCACGACATCGCGCTGAACCGCCGTTGTCCGCCGGCCGTATCCGATCAGCCGGTCTGGCACGATCGTCCGCTGCGCCGGCTGGTAGTGCTTGAGGTTCGCGTGGATCGTCCGCTGCCAGTCGATGTCGCGGTGGCGCGGCCGGTTGATTCGAGCGGCGCGGTTGAGCGCGCCGGTGATGGCGGTCCTGGTCTTCTGCTCGATGCGTCGTTCGAGATCCGTGACGACCTTGCGGACGACCGCGCGGGCCGCTTGTTTCGTGGCCGCCGGCATCACCCGGTTCAGCGAGAGCAGCGTGCCGACCAGGTGCACGTCGGGCTCGACCGCCTCGAGCATCTCCGGCTCCAGGAGTAGCCGGGTCAGGTTCAGCCTCTCGATGGCATCGGCCTGCATCACCTGGACCACTGTGGACGGAAAGTACGACCGGATGTCGCCCAGCCACCGGGCCACGCTCGGCGCGGATCCTCCGAGACCGCCCCGGCGCTCACCGGTCTCGCCGCGTCGATCGCTGTCGTAGAGTGCAGCCAGCGCCGCGTCCACTCCGGTGTCGGATCGGTTCAGGCTCACCCCGGTGCCGTCCTGGCCGCCGCCGAGAACGAGCCGCCAGCGCCGGAGCCGCTCATCCTCGGTCGGGTCCGCGGGGATGGGCTCGGGTTCAGTCATGACGTCTCCGGGGACGGCACATCGGGGAAGAGCACATCTCGGCCGAGCAGCAGGCGCAGCGTGGGCAGCACGCGGTCGGCCCGCTCACGATCCAGGTCGAGCGTCTCGGCGGTTGGTCGATCACCCCCGCCGCGGACGCGATGGCGCACCCGTTCGCCGATCGCACGCCTTTGCGGCGCGGCGAACTCGCCGAACGTGCGACGCAGCAGCGGCAGCACCTCGACGAACGTGTCACCGGGGATACCGGATAGCCATCCGTCCACAAGCGACAGTAGCCGGTCGTCGTGCACGAGCAGCACGCCGCCTTCGGCGAGGAAACCCTCGGTCCACGCCGCTGCGCGGGCCGGTGGCACGCCGATCGTCAGCACCAGCCCCATCGCGTTCGCCACCGCCGACACGTCCAGCTGTCCGGCGTCAAACAACAGCCGGGTGAGCCGCCCAGCGAGCAGACCGTGCAGGTCGTCGCGTCGGACTAGGCGCTGAAGAGTCTGCCGCCACTCGTCGGTGAGGTCCGCGTCCTCGAGGAGGGCGAGCGCACCGTCGACGGCGTTGAGGTGGTCGCGCATCGCCGCGGCCGCTCCGTCATCGAGGGCTCCGACCGCGGCCGGCAGGCCGACGCAGATCCGGACCACGAGGCCGTGCGCGATCGAGCGGACGGCGCTCACGTCCGTACCGCGGACGTCGCCGTAGCGCATGGTCCGGGCCAGCGCCGGCAGCGCGGCCATCAGGTGGACCACGTCCGAGTCGAGCGCCACCTGGTCGGCCACCGCGGAGAGGACGACGGGCAGCGCCTCCGGCAGATCCGCCAGGAGGACTTGCTGTACCAGGCCGGCCAGGTCGGGCAGGGTTGCCTTCGGCTTGCGCGAACGTTCGGCAACTTTCGCGGCGGCCGCCTGCGCGACGGTGGTGCCGTAGCCGCTGGCCGCGATGAGGTCGACCGCGAATTCGGGCCGCCACGCGATCCGCCAGTCCTCCCAGAACGTGCCCTGGCCCGCCCGGGCCGCATCAGCCGAGGTGCCCCACTCAACGCCGATGAGGCGCAGCCGGTGCAGGAACCGGCTCCGGTCCAACGCCATCGGCTGCCGCAGGTCGAGTCGCAGTTCGGCGTCGAGCGCGGAGACCGTCATTCGCAACCGCCGTTGGGTGGCCGCGACGTCGGCGGCGAGCGGAACCGACGGCGTGTCCGCGGGTACGGCGCCGAGGCGCTCGCCGACCACCATACGGCGGTCGACCAGGTGCATCCGCAGCTCGTCGCCGTCACACAGCACGGCGCGGGTGGCCTCGGAGACTTCGGAGAGTCCGGCCAGCGGCCGTCCACGTAGGACGGCCAGCGTCTCTGCCAGGCGGGTGGCCTCGATGACGTGGGCGCTGGAGATGGGCAAACCCTCGGTGCGAAGTAGGCCGGCCACGTCGACGAGCCAACGCGCGATGGGCCGATCGGTACTGGTGAACAGGTGGTGGTACCACCCGGGCGAGGTTACCCCGGCGCCGTAGCCGGTCCAGGACGCGAGCCGACCGTGCGTCCACGGCACCCAGGTCATCGCCACTTTCCCCTTCGACAGTCCCTTGAGGATGGTGCTGTCCGCGCTGGCGGTAGGCAGGGGAGCGGCCAGCGCCGGCACATGCCAGGCGCCGCAGACCACCGCGACCGTCGAGTACTGCTTCGTCGCCGCGCGCAGGACAGTGCGCATGTACGCCTCCCGGCGCCGCTCCTCGACGGCCTCCGCTTCCGGCAGCGCGGGGGCGTTCGCCCGTACCTCGGTCATGGCCTGGGCGATCGCCTCGAACGGCGCCAACGCCTCGGCACGTTCGTCATCACCCACGACCGGATGCTGGTGTTCCACCACGTCCTCCCACCAGCGTTCCGGATCGTCGTACCCGGCCGCCTCGGCCAACACGCCGATCGGGTCGACCCGCTCGCGCTCGGCCAGGGTCTCCGGCTGCGCCGGGTCCGCAGTTTCCGGCGGCGCTGTGTCCTCATTGGAGCTTTCGGCCGTACGGCCGAACCGGTAGGCCACGGGTAGATCCATGAACCGCACCGGTACGTCCTGCGCCACCGACCAGCGCAGCGCCTGCCACTCGGGCGAGAACTCGGCGAACGGCCAGAACGAGGCGGTACGGGCGGTCCCACCACCCTTCGAACCTGGTTCCGGCGGCCGGTAGGCGAGCAGTGCCACCGGCGGAACCATCTCCGCCGATCCGGTCAGGGGGATGAGCGAGTCCGCCTCCGGTGGGCCCTCGATGAGCACGACGTCGGGCCGGAAGGCATCGAGCACCCGGCGCACCGCCCGGGCCGAACCGGGGCCGTGATGCCGGATCCCGAGCAACAGCGGGCGATCAGCTGTGCTCATGCCTTGCCGCCCGGTAGAAGTCGCGCCAGCCATCGCGCTCCCGGATCACGGTCTCGAGGTACTCCTGCCACACCACCCCGTCGGACACCGGGTCCTTGATGACCGCGCCGAGAATGCCGGACGCCACGTCGGAAGCGCGAAGCACGCCGTCGCCAAAATGGGCTGCCAGCGCCATTCCGTTGGTCACCACGGAGATCGCCTCGGCCGTGGACAGGGTGCCCGACGGCGACTTGAGCTTCGTGCGGCCGTCCTCGGTGAGTCCCGCCCGAAGCTCGCGGAAGACGGTCACCACTCGGCGGATCTCCTCGGCAGCGGCCGGTACCTCGGGCAGTTCCAGCGAGCGTCCGAGCGCCTCGACCCGGCGGGTGACGATGTCGACCTCCTCGTCCGGGTCCGCCGGCACCGGCAGCACGACGGTGTTGAACCGCCGACGCAGGGCGGAGGAGAGCTCGTTGATGCCGCGGTCCCGGTCGTTGGCGGTGGCGATGATGTTGAATCCCTTGCGCGCCTGCACGGCGTCGTTGAGTTCGGGAATGGGCAACGTCTTCTCGGACAGGATCGTGATGAGCGAGTCTTGGATGTCGGCGGGCATCCGGGTCAGTTCCTCCACTCGCGCGATGCGCCCCTCATTCATGGCACGGAAGACCGGGCTGGGCACGAGCGCGTCCCGCGATGGCCCGTCGGCGAGTAGTCGCGCGTAGTTCCAGCCGTACCGGATCGCCTCCTCGGGCGTGCCGGCCGTGCCCTGCACGAGCAGGGTCGAGTCACCGGAGATGGCCGCGCTGAGGTGCTCGGAAACCCAGGTCTTGGCGGTGCCGGGGACACCGAGTAGGAGCAGCGCCCGGTCCGTGGCCAGCGTCGCGACGGCCACCTCGATCAGGCGGCGCGGGCCGATGTACTTCGGCGTGATGTCGCCGTCGCCGAGTAGGTAGGTCACCACGGCCTGGGGCGACATCCGCCAGCCGGGCGGTCGCGGACGCTCGTCCTCCAACCCGAGCCGGGCCAGCTCATCGGCGTAGAGCGACTCGGCATGTGGGCGCAGCACCGATGCCATGTCCGCTGACCCCGCCGCCACACCCAGGGCCACACTCACGCGTGGAGGCTCGTTCACGACATCTCCCGGGTCTCGTCGGTATCGTCGGTCGTCTCGGCGGTGATCTCGGCCGTCATGTCGCTCCGGTACGCCAGCAGACCGGCCAAGCTCTCCAAGGCGGCAAGGCTGCGCTGCTGCGGATTCACGGCCCGAGTCTGCTCGGCCAAAGCCTGGGCCGCCTGGGCGAACCGTACCGGCAGCCGGATCGCGGCCAGACGGCACAGCTGGTACAGATCGCCGGTCAGCTCCTCGCGGCGTGCGAGCGCGGTGATGCCGCCGACGGCGGCCTGCCCCAACGCGTCGGGCCAGGGCGCCGGGCAGGCGACGAGCAACGGTCCCCACGTCGCACTGGCACCCTGCGTGAGCGCAGCGATCGCTCGCTGGGCTAGTTGGTCGCCGTCCAGGATCGGATAGAGGGCCGCCGCAATGGCGCGGTCACGGGGAGTGGCGGTGCCGAGCACGTCAAGAATCGCGGCCGCCCAGTTCGGGTCGCTCTGGATGGCGGCGGCTCGGGCAAGTCCACGATGGACGGTGCTGGCCCAGTCGTCCGGGACCGGTCGCGCCATGAAGTCCGCGGCCGGCCCGGTGGGTAGCGGAGCGCGGGCGAGCACCTCCTCGAGCCACCAGGCCCGTTCGCCCACTCCGGACGGTGGCTTCGGGACGATGCCGTCCCGGCGCATCGACTTGTCACACTCCGCGGGCGGCGTGACGATCAGGGCTCCACCATCGCGCGATCGAGACTCCGGCCCGGGCCCGGTCGACCATCCGGGCCTGGAAGGCCGATGCCGGAAGTCGGACCAGTAGGTTGGCAGCCGCTTCCCGCACCTCCTTGCGGCGATCGTCGAGCGCGCGCTCGAGCAGCGCCTCGTCGGCGAGGGAGAGCCCGTCGTCAAGGGTGGCAACCAGGTCGGCGCGCTCATCCGGGGTGAGCGTAGCCCAGTCCCGGAGCAGGAGCTCCCGGGCCGCGGCCGGGTCGGCGCGGCGGAGTCGTCGCAGGTAACCCAGCCGTTGCGCCCGGGATCCGGTCTCCCACCCGGTGCTCTCGGGCTGTGCATCCACTGTGGATGGACCAGCAGTGTGCGTGAGGTATCGCCAGTCGGGGTTCAGCTCGGCGAGCCAGTGCGCACGAGTTCCGCCCAC
This sequence comes from uncultured Actinomycetota bacterium, assembly GCA_963773935.1. Classification (GTDB taxonomy): domain Bacteria; phylum Actinomycetota; class Actinomycetes; order Mycobacteriales; family Micromonosporaceae; genus DATBGZ01. The sequence continues at coordinate 17,974 of CAVZCZ010000009.1, forward strand.
CGTGGCGATCAGCGGCCGCAGCTCGCGGCGCAGCCGGCCCTGGTCGAGCAGCGATGGCAACAGGTGCGGCGTTACCCGCAGCCCGCGCTCGGCGGCGAGACCGAGCCATTCGGCCAGGATCAGCTCGCGCGTCGCGGACTCCCATGGCATCGGGCCGCCCTCAAGCAACAGCTCCAGTCGGATGCTCGCGGCCCGGCCGACCCGCGGCGCGGTTTCCGGCGGGGCAGCCTGCGGCAGTTCGTCCATTGTGGCCACTCGAACGCCGGCCCGGTGGTACGGCGTCCAGCTCGCGGCGAGGTCGAGCACCTCGGCGGCCGGGTTCTCCGTACCGGTCGGGCGGCGGTCGGTGCCGATCAGGGCAATGGCCAGGACATCATTCCACGGGGTCATAGCCAGACCACCGTCCCATCGACCCAGGCCGCGAGCGGGCGTAGACCCCCGGGTGACCATACGCCGGCCAGGGTGCACCGGCCGCCGCCGGCCGCGGCCAGCAGTCGCCAGGGCGACTGAAGATCCAGCGGGAGCGCCGCGCCCGTGTGGTCCCGCACCATCAACCCGGCCGGGGTGCGGGCGGGCACCACGGCGCACAACACCATCGGCCACCGTTCCAACCACGGCTCGGCTGCGACCGCAGCGGCGTACTCGCGCAGCGCCTCCGCCACAGTGGCCGACCCGCCTGGCTCCTCAACCGCGCCCGGCTCGCCGTAGCGGTGTGCGACCAGGGCCCGCAACGGCTGGGCGCCGGGATAGAAGCAGAGGTCGGCCTCCACGCTGGTACCGAGCATCAGGTCGGACGGCAGCGGCGCACCCAGGGCGGCGAAGGAGAGCACCAGCGCGAAGCGGCCCGAGGCGGCGCCGCGCAACCACACGCGGCGAACGCTGAGCCGCTCGTCGAGCTCGTCGTGCACGCCGATCACGGCCCAGCGATCGTGAACCCGGGGCGAGGCGAGCACCTCCTCGGTGCTGACCGTGAAACCGATCCGGCTGCGGACGGTCGCCGCGAGCGGCGGTGGTAGCTCGTCGAGGCGGCGGTACGCCCGTACCAACAGCCACAGCAGCCCCAGTTCGGCGAGCAGCCGCTCTGGGGTGCCCGCCGCGGCGGCCAACCGTCGGACCGCACCCGCGGCACCCGGAGCCTGCGCATCAACCAGGCGTGCGGCCATCGTGTCCCAATGTCCATATCCGGCTCGGCTGGCACTCGCGATCCCCTGCCGTACCTGATCGGTCAGCCACCGCTCGAGCTCCGCGATCCCGGAATCGACCCTGCGCGCCCGGCGTGCCTGGGTCGCGGCGGCGGCCGCCGGATCCGGAGTTCTGGTCGTCCGTACCTCGGTCTGTTGCTCCGCCTTGACCTTCCGCTCGGACCGGGAGGCCTGCCAATCGGTGACCCACGCCGGCGGCTTGGCCGCGGTCACCCCGCCGGCCGACCACAGCAGGAGCAGTCCCAGCGCGTGCTTGCACGGGAACTTCCGGCTGGGGCAGGAGCAGCGATACGCCGGCTCAGAGATATCGACGCAGGTCTGGTACGGGTTGGTGCCGCTGCCTTGGCACAGCCCCCAGAGCGTGGCCGGCTCGGCCGTCGATCCCGTCTCGCGCCAGGGCCCTGACGTACCGAGACTCTGCCCGGCCCGCTGCGCCGACGGGTCCGGCGCGAGCGCGAGGACCTGCGCCGCGCTCCACCGAGAAGGATCGTCCGGCATCCCGGCGACTCTAACCGACGCTGCGGTGTCGACCCCTGTGTGGACCCGCTACGCTGCCGCCGTGACCGACCCCACGAACCTGCCGCCGGTCGATCCCTGGGCGGGCCGGGCACCGGTGGTGCCGCCGGGTCTGACCGAGCCGGTCGAACCGTACGTGATCGTGGTGGAGCGGCCGCGCAAGCGCCGTTGGCCGTGGGTCGTCGGCGGCATCGCCGCGCTCATGCTCGTGTGCTGCATCGGCGCCATCGCGGTCTGGACTCCGATCAGCAAGGAGTACCCGGCGCGCCTGGAGGAGGTTGACACCGCAGCGGGCCTGCAACGGGTGCAGGACGCCGAGACCGACGCCGCGACCGACAAGCTCGTTGTGCAGATGTTCCGTGATTATGACGTCGACAACGGCCTCGCTGCCGTCTACGCCGACCCGGCTGCCCAAGAGCGTCGCGTCTTCCTGCTCGCCGCGACGAAGCTGATCCTCGATCCCGCCAAGGAGCTCGACAACGGCATCAGGGGCGTGGCCGGTCGACCGATCCACAATGTCACCGACTACGGCCACCTCGGCGGTCACCAGAAGTGCGCGAACACTGAAGATGACGACAAGGTGTCGGTCGTGATCTGCGCTTGGTCCGACCACGGCAGCATCGGCCTGGGGATCTTCTACCACGACTCGTGGACGATGGACGCCTGCGCGACGGTGCTGCGCGACCTTCGTGCGGCGGTAGTCAGGCGCGGCTGACGCAGCCGAACCCACTACTGTCCACTAAGGACAGTAAGGAATCTCTTTTACGTCAGTTCAGGTGCATCCGCTGATGGCCGAGGCGTCCGGCCGACTCAATCGTTGAGACCTTAGGCCGTACGGTCACCCGAACCCGGATGGCCCAACCGAGCTTGGTGAACGCGTGCGGAGTCGTGACGCTCTGCAGGGAGGCACCGTGGAGCTGGAACAGGTCGACGGCGGTAGCCCGCCACTGCCGAGAATCACGCCGAGGCAATCGCCTCCGCCTCGTTCGGGACCGTGGTCTCAAGATGACGACGGGTGGGACCTGAGCGTCGCGTGGTTGAACAGCGACGACCCCGTCGACGAGTCCGACCGATATCGCGGACGGCGACGTTCGAGGCGGACGGGAGCACACCGCCGCGGGCGGAACAGCTAATGGACCGGTGTCGCGGCGGCGCTGTCGCCTGGATCGCCACGGTTGCGTTGACAATCCCGTAGTCATCGGCGGGCGGGCTGTAACGAAGGCCAGACCGTTGGCGCTGACCTATTTGGCATGAATGACGAACCAACGGGCGGACGCTTCGCGGCACGGCTGCGACGCGGGTTCGATGCTGGCATCGATCGGGCCGGCGCCGGTACCATTCGCACGAACCGCCCGGCCGACCAGGAGAACTCATGAGACACGCCGCGTCACGGCCTGTGTTCGTGGATCGGACTGGCCGGCGGCGACGCATCGTGCTGCTGTCCGGTGCTGGCCTGGCCACCGTGCTGGCCTCAGGTCTGGTCGTGCTGGTCGTCGGGCTCACGGGAGGGTCTGGGTGGCATGTTCCCGGATTCCCGGAGGGCAACAGCGCCGCCAACGGGGCCGACGTTGGATCGACCTCAACGCCGCCACCCGAGCCGGAGCCGATCGCCGAGCCGACCACATCGGCCGGGGAAACGGCCGAGCCCAGCGCCTCGGCCGAGCCGTCGAGTCCGCGCCGCGTGCCGACACAGACGCCGTCTCACCCACCGAAGCCGACCAAGACATAGGTTATGGCCCGCCACGCAAACCGGCGCGACCCCCGCGCCCATTGGTTCCTTCTCGCCCTCGGCATGCTGGTGCTGCTTGGTGAGCTCTGTCTCGCCGGCTATGTCAACCACGTCGGAGCGGAGGGCGGTGATCCCCGACCGGCGGCGGCTGAGCGAAAGCCCGCGCCGGCCGACGTGACGAGCGCTGGACCGGTGCTCCACGTGGACGGTGACCGCCGGGTGTCCAGCCGCGGCATGCCGGCGAACACCATCGCATTGACGTTCGACGACGGTCCAGATCCACAATGGACGCCCGCAATTCTGGACATCCTTGGCCCGGCACGGCGCGCACGCGACGTTCTTCGTCATCGGCTCGAAGGTCAACGAGCACCCGGAGCTGACGCGCCGGATTCTCGCCGAGGGTCACGAGCTCGGCGTACACACCTTTACCCACGTGGAGCTGGCGGCCGTGCCGCAGTGGCGACGCGACCTCGAACTGACCTTGTGCCAAAACGCGATCGCCGGGGTTACTGGCTTCCAGAGCGCATTGATGCGACCGCCGTACTCCTCCGAGACCAACGCGCGTCAGCGCCGACGAGTTCGACGCCATGGCCGATGTCGCCGCGGACAAGTACCTCGTCGTGCTGACCGACCTGGACACGAAGGACTGGAGCAACCCGGGCACGAAGGCCATCGTCGCCGCCGCTACGCCGGAGCCGGGCCGCGGCGCCGTCGTGATGATGCACGACGGCGGCGGGGACCGATCGCAGACGGTGGCGTCGGTGGAGCAGATCCTGACGACGCTTGGGCCGCAGGGTTACCGGTTCACGACGGTCTCGGAGGGGATCGGGCTGTCCGAGGCCGCGCACAGTTGCCACTGCCGGCACCCAATTGCGCGGCACGGCGCTGCGGGTCGCGCAGATCGTGGCCGGATGGCTGTCGGCCGCGATGGTGGCGCTGCTGGCACTCGCCCTCGGCCTCGGGCTGCTCCGCCTGGTCGTGCAGGTCATCGCGGCCAGAGTTCACGCCCGTCGGGCGAAGCGTCGGCTGCAGATGCGCCGGCGACATATGGGGCTGGTATCCGTGGTCGTGCCCGCCTACAACGAGGAAGCCAATATCGGGGCGACCGTACGGTCGATTCTCGAAAGCGACTACCCGTGGCTCGACGTGATCGTTGTCGACGATGGCTCGACCGATAGCACGGCGGCCATTGTGGAGTCACTGCGACTGCCGGAGGTGCGTCTCGTGCGGCGGCCCAACGGAGGCAAGCCCGCCGCCCTGAACACGGGCATCCGACTGGCCCGCGGCTCGATCCTCGTGCTCGTCGACGGTGACACGGTTCTTGAGCCGCACGCCATCGGTCAGCTGGTTCAACCCTTTAACGAATCTGATGTTGGCGCGGTTAGCGGCAACACGAAGGTCGCCAACCGGCGCGGGCTGCTCGGCAGCTGGCAGCACCTGGAGTACGTGATCGGGTTCAACCTCGATCGACGACTGTTCGACCTCGGGGAATGCATGCCCACAGTGCCCGGCGCGATTGGCGCGTTCCGGCATGCGGCATTGATCGATGTGGGTGGCGTGCCGGCCGTGACGCTCGCCGAGGACACCGACCTCACCATGGCGATCCTGCGGGCCGGATGGCGGGTCGTGTACGAGCCGAGCGCGATCGCCTGGACCGAGGTGCCGGCCAACCTTCGCCAGCTGTGGCGACAGCGTTACCGGTGGTGCTACGGCACGATGCAGGCAATTTGGAAGCACCGGGCGGCGCTGCGAGAGAGCGGTCCGGCCGGCAAGCTAGGTCGGCGCGGGCTGGTTTACCTGACGCTGTTCCAGGTGCTTCTTCCCTTGTGCGCACCTGCGGTCGACGTGTACGCCGTGTATGGCTTGCTGTTCCTGTCCGTGCCGCAGGTCCTCGCGGTCTGGCTCGGATTCACCGCGGTGCAGGTCTTCGCCGCGGCTTACGCGCTGCACCTCGACCGCGAACGGTTCGGGCCACTGTGGTCGCTGCCGCTCCAGCTGGTCGTGTACCGGCAGCTGATGTATCTCGTCGTCGTGCAGTCGACGGTCACCGCGCTCACCGGCATTCGGCTGCGCTGGCAGACCGTGGCCCGCACGGGCGCCGCCCATGACGTGCTCGATGCCCGTTAGTGCGCTCGATCTCGCGCATATGAACGGGTCCGATCCGGGTCGCCGATCGACACAGTGGTCCTCAGCACAGTCGGATGCACGCAGCCGCCTACCCGATTACCCCTTCGGGGGCGGATCGCGGATGATGGCGCGAGTGGACGGGCTGCCCCGCCCGAGGCGCTCGGCCTCGGGCGCGCATGAGAATCCGGCCGGGGCGGTGGGCGTCCCGGCCCATCGGCGTGATCTCAGCGCCGAGATCGAGTTGGCCCAGAAGGGCGACGAGGCGGCCTTCCGGGAGATCTACCGGTCAGTCCAACCCGGATTGCTGCGCTACCTGCGCGGTCTGGTCGCCGATGACGCAGAGGACGTCGCTTCCGAAACCTGGGGTCAGGTCGCGCGCGACCTCGCCGGGTTCCGCGGAGACGATCAAGGATTTCGCGGTTGGGTGGCCAGGATCGGACGAAACCGGGCGCTTGATCATCTTCGATATCTTCGCCGGCGACCGGTCGCCGCAGCCACATCTGTGGACGATCTCGTGGACTCTGCCGGGCCGGACGATACGGCCGGAAGTGCGCTCGAAGTCGTCTCCACGGAGTCGGCCATCGCGATGATCGCCGGGCTCCCGCCGGACCAGGCCGAGGCCGTGCTGTTGCGCGTGGTCATGGGTCTGGATGTCCCGACCACCGCACACGTGCTGGGCAAACGTGCCGGTGCGGTGCGCACCGCCGCGCACCGGGGCTTGCGACGGCTGGCCGATCTCCTGGGGGAGGAGCCAGTCGATGCGGAGTAACGGCCGCCGCCGGCGCGGCGCTGGAAGTGATGACATGAATCGCCATCTATCAGGGCAGGCGAGCGCTGGCCCAAGCGATGCCGGCGATGCGGTTGACATCGCTGCCGCCATGGTCGAGCGTCCGGTTGGTCGACTGCTGGCAGCCGCGACGGCTCCCGCATCTGCAGGTGAGTTGCTGGGTGAGGAGCGCGCTGCCGCGGCCTTCCGGTCGGCCGCGGTCATGCCCGCGCCTTCGTGGATTCGGGACCGGCGGTCCCGGCGCGTCACCGGCGTGGTCGCGGTGCAGGCAGCTTGTGCGCTCCTCGTCGTCGCCGGCGGGGTGGCGTTGGCCGCCGGAACTGGCGTGCTGCCCAACCCACTGGTCGACGTCAGCACGTCGCAGCCCGCACCGCCGAGCGCCGCTCCAGTCAGTTCGCGTTCGACTACTGGGCCGTCGCACGGTGTTTCAGACTCGCCGCCGGTTGATCATCCTGTACCGGCCTCGGTGATTGGCCTGTGCCGGGCTTACGAGGCGCATGGCGGCGACAGCGCGTCCATGGATAGCGACGCGTTCGGAGCACTCGTTACGGCCGCTGGTGGCGCGGATCGAGTCAGAGAGTTTTGTGTAGCCGTCTTGGCGGATCAGCCCGATACGTCCGGCGACGAGCACGCCCCGCCAACCACACCACCCGGCCAAAGCGCCGGCAGGGTTGGCGAGCTAGGTAAGCCGTAACCGCGGGGGGTTCCAGCCCGCGCCCTGGACGGTTCAGGCGCCCCGGCCGGCTAGGTGCAGGGCCCAGGCGAGGCAGCCGAACGCGGCCGAGCCGGCGACCGCGCGAGCGATGTTGAAGGTTACCCAGCGCGCCTCGAATGCCGCCCGCACCGCACCGACGTCGGTGATGGCATCGGGCGACCCGGCCGCGACGAGGGCATTGTTCAGCGGCACGTTAACGATGAATGTGGTCGCCAGCGTGGCTGCGTAGAGAACGAGGCCGGCCACGACCCACGGCACCGCTGAGCGCCCGGGTGTTCCGGAGGGAAACGCCTGCAGGGTCAGCACAAGCGCCAGCGCCGGAAGCACGAGCCCGCCGAGAAAGCAGACCAGAAACCAGCCGTTGAGGATCGCCACGTTGATGCGCTGCATAGCCTCGACGAACGTACGGTCCGCGGTGCGCGCCAGGCCGGGCATCACCGCGAACGCGAATGCCGCGTAGACCCCGGCCATCACACCCACGGTCAGCACGGCAAGCACCAGGCTGCCGACCGCGAATGATCTCATCTGACCTCCATGTGATCCGTCCCGACAGAAGTCAACAGCACGCGGGTGAGACGATCCATAGCTCAGAAGCCACACCGCATACGCGTGCGTCTACGCTGGGCGAGTGGACGCCCTAGCCAGCATCCTGGACGGCCCCCGGGCGCGAGGCGCGTTCGTGCTCCGCTGCAGTATGAATCCACCATGGTCGATGCGCATCCAGGACCGCAGCCCGCTCGCCGTGGTGGCGGTGGTGCGCGGCACGGTGTGGGTGGTGCCCGACTCGGGTTTGCCCATCCGGCTCGGCCCGGGCGACGTCGCAATCATGCGCGGGCCTGAGCCGTACCTGGTCGCCGACGACCCGGTCACCGCACCTCAGATCGTCATTCACCCAGGCCAGCGTTGCACCACAGTGGAGGGTGTGGATCTGCACGAGGACCTGACTCTCGGGACCCGGTTGTGGGGCAACAGCCGCGACGGGGAGGCGGTGATGGTGGTCGGCGTTTACCAGTTCCGCGGCGAGGTGAGCCAGCGCCTGCTGGCGGCACTGCCGCCGCTGCTGGCGGTGCCGTCCGATGGCAGCCCCCTGATCCCGCTGCTCGGCGGTGAGGCCAGCCGCAACGACCCCGGTCAGGAAGCGGTGCTCGATCGACTGCTGGACCTGCTCCTGATCACGTCCCTACGCGCGTGGTTCGGACGCCCCGGTGGCGACGGCCCGGCCTGGTACCGGGCGCACACGGATCCGGTGGTCGGCACCGCACTGCGGATGTTGCACGCCGATCCGGCCCGCGGCTGGACCGTGGCCGAGCTGGCCGCTGCGGCCGGCGTGTCCCGGGCGGCCCTGGCTCGCCGGTTCACCGAACTCGTCGGCGAGCCTCCGATGTCTTACCTCACCGGATGGCGACTGGCACTGGCGGCGGACCTTTTGCGGGAGCCGGGCGCCACCGTCTCCGCCGTGGCACACGAGGTCGGTTACGCCACCGCGTTCGCATTCAGCGCCGCGTTCAAGCGGGTCCGGGGCCTGAGCCCTCGCGACTACCGGACGGCCGTACCGACCTCGCCGGTCATCTCGCCCGCACGCACCTGACGCTAGGTCTCGAGCACCGAGACGATGTTCCCGGCCGGGTCCTGGAACCAGGCTATGACCGGGCCTTGCCCGCGGAAGATGCCCTTGGCGTCGGTGGCCATCTCGCCCTCGTAGTGCTCGAAGCGCACGCCCTTCGCGGTCAGCTCGTCGACCGCCTGCTCGACGTTGTCGACGGGGAAGTTGAGGACGGTGTACGTCGCCGGCGCGTGGTTGGGCTTCGGATAGACGAGGACCACGCCGCCGCCCGCCAAGTGCAGCTCAAGCATGCCGTCCTGCTCCGTGACGTCGACCCCGAGTGTGTCGCCATAGAACTGCTTGGCCGCGGCGATGTCGTCCACCGAAAAGCCTGAGAACGCCTTGCTCTTCTTAAACACGCTGACCCCCTTCGGTCGCCGGTGTCATCTCCACGCTAGACCGCGGTCAGTCCGGCGTCGCGGACTCGAGCGAGCGCACCACCGAGGACGCCATCCGCAGCGTGCCGATGCCGGTCGGATGGAACGGCGCCACGTCGCCGAGCCCTTGCAGATCCGGCCCGAGGGCGTCGCCACCCTCCTGACACAGCGGCGTGAGCACCGGTCGGGCCACGGCGAAGCCGTACTTCTCGGCGCCCGCGACGAGCACGTCGTTGAGCTCAACGTTCCTCGTTCGCAGCAGTTCGATGTTCTGCGGGCTGAGCCCGATCGCACCCGGCGGGCCGAGCGCATCGGGGCACGCGGCATCGGCGCCGAAGATGTCGTACGACGTCATGATGATCACTTGTGGACCACCGGGCAGGTCGTTGAGGTCCCGCAGGAGGTCGCCGTAGTCGTGATCGAAGGCGGCCAACCGGTACGTGAACTCGCCGCCGGTGAGCCGGTCGTGGCAGTCGGCCACGCCGTAGCAGTACCGCAGCTGGTCACCCCAGGACAGGTCGTTGGGACCGATCACCACCACCACGAACTTCAGTCCGGTGAACTGCTTGAGCAGGCCGACCTGGGGCGGCAGGATCTGCCCGCCCCGGCTCTGCGGGCCGCGAAGCCCGTTGGGAATGGTCGCGCCGGAGCAGGCGAGATTCGCCACCGGGCCCGAGATCAGGCCGCGGATCTCCTGCGCCAGTGAGTCGAGGCTGCGACCGCAGGCGCGGTCGGCCTCGGTCGGCGCACCGACGAGCGGGCCGCCGTCCCGTGCGGCCCGCGAGTCTCCGATCACCGCGCCGACGTATCCCTCCACCGCGGGACCGACCGGCGCCGGAGCGAGGTACTGCGATCCCACCAGGTCCTGCAGGGACGAGACCTCCCGCATGCCGTTGACCGCACCCGTGTAGGCGAGCGCGCCGCAGACTGCCCACGCCAGCGTGGTCACCGCCGTCGCCGCGATGAACGCGCCCCGGATCTGGTTGCGACTCCCGTGCCACAGGTCGGTGGCGGTCAGCGCCTCGCCCTGGGCGCGACTCTCCCGCCGCAGCGTCAGCAGCATTCGTACACAGCTGGCCGCGGCGACCAGGCCGGTGGTGAGAGCGAGCAGGACCAACGCCGCCCACGCGTACCACCGGATGAAGGCGCCGGTGATGTCGTCCACCGCGTTGCGTCGGGTGTCGGCCCGGTTGTCCGGTTGGAGCGCCGCCACGGCCTCCGCGTTGCGTTGCACCGGACCGAGGGTCAGCTTGGGCCGCAGCGGCCCGATCACCCGCAGCGGCACGATGTCGAGTTGGGTGTTGCCGATCTGGACCAACTGCGCCGGTCCGGACCAGGAGAAGGTCGGGATGCGCGCGCCGACGCCGATGTCCTGCCCGGCGACGGTCACGTGCTGGTCGGGGGTGATCAGGATGGTCGCCGGAACAGCCAGCAACAGACACAGGAACACGAGAAGCAGGCTGGGCCAGGATCGGGCCTCCCGCAGCACGCCCCTGGTCGCAGTGGCGATCCGTGCCGGCTCGTCCGCCTCGGGGTGCTCGTCGGCCGGGGTGGCGGCGGTTCGGGCGTCGGAGACCACGGCGGCGCACCCCCCTACATCGGGTCAACGTGTCGCCAACTCGTACAAGAGTGTCGAACGTATCATGAATACCTCGCCGAACCCCGCCACCGCGAGCGGCTCGGTCTCGATGCCGGGCTCATGTCCGCGCGCGAACCGCGGCGACGATGCCCGCCGCGATCGCCATCGCGTGATCGCGCCCTGGGCACGGGCGAAGGCCGGCGCCGAGGGTCAGGTGCCGATGCGCATCCGGCCGGTACGGGTCGAAGCTGCCCGGATCGGCGAACACGTCCGGGTCCCGGTTGGCGGCTGCGATATCGAGCAGCAGCAGGGTGTCCCTGGCGTAATCGCGGTACGGCGCGACGCACACCCGCCGCATCAGACGCACGGGAGGGTCGTGCCGGAGTGTCTCGGCGAGCATCGCGTCGACCGGCGCCGATATGTTGAACCGGTCATAGGCAGCGAGGGTACGGGCGACCAGCGCCGTGGTCGCATCGTGTGCCTGGACGAGGATGCCGATGGTGGCTGCGGTGGTGTCGTCGTGTTGTCCACTCAGGACAGTCACGAGAGCGTCCACCGCGGCGTTGACCCCGGTGCCGCCGTCGGTGTCGGGGAAGTAGCCCCGCGCGATCGCCGCCACCAGCGGAGCCACCGGGGTACGGATGCCAAGAGCCTCGGCGAGCACCGTGGCGGGCACGAGCTCGAGCGGTTGGTTCGCCAGCTCTCCGGCCCGATGGCGAAGGATGGCCGGATCGACACCGGTCAGCATGATCCGCACCAGGTCCCGCCGGCGCAGGTGCGTCTCACCGGTACTGAAGCGCGACACGCCGGACCGGAGCCACCCGATGCCGCTGCCAGGGGTCCCGACCGCGGGCAGTGGTGGCACCACGCACCGCGGGTCGCCCAGCACAGCGGTCACGTCCGCATGCCGGGCGAGGGTCACGGTGGGCCGGTCGGTACCAGTCATGGCTCGGACCGTACGGTCGCGATCCTTCGGCGCAAGCCGCGATGCGACTGTTCGGCGTCTGCCGAAGTGTGCCGGCGGCAGAATCGTGGCATGAGCGCACCGATCCCGGACGGGCGGGCACCGGAGCTGGCCCGGTTCGCCGCGCTGCTCGCCGACACGACCCGGGCGACTTTCCTGCTCGCGCTGGTGGACGGCCGCGCCTGGACCGCGAGTGAGTTGGCCGCGCACGCACGGGTCGCGCCGTCGACGGCCACCGAGCACCTCAACCGTCTGCTCGGGGCTGGCCTGGTCGTACAACGCCGGCAGGGGCGGCACCGGTACGTGCAACTGGCCGGGCCGGAAGTGGCGCACCTGCTGGAGGACATCAGTGCCACGGTCGCTCCCCTCGAGGCGCCGGTGACCACGCTGCGGGCGGCAACCGTACGGCAGACGTTGGCCCGCGGCCGGACTTGCTACGACCACCTGGCTGGCCAGCTCGGCGTCGGCATCACCGACGCGATGACCTCAGCCGGACTGTTGGACCAGCGCAACGGGTTCGGGATGACCGACGCGGGCCGGGCCTGGCTCACGGAAAGAATCGGCGTCGACCCGGCGACGCTCGACCGGCCACGGCGGCCGCTGGTCCGGCCGTGTCTGGATTGGACAGAGCGGCGCACCCACCTCGGCGGTGTGGCCGGCGCCCAGCTGTGCGGCCGGTTCCTCGACCATCGGTGGATCGAGCGCGTCGGCAGCAGCCGCGCGGTCCGGGTCACCACCGCTGGCGCCGATGCGTTGCGGGACCTGCTCGGCTTCGAGCTCGCCGCTGGCTGATCGCAGGAGCCGGCCCTTTCCTCCGAACGATTGCGCAGTCTCACTTCACATTCGTTCGGAACAAGCGCCTGTCTCTGCGTGGTGGGTCCGCGCGACGTGCGATCCTCGATAGAAGCGGCAAGACCGAAGGAGCAACGTGCCGGTGACTGTTCATGATCTCGTCACCGCGGCTGTTTGCCGGCGTCCCTGAATCCGAGTAGAACCTGGTCATGAATAGGCGTCCACGGCCCATCCCGAGCGACAGCCCCCTGCCCGACGTGTTGGAGCAGATCGGGGATTATCGGGTCGACGACGACGGCGACGACGATCCTGTCCTTCTGCGGGCCGACGGCAGTCCGGTCGACACCTGGCGGGAGAGCTACCCGTACGACGAGCGCATGGACCGCGCCGACTACGAGCAACAGAAGCGCCTGCTCCAGATCGAGCTGCTCAAGTTGCAGAAGTGGATCAAAGCCGCCGGCGAGCGGCTGGTGATCGTGTTCGAGGGCCGCGACGCCGCGGGCAAGGGCGGCACGATCAAGCGGTTCATGGAGCACCTCAACCCGCGCGGCGCCACCACGGTCGCGCTGGAGAAACCCGCCGACCGCGAGATAACCCAGTGGTACTTCCAACGGTACGTCAAGCACCTGCCAGCCGCGGGCGAGATCGTCCTGTTCGACCGGTCGTGGTACAACCGCGCCGGTGTGGAACGGGTGATGGGCTTCTGCAGCCGCCCGGAGTACCTGGAGTTCCTGCGGCAGACGCCAGAACTCGAGCGGATGTGGGTGCGGTCGGGCCTGCATCTGGTGAAGTTCTGGTTCTCGGTGTCGCATGCCGAGCAGCGGACCCGGTTCGCGGTCCGGCAGGTCGATCCGGTACGGCAGTGGAAACTGTCCTCAATGGACCTTGCCTCGCTCCAGCGGTGGGACGACTACACGGAGGCGAAACAGGCCATGTTCTTCTACACCGACACGGCCGATGCGCCGTGGACGGTGGTCAAGAGCAATGACAAGAAGCGGGCCCGGGTGGAGGCCATGCGACATGTGCTCGGGCGGTTCGAGTACGACGAGAAGGACCATGAGGTGGTCGGCACGCCCGACCCAATGATCGTCGGCCCGGCCAGCCTCGCGGTCGACGTGGACGAGGCGCCAAACGTCTTCCCCTCTCTCTAACCCCGATTCTCTGACTAGAGTCAGAGAATGGATACGACCATGGTGGCGAAGGTTCGGAGGTTCAACCGGACCGTCACGCAGAGCGTCGGTGCGCTCAGCGACGCATACCTGTCGCGACACCGCCCACTGGGTCAGGCGCGCGTGTTGTGGGAGATCGGCTCTGCCAACGGAATTGACGCGCGGGCACTGCGCTCGCGCCTGGGTCTGGACTCGGGTTACCTGAGCCGGATCCTGCGGGCGCTCGAGGCCGACGGGCTTGTCGAGGTCATACCTAGTAGCGCCGACGGTCGGGTACGCAACGTACGCCTCACCAAGGCCGGGCGGGCCGAGCGCGCCGAGCTCGACGCCCGGTCGGACGAACTCGCCGGGGCGCTGCTCCGTCCTCTCGACGTCAGGCAGCGGGCGCGGCTGGTCGCGGCGATGGCCGAGGTCGAGCGGCTATTGATGGCGTCGGCGATCCGGATCGAGGTGCGCGACCCCAGAGACCCGGACGCTCGGGCGTGTCTGACCGCGTACGTCGCCGAGCTGGCCCAGCGGTTCGACGCGGGATTCGACCCGCAACGCAGCATCTCTGCGACCGATCCCGAGCTGACCCCGCCGATGGGCTTGCTGCTGGTCGCCACCCTGCACGGCGATGCGGTCGGGTGTGGGGCGCTGAAGTTCCACGGGCCCCGCGAGCCGACCGAGATCAAGCGGATGTGGGTGGCGCCGTCAGTACGCGGGATGGGGTCTGGGCGGGCGACTGCTGGCCGAGCTCGAGCAGCAGGCTCAGGCACGCGGTGTGGCGACCGTACGGCTGGAAACCAACCGGGCCCTGACCGAGGCGATCGGGCTCTACCGGTCGCGCTGCTATCGTGAGGTACCCGCGTTCAACGACGAGCCGTACGCTCACCACTGGTTCGAGAAGGATCTCTGAGCCGAGCTCAGGCGGGCACGGCCAGGCTGTCCTCCACCAGGCACGCGGGCGGCAGGTGATACTCGCGAAGCGCCTCAAGCCCCGGCGGAAGGCCAGGCTGGCGGCGGTCGATCTGCGGTGGCGCTGCCTGGAGAATGGTCCTGGCCTGCAGCAGGTAGCCGGCGACGAGCGAGTCTGCGACCAACCCGGTGGGAACCGCCGCAGTGGTGGCACTACTTCTGTCCGCAGCGACCACCAGGCGGCGGCGGCGTAGGCGGCGTGCAGAATATCCGCGAGCGCGGTCGGCGCCTGGGCGGCGGCGCGGTGATGGTGCCAGTGTCCGGTTGCTGGGTCGAACCGGTACTCCTCCAGCAGCCGGTGGCCGTACCGGCCGATCAGATCCACCGCCTCAACGATGTAGTCCACAATGGACTCGGACATGGTGTAGTGGAACGTGATTCTGGCCCAGCCGGGTTTGCTGCCCTGGTAGCCGTCGCTGACCTGGTGCTGGATGGCCGCGGCGCGGTCGGCGTCGATGCTCAGTAGATCGTGTCCGTACGGACCGGCGCAGGAGCAGCCGCCGCGCGCCTGAATGCCGAAAAGATCGTTCAGCAGCGCGACCACGAAGTGGTGGTGCAGGTACCGGTCCTCGTGCCGGATGCGGAACGAGATGATCGGTAGCCGGGGCGCGGCGGTGTTGCCGAGCAGCTCGATGTTCGGGTTGGCCGACCAGCGATCGAGCGCCCGCCGCGCTGTACCGGTCGTCCCGGGCGGATATGGCGTCGACCCCGATGCACTCCTTGAGCCAGAAGACGAGACCGGCCCGGATCGACTCGACGATCGCGGGCGTGCCGCCCTCCTCGCGAGCGACCGGGTCGTCGATGTACCACTGGCCGGCCGGGCTGACGTATGTGATCACTCCGCCGCCGGGCACGGTCGGCACCCGGTTGCGGAACAGCTGCCGCCGGGCGACGAGAACCCCCGGCGTCTGCGGCCCGCCGACGAACTTGTGCGGGGAGAGGAACACGGCGTCCTTGTGGTCGTCCCGCCCCGGGCTGCTCTCCCCAACGCGGATTCGCAGGTACGGCCCGGCCGCCGCGTAGTCCCAGAAGGAGAGTGCTCCGTGGGCGTGCAGCAGGGCCGCGACGGCGTCGGTATCCGACAGCACACCGGTCACATTGGACGCAGCGGAGAAGCTACCGATCTTCATCGGCCGGTCCGCGTGCATGTTGAGCGCGGCAGCTAGGGCGGTCAGGTCGATCCGGCCGTCCGCGTCGGCCGGAATCGCGACCACATCCGCCGCCGACTCCCGCCACTGCAGCTCGTTGGAGTGATGCTCGTACGGCCCTACGAACACGACGGGTCGTGGCCCGTGGACGGTCTGGCCCGGTGCCAGTCCGAGCACCGCGGCAAGCTTGGCTACCGCTCCGGTGCATCCGGATCCGCAGAAGACGACAACGTGGTCGGCGGTGCCACCGACCGCCCGGTGGATCAGCGCCCGAGCCTCCTCGCGGAACCGCGTCGTCTGCCGGGCGGTCGCAGAGCTCTCGCTGTGCGTGTTCCCGTACCACGGCAGGACCCGGGTGCGGATCGCGTCCTCCACGAAGTCGACGGCACGCCCGGATGCGGTGTGGTCGGCATACACGATGCGGCGCGGACCGTACGGGCCGATGGTCACCTCGGTGTCACCGATCAGGCCTGCCCGAACACGGTCCAGCAGGCCCGTGGCGAACATCGGCGGATGGGCTGGCCATGGCGCACCTCCTGCTTCGGCGCCAGCGTGGTGTCCAGTCCGGCGTACGTCGACAGAATGTCCGGATTCCGTCCTGTCAAATCTGCGTAGCCGGCCCTTGGCCGACGACGATCAAGTTCTAGTTCGTGAACGCTGGTTCACCAATTATTAACCCTTGCTTCAGCATCCGTCCACAGTGGTCAATGTCTGCTACCACTGGTGGCGAACGTCGGTGAGGTCTGGCGAGATCGCCAACGATCGGAGCGCGGGGCGTGAAGACACGGGCAATGGTGGCCGGGGTCGCGGCGATGGCGCTGGTCGCGCTGCCGCCGCGGGTTGTTCCGAGGTGAGGCGGACGGCGGCCCAACATATCGGGATGATCCGAAGGCGCTGAACATCGTCGCCGGCTCGGAGCAGGACAAGGTACTGCGGACGGTCGTCCAGCCGTGGTGCGACGAGCACGGCTACAGCTGCACGTTCACCCTCAAGGGGTCGGTCGACCAGGCCCGGCTGCTGGCCGCCGGCGAGCGCAACTACGACGCGTACTGGTTCGCCAGCACCGTCTTCCAGCAGGTCGGCGACCGGGCCAACACGCTGCAGGACGTCAAGCCCATGTTCCTCACCCCGGTCGTGTACGCCGGCTGGCGCAGCGAGATGGACAAGCTCGGCTTCACCGGCCGGCCCGACGTCGGCATCGCCGACATCCTGACCGCCGTCGAGTCCGGCACGACATCGGTGTGGGTGACCAACCCGACCCAGTCGAACTCCGGCGCCACGGTGCTGTTGGGCTTCATGAACCACTTCGCCGGCAACGGCCCCGGCCAGGCGCTCACGCAGCAGCAGCTCGATTCGCCCGCGGTGGACGAGGGCATCACCCGGTTCATCCGCGCCATGGACCACACCCCGCCGTCGACCGGCACGATGATGAACGAGTGCCTCGCGCACGCCGACGTCTGCCGGACCATGTTCACCTACGAGGACCTGGTGATCGAGAAGAACCAGGAGCTCGTCGCGGCGGGACGGGAGACCGCTCTACACGGTCTATCCCCGCGGCTCGTTGGCGATCAGCGACGCGCCACTCGGCTTCTTCCCGCACGGCAACGAATCCGATGCCGGCAAGCGCAGGGCGCTCGGTGAGCTGCAGAACTACCTGCTCACCGATCCGGGCGCCCAGGCAAAGCTGCTCGGGCTCGGGCGCCGCCCGGCCAGCAGCATCGGCCTGTCGTTGGCCGATCCCGACCTGACGGTCTTCAACCCGGACTGGGGCATCGTCGCGAACCTGCGGGAGCAGGGCATCCAGTTCCCCGCGGCGCCGGTGATCCTGTCCGCGCTGGACCGCTACCAGACCCACTACCGCCTGCCCGTGGACACCTTCTACTGCCTCGACGGCAGCGGATCGATGGCCGACAACGGGGGCTGGGCCGGGGTCGAGGCCGCCGCCCATCAGATCTTCGACCAGGAGCAGGCGGCGTTGAACTTCCTGCAGACCCACCCCGAGGACCGCACGACCGTCGGCATCTTCAACACCGGCCTGGTCGCCGGCAGCCCGTGGACCGTCGAGGGCAACGACGCCGGGCAGCTCCGCTCGCTCGCGCAGCGGATCGTCGGCTACGACGCCGGCGGCGGAACCAACATGTACGCCTGCCTGATCCGGGCCGCGGCGGACCTCAGCCAGCGACAGTCGTCCGACCGCAAGCGGTTGGTCATCGTGATGAGCGATGGTGTGTCCAATGAGGACAGACGGGACCAGGCGGTGCGGGCGCTCACCGCGGCCGGGGTGCCGGTGATCTCGATCGCGTTCGGCAGCGAGATCGACGAGGCGCAGCTGCGCGAGGTGGCATCCGGCACCGGCGGCGCGTACTTCGCCCAACAGGACCTGGTGACCGCGCTGCGGCAAGCGGCCGGGTACAAGTGATGCGCGCCAGGCTGGCCACACCGGTCGCGCTCGCCGCCGCCGCGGCCGCGTTCACGGTCGTGTTCGCCCTCAGCCAGAGCCTTCTGTGGGCTCCGCTGGTCGCCGCCGCGGCGGCGTTCGGTACCTACCTGATGCTCGACAGCCGTACCCCGGTGCAGGTGCGAGATGACAACTATGCCGACGACGCCGAGCGCAAGGTCGCGCGAGGTGCGCCAGGCGGTCGCCGAGGTCCGTCGGCTCAGCCGCAGTGTGACCAGCACGGCCGCCCGGGGCTCACTCGATACGGCGTGCCAGTCCGTGCAGGAACTGCTGGACCGGGTGCGAGTGAACTCGCCCAACAGCCTCTACTCGTCGGCGAGCCAGATGTCGGCCCACCTGTCGAGCCTGCAGGGTGTGCTCCGGCAGTACCTCGACATCCAGGCCAAGCCGGGGCTGTACCAGCAACCGGCCGTGCTTCTGGACCGTGGGGAGGAAGCCTTCCGTCGGTTCAGCGAGTTCGCCGTTCGACAGCGTGCAGCTGGTCAACCAGGGCGACATCGCCACGTACGAGGCGAACCTGGCCACCGTCGCCCCACCCAAGCTCCCCACCCTGTGGAGGTGATCGGGATGCGACTGCCTAGTCCGCGGTTCCTCATTGGACTGGTGCTGGTGCTCGTCGCGTGTGTCACGGTGGCGGTGCTGGTCACGCGCGAGGGGGAGTCGCCTCGCAGTCGCCATCGACTGCATCGGCGGCTCGGAGAAGACCGAGCTGATGGCCGATCCGGACGTGGCGCGGATCCTGCGTGAACGCTACGGGTTGACCGTCAATTTCCTACCGATGGGCTCCTACGACCAGGTGCAACTGTCCAAAGAGGAGCTTGAACGGCGGTCGGTCGAGTGTCTGTGGCCGGCGAGCGCGAGCGCGCAGGGTGTGTTCGAGGCCAAGCACACTGGGGCGTTTGTGCACTACCGGGCCGAGACGGTGCTGCAATCGCCGGAGGTCCTCTACGCCGGCGTGTCGGGGGTGGCCGCGTTGCTCGCGAGCCGGACTGGCGCAGGACCGCGACGGTCGGCTGTACCTGGCTGACGTGCGCACCTTCTTGCTCGACTACGTGCTCACGCGCCGCACCTGGGAGTCGATCGGTGCCAAGGATCTCCGGGGACCGATCGCGATGGCGAGCACCGACGCGGCCAAGTCCAACAGCGGCTTCACGCTCGCCCAGCTACAGCTCAACGTGATCGCCACCAACGACGTCTACTCCGCCCCGAGCCCGGCGCAGGCCAAGGCCGCGCTGACGGCGGTGCGGTCGCTCTACGACGCGCAGGGGTTGCAGGCACGCAGCTCCGACTTCGGCTTCAACCAGTGGCTGCTGCAGGGTGGAGAACTGCACGCACCGCTCTACGCCGGCTATGAGAACCAGATCGTGCAGTACCTGTTGAAGGCTGGCGCGAACCGGGAGGCCCTGCGCGACAACATACGCGTGATCTACCCGGAGCCGACCATCTACAGCGATCACCCGATCCTCGCCCTCACCGCTGACGCGGCACGACTGATCGAGGCGATGAAGGACCGCGAGATTCAGATCCTGGCCTGGGAGCGGTTCGGATTCCGCTCCGGCACGGAGGTCGGACTGAACGACGTGGCCGCCTTTCCCGACGTCGCGCTCGCCCAACAAGTACGGACGATCCAGCCGCCCAGCGCAGAAGTGACGCTGCTGCTCCTCGCCTGCATCAAGGACGCCGCTGCCTGCACCTGACCCCGCACCCTATTGGGAGGAACCATGACCGAGGCGAACCAGATCCAGATCGACTTCGGCGCCATCGTCGGGACCAGAGCAGGCCCCGGCGGGGACCGCCGATGCCGCGTTGACCCGCGTGGTCAGTTCCGGCGGGCCGAAGACCTTGGTCTGCAAGGAACTGCTGACTCCGGGTCAGCGCGAGCAGGCAGTGACGCTGGCCAAGCAGATGCTGCCCGCGATGCTGGCCAACACCGACCAGCTGGCCACGTTCGGTGACACAGCGATCGATCAGGTCAACGCCCAGGTAAACCGGATCTTCCGGGAGGTCGGGCCGGTCAACATCCCGGAGCTGACCCAGATCATGCACGAGGTCAACGACCGGATGCGGGAGTTCCGGCGCAAGTACGACCGGCGCGATCCGAAGGTACGGGAGGCGTTTGACCGGTTCATGGACGCGAGTCAAGGGACTTGTTCCGCCGCGGCCGGGACATGCTCGAGATGCTCTTCGAGGACGCCCGGTCGGTGGAGCAGCAGCTCGACAAGATCGCCGGGACGCTCGCCGAGCGGCAGCAACACCTCAAGCGCAACGTCGTGCTCTGCGATGAGCTCTATAAGGCCAATGAGGCGGCCATCGGGCAGCTGGTCGGCGCGATCGCGGTGATGGAGCTGATCCACGAGGACGCGATCAGGCAGGGCAGCGCCATCCGGATCGACCCGGAGGCGCCGGACCAACGTGACCGCGAGGAGCAGCAGGCGAGGCTGGCCGAGTTCGTGCAGGCGGTCGCCGTCCGCATCAACGAGTACCAGCAGCGGCTCTTCGTCGCCTGGTCCACGTCGCCTCAGGTGCGCAACATCCGTTCGCTGAACTACGGACTCGGCCAACGGTTGGCGTTGCTGGTGAACCTCACGATCCCGACGATGAAGCTGACTGTGGCGCAATGGGGGCTGCTCCTGCAGGCGAACCAGGCGGCGGACATGCAGCAGGCAGTGGCCGATGGGGCGAACGAGGTGCTCTCCGCGTACGCCGGTACGGCGGCCACGGCCGTACCGAAGATCGCCAAACTGATACAGTCGCCGACCCTGACCCCGGACACCATCCTGGAGGTCGCCGCCTCCATCGACGCTCAGGCGAAGGGGATCGAGGAGGCGGTGAAGTACGGCGAGCAACGTCGGGCCGAGGTGGTCACGGCGATCGTCGCCGCCCGGGACTCGATGTCGCAGTCGTCCCAGCGACTCAACGCCACGGTGCTGGAGTTGGTGGCGAAGGCGCAGCAGCCGCTGCAGTTGCCTGCTGGGCCGGTGCTGCCCGAGTCGGTGGCCGTGCACGCTCGCGGTGTCGCCAAGGTGCCCATCGCGGACGACAGCGACTGGTAGGTCGGGTTCACAGTGTGGCGCCGGACAGCACGGGGTATGACGGATGTATGAGCGACGAACACGGTCCCATCGCAGACCTGGAGAGTCGCGAGAAGGAAGAGTCTGCGCTGCGCAATGTGACCGATGCCCTGGCCGACGACGTGAAGGAGACTCACGACAAGGAGGAGGTAGCCGAGGCCGTCAAGGAGGCCACGAAGCACTACGAAGGCGCGGCGGTCCGGGAGTTCGTCCCGATCCTGGTCGAACGCGAAGTCCGCGAGACGTTCCATCACCCGCACCGCGGCGACTAGCTCATGATCTACTTCGGTGCGCGTGATGGGACACGTGGTGGCCAAGCGGCTGCGCTCGATAGTGGCCGGCGCGGCCGTCATTCTCGTGTGCTGCGGCGGACCTGTCTTCACGTGTCTGGGGCTGTTCTCCCTTTTCGCCGACGGCGATTCGTATGTGTACGTGCATGCATACCCGGCGCCGGGACCGCGCTGCGGCGACTACGGAGACTCCGAGGCCGGCCGGTTCGACCGGTGGATCAATGACGACTATGCAGGCGTGCACTGCTATCCCGACCATGTGGACATCGACACCGGCGACGGAACAGACCCGCGCGGTGTACACCGGATCGGATCGAACCTGCTTCGCCTGGAGACCATTTCGGACGGACCTCATGTGTCCAGCCGTGGCGACGCACACCTGATCACGCTGAACGTGGGGATTCGGACCGGCGGTCCGGACGCGCGGGCGGGCATCGCTGTGGAGCCGTACGCGCTATGGGATTTGGCGATCGATGGCGTCTGGTCTCCGATCTACTTCTTCAACATCGACCGAGCCGGGCGCTGGCACGTTGCCACCCACGACGTCTTCGGCGAGTTCGAAGCCGACCTGGACAATGGCATGACCCCACCCGCGGTCGAGCGCTACTCGGTCATCGACCATGTGCTGAAGGTCCGGATAGACCAGCGCGCACATGAGTTCATGTTCACCGTCGACGGCGTGGTCGTGGCAACCGTTCATCCGCACCGGTTTGAGACGTACGGCGTGGGTGTTGGCCTTGCCTGCTCCTACGACCCCGATTACGACCAGACCTGCGTGGCGTCGCTCAAGGATTATCGCTACGAGGTGGTGCGCGACCTGGCCGCCTAGGTCGCCGCGAGGCGTTCGCGGTACACGTGAGCATCGCCGTCGAGCACCACGACGCCGTCCTGGTTGGTGATGGTCGTACGCAGCTTCGCCACCGGCTTGGCGGCGTGCACCTCGAGTACCTCCACCTCCGCGGTAAGCACATCGCCTGGCCGGACCGGCGCCTTGAACTCCCAACCGATCCGCAGGAAGACACTTCCCGGCCCAGGGAGGTCCTCGGCTACGACGGCGTTGAGCAGGCCCGAGGTGACCCCACCCTGCACGATGATGCCGCCGAAGCGGCTGGCCTTGGCGAGGTCCTCGTCGTAGTGCAGTGGATTGCGGTCGCCGGTCATCGCCGTGAACAGCTCTATGTCGCGGGATTCGACGGTCCGAGTCCGCCGGGCCGTAGCACCGACCGCGGGCATCAAGTCCGAGGGCACCTTCAGGAGCCTACCGGGTCGGATGTCCGTGCCCGGATCTGTTCAGCCGTAGCGAGGGCGACGAGTAGGACGGTGACGAGCGTGAGCACGAGCAAGCCGCTGGCGTGAGCTGCCGGATAGATTGCCGCGAGCAGCAGCGCCACGGCCAACGCTTGCAGCCAGCTCGACCGATGTCCAATCCGGACTGTGCTCGCCATGATGCCGAGAAGGTATAGCGCCGGGCCACCCAGCGTCACGACCGCTCCGGCCGCATGCAGCTCGTCGCCCGGATGTCCGATGACGATCTCAACGCCCACAGCCGTCAGCACGATCCCCGCCACGATCGGTAGGTGCAGGTAGGTGTAGACGTCCCGCCCGAGCTGACCGACCTCCTCGGTCGCGCTGCGTGTGATCAGGCGGGCGACCGATCCGGCGAACTGGCTGAAGTACACCCACCAGAGTGCGGTGGAGGCGAGCAAGGCGACGCCGAGCGCGACGAGGACCGCAGTGCCGAGCCCAGTGTCGGAGGCCGTCACTCCGGCGAGTACCACGTTCTCGCCGAGAGCGATGATCACAAAGAGCTGGAAGCGCTCGGCGAAATGCCTGCCATCAACCTGCCACTGACTCATCGGTGTGGGGCCGAGGCCCGGAAGCCAGTAGCGGACGAGCGGCGCGGCAAGATCCATTCCTAGCGCGGCGAACCATAGCAACCAGCGCAGCCCGCCCGTGACGAGACCGCCCGCCACCCACAGTGGGGCGGAGGCGACGCTCCAGACGAGGATCTGCCGGAAGTTGCGGTTGAACGGGCCAGGCGGCGTGACCGCCACCACGAAAGCGTTACGGCCGATCTGCAATGCCGCATAGCTCGCTGCGAAGAGCAGCCCGCGGTCGGCGAAGGTGCCCGGGATGGCGACCGACATCAGCAAGCTGGCCAGCATCACATAGACCAGAATGAGTCGGACCGGCACTGTCTCCGGGTCGAACCAGTTCGCCATCCAGGTCGTGTAGTTCCACGCCCAGTAGACAGCAATCAGCATGAACGCCGTCTCTGCGGCGCCGGCCCAGTTCAGGTGCTGGAGCAGGTGATGCGACAGCTGGGTTACCGCGAAGACGTAGACGAGGTCGAAGAACAGTTCGAAGAAGGTCGCCCGCTGTTCAGTGCCGTCGCGGCTACGGAACAACGGCAGCGACGGGATGACCGACGGCTCGCTCGTCGGGCCTCCAGGCTGCATAGGGCGAGCATAGGCCCAGGTACATTCGGGCGATGGCGGACGAGCGCGGGATTGCATTGGTACGGCGGCCGAGCCCGCGGCTGGCCGAGGGCATCGTCACCCACATCACGCGGACGCCGGTCGACGTCGAACTGGCGCAACGGCAGCACGAGGCCTATGTCGATGCGTTGGCCGCGCACGGGTGGAAGATCCATCCGGTGCCGCCCGCCGATGACTGCCCGGACTCTGCCTTCGTCGAGGACACGGTCGTGGTCTGCGGCGACCTGGCCGTGGTGACCCGGCCAGGCGCCGCCCAGCGTGAGCCGGAGACCGAGGCCGTGGCGCAGACCGTACGCGCCCTCGGTTTGACCGTGGCGACGATCGAGCCGCCCGGCACGCTGGACGGCGGGGACGTGTTGCAGGTCGGCACGACCGTCTACGTTGGACAGGGCGGCCGCACCAACTCCGAGGGCATCGCGCAACTCGCCGCCCAGGTCGGGCCGCGGGGGCGGACGGTCGTGGCCGTACCGCTGGAGAAGGTGTTACACCTGAAGTCGGCCGTGACCGCGCTGCCCGATGCGACCGTGCTCACCTGGGGTGACCTGGTCGACCCGGCACCGTTTCCGCAGCGGATGGCGGTGCCCGAGGAGTCGGGTGCGCACGTGGTGCCGATCGGCGGCACCGACCTGTTGATCGCCGCGTCCGCTCCGGCTACGGCGGCGAAGTTGGCCGGCATGGGCTACACCCCGGTGGTGGTCGACATCTCCGAGTTCGAGCGGCTCGAGGGCTGTGTGACCTGCCTGAACGTGTTGATTCCCGCCGGATCGTGACGAATCCCAGTAGGAATCCCGGTAGGAAGTTGTCGTAGGCGCCAGGCATGATAGGTGCGCTATGAGTCTCGCACCTTACCGTCACGTGCTCGCCCTGCCCGGCATCCGAGCGCTGCTGCTGGTCGGCGTCTTCGCGCGCATCCCCGCGACTGCGATCGGCATCACGCTCACCCTGCACGTCGCGAACACGCTCGGTCGCTCGTGGGCGCAAGCCGGACTGGCCACGGCCGCGTTCACGGTCGGCGCGGCGGTCGGGTCACCCCTGATGGGTCGGCTGATCGATCGCCGCGGTATGCGAATGGTCATGGTGCTCACGGGCGTTGCCGGAGCGGTGATCTGGTCGATCGTTCCGGACCTGTCGTACCCGGCGCTACTGGCCGCCTCGGTCGTCGGTGGCCTGCTGGGCATCCCAATCTTCGCGGCGATCCGGCTCGGTCTGGCCGCGATGGTGCCGACCGACCAGCGGCGGCCCGCGTTCGCGCTCGACTCGATGATCGTGGAACTGTCCTTTATGGTCGGTCCGGCGGTCGCGGTTGTCGTCTCCACGAGCCTGCCACCCGGGTACGGCCTATACGTCCTCGCGGGTGGGATGGCGGTCACCGCGACGCTGATGTACGCGCTGAACCCGCCGACCCGTCCCGAGGGGCACGAACTTCCCGCGGTGGCACCGAGCCGGCGCACCTGGTTCGGCCCGCGCCTGATCTCTCTCATGATCGCCGGATCGGCCGCCACGTTCATCCTGAGCGCGACCGACCTCAGCATCGTGGCCACGCTGCGCGACGCGGGCGCCGTGCAATGGACCGGACTCGCCATCGCCCTGTGGTGCGCATACTCGCTCATCGGTGGTCTGATCTTCGGCGCGATGCACTGGTCGGTCTCGGCATTGACAATGATCGCCGCGATGGGGTTGCTCACGATTCCGGTCGGTCTGGCGCCCAGCTGGCATTGGCTGTTGCTGGCGCTGATCCCGTGCGGCCTGCTCTGCGCCCCGACCATGACGGCGACGAACGACGACCTGGCCCGAGTGGTGCCGGCCGAATCCCGCGGTGAGGCCACCGGGTTGCTCGCTTCGGCGTTCACCGCGGGCGTCGCCATTGGCGCGCCGGTCGCCGGGCTCGTCATCGACCGCGCGGGGCCGGCTTGGTCGTTCGCCGCCGCCGGTGCGGTCGGCGCGATCGCGGTGCTCGCCGCCGTACCGGCCTACCGCCGCTCGCCGACGCAACAGCCCACTGGTTCCGCGGAGACCGCAACCGCGCCGGAGACCGCAACAGTCTGAGAGAGCCAATGCTGGGCACTTAGCTCCGCGTGCGGCAGAATGCCGCCATGCGACAAGCCCTACCACCGGCGCGGCGGATCATATCGCCGGCCAAGGCGCCGGCCACGTCACCACCGCCTCTCGTGGGGGAGTGGGCGCCGGTCGACACGCGGCTCGACGCCGCAGTCGTGCTGAGGTTGCCGAGCGGACACGGACCCGAAGATGTCGTCATCGACCCGTCGGGGCGGGTGGTAGCAGGGGGCGACGACGGGACCATCTGGCGGTGGCCGGCCGGCGCCGGGCCGGGCTCGACTCCGCAGCGGTTGGCCGACACGGGTGGACGCCCGCTGGGCATTGAGGTGGATCCGACGGACGGAAGCCTCGTCGTGTGTGACGCCTACCGTGGGCTGCTGCGAGTACGCGACGACGGCACACTCGTCGACCTGGCGCGCAGCGCCGCTGGCACGCCGATCGGTGTCGCGAACAACGCCGCCGTGGGCCGGGACGGCACCATCTACTTCAGCGACAGCTCCGACCGTTACCCACTCTGGGCCTGGAAACGGGACTTGCTCGAGCACCGCCCGAACGGTCGGTTGCTCGCCTACGACCCGCGATCCGGGACGGTCGACGTACTGGCGACCGGTCTGTTCTTCCCGAACGGCGTGGCGCTCACGCCGGACGAGGACGCGTTGCTGTTCGCGGAGACAACGACCCATCGGCTGTCCCGGCTACCGCTCGGCGGTGGTGGGCCAACGGTTCTCGCCGACCTCCCCGCGTACCCGGACAACATGAGCCAGGTCGGCGACGGCACGTACTGGATCGCACTGCCCAGTCCGCGCGTCGCCATCGCGGAGCGCCTGCTGCCCTATCCCCGGCTACGCCGCGTCGCCGCACTCCTTCCGGACCGGTTGCAGCCCCAACCGATGCGGTACAGCCTCGTCGCCCACGTCGATGGTGACGGAGCCGTGCTTCGGACCATGCACGGACCCGCCGGCCGTTACACCATGATCACGGGTGTGCGCGAGCACGAGGGCAAGCTGTGGTTGAGCAGCCTGACCGAGCCGGCCATCGCCCGGGTGCCGCTCTAGACCGCTGCACCGCGACCCATCGCGACCGCCTGCGGCTATTGACTTTCGGGCGCGACACGGTCGTTGCGAAACCTAAGGTGAAGGGAGTAGTCCAACCGCCCTTGGAGCCAGCGATGAGCAAGATCCTTTGCGTGCTGTACGACGACCCCGTCAACGGATACCCGCCGGACTACGCCCGCGACGGCATACCTGAGATCAGCTCGTATCCCGGTGGTCAGACGACGCCGAGTCCCCACGCGATCGACTTCACACCCGGCGAACTGCTCGGCAGTGTGTCGGGCGAACTGGGGCTTCGGAGTTTCCTCGAGGGCGCCGGGCACGAGTTTGTCGTTACTTCCGACAAGGACGGTCCCGCTTCGGCGTTTGAGCGTGAGCTCGCGAATGCCGACGTGGTGATCAGCCAGCCGTTCTGGCCCGCGTACATGACCGCTGAGCGTTTCGCCGAGGCGAAGAACCTGAAACTGGTTATCACTGCCGGAATCGGCTCCGATCACACCAACCTCGAGGCGGCGGCGGAGCGTGGCGTGACCGTCGCCGAGATCACCTATTCCAACAGCATCAGCGTCTCCGAGCACGTCGTCATGATGATCCTTTCGTTGGTGCGCAACTACATCCCGTCCTACCGCTGGGTTGTCGACGGCGGCTGGAACATCGCCGACTGCGTCGTCGCGCTCGTACGACCTGGAGCGGATGACCGTCGGAACCGTCGGCGCCGGCCGGATCGGAACCGCCGTGCTGCGGCGGCTCGAAGCCGTTCGACGTGCAGTTGAGCTACGCCGACCGACACCGCCTCCCGGCTGAGCTGGAACAGGAACTTGGGCTTACGTTCTACGCCACCGCGGCCGAGATGGTGCCGCACTGCGACGTGGTAACGATCAACACGCCGCTCTACCCCGAGACGGAGCACCTCTTCGACGATGCGCTCCTGGCCACGATGAAGCGCGGCGCTTACATCGTGAACACCGCCCGTGGCAAGATCTGTGACCGGGACGCGATCGTGCGAGCGCTCGAAAGCGGTCAGCTCGCCGGGTACGCCGGCGACGTCTGGTTCCCCCAGCCGCCAGCGAAGGACCACCCGTGGCGACACATGCCGCACCACGGCATGACGCCACACATCTCGGGGTCGTCACTGTCCGCCCAGGCGCGCTACGCCGCGGGCGTACGGGAGATTCTGGAGTGCTGGATGGAGAACCGGCCGATCCGCGACGAGTACCTGATCGTCGAGGGTGGTCGCCTGGCTGGCGCCGGCGCGCACGCGTACGGTGCTGGCGACGCGACCCGCGGCTCGGAGGCGGCCGGCGGCTAGGCCTGCTCGTCTGTCCATCATGGACTTACCCGGACGTTATCTGTGCCGGCCAGGCTTCCATCTTCCGGGAGACGGCATGTTTGCTCCTCGGATCGATGATCCGGGACGACTGCGTGAACCATTCCGCTCGGAGACTCGTATGTTGCGGCAGTGAGGAACGCCTCGGGCGCCAGACTGATTGGGCACGACCACGGCGGTCGAAGCGTCTCCTGGGACCGCGCTGCACCCGCCGCAGACGCGGCCGGCCGACGCGTGGTGGGCACCACTGCCACCACGCGTCGGTGTCATAACTGTCCACGATGGACAAGCTACCTGTAGGCCTGGCTCACCAGCTCGGTCACGCAGCCCGACATGCTGCGGACGCGGCCTCAACAGCCGCGCACCGGGGGCCGGCCCTGCACAGCCTCCGGTGACCCGCGGCCGCGGACCGAGGCCACTCGGTCCGTACCGGTGGTGAGGAGCCACGCCTTGTCCGTATCGCTTGACCTGGGACTCGCGTTAGCCACCCGCAGTTTGGCGATCCCGGTCGCCGAGGGTTTCATCTATGTGAGTGGCCGCGACGCGGACCAGGTGGCTGCTACCCTCGACGCTGTCTGGCCTCGTCACCGTCGTGGCTCGAGATAGCCTCGGGCGGCTTCGTGATAGCCGTCGAGTCGGGGGACACCACGGTCTGCGACGGCGAGGATCTGGCGGCCGTGCTTGCGGAAGAGGTCGCGCCCGGCACCGATCTCCGGCTCTGGCTGCGCTGGCCGGAGGACGCCGGCGCACGGGCACGCCTCGGGCGCAACCTGTGGGAGCTGGCCGAGAGCGCGGGCTCGGTGGTGTGGTCTCCGCCCGAGGGCGGAGAAGTGAGCGTGGTGGCGGGCTGCCTGGACCTCGGCTGCACCTTCCTCGGTGAGCCAGTCCCGTGGGACGCTTACCACCCACGCCCGCAACGTCGACTGCGATTCCAGTCCGACGCCGATGGGCGGCTCGTACCGACCGGCGGGCTTACGATTTGTCAGCCGGCCTGAGGACGACGGGTCGTTCACGATGCACATGCCCGTGCTCGATGACGGGCGCCTGGCGGCGTTCTGTGCCGACGGATCGCGATTTGCGCTTGGTCCGCAACAGCTGCACCAATTGCTCGACGAGTGCGGGTGGCGCGGGGAGGAGATCGTCCTCGGCGATGAGGTTGGCTCGGCGGCGGCTGCGCTCCTAGCCGACTATCTCGACGACGTCGGTGCCGCCCTGGGTGCGTCACTTCCAATCAACGTCCGCCTCGTCGCGGCGGGTGCGCCCGCGGAGCTGCTTCGCCTTGTCCGTAACCTTTTGGCGGAGCTGTCGTCGCTGCAGGTTCGGTGTCGGGCCATCGGTCTCCGCCGATCCGGCCGGTGCGACCGACCTTCTCACGGCCTGGTACGACTTGCATCTCCAGCTGGTCGAAGCCCGGCACGCCCAGTCGATTCGAAGTGCCTGGGGCACAGAGTCCACAATGGATGACGACGCCACGGATGCCGACCGGATCGACGCGCTCGCTACGCACCGAGGCACTCGAACGGGCATGGAACTTGCTGCTGAAGCATCTAGACGTCGGCGAGCCTGCGCTGACTCCGCACGGCACCGGTTCGGTGATCGATGCACGCTGGGACGGGCACCTGCGGATGGTGTCGAACATCGCACTGGCCCACCTCGACCCGAGCGATCCCGACCAGGCAAGGCAGATGCGCGCGTTAGCCCAGGCAATCGCCACGCTCGCCACAGCCTCCTGGCTCCGACGGTCCGAGTTCGTTGGAACAACCCGCTGTCCAGCTCCGCCTGTACCTCGAGCGGCTCGCCGCCGGCGCGGACGACGTCGGGTTCGAGCCGCCCATTGCGATCCCGGCACCGACGACTGACGCCGAACCGGAGCTGGATCCCTACGAGGAACGCTTCGGCCCCGATCCGACACAAACCATCGAATGGACGCGGAGCAGGGTCTTCCTCGCCCGACCGCGGCTCGTCCGGGCTGGGCGAAACACAAAGCCGCATGGCCTTTCCTGGCTGCCACAGACGGTGCAGGTCAACGAGCACGAGTTCGAGGTGTATGTCGAGTCGGCGTGGCCCGCATCGCAAGCGGCGACGGCCGGGATTCCGAGCGCACGGATGTTCCTGGTGGGGCATCTCGATCCGAGTCCGACTCCGGCCGCACACGAGGTGAGGATCAGGGTCGCCCGCTACGGCGCGGTCGATGTGCCGGCCACCGGGGTTGAACCGCCGACAGCGCTGCGCAGCGAGGTGAGCGCCAACGATGCCTACGTGTTGCCGGCCGCCTGGCTTGATCGGTGCCACGTTGTGCTCGACGATGGCGAGCTCGAGACCGGCGAGGTCGGCGCCGCCACCCCCGCGACCATGTGGTGCAGTGGGGCGTCGCATGGCATTGAAGGGCTGCCCGACGTCGGGACGGCGCCGCCTCGGTTATTCGGCCGGTCGGTCCGGGCATACGCGTTGGTGCCTGAGGTCGGGAATGTCGTGAGCTGGGTCCGCCTCTATCAGCGACCGCCACAATCTGCGCATGGACGGCTCGTGGAGCTGAGGGTTGGCCACCGTCACGTCATCGACCTGGTGCGGCTGTCGGCTCAGCTCGACGCGCTGCCCGCCGTACGAACAATCCTTCCTGACCTGCGCGCTCAGGGCGCGAGACTGATTCTGCCGCAGGGGCAGTTTGAGCGGGCGCTAGCGACGCGGCGTCTTTGCGGCCGACGACGGCCGCTGGCGGGCCCAGCCCGTGCGCCGCGGCCTGACACTTGCCGACCTGATCGCACCCTGAGAAGAGTGTTCGCTACCAGCGGCCGATGGTGACCGAGCAGTCTGGCAGGACGAGTGTCAGCGTCAGGGCGTTCGCGAACAGGGTCGCGTTCACGTCTCGTCCCGCGGTCGCGGCGCGCAAGGCGTCGGCATCGCCGGGACGAACGCCCGCGGTGTGGGTTCCGGGCACGGTGGCCACTGTCTGGACTGGAATCCTGATGTGGCGCTGCGGCGTCGACAACGTGAGAGCGTTATGGGTGAACGCGAGCGTGACTGGCGCACCCTTCGGCCCGAGTGCGTGGTGGAGTTCGGCCGCGGCGACCGTCACCTCGATCTGATTGCGCCGCGCGGCGTTACTCGTGACGTTCGCGGCTGAGCTCTTTCGGGCCGGCACCGGAGAAGGTCGCCTGTCGTGGTCCCACCAGGCTTGTGTTGTGTGGTCATCTGTTCGTCCCTCGCCCAACTCGGCACACGACGGCTACCGGACCAGCATCTGATCACATGCGCACAGCAGGCTCGGTCGGCTGGTCTGATCCGCATTCCATTACGCGCTGGAAGGCTCCGGTGTTCACCGTCGTTTCGTCGACGTCAGCGCCGACGGCAGGTGCGGTGAAGCGAGCGCACCGCCGCAGGCTCACGACATCTCCCATCGCCATCGGACGCGATCTCGGCAACTGTACCGCTCACCGATGCCGCCAGAGGAAGGAGCGTGTCGGTGCGACCCGCTCACCCTCGATCGGCTCGAGAATGACCATGCTCTCGGCCCGACCGCTGTCCGACGCGATGAATGTTGTCGAATGATGACACGACCGAGTCTGCACGGCGCCACTTGAACCCTCCACCACACCGCAGGCATGAATCCGTAAGCCAGTCTCCGATCTCGCTCCGCTTGGACCAAGGTACAGCATAACGATGCTACGAGGCCGATCCAAGGCCGGCGAGAGCGGCCTGGATGGCCAGCGCCCAGCGGCGGTTACGGCTGGCCCGGGATGAGCCGAGCCAGCCGGCGGTCTCCTGCGCGGCGAGTCCCAGCGCGAGCGCGAGTAGCACGTGCGCGATGTCGTTGGGGTCCCCGGCCAGCACGCCGACGTCGACGCACCGGCGGACCCGCCCGACGAATAGCTCACGTACCGGCGCCGTCGCGCGCATCTCGTCCGCACCGGGGGAGTAGTCGGCGAACGGCCGGGTGAACATGACGTCCGCCAGCGCTGGGTTCTCGCGCACGAATGCGCGCAACGACATGACGGCGTCGGTCGAGGTCGGTCCGTACGTCAGCGCTGAGCGGGAGTGCCTCCAACCGCGACCGGAGCTGCCGGAAGCCGGCCAGATACATTTCGCGCACGAGGCCGGCGCGGTCGCCGAACAGCTCGTAAACGGCCGGAATCGAGGTCTCCGCCGCCTCGGCGACGCGGCGCGTCGTGAACCCGGCGACGCCATCGGCGGCGAGCAGCGCGACCGCGGTCCGGACTACACGATCACGGAGTTCGGGCGTGCGCTGCTTGGGCCTTGGCAAGGTCTAGCCGTGCTCGCGACGGCCGGCAGTGGTTGGCCGTACCGGTACGGCGGCGCGTGGACGGTCCAGTCCGTCGATCAGCGCCCGGTCCGATGCGAGCGCAGCTGCCAGAAGGTCCAGAGTGGACCGTCGAACGGTGAGCTTCGTGGCGGCGTGGGCGGCCAGGTCGAGGCTGGTCAGGGTCCGGGCAAGCTCCTGCGCCTCGCCGAGGACGGACTCCGGCGCCACGACGCGGTCGAGGTAGCCGTTCTCGACGGCAATGTCGGGCGTGGACACCTCGGCCAGCGTCGACCGCGCAGTTGAGCGCCGACGGCGTGAGCCGGTTACGGAGAATCGCGATCGCGACTTCGGGTACGGGAAATCCGATCGCGACCTCATTGGCGGTGAACTTGAACGTACCGGCCGCGCCGATGCGGTAGTCGCAGGCGCAGAGCAGGAACGCGCCCATCGCGATGGCGTGTCCCGTGCACGCGGCCACAACGGGAACGGGAAGGAGAGCACCCGGGCCGCCAGCGCGAAGCCGCCCCTTCCCATCGCCACGCCGTCCGGTCCACCGGCACGCAGGGTGCCCAGGTCGAACCCGGCGGAGAAGACACCTGTCCGTCCAGCGAGCACCACCGCGGCGCGGTCGGCCTCCGCCCGATCCAACGCTTCGTGGATCGCCGCCAACATTCGCAGCGACAACACGTTGACCTTGCCGTCGTCCATGACGACCGTGGCGACGCCATCCGCCACGTCGTAGGTGACCAGATTGCCCATGCCTCGGACCCAATCAGAACATCGTTCCGAAATCAAGCTCCGAATCTGCGCAGGGTGGATGAGTGACAGACGGCCGAGTGCGCGATGCGCTGCCGGGTTGCCGCTGCTAACCTGCGGAGTACCGTCCGACGAACGGATCGAGCGGACAGTGCCTGGGGCGGAGTCCGATGGTCTCGACTGGCGGGAGGCATCGGTGGTGTTTGACGGCAGGCGGGACGCCAGCGGTGCCGGCAACGACGACGTCATCGAGCTGCGACCCGCGACACCACGTTGGACGTGATCGAGACGGGCGGAACCCGGCGTCGCCCGGCGAACATGCTGAGCATCCTCCAACATCATCCGATTCGCACGCGCACTCTCCACTCTGGCCGCGATTTCGTTCGTTGTAGCAGCGATCCAGCTCGGCCCGCGGGCGAACCCGTCGCCTGAGGCTGGAGCTTCGCCGTCGCCTTCGGCGACGCACTCGGCGTCGACGGTCGGCCGATCGTCCCCAACAGCGAGGCTGGTCCGTCGGTCACGAGCTGAGCGTCGTGGATCCGCCGCCCGTGGACGTCGTTATTGCGACTGAACTTCGTACGGCCAGCGGCGTGCGGATCGATCTATCCTGGGCCGGCCAGTATCCATTTGTGGTGGCGGTGAGCGGGGGCTGGCTTGTCCATGGCAGCCGCAGCCTGTGGTACCTCGACCGGTCCGGGGAAGCCCAGCCGCTGCTCTGGCAGATCGACTTCGCCATCGTCGGCCGTCAGGGTTGGGTGGCCTGGCAGCGTGACGGTCGGATCGGTGCGGCTCGACTGGACCAAGGCCGTCTGGTGGACCGACGCGAGGTGGAATCCAATGGATACTTCCCGTCGTTGATCATCGGCGGGGCGGTCGTGCTGGTGTCGAACACGGAGTCGCGGGGCGCCAGAGGCATATGACCTGTGGCGGCCGCAGCGAGGTGCCTTCGAGCCGCGTCGTCGAGAGCTGACCGCCAAGCCTTTTGGCCTCAACCATGCCGGCACCGCCCTGCTCGGCGTCGAGCCGGCTGACAACGGCCAGGGATGTCTCGTGGAGATGAACCCGGAAAGCTTTGCGGTTACCCGCCGCGCTTGTGTTCTTCCGTCGGCGGGCACCGGCCCCTACACGATCTCACCAGACGGTCACTGGCTGCTGTTGAATCTGGACCACGGTCGCCCCAAGGGTCCATCGGTTCGGATCGATCTCAATACGGTCTTCGCTGGGTCGGCACCGGCCGAGGTGTTCCGTTCGTCGGAAGAGATCGGGTTCTGGGGCGTGGTCTGGGTCAATTCCTCGACGTTCGTCGCCGCATGGGAAGGTGTTCTCCGAAGCGTCGATCATCAATAGCCCCAACATCATTGTCGAGATACCACTCACCGATGTGCCGCGCGACGATCCCGGCGGAAATTCCGCGTACATCACCCCCGTCGTAAACCCGCCGTGGGGTAAGCAACGGTCATGACTGCGTCTGTTCAGCCACCCAGCGAAGGTAGGCAGGGTTGCCGTCGACCACGGGCAGGCACAGGACCTCGGGCACGTCGTACGAGTGGTTGGACCGGATGTGCTCGGCCAGATGCGGGATAGCGCGGCGTCGTGGTCTTGAAGATGACCTGCCACTCTTCGGCGGTCTCGATGGCACCCTGCCACCAGTACGTGCTCGCCACGGGACCGAGTGATCTGGGCGCAGGCCGCGAGCTTCTGCTCCACCACACTCCGGACGAGCAAGTCGGCGGCCGAGCGCTCGCCCACCGTGGTCATGACCTGGCAGACCTCATCCATGGTTCACTCCTACCGCGCGAGTCCGGACTGGACCGCGAACACGACGAGTTGGGCCCGATCGCGGGCTCCGAGCTTGAGCATGGCCCGGCTGACGTGCGTGCGCACGGTGGCCGGGCTGACCACGAG
This sequence comes from uncultured Actinomycetota bacterium, assembly GCA_963773935.1. Lineage (GTDB taxonomy): Bacteria > Actinomycetota > Actinomycetes > Mycobacteriales > Micromonosporaceae > DATBGZ01. The sequence goes on from CAVZCZ010000009.1 coordinate 53,315, forward strand.
CTCGGCCGCGATCTCGTCGTTGGAGCGGCCGGTGGCGACCCAGGTCATGATCTCCCGTTCCCGTTCGGTCAGCTGGTTCAGCTGTGGATGTGGCACGGCAGGTCCGGTCGCCGGGCTGGCGAAATGGTCGATGACCCGCCGGGTGACCGATGGCGAGAGGAGAGAACCGCCAGCGGCGACGACCTGAATCGCGCGGATCAGCTCGTCCGGCTCGGCGTCCTTGAGCACGAACCCGCTCGCCCCCGCGCGCAGCGCGGCGAAGACGTACTCGTCAAGCTCGAAGGTGGTCAGCATCACGACCCGTACGTCGGCGAGCGCCGGGTCGGCGCCGATCTCGGCGAGCGCGGCCAGACCGTCCATTGTGGGCATACGGACGTCCATCAGCACAACATCGGGCTGCTCGCGACGGATGATGTTGAGACCAGCGCGGCCATCGGCGGCTTCACCGACGAGGTGCATGTCGCCCTCGGCGTCGAGAAGGGTGCGGAAACCCATCCGCACCAACGCTTGGTCGTCGACGACCACGACCCGGATCACGGTTCATCCCCACGGGAGGGGCCCACCGACAACGGGAGGCGGGCGCGGATCGCGAAGCCGCCACCATCAAGCGGCGCGGCATCGAGCGTGCCCCCGAGCTCTTCGGCCCGGGTCCGCATGCCATCGATACCCCGGCCGGCGGTGTCGTGCGGGATCGCTCCGCCCCTTCCGGTGTCGGTGACCTCGACCCGAAGCTCGCCGCCATGGCGCGCAATGTCGACCCGGGCGGTCGCCTCCGCTCCGGCATGACGCAGGACGTTCGTGAGGGATTCCTGCACGATGCGGTAAGCCGCCCGGTCCACCTCGGTGGGGAGCGCCGAGGTGTCCGGGATGGCCTCGATGGTCACCGGGAGCCCACTGGAGCGGATCCGTTCCACGAGCGCGGGAAGGTCGGCGACGCCGGAGGCGGGGCGCAGCGGGGCGTCCCGGCGTAGCGCCTCGATCTCGGCCCGAAGGCCGCCAAGGGCCTCCTTGCTGGCGGCCCGGATGCCTTCGAGCGCCGACCGGGCCGCCGCCGGATCCTGGTCGAGCACCCGCAGGGCGACGCCGGCCTGCATGGCGATGACGGCGAAGCCGTGGCCGGCGACGTCGTGGACCTCCTGAGCGAGGCGCAACCGTTCCTCGGACACCGCTCGGCTCGCCTGCTCGCGGCGAACCTCGGCTGTGGCATCGCGCCGAACGTTGATGGTGATCCCGACGGCGGCCGGGATCACCAGCCAGGCGGCCATGCTGATGAACTCGGTCGCGTCGCGGGTTCCGGCAATGACGCCCGCACCGATGACCAGCCCGTTCGCCGCGACGAGAGCGCCGACCGCGATCAGCGCCCGTCGGACCGCGGTCCGCAGCGCGGCGCCGAAGACGGCCAACGCCACGGCGAACAGGATCGGACCGTACGCGTACCCCAGCCCGAGGTAGACCAGGGTCACCGTACCCGTGGACACGAGCGTCCACAGTGGTCGAACACGCCAAAACACGACCGGCAGGCACGCGGCGACCATCAGCACGTACGCCAGCGGAGGCGCGGTCAGGTTCTGGTTCGCGGCCGCCGGCCCGGTACCGAAGAACCCGGCGAGGAGCAGCACGGCGGTCAGCAGATACGTCGGTCCCGGTCACCCGCCGGCGTCGCTGCTCGACCATGCCCCCGACGATAGGCGAACGCCACAGATCCGTCGTCAGCACCGTGACGTAGCCGCCGTACGCGCAGCTGCGTAGCCGCGATGCCGCTCCTGAACGGACGCCACGATGGCCTGGCCAGAGCAGGCTGAAGCGCATGACTGAAGACATCGTGGTCACGAAAGGGCTCACCAAGCGCTACGGGGACAGGGTCGCCGTCGACGCGGTGAACCTCACCGTACGGCGGGGCGAGATCTACGGCTTCCTCGGTCCGAACGGCGCCGGCAAGACCACCACGCTGCGAATGCTGCTCGGGCTGGTTCGGCCGACGAGTGGCGCGGCGAGGGTGCTCGGCTACGCGCCGGGATCGCCGGCCGGCCTGCGTCAGATCGGTTCCCTCATCGAGGGGCCGGGGTTCTATCCGTACCTGTCCGGGCGGGAGAACCTGCGCGTGCTCGCGCGCTACGCCTCACTCGGCGACGTGGCCGTCGGCGGCCGCGCTGGAACAGGTGGACCTCGCTGACCGGGCGGACGACCGGTACCGGTCCTATTCACTGGGCATGAAGCAGCGGCTGGGCGTCGCGGCGGCGCTGTTGGGTGACCCGGCACTGCTGATACTCGACGAGCCGACCAACGGGCTGGACCCGGCCGGCATGGCCGACATGCGAGACCTCATCCGGAGCCTGGCCGGCCGCGGCCAGACCGTGATGCTGTCGAGCCATCTCCTCGCTGAGGTCGAACAGATCTGCGACCGGGTCGGGGTCATCGCCGACGGACGGCTGGTGGTGCAGAGTTCGGTGACGGATCTGCGTGGGCACGCCACCCTGTCCGTGCGCGCCGAGCCGCTGTCCAAGGCGGCGGCGGTCGCTGAGCACATGGTTGGCGTAGGTCGGGTGTCGACTGTGGACGGAGCGCTGCATCTGGAGATCGGACTGGATCGGGCACCCGAGCTGGTACGGGCACTCGTGCTCGCCGAGGTCGACGTGCACGAGGTGCACCCGCAGGAGCGGACCCTCGAGGACGCGTTCTTCGCCCTGACCAGTGTCGATGTCCAGAAGTCTGGTCAGGAACCACGCCGTGAGGAGGCACTGTCATGAGGGCGGTCGTGCAGGCTGAACTTCGCCGGATCGGCCGGTGGCCAGCGATCTGGGTGCTGTGCGGGAGCTGGGTCGTGCTCAACCTGACGTTCGGGTACGTGTTCACCTACCTGAGCTTCCGCAGTGAGGACGGCTCCGGGTTCGCCGGCGGTGGCAGCTTGGCCGTCCTGCTCGCTCAGATGATGCCCGCCCAGGCGCCCATCACTCTCGTGCAGGGGATGCCCATGTTCGGCGGCGCGTTGCTGATGATTCTCGGTGCGTTGACGGTGGGGAACGGCTACGGCTGGGGGACGTGGAAGACGGTCTTCACCACCGGGCCCAGCCGGATGACCGCCCTTGGCGGCACACTGCTGGCGATCGGCACCATTGTGGCCGGCCTCATCGTGGTGACGCTCGGTCTCGACCTCGCCGCGTCGTTCCTGGTCGCGGCGGTGGAGCAGCAGCCGGTGGCCTCGCCTACCGTCACGGCCCTGGCCCAGGGCTACGGCTCGGCGTTGCTCATCGGTGGTATGTGGACGGCGGCTGGTGTGCTGCTCGGCACGCTCGCCCGAGGACCGGCGCTCGCGGTCGGGCTCGGTCTGGTCTGGTCGCTGGTCGTGGAGAACCTGCTCCGTGGCGTCGCGGTGCTGCTGGGTCCGCTCCAGGTCATCTCGGACGTCCTGCCCGGCACGGCAGCCGGGTCACTCGCTGGCGCGGTCGGGGCCGCGCCACCGAGCGATCCCAACGGCACACCTGGTGTCAACACGATCCTCGGCGGCACAGGGGCGACGGTTCTGCTTGTCGGCTACCTCCTTGCGTTCGCGATCGTCAGCCTGGGGCTCACCGCCCGTCGCGACATCGCCAGCTGAGCGAGGACTGTAGTCTTCGCGACGTGGGTCCCCTGGCGTTGGTCGGTTCCGGCGAGTACACCCCTGCGATGCTCGAGGTCGAGGGTGGCCTGCTCGAGGGCAGGCCGCCCCGGTATGTGCAGATCCCGACCGCGGCCAGCGCCGAGGGCGAGGACCGGCTTGCGTACTGGGTCGAGCTCGGCCGGGCCCAGGCGGCCCGGCTCGGCGTGACGGCGGTGCCGCTGCGGGTGACCACCCGCGCCGAAGCCGAGGATCCCGCGATCGTCTCGCAGGTGGCCGGTGCCGGGCTCATCTACATGTCCGGCGGCAGCCCATCCCTGCTCGCGGCGACGCTGCGCGATACTCCACTGTGGCGGGCCATCGTCGAGGCATGGGAGAGCGGTGCCGCCCTCGCCGGGTGCAGCGCCGGGGCGATGGCGATGGCCGACCACGTGCCGGAGCTGCGCCGCCCGGCCAAGGGCGGTCAGGCGGGACTGGGTCTGCTGCCTCACATCCGGGTACTGCCGCATTTCGACCGGATGGCGGGCTGGATCCCGGACGTGATGACCCGACCGTTCTTCCGCGGCCTGGACGGAGTGCACGTGGTCGGCATCGATGAGGACACCGCGATCGTCGGCGGACCGGAGGAGTTCACCGTCCACGGTCGACAGTCAGCCTGGCTACTCAGCGACGGCAAGCGGCGCGAGTTCCCCGCCGGCTCAAAGCTCCTGCTGTCGAAGAGCTGAGGACCGGGACCCTTCTCCGCGCAGTCGAAATGCGGCTGTCGTTGATCCGACGCCCCGTAGTCGTTGGGGTTCGCGTCGTTGGCGACTCACCTGAGCATGAGAACTCTTCGATATGCAGTCGCCCTGCTGCTCGCGGCCACCGCGGCCACCGCGGGTACCGCAGCACACGCAGGGCCGCCCGCCGAGTCATTCGACGCCGCGCTTGCGGCGTCGTTCCGAGTCTGTGTCCAGGACTCAGAGCGCACCATGGGCCGCTACGTGCAGCTCGACCCATCGGCGGTCTACGAATGCCTGGGTCGTCGCGGATTCACGGCGGTCGCCCACTCCCCTGCAGGCAACAACAATCTGACAAGCCGCACGCCTGAGCCAACACGGTTCGAGATCGACCTGTTCTCCACGTTCACCAGTTGCCTATCCGAGGCCGCCCACCACGACAGCATGTACCCCGGCATCGACCCGGCTGAGGTGAACAGCTGCCTGGACGCCCACGGCGTCTGGTGAACCTAAGGCGGGGGCGGCGACAGGTGCGCCGCCCCCGGCAGCGCAGCCACGTCGGTGAGAGCTTGTCAGCGCACGCCGAGCAGGTCCACCACGAAGACGAGCGTCTCGCCGGGCTTGATTGCCCCGCCCGCTCCCCGGTCCCCGTACGCGAGCCGCGCGGGGATCGTCAGCTGCCGGCGGCCGCCGACCCGCATACCGGCGACCCCCTGGTCCCAGCCGGCGATGACCTCACGGGCACCCAGCCGGAAGTCGAACGGTGAATTGCGGTTCCACGACGAGTCGAACTCCTTGCCGGATGAGAACGAGACGCCGACATAGTGCACCACGACCGTCTGCCCGGGCTGGGCCTGATCGCCATCACCGACCGTGATATCGACGATCTCCAGATCGGCAGGCGCCTCGCCCGTTGGCTGCTCTACCACCGGCTTGCTCAGTGTCATGGGTTCGATCGTAGTCAGGCGGCCAGGCCGGCTTTACGGCGGTGCGGTTCGCGCGTACGGTCGGCATTCCATGCCGGCGCCGAGCTGGCCGTTGAGGTGGTAGTCGATGAATCACGATTTACCCGCTCGGCGACTGACTCCGCCGATCCTGTTGGTGATAGTGGTAGTTGCGCTGATCCTCACCGGTATCCGGCCGTACGATCGGCTGACCTGGTTCCTCGAGACGTTCTGGGTGATGCTCGGCATCCCGCTCGTCTTGCTGACCTGGCGCCGGTTTCCGCTGACCACACTGCTCTGTTGCCTGCTCGCGCTGCATGCGCTCGTCCTCATCATGGGCGGCCTCTACACGTACGCCCGGACGCCGTTGGGGAATTGGATCCAGGATCTGTTCAACCTGTCGCGCAACCCGTACGACCGCATCGGCCACTTCGTCCAGGGCTTCGTGCCGGCGATTCTGGTTCGCGAGATCCTGGTTCGGCGCTCGCCGTTGCGGGGGAGCGGCTGGCTCGGCCCGCTGGTGGTGTGCGCCTGCCTCGCCTTCAGCGCGTTCTTCGAAATGATCGAGTGGTGGGCCGCGGTGGCCGGCGGAGCTGCCGCGGACGACTTCCTGGCCACCCAGGGCGACATCTGGGACACGCAATGGGATCTGTTCCTTGCACTGGTCGGCGCGATCACATCACTGCTTCTGCTCAGCCGGTGGCACGACCGACAGCTGGCCATCATCGAGGCTCGCGCCACGCCGGTGCCCGTTGCGTGACAAGGCGTGCGGTCAGATCCAGTACGTGTCGTGGAAGGCCATGAACTCGGCCCGCTCCGTCTCGGATTTGCCGGCCAGGCTCGCCAGGCCCTCGAAGTAACCCTCGCGCGGCGCGCCGGGTGCGAACAGCAGCAGCATCGAGGCCGGTTCGCCCGACTCGTTGCGGAAACCGTGCACCCCGCCCTCGGGCACGAACATGAAATCGCCCGGTCCAGCGTCGATCCAGCCGTTCCCGTCGTAGAGCCGCACCGTGCCGGAGAGAACAAAGAACGACTCGGAGATGCTCCGGTGGAAGTGCGGATCGGGACCGCTGCGTTGACTGTCCATGTCCCAGCGGTAGAGCCCGAACTGCCCGTTGGTGGACGCGCCCGTGGCGAGGTAGCTCGCGCTGCCGGCGCGGTTGAGCAGCTCCGGTGGTGCGTCCGCGCGACGCACCCGGGCGCTCGTCTGCCCGGTGGCGTCGCTGTATCGGTTTGGTGGGTACCGGTCCAGCGGGAAGAACTCCGACGGGTAGGACATGCGACGGCCTCCTGCGAATGTCTAGTTGGTCGATGTGCCGCCGAGCAGATCTTCGAACGACGCGCTGAGCGCGAACGGGTCGACCGGTGGCGGCGGCTGGTAGCGCTCGATCAGGGTGGCCAACTCCGCAGTCGCCCGGTTGATTCGGGTCTGCAGGCCGGGGTCGGCATAGCGTGGTGCTTCGTCGGCCACCGCCTCTTCGTCGGCATCCCCGCCGTCCGAGGTAGCCCAGTCCTCGGGCGCGGCGTACACGGACGTCGGTACGACGTCGGCGCGCAGATACGCGAACAGCGGCCGTACCGCGTGTTCCAGCGCGAGTGAGTGCCTTGCGGTGCCGCCGGATGCCGCGATCAGCACTGGTTTGTCCACAAGAGACTCATCGGGGAGGCCGTCGAAGAACGACTTGAACACGCCGGTATAGGACGCCTTGAAGACGGGTGTCACCGCGATCAGTCCGTCCGCCGTGGCGATCGCGTCGATCAGCCGGGCCAACGTTCCGGACGCGAACCCGGTGAGCAGGAGGTTCGTCACCTCGTGCGCATGCTCGCGTAGCTCCACCATCTCGAGCGCCACATCGGTGCCACGGAGGCCAAGCTCCTTCTGGGTGGCTGCCGCCAGTCGGTCGGCGAGCAGCCGCGTAGCGGAGGGGTGACGCAGGCCACCGGAGACCACGACCAGGCGACGCTCAGGCACTCGCGGACCCGTCCTCTTGCTTGAGCGCGGCCGCTTCTTTGAGCGAGGCCTCTTGTTTGAGCGAAGCGTGGGTCGGTGCCAGCGGTACGTTTGGCTGGCGGAGTGCCTCGAACTCCTTACGTAGCACGGGAAGCACGTCCGCGCCGAGGATGTCCATCTGCTCCAGTACGACCGGCATTGGCAGACCCGCGTGGTCGACGAGGAACAACTGCCGCTGGTAGTCGCCGACGTACTCGCGGAAGCCCAACGTACGGTCGATGACCTGCTGCGGGCTGCCCACGGTCAGCGGCGTCTCCCGCATGAACTCCTCCAACGACGGACCGTGCCCGTAGACCGGTGCGTTGTCGAAGTACGGCCGGAACTCCCGTATCGCGTCCTGCGAGTTAGGGCGCATGAATATCTGCCCGCCGAGTCCGACGATCGCCCGGTCCGGATCGCCGTGGCCGTGGTGGGCGAACCGCTCGCGGTAGAGCCCGACCATCCGCTCGGTGTGCTCCTTGGGCCAGAAGATGTGGTTGGCGAAGAAGCCGTCGCCGTAGAACGCGGCCTGCTCGGCGATCTCGGGACTGCGAATCGAGCCATGCCACACGTACGGCGGGATGCCGTCGAGCGGACGCGGGGTTGACGTGAACGACTGCAACGCCGTACGGAAGCGACCTTTCCAGTCGACGACGTCCTCCCGCCAGAGCCGCCTCAGCAACGCATAGTTCTCGATCGCCAGCGGGATTCCGTTGCGGATGTCCTGCCCGAACCACGGGTAAACCGGCCCGGTGTTGCCGCGACCCAGCATGACGTCGACGCGCCCGTCGGCGAGGTGCTGCAGCATTGCGTAGTCCTCGGCGATCTTCACCGGGTCGTTCGTGGTGATGAGCGTCGTGGCGGTGGACAGGATCAGGTGCTGTGTGCGGGCGGCGATGTAGCCGAGCATCGTGGTCGGCGACGAGGGCACGAACGGCGGGTTGTGGTGCTCCCCGGTCGCGAACACGTCGAGCCCGATTTCCTCGGCCTTCAGCGCGAGGGTGACCATCGATGTGATCCGTTCGTGTTCGGACGGCATTGCGCCAGTGGTGGGGTCCCGTGTCACGTCCCCGACCGTGAAGATCCCAAATTGCATGCCCTCAGCCCTCGCCTCGACCTGCGTCTCCCAAACCTACCCGGACCGCCGGTTACGGGTCGCGGCTGGCTCATATCGCCGGACGCTACTCGAGCGTGCCTAGCACCCGCTCGCGCACAAGCGGCGCGTCGGCCCCCATGTCGGCGAGCATCCGGGCGGCATCGTTCTCATCGTGAACCAATGCGAGCAGTATGTGTTCCGTGCCGATGTGGTCGTGCCTAAGCCCGACGGACTCCTCAAGGCAATACTGCATGACTCGCCTGCTGGATTCCGTGAAGGGCACGTGGCCCTCCGCGGGCTCGGCACTGCGGCCGACAGACTCTTCGACCCGCTCAAGGACAGCGTCGTAACCGATGCCGAGGGTGGTCAGCGCCCTCGCCGCGACACCATCGCCCTCGCGAAGCAGGCCGAGCAAGACATGTTCGGTGCGGATCGAGTGGTGGTTGAGCTTGCGCGCCTCGTCCTGGGCCATGACGACCACCCGGCGTGCCGCGATGTCGAAGCGCTCGTACATAGCCCACCTCCTATCAATGCGCATCGTAGCGAAGGGGGACTTGACACGGGTGCCGCCGACGGAAGAGCCGATTGGCCAATGCGTCCAGCCGTGCCTAGGGTCTAGAGTGCCGACGTGGAGATCGCTGCGAACGTGGTCGTGGGAATCGTTGCCGTACTGCACGTCTACATCCTGGTGCTGGAGATGTTTCTGTGGACCAAGCCCACGGGCCGGCGCGCGTTCGGACTCGATACTGACTTCGCCCAGAAGTCCAAGGCGCTCGCGGCAAATCAGGGTCTCTACAACGGATTCCTCGCCGCCGGCCTGATCTGGGGGCTGCTTGCCGGTGGCTCGGTCGGCTTCCAGGCGAAGGTGTTCTTCCTGGCCTGTGTTGTGGTGGCGGGCGTCTACGGCGCTCTTACGGTGAATCGCCGGATCCTCTACGTGCAGGCCGTACCGGCCGCGATCGGCCTGATCCTGGTGCTGCTCGCCCAATAGTGCCTAGTGCTTCGGGCGACCTCCGTGGGCATCAGCCACAAAGGACGCTCGGGTCCGGACCGGCACGGTGGTCGGCACGCGCTTGAGGCCACGGTCGGTTGGTGCGTGGGTCCGCGGCTGGTTCGCCCTCGCTCTCGCTCTCGTCCTGCGTCATCCACTGTGGATGGTGCGGCACTTTGTGATCGTTAAGGCTTCACGCGACACGCTAGAACTTTGTTCGAACATCTGTCGCAGCTAGGTGGTAAATTGATGTCGTGCCTGGGGAGACACCGACAGATTCGGTCGCCGATGCGGTGGCGGGATTGGTTGATCTCCCGGCCGGGCCTTCGCTGGCCGCGGCGTTGGCGTGCCTGGATCTGAAGGTGTTGACCGGGTCGCAGGTGGTGGATGTGCTCAAGGCCCGGTATCGGCAGAACAACCACGATCGGGCGCAGTTGTTCGCGGTCATTGCGGAGGTGCTGCACCGTGGTCAGGCCGAGACGTCGGTGTTGGAGGAGTATCCGGGGGAGTTCGCCTCCGATGAGGTGCGGGCGGCGTTGGTGTTGACCCGCCGGGCCGCGGACTCGCTGTGCGACTTGGCCGAGACTGTGGTGCGGGGGCTGCCGAGCGTGTATCAGGCCTTCGCCGCCGGGGTGATCGACCAGCCCCGGGTGCGGGTGTTTCGCGATTGGACCTGTGGTCTGTCCGATGAGCACACGGCGGCGATCGTGGCTGCGTTGCTGCCCCGGGCGGCGCAGTTGACCACCGCCCAGCTGATGCACGAGATCAAGCGGTATGCCATCGCGTTGGACCCGACGTGGGCGCGGCGGCGCTATGAGCGGGCGCTTGCGGGTCGGCGGGTCGGCGGGTCGGGGGCAGCCGTAACGAGGACGGGACGGCCAACCTGGCCGGCTACGACCTGCCGGTCGATCGGGTCGCCGCCGCCTGTGACCGGTTCGACCGGCTGGCCAAGGCCGCCAAGCAGGCCGGTCACCCGGATCCGATCGACCACGTCCGCGCCGACCTGTTCCTGGGCATGACCGACGGCACCTACGCCGGACTCACCGACGCCCAGATCCTGGCCCGGCTCCTTGCCGAGGCCAACCTCACCCAAGCTCCACCGGCCGAACCCGCGCCCGACGGGTCTGCAGCGGCCGGGTCTGCACCGGCCGAACCCGCGGAAGGCGCGTCCGCCGATGGTTCGTCCACTGTCGACTCGCCTGGTGGTGAGCCGTCTGGTTCTGATCGGTCTGGCGGCGAGGCTCGATCCGCTGATAAACCGCTACCGGGCAGCCCAGATGGCGCAGGCCAAACGACGGGCGGCGGTGGCGATCCGGATACGGGTGATGACGCCACGGCCGAGGGCGAGAAGGCCGAAGGCGCCGCGGCCGCGGGCGAGACGGCCGACGGCGGTGCCGGCACGGCTGGAGGCGGGGCGCTCGGGTCGGCCGTGGGAGGCTGCGGCTGTTGGTCGGGTTGGCCACATTGGCCGGAGCTGATGCCCGGCCGGGTGAGCTGATCGGCTGGGGCCCAGTGCACGCCGAACTCGCCCGCACCATCGCCGCCGCGCCCGGCGCGTCCTGGTGGTATGTGCGTACGGACGACGACGGCACTCCACTGGCCATCGGCCGGGTACGGTCCCGGGCTGAGGGGGCCGGATCCTCCGTCCGCGGCTACCCCCGACCGCAGATCTGGCTGCAGGTCAACCAGACCACCCTCGATGCGCTCGCTCGGCGTTCCCACCCACCGGGGTGGGAGACGGTCATCGCCGAAATAGCGGCCAAGGCAAAGGCCGAGACCGACACCGGTCCGCCCAACGGCGACCCGACCGCGCGGCTACCCGGAAAGTCGTTGCGGCGCGCTGGATCCGGGTCAGAGATCGCACCTGTGTCTTCCCGGGGTGCCGCGTGCCCGCACACCGGACCGACGCCGACCACAGCGTCGCGCACGCCAACGGCGGTGCAACGGTCGACACAAACATCGCGCATGCGTGCCGTCATGATCATCGGCTACGCCACGAAGGCCGCTGGAGCGTTAGCCACACCACGCCCGGGCACGTGAGCTGGACGAGCCGACTCGGCCACACCTACCGTCGTCAGCCGCCGCCCGACATCACCGACCTGCCCGAACCGATGCCCACAACCGCCAGCGACGAGGACGATACCGACGACCCGCTGTGTCCGTCCACGCAGGACTGGCGTAACAGCACGTGCATGCAACCCGAACGACCCCAACCACCAGCACCACCACCACCACCACCCCGCCGTCCCACCCGAGGACGACCCGGCACCCTTTTGACGCCCGGGCTAGCTCGACCGCAGGCGCGAAGTGCTCGACCCGGGACTCGGGTGTCAAGATGGGCCGTGACATCGCCGACTCTCATCGTCGTTAGCGGATCGGCCGGTTCCGGCAAGACGACACTTGCCCATGCAATCGCATCTGCTGTCGGCTGCCCGGCGATCTGCCGTGACGAGCTCAAGCAGGGCATGGCCCATGGCACCCCTGGCTTCAAGCCAAGTCCGGGCGACCCGCTCACTCGCCGAACACTCACGACGTTCTTCGATCTCCTCCAGCTTCTGCTCAGCAGAGGCGTGACCGTGGTTGCGGAAGCGGCCTTTCAGGATCGGCTATGGCGACCCGGTCTTGAACCTTTGCTCGATCTCGCCGCGATCCGGATCATTCGTTGCACCGTCAATGCCGACGTTGCCCACGCCAGAGTCGCTCGGCGCATGGCGATGGATGCACGTCGGGCGGTCCATGACGATCACGGACTCCTGCAGGCGCTCGCCCGCGGAACACATTCGCTCGACGACTTCGTACCGATCTCTCTCCCCGCGCCAACTATCCACGTCGATACGACGGTTGGCTACGACCCAGATATCCCCGAGATCGTAGCCTTCATCAACCAACCCACGATCGGATAACGAGTCTGGCGATGTGTCCTGCGGACGGACCGATGACCAGGTGCTTGCTCATGCGAGCCCGACCTCGCCCAGAAGTGCAATCCGGTTCGTCAGGATGAAAGCCTTCAGCTCCTCCGGCCGGAGATCGATGGCGCGGAGATCGTCTCCACGGAGGCTGACCCGCTCCACGTCGTACGCTCCTCGGGACGGGTCGTCAAACTCGGGCCCGGTCCGGGCGGACAGATCCATTGTGGTCAGTCGAGCGACATAGAAGTGCGCAACAGCGAGCCCTGTCTCGCCCACTCTGCTATGGAGGAACACCTTGCTGACGCCGGTCGCCTCGGCACCCAGCTCCTCCGTGAGTTCCCGGTGCAGCGCCGCCAGAAGTGAGGCGTCGGTCTCCTCCAGCCGGCCGCCCGGCGTCGTCCAGTACGGCTCGACGCCGGGCCTGGTGCGCTTGAAGAGCACGAGCCGACCGAGGTCGTCGATCAGAATCGCGCGGGCGGAGTGCCGCCCCAGCCGCTTCCCGGTATGCGCATCCACACGCGTGAGGGTACGTTCCGGCGCGGGTGCGGTGGGTGCTACGCCCCGGCGACAGCAGACGCCTTCTGCCGGGAGGGGCGGGTGGCGACGGCCGAGCCGGCGAGAACCAGCACGAAGCCGACGATGATGCCGGCGGTCAGCGGCTCATCCAGGAAGATCACGCCGAGCGCGATGGCTACGGCCGGATTGAGGTACGTGATGACGGTGGACTTGGTCGGTCCTATCTCGTCGATGAGGGCGAAGAACAGCACGAACGCGACTGCGGTGCACACCACCGCGAGGAACAAGCACGGAGACGAGCGCCTCGGTCGGCGGCCACTGCCCGGGCAACTGGGCCACCCCAGGCACGACGTAGACGATCCCGGTTAGCGTGAGCGACGCCGCTATCACGCCGAGCCCCGGTTCGTTGGCCAGGTACCGGGCCAGGATGAACGGCCCGACCGCGTATCCCACGGCGACAACGGCCATCTGCAGCAAAGCCCCGACGTCGCCCGCACCGAGATCGAGTCCGACCAAGGCGGCCACGCCAGACAGGCCGATGAGAAGACCCACGCCTCGACGCCAGTCAATGCGATCGGACTTGGTGACCCAACCCAGGACGGCACCCACGAGCGGCACCGTCGCAAGCAGCAACCCGGCTAGTGAACTCGAGATGCGACGTTCTGCGTTCGCCAGGAACAGCCACGGAATCGCCATCTCGACCGCGGCGAAGGCCACCAGAGGTTTCCACTTCGACAGCAGCGGCCGCAGTTCGCCGCGGGCCGCCGCGATCGGAATCAGTATCAGCGCCGCGACTGTCGTGCGGAGGAACACGACCGAGGCCGGGTTGAGATGCTCGACTGCGATCTTGATAAAGAGGTACGGCATGCCCCAGATCACGCCCATGGCGAGGAACAAGAACCAACCTCGGCGTGACATAGCGCCTCCTCGGCTAAGTACCGTACGGCGCACTAGACCTTACCGGTTCGTCGATCATCGGTGCCGACGGTTCCCGACCTCCGTTCTCGGAGATGCCTCGGCGCGGTAGGTTCGTCGCCATGAAGCGGATGTTGCGCGGGGTCATGGACAGGCTGGGCAGGCTGGCCACGCGTCGGTCGGCCAACCGAACCGCAACACCGGCAACGACTTCGACCACGACCAGCCCACCATGACCACGACGACCACGACGACCGCGACGACCGCGACGGCGGCGCGGCGTCGCACGCTCGTCTACTCGCCGGAACTGGACGGCCGGGCCGACCCGGGCGAGATCGTATGGACCTGGGTACCGTACGAGGACGATCCACGCAACGGCAAGGACCGCCCGGTGTTGGTCGTGGGCCGTGACGAGTCGACTTTGGACGGTCTGATGCTGTCCACTAACAGCGACCGGGACGGACAGCGGCACTGGTTCGCCCTGGGTCCTGGTCCCTGGGATCGGGACCGACGGCCCAGTTGGGTCCGGCTCGACCGGGTGCTCACCGTCGCCGAAGGCGGCATCCGCCGGGAGGGTGCTGTGCTGGACCGCCGCCGATTCGACTCGATCGCGGCTGAGCTACGCCGTCATTACGGCTGGTCGTGACCGTACGAGACGTTATGGCGTCACCGTAAGGAACAGGAAGGTCGCGAACACGGCCAGGTGAACGCTGGCCTGCATGAGCGTTGCCCTTCCCGGCGCCACGGTCAGAACCGACAGGACGACCGTCAATCCGAGCAGCACCAGCCCCACCGGGTCAAGGCCGAGCGTGAGCGGTTGGGTGACCCATATCGAGGCCACCGCGATCGTCGGAATGGTGAGGCCGATGCTGGCCAGCGACGATCCGTAGGCGAGGTTCAGACTCGTCTGCACTCGATTGCGTGCAGCCGCGCGTACGGCCGCTCCGGTCTCCGGCAGAAGCACCAACAGTGCGATACAGACACCCACCACGGCGTGCGGCGCCCCGGCCGCGTCGACCGCGCGCTCGATCGCGGGCGCGGATGTCTTGGCCAGACCGACCACCCCGACCAGGCAGAACAGGAGCAGACCGAGGCTGATCATCGTGTCCCGGTTCGTGGGTGGTGTCGCGTGCTCCCCGTCGCCGTCGCCGTCGTGATGGTCGTTGTACTCCTGCTCTTTCTGGGCGCCTCCGGTGACGCCGGACGGCGCGGCCGTCGGCAGTGGCAGGAAGTAGTCGCGGTGCGCAACGGTCTGCCCGAAGACGAACACGCCGTACAACACGAAGGCGGTGATCCCGGCGAAGGCGAGTTGGGAGCCCGAGTACGTAGCGTCTGGCGTCGTCGTAGTGAAGGTCGGCAGGACCAACGAAAGGGTGGCTACGGCCGTCAGCGTGGCCACGGCCGCGGTGACACCCTCAACCCGAAAGCTGACTACCCGGTGCTTGAGCGCTCCGACGAGCAGGCAGACCCCCACCACGAAATTGCACACGATCATGTAGGCGGAGAAGACCGTGTCGCGGGCGAGAGTGGCGCCTTCCTTCGACGAGGTCATCAACATGAGGATGAGGCCGACCTCGATCACCGTGACGGCGATGGCGAGGATCAGCGTGCCGAACGGCTCGCCAACCCGCAGCGCGATCGACCTCGGCGTGGTGGACCGCGGCGATGACCGCGCCCGTGAGGGCCAATGCGACGACCGCGATCAGCGGAGGAGAGGAACTGCCGCGGCCCCAGGTGGCCCGCGAGCACGATCGCAGCAACGATGGGGACCGCGATGGACCACCACGGTAGCGTCCTGGCCCGGGTCCCAGCCATGACCCGAGGTTACGTGAGCCGGCATGGGCGGCAGGTGGGCAGTGTTGCGCTGAGGCTCAGACGAGATGCTGGTCGAACCAGGTGGTGAGCTTCTCGTACACGGCAGTGGCGGCGGCGGCGTTGTAGCGGGATCCGGTGTCGTTGAAGAACCCGTGGTCCACCCCCGGGTAGGTGACGATCTCGTGGGTCAGGTTGGCCGCCGTGAGTGCCGCCTGGGCGGCGTCGCGGCTCGCGTTGACTCGGCCGTCGAGCTCGGCGTAGACGCCGAGCACGGCGGCGTTCGGTGAGCCGCCGAAGTTCGCGCCGTCCGGGAGCGGCCCGTAGAACGGAGCCACGGCGCCCAGCCGCGGCTCACCCGCTGCGAGCAGGGTCCACATCATGCCGCCGCCAAAGCAGAACCCGACCGCGCCCACCTTGAGGCTCGGATTGCGCCGCAGCAACTCGGTGACGGCGGCCTTCATGTCGGTCACGAACCGCTCGACCGGCGCGACGTTGAGCGCGGCGGTGGCCTGGGCCGGGTCGCTGAAGGTGGCGGTGCCGCCCTCGGCGGAGAGCAGATCCACCGCGAGGGCGGCGTATCCGGTCGTCGCCAGGCGCCCGGCGACCGAGCGGATGTGGTCGGTCAGGCCTCGGTTTTCATGCACGACAAGGACGTTCGCCCGCGGCGTCGCGGGAGCGGCGTAGGCGCCCTGCACCGTGCGGCCGTCGGCCGTCGGGAAGGTGATCGCAGCGGTGGCGGTCGGTGCCGGCCCGGTCGGGCCGGGCGTCGAGCCTTGCGTCGTGGGACTACTGGTGGCTGACGGCTCACCGCCGCCCTCGGCGTCGCAGGCCGCGAGCAGGCCGAGCGCGGTCGCGGCGGCCACCCCGAGCAGGCCCAGCTGCCGCAACGCCTCGCGCCGGTCGATGATGCCGTCGGCGTAGTCGACGACCACCTCGTCTACGAGATAGCGCTGGATGTGATTCATGTCGACACTGTAACTCGGTAGGGTTCAAAAACAGTGACCTTGCTCGATGCATGCACCCCTGGAACGGTCGACCTGGTTAGCTTCCAGGTACGTGGGCCGACCTTCGATCTGTTCCACCAGGACGGCACGGGGCGTCGATTGAACGGGGACACAGTGGACCGTACCGCCGGTTGTCCGAGCGTCCGGTCGTGGTGGCGCCTGGCCATCTCGGCCGTCGCGATACCTGCGCTCGGGTGCGGGCTGGTCACCGGGTGCGGCCTCGATCCACCCGGCGATCCGCAGGCTGGCACCGGGGCGCACCGGACCGTCCAGAGCGTGCTCGACGCGCAGTCGGTGGCCCTTCTCGAGGGCGACGAGGCCGGCTTCCTCGGGGTTGTCGACCCGACTCAACCGCCTCTGGTTAGCCGCTACCGGGACCTCTTCGCCACCCTGCGTGGGTTGTTGGTCAGTGGTTGGCAGGCCACAGTGTCCAGTGTGGACGGCGATGCGCTGCTGCGGGCGCCGGACCATCCGGTCGACGTGACCGTTGGCTACTGCTTCGGTACGGCGCAGTGCCCGACCGCGCTCGGTGGTGCCGGGCTCGTCGCGCGGGCGACCATGCGGATGAGCTTCGCAGTGTCACGCGGCCGCATCGTGATCACCGGCCTGCTCCCAGCCGCGAGCCAGAGCTCGAGCGTGGGGCCCACCGCACGAGGGCGACAGCTCGGCGCAGCGCCGTGGCAGGTGTCGTCATTGCATGCCATGAGCGGGCGCCGCACCGTCGTGGCCACGACGCCGGCGCTGCGCGAGCGGCTGCCCGCGGCGTTGGCTGCAGCTGAGGCGGCAGCGGTGGTGGCGGACCAGTACGCCTTCCTGCTGACTCCCGACCGCTACCACGTCTACCTGGCCGGCCCGGACGAGTGGAGCACCTGGTTCGATCTTCCGCACGGCAACGAGGTGGCGCGGGCGATCACGACGAGTCCGCGCACCACAGACATCGTGGTGCACGCCGGCCGGGTCACCGACGACGCGCTTGAGGCGTTGCTGCGCAAGGAGATGGGCCGCGTGGTGACACACGTCGGCGCGAGCGTGCAGTCGGTGAGTTCTGATCGGCAGTGGGTGTCAGAAGGCATCGCGGAACTCGTCAGGTACGCGGGGGAGCCACCGTCCTCCGCCGAGGCGGCGATCGCATCTCTGCGCGCATACCTCCCGGCGTTGTCCGCCCTCGAGACGTTTCTCGACCAGGGACTGCCGACCGAGGCGACAGCCGGGGCGGCGTTCTCGACCGCCTCATATCTCGCCATCAACTACATCACCTACCGATTCGGGCCGGAGGGGCTGTTCAGCTTTGTTGATGCCGTGCTGCGTGGCCGCATGCCCGTGCCCAAAGCGACGGCTCGCGTGCTCGGGATGTCGTGGGCGGATCTCCAGGCCGAGTTCTGGTACGCGGTCGTGCTCCTGTAGGCGACACAACGACCACCGCCCGAGGTCTTCTAGGATGCGCCTGTGGGACTCAGCCTTCGTCTGCGGCCGGTGACGGTGGTCTGCTTGGTGACGGTGGTGGTGATCGGCGCTGGGCTCTTTGCGCTCGTTTGGCTCGGTCAGCGGCGCCTGATCTACTTTCCGGACACGGGCTCGCCGCGGCCGCCGGCCGACGCACGCGAGGTGACGCTCGAGACCTCCGACGGTTTGCGGCTGAGCGCCTGGCAGGTGGCACCGACGGCGCCAGACCGCGGACTCGCCGTACTGTTCGCACCGGGCAACGGCGGGAACCGGGCCGGGCGGATGGTGCTTGCCCGCGAGCTGGCGAGTGTCGGTCTGACCGTGCTGCTGCTCGACTACCGCGGCTACGGCGGCAATCCTGGCCGGCCGAGTGAGGACGGTTTAGCCCGCGACGTTCGGGCGGGTCTTGCTTATCTGTCGGAGGCTGGGTTCGGACCCGATCGGATCATCTACTTTGGAGAGAGCCTCGGCTCGGCGGTCGTTGCCGAACTCGCCACCGAACTTGCGCCTGCCGGTCTCGTGCTGCGCTCTCCGTTCGTCGACCTGGCTTCCGTTGGCGCGCATCACTATCCGGTGTTGCCGGTACGGGCTCTGCTGCGGGACCGCTTTCCAGTCGCGACCAACGTCGAGCGGGTCACCGCCCCAACCGTCGTGATCTACGGCAGCGCCGACACGATCGTGCCGCCGGATCAGAGTCGAGAGGTGGCGGACCGGGCGGCCGGGATCGTCCGCGTGATCGTCGTGGACGGCGCCGATCACAACGACCCGGAGTTGGCCCAGGGTCCGAACGTCATCGACCCCCTCGTCGACCTCATGAATCGGATCAGCCGGCCCGGATAGACGCCTATTGCGTTCTCTCCCGTACGCTTCGCAACGGTCAAGAACTCCACTATGGACTCGGCAACTCACCCAACTTATAGTTGCGAATCTGTCGGTGGCCTGGGTTAGACTGCCAACATGTGTTCGAGCGGGGGTTCCGAGCCGTGGCAGCCGTTGCAGTCCGCGGCGCAGGTGTTGGCGGCCGAGGATGTGACGTCGTGGTCGGATGGGCAGGTCCGCGACGGGCTGCTGGCGTTGCTCACGGTGGTCAACCAGCTCACCGCGGTGGTTTCCACCGTGTCGGCGTCGTTTGATACCCGGGACCTGGCCGAGCGGGACGGGTTTCGCACCGCCCGGTCGTGGTTGATCGCGTTCGGGCGGATGAGTCAGCGGGCGGCCACCGGCTGGCTGTCGCGGGGTCGGCTGCTGCGGCAGTTGCCGGCGCTGTCGGCCGCGGCGCACACCGGGGCGGTGTCGGCCGAGCACGTCCGCACCGTGGGTGATCTGGCCGCCCACGTCGGCATCGAGCAGGTGCGGCCCTTTGATGAGATCCTGGCCACCCTGGCCGCCAGCACCGGCCGGCACGCCGACGTGGAGGCGGCCTGTCACCGCATCCGCGCCCATGTCGACCCGGACGGGCCCGACCCCGATCCGCACGCACGCGAACGAAGGGCGCTGTCGATCTCCCGGTGCGGATCGTTGTTCTCCGTGTCGGGACGCCTCGACCTCGAAGCCGGGGCGACGGTGTTGACCGCGTTGGACACGTTGATGCGCCCGGTCACCCCGGATGAGCCGAGCACCGCGGTGCAACGCCGCGCCGACGCCCTGCTCGAACTGGCCCGCCAAGCCCTCGACCGCGGCACCCTACCCACCGTCGGCGGACTGCGACCCCACCTCGGCCTGCTCATCACCCCCGACACCCTGCTCGGCCTCCGACACGCCACCGGCACCCCAACCACCAACCCTGCCGCCGACTCGAATGGCGCTGCCGCAGCGCATGGCGGCGCGGCGTACGGCGGTGCGCGCCGGCGGTGCAGCGTACGGCGGTGCAGCGTACGGCGGAGAGCGGCGGCGGTGCTGGGCCGGAGGTGTTGGGGCCGGCGGTGCTGGGGCCGGAGGTGTTGGGGCCGGCGGTGCGGCTGCCGATGACCCTGCGGCCTGCGACAGTGCTGCGAGCTGCGGGTCCACTGCGGACCCGCCACCGCAGCGCCAGCCCGATGCGTTGCAGTGCGCCGGGGTGCCGATGGCGCCGGAGCTGCCCTGGTCGGCCTGGGCCGACCGGCTGCCCGCCTCGGTGGCTCAACGGCTGGCTTGCGACTGCGAGGTGTGGAGGGTGGTCTTGGATCCGGCGACGGGGCTGCCGTTGGAGGTCGGCCGGGCGCACCGGATCGTGCCAACCTGGATGCGCAAGGCGCTCATCGCCCGCGACCGGGGCTGCCGGTGGCCCGGATGTAGCGCTCCGGCGAGCTGGTGCGAGGTCCACCATCTGCTCGCCTGGTACTCCGGCGGACAGACAAATGTGGACAACGCCGCGCTTTTGTGTCGTTGGCACCATGGCAAGGTCCACGATGGACTCCCCGACAACCAACGCTGGCAGATCACCCTCGACCCGACCACCGGCGACGTCACCGTGTCCCGCCCCGGCGGCGAACCCTACGAACTCGGCCCAAGCCAGCCGTACCGACCCACCACACCAGATACCCCACTCGCGGACACGACAAGCTAGTCGGCTACGTCACCCGGCGCGCTTCCAAGGTGTCCAGGTCCCGCTCGGCGTAGAGCCGGTGTTCCCATTCCTCGTTCAGGATGATCAAGAGGCACTGACGCACGGGATAGCTGCGGGGCTGCGGCCACCCCGGACCCTCAACCGGCTCCGTATGGCCGTCCAGCGTCTCGTCGGTGAGTCCGTCAACGAACTTTCGTACGGTCGACATCCGGTCCCGGCGAAGCTCGAGGACCACGTCCAACGATGGTCGAACGTCGCGGTCGTGGGGAACCCCCGGCGTGGGCGGCATCTCGTCCCACGGCAGATCCAGCGGATCCCACGGCGACGGGTCGCCGAGAATGCCCCGCCTAATCCACGAGTCGGTGGCGAACGCCAGGTGCCGCAGCGTTTCGATGAATGACCACTCGCCGCCAACGGACTCGTGCAGCAACTCAGGGTCCAAGCGGCGGGCCCGTTCGACCGTGCCGCCCCAAAGCCGCTCGACGACATCCCACGCCTCGCGGAATCCGGCGGGGTCGGTCGGTCGCATCTTGGGCCGCTCGGGGTACCGCCGGTCAAGCTCGGCGTTCACCAGGGGTCCAACATCGACACCGTTGATCGTCAGTCTCCCGATCTCGCCGTAGATGTCGACGTCGGATAACTCGACCCCGCGCATCACGACGCGATTCATCTCGACGTTGCGGAACCGGGTATCGACAAAGTCGATGGAGCGGAACTCCACGCCGCTCAGGTCGATGCGCTCGAACCGTGAGCCGGCCAAGTTGACCCGTTCGAACCGCGAACCGTTGAGATCCTCACCGATGAATTCAGGCATGCCGCGAGACTAACGTCGCGCCCCGACAATCCGGCACCGTCGGCCGTACCATCCGGACGCCGGCGGCGTACCTTCCGATCATGCCGTTCGTAACCGCCGCCGGAGTTGAGGTCCACTACGTCGAACACGGTCCAGCCGACGCCGAGCACACAGCGGTGATCCTGCACGGCTTCCCGCTCGATCATCGGATGTGTGTGGCCTCGTTTGAGCCCTCGTTCCGGGGCCGGCCCGGCTGGCGGCGCATCTATCTCGACTTCCCGGGCATGGGACGGACCCGGGCTCCAAACTGGGTCGGCTCCACCGACGATGTCTTCCGGATCACCCGGGCCGCAGTGGACGCCTTGGTGCCTGGCCCGTATGCGCTTGGGGGCGTGTCGTACGGCGGCTACATCGCGATGGGATTGGCCGCGGCGGCGACGGAACGGGTCACCGGGCTCGCGTTGGTGGTCCCGATGATCATACCGATCCATGCCCTGCGCGACGTCGGCGAACATCGGGTGCTCGTGCGCGAGGGTGGGCTGCGCGGGTCTGAGCTGTACGAGGAGCTGGCCGTTGTGGTCACGGCGGAGACGCTTCGCCGCCACGTCGAGGAAATCGAGGCGGCGATCGCGACAGCCGACCAGGAAGTGGTGGAACGGATCGAGGCGAACTACGGCGGCACCTTCCCGCTCGTGGGACGCCACGAGCAGCCGGTGCTCGTCGTGCTGGGTCGGCAGGACAACGTTCTGGGGTTCAACGACCAGTGGCGGGTCATGGGACAGTGGCCACGGGCCACGTTCGTGGTGCTCGACCGGGCGGGCCACGGGCTCACGTTCGAGCAGCCGGTGCTGCTCACCGCTCTCGTCGACGACTGGCTCGATCGAGTCACCCAGAAAGACTTGCACCTCACGTAGCGGCAGGCCGCACGCTGGTCGGTGGAAGGAGGGGAGACCCATGAGTTACCCGGTCGGCCGGGTGGCCGAGATCGCCGGCGTGACGGTGCGGACACTGCACCACTACGACGAGATCGGGCTGCTGACGCCGGGAGACCGTACAAACGCGGGCTCCCGGCGCTACGACGACGCGGACCTGGAGCGGCTGCAACAGATCCTGCTCTACCGCGAGCTGGGCTTCACCCTCGAGGAGATCGCTACCATCCTCGACGACCCGGACGTGGAGGCGCGCACGCACCTGCGCCGCCAGCACGGGCTACTGCGTGACCGGATCGCCCGGCTGCAGGAGATGGTGGCAGCGGTGGAATACATGTTGGAGGCACACAAAGTGGGCATCAGCCTGACGCCCGAAGAGAAGTTCGAGGTGTTCGGGGACTTCGACCCGGACGCCTACGCAGAAGAGGTCGAGGAGCGGTGGGGCGGCACCGACGCGTACACGGAGTCGGCCCGACGCACCGCCCGATACACGAAGGACGACTGGCTGCGGATCCAGCGAGAGTCCGGTGAACTGATGGCGAGGTGGCTGACCGCGTTCGACGCCGGTACGCCGGCCGAGAGCCAGGCGGCGATGGACCTCGCCGAGGAGCACCGTCAGCAGATCACCAAGTTCTTCTACGAGTGCACGTTCGAGATCCACGTGGGCCTGGCCGAGATGTACGTGGCCGACCCCAGGTTCGCGAAGTTCTACGACGATCAACGGCCGGGCCTGGCCCAGTACGTCCACGACGCGGTCATGGCCAACGCGGTGGCCCGCTCGTAGTCGACCCGGGCTGCCCCCGTTCATCGCGAGGGGCAGCCCGACGCGGTCAGCTCATGTATTCGGCGGCGTGTTCCAGGGCGATCAGCTCGTCCCGGACCGCCGTCCCGAGCTCGATCGGCACGCCGGCGTGGTCCTCAATGGACACCCGGCAGGTCACATTCAACGGCAGGTCGATGTCGCCACCGTAGGGCCGGACGCGCACCGAGACGAAGAACTCGGTCGGCCGGACCTCGGTGGCGCTCGCCGTTACCAGGACCTCGGCCGGCCGGCCCAGCAGCGAGGCGCGGGGCTGCCGGCCGGGTCGACGCACGAGGTTGTACCCGGCCGCGAGGCGGTGCAGTTCCTGGCACTGCGCGAGGTATGCCTCGACCGCGTCGGCCAGCCACTCGCCCAGGGTCGGCGCCGTCACGTACCCATCGGGATCGAGGTCGCCCGGACCGACCTGGCGGTCCAGGCCGATGCTCCACCGCGTCATGACGCCACTCATGGCACGGGACCTTAGCCGAGAACCGGCGGGAACGCCGGACCTCGGCACCGCCGCTCGCGCTCGGCACCGCCGCTCGCGCCGGGGGCTGTCAGCGTGGATGATGCATCGCATCGACATCGTCGAGTTGCCCAAATGGTGCGAATGTGATCGGAGTGCCCTGTGCGAGGCGAGCACGGCACGGTGCGACGGACGCTGGGCGGTCGCTACCGGCTGGACCAGCGGATCGGCGCGGGTGGGATGGGAGAGGTCTGGCGCGCCACCGATCTGGTGCTGGGCCGTCCGGTCGCGGTGAAGCTGATGCTCGCGACCCTGCTCGCCGACCCGGATTTCGACCGCCGGTTCCTCTTCGAGGCCCGTGCCATGGCCGCTGTCCGCCACCCGGGTGTGGTTGCCATCCACGACTACCGCAGCGACCCCGACGGTGCCTACCTGGTGATGGAGCTGGTCGAAGGCGAGTCACTGGCCGCCACGCTGCGCCGGCTGGGTCGCCTCAGCCCGGTCGAGACCATGAACCTCGTGGCCCAGGCCGCCGACGCGCTGCAGTGCGCGCATGAGCAGGGCGTGGTCCATCGCGACGTCAAGCCGGGCAACCTGCTGATCCGTACGGACGGCACGCTGGTGCTCACTGACTTCGGCATCGCCCGAGCGCTGGGCGCGGCCGCCCTGACCACCAACGGCGACGTGCTCGGAACGCCCGCCTACCTCTCGCCCGAACAGGTCCTGGGCAAACCAGCGACGCCACGCAGTGACGTGTACGCCCTCGGCGTCGTGGCCTACGAGTGCTTGGCGGGACGGCGCCCGTTCGAGGCGGACAACCCGTTCGGGGTCGCGGTACAGCGGTTGCACGGCGGCCCGCCCGAGCTCGGCCCCGACATCCCCGCTGCCGGTCGCCCGCGTGGTCGCCGGCGCGCTCGCGGTGGAGCCACGGGACCGGTGGCAGTCCGCGGCCGACTTCGCCGCGGCAGCGCGCAACGTGGCGGCCACCTACGCCGGGGCGCGCCAGTGGAGCCCGGACCGCACACAGACCACAGTGGACGGTTCGGATGTCCGGCCCGTGGTCCGGTCCGTGCCAGGCTTCGACAAGGGCGGACCCGACGGAGCGAGCATCCGGCGCCGCCGCCGGGTGCAGCTCCTGGCCGCTGCCGCGACGCTGCTGGTACTCGTGGTGGCCGCCGTCTGGGCCACCGTGAAGGGAGCGGTCGAGCCCCGCGACGACACCGGGCCGAGCACCGTTCCGGCTGGTTTCGTCCGCTGCGGCACGGTCTTCTGCCCTGCAGCTCCGATGTGCTGGGGCGGCCTCAACCTCATCGGCGGGCGCAGCGAGCCACCGACCGCGGTCGACTGCGCCGAGCCCCACCCCTGGGAGACCTACGCGGCGGCAGACCTGCCGGTAGCGGCGCTCAACATCCGCCAGGACGAGCTGCTCGCGAGCCGGCCCGACGTCGCCGCGGTGTGCTCGACCGACCGGATGGGGGAGCGCAGCCAGAACCCGGCGAGTACCGCGGCCTTCACCCGCGAGCCGTGGCCGGTGCAGGTCGATGGTGGAGTGTGGATCTTCCATTGCCTGGCCGGTCCCGGCGTGGGCGAGGTCACCGGCGCCCGGTTCCGATCGGGCGCCTGACGTCTGGCTACACTCGGCCGGGCTAGGGGTCGAGGAATCCGGAGCGGACCGCGTAGAGGGCTGCCTGGGTACGGTCCGGGACGCCGAGCTTGGCCAACACCGCGCTCACGTGAGTCTTGACCGTCTTCTCCGACACCGTCAGGGCTCGTGCGATCTCCCGGTTGGACCGGCCGCGACCGAGCTCCGCCAAGACTTCGCGTTCCCGGGCGGTGAGCCGTGCCGCCCGGTCGCTGTTGCCGACGGTCGCTGAGTCGCCCGCGGCGAACAGGGCCGCTACGTCGGGATTGAGCAGAACGTGTCCAGCGTGGACGGCTCGCACCGCGGCTGCCAGCGCCGGCGGGTCCACATCCTTGTAGACATAGCCCGACGCGCCGGCGCGCATCGCTGGCAGGACGGCCGCCGGGTCAGTGAAGCTGGTGATGACCAGCACGCGAGCCGGATTGCCGTGCTCACGCAGGCCGTTCAGTGCGGCAAGTCCGTCGGTCCCGGGCATGCGTAGGTCCAGCAGCACCACGTCAGGACGCAACTCTTCGGCGGCGTTCACGCAAGCGGCACCGTCGGAGGCCTCGCCAATTACGGTGATGTCGGGCTGGACGTCAAGGAACGAGCGCAGGCCTTGCCGGACGACGGGATGGTCGTCCACGACCAGCACCCGGATCGGTTCACCCATCAACGGGCACCTCCAGCCGTACCGTCGTGCCCGAGCCGGGCCGGGACGAGACCGCGACTCGGCCTCCGGCCGCCTGCGCCCGCTCCCGCATGGAGGCTATGCCGAGCCGGCGCCGGGCGTTCGCCGCAGCCGCGGGAGCGAGCGCGTCGTCGGCGTCGAAGCCGGTGCCGTCATCGGTGACCGCGAGCACGATCGATCCGTCCGCTGTGGACAGTTCAACCCGAATGCGGGTCGGCGATCCGTGCCGCAGCGCGTTGTGCACCGCCTCCTGCGCGACCCGGTAGACGGCATCCTCGCGGACCGGGCTTAGCCTGGGCACCGGGCCGCCGCGGAAGCTCACCTCCGCGCCATGCGCGCGGTCCAGCAGTTCCGCTTGCTTGCGTAGCGCGGGGACGAGGCCGTCGCCGGCCAGGTCGGCCGGCCGAAGCCCCACCATGATCGCGCGCAGCTCGTCGGTCGCCTCGGCGGCTAGCCGGCGGACCGTCTCCAGATGTTCGGTGGCCGCGCCGGCGTCGGCGCCAACCACGGTCGCCGCGGCCTCCGCGGTCAGGCGTAGGCTGAACAGCTTCTGCGTCATCGAGTCGTGCAGGTCGCGGGCGATCCGGTTGCGTTCCTCCATGATGGACAGTTCCCGACTACGCTCGTAGAGCCGGGCATTGACCATGGCGATAGCCGCGTGCGCGGCGAGCACCTGGAGCAGTTCCTCGTCGTCGGCAGTGAACCCACCCGGCGCCTTCTTGTTGGCGAGGAACAGTTCGCCGAGGATCTCCTCACCGTCCACGACCGGCATGCCGATGAAGTCGGTGAGCACCGGATGCGCCGCCGGCCACCAGCCGAACTCGGGATGGCTGCGGATGTCGGCCAGCCGGACCGGGCGCGGGTCACTGAGCATCAACCCCAGCACGCCGTGCTGGCGGGGGAGCGGGCCGATCGCGGCCCACTGTTCGTCGCTGATGCCGTCGGCGACGAACTCGGCGAATCCGCCTGCATCGTCGGGCACGCCCAGTGCGGCGTACCGGGCGTCGAGCAGTCGCCGCGCCGATGCCACGATCGTGGCGAGCACCTCGCGCACCGACCGGCGCGATGTCACCGCGAGCACCGCGTCGCTGACCACGCGAAGCTCCGACCGGTCGACGTCTGCGCCCACGGCACCACGGTACTCAGGTGGCCGACCGGGCGGATCCGGCCCGGGTCCTAGGTCTAAGGACGTAGGCGGATCCCATCCGCGGTCCGATGGCGGGCAGTGTGGAAGATCCTAGCGTCGATGGCATGACAACGAAGGTTGCGATCGTCACTGGTGCCTCCCGCGGACTCGGCCGAGCGCTTGCCGCAGGATTGGCCGACCAGGGCTGGCGACTGGTTATCGACGGCCGGGATCCGCTCACCTTGGCGCGGGCGCGCGAGTGAACTGACCGGCGACGTCGCCGCCGTGGCCGGTGACATCACGGATGCCTCCCATCGCGCGGAACTGATCTCGGTCGCGGCGGAGCTCGGACCGCTCGGGCTCGTGGTGCACAACGCCGGAGTGCTCGGGCCGAGTCCGCTGCCCCCGATGAGCGAGTTCTCACTGCCCGCGTTGCGTGACCTGGTGGAGGCGACGCTGCTCGCGCCGGTGGGGCTGACGCAACTGGCCCTGCCATTCCTGCGGCACACGCAGGGTGCCGTCGTCGCGATCACCTCCGACGCGGCGGTCGAGGCCTATCCGGGCTGGGGCGGCTACGGTTCGGCAAAAGCCGCCATGGACCAGGCGATGCGGGTGCTCGCTGTTGAGGAGCCTGCGGTACGGGTGTGGTCGGTCGACCCGGGCGACCTGCGTACCCGGATGCATCAGGAGGCCTTCCCGGGTGAGGACATCAGCGACCGTCCGCTGCCGGAGACCGTGGTGCCCGCGTTCCTCCAGCTGTTGCGCGATCGGCCGGAGTCGGGTCGGGTGCGCCTGGCCGAGATCCTTGCCGGGGCGATCGCGTGATTTCCGCGGTATCCGCGCTGTGGTTGCCGTACGAGGTGGCTGACGTCGACGCCGCGGCCGCCTTCTATACCGACCACCTTGGACTGTCGGCAGTGGACAGCTGGAACCGCGACGGGAACCGTGGCGTCGTGTTGAAGGTGGCAGACGCGGCGTACCTGGAGCTGGCCTCACCGGGGGCGGGGGCGCCCGCACCGGTGGCGTTCGAGCTCGAGTCCGCGGCGGCCGTCGACGTGGTGCACTCGTTGTTCCGGCCGGAACTCTGGCCACCGCGTCGCTTCCCGCGTGGCCACTACGGCTTCGACGCTCCGTCGCCGGTGGGGCGGGTGATGGTGTGGAGCGAGCGGTGATCGAGGCACCGGTCTATCCCACCCTGCCGCCCGCCTTGGCGGCCTCGGAGCCGCCGGAGGCACGTGGGCTGCGCCGGGACGGCGTCCGGCTGCTGGTCGGCCGCCGGGGCACCGGCGAGGTGAGCCACCATGTGTTTCGCGAACTCCCGTCGCTGCTACGGGAAGGCGATGTGATCGTGGTGAACACGTCGGCGACCCTGCCCGCAGCGGTCCCGGTCATGGGCGGAGACCTGACCGTGCATTTCTCCACCGCGTGGCCGTACGGTGGTTGGCTGGTCGAACTGCGCCAGGTTCGGGGCGGCGCCACGGTGCCGTTCGCCGACGGCGGGCCGGGCGGAGCGGTTCGAGCTCGCAGGCGGCGGTTCGATCCAGCTGCGTTCGCCGTACTCGACAGGACGGCTCTGGCTCGCGTCGGTGGAGCTTGGAGTCGACGTGCTCGACTATCTCAGTCAGTACGGCCAGCCCATCCGGTACTGGTATGTGCACGCAGCCGTGGCCGCTGAGGTACTACCAGACCGTGTTCGGCCGGGAACCCGGCAGCGCCGAGATGCCCAGCGCCGGCCGACCGTTCACCGACGCCATGGTGACCGAACTCGTCACCTCGGGTGTAGCCGTGGTGCCCGTGCTGCTGCACACCGGAGTGGCCTCACCTGAGGCGCACGAGCGGCCTTACCCTGAGCAGTTCGCCGTGCCGGCCGCCACGGCCCGGACCGTCAACGATCGTCGTGCTGGCGGCGGCCGGATCATCGCGATCGGAACCACCGTGGTGCGGGCACTGGAGAGCGCTGTCGGCACCGACGGCATGGTGCATGCGTCAGCCGGCCGCACCGAACTGGTGGTCACGCCGCAGCGTGGGGTACGGGTCGTGGATGGCCTGCTCACCGGATTTCACGAACCGGCCGCGTCGCATCTGGACATGCTCGCCGCGATCGCCGGGCGGCCGTTGCTCGATGCCTGCTACGCCGAGGCCGCATCGCAGCGCTACCTATGGCACGAGTTCGGCGATGTGAACCTGCTCCTGCCGTGAAGCTCTCCTCAACATGGCTTCCTGTTACCGGTAGGCGGTGGCCTGGATCGCGTAGAGCTCAGCGTACGGACCACCGCGGGCGACCAGCTCCTCATGGCTTCCGACCTCCGCCACCCGGGAGCCGTCGAGTACGACGATCAGGTCTGCCATGCGCACAGTGCTGAACCGGTGTGACACCAGGATCACGATCCGGCCGCGAGGCCGCCGGGCGTCGCCGCGAGACCCTTCGCGGCCGCGTGGCGAACGGGCTTGGGCGGCGTAACGTTCGAACAGGGCGTGCTCAGTCTCCGCGTCAAGGGCCGCGGTTGGCTCGTCGAGCACGAGCACCAAAGGTTCGTCGCGCATGAATCCCCGCGCCAGGGCGAGCTTCTGCCACTGTCCAAAGGAGACATCGACACCGCCCGGCCAGGCCAGCCCCAGCTGGGTGTCCAGGCCCGCCTCCAGCCGATGCACCACGTCGTCGGCGCCGGCTCGCAGGACCGCGGCGCGGACCGCGTCGCCGTCCTCGACTCGCGGCACGTCGCCGACGCCCACGGTCTGGTGCGCGACCAGCTCGAACCGGTAGAAGTCCTGGTACGCCCCGGCCAGGCGGGTGCGCCACTGCTCGGCGGAGACGGTGGCGAGATCAACCCCGTCGACGAGGATCCGGCCGGAGCTGGGTTCGTAGAACTTCGACAACAGCTTCACCAGGGTGGTCTTGCCGGCGCCGTTCTCGCCGACGATGGCGACGACGGCGCCGGCCGGCAGCGTGAGGGAGACGTCGCGCAGGACCGGTTCGGCGGTGCCCGGGTAACTGAACCAGACCCGGTCGAACTCGATCCCGCGGGTGAGCACGTCCGGCGCGGGCGCGTCTGCTCGTTGGTCAAACGAGGCCGCGTAATCCTCCAGCCAGGCCAGCCGACGCGACCCGTCCATCCAGATGCCGCGCAGAAAGCCGATCTCGCCGACGGTGGCGCCCACATAGGACGATAGTTGGGCTCCGGCGGCGAGAACCAGCACCACGTTGCCCGGCCCTGCATGCAGCCCGGTGGCGACGAAGGTGATGGCACCGACGTAGCCGAGGCCGAACACGGCCCAGGCCGCGGTGTGCCACCAAGCGGAGGTGAGCCGGGCCGCCGCGACCGGCCGGTACCACCTCTCCCACGCCTCCCGCCGCTGCCGCACCAGCCGGTCCGCGACGCCGGTCACCCGTACCTCTTTGCCCGGTGGCGCGGTCGTCGCGGTCTGGAACAGGTGCCGGGCCAGCCGGGCCGCTGAGGCACCGCGCTCCTGCGCGTCCCGCTCGACCGCGGGCCGCCAGGACGAGGTGAGCACCGTCGGCGCTGCGCACAAGGCGAGCAGGCCGAGCGCCGGGTTGATCGACATCAGCAGCGCCATAGTCAGGCCCAGTCGCAGGATCCAACCGAGGGTGCTGAACACCGACATGTAGAGGTGATCCAGCACGAAGACCTGCTCTCGGAGCACCGACAGCCGGTCCAGATAGTCCGGCCGTTCATGGTGCGTGACCGTCGCCACGGTGGCTTGCAGGCGCGCGACGTGCGACTCGAGCGCGATCGTCACCTTGTCCCGGAACCGCCGCTGCAGCCGGGTGGAGATGATTCGGAGCAACCAGGTGGCACCACCGGAGAAGGCCAGCCCGGCCGCGGTGAGATAGGCCAGCCCGGTGTCGTGCGCGAGTACCGCGTCGGTGAGCAGCTTGAGCCAGAGCGCGAGCAGCGCCTCGGGCACCGCGGCGAGCATGGACAACACGAAGGCCACCGACATCAGGCGCGGCTCGAACCGGTAGCCCAGCTTGCACAGTCGCCACATGGACGACAGCGCCGGTGGCATTGCGTCGTGCTCGGAGTGCGACCGCCGTCGACTCAGCTGAGGACGTCATAGGTCACCGGTTCATCCGCGTCGTCGTCGGGCAGGCCAGCGGCGAAGCGCTGCGCCTGTAGGTCGAACATGGTGCGGTAGCGTCCGCCGAGCGCCATCAGTTCGTCGTGAGTGCCGAGCTCGGCCACGCGGCCGTCCTCGATCACGCAGATGCGGTCGACATGGCGGACCGTCGAGAACCGGTGCGAGACCAGGATCGTGGTGCAGTGCCTGGTCTCGGCCAGGATCCGCTCGAAGATCTCTGCCTCACCCCGCACGTCGAGCTGCGCCGTAGGCTCGTCCAGGAGTACCACGCCTGCTCCCTGCCGCACTGCGGCGAGGACCCGGGCCAGCGCGACTCGCTGCCACTGCCCGCCGGAGAGGTCAGTGCCGCCGGGATAGCCCTTCGCCAGTATGGTGTCCACAGTGGTCAGATCTGCCGCACCCGCGGATTCCAGCGCCGCCAGCACGACATCATCCGGGGCACCGGTGGGCGCCACGTTGTCGCGCAGCGACAGCTCCAACCGGAGGAAGTCCTGGAACACCGCGGTCACGCGGGATCGCCACGCGACGATCTCGAACTCACGGATATCGATGCCATCGACCTCGATCGCGCCCTGTTCCGGGTCGTAGAGGCGGCAGATCAGCTTCGCCAGCGTGGTCTTGCCGGCACCGTTGCGGCCGACGATCGCGAGCGACGAACGGGCGGGAATGGTGAGGTCGAACCCGTCCAGCACGAGCCGCTCGGTGCCCGGGTACCGGAATCTCACGTCCCGGAACCGGAGCTCCCGCACCGGTGCGGCGCCGGCGACCCGATCGCCGCTCGACAGCGCTCCGGCCGCAGCGGCCTTAGGACCCAGTGCCAGGACGGCCGCGACGGGGGCCGCAGCACCGTCGACCGCCCAGTTCAGTCCGCCGAACGCGATCAGCGATGTGCCGAGCGCGGCCTGTGCGAAGACCACCACCTCGCCGAGACCCAGCCGGCCGCCGATCGCGGCCTGGACCAGTGACCAGAAGAACAGCGCGTTGGCGGCGAAGACGAGCAGCATGCTGGTCACGACCGAGCGCTCGCGCAGCCGGGTGGCCTCGTACTGCAACTGGTGCAGCCGGCGCCGCCGGGTGACGAACCGGTCGAGCACCCAATCGGCGAGGCCGAACAGCCGTACCTCCTTGGCCGCCGGCGGATCCACGGCCATCCGGTAGGCGTAGTCGCTGTGTTGCTGTGCCGCCCGTACCTCGTCGGTGTTGCGGTCGCGCCACACGCCGCTCTCGCGGAGCAGCCAATGAGTGGCGAGCCAGGCGCCGCCCAGCACGAGCGGCGCCCACCAGGAGTATCCGAACAGGAGCGCCGCCGAGAAGAGACCGGACAGCAACGAGACCAGGCCGCCCGCGATGAAGTCGAGCGAGATGGACAGCGGGGGGCCGGTGATGCCCAGATCGAAGTCGCGGGCCACCGTCATCTGCTCGGCGAGCTTCGGATCCTCCAGATGCCCCATGCCGGGCGGCTCGACGCTGGTCTCGGTGAGTCGGTCGTAGAGCCAGGCCGCGGTGCGGTCACCAAGGTTGGCACTGACCGCGGTGTGGATCGGGCTGAGCACCTGGAGCAGGACGAAGACCACTCCGACGAGGGCGAGTGGACCGGAAAGCGACCCTCCACTCTGGACTGTGCCAACAAGGCTGCCCATGGCCACCGCGAACGTCGCCGGTAGCGCGCCGCGCAGGATGAGCAGGAACCACCAAGCGGTGCCCAGCGGCAGGTCAGCGCGGTGCAGCACGCTGAACAGCTGCCACTCCTTGCGTCGCCGCAGTCGCCCGGTTATCGAGTGAGCGCTCGTCTTTCCGCGCGAACTCGATAACCGCCAACGCAACACTGCCAACTCTGAGCGCCTCCCACCCCGTTGCATCGAGACCGTTGGAATCGAGACGAGGCAGTGTATCGCCGGTGTACGACAGGTCGGTTACGTCAGCTCGGCGGCGACGAGGGCGGTGCCTCACCGGTGGGTCCACCGGGCCGCTCGTACCCGGTAGGTCCGGAGGGTGGCGGCGGACCCGGTGGGGGTCGGCGGCGGACCGGGCGGGGGTGGCGGCGGACCGGGCGGGGGCGGGCCGTACGGTTGGGTGCCGCCGGGCGGGGGCGGGCCGTACGGCTGCGGGCCACCGGGAGTTGGGTAGCCGGTCGCGGGTGCCGGCCGGGCCGGGCCGCCGCGGGTCCTGATGCCCCAGATCAGCAGAGCCAGACCGGCCAGCGCGACCAGGATGCTGACGATCAGTGCACCGATGCCGACCTCGCGCAGCCCGTTGACCTCGATACCGAACTGGACCTGCGCGTCGACCTCCGGCGACCCGTCGTCATTCATCAGCACGAAGCGGTAGTCGCCCTCGGCTACCTGCCATTCGAGGCGGGGGTTGTCGCCGCTGGCCTGCGCCACCCAGATGATCTGGTCGTCCGGCGGCTCCGCGATGGGCAGGCCTTCGCGCAGCCTCGTGTCCACCCGGTAGGGCCGCAGGTTGATCTCACGCACCTCCTCCTGCGCGATGCCGGCCAGGTAGCCGTCGACGTCGGAGGACCGGGCGACACCAAGGAAGATCGGCTGCCCGTTCGACCGGGCGCTGATCGTGATGGTGGTGGCGCCGAACCCCGACGTGGGTACCGGCGAACCCGAAGAGACCTGCTCGGTGGTGGAGATCAACGCCGGCGTTTCGGTGGCGAGCCGGTGATAGCCCGACTCGATCGCACCGTCGCCGCCGGTCGCGGCGGTCAGCACGGCCGCAAGCGCAGTACCGCCGAGGCCGCAGAACAACAGCAGGGCACCGAGCACGATCAGGACGATCTTCTTGGTCATGGCGTGACCTCCCTCGTTCACGGTAGGGAGTCCGGCCGCCATAAGCGACAAAACAGTACAACTCAGTCCGACAGGCCGATGAGCGCGTGTGGACAAGTGATCAACGGATCGACCTGGTGCAACGCCAACCGGCCGGTCCTCCGTCCATTCGTAGGAAGGGTAGAGTCCGATTCCACCCCTTACCCCCCAAGGAGTAACCGCGCGATGAGACTCGTCCTGAGGCGTCTGCGCGGTGCCCGCACCCTGCTTCTCGCGGCCGTCGTGGCCACCCTCATCGCGGTGTCGTTCGTGGTCGGACTTCTGGTCTACGGCCGCGATGTGGTCACTGCCGCCGCCCAGACCACGATCGCCTCGGCGCCGCCGGAGGAGCGCTCGGTGCTGGTGCGCGGCGCGGCCGACGTGGGCGGTACCGGGTTGGCCGAGAAGGACACCGCGCTGCGGGCGGCGTTGCGCGACGGCATCGGCGGTCGGGCGGTCGACGTCTCTGTGGCCGGATACAGCGTGGGTCGTCAGCTCACCGGACCGGCCGGCACCGCGGAAGGTGACACCGACGGCATCGTGTACGGCGACGTCATGTTCCTCGATGACCTACCCGAGCACGCGAACCTGGTCGCTGGCGCGTGGGCGCAGCCCGGTGCGAGCACCACCGAGGTCACCCTGGCCCGCGCCGCGGCCGCCGTGCTGCAGACCGGCGTAGGGGCCCGGCTCCCGATCCTGGACCGGCGCTCGGGCACCACCACCGAGGTCCTGGTGGTGGGCATCTGGGAGCCGACCGACCTCACCGACCCGTACTGGCGGCTGGCCCCGGGGGTGAGCAACGGAACCGTGCCGGGTGGCCATTCGTACGGTCCGATCACATTGGACCGGGCGGACTTCTTGCGATCCTGGGCGGCCGACGCCTCGGTGGGTTGGATGGTGCGTCCCGATCTGCGCAGGGTGGGCCTGGAGCAGCTGGTACAGCTCCGCAGCGGCATCGTGCCGCTGGCGTCGCTGCCCGATGAGGTGGGGCTTTCCGGCACGGGACAGCTCAGTACCGGAATGGACCGGCTGGTCGACCGGCTCACCCGGGCCGACCTAGTGGGCCGGTCGGCGCTGCTCACGCCGGTGCTGTTGATCGTCGTGCTCGGTGTCTACGCCCTCCTGCTCATCGCCATGCTGCTCACCGAGCACCGGCGGGCCGAAACCGCGCTCATCCGGGCCCGGGGCGCTGGCCGCGCGCAGATCGCCGGGTTGGCCGCTCGTGAGGCGACGTTGCTGGTGCTCCCCGCGATCCTGCTCGGGCCCCCGCTGGCGAGCACTGTGCTCACCTGGGCCGGCAGGTTGCCGGTCTTCGCCGACGCCTCGATCCGCCTGGCGCCGGACCTGAGTCCGTGGCTGTGGGCGATTGCCGGTGTCGCCGCGCTGATCTGCCTCGTCGCCATGGTCGGGCCGTCCGTGCGCCGTTCCGGCACCTATGTGGAGGAACTCGCATCCCGGTCGCGGCCGTCCCGACTCGCCTTCGCGCAGCGGGCCAGTGTCGACGTGGCCCTGGTCGCGCTCGCCGTGCTGGCCTGGTTCCAGTTGCGGCAGTACGCCTCACCGCTCTCCGGCGGTGGCAATGGACTCGGTATCGACCCGCTCCTGGTCGTGGCGCCGACGGCTGGCGTGCTCGCCGGCGCGGTAGTGTCCTTGCGGCTGCTGCCGGTCGTGACCCGGTTGGCGGAGCGGTACGTCGACCGCAAGCACTGGCCGGCGACGATGTTCGGCATGTGGCAGGCGGGCCGGCGGCCGCACGCCGGACCGGTGCTGCTGCTCTCGCTCGCGGTCGCGGTCAGCACGTTGGCCTGGGCCATGCTCAGCACCGCACAACGGTCCCTTGTGGACCAGGCCGAGTTCGGTGTCGGCGCTGACCTGCGGCTGGTGGAGGCGAACGGGTTCGCGCCGGACGGACGCACTGCCCAGCTGGCCGCGCTGCCCGGCGTCGCCGCGGTGGCACCGGTCAGCCGCGACGTGCTACGGCTCGGCCCAGAGGATACGACCACCAATGTCGTGGGCATCGATGCCGAGCTCGCGTCCACTGTGGTGCATTACCGCGATGACCTCAACGGCGGTCCGTCGATGTTCGCGAGCCTCGCCGCGGCCCGCCCCACGCTGCCGCTGCTGCCCCTGCCGCCGGGCTCCGCCCGGTTCGCCACCGACGTCTCAGTCCGGTCGAGCAAGTCGAGCGGGATCCGCGCTGACTACCACGGTCACCGTTCTGACCGGACGGGGCCAGCTGATCCGCGTGCCGATCGGGACCGTGCGCACCAACGAGGCACCGCAACGGTTTACGGTTGCGCTGCCATCGGATCAAAAGCTCTCGGTCGTGCGCTTTGATGTCGGCGTCGGCGGCAACGAAGCCGAGGTCGACCTGCGATGGAGTCTCAGCAACCTCCAGGTGGCCGACGCGGGCGGCAACTGGTCCGAAGTGGACCTGGCTGCGGCTGGGGACTGGCAGCTCATCGATGCCCGCAGTCCGGACCTTGGTCCGGCGACACGACCACTCGATGATCCGCATGGGATTGCCGCAAGCCGCACCACCGGCAGCTTCGGCCGCGGCACGCCACGCGCCGCCGACTTCGGCGTGATCCCCAATCGCCAGCCTGGGCCGGTGCCGGCGGCCGTTACCGCCGGCGTGCTGAGCGCGCTGCGCATCGGCGTCGGCGACACCGTCGACCTGACCATGGCCGGCGCCGCGGTGACGCTGCGCGTGGTGGCGGAGGTGGTCGCGGTACCGGGCACACGGCAAGCGCCCGCCGCGATGATCGCCGATCTGCCGTCTTTAGCCGCTGCCCTCGGCCGTGCCCGGCCGGTCGGGCTGACCATCGCCGAGAACTGGGTCGCCACCGCACCTGGCAGCGCCGCTTCCGTAGCCGAGCAGACGCGTCTACTGCCGGGCATCCGCACCCTCGACGAGGCCACAGTGGCCGCCACGGCCGGCCGTGAGCCGTACGGCGTTGGCGGCCGGTCGGCACTGTTCGCGGCTGGACTCGGCGCGCTACTGCTCGCGTTGATCGGCATCGGCGTCGATGTCCGCGCGACGATGCGCCGACGGGTGGGCGAGTTCGCCGTGCTCCAGACGATGGGCGCCGGGTCGCGGCTTGCTGGCTCGGGCGGTCCTTGCCGAGCAGGCCTTCCTCGCTGGGCTCGGGGTGCTGGTCGGGCTTGCGGTGGGCGTGGGCGTGGCGGCCACCATGGCGCCGCTGGTCATCCTCACCCCGTCGGCCGACCGGCCGGAGCCCCTGCCGTTACTTCAGTTGCCATGGCTACCGGTGCTCGCCACCGCGGGCGGCCTGCTCGCCGCGGCGATGCTGCTCAGCGGTGCCGTCGCCGCCACCCTCGGCCGCCGACTCGCGGTGGCCCGGTTGCGGATCGGAGACGACCTGTGATCACCGCCGGCCTGCGCCGCCTGCGTACCTTTGCCGGGTCGCTGGGCCTGCTCGCGCTGCTCGCCCTCGCCGCCTCCCTGTTGCTGACCGCGACCCCGCACCTGGCCAACCGCTACACCGACCAGGGGCTTCGGGACTGGATCTCGTCGCTGAGCCACCGGGTGCGCGACGTGTCGTACCTGACCGAAACCGACATCAGCGCCGACCCAACTCGGCCGACCCTCCGGCCGTCACAGGCCAACAACCTGCTCGGCGGGCTGCACTTCGATCTGCCGCCGGCGTTGCGGGACCGGCTGAGCGGCGAGTGGTACTCGACCCAGATCACGGAGGCATTCGCCACCGGTGAGGATCTGCCGGCCGGATTCCCGCCGCCTCAGCTGTCGGTGCGCGATCAGAGCGGCGCCGAATCCGCAGCGCGGATGGTCGCCGGCGACTGGCCAGCGACCGAGCAGGTGGTCGAGGCTCCGGTGCAGACCGCGGTGTCTTCGGCGGTCGCCGATACCTTCAACCTGCATGTCGGTTCACGGTTGGTGTTGCGCAGTCCGGACTATGGCCCGAGCGCGGTGTTGCCAGTCATCGTCGTCGGCATCTTCGAGCCGCTCGATACCAACGATCCGGTCTGGGCCGAGCAGGACGAGGTGCTCAAGCCGTACGCGCCGGTCGGCACCGACCCGCCGGAGCCATGGCGGGGCGATCATGCTCACCGACATGCCGGGGCATGAGCGCCGCCGCGGCCAAGCTGATCCACGTCGAGTTCACGTGGCGGTTCCGGATCGACGACAGCGCGCTCAATGTGGCCGACCTGCCGACGCTGACCAGGCGGCGTTCGAGGCGCGGCAACAGGACGCGGTCGAGGCCACCACGCAGACCGGGCTGGACACGGCGCTGGCCCGCTACGCCGGCCAGGTCCAGGCCGTGCAGGCCCTACTGTCGGTGGTGCAGGCAGGCATCCTGGCGACCCTCTTCGGGTTGGTGATCCTCGCCGCCATGGCCTCGGCCCAACGCCGGCGGAACGAGTTCGCGCTGCTGCGCGCGCGCGGGGTCGAGCCTGGCCACGCTCGGCGGGCGCGTGCTGCTCGAGTCCGCGCTCGCGGTGTCCGTCGCGATCGCGACCGGCTATCTCATCGGCCGGCAGGTGCCGGGGCGCCCGGGCGACACGGAGTGGATGGTGCTGGTGTTCGGCGCCGCGGCGATGCTGGCCGGCCCGGTGCTCGCGGTCGCCGGCCACCGTCAGGTGTCGTTCGCGGCGGCCCGCGCCGACCTGCAGCGGCCCCGGGTGACCACGCGCCGGATCACCGCCGAGCTCACCCTGGTCGCGCTCGCCGTCTTCGGCGCTCTACTACTGCGCCGGCGCGGACTCGGTGCCGAGGTCGACCCCTATCTGGTGGTCGTGCCGGTGCTGGCCGCAGCGGCCGCAGCCGTGGTCGCGCTGCGGCTGTTTCCGTACCCGCTTCGCCTGCTCGCCGGCGCTGCGGCGCGGGCCCGAGGTGCGGTGCCGTTCCTGGGCTTCGCTCGCGCCGGCCGCTCCGCGCCGGCGACCGCCGGACCGCTCGCTGTGCTCGTGGTCGCGGTCAGCGTCGGAGTCGTTCAGCGCCGCCGTGGCGGGCAGCGTCGGCGGCCGCCCGGGACCGGGTCGCCGACCTCGCCGTGCCCGGGGACGCGTATGTCCACGGTGGACTGTTCGCACCCGACGCTCGCCAGGCGATGGCGTCCGTCGCCGGGCGTTACCGAGGTGGCGGCGGTCTCGCTGGAGTTCAACTCCCCGTTGGCCGCTGGCGCCGAGGCCGGGGCCCGGTCGCTGCCCGGCACCGCCGGCATGGTCGTCGATGCGCCGGAGCTGGCCCGGGTGCTCAGCGAGAGCGGCGTCCCGCAGTCGGTGCCCGACGTTCTGGTGCAGGCCCGTCGCGGCGACGGACCGGTGCCCGCGATCGTCTCGCCCGCGGTGGCGGCGGAGCTCGACGGGGTCGGGGCGCTGCTGGTGCAGGCGTACCCGTATCCGTTCCGGGTCGCGGCCGTGATGCGAGACCTTCCCGGGGCTGCCGATCGACACCGAACGGTTCGTGGTGCTGCCGTGGCAGGCCCTGGTTGAACCCGACGCGAAGCCGGTGCTGCCGACCGGATTCATCCTTGCCGGCGACGGCATCGACCCGGCCAAGTTGGCTGAGGTCGGCGATGCGAGTCAGCGGGCGTGGATCAGCAGCGTCAGCGGCCGCCCGGCCGGCACCCTCACCCAGCCGACGTCGGTCGATGACGCGTACCGAGGTCCGGGCCGCACTGGAGCGCGGCGGGGTGGACCAAGTGCTCGGCTACACGTTCACCGTGGGGTCCGCGGCGGGCGTCGCGCTGGCCCTGCTCGCGGTCGGCTTCTCGGTGGTGAGCGGAGCCCGGGCTCGCGGGCAGGCGCTGTCCCGGCTGCGCACGCTCGGGCTCTCGTCCGGGCAGGGGCGGCGACTGCTGGCGTACGAGCTGATGCCGCTCATCGGTCTCGGCGCCCTGGTCGGGTCGGCGGTCGGCGCGGCGCTGCCGACGCTGATCGGTCCGGCGCTGGGTCTGTCCGTATTCAGCGATGGGGCCGAGGTGGTGCTGGCGCTGGATCCACGGCTGGGCGCCGCGGCCTTCGGACTCGTGGTGGTTGCGGTCGTGCTTGCGGTGGTGATCGAAGCAATGGTGAACCGGCGGGCGCGCCTCGGTGAGGTGCTCCGGGTCGGAGGGGAGAAGCTCATGA
Organism: uncultured Actinomycetota bacterium; assembly: GCA_963773935.1. Taxonomy (GTDB): domain Bacteria; phylum Actinomycetota; class Actinomycetes; order Mycobacteriales; family Micromonosporaceae; genus DATBGZ01. Next base: position 93,256 of record CAVZCZ010000009.1, read on the forward strand.
CGCTGACGACGGCGCCCAACGGATCCGCGGCCCGGACCTGGCCGAGCTGCAGCGACGGGCCGCCGAGCGGGCGGCCCAGCGCGCCGGCGGCGACCACCTGCGCGACGGGCACATCGTCTGCGCGGGCCTGGTCCGGATCTACAAGTCCGACGGCATCGAGGTGGTCGCCCTGCAGGGGCTGGACCTGGTCGTGGACCGCGGCGACCTGGTCGCCATCGTCGGCGCATCCGGCTCGGGCAAATCGACCCTGCTCAACATCCTGTCCGGACTGGACGTGCCGACTGCCGGCGTGGCCCGGGTCGGCCCGTACGACCTGCTGGCACTCTCGCCGAAGCGGCGGCTGAGCTACCGGCGGTCGATGGTGGGGTTCGTCTGGCAGCAGACCGCGCGCAACCTGCTGCCGTACCTGACCGCGCGGGAGAACGTCGAGCTGCCGATGCAGCTGGCCGGGCGCACGCGGCGGGCGCAAGTCCCGCCGCCGCGCGAACGAGCTGCTCGATCTGGTCGGCGTCGCGTACTGCGCCAGGCGGCGACCGGACCAGATGAGCGGCGGCGAGCAGCAGCGGGTGGCGGTCGCGGTCGCGGTGGCCAACAACCCTGAGGTGCTCTTCGCCGACGAACCGACCGGAGAGCTGGACGAGGCGACCGGCGCCGAGGTGTTCGGTGCGCTGCAGAGCATCAACGCCGAGCTCGGCGTGACGATCGTCGTGGTCACCCACGATCCCGCCGTCGCCACGCAGGTGCGGCGGACAGTCGCGATCCGCGACGGCCGTACCGCGTCCGAGGTGCGGCGCTCGACCCGGATCGGTGCCGACGGGACAGAGGAGCACGTGACCGAGGAGTACGCGGTGCTCGACCGGGCCGGGCGGCTGCAGCTGCCGGCGGCCTTCGTCGAAGAACTCGCCCTGCGCGACCGGGTCCGGCTCAACCTCGAACCCGACCACGTCGAGGTCCGCCCCGGCCACGAGCGCACGGCGGAACGGCATCGGCTAGCGAGCGAGGGAGATCAGCGCGATGAGCGAGGCAGTGGAAATGAGCGATCTGGTTCGGGTGGAAGGCGTCAGTCGCAAGTACGGCCGGGGCAGCCGGGTCGTGCACGCGGTGCGGGACGTCTCGTTCAGCACCGGCACTGGGCAGCTGGTCGCGATCCGCGGCCGCTCGGGTGCCGGCAAGACGACCCTGCTCAACATGATCGGCGGCCTCGACCGGCCCGACTCCGGACGGGTCTTCCTCGGCTCGCACGAGATCAGCGCCGCCAGCGAGCGCACCCTGCTCACCCTGCGCCGCAACATGATCGGCTTCGTGTTCCAGTCGTTCGGCCTGGTGCCGATCCTGTCCGCCGCGGAGAACGTCGGCGTGCCGATGCGGCTGGCGCGGGTCAAGCCCGCCGAGCGGGAGGCGCGGGTCGAGGTGCTGCTCGAGCTGGTCGGGCTGGGCGGTCACGCCGCGCAGCGGCCGTACGAGCTCTCCGGCGGCCAGCAGCAGCGCGTGGCGGTGGCCCGAGCACTGGCCAACGACCCGCAGCTGCTGATCGCCGACGAGCCGACCGGCCAGCTCGACTCGGAGACCGGACGGTCCATCATGGACCTGCTGCGGGCAGTCGTGCGGGCCCGCGGGATGACCGCCCTGGTCGCGACGCACGACCCGGCGCTGTTGGACCGGGCCGACCGGGTGATCACTCTGCGCGACGGGGCGGTGGTCAGCGACGAGCTGACAGCCGGCGTGTCGCTCTAGTCGACACTTGTGTCGTCTGCGCTGCTGCTGACAGATATGGTGCCTGAGGGATGGACGGCCGATGCGTAACCGGCCAATCATCTGATGGCACGGCCGTCCGGTTGGTGGTTCGGTGACAGGCGTCATTCGCCGTTTCTGCACTGCTTCGCCGGCCGCCGCGTAAAAAACTGCACGCTCCGTCGCGGGATTCGGTTGCCGCGACGCACTGGCGCGCAGATCCGGTTACGCAACGTTACGGTCGAAGGAAGTTAGATGGCCATATCCAGCTATTTGGTCTATGCGGTCGGCGTGCTCCTCCTGGCCGCCGTGGCCCTGTTCGTCAAGGTCGTCTTCTTCGACAAGCGACCGCAGAAGCTGGGCCTGCTCTTCATCCTGCTCGCGGTTCCGCTGTACCTGGTCTACTACGACGACCGGTTCAACGAGCTGCTGCCCGAGTCCAACCAGCTCCGGATGCGCCCGTTGGCCGGCGATCTGCTCCGGAAGTACTCGGACGCTGCCGACGTCAACTTCGACTCGGACTTCGCGCCGGCCCTCATGGTCGGGCTCATCCTGTTGGTGCACCTGACCGTGTTCCAGCGGGTCGCGGTGCGCGAGCGCCTGCAGCGCATCCACAACCCGATCGCGACGTTCTTCGCCGGGTCGGCCGCGGCCACCATGGTCGGCGGCACGGTCGTATCCACCTTCCACCTCGGGTGGCAGGGTGCGCTCGGCATCGGCTTCGGATTCGCGCTGGTCTACCTGGGCGCCCTCGCCCTGCTCGCCGCCTGGTCGAGGTCACCGTCGAGCTGTCCAAGCTGATCGCGGTATGGATCAAGCGCAAGATCTTCGCGCTGGCCACCCTCATCACGCGGGCCGCGAGCTGGATCTCCTCGCTCGGGCGGTCGGCTGGTCTCCCGCGCCCTCATCGAGCGGATCCGGGCGGAGACGGCGGCGCAGGAGGGCACCTTCATTCAGGAGCAGGACGACCAGGACGAGCGGCTGGTCGCGGCGTACGTGCGCGACCGTGAGCGCCGCCGGATGGCCCGGCAGAAGGCCATGCGGGAGAAGCTCGGCGACACCGGCGACTTCCTCGCGGTGTCCGCCTGGCCGCCGCACGCTGAGATACCGGCACCTGCGTCGGCCCCGGCCGCCGAGACGATCGCCGCTCGCCGGCGTACGAGGCGGCTCCGCCGGCCTACGAAGGCCGCCACCGGCGTACGAGCCACCGACGCCGCCGATGCCGTACGAGCCGCCGGCGCCGACATATGGCGGTTCACCGAACAGCTCCGGGGAAGCGCAGCAGTAGTCGAGCCCGTCACGGCGGGGTGGACCTCTACGGTCCGCCCCGCCGTTTGCGTCCGAGTGCGGCCGGCTTCCGGCAGCGCGGTGTCGCACGCCCAGGCGTTCATGATCGCCGGTTTCCGGCGGGAAGTGCAGCGCAACTGCAGTCGGTGCCGGAAACTGGCGATCATCGGCAGGCGGCACAACGAACCGAGGGGCATCGTGGGTGGGGAAGGCGTGGGAACCATCACATTGGCTTAGTCCCCCACGAAATAGACAATTCCCACAGCGGCGTACGCCGCCGATCCGGGTCGTCAACGGCGCCGACCCGGGTCATGCACCGCCGGCAGGTCGGAGGACGTCATGGCCCTTCCCGAGCATCGACCGAGGACCCCGGACGACGCATTGCAGGAGCTGCTCGCCGGCAACGAGCGGTTCGTTACCGGTGCGCGGATCCACCCGCACCAGGACGCGGAACGCCGGGCCGCGGTGGCCAACGCACAGCGCCCGTTCGCGGTCATCTTCGGCTGCTCCGACTCGCGACTGGCGGCGGAGATCATCTTCGACCGCGGGCTCGGTGACCTCTTCGTCGTGCGGACCGCCGGCCACATCGTCGGCCCGGAGGTGCTCGCGAGCATCGAGTACGGCGTGACCATTCTCGGTGCGCCGCTCGTGCGTGGTGCTCGGCCACGACTCGTGCGGCGCGATCCAGGCCACCTATGCGGCATTGACTGGCAGCTATGAGCCGACCGCGGGCACACAAGCCATCGTGGACCGGGTTCTGCCGAGCATTGCGCATGCCGCCGCCCTGGGCGTGACGGACCTCGACGCGGTGGCCGACGCCCACATCGGGGTCACTGCCGCGGCAGCTCACGCGGTCCGGCATCGCCGACGCGGTCGCGGCCAAGGAGTGTGCTGTCGTTGGCATGGCCTACCGCCTGGAGGACGGGCGGGTGACGCTCATCTCGTCGGCCGGGGACGAGTAGGCCGGGGACGAGTCGGCCGCGCCGATAGTGTGCCGCCTAGAGTGGACGTATGACCACAATGGACACGGCCGGTCCGGGCCCAGTGGTACGGCCGATGCAGCCGGCCGACGCCGCCGCCGTGCTCGAGATCTACCAAAGTGGACTCGACGCCGGCCAGGCCAGCTTCGAGACCACCGCCCCCGACTGGGCTACGTTCGACGCCGGTCGGCTGCCGGGCCACCGCCACGTCGCGCTCGTCGGCGACAGCGTCGTCGGCTGGGTCGCGGTGTCGGCGGTCTCCAGCCGGCAGGTCTACGCCGGGGTGGTGGAGCACAGTGTGTACGTCGACCCGAACAGCCGAGGCCATGGCATCGGGCGGCTCCTGCTCGACACACTGATCGCCTCGACCGAGGCGGCCGGGATCTGGACCATCCAGTCCGGCGTCTTTCCGGAGAACGGGGCGAGCCTGGCGCTGCACCGCGCCGCCGGGTTCCGCACGGTCGGCATCCGGGAGCGGATCGGCCGCCACCACGGCGTGTGGCGCGACGTCGTGTTACTGGAGCGGCGCAGCCCTTTCGTGGTCTGACGGCATGGCCTCGGCGTTTCGCCCTGGACGACGCGTTGTTGTACGCGATATCACTTTCGCGAAGCTTGCGAGCGAATGCAGAATCAATTTCACCCCGTGATATCGGCAGGTGCCCGATCGGCTCAGCATCCTCCTCTCTCGGCCTCTTAGGCTCTCGCGGTCTCTTAGGCATCTCTCGGCTGAACACACGGGGCGATTCTGTGATCTTGAAGCCTGACCGGGCCGCGGGGCGATATCGCTGGCTGAAATGGATATCGCGACGCAACCGTCCCCGTCCGCGGCGACGTCTCTGATCGCGTTGGCTGATCGGTGCGCTAGCGTTCGTACGTGTCTGACGCCCGCGCGCGGCGCATGTTCGGTGGTGCCTCAGGTGGTTCCGGGGATCTCGCCGCGAGTCCGTTCCGCGCTGACCGCGACCGCATCGTCAGCTCGCCGTTCTTCGTCCGGCTCGGTGGTGTCACCCAGGTGATCAGCCCAGGCGGCGCCGGCCTGCTTGTGCACAACCGGCTCACCCACAGCCTCAAGGTGGCTCAGGTCGCCCGAGCCGTGGCCGAGCGCCTGCACGCCGACGAGCGGTACACCGACCTGCTGGAATCGCTCGGCGGCTGTGACCCGGACGTGGTGGAGGCCGCGGCGCTCGCCCACGACCTTGGGCATCCGCCATTCGGGCACCTGGGCGAGTACGTGCTGGATCGGCTCGCCCGGCATCGGCTGCACCTGGCGGACGGCTTCGAAGGCAACGCTCAGTCGTACCGGATCGTCACGAGTACCGAGATCCGCGGCACGGCCACGATCGGCCTCGACCTCACCGCCGCGGTCCGGGCCGCCATGTTGAAGTATCCGTGGACCCGCACGACGTACCCGCAACCGCACCCGAGCACCATGGACCCGGCGCCGCGCGGGGCGACGTCCGCCGCCGGACGACCCCGCCAGCGGATCAACGAAGTTCGGGGCGTACACGACTGAGCTCGGTGATCTGCAGCATGCCCGCGAGCCGTTCGTGGGCCGGATCGCGGACTGGCAGCAGACGGTCGAAGCGTCCATTATGGACACCGCCGATGATATCGCCTACGCGATTCACGATGTCGAGGACTTCCACCGGGTCGGGGTACTGCAGTCCGGCGCGGTCGCGGCCGAGTTCAGCGCCTGGCAACGGGAGTCGGGGGAGCTGGCCGAGGTGCCCGACGCGGCGCTCGAGGTGGGCGCGCGACGGCCGGGATATCCCACCGAACGGCTGCGCAGGCAGATCAAGCGCAAGGACGGCTGGATCAGCGACGATGACGCATTCGCGACCGCGGTCGAGCACGTCCGCAAGGAACTGGTGGACGGGCTGCTCGCGGTCAGCTTCGACGGTTCGATCGAGGCGGAACAGTCGGTGGCCGGTTTCTCTGCCCGATGGACCCGGCGGCTCGTCGACGCTATCGAGGTCGTGGCCCGGCCATCGACGCGTTCCGGGCACGTCGTGCTCGGCGTCGCGCAGTGGCACGAGGTGCAGATTCTCAAGTCGGTGCACCGGCGGTTCGTACTGACCCGGCCCGACCTCGCGATGCATCAGCGCGGTCAGGCCGGACTGCTCACGACACTGGTCGAAGCACTGCGTGCCTGGATCGAGGACCCGGAGGAGTCGGCCCGGCTGCCGCAGCGCCTGCAAGATCTCATCGACCTGGCCGACGCCGAGCTGGACGCCACCCCGGAGGCCGGGCCTCCGGTGGCGTCACGCCGCGTTCGCGCGCAGGGGCGGGCGATCGTCGATTTCGTCGCGGCGCTCACCGACGGGCAGGCGATCGCACTGTTGGATGCGTTGTCCGGACGCTCGGGTCAACTGTGGACGGATGCGTTCGTGCTGTGACAACGGTCCGCCGACGAAGGAGCACATCGTGGAGTTCGTTTGGCCGGGCGGGGCCGAGGTCGCGGTCTCGTGGACGTTCGACCTCGACGCGGAGTCCGGGTGGCTGGGCGTCGGGCCGCAGTACGCCCGCCGGCTCTCCACCCTCTCCGAGGGCCGATACGGCGCGGTGCGCGGCACGCCCGCGGATCCTCGATCTGTTGGCGCGCCACGAGATCCGGGCCACCTTCTTTATCCCGGGCCATACTGCGCAACTGCATCCGCGACGCGGTGCGCCGCATCATCGACGGCGGGCACGAGGTGGCCCACCATGGGCACATGCATCTGCGCAGTGACAAGGCGACCGCCCAGGCGCAACGCGACGAGATCGAGCAGGGCCTCGCCGCACTCCAGGCGGCCGGTGCCGCGCGCCCGGTCGGCTACCGGTCCACCTCCTGGGAGCTGACGCCGGAAACGTTCGACCTCCTGCTGGAGCACGACTTCCGGTACGACTCGTCCTGCATGGGCGACGACCGCCCGTACTGGGAGAGCTGGGGAGGCCGACGGATCCTGGAGCTGCCCGTGCACTGGTCGCTGGATGACTGGCCGAGGTACGGCTGGAGCATCGACAGCGGCGGCAACATGGTGGACCCGACCGAGTTGTACGGGTCCTGGCTGGACGAGTTCGAGCTCGCCCACGCCGAGCGCCGGCACGTCACGTTCACCATGCATCCGGAGGTGATCGGGCGCGGGCAGCGCTACGTCCAATGGGCCCGCCTGGTCGCGGAGATCGCGGGTCGCGACCGGGTCTGGACCGCGACGCTTGCCGAAGTGGCCGAGCAGGTCCGACCGCAACTGGCGGCGTCATGACCCGGCGATTCACCTCAGCGGTTGCGGAGCCGTATCCACGCGGGCTCGAGTTCGGCCGCGCGCATGCGGCGCAGATCACAACGACGGTCGCGGACTACCTGCGGCTGTTCGAGCTCAAGAACACCCTCGGTATCGCCAATCTGCCCGCTGAGGTGGATCGGCTCGGCGCGGCGGCGCTGGATCGGATCCAGGCCTGGGCGCCCGAGCTGGCAGACGAGATCCGGGGCATCGCGATCGGAGCCGGCCTGGCGGTGGAGCGGATCGCGGCGATCAACGCGCGGACCGAGATCCTGGCGTCCCTGCGGGGACTCGGGGTCCGAATGCTCCACTGTGGTCACCGTCGGCACGGCAACTCCGGCCGCGATGCAGAATTGGGACTGGTACGCCGCGATGGCTGATAACTGGCTACAGTGGACGATCCCACACCCCGATGGTCGGATGGTCACCACGGTCACGGAGTACGGCGTGGTCGGCAAGATCGGGATCAACGGACGCGGCCTCGGCACGATGTTCAACATCCTGCACCATCGCGACGACGGCATCGGAGCGGTCGGCGTCCCGGTGCATGTCGTCGCGCGGCGGATCCTGGACACCGCGACCGATGTCGCGGACGCGCTTCGCATCTGCGAGTCTGCTCATGCGACGGGGCTGAGCGCGTCGACGTCGATCACGATCGTCGACCGGCGCACCGCCGTCATGGCCGAATTGTGGCCGGGCGGCGTCGGTCGGGTGGATCCCGATCGGGACGGCCTTCTCATGCGCACAAACCACTTCCTGAGCAGTCCAGCCTGCGCCGGCGATACCGGTCCAGACAGCGACTCCGACACGCTGCAGCGCTACGCGTACCTCCGCGACCGCCTCGGCGGCCGGGCCGAGAGCTCGACCGGGCCGCGGTGTTCGCGGCTCTCTCGGACGACTCGTCCGGCGTGTGCTGCCATCCAGTGCTGGAGGACGACCCCGCACTTCGCCACAGCACGCTGGCCACGGTCATGCTGGATCCGGGAAGCGCCACGATAGAGGTCTCCGCTGGCTCACCCTGCCGGGCCGCGCCCCTGCGCCACTGACCGGATTCAGGCGCGGAACGTCCAGCGGGTCGCCGACGTGGTGAACTCCGCCTCGACGATGCCGAACGCGGTCGCCGGCGTCACCGCGAAGACCGGGTTCTGCGCCGGGTCGGGGAACCCCTCGCCGTACTTGGCGAGGTAGACCTCGCGCAGCCGGTCGAGCGTGCCCGCATCGGTGAGCTGTCGCGCCGTGCCGTGCAGCACCAGGGACTCGGACGTGTCCCCAGGGGTGACCGAGCAGCGGGGATCGCGGGTCAGGTTGCGTGCCTTGCGTGATCGGCCGCCGGTGGAGAAGCACACCGTGTCGTCGAACCAGACAGCCCATACCGTGGCGAGATGCGGTGCCCCGTCCGCGTCTGTGGTGGCGATCCAGTAACCGTGCGACCTGCGCAGCCGCTCGGTCGCCCACGACCACGGGAGCAATCCGGCCGGGTCGGCGTCGATTCCGTACCCGGGCATGGTGGGCCGCTCGGTCACCGCCGGCTCGCGCTCAGCCATGAGCCCAACCTAGCGGTGCCTGGCGGCATCGCGTCTGGCAGGCTGAGCCGGTGTTCAGTGCCCGCGATGCCGACGAGGTGGAGCGACTCGTCCGTACCGTCGCCGACCAAGAGATCATGCCCCGGTTCGGCCGTCTGACCGCCGCGGACATCGTCGAGAAGGCACCGGGTGACCTGGTCACCGTGGCGGACCGGGCGGCCGAGGAGGCGCTCAGCGTTGCCTTGTGCCGCATGATGGCCGGGTCGGTCGTGGTCGGAGAGGAAGCTGCCTGCGCCGATCCCCTGGTGCTGCTCGACGCTCGCCGGCGACGCTCCGGTGTGGGTCATCGACCCGATCGACGGCACCCACAACTACGCCCACGACAATCCGCGCTTCGCCACCCTGGTCGCGCTCTGTCACCGCGGGGAGCTGCTCGCGTCATGGACCTACGCGCCTGCGCTCGATGTGATGGCGACCGCCCGCGCCGGTGCCGGTGCCTACGTCAACGGCGTCCGGGCCCAGGTCGCGGCGGCACCCTCGGGACTGCGGCACCTGGATGTGTGCACCTCGCAGCAGAAGTGGTGGACGGTTGCGGACCGGGTCCGGTTCAACGCGATGTGCCATGCCGGGGTGTCGTTGTGTTTCTTCGACACGTCCGGCCTGGAGTACATCGAGCTGGCCAGCGGTCGGCGCTCCGCGATGGTGCTCACGTGGGAGTTCCCGTGGGACCACGCCGCCGGTCTCCTGTTGCACGCCGAAGCCGGCGGGGTGTCGATGGCCCGCGACGGGCGCCCGTTCACCCTCGCCGGCGGCAACGAGCTGCCGTTCGTGGTCGCCCCGGACGCCGCCTGCGCGGCCGCGCTGCACGCAACCTTTGCCGAGGGCGAACTGGCGCTCATCCGCTGACCGCCCGATGCTGAGCAGCTAGCGATCAGGTGCCGGGGCGGCGGCCGTAGAGGTGCACGATCGAGCCCACGCCGAGCAGGCCGTAGGCCGTCTTCGCGTCATCGTGCAGCAGGTTGACACAGCCGTGCGAGCCGTTGGGCATGTTGTGGATGTAGGTGGTCGTCTCGTGCAGGCCCATGCCCATGTAGAAGTGCTGCCAGTACGGCATCCACACTTTGAACGGCACCGACCATTCGTTCCGTGACTTGTTGACGATCCGGAAGGTGCCCGAAGGCGTCCGCCAGCCTGGCATGCCGGTCCGGGTCACCGTCGGCCCGAGAACGACCTGACCTGCCTTGGCGACGAAGAAGGTCTGGTTGGTCAGGTCGATGCAGGCGGTCGCGGCATCTGATTGGGGGCACTTCGAAGGGTCGGTCGCCGCGATCCGGGCGGCAACGTCCTTTGTGGTCGGTCCGGGCTCCCGTTCGCCGGGACGATGCCCATCCGCTTCTGGAACGCGACGATCGTGGCGCAGTCGCCGAACGACTGCCTGCCGTCCGCGTCGATGTCGCCGTAGGTGCCGATCTTGGCCAACGCAGTCTCCACCTCGGACTGGTACGGCCCGACCGGGCAGGGTGGCGGCCCGATGACGACCGACTCGGTGCGAACCGGCGGTGGCGTCGGTTCCGGAGTCGGGGAGGGCTCCGCACTCGGCGAAGGTTCTGCTCCGGGCGCGGCGAACGACTGCAGCCGTGGATATGTCGGCTCCATTTGGCCGCATCCGGCGAGAGCCAGAACAGCGATGAGTGCGAGTGCACCCAGCAAGGCTCTCCGGCGTCCGGCTACACCAGAAAGTCGTCGCAACGTCAGCTCCCCGCGGTCAGAGTCGAATCGATGCGCGCGCAATCATGGCGCGCCGGGTGGACTCTAACCGGTAAGGAGCGCAGGCGGAATCCACCACCTCACGGACCGGACATCAGCCAAACCGGCACAACTGACCCGAGGTGTCATGCTCCCGACACTTCACAGGCAACCAAATGCGTGGTTACCGCAATCGGCGCGATCTCAAGTGGACTTAGCTGGCGGAAAGGATGTCGACGACGAAGCGGAGGTCGCCTTCGGGGCCGCCACCGTTGGGGTAGGCGAGGGCAGCGGGGATGTCCAGCTGCACCCGGCTGCCGACGGGAATGCCGACCAGGCCCTGGTCCCAACCCTGGATGACGCCGCCCTGACCGAGCGTGAAATCGAACGTGTCGTTGTGCTTCCACGACGCGTCGAACTCTTCGCCGGTGGCTAGGGAGACGCCGACGTAGTTGACCGTGATCGTCTGGCCGTTCGCGGTCGGGGCGCCACTACCGGTGATGAGGGTGGTCACACCGAGGGCGGTCACTGGGTCGCCCGCCGTGACGACGGGCTTGGTGGCCAGCGCCGGGTCGGCGCCCGGCGGCAGGGCCGAGGCCGGAGCGGTGGTGTTGTCGGCCAGCAGGAGTCGAGCTCTCGGCTTGAGGCGTGCTCGCCGGCGGTGAGTCCGTGCCGGTGAAGAGCCAGACCGCCCCGATGACGATCAGAACCAGGCCGAATGGCGCGGCGATCTTGCCGATCTTGTTGAGGAGCTGCTTGCGGCGCCGCTGAGCGGCGCGCTTCGCGGCGGCCGCCTTGCCGAGGGCACGCCGCTCGGCCTTGGGCAGCAGGCCTTCTCCGGACCGGTCCTTGACCGAGTTGCTCACGGGTCCTCCTAGCGCCGCGCTACTGCGCGGGTCTTCCAGTTGTGCCGGTGATTGCGCGACACTCTTGGTACGGATGTGGCTGATGGTCCGCGATCCAGGGGGATGGAACCGCTAGCAGAATAGCCGGACGGGATAAGTCCTGGCGAAACAGCGCAATGGGTATCCCGTACCGTTGGCCTCTCCCACCCGGAAGCTCAGATCACAGGCCCGCGGAGCGTGCGATGTCGGAAGTCGAGACCGTTACGGTGTGGCGGGCCGATCGGAGGTACCGGTTGGCGGCCGCAGCCGTCATCGTCGTACTGCTCCTGTTCAGCGCGCGGGTCCTGGTGGTGTACGGATACCTGGCCCTGATCGGCGTCGGCCTCGTACTCGCGGTGATCTTCCAGACCTGGTGGATGCTGCTGCGGCCGAGACTATCCGCGGGTCCGGACGGGGTCGAGGTGGTCTCCGGTCGGAGCGTGGTGCGCCTGCCGTGGAAGGAGATCCGGCGGTGCGAGCCCGGTTCCGAGGGCCTCACGATCGTCTGCGCCGGCGGCCGCGAGGTGCTCTCGCGCGTACCGCAGCAACGCAAGTCCGCCGCGGCCGAACCGACCGAGGCCGACCTGACTGCGGCGTACCTGGCCCAGCGAGCGGCGTGGGCGCGTAAGCCGTCCGGGCCGGCGCCGACATACATCCCGCCGCCGAGCAAGCCACCGAACAGCCCGCAGAAGACATAGGCGTGCGCGCCGGGATCGTGATCCTTGCCGACGAGCGGTGGTCGGTCGCCGCCCGGCGATGGCGGCTGGCCGAGGAATACGGGTTCGCCCACGCGTGGACCTACGACCACCTTGGCTGGCGAAGTCTCGTCGACGGACCCTGGTTCGACGCGGTCCCGACCCTCACCGCCGCGGCCCAGGTGACCTCGCGGATCCGGCTCGGCACCCTGGTCGCGTCGCCAAACTTCCGGCATCCGGTGCCGTTCGCCCGCCAGGTGACCGCGCTGGACGACATCTCCGGCGGACGGATCCTGCTCGGGGTCGGCGCCGGAGCAGGCGGCACCTCCTTCGACGCGATGGTCCTAGGCCAGCCTGAGCTGACCCCGAAGGAGCAGGGCGACCGCTACGCCGAGTTCCTGGAACTGCTCGACCGGGTGCTGCGCGAGGACCGGGTCACTTGGCGTGGGAAGTACTACACCGCCGTGGACGCGCGAAGCACCCCAGGCTGCGTGCAGTCGCCGCGGGTGCCGTTCATCGTGGCGGCCAATGGTCCGCGCTCGCGCCGGCTAGCGGTGAGGTTCGGTCAGGGTTGGGTCACCACCGGCGGCCCGGCGGAGAATCTCGACGGGTGGTGGCGGGTCGTCGCCGACTCCGCCCAGCGGTTCACCGAGAGCCTGCACGCTGCCGGGCGAGATCCGTCCTCTGTGGACCGTTATCTCTCCCTGGACGCGTCGCCGGTCTACTCGTTGAGCAGCGTGGCGGCGTTCACCGACGCGGTCGGGCGGGCGGGCGAGCTCGGATTCACCGACGTGGTCACGCATTGGCCCCGGCGGGACGACTGGTACGCCGGCGACGAGGCGGTGCTGGAGGCGGTCGCCACCGAGGTCTTGCCGACGCTGTGAATCCCGGCCCGGGCCGCGGGTAAAGTACGCACCGACATCGCCGGCAAATGTGGCGTTAGCCGGGCGCGCTCTCAGGCCGGTAGGAGGTGGCGGTGGCTGGCCAACCAGCGCAGGGTTCCGGTCGAGTGCTCACGATCCCGAACCTGGTCAGCTTTGCTCGGCTCGCCGGCGTACCGCTGTTCCTGTACCTGGTCCTCGGCCCGCATGAGGACGGATGGGCGGTCGTGGTGCTCGCCGTCGGCGGCACCTCCGACTGGGTGGACGGTTTCCTGGCCCGTCGGCTCAACCAGACCAGCCGCCTCGGCGAGCTGCTCGACCCGCTCGCGGACCGGCTGTACATCGTGGCCACCGTCATCGCGCTCACCATCCGCGACGTGGTCCCACTCTGGTTCACCCTCGCCCTGCTGGCTCGTGAGCTGCTACTCGGCGTGTGCCTACTCGTGCTGCGGCGGTACGGCTACGGTCCGCCGCCGGTGCACTACGTCGGCAAGTCGGCCACCTTCATCCTGTTGCTCGCGCTGCCGATCCTGCTGCTATTGAAGGTCAGCCCGGGTACCGAGTACTGGACCTACCCGACCGGTTGGAGCCTCGCCTGGTGGGGACTGGCGCTGTACTGGATAGCGGCCCTGTTCTATGTGGTCCAGGTCGTCGGCGTGGTCCGCGCGGGCCGACCCGCACCGGCCGGGCAGGCATCGGCGTGACACATGATCCCGCTGACCCCACTGTCCCGCCGACGCCCGCCGGCGGGGGCAAGCGGTTCGCCCCCAACTTCCTGCTCGAGCTGTTCACCGATCCGCTCGATCCGGGCTACGCCGACGCAGCCGCGGCCCGGGCGGCGCATGGTCCGAAACCGGCCTGGCGCCGGGCATCCGCGTTCGGGCTGCGAACGCTGACCTTGGTGCTGGTCGGGTTCCTGCTCGCGGTGGCGTATCGGGAAGCGGTCGCGGCCGAGCCCGAGCGCAGCCGAGCCCACGCTGGTCTGGTCGATGAGGTCAAGGTTGCGCAGGAGCGCACCGACGGCATGCAGTCCCGCAGCGATAGGCTGCGCCGTGAGGTCACGGCCGCCCAGCAGGCCGCGCTGGGCGGCAGCGCCGAGCAGTTGCGCCGGGTGCAGGAGCAGGAAGCCGCGGCCGGGCTCGCCGCCGTCACGGGTCCCGGTGTGATCGTGCGGCTGGCCGACGCGCCCGCGCCGATCGACCCGAACACCGGTCGACCCAGCACAGCGGCGGTGAGCCGGGTTCTCGACGTGGACCTGCAGAGCGTGGCCAATGCGCTGTGGGCGGCGGGTGCCGAGGCGATCGCCATCAATGGCCAGCGGCTGACCGCAACCTCGACCATCCGTGCGGCCGGTGACGCGGTGCTGGTGGACTTCCGGCCGGTGACAAGTCCGTACGAGGTGGCCGCGATCGGGCCCGACGACCTCGAGCGGACGTTCAACCACACCGCGGCGGCAGCGAGCATCGCCGATCTGGCCAGCCAGTACGGCCTCGGCTTCAGCACCCGGTCGGCGAGCCCGCTGAACCTGCCCGCGGCGCCTGGCTCGACCCTGCGTTACGCGCAACCTTTACCGTCAGCCTCGGGAGCGACCAGATGATCGCCGTGCTCGCCCTCATCGCCGGCGTCGCGGCCGGCCTGCTGCTGCAACCCACGGTGCCGGTAGTGCTGCAGCCGTACCTGCCGATCGCCGTCGTCGCCGCACTGGACGCGGTCTTTGGTGGCGTGCGGGCCCGGCTGGACGGGGTCTTCGACGACAAGCAGTTCGTGGTGTCGTTCGTGTCCAACGTTCTGGTCGCGGCGTTCATCGTCTATCTTGGCGACCAGCTCGGCGTTGGTGGGCAGCTCTCGACCGGTGTGGTCGTGGTGCTCGGGGTACGGATTTTCGGGAACGTCGCAGCGATCCGGCGTCACCTGTTCCGGGCGTGACGGCGTGATGATGTCCACACCAGACGATCGCGCCGAGACCGAGCCGCCGCCGGCGGACTCCGGTCGGCAGCGACGCCTGTCCACGGCCGGGGCAGTGATCGCTCTGCTGGTGGGGCTACTCGCGTTCGCGCTCGTGGTGCAGGTGCGCAGCAACGTCGGCGACACGCAGCTCGAGAACGCCCGTCAGGACGACCTGGTGCGGATCTTGTCCGACCTCAACGCGCGCGAGCAGCGACTGCGCAGTGACATCACGAGCCTGGAGCAGACCCTGGCCCAACTCGGCGCCGGAGCGCAGGGCCGTGAGGCTGCGCTCGCGCAGGCCCGCCGGCGGGCCAACGACCTCGGCATCCTCGCCGGCACGCTGGCCGCCGAAGGGGAGGGCCTGACCATCGGGCTGCGGCCTGAGCGGGACGCGATCCGGGCTGCCACGGTGCTCGAAGCCATCGAGGAACTGCGCGGCGCCGGCGCCGAGGCGATGCAAATCGCGGGCGCGTCGGGTCCGGCGGTGCGGGTCGTCGCCTCGACCTACTTCGCCGACGGCGGGGGTGGGTTGGTGGTCGACGGCCAGACGCTGCCGGCCCCGTACACCCTGACCGTGATCGGCCCCGCCGCAACCATGCAGACGGCGTTGATGATTCCCGGCGGTGTCGCCGACTCGGTCGCCCGGGACGGAGGTACCTTGCAGGTGGACCAGGCGCCAACCGTACGGGTGGATGCGTTGCACCCGCCGGAGGCGCTCGAATACGCCGAACCCGTACAGTGACGTTACTCAATCTTGGTGAGAAGGGTCTTGTCAGGTGATCCCAGAAGAGCTTCGCTACACGTCCGAGCACGAGTGGGTCCGCGCGGGCAGCCCGAGCGTTCGGGTCGGGATCACCGACTATGCACAGGACGCGTTGGGCGACATCGTGTACGTGCAGTTGCCCGAGCCGGGCACGGCGGTCCAGGCGGGCCAATCGCTGGGTGAGGTGGAGTCGACCAAGAGCGTCTCCGAGATCTATGCGCCGCTCAGCGGCACGGTCACGGGCCGCAACGACAAGCTCGGGGACGAGCCAGAGCTGATCAACTCCGACCCGTACGGCGACGGCTGGTTGGTAGAGATCGAACCCGCCGACCCGGAGGCGCTGGAGGAGCTGCTCGACGCACAGGCGTACGAAGAACTCACCAGTACGGGGTGATCGGTCATTGCCGGGCCGGGCGCCCGCGCGTCCGGTTGACCCGAAGTTTTCGGCGTGGCTAGGCTCGCCAGGTCGACCGTTGACTAACGGACGGCGTTCGTTGGCATCCGTGAGGTGGTTGCATGACCCGACCTGACGACGAGTACCCACCGCTCGACGTCACCTCGACGCTGCACATGGGTTCCCTCGACGAGGTTCTCGAGGGTGCCGATGTCGGGGACGACGCCCTGCCGGGTCGGGTCGCGGGCAGCCTGCCGCCGGGCATGGCGCTGCTCGTCGTCCGTCGTGGGCCCAATGCGGGAGCGCGCTTCCTCCTCGACCACGACGTGACCACGAGCGGCCGGCACCCGGATAGCGACATCTTTCTCGACGACGTCACGGTGTCCCGCCGGCATGCCGAGTTCCACCGCGGGCCGGCCGGCTTCACCGTCCGGGACGTGGGCAGCCTGAACGGCACGTATGTCAACCGGGAGCGGGTCGAGTCGGCCACCCTGAGCAACAGCGACGAGGTGCAGATCGGCAAGTTCCGGCTGGTGTTCATCGCCGGACCGCGCTTGGACGACGTGACCTGAGCGTCCCATGACGGCGACGGAAGCGGCGGCGTACGGGGAGTCCTCGTCCCAGCCTGACGCATCCCGCGCGATTGGCTGGGCCGATCCGTCTTCGGCCGCGGCTAGCGCGCGGACTCGGATTCCTGCGCTCGGCTCGGAACTCAGCGGGGCCGATCCATCCTCGCCGCTCGTTCCTCGCGGCTCGGCCTCCTCGGCCGAAGGCGGGCTGCTCAGTATCGGCGAGGTCCTGAATCTGCTGCGTCCGGAGTTCGCCGACGTCACGATCTCGAAGCTGCGCTTCCTCGAGGCCGAAGGGCTGGTCGACCCGCAGCGGACCCCGGCCGGATATCGCAAGTACACCGCGGCCCACGTCGAGAGGCTCCGATTGGTCCTGGCCGCGCAGCGCGACCGGTATCTGCCGCTGCGCGTGATCCGCGAGCAGCTCGACGCGTTGGAGCGGGGCGAGCGCGTGGTCGGTGTGGTCGCGCCGCCGCCCGTCGTTCCCGAGCCGCGCCCGTCGGCGGAATCGGCAGCGGTGTCGCCACCGCCCGTCCCGCGGGTGGAGTCGCCCCCGCCCGTCCCGAGGGTGGAGTCGCCCGCGCCCGTCCCGAGGGTGGAGTCGCCCGCGCCCGTCCCGCGGGTGGAGCTGGGCGAGGCGAGGCTCACCCGGGCGCAGCTGAAGGAGCGGGCCGGGCTCGACGACGCCGGCATGGCGGACCTCGAGCAGTACGGGCTGCTGGCACCCGGTCCGACCGGCCACTACGGTCCCGAGGCGCTGACTGTCGCTCGGGTCGCCGTACGACTGGCTGAATACGGACTCGAGGGACGTCACCTTCGCCCGTACCGTGGCACCGCAGATCGTGAGGTCGGCCTGCTGGCGCAACTGGTGCTTCCGTTGTCCAAGCAACACGGGCCCAACGGTCGGGCGCAGGCGTTGGAGACCGTGCACGAACTCGCCGCGTTGTGTGCGCAGCTGCACGGGGCGCTGGTCCGGCAGGGGCTGCGCGACGTGCTCGGCAGCTGAGCCGTCTCGACTGCCGTATCGCTTTGCTGCTTCTGGTGCAACACCTTGCCTTGGCCGTACGTGCTCCTTAAGCCCCCAGGTGGGCGGCGGCAGCGGTCGCGTCACGCGTGTAACGTGCAGAAGAGGGCGTTTCTGTAGCGGTTGCGTGGCACGGTTCGGGGCGATCCAGCATGGAGGCAGTGGTGCGCGAACTTAGCGTCGTCGGGGTGCGGGTCGAGCTGCCCAGCAACCAGCCGATCGTGCTCCTGCGCGAGGTCGACGGCGATCGCTACCTGCCGATCTGGATCGGCGCGGTCGAGGCGACGGCGATCGCCTACGAGCAACAGGGCGTGAAGCCGGCCAGGCCGCTGACCCACGATCTGCTCCGAGACGTGCTCGCAGCGCTGAAGACGCCGCTGCAGGCAGTCGAGATCATGGAGATGAAGGAGAACATCTTCTACGCCGAACTGATCTTGGGCGAGGGGGTACGAGTCTCGGCCCGACCGAGTGACTCGATCGCGCTCGCGCTGCGCGTCGGGGCGCCGATCCGATGTGCCGAGGAGGTGCTCACCGAGGCCGGCATCGTGATTCCCGACGAGCAGGAAGACGAGGTTGAGAAGTTTCGCGAGTTCCTCGAGCAGGTCAGGCCGGAGGACTTCGCCGGCTGATCCGCCTCGTCAGCGGGTCCCGAATCACGTTGATGTTGTTTACCCGGCGTGTCGCACCGGACGCCCTCGGATAACTCTCAATCTGAGGAGTAGGGTGTCGTTCTAGCACCAGCGCCGGGGAGGTTGTCGCGACATGCACGAATCTGCGGGTCCGGGCGAGACCTACTCGGAAGTCATGCTTTCGGAAGACATGTTGGAGCCTGCCTCGCTGGACACGCATGGCGACGCCTCAGGCGACTCAGGCGACTCAGCCGAAGGGGCCGTCGGCTATCGCGGTCCGACCGCCTGTTCAGTGGCGGGCATTACCTACCGCCAGCTCGACTACTGGGCGCGCACCGGTCTGGTCATTCCGAGCGTGCGTGACGCGTCAGGATCCGGCACCCAGCGGTTGTACTCGTTCCGCGACATCGTGGTGCTCAGGGTAGTCAAGCGATTGCTGCACGCCGGTGTTTCGCTGCCGAACATCCGCAAGGCGATCGAGACGCTGCGCCAGTGGGGCGAGGACGACCTCGCCACGGTGACATTGATCTCCGACGGCACGACCGTGTACGAGTGCCGGTCGGCCGAGGAGATCGTCGACCTGTTGCGGGGCGGCCAAGGCGTCTTCGGCATCGCCATCGGCGGAGCCTTCAAGGAGATCCAGGGCTCGCTCGCCGAGTTGCCGGTGACCAGCTCGGTCGAGACTGCTGAGGCCACCGGCAAGAGTGTCGACGAACTCGCCGCCCGGCGGGCCCGGCGCCGCGCCGGTTGATCTCGGTTCAGCTGCGTTGCCGCTCAGGCGAGTCCACTGAGGACACCGAAGGCTGGAACACGCGTTGATTCGGTGGACCTTCCCCCTGTTCTGAGTGCCGCCCTGTTCTGAGTGCCGCCCTGTTCTGAGTGCCGCCCTCGTCTGACGGCCGCCCCTCGTGCTGACGGCCGCCCCTCGTGTGACGGCCGCCCCTCGTGTGACGGCCGCCCCTCGTGTGACGGCCGCCACCACCTCGGGCGGTTCCGCCGCGCCGGCCCGCGCGCCGCCCCTGTGAGTAGCCCCCCCAGCTTGCCCCCGCCCGGCCGCACTCCCCGTGATCGCTGTGCCCAGTTGGTGCGGCGTGAATGCGCGTGGATGCGGTGGGGCGTGCACGGTGATCGTGCGCGGTGATCGCCGTGCCCACTCGGTCTGGCGGGCCCGCGGCGTGGGTGCGGCCAGGGGTCGGTGTCGCGTTCACGGTGATCGTGCGCGGTGATTGCTGTGCCCAGGCGACACGGCGTGCGCGCGGCATGGATGGGTGTGCGCGCTGTGTGGGTGGGCGTGCGCGCGGTATGGGTGAGGGTGCGCGCGGTATGGGTGGGGGTGCGCGGTATGGGTGGGGGTGCGCGCTGTGTGGGTGGGCGTGCGCGCGGCATGGGTGGGAGGGGGAGCGACGGGGGAGCGAAGCGGTGATCGCTGTGCCCACTCGATGCGGCGTGGGTGCGGCGTGGGTGCGGCGTGGTGTTCACGGTGATCGTGCGCGGTGATCGCTGTGCACGGTGAGTGGGGTGGCGCGGCGTTGCGGCCGGCGTTGCGGTGCACGGTGATCGTGCCCTAAGCCGACGGTATGCTTTGTCTTGACAAGAAAAACCGTCGGTTGCAGAATGGGAGGCGAGAACGAGTAGGCATGCGACAAGGAGGGGTCACCATGAGGAAGATCATCGCGGGACTGTTCATCTCGCTCGATGGCGTCGTCGGCCGGCCGGACCAGTGGCACTTCCCGTACTTCAATGACGAGATGGGGAAGGCCGTCGACACCACGATGTCGGAGTCCGACACGATGCTGCTAGGGCGCAAGACGTACCAGGAGTTCGCTTCGTACTGGCCGCACCAGTCGAGCGACGTCGAGCCAGCCGACTACATGAACGGCACACCAAAGCTCGTGGTGTCGAACACGCTCACCAAGGCCGACTGGGAGCCCACCACGGTGATCAGCGGTGACGTCGTGGGCCAGCTCAACGCGCTCAAGCAGCTGCCGGGCAAGAACATCGGTATCACCGGTAGCCCGACGTTGGTGCGTTCGCTTCTGCGCGAAGGGGTTCTCGACGAACTGCGGCTGCTCGTGCACCCGATCGTGGTCGGCGAGGGCCTGCGCCTGTTCGACCCGGGTGACGGCACGATCGGGCTGAAGCTGATCAGCTCGACGACCTTCAAGACCGGCGTCGTACACCTTATCTACGAGCGCGCGCCGCTCACCGACCTTGAAGCCTGATCCGGCATGGTTTTCGCCGGCGAAGGCGGAAAGGTCGAGGTTGGCTGGGACCTTGAAGCCTGATCCGGCATGGTTTTCGCCGGCGAAGGCGGAAAGGTCGAGGTTGGCTGGGACCTTGAAGCCTGATCCGGCATGGTTTTCGCCGGCGAAGGCGGAAAGGTCGAGGTTGGCTGGGACAACGAGAGGCTCGCGTGTCGCGACGGGGGAGTTCAGTTCGACGCGTGACTGAGTCTGGTTCGATCCGTGAGGCGTCGCCGTAACTGGGCACGCCTCACGGGTTTGTTCGCAGCCAGCCAAGGAACCGGGTATAGAGAGCGGACGGCTCGAGGTCGGGTCTGTCCTCAGTGGCCTGAAGGAAATAGTCAGCGAGGATGAGCGCTAAGCCGAGCCGTGAACCCTCGGTCAGGTCGACCAGTTGAGCCCTCCGCCTCCGGCACGGCCACTCCTCGTCGCACACGGCGCAGATCCAGGCCGGCCGCATTGGCTCGTGTGGATTCATGAGAACTCGGGCCCGGGCCGGCCGAGACGGTCGAGTGCCACCCTCCGTGGTGGGCACGGGAATCGCTGTCCACAGTAGTGGCACCGCTGTCGCAGGCCCAGCCAGCACCAGTCCGGACGCGGTACGTGCGTCAGGAGCACGAGGTGTGCCCGTGATCTGTCCACAGTGTCCTTTCCCGAGTGAGTAGTCGGTATGGTCGACCCCTCACGATCCCGCGGAGCGCAGGCCCACGTAAGCGGTGGTGCCGATAACTCTGGCTGTTCACAAGGTGATCAGCGATGCCGATAGGTCCCGCTCGTCGATGCGACGCGCCGGCTTGTCCTGCCGGGTCAGGGGTAGCTACCGTGCGACTATTGTTCGAACGGGGCTCAGGGAGGCGAACGTGATCGTCGAACGGCGGGTGCAGGAACGGATCGATCCGTCGATGTGGCAGCGGGCCGACATGCGCGCGGCGCTGGCCGCTCGCGACATTGCGGCGGTGTTCCGTCTGCTGCAGCGGGTGGGCGTGTCGCAGCGCCGGATCGCTGCGCTCACCGGGCAGTCCCAGTCAGAGATCTCGGAGATCCTAGCCGGCCGGCAGGTCGTGTCGTACGACGTGCTGACCCGGATCGCGGATGGTCTCGGTGTGACCAGGGGCAGTCTCGGGCTGGCCTATGACGACGCGACGGCGACACTGGTCGGAGTCGCATCGACGGCAGCCGACGATGCGCCGCCTGAGGACTCCGGTCAACTGCTCGCGCGGCTCACCGAGCTCACCGTCGGCACAGCCACCGTCGATCCGCAGACGTGGAACCAGCCGTTCCCCCTGTCATGGGGACCGACGCCCGACCACGTTGGAGCCGCTGATGTCGCGCGGCTCGCCGCCATGACCGAGCAGCTGCGGGCGCTCGATCGCGAGCATGGCGGCGGGGCCTGTCGTGAGGCGGCGATGGCCCAACTGACCTGGGCTCAGCAGCTGCTACGGGCGAAGGCAGATGACGAGACCACCAAGGCGCTGCACCGGGCCGTCGGCGACCTGCACCTGCTCGCCGGCTGGACTTCGTTCGACCTGGGCATACTCGGGCCGGCCCGGCGTCACTTCGCGCGTGCGCTCGAGCACGCCCGGTTCGTCAACGAGCCGTCCCTGGTCGCGAAGGTGCTCTACTGCATGGGCCGGCTGCATCTGCACCACGGTTGGGCGGCACAGGCATTGCGGCTGTTTCAGCTCGGACAGGTGGCGGCACAGGAGTCCGGGTATGGGCGAGCCGTCGCGGTCCTGCACGCGAATCTGGCCTGGGCGCACAGTGTCGTCGGTGACGGTCGTCAGGCGCTGGCGTGCATCGGGCGCGCCCGGGACGAATTCGGACGGTCGGAGCAGGAGCCGTGCCCGCCGTGGATCAGCTACTTCGACTCGGCTGAGCTCCAAGCGCTGCGGGGGATGGCCCTGGCACACCTGCCCGACGCGACTCCGCAGCACCGCGCTGAGGCGATTGAACGGTTCTCGCTCAGCACCGCGCTTCGCGAGCTGCCGTTCGCGCGGCCAAGAGCGTTCGAGCTGACCGCGCTCGCCTGGTTGCTCATCGACAACGGCGAGGTCGACCATGGTGTGCGGGTAGGCAACGAGGCGGTCGGCGTCGCCGCCTCGATCCGGTCCCAGCGGGTGATCGACCGGATGGCACCACTGCGGTCGAGCCTGGCGCGACAGAAGTCACACGGCGATGCGCGTGACTTGGCCCATCGGATCGCGTCCCTTCGATGAGAGCAAGGGCACCTACTGCGTCATTGCCGGTGACGCTGCCCTTACTCACACCCGGCGCCACAGTCGGGTGGCGTGGCGGGTGCCGCAGGGGAGCCTCGGGCGCGAGAATGCGTCGGTGCGACGACGACGTTTCGCGGCTGCGGTCTGCTTCGCTCTGTTCACTTTGGTGCTGTCCGGTTGCACCGGCACGCCTGAGCCCGCACCCGACGTCAGCCTGCCGGCGTCGTCATCCGACGGTGTCGTGGGCGCGCTCGCGTCCGAGACGGCGTCGCCTCGTCCGTCGGCCGTGTCGGCGAATCCGGCAGCGGCATGCCCGATCTTCCCGGCCGACAACGTGTGGCACGCGCCGGTGACCGGGCTCGCGGTCCACGCGCAGTCGGCGGCCTACGTCGCGAGCATCGGGACGGCGAAGGCCGTACACGCGGACTTCGGCGCCGGGCTGTGGGACGGTGGGCCGATCGGCATCCCTATCACGACGGTTCCGGTCGGCCAGGCGGGCGCAACGGTGAGCTTCCAGTACGGGTCCGAGAGCGACAAGGTGCCCTATCCGATCCCTGCCGACGCCCGGATCGAGGGCGGATCGAACAGCACCGGCGACCGGCACATCCTTCTCTACGACCAGGCAAACTGCCGATCGTACGAACTGTTCGCGGCGTACCCGAACGGCGATGGCACCTGGCGGGCCGGCTCGGGCGCCGTGTTCGACCTGCGCGGCAACGGATTGCGGTCAGCCGGGTGGACATCGGCCGATGCCGCCGGACTGTCCATTCTGGCCGGACTCGTGCGCTACGAGGAGGTGGCCGCCGGTCGGATCGACCATGCCATCCGGGTGACCGCGCCTCGCACCCGCGACGCATACATCTGGCCGGCCCGACACTCCGCCTCCGACAGCAATGACCCGGCGCTACCGCCGATGGGCCTGCGGCTGCGGCTCAAGTCCAGTGTGGACATCTCTCGCCTGCCAGCCCAGGCGCGGATCGTGGCCGAGGCGATGAAGCGGTACGGCGTGATCCTCGCCGACAACGGCTCGTCCTGGTTCATCTCCGGTACGCCTGATGACCGCTGGGACAACGACGCCCTGCACGCCCTCGGCGCACTGAAGGGTAGCGATTTCGAGGCGGTCGACACCTCGAGGATGATGATCAGCCCCAACTCGGCCGCGGCTGCGGTGCGGTGAGCAGATGTTGAGGGCGCCCTCAGGCAGAAGGCTTTACCCGGCGCGCCTTTCTCAGCCGGCGTCGGTGGACTTCGCCCACAGGTTGATGTCGCCTTCGGTGGCGAACTGATCGATCTCGGCCAGCTCGTCGGATTCGAGCGCCAGGTTGCCCAGGGAGTCGAGGTTGGCGTCGAGCTGGGCAACACTGCTGGCGCCGATGACGAGGCTGGTCATCCGTTGGTCACGAAGCGCCCAGGCAAGAGCGAGTTGCGCCAGTGACTGCCCTCGACGCTGGGCGATCGCGGACAGTCCGCGCACCTTGGCCATGTTCGGCTCGGATCGCATGTCGGCGGACATCGAACCGCTGGTGGCCATCCGGGAGTCGTCCGGGATTCCGTCGAGATAGCGGTCGGTGAGCAGACCCTGCGCGAGCGGCGAGAATGCTATGCAGCCCGCACCAAGGTCATCGAGCGTCTCCAGTAGCCGGTCCCGCTCCAACCATCGGTTGATCATCGAGTAGGACGGCTGGTGGATCAGCAGCGGTGTGCCGAGGGAGCGCAGGATCGAGGCGGCTTCGCGGGTCTGCACCGAGGCGTACGAGGAGATCCCCACATAGAGCGCTTTGCCGGCCCGCACGGCGGCGTCGAGCGCGCCCATCGTCTCCTCGAGCGGCGTGTCCGGATCGGGCCGGTGGGAGTAGAAGATGTCCACATAGTCCAGTCCCATCCGGCGCAGCGACTGGTCGAGCGACGCGGTGAGGTACTTTCGCGAGCCCCATTCGCCGTACGGGCCCGGCCACATGTCGTAGCCGGCCTTGGTCGAGATGATCAGCTCGTCGCGGTACGGGCGCAGGTCGTCGGCCAGGATGCGGCCGAAGTTCTCCTCGGCGGACCCGTACGGAGGTCCGTAGTTGTTTGCCAGATCGAAATGGGTGACCCCGCGGTCGAAGGCACGCCGGCAGATCTCGCGCTGCGTCTGGTACGGCCGATCGTGGCCGAAGTTGTGCCACAGCCCCAGTGAGATCGCCGGGAGCTTGAGTCCGCTGCGCCCGCAGCGGCGGTAGATCATCGAGTCGTAGCGGTCAGTCGCGGCCAGGTACGTCACGTCGATCAGCGTACGACGGACGGTGCTCGGCCGCTGATGGTCGCCGGGCGGGGTCAGGAGTGACCGTGGTCGGACAGGACAGGCGGACGATCACGGAGCGGTTCAGCGCCGCGGCGGTGGGAATGAGGCTTCCGTCCGGAGCGATGTCATTGACCCGCCCGGGCCAGGTCGCGCCCACGCCGCGGGTGGTGATCCGATCCGCGGGCACGCCCAGCTCGACGAGCACGCCCTTGACCGCCTCGGCCCGACGGTTGGAGAGCTCGATGCGGTACGACTCGGCCGGCCCGGCCTTCGCGGTGGTGCCGATCAGCTCGACCAACTGGCGGCCGTTGATGACGAGCGTGGCGAGATCCTGCAGCGTCTTGCGCGCCGCGGCCGGCTCGCGGAACACGGCCTGGTCGGGCAGGAATCCGACCGTATCCCCGTCTCGCAGCACGGTCTCGCCACACGGCTGGAACGGCGGCACGGCCGGCACCGCGACCGCGGTCACCGGAACATCGGTGGCTGACCGATGTACGTGAGGCGGCGGTGTCCAGAATCTCCACACAGGACGCATCGGCCGACGACACGATCGTCTGCCAGAGCGCGGTCACTTTGGTACGCGAGCTCGGGTCGAGTGCGGTCTGCGGATCCGCGGTGTTGCCGAGACCCACGAGCACCACCGACCGCCCGACCAGCTTCGGCATCAGGCCGCGCTTGCTCAGGTAGTCGACGACCTCCTTCGGGTCGGCGCCGAACGTCCCCTGGTCCTGGAACCGGACCTGACCGGCGGTCTGTAGGCCGGAGTCGACGAGCACCACGGTTCCGCCCTCGGGGGTGATCCGGGCCGCCTCGTTGATGGCCGCGAGTATGTCGGCCTCGGGCGTCTTCGGCTGCATCTTGCCGACGCGGTCCTGGGTCTGCTTGAGGAACGCGTCGAGCTCGCTCTTGCGGGCCACGTCGTTGGCGGCATCGGTACGGAACGTGCCCTGGAACGCGACCGTGGGGGAGCCATCCACCCGTACCAACGAAATCGTCTGGCTCTGCTTGGCCGCTTCCCGCATCAGGTCGACGATCGCCGGTGGCAGCACCGGTGCCGGACTGTTGGCCCTTGCGCCGACGGCAATCGTCACCGGCCCGCCCGGCTGGGTTGGGCAGGCAAGGTCGACCGACTCGGACGAGAAGGTGTTGTCACTGCAGGCGGCCAGCGAGCGGCAGGACGGCCACCATGGCCGCGACCGCTAGACCTACCCGTCGGGTCATCGTCCACCCTCCCAATGGGACTGTTCGGCGCCGGCAGCGCTGCCGTGGTCCACGGACGGGCGCTGCGAGCCCGGATTCGCGTTGATTCGCAATGCCGTCGGCGGATCTATCGCGGCTGCGGGAGCAGGTACGGCTGCGTGTCCGTGGTACGTCTCCGAACCCTGGTACGGGTCCGCGGTCTGGTACAGCCGCCCATCCTGGTGCGTCGGCGCGACCGCCTGCGGCGTTCCACCGTAGGGGGGATAGGGCGTGCCACTGACCGGAGTGCCGCTGATCGGCATCCCACTGATCGGCATCCCACTAACCGGTGCCCCGCTCACCGGGCCACCCGTGTGCTGCGGCGGGACGAAGTAGGCATCGGTCGTGCTCGGGTTCTGGGCAGCTGAGGCGAGGCGCAACCTGGCCTCCTGCTTGAACCGGCGGGCGATGGCATGCCACTCCTCCTGCGCCTTCAGCCAACCCTCGGCGCGCCGGCGGCGCTCCTCCTCCAGGGCCACTTTGGTCTGCTGAGCCAAGGCGAGGTCGGCGGCGCTGGACGCGGCCAGCTTCGCGGCCGACGCCCGGGTGCGCAGCGTCAGGGAGTACTGCTTGGCCGCGCTGTTGTGTCGCAGGTAGCCCGACGATCGCCGCGACCGTACCGGTGGCCAGGTACAGGGCGAGGAACAGCAGCGCGGCGAGCAACGGGTTGTCCGAACCGGCGACCGGAGCGGTGACCTGTTCGCCATCCTCCACAATGGTCGTACCAGCGGTGGCGGACGGTTGAGCCGCGACGAGTCGGACGATGAACGCGGTACCGCCGACGAAGAGCCAGATCACGAACAGCACTAACGCGCTGGCGCTGCCCAGCGCTCGGCCGCCCGAGTCGATGCGGCTCGCGGATCCGCACGCCCACGGTGTGGGCCAGGCTCAGCGCGGTGACAGTGAAGCCGACGATGCCGAGCCAGACCACCTCGTCGGGCACGTTCTTCATCACCAGGGCGAGCACCTGGTAGAAGGTGGCGATGTCGATGCCGGCGGCGACGGCGAGGACGCCGAAGTACAGGATCCCGTTCATGCGCTGCGGGTCCGGCCATCTGCGACAGGTCACCGTGGACGGTGCCGCGGCCTCCGCCTTGGCCGCGTGGCGTTGTGGACGTCATGGTCATGCCCCTATCTCGCCTCGAGCTGGAACACCGTGCGAGTCGCCTCGACCTGGACCGCCGTTCGGCGGGATGGCGCGCTCATGCGAACGGACGCCGGGGGTAGAAGTGTCTGGCCCAGCCGTCGCGCGACCCGCGCTGCCCCACAATGGGTTGCCGGGGACGGGGTTGTCGCGGATCGGGTTACGCGTCGGCAGGTCGTCATCGGCCAGGCGCAGGATGGCCGACTCGTGCGCGACGTCGGCGTTGCGCACCCGTAGCCGGTCGGCGTACGCGAGCTCCTCGTGGCCGGCTAGGTGCGCGTCGAGCTGGGCGGAGACAAGGTCCAGGTCGGCGAGGACCTGGGCTGTGGTGGCGGTAGCCGGCGGCGGACCACTCAGCCACGTACGCATCGATGAGCTCGTCGAAGACGTGCCCGGTTCCGGCGTCGACCGCGTTGGGGAGCATCGAGTCGATCAAAGCGTGCAACTTGGCTTCCGCGGCGGCGATGTCCGGCTGGGGCGTGATCGGGCGGTTCTTGATTTCGCGAAACTCGGCCACGATCTCGGCCAGCTCATTGACGGTACGCAGGTACGGGCTGGTCTTTTGCGTTGCCATCTGCCCCTCCGGTGGGTTGGTTCGGTTGCGATAGTCCATCGGCCGGGTGCGGAGCCTTGGTGTCGTCGATGCTGGCTCGGCCGCCGGCGGGCGGGTCCGCGACCGTGGGTTGGACCGGCCGAGGTCGCGGACGTCGCGGAGGGCGCCGTGGGCGGGGCCACGCGAGGTGGCCGCGGGAGCAGCGGCGGAGCGGGGCGGGATGCCGGTCAGGTCCGCTGTCGGGGCGGGTGTGGCGTCCGGACTGTCCTGCTCCTCGGGCACGACCCAGATCGGCAGCCGTGGGATGAGGTGCGGCAGCAGCGGCGCCAGGTGCCTGCCATCGCGGTGAGCGTGCACCAGCGCTTCCCAGTAGGTGGCCGTACGGGCGGACAGGTAGGCAGAGATCCGCAAGGCCCGCATCCGGGCGATCGACAGTCGACTCTGGACGGTGTCGCGCAGCTGGGTCAGCCGGACCTCGACCGCGTGGACGTTCGCGAGGATCCGGAGGTAGTCGGCCTCGGCAGCGGCGATGCGGTGTTCCCGCTCGGCCTCGCGGCGAAGCCGGATGAATACGTCGCTGCGAAGTTCCTCGGCGGGGTGGCGGGCTAACAGGTCGGCCTCGGTCAGCTCGGCTTTGGCCTTCTCCCGGGCCGTTAACGCCGGCCCGAGCGCCGCGCGCGACGCCGATGCCTGACTCTCCAGCAGGGCCAGTTCGGAGCGGATGCTGACCGAACTCGCGATGTACCAAAGCCGCTCGTGCTCCATCATGTCGCGGGCGCGGCTGAACAGCATTTCCAGGTACGGCGTGGGCATCTGCGCAACGCCCGCGGGCGCCGAGAAGCTCGTTGACTTCGGCCAGGGACGGGATGCGGCTGCGCCCGTCGCGTGTTCCATGGCGACGGTCAGCACGCTGGGCCCACCGTCCATACTCGATCGGAGTGGCGGGCTCGCGCTCGACCTCAGGTGGGTTAACGCTGCTCATTGGCCGATGTTCACCTCTTCATCAGCTCGTTATCGTCCCTCGCATGCTGCTACGCGCGTGCAAATCGACCTTGACAAATCGCGCCTGGCGGTGTCGTTCGCTGTATTTGTGTGCCCGGGACGCACCGTGAGTAAACACGGGCCCGGAGTGAGGTGGACCTCATGCCACGCGGCGAAGCCATGGGAATACATTGCGACACAAGGAAATGTCAATATTGAGGACCGTCAGCTGGCGTCCCTCCCCGTGTACGGTCCGGCGGCCTCACCGAGGGTAGCCACCTGCTGATCATCGCGACAGCATCGGTACGTCGGGCCATTCCAACCCGAACGGCCAGCTCGATCCCGCCCGATGAGTGGATCTGAGCAACCGGATTGATGCTCGACCGGACAACGTCGTCGCACCGGCCGAGCGCCCGGTCGATCCAGTCGCAAGGAGCACAGGTGACGCGCACCAGCTCGCGGACCCTCGCGCGCTGGTAAGTTTAGCGGGAGCCGCGACACCCGCGTGGGAGAGTCCGACGGGCAACCGCCCATTCGGCGCCGAAGGGGCAAATCCTCCCCGGAACCTCTCAGGCACCAGGACCACGACGGGTTGAGGCGCTCTGAAGCGCGAGGCACCGTGACAGCGGAGCCTGATGTGACAGAGGGGGAGGGCGTGACAGCAACGTCCTCACCAAAGGAGCGCACCGAGCATGAGCGGCGACCTGACCTACGGCGTACCCTTCGCGGCCAGGCACATCGGGCCCAATCCGGATGAGCAGCGCCGGATGCTGGACGCCGTCGGGTATGGCTCCGTCGACGAACTCATGGACGCCGCCATCCCCGAGGTGATCCGCTGGCACGGCACGCTCGACCTACCGCCGGCCGCAAGCGAGGCGGAGGTTCTGGCTGAGCTGCGCGCGCTCGCCGACCGCAACACGGTGGCGGTTTCGATGATCGGTCTGGGCTACTTCGGCACCCACACGCCCGGCGTGATCCGACGCAACGTGCTGGAGAACCCTGCCTGGTACACGGCGTACACGCCGTACCAGCCGGAGATCAGCCAGGGCCGACTCGAGGCACTGCTCAACTTCCAGACCATGGTCACCGACCTCACCGGCCTCGCGACCGCCAACGCCAGCATGCTCGACGAGGGCACCGCGGCGGCCGAGGCGATGACGCTCGCGCGACGCTCGTCCAAGAGCAAGAGCAACATTTACGTTGTCGACGCGGACACGCTGCCACAGACCGTCGCGGTGATCGCCACCCGGGCCGAGCCACTCGGCATCGAGATCCAGGTCGCCGACCTGGCCGACCCGGCGTCGGCCGGCCTGCCGGGGGACTTCTTCGGGCTGCACCTGCAGTACCCGGGCGCATCGGGGGCGGTGCGAGACCACGCACCACTGGTGCAGGCGGCGCACGACCGCGGCGCGTTGGTCACGGTCGCGGCCGACCTGCTCGCGCTGTGTCTGTTGCGGACGCCGGGGGAGATCGGCGCCGACGTCGCAGTCGGCAGCGCCCAGCGCTTCGGCGTCCCGATGGGATTCGGCGGCCCCCACGCCGGCTACCTCGCGGTTCGGGCGGGACTGGAGCGGTCCCTGCCCGGGCGCCTCGTCGGCGTCTCCCGCGACGCGGCGGGCCACCAGGCGTACCGGCTGGCGCTGCAGACGCGCGAGCAGCACATCCGCCGGGAGAAGGCGACGAGCAACATCTGCACCGCCCAGGTGCTGCTCGCCGTGATGGCGAGCATGTACGCCGTCTACCACGGTCCGGAGGGGCTGCGGGGCATCGCCGGTCGTACCCACCGGATGGCCTCGACGCTCGCCGCGGGCCTGCGCGACACCCGGGCCACCGTGGTCAATCCGACATTCTTTGACACGCTGACCGTGGCGGTGCCCGGCCGCGCGGCACGGGTCGTCGCCGCCGCTGCCGAACGCGGCGTCAACGTGCGCCAGGTGGATGCCGACCGGATCAGCGTCTCCTGCGACGAGACCACCACGCTTGAGCACATCCGGGCGGTCTGGTCCGCGCTGGGAATCTCCGAAGTGGACGATGAGCAGCTCGAGGTCGAGGCAGGCGTGCCGAGCGGGCTGCGGCGCACCACGCCGTACCTGACTCACCCGGTCTTTCATGCGCATCGCTCCGAGACCGCGATGCTGCGCTACCTGCGCTCGCTCGCGGACAAGGACTATGCGCTCGACCGCGGCATGATCCCGCTCGGCTCGTGCACGATGAAGCTCAACGCCACCACCGAGATGGAGGCGGTGACCTGGCCCGAGTTCGCCAACATGCACCCGTTCGCCCCCGCGACGCAGACAGCCGGCTACACGGAGCTGGTGTCCACTCTGGAGGCGTGGCTGGCGGAGCTGACGGGGTACGACGCGGTGAGCGTTCAGCCCAACGCCGGCTCCCAGGGTGAGCTCGCCGGGCTGCTGGCGATCCGTGCCTACCACCGCGGCAACGGCGACCGCGACCGGGACGTGTGCCTGATCCCGTCCAGCGCACACGGCACCAACGCGGCCAGCGCGGTGATGGCCGGCATGCGCGTGGTCGTGGTGGCCTGCGATGACGACGGCAACGTCGACCTGGTCGATCTGGACCGCCGGATCGAGCAGCACCGGGACACGCTTGCCGCGATCATGGTGACCTACCCGTCCACGCATGGGGTGTACGAGACCGGCATCGCGCAGCTCTGCGCCAAGGTGCACGACGCCGGCGGCCAGGTTTACGTGGACGGCGCCAACCTCAACGCCCTCTTGGGCTTCGCCAAGCCGGGCCGGTTCGGTGCCGACGTGTCGCACCTCAACCTGCACAAGACGTTCTGCATCCCGCATGGCGGGGGCGGCCCGGGCGTCGGTCCGGTCGCGGTGCGGGCACACCTGGCCCAGTACCTGCCAGCCCACCCGCTGGATCCGGCCGACAGCGCCGTAGGGCCCATCTCCGCGGCCCAGCACGGCTCAGCCGGGATCCTGCCGATCCCGTGGGCCTACATCCGGTTGATGGGGCCGGACGGACTGGCCCGGGCGACCGGGGTGGCCGTACTCGCGGCCAACTACATCGCGACCCGGCTGCGGGAGTACTACCCGGTTCTCTACGCCGGCAACAAGGGTCTGGTCGCCCACGAGTGCATCCTCGACCTGCGGCCGATCTCCAAGGTCAGCGGCGTGAGCGTCGACGACGTGGCGAAGCGACTCGTCGACTACGGCTTCCACGCTCCGACGATGTCGTTCCCGGTCGCAGGGACGCTGATGGTCGAGCCGACCGAGTCGGAGGATCTGACCGAGTTGGATCGGTTCTGCGATGCCATGATCGAGATTCGGCGGGAGATCGACCACGTCGCGTCAGGGGAGTGGCCGGCGGGGAACAACCCGCTCACGAACGCTCCGCACACGGCCGAGATGGTGACCGGAGATGACTGGCCGTACCCGTACCCACGCTCCGTGGCGGCGTACCCGGCAGGGGTGGCCCCAGCGGAGAAGTACTGGTCGCCGGTGCGGCGCATCGACGGCGCCTACGGGGATCGGAATCTGGTCTGCGCCTGCCCGCCACCCGAGGCGTTCGAGGCCTTCGAGGTCTGATGACGGGGGCCGGCTGGGCCGCCCTGGGCGGCAAAAGTCCGGCAGCGACAGGGCGTCGGTCACGGCCGGGGGCCGCTGCCGGTGGGGTTCGGTACTAGGAGGGGAGGCCCAACAGCAATGTGGGGCCGAGAATGATCAGACCGCGGGCGCGGCGGCGAGCACGTGCGGTGCTGGGCCGCGGTGCGGCTGCACGCAGCTGCCGTCAGGCAGGAGCTCGCCGGTGTCCTCGAATACGATCACGCCATTGCAGAGCAGGCTCCAGCCCTGCTCGGGGTGGCACGAGATCACCCGGGCCGATTCATGGTCAACGGCGTCGGCGTTGGGACAGGGGGGTTGGTGCTGACACATTTGTGGGGTCTCCGGTTTGTGGTGTTACCAAGGTCACTATGACCAGTCCGAACGGTACTCCTGGGGACCATGGATGTACGACCGCCTGACACGCATATGACGCGAGTATCGGCCTTTCGTATGAGTACATTCCGGCCGGACGTACCGAGCGCCAGGGGCGATTCGGTTACTGAACGTTACGGTTTCCGGGAGAGCGCCCGGCTCGAGTGGCGGATCGGCGATGCCGGAGATCCTTCTGTGGTCTTGAGTTCGTTCCTTGAGGGATTCGGCCTCGGTCTACCTCTCGGTCAGAGCACGTTAACCGAAAGTAAACGGACTCCGACCGCTGTCCGCGGCGCGACGCTCTTTGTGTCGGCTTCCGGCGGGGCGGCCATGCTCGGCGTGTCGGGATCCAATCCGCCGGGCCCGCCGAGCCCGATGCCGGCTCTGCCCGATGTGGTTGCCGTGGTCTACGAGGGCCCGCCTTCGGTGCCGGTGCACGCCGCTGTACCGGCTCCGTCTCCGATGCTCGCCGGTCGCTCGGTCCAGTGGCGGCTCGGGCCGTGGCGGCCGAGCTGGACGCCGGTGGAGCACGCGGCCGCGGTCGGGTCGGTCCGGGAGGCCATCGCCCGCGGCGACGTCTACCAGGTCAACCTGGTCGGGCACGCCAGCGCGTCGTACCAGGGCGATCCGCTGCCCGCTTTGCGCCGGATCACCGAGCTGCCCGGTGCCCGGCACCCGTACCTGCTCAGCGGCGACGGGCTGGGCAATGGCGTGCGCCTCACCGGAGACCCTGGTCCGGGTCGTCGGTCGCCGGGTCGAAACGCTGCCGATCAAAGGCACCCGCCCCGCCACCGCGGCCGGCCGGGCCGAGCTGCTCAGCTCCGCCAAGGAGCGGGCCGAGCACGTCATGATCGTCGACCTGGAGCGCAACGATCTCGCGCACGTGGCCCGCACCGGCACCGTCGACGTGCCGGAGCTCTTCGCGGTGCGGCGCTGGTGCGACCTGTGGCAGGCGGAGTCGCGGGTGGTGGCCGAACTCGCCGACGGGGTGGACCTCGCCGCGCTGCTGCGCGCGGTCTGCCCGGGTGGGTCAGTCACGGGTGCGCCCAAGGTCGCCGCGCTGGCGCAGATCGCCGCCCTCGAACCGGTGGGTCGCGGACCGAGCATGGGTGCGCTGGGCTGGCTGGACCACGAGACGCTCGATCTCGGCCTCACCATCCGTACCGTTGCCGTGGACGGCGATCGGGTGCACCTCTGGGCCGGCGGCGGGATCACCTGGGACTCCGATCCGGACGCAGAGGTGGCCGAAGCCGCCGCCAAGGCCGCCCCACTTCGGGCTGCCCTGGCCAGTCTGTGATCTTGATCTTGCACTCCTGGCGGCGGCGCAATTGGTCGCCTTCTGGGCACTCGAACGCATGGAGGACCCCGATAGGTGACCAAATGCGCGGCGGGTGGGGGTGTTGCGCGACGCGGACCCGGGCGATGTGGGGGGATCAGCCGGTGATGCGGAACTCGGGCGGGTCGTGGCGCAGGAAGTCGTGGTGTGAGATGTCCCAGCCGTACGCGCCGGTCCGCCCGAACACCAGCATGTCGCCCACCCGCAGCCGGGACACGTGCTGCTGCCGGGTGAGCACGTCACGTGGCGTGCAGAGCTCGCCGACCGCGTCGATGTCGACGTCGCGGACCTCTGGGCGGTGGTACGGCCGGTTCCACTCGTCCACCGGACAGCACCGTGAACGGGTGGCTGTAACCCCAGGCAGCCGGTAGCCGGAAATGATGCGTCCCGCCGCGCAGCACGGCGAACCACCGTCCGTGGTTGCGCTTCAGATCGATCACCTCGGCGGCGTACCAGCCTGCGTCCGCGGCGAGGTAACGCCCCAGTTCGAACACCAGCCGCGCGCCCGACGGCAGCAACTCGATCGCGGGCACCAGCGCCTTCGCGAACAGGTTCAGGTCGAACTGGTCGGCGCCGGTGTAGTCGATCCCGAACCCGCCGCCCACGTTGACGGTCGCCAGCGCAACGTTGTAGCGGGTTGCCGCTGCCCGCGCCCAGCTCACCGCGTCGACGACGAAGCGGGCGTGCGCCGCCGCGTCGAGGTTGTTCGAGACCGCATGCAGGCTGAACCCGTTGAGGCGCAGCGCCGGATGGCCGAAGGCCAGCTCCAGCACCTCAGGCAGTTGTTCCTCGTCGATGCCGAACGGCGTCGGCACGCCGGTCATACGGTGGGTGCCGGGTAGTTGCGCGTGGGTTCGGTTCACCCGCAGCGTGGCGTTGACCCGGATACCGGCGGACTCCGCGGCGACCGCGAGACGCCTCAGCTCCAAGGAACTCTCGATGTTGACGGTCGCCTCGACCTCGACCGCGGCCGCCAGCTCGGCGTCGGTCTTGGCCGGCCCGCCGAAGACGATCTCGCGAGCCGCCCCTGGGCCGGCCCGGGCGATCCGGGCCAGTTCGAGCTCACCACCGGAGGCGACCTCGAACCCGTCGACGACAGTGGCGAGCGCGTCGAGCACGTCCTGGTTGCCGTTGGCCTTGACCGCGTAGAGCAGGGTGGTGCCTGGCGGCAGCGTCTCCCGCACCGATGCGACGGTGGATCGTAGGACGGTCCGGTCGTAGACGTACGCACACCGCGGCACGGCCAGCGCGAGCAGCGCGACGCGGACCCGGTCGGGGATAGGCGGGGCGGCGGGGTTGGCCGGACTGGTCGCGGTCACCGCAGCGGATTCTCCACTCGTACGTACCGGTCGGCGTGGTGTCCGCGCGCGGCGTCGAGGCGCATCGCCGAGCAGGGCCTTGTGCGCAACGGTTTCCGCGGTCAGGAACGCATGATCGGCCCGGGCGCGTTGACTCAGGTTAGGCTCTCGGGCCAGGTCGCCGTAGGTCTCATCCACAATGGACCGTACGGCTGCCCACGCCGCCGGCTCGTCGAGCCCGTGCGACTGCGACAGTCGCAGCACGATCTCGCCCAGATGTGCCTGCACCGCGGTGTAGGCCACCTTCGCCCGCATCACATCCTCGTCGTCGGTTCCGATGACTGAGTTGGGCCAGAGCCGCACGTCCGCGCCCAGTGTCGATCCGGAGGCCAATCGGGGCAGGTGCACCCGCATCCCGGCCAGGTCGCGTACGGCGAGCCGGTGCGGCACCCCGGCAATGAACGTGGGAAGGCAATTCTGCAGGTGTACTTCCAGGCCGATCCCGTGCCGGGCGGCCAGACCGAGCACGGGCGGCAGCAACAAGCGTGCGTACTCGTCCACGAACGCGAGCGCGGCCCGCCCGTGCTCGTCGATGCCTCTGGTACGGGCGTAGCGTCCGACGATCTCGGCAAGCACTGTCTGGCCAGTCAGCGGCGAGACCGCGTAGAGCGCCGATCCGGGCACGGCCACCTCGCCGGGTGCGAGCTCACCGGACAGTCCACTGCGGAGGATCGCGGCGAGGTCCCGGTCGCGGCTTGTTTCGCTGGTGCGGCCGCCGGGCGCTCGAGTCGCGGAGCCGGCGAGCTCGGACAGCAGCAACACCCGGTCGCTGGCGAACAGGTCCGGCAGGATGCGTGACAGCGCCGGTCCGTTTCGGGTGCTGGCAACCGAGATGGTGCGCCGCGTCGAGGTGACCTGGATGTCGAGTGACACCTTCACGAACCGGCGCTGCTCGGGCAGCAGCAGCGTGCGCAACGCCGCGGTGACCGTCGCCGGCAGCTCGATGTCGAGCGGCACCAGGTCGCCGTCGGCGGCGAGATCGGCGTATCGGCCGCTCAGTAGGTGCCGCAGTTGCCACGGGTGTACGGGCGTCACCGCGTAGCGAGCCGGATCGAGCGGGTGCCCGCCGAGTAGCTCCGGGCCGATATCGTCACCGATATGAAGCCCTCGACGGACGCCGACGAAGCCGACGGTCATCTCGGGGGACTCCAGGTCGTACGCGAGCACGTCCTCGATCCGCCAGCCGAGCCGGGTGCGGCCACATGGGTGCAGATTGTGGCCGTCAGTGGCCAGCCGTTCAAAGTGGACACCGCGCGCGTCGGGATCGGTGCCGGCCCACAGGTCGAGGAGGTCCCGTGCGCCGCTGGCCATGGCCTGCGCGACGAGGTCACGGTCCATGTCGACGCGGCGGGCCCGCGCCACCGCCAGGTTGACGCTCGCATTCGCCAACTCATCGCGGATCGGATCGGCGGCCCCCGGCACCAGTCGCTCGAGCAGATCGGCCGGGTCGCCGGCGACCACGTCGTCGAACTCCAGCCGGTCGAAGGCGTAGCGCGACGCGGCCACCACCTGGGTGCCACCACCGGTGAGCGGCAGGGTCGCCTTGCCATCGGCCCAGGTCACTCTCTGTCCGCTCAGGCGTTCCCGGTAGGCGGCGGAGACCAGCCGGCGGGCCACGATGTCCATCGCGCGGGGAAGCTCGCGCTGGAATCCGGCGATCAGGTGCGGCTCGAGCTCGCCGAGCGACTCCTCGACGGAGGCGGCCGCGGCAGCGGTTGATCCCGGCGTGAGCAATGTGGTCATCGCAGCCCCGCCATCGGGTTGGGCACCTGGGTCCAGATGTCGGCGATCGCGTCGTCGGCCAGACGCATCGCGGTCGTGGCCTTGAGGGGGAGAGTGGGGGCGAAGACAGCCGAGGTGTCGGGACCCACTGTCCCGCGCGCCACCGCAGCCACCTGCTGCCAGGCCTTGTCGTGGTCCATCCCGGTCGAGCGGGCGAGCACCGTGATCACCTCACCGAGCACAGTGGAGACAGCGGACGCGAACACCTTGGTGCGCAGCACCTCCGGGTCGTCGTCGGGAATGTCTCCCCGCAGCGGTGGCGGCTCGATGCCGTGCTGTCGCAGCCGGGCAGCGCTGACCCGGACACCGCCGAAATCGCGGTAGAGCAGGCGGGTGAGCCGACCATTGGGCAGGGCGGCGGGGTCAGCGGGATTACTGCGCGGGATAACGTGGTCAGCTGGGATTGATGCGGACGACGCCGAGCAGGTTCTGCCCGTGCGCTTCCAGCGCGATGCCGAGCGCCAACAGCTCAAGAACGGGTGGCAGCAGCACGCGTGCGAGCCCTTCCACGAAGGCGAGCGGGTCTCCGCCGTAGCCGGTGTCGACCAGCTCAGTCACGATCGGAGCTCCGCTGGCCGGCGAGGGCGCAGCGAGCGCCGCGAGCGGCATCGCCAACTCGCCGGGTGCGAGTGCCGGGACCCGACGATGGACCACCGCGAGCCGGCGATCCGGTCCTCCGTCCACGATGGCCGCGCCGGCGCACACATCTGGCAGCACCGCCAAGCCGGGCACCCGGTCGGCAAGCGACACCAACAGCCGGGACAGGGCAGGTCCGTTGTGGACAGAGGCGGCGGAGATGGTCCGTACCGCGCTGGTCATCTGGATGTCCACAGCGGTCTTGACGTGACGCGTTGCGTCCTGCGCCAGCGCCAGCGTGCGCAAGGACATCAGCGGGAACGCCGGCACATCCGGCGCCGACGGGGTCAGCCACGGGTACTGGTGGCGCAACCGCTCGTACTGCCACGGGTGCAGCAGCAGTTCGGGCGGGCAGTCGACTCCGTACCAGCGGTCCGGTGGGATCGCGACCCGGCGCAACCGCACGACCGGTCGGTGCTCGGGCGCGTACGCGCGTACCTCCGCCTCGGTGAGCCCCATCCGGGTCCGGGCGCACGGGTGCAGTGGATGACCATCCACAACGGACTGTTCCAGATAGACCAGGGGATCGGTCTGTTGAGCGGCGCGGGTCAGTGCTGCCGGTCCACCGTCGGGGGCGGGCTGTGCCAAGCGGGCCAGGGCGAGGTTGGCAACGCTGTTGTCGAGTTCGGCGGCGAGCCGTAGCGCATGCGGGCCCAGGGGAGTGGCGATGGCCCGGACCAGCTCGGCCGGATCGGTACAGCCGCGTGCGGTCGGCGCCATCGACGGTGACGGTGAAGTCAATCGGGTGCATTCGCGAACGGGGCCGCCGTGGCTGCGCCGGCGCGTAACGTGCGGCCGTCGGACAGGGTGAGGGTCACGCTGCGACCATCGTCGCGGCGGCTCGTCACGCCGGGGACCGGCTCCCGCGACAATGCCCCCCACAGCCGCGCCAGCACAGCGGCTCGCGCGCCGGGGATGGTGGCGTGGTCGACCTCCGGCACTGGGCAAGGCTATCCCGAAGCTGGCTACTCTGGCTCCGTGGTCACCCGACTCGCCGCCGGCCTTTCCGCTGTCGGCATCGCGGCCGGAGCGATCATCTTCTGGGTGTCGGTGGTCGAGAGCCAAGGCTGGTCGTACGCCGGATACATCAGTGAGGCCGGCGTGCCGGGGTCGCCGCACGCGCTCGGCTACCGGCTCGGCATCGCCCTCCTCGCGGGCGGACTCGTGCTCCTCGGTCTTGCGCTGCGGCACATCCTGCCGTTCGCGGCCGGCCTGTTGGCGCTCGCCGGCCTGCTCTGCGCCGCGGCGAGCGCCGTGAACTGTTCGGCCGGGTGCCCGCTGCCGCCGTACGAGGCGCCGACCCTCGTCGGACCTGGTCCACGCCACGGCGAGCGTGGGGGCGGTGGCGGTGTGCCTCGCGGTCGATGGTCGTGTTCGCGTGGGCGCCTACCGGCGGTGTCGAGCGGACCCTGTGCCGGGTTTCGTTGGTCGTGGCTCTGCCACTGTTCCTGCTGGCCGCCTCCTCCCTGTTGTTCGTCGGCCGGGGTCGGCTCACCGGGGATTCGGAGCGAGTACTCCTGGTCGTGATCATCGTGTGGGCGTTCGTCCTGGCGTTGCTCCGGACCCGGCGGACTGAGCGACCGACACCGCTGGTGTCCGATATGCCCGAATCGGAGGCGGCCACGCCCCCGTCTTCCGCGGGGTGGGGTAGGCCCCTACGCTGGCGCCGTGGTGAGCCTCCGTAAAGCTGGTCGATTCCTCAACCCGACCACACTGATCCTGGCCGGTCTCTGTTTCGTCCTGCCGTTCGTCTCGGTCGGCTGTGACACGCCCGGGGGATACGCCGGCGCGAGCCCCGGCGGTACCACGACCTACAACGGGGTCGCGCTGATCGTCGGCGGTGAGCCCGAGGTCACCCCGGGTAAGGAACGCCCGGTGCCACCAGGCGAGGATGACGAGCTGCCGCCTCAGCCGGCTGCCGCGGCGGTACTGCTGCTGATCGTTGCGGCAACCGGGTTCGCGATCCGCTCCCAGGAGCCGCGGACCCGGAGGGCCGCGGTTGCGGGGCTGGCCGCGGTCGGCGCTACCGCCCTGTTGGTCAACCAGGCTCTCATCGAGGCGGAGCTCACCCTGCGAGTCTCCGACCATCTGACGAGGCTGGCGCAGACCGGCGTGCAGCTGGATCCGGCGAAGACCGCCCGGGACTACGTGAACACCGGCCAGGGCTTCCTGCTGTGTCTGGTGCTGCTGGTCCTGGTCGTGGTGGTGAACGGGATCGGCTGGTGGCGTGCCCGGCCTCGTCCGGCGCTGGTCGCGGAGGAGCGTGCTTAGCGCTCGGCGCCGGGTTCCGGATGCCAACTTGACATAATGTCGATTATCGAACTCCGGTCCTGAGCGGAAGGAAGGGCACCTTCCATACGGAATCTGCGCTAGAAGGTGCCCTTGTTAACGATCGAACCCCTGCGCCTGCAGAGAAGTGCCCGCAGAGAGCTGTTTGTAGAAGAAGCTGCAGTCGCGCAGTGTGCCCTCCGGGTCGGCGGCGTACTCGGGCACGATGCCGAAACAGGTCCACCCAGTTGACCGGTAGAGGCGATCGGCGGCCGAATCGGTCTCCGTGTCCAGGATGAGTAGGGTGCGACCGCTGGCCAGGGCGGCCTGCTCGGCGCTGGTCAGGAGCTGGCGAGCCAGGCCGCGGCCCCGAGCCCGGCGGTGCACCATGAGTTTGATCAGGGCGGCCCGATGCCGGGAGTTCGGCTTCGCTTCCAGGACCAGGCTGACCGTGCCGGTGATCCCGTCGGCGGCCTCGGCGACCCAGATCAGCAGGCTTCCGTCCGCGACACCACGGCCCTGTGCCCGCCACCACGCCGCCGCCGTCGTCTGCCGACAATGGCGCGAGGAATCCGACCGAGGCGCCGTCGTCAACGGCGTCGACGAGCAGGTCGGCCAGGCCCGGCACCGCGGCGGCGAAGTCCCCGGCAGTCAGTCGACGGATCACCATGGGCTCCTCATCAATCTCTGTCACGGGATCACGAACAGGGCGTATCTGACAGGTTCCGGGCTCAGGCAGCGCAACCGCGTCCGACCCCACAGGCGCAGCCGGAGGCAGTCGCCCGCGAGCAGTACGTAGCTCTCCTCGCCTGCCGTGAACTCCAGCGAGCCGCCGAGCATCCACAGGTGCTGCTCCATGCCGGGTACCGGCGGTTGGTCGTACGAAATGTCCGCTCCGGGGCGCAAGCAGTGCCTCGATGACCTCGCCGCGCAGACTGACGTGCGGCGGCGAGACCGAACGCCGGACGAACCCGGCGGTTTCGTCGCGCCAGACGGCCTGATCGACAGCTCGCACCAGGTGCCGGGGCTGGGACTCGACCTCGGCGAGCAGTCGCGACGCCGTCCGCTCGTAAGCCGCGGAGAGGCGGCCGAGCAGCGCCGCGGTCGGGCTGATCTCCCCCCGCTCGAGCCGGGAAAGGGTCGAGCGACTTATGCCCGTACGACTGGCCAGGTCCGCCAGCGACCACCCCCGTTCGGCCCGCAGCTCCGCCAGTCGGGTGGCCAAACGGGCGTCGACATCGTCGTCCCCGGGGTCGGGGTGGTCCGTCGCGTCGGTCATATCTGGGACGGTATCTCAGATGTGGTACTGCGGTGGAGCGTGGCGGGTCTGGTTCGCGCTCACGGTCCGTGACGGCGGTTACATGAGGGCATTTCGGGATTGCCCGACATGTGGG
Source organism: uncultured Actinomycetota bacterium (assembly GCA_963773935.1). GTDB lineage: Bacteria > Actinomycetota > Actinomycetes > Mycobacteriales > Micromonosporaceae > DATBGZ01. The sequence goes on from CAVZCZ010000009.1 coordinate 134,947, forward strand.
GGTGGTTGAACGGTGGGTGCCCGGAACCCCGGGCCGCCCGGACCCCCCGGGCGAGGCGCCATGACGGCGTCGTCCCCCGAGAAGAACGGATCTACTTGTGGTCAACGTCGACCGTATCCGTACGAGCACGTCCACCCGTACCCGTCTTCACGCTGTTACCGCCGCGGCCGCGTTCGCGGTTGCCGGCGTGTTCGCCCTGCCGGGCGCTGCTCTGGCCAGCGACCCGGTCAACCCGGCCGCCGCCCCGGCTCCGGCCGCCGCTGAGGCTCCCGCCGCCGCTGTCGCGGCTGGCGCGCCGACGCAGGAGCAGTTGCACCCGCTGGCCGTGACGGCCGAGCAGAAGCAGTCGCCTCCCACCGCGGAGCAGATGAGCAACGCCAAGGCCATTGTGGACGCCGGTAAGGCCATGGGCCTGCCGCCGCGGGCCTGGACCATCGCGGTGGCCACCTCGCTGCAGGAGACCAACCTGAAGAACCTGGGTGACCTGGGTGAGCGCAACGACCACGACTCGCAGGGCCTGTTCCAGCAGCGTCCGTCCTCGGGTTGGGGCACCGTCGAGCAGATCACCGACCCGAACTACTCGGCCACCGCGTTCTACAAGGGACTCGTTGAGGTCAACGGCTGGCAGAGCATGCCGCTGACCACCGCCGCGCAGAAGGTTCAGGTCTCGGCCTACCCCGACCACTACGCCAAGCACGAGGCGCAGGCCGGCGACATCATCGAGGCCCTGCACGGCACCGGCCCCTACGCCGACATCGCCGCCAGCATCAAGTAACGCCTTGACAGTGGTCGGTGCGGGATCGCGAGATCGCGCGCCGATCACCTATCCCCCTGCGGTTAAGCCAATCCCCGACAGAGATGGACATAGATAGCCATGGTCAACGTCGACCGAAAGCTCTTCGCCCACATCTTCGACCGGAAGCTCTTCACTCGCATCGCCGACCACAAGCTGGTTACCCGTATCGCTGACCACAAGCTGGTTACCCGTATCGCTGACCACAAGCTGGTTACCCGTATCGCCGACCACAAGCTCGTTACCCGTATCGCCGACCACAAGCTCTTTACCCGTACCAATCTGCGCGCCACCGGTGCCGTCGCCGCATTCGCTTTGCTCGTCGGCCTTTCCGCTCCTGCGTCCGCGCTCGCCGAGTCCCTGACCGACTCCACGTCCGGCGCCGCCGAAGAGCAGACCGTCGCCGCGGCCGCCGTGCAGGCCGTGACCGGGGCGGTCGCCCCCGCCCCGGCACCCGTGGTCGCGCCGACCGCAGAGCAGCTGCACCCGCTGGGCGTGACGGCCGAGCAGAAGCAGTTCACTCCGTCGGCGGAGCAGATCAGCAACGCCAAGGCCATTGTGGACGCCGGCAAGGCCATGGGCCTGCCGCCGCGGGCTTGGGTGATCGCAGTGGCCACCTCGCTGCAGGAGTCCAACCTGAAGAACCTGGGCCACCTGGGTGAGCGCAACGACCACGACTCGCAGGGCCTGTTCCAGCAGCGCCCGACCTCGGGTTGGGGCACCGTGGCGCAGATCACCGACCCGAACTACGCCGCCACCGCGTTCTACAAGGGACTCGTCCAGGTGAACGGCTGGGACAGCATGCCGCTGACCAGGGCCGCGCAGAAGGTCCAGGTCTCGGCCTACCCCGACCACTACGCCAAGCACGAGGCGGAGGCCGGCGACATCATCGAGGCGCTGCACGGCACCGGCCCCTACGCCGACATCGCCGCCAGCATCAAGTAGCACCGCTCCTCCCCTCGGTGCACGAAGGCCCGGAACCGCACGGCTCCGGGCCTTCGTCGATCTCTCACCGACCTGCTGGTATCGGTCATATCTGGGACGGTATCTCAGATGTGGTACTGCGGTGGAGCGTGGCGGGTCTGGTTCGCGCTCACGGTCCGTGACGGCGGTTACATGAGGGCATTTCGGGATTGCCCGACATGTGGGGGTGGTTGAACGGTGGGTGCCCGGAACCCCGGGCCGCCCGGACCCCCCGGGCGAGGCGCCATGACGGCGTCGTCCCCCGAGAAGAACGGATCTACTTGTGGTCAACGTCGACCGTATCCGTACGAGCACGTCCACCCGTACCCGTCTTCACGCTGTTACCGCCGCGGCCGCGTTCGCGGTTGCCGGCGTGTTCGCCCTGCCGGGCGCTGCTCTGGCCAGCGACCCGGTCAACCCGGCCGCCGCCCCGGCTCCGGCCGCCGCTGAGGCTCCCGCCGCCGCTGTCGCGGCTGGCGCGCCGACGCAGGAGCAGTTGCACCCGCTGGCCGTGACGGCCGAGCAGAAGCAGTCGCCTCCCACCGCGGAGCAGATGAGCAACGCCAAGGCCATTGTGGACGCCGGTAAGGCCATGGGCCTGCCGCCGCGGGCCTGGACCATCGCGGTGGCCACCTCGCTGCAGGAGACCAACCTGAAGAACCTGGGTGACCTGGGTGAGCGCAACGACCACGACTCGCAGGGCCTGTTCCAGCAGCGCCCGTCCTCGGGTTGGGGCACCGTTGAGCAGATCACCGACCCGAACTACTCGGCCACCGCGTTCTACAAGGGACTCGTTGAGGTCAACGGCTGGCAGAGCATGCCGCTGACCACCGCCGCGCAGAAGGTTCAGGTCTCGGCCTACCCCGACCACTACGCCAAGCACGAGGCGCAGGCCGGCGACATCATCGAGGCCCTGCACGGCACCGGCCCCTACGCCGACATCGCCGCCAGCATCAAGTAACACCCCAGCACAACCCGCACCAACCTCCCCTCGGTGCATGAAGGCCCGGAGCCACACGGCTCCGGGCCTTCATCAATCTCGGGCCTTCGTCAATCTCGCGGCTTCGTCAGCTCCGGGTGTGTTGGCGGGGCACCGACCCGCGCCGGTGGTAAGAAGATCGCGTGGCCGCACCCGTGCTGGGTCTTTCGCCCGCCGACCTCGCCAGCATCCGGGATTCGCTGGCCGCCGGCAGGCGACCGCGGGTCGTGTTCACTGCCCGGGCCGGGCAGATGGCGGGCAACGCCGGCCACGTCACCGAGCTCACCGATCCGACCGGCTCCGATGAGTGGATCGTGGTCCGGTTCGGCAAGGATGAGCTGCCGTTCTCCCCCGCGGATCTGGCCGTGTCCCGACGGCACGCGGAGGCGACGACAGCAGCACCCACGCGCCAGCCGGTACGGCCCGCGGCTGCCCGCGTCGCAGCGACCGCCGGCAGAGAGGAGATCCGGGTGCCCACGCGCCGTACCCGTGCCGCTGATGCGTCGGCGGCTCCGCCGGTCCCAGCGCCGGCCGTGGCCAAAGTTCCGAAGCAACCCAGGCCGCCGAAGACGCCCGCGCCGCTCGTGGTCACGCTCACCTACGCCGACCAGCGGTGGACCGTCGCCGCGCAGCACGGCTCGAAAGCCTTGGCCAAGCCATACCCGATCGGGCCCACCGACGCGTTGCGAATTTTGGCCCTGATCGAGGTGCCCGGCGTACACGACGCGGTCGCCGGCATCATGGCGGCCGAGCGCGCCGAGGCGGAGCATCGTGCCCAGCGTCTGCGCGCCGAACTCGCCGAGATCGAATCCCGCCTCGCAGAACTGAGCTGAGCAGGCGCGCGTAGCCCTGTGGCAATACGCGCCCTGTGGCAATATCGGCGCACCATGTCAACCACCCCCGCTGAGGCCCCGCGCTGGCGAGCGCCGCTGCTGTGGCGGTTCGTGCTGTGGCTCGCCGGGGTAGTCGTCTCGGCTGTCTGCCGCCTGCAGGTCACCAGCGACCTGCCACCCGAGCTCCGCAACGGGCCGCTCATCCTGGCCGGCAACCACATCGCCACCTTCGACCCCATCGCCACCACCGCGGCCAGCCGCCGAGCGCGTATCGCGCCACGGATGATGGCCACCGGCGGCCTCTTCCGGGCACCGGTGATCGGGCCCCTGATGCAGGCCGCCGGCCATATCCCGGTGGACCGCGGTCGCGACACGGTCGCCAACGCCGTACCGGACGCCGTCGCCGCGCTCGAGGCCGGTTCGGTGGTGTTCATCTACCCGGAGGGGCGGATCGGTCTTGACCCCGCGATGTGGCCCGAGCGGGCGAAGACCGGAATCGCGCGGCTCGCGTTGGCCAGCGGCGTACCCGTCGTGCCGGTGGCGATCTGGGGCTCGCACGAGGTGATCGCCTATCACGGGCGGCGGCAGATGTGGCGGACGCTGATCTCATCGCTGTGGCGGCGGCCGATCGTTCGGGTCCACTTCGGAGCGCCGGTGGACCTGTCCGGCCTGAGGGTCGGTGCGGTCGGCCACGCGCAGCGGGCCAGTGACCGGATCATGGACGCGATCGCCGCCGAGCTCGCGCCTCTGCGTAAGGACGAACCCCGGCTGCCCCGGTTCCGTGACCACACCCGCCCGGTTTCGCTGGCCCGGGTACGCGCAGTGACGAGGTCGTCCCCGAGCGTCTAACCTGCGGGCTGGCGCCTCGGGGCACTACCCACCGCGTGCCCGCGGTACCACATACTTGTGCCAACCGCGAGCCCGAGGAGCGAGCTTGCGCGCCCCACAGGGCGAAGCCATTGAGGTCCGCGAGCCCGAGGAGCGAGCTTGCGAGCCCCACAGGGGCGAAGCCATTGAGACTCGACGATGGTGCGGGAGGCGACGTGGCCCACCGGTACGCATACCTGGATGCCGCCACGCCGATTCCGTTCGCCCACCGCGGGGGCGCCGCGGTCGGCGACGAGAACTCGATGGCCGCCTTCGAGCGTGCGGTCGCGGCCGGGTACCGGTACCTCGAGACCGACGTGCACGCGACCGCCGACGGCGTGCCGGTCGCGTTCCATGACGACACTCTCGACCGGATGCTCGGCCGCCCTGGCCGGATCGAAGATCTCACCTGGGCCGACCTGATGTCGCTGCGGGTCGACGGTGCGGCAGTCGTGCCGGCACTCGCCGATCTGCTTGACACCTTTCCCGACTGCCGGCTCAACGTCGACCTCAAGGCCGACTCGGCCGTGGATCCCACGATCGAGGCGATCTGGAAGCTCAACGCCCGCGACCGGGTCTTGCTCGCGTCGTTCAGCGACCGGCGGATCCGGTGGGCGCGGCGCGTGTGCGGGCCACGCCAGGCCACCTCGCTCGGCCAGCGGGAGGTGGTCGCGTTGCGGCTGGCGTCGTTGCACGGCCGTGGCCTGGCCGGCTTCGTGCCGAGCGTGGCCGCGGCTCAGGTACCGGTTCGGTATGCCGGGGTACGGGTGGTAGACGCCCGGTTCGTGCGGCACGCGCACCGGCTCGGGCTGCAGGTTCATGTCTGGACGATCGACGATCCTGCCGAAATGCGGGAGTTACTTGATCTCGGTGTGGATGGCATCATGACCGATCGCATCGAGGTGCTGCGCGATGTCCTGACCGCCCGGGGCCAATGGCCCTCCGGCGCCTGACCCCGGGAGAGAGCCATGTCCAGCTCCACCACCGACGCACCACCCGCCGGCGACCAGGCAAGCCCGAGCACCCGCCGCGAACGGGTCGGCTGGTACTTCTACGACTGGGCCAACTCGGCCTTCTCCACCACGGTCATCGCGGTCTTCCTCAGCCCGTACCTGACCGCGATCGCTAAAGACGCGGCCAACTGCACAGGTGACGCCTGCGGGGACGCCCGGCTCTACCCGCTCGGCCTGCCGGTCTCGCCGCTGTCCTTCTACGCGTACGTGCTCTCGCTGTCGGTGATCCTGCAGGTGCTGGTGCTGCCGGTCACCGGCGCGCTGACCGACCGGACCCGACACCGCAAGAAGTTGCTGGCGCTGTTCGCCTACATCGGTGCCGCCGCTACCTGTGGCTTCTTCTTCCTCACCGGCGACAACTATCTGTTGGGCGGCGGGCTCTTCCTGGTCGCGAACGTCTCCTTCGGCGCCAGCATCGTCGTCTACAACTCCTTCCTGCCGAGCCTGGCCAACCCCGACGACCGGGACCGGGTGTCCAGCCTCGGCTGGGGCATGGGGTACGTCGGCGGCGGCGTGCTGCTTCTGGTCAACCTCGCCGCCTACTCCTTCAAGACCGACGAGACCGAAGGCCTGATCGTCCGGATCTCGCTCGCCTCGGCCGGCATCTGGTGGGCGATCTTCACCACGCTGCCGCTGCTCATGCTCAAAGACCCGGAGCCACACCATGTGGTGCGGACCGGAGGTTCGGCGCTCACCGGCGGGTTCAAGCAGCTCGGTCAGACGCTGCGGGGCATGAAGGCGTACCCGTTGACGCTCTTCTTCCTGGTCGCGTTCTTGGTCTACAACGACGGCATTCAGACCGTCATCGGCGTGGCCAGCCAGTACGCCTCCGAATACCTGCTGCTCGACGACCAGACTCGGATCGTCACCATCCTGATCGTGCAGTTCACGGCCTTCGGTGGTGCGGTACTGCTGGGCCGGATCGCGCGGGTCTTCGGCGCCTGGAAGACCGTGCTGGCAAGCCTGGTGCTGTGGACGATCGTGGTCATCGCGGCCTACTTCCTGCCGGTCGGCGAGGCGGTACCGTTCCTCATCCTGGGTGTCGCGCTCGGCATCGTGCTCGGTGGCAGCCAGGCGCTGAGCCGGTCGCTGTTCAGCCAGTTGATCCCGGCTGGCAAGGAGGGCGAGTACTTCGGCTTCTACGAGATAAGCGACAAGGGCACGAGCTGGATGGGTCCGCTGGTGTTCGGAATCTCGCTGCAGATGACCGGCGAGTACCAGGTCGCGATCGTGTCCATCGTGCTGTTCTTCGTCATCGGCTTCGTGGCGCTGCTCGCGATCCCGATGCGCCGGGCCATCATCGCCGCCGGCAACACACCGCCTCGCGTGCTCTGATGGTGCGCTACAACGATGTCATCGCCGACCTGCGTACGGCTTACGACCGCGGCGCCGAGCTGCGCGAGAACATGGTCACGCAGACGTGGCGGTTGGCCGAGCGGGACGCCTTTCTGACCCGGATACGTCAGGAGGGTTGCCGACGCCTGCTCGAGGTGGGTGCCGGCACCGGCCATGACAGCGCCTTCTTCGCCGCCGCCGGCCTCGAGGTCGTCGCCACGGATCTGTCCCCGGCGATGGTCGAGTACTGCCGGGCCAAGGGGCTCGACGCGCGCGTGGTTGACGTACTGGCGCTCGACTTCCCATCCTCCTCGTTCGACGCCGTGTACACCGTCAACTGCCTGCTGCACGTGCCCGACGTCGACCTGCCCACGGTGCTGGCCAGTCTCGCCGCGCTCCTGCGCCCGGGCGGCGTCATGTATCTGGGTGTCTGGGGCGGCGAGGACCGGGAGGGTCCGCTCGACAACGACGAGCACGAGCCGAAGCGGTTCTTTGCCTGGCGTACCGACGAACGGATCCAGCAGTTCGTGTCGCGTGACTTCACGATCCTCGACTTTCACACGGTCGCGATGGATGGCCACCACTACCAGTCACTGACCGTGCGCGCCCGGGCGACCGGAAGCTGAGAGCCGATTCGGGCCGGTTGCGGGTCACCGCCGCGCGAGCGAGCTAGGCTCCGAGGCCGTGACCACCTCGGCCCTTTCCCCGGTCTGTCACGCCGCCGGCGACCGCCGGCTACGCGACGGTGCCCAGCTCAAGTTCTTCTACGGCCCAATGGACTGCGGCAAGTCGACCCTTGCCTTGCAGATGGACTACAACCACTCTCGACAAGGTCGTCGGGGTCTCGTGCTCACCCGCAACGACCGTTCGGCCGGCCCGCGGGTCACCACCCGGATCGGACTGGCGCACGAGGCGATCGAGGTGACCGACGACCTGGACCTGGTGGCGCTGGTCCGGCAGCGCTGGGCCGCCGGCGAGCGGCTGGACTACCTGATCTGCGACGAGGCGTGCTTCTACACCCTCGCCCAGGTGGAGCAGATGGCCGACCTCGTCGACGTGCACGACGTGGACGTCTTCGCCTTCGGCCTAGCCACCGACTTCCGGGCGGAGCTGTTCCCCGCCTCGCGGCGGCTCTTCGAGCTCGCCGACGAGGTGGCCCGGCTGCAGGTCGAGGTGCTCTGTTGGTGTGGCCGAGAGGGCCAGCTCAACGCGCGCGTGGTCGGCAGGCGTGGTGGCCCGGGAGGGCGAACAGGTCGTCATCGGCGACACCGGCGAGGATGCCGGCGAGGAGGTCCGCTACCAGGTGCTGTGCCGTCGCCACCATCGTGCCGGCGACCTCGGCCCGGCCGCGGCGGGTGGCGGCGATCAGGCCGGGCAAGGTTGACTACCGGGAGCGTGAGGAGCGAGCGCCAGCGAGCCCCGCAATCGCGACCAGAAGGAGGACGCGCACATGCCGCGCTACGTACAGACCATGCCGGCGCTGCCCGACGTGTACGCCGACGACCCCGTGCTGCGGTCGTGGCTGGGTCGACTGCTCGGCGACGACGGCATGGCCGCCGCCGATGGTCCGCTCAAGGCGCTCGCGGCCGAAGTGATGGGTCCCCTGCGGGCGGCCCACGCTGACGCCGAGGCGCACCCGCCGGTGCTGCACCGGTACAACGGCTGGGGCGCCCGGGTGGATCGGGTCGAGGCGAGTGCCGGTTGGGAGCGGCAGCGGGTGGCGGCAGCCGAGCACGCTCTGGTGGCGCTGCCGTACCTGGCCGAAGCCCGCGCCCGGTGGGGAGCTGGTGCCCGGGTGGTCCAGCATGCGCTGCTGCACGTGTACGGCCCCGAGTCGGCGACGTTCACCTGCCCGGTGGCGATGGCCGACGGCGCGGCCGCATTGCTGTCACGCTCCGATGTGGACTCGAGTCTTCGGGAGGCCTGGCTGCCGCGCCTGGTCGCGACCGACCCGACCGTTGCCATCACGAGTGGGCAGTGGATGACCGAGTCGCAGGGTGGGTCCGACGTGGGCCGGGCCACCACCACCGGCCATCCCGCCGCCGACGGCTCCTGGCGGATCCAGGGTGAGAAGTGGTTCTGCTCGGCCATCGACTCGGCGATGGCGGTAGCACTCGTACGGCCGCACCCGGAGGTCGCTGGCAGCAAGGGACTGGCGCCGTTCCTGATTCCCCGGTACGCGGAGGACTCGCCGCTGTCCGGCTCCACGATCGCACGAGATTCGGCCGCACCCGGCGTGAAGCTGCGCCGCCTCAAGGACAAGCTGGGCACCCGGGCCGTGCCCACGGCCGAGGTGGGACTCCAGGACGCCTACGCGCTGCCGGTGGGCAACCCCGATGGGGGTGGGCTCGCCCGGATGATGACCCTGGTGGTGGTCACCCGACTGCACAATGCGGCGGCCGCCGCGGGTGGGATGCGGCGCGGCCTCGCCTACGCCCGGGCGTACGCCGACGCCCGCAGTGTCGCGGGTGGACGGTTGTCGACGAATCCTTTGCACCGCGCCACCCTGGCCACCTTGGCCGTCGACGCGCAGGCTGCGTTCGCGCTGGCCGCACACGCCTTCGCGTTACTGGGCCGGGTCGAGGTCGATGACGACGTCGCCGCCGAGGCGGAGCTTCGGCTTGTGGCGCCGTTGGTGAAGCTCACCACTGGCAAGCTCGCGGTCGCTTCGGCGAGCGAGTACCTGGAGTGCTTTGGCGGCGCCGGCTACGTCGAGGACACCGGCTTCCCCCGCTTCCTTCGGGACGCACAGGTGCTACCGATCTGGGAGGGCACCACCAACGTGCTCTCCGTCGACGTGGTGCGGGCGCTGTCGCGTGAGCCCGGGCTGGGACAGGCATTCATCGCGAAGCTGGACGAGGCGACGATGCAGGCCTCGACCATGCTCATCGGCGGCGCCGTCGATGGGCTGCGCGCCGCTCGCTTCGCCCTGACCGACGCGTTGCCGGCCGCGGCGGCGAATCCGCAGGATGCGGCGGTCATGGCCGGGGCGCGGCAGATGGCCCTGACGATGGGGTACGCACTGGCGCTGGCTCTGCTCGTCGAGCACGCTGCCGCCACCAACGACGAGGCCACCAAGGTTGCCGCCGAGCTCTGGGGCCGGGCCCGCCTCACCGCCGACGAGACGGCCGTGGACGCCCACCAGATGTTCGAGGTGCTCTGCCCCTAACGGAGACCGATTAGGAAGGGGCCCTTTATTGACAGAAACGGTATGGAAGGGGCCCTTCCTTACACCGCGCAACGGTCTAGGACAGGACGCGGAGCCGGATCGTTTGTGGCATCGCGCGCAGTTGCGCCAGCACGTCCTCGGCGTAGTCCACGCCGATGTCGGTGAGCACGTAGCCGACCTCGCCGCGGGTTGCGAGCAGCTGCCCCTCGACGTTCACGTCGTGCTCGGCCAGGATGCCGTTGACGGCGGCGAGCACACCCGGCGTGTTGGTGTGCAGGTGTGCCAGCCGGTGCACCCCCGGCTGCTGCGGCAGTGCCACCGGCGGGAGGTTCACGGAGAGGGTGGTCGTGCCGTCGCTGACGAACTGGGCGAGCTTGTTCGCCACGAACGAGCCGATGTCAGCCTGAGCCTCCTCTGTGGACCCTCCGATGTGCGGGGTGAGGATGACATTAGGTAGGCCGCGCAGCTCGGAGACGAACTCGTCACCCCGGCCCTTCGGCTCACTCGGGAAGACGTCGATCGCGGCGCCGGCGAGATGGCCCGACTCGAGATGGCTGCGCAACGCAGCGTGGTCAATGACGAATCCGCGGCTCAGGTTCAGGAAAAGGCTGCCCCGCCGCATCCGGGCGAACTGCTCCTCGCCGAAGAAGCCGCTGTTGCCGGGGCGACCGTCCACATGCAACGTGACGACGTCGGCGACCGCGAGCAACTCGTCCAGCGTGGCGCACCGGCGGGCATTGCCGAGCGCGAGCTTGTCCGCCGTGTCGTAGAAGTACACGGTCATGCCGATGCTCTCGGCGAGCACCGACAGCTGCGTGCCGATGTTGCCGTACCCGACGATGCCGAGGGTGCGGCCGCGCACCTCGTGGCTGCCCTCGGCGGCCTTGTCCCAGACGCCGTCGTGCATACCGGCGTTCTTCTCAGTCAGCCGGCGGGTCAGCGCGATGATCTCGGCCAGGGCCAGCTCGACCACGCTGCGGGTGTTGGAGAACGGCGCGTTGAAGACCGCGATCCCGCTCGTCGCGGCGGCGGCGTGGTCGATCTGATCGGTGCCGATGCAGAAGGCACCCACCGCAAGCAAGCGCGGCGCCGCCGCAAGCGTCTTGGCACTGACCCTTGTCTTGGAGCGAATGCCGAGCAGCTCCACATCGCCGATCCGGTCCAGCAACTCGGCCTCGTCCAGCTGCCCGGCCGAGCGTCTCGACGTCGTACGCGTCCGCCTTGAGCCGGGCGACGGCGTCGGGATGGATTCCCTCCAGCAGCAATGCCCGCATGTCAGCCGAGCCTAGTCGATGCCATGTTCCAGCCCGCGTCGCGCGCAGCTCGCTGGCGCTCGCCGACGCGCTCCTAGTCGACCAGAGCCCGGCCGAGGCCGTCCGGCCAGCCGTCGGTGACCACGGTGAGGCGCTGCGTCGCCCGGGTGAGTGCGACGTACAGGTCACTGCGTCCACGCGGCGAGGAGGATTCGATCGCGCCCGGGTCGGCGACGATCACCGAGTCGAACTCCAGCCCTTTCGTCTGCCGTACGGTCAGTACCGCCACAGGCACGGTCAGATCCGCTCGGGCGCCGACCGTCGCCTCGGGCACCACCGCTCGTACTGCCGCGGCGAAGTCGGGCAGTCGCTCCGCGGGAACGATCACCCCGAGCCGCCCCTCGCCGAGCCGCGTCCATTCGTCCCCCACCGCCGAGGCGGTTGCGGCGGTGAGATCAGTGGGCTGGACCCGGATCACCCGCGGCTGCTCGCCCGTCGCCCGGACCGAGGTCGGCGGCCGCAGCGCCGGGTCGATCGTTGCGAGCAGGGCGCCAGCCAGCGCCATGATCTCGGCCGGCGTGCGGTAATTCACCGTAAGCTCGGTCAGGCGCCAGCGGTCGGCCACGTACGGCCCGAAGACGGCGGGCCACGACGACGCTCCGCTGAGGTCGCCCGTCTGGGCCAGGTCGCCGACCACGGTCATCGACCGCGTCGGGCTCCTGCGCATTAGGAGCCGCCACGCCATCGGGGAAAGCTCCTGCGCCTCGTCCACGATGATGTGGCCGAACGCCCAGGTGCGGTCGGCGGCGGCCCGTTCGGCCGTGGTGACCTGCTCCGCCAGTGCCTGCCGGTCGGCGAGGGTGGCGGCATCAAGCAGATCCCCGGCGAGCAGGATCTCCGGATGCTCCTCGTCTTCGAGATCGAGTGGCCGGGAGCCTTCGGCAATGTCGAGCGCACCCTGTGCGTACATCTCCCGCCGCCGCCGCTCTGCGGCCAATCTGGCCCGCTCCGCCTCCTCGTCCACCCCGAGCAGCTCCACCGCTTCGTCCAGGAGCGGCACGTCGGCCGGCGTCCAGCCGCCCGGCCCACGCAGCAGCGACGCCCGCTCGGATTCGGTCAGGTCCGGCGCGGCGGAGGCGATCGCTTCGGCATCGGCGAACAGGTCGGCGAGCAATTGCTGCGGCGTGAGAATCGGCCAGAGCCAGTCCAACGCCGCCTGTACGCCTGCGTCGGCCTCAAGGTCGGCCCGGATGTCGTCGAGATCGGCCGCGCCGAGCAGCATCGGATCGCCGGGCGCGTCGTCGCCGCCGAGCGGGTCGTCCGCGTACGGGTCGGTGCCGATCGCCTCGGCGACCTGGGCGGTCAGCGCCTCGATGACGTGGCGGGCGAATACCGCCCGGGCGTCGTTGTGCAGCTTGCCCGACCGGCGGGCCCGGGTACGGGCGTGCTCGACCGCGGCCGGCATCAGGACCAGGTTCTCCTTGTCGACGAGCAGCTCCAACGGTTCGTCCGGCACCCGCTGATGATCGTGTACGGCCCGGAGCAGCACGTCGACCATCGACAGCCGGCCCTTGATCTCGGCCGCGTGCGCGGGCTCGGTCCGGCTGGCCCGGACGCCCGGGTAGAGGTCGGCGAGCGTGCGCAGCAGAACTCCGGTTTCGGCGAGCGACGGCAGCACCTGTGCGATGTAGCGCAGGAAGGTCGTGTTCGGCCCGACGATGAGCACACCTCTGGTGGCCAGTTCCCGCCGGTAGGTGTAGAGGAGGTACGCCGCCCGGTGCAGTGCCACGGCGGTCTTGCCGGTGCCCGGTCCTCCCTGTACCACGAGGACGCCGCCCAGGTCGGCCCGGATGATGTGGTCCTGCTCGGCCTGGATGGTCGCGACGATGTCGCGCATCTGGCCGGTGCGTCCGGAGGTGAGTGCGGCGAGTAGGGCCGACTCGCTGGTGAGTCCGCCCGTCCCCGCAGTGTGCGACGCCTGGGCAAGGTCGAGCACCTCGTCATCGAGCCCGGTCACGACGCGGTCCCGGGTCCGGATGTGCCGGCGCCTGTCCACTCCGAGCGGCGCGGCAGCGGTGGCGAGGTAGAACGGGCGGGCCGCGGGCGCGCGCCAATCGATCAGGAGTGGTTCGTGATCGGCATTGTCGTCGAATATGCCGACCCGGCCGAGATAGGTGCGCTGCCCGTTATGAAAATCGAGGCGGCCGAAACACAGTCCGCTCTCGACACCATCGAGTTCGGCCAGTGACTGGGTGTACATCGCCGCGACGGTGTCCCGTTCGGACCGTCCCTGGTGTGTCGTCGCGTTGTCGCGCAACACATCGGCCAACCGGCCGGCTGTCCGTGCGCGCATCGCGTCGAAGCGGCCGTACAGGTGTGAGACGTACCGTTGCTCGGACTCGATTTCATTACTGTTGTCGGTTGACTCCGCTTGTCCGGTGCGTGCTCGATGGCTTGACAAACCGTCTCCCTCGGCATTAGACATCGTTCCAGAGCGGCTATTCATTCTGCCCGCTCATTTTGTCCTGCCGTGCTCGATTTGGCGCAAGACGAGAAAGAGTAGCTCGTGTCGGGGGGAGGTCGCCATCGCCAGAGTGGTGGGCGCACGCGTGATCAGTGTCGAACAGGTGACCTCGGCCGGCTGCGCATACTTCCGTCAGCACGGCACCGTGGACATGGACGAACTCGCGCTGGCCCTGGCCGTGAGTCGGGCAACTCTCTACCGGGTCATCAACAGCCGCGACCGGCTCCTGGGTGAGGTGCTCTGGCATCTCGCCGAGGAGAGTATGGACCGGGCCCGGGCGCGCCGCAGCGGTAACGGCATCGAGGGCGTCCTCGACGTGGTCCGGCGATTCTCCGACGAGCTTCTTGACTGCCGGCCGTTGCGGCACTTCATCGCTACGGAGCCGGAGGCCGCCACCCGGGTGCTGTTCACCCCCGCCGGCGGCGGCATGCACCGGCGCAGCGTCAAGGCGGTGAAGGAGCTCTTCGACGAGGCCGCCCCGCCCGGGCCGTGGATTGTCGACGACCGGGACAACCTCGCCTATCTCCTGGTCCGGATCGTGGAATCGCTCCCCTTCGCGGAGGTGCTCGCGGGCACCCTGCCCGACCGCGACCTGGCCGGGCGGACGATCCGCGCCTTGTTGGTGCAGGCGTGCATGCCCCGGCAGTCGCGAAGGCACAAGGTCGTCGATGCGGCGTCGTGTCTCATGTGGACGTCCGTGCCGGCGATGCTCGATGAGGGGCGGTTCGCGCTCGCTGCACTCACTGGCCTGTGACCCGTTGCCCGCGTCGCGCCCGCGCGGTCCAGATCGCGTATGAGGGATCGCGATCGAGGTTGTGCCGGTCCCGGTCGTACCGACGGGTCGTGCGCGGGTCCGCATGCCCCATCGCGTCCTGCACGTCCTCCAGCGGCACCCCGACGGCGCGGGCCGTGGTGGCGAACGCGTGGCGCAGTGAGTGCGGAGACAGATCGGCCCAGGCCGGGATGCCGGCCCGCTCGGCCAACCGGCGCACGAGACGGAAGACAGCGTGGCGGTCCAACCGGGCCCCCGTCGTGGTAACGAACAGCGGGCCGGTCAGCTCGTCCATCGCGACGCCGACGCTCATGCAGCGCTGCATCAGGTACGTCTCGACCGCCGCCGTGCTCGGTGGGGTCAGCGCCCGCCGCCGTTTCACTCCGCCCTTACCGGTGAACCGGATGCTGCGATGCCCGCGCTCGTAGCCGAGGTCGGAGACGTCGAGGCCGACTACCTCCCCGACCCGTAGGCCGAGGTCCGCGAGGACGGCGATCACCGCGTGGTTGCGCACCCGGGCCGGGCCGGTGTGCGTCTCGGCGGCAACGAGAAGGGCGTCCACTTCGGACGGGCTCAGGCCGATCGTCGCGGAGTGGTCGCGGGCCACCTGCGGCCGGTCCGCTCCCCCGACCGGGTTGACCGGCAGAGCGTTAATCTTCAGCAGGAAGCCGTACCAGCTCGAGAGGCCGGACATCTTCCGAGCGACCGTGGCGGGTGTCAGCACCTTTCCGGTACGGTTGTCCAGTGTGGACTCGAGTTCACGAGCGTACGCGTTCACGTGGACGAAAGTGGCTGACATCGGGTTGAGCGCACGCTCTTCGCACCAGCGCAACCACGACTGCACGTCGCGACGGTACGCGTTGCGGGTGTGTTCGGACAGCCGCCGGTTACCCAGCCAGCCATCGGTGAATGCGGACAGGTCCTCCATTGGGGAGGGTAGTCCGCCCGCCACGTAGACCTCCGGTGCCGTCACACGTCGATCCTCGCACGGCTGCGCCAGCGCGTCATGAGTCCATGCACCCACGGATCGTCCCGCTCGATCTCGGCGATCGGAACGACGCACAGTAGATGCTCCCCGACGCGCACCTCGATGGTGGGCGGCAGCGTGTCGACGATCTGCAGCCGCACTTCGCTCTGGCGAAGTTTCCATCTGGGCGCACCGGGTTTCCGCGGGTCTATTGGGTCGCGGCCCCAGTCATCCCACTTCTCGCTCCACCGCAGGCAGAACGACATCTCCATGATGGCCGCAAGTGCGTCCAGGTCCCGGGCGGCGACCACTATGTCGATCCACGGCGGACTGTCCATAGGCGCGCCCTGCGCCAACGCGCCCACGTGACCTGTCACCGCAAACGGGACATCGCGCAAGGCGCGCAGCAGGCTGCCGTGCGCCTCAATCTCTCGCTCACGCAGTTCGGGTGCTTTCGCGAGGACTCTGTCGATGTCGATGTCGACCTGAAGCGGGACCGCCTCCACCCTGAGCTGCTTGCCGAGCGCCGCGAAGTATCGCTGCACGGTGGCTAAGTTGGCATTGACGCGCCCTCGTTCGATGCGCGAGAGCCACTGCTGGCTGACGCCGAGCCGCTCCGCCAGCTGCGCCTGGGAGAGCTGGGCCCGGTTCCGTTCGGCGCTCAGGACAGACCCAACGACCTCCGCGAGGTTCTCCCTTTGCACGCATGCGAGCTTCACGGGCCAAAGCCGGTTCCGCCAGTGGCTGTCATACGCCTGTGGATAACCGTGCCGAGGCGACATGTGTCGCGTCGACTCAACACCCCCTGCGGTTGTGGCAACAACCCACGGGGTTGTGGACTTCAACTGAACCATGCCAACCAGACCCGGACACGCCGGCCCGGCCATCCTGGCCTGGGCAAGCCACGAGCGCGCACCTAGGCTGTGAGCGTGTACGAGATCGCGTTGAGCGTGTCGGCATGTCTGCGGGCGGGCACCCGGGTCGACGTCGCATGGGTGATCGAGACGCAGGGATTCAGTTCCCGGGACAAGAACGAGGCGCTGGCGATCACGCCGGGCGGCGGCCGGATCGGCTCGCTGCTGTCGGGCTCGCTCGATAACCAGATCGCTGACCTGTCGGAACAGGGCGCTACCGGTCGAATCTCGGAGCTACACGTCGGCGATCTGGAGGCCGAGCTGGCCGGCCTGTCGTGTGGCGGGGTGGCGCGCTGCCTGCTGATCCCGGCGGTCGACCTGCCGGCCGGCTTGTGGGAGCGGCTGCGCAACCGTGACCCGCTCTGCCTGGTGACGCGTGTCGATGGTGACCGGGTGTTGGACGTCGCGATGTTCGGCCCGGAGACGATTGCCGATGCGGGTGAGGAAGTCGCGCGGCTGTTCGGCCGAGGCGCCAGCGATACGCTCGTCTCGCCGGACGCGGTGACAACGGTGCTGTGGCCGGTTCCGAAACTGGTGATCATCGGGGCCGGAGCGATCGCGGATGCTCTGTGCGCCATGGTGGACCTGCTCGGCTGGCAGACCCAGGTGGTCACGGAACGGCGTATCGCGACCGGTGTGATCGCGGGGCTCGCCGTTCTGGACAAGGTAGTGGTGATCAGCCACGACGACGATCTTGCCGGCCCCGCTCTAGCGTCGGCGCTGGCTGGTCAGGTCGGCTACATCGGGGCGCTGGGGTCGCGCCGGACCCAGCAGTCCCGGGCGGACTGGCTGGCGTACCGGGGGGTCACCGACCTGGCTCGCGTCCACGGCCCGGCCGGTCTGGACATCGGTGCCAACACGCCAGCCGAGATCGCGGTCGCCATCGTCGCCGAGGCGCTGGCAGTTTCGTCGAGGACCAGCGGGGGCTCGCTGCGCGCCCGGTCCGGCTCGATCCACTCGACGTAAGCGAAGCCTTAATCAGCTTCGCATAACCCGCTGGCGCGGCCTAGGGTTGGTCTTGACCCTCGTGCATGCGGCCGGAGAGGATGTTGGCCATGACGTATGAACCCGATGAAGCCGTTGACGTGCTGCGTGCGGTGTGGGCCGCGGACGGACAGAGCGGCGAGGACCTCGACGAAGCGTGCGGGCCGACGCAGAGCTGCAAGAACATGAAGGACGTCAGCTTCGACGGCATGGCGGAGCCGGGCTCGGATCTGCGCGAGGCGTGGCGGGAGCGGTTGCGGCGCGAGGGAAAGTTGAGCACCTCGGGCTCCGTCCGCGAGCTCGTGCTGGGTCCCACCGAGCAGTGATCGATGGACCGTCCGGAGACCGTCGCTGAGCTGACCCAGGTCCTGCGTAACGGTGGCTATCTGGCCGACCGCGGGCTGTCGACCGCACTCTTTGTCGCCATGTCGCTCGACCGCCCGATCCTGATTGAGGGCGAGGTCGGTGTCGGCAAGACCGAGGTCGCGAAGGTGCTCGCGGCGGTCCTCGGGCGCCGACTGATCCGACTGCAGTGTTACGAGGGCATCGACACCAACCAGGCGCTGTACGAGTGGGACTACGCCCGTCAGATGCTTCAGATCCGGGCCTTGTCCGAGCGCCACCTGGGCGACGACAGCGCGGTCGACACGTTGTTCGGTCCGAAGTTCCTGCTCGAGCGCCCGTTGCTCGAGGCGGTCCGCGCCGGCGACCAGGCGGTGCTGCTCATCGACGAGGTCGACCGGGCCGACGACGAGTTCGAGGCATTCCTGCTCGAAATTCTCTCCGACTTCCAGATCACGATTCCTGAAATCGGCACCATCAAGGCCGAAAGCCCACCCCTGGTCGTCCTGACCTCGAACCGCACCCGGGAACTGCATGACGCGCTGAAACGGCGCTGCCTCTACCACTGGGTGGGCTATCCGAGCCCGGACCGGGAGGTGGAGATCATTCTTGTGCGGGCCCCGGGAGTCTCCGAGACGTTGACCCGCAAGGTGGTCGCCGCGGTCAACCGACTGCGCGCCCTCGACCTGGCCAAGCCTCCCGGCGTCGCCGAGACGATCGACTGGGTGCGCACACTCGAGGTTCTGGGAGAGACCGATCTCGATGCCCGTACGGTCGACGAGACGATTGGTGCCGTGGTGAAAGAACGCGACGATCTGGAAGTGGTACGCGCGAACCTGGACGGGATCGCCACAGGTGCCTGACGAGGCGCCCTTCGTCAGCGTGCTGGTCGCGTTCGCCGATCAACTTCGCGGCGAGGGGTTGGCCGTCGGCTCCGGGGATGTGCTCAGCTACTGCGCCGCCATGGCGCCGCTCGACCCTTCCGATCGTGTTGGATCTGTACTGGGCCGGGCGCACCACAATGGTCACCCGCCGCGACCAGATTCCCGTCTACGACCGGGTGTTCAAGCGGTTCTTCCTCGACGAGGGCGACGCGCTTCCCGAGGAGTTGAAACTCACCATCCGGGCCGCGGCGCAGACGCAGTCCGTGCTGCAGGTACCGGCCACCGAGCCCGGCACGGACGACCGCGAGGAGCAGGAGGCAATGCTCGGCCTGGTTGCCTCGGAGGCGGAAGTGCTCAGGAACAAGGCATTCACGGCGTGCACCGCCGAGGAGCTGGCATCGCTTCGGCGGATCATGTCGCGGATGCGGCTTTCTCCCCCGAAGCGGCGGACGCGTCGTACCTCTCCCGCCCGCGACGGCCGCAATCCTGATCCGCGTCGCACCGTCCGGGAGACGATGCGAATGCACGGCGAACCCTCGAAGCTCTTCTGGCGCCAGCGAAGGCGACGGCTGCGGCCGCTGATTCTGATTCTCGACGTCTCGGGTTCGATGGCCGACTACTCCCGTCACCTGTTGCAGTTCGCCTACTCGGCCAAGCGCGCGCACGCCCGGGTCGAGGTGTTCTGCTTCGGTACCCGGCTCACCCGTATCACCAAGGCGCTGGAGCGGCGCCGGGTCGACGACGCGATGGAACAGGCGGCCAAGGCGGTCTTCGACTGGGAGGGCGGGACTCGGATCGGCGCCTCACTGGACACGTTCGTGCGCGACTGGGGGCGGCGCGGCATGTGCCGCGGCGGCATCGTGGTGATCTGCTCCGATGGGCTGGACCGAGGCGACCCGCACGTGCTGGCGACCGCGATGGAGCGGCTGTCCCGGCTGTGTCACCGGGTGGTATGGATGAACCCGCACAAGGGCAACGGGCGGGACTTCCAGCCGAGCACACTCGGAATGATGGTCGCTGCGCCACACATCGACGTGCTGTTATCCGGGCACAACCTGCGCAGTCTGGAAGAACTGGCCGCGATGCTGCCCACGATGAGCTGAGGAGCTGCCGGTGAAGTGGAGTGTGAACGTCGTGGCCGAGGGTGACCGGATCATGAGCCGCGAAGAGATCGTGGAGCTCGCGGACGCGGTGGCCCCGTCGGGCGGGATCGCCTCCGGTATCGGCACGACACGCTACGGCGCGCAGCTGCTCGTCGAGGCCGACGACCGGGAAACCGCGGTGGAGCTGGCCTCGGCCGAGTTCGTCCGTGCGGTCGGCCCAGGCGGGTCTTCCGGCGTGGCCGATCGCCCAGATCGGCGCCATCAGCGAGGCCGACGACGCTCGGCGACCTCGAATGATCAGGCTCGGTTCGCTGGCCGGCTACCCGTTCGAGGGCCCTCGCCTGCTCGGCGGGTGGACACCACCGGCGAGCCCGGCGGTCTACGCGATCCTGTACAAGCCCGATCCGGATACCAAGCCAGAGACCTACGCAGTGATCTACGTCGGACACGCCGACGACCTGTCGGCCGAGCGGCTTCCGTTCAACCACCCCCGCGCGCCGTGCTGGATCCAGCGCGCCGGCAACCAGTGGCGGGTCTACATCTGCAGCTACGTGGTTCCCGGCGGACTTCGCTCGCACCGGGAACAGATAGCCCAGGAACTAGCCGCGATCTACCGCCCGACCTGCAACGAGCAACAGTACGACCGGTCGTGGAAGGACCACTGGATCGGCGAGTACAACGCGCCGACCACCGGACCGCTCACCACCGGGCGCGATCCTGGCGATTCGACCGAGCGGTACCTGGCCGCCACGGGATGGATCTAGAATGTGCCGCGTCCATATGATCGTGGCCGCCGCTGGACGAAGGGACGCGTGTGACGCCGACTCAGTTGCGCGCCTTCGCCGCGGTGGTGCGGCTGGGTTCGGTCAAGAGGGCCGCAGCGGATCTGGCGGTATCCGAGGCCGCCGTATCACTGCACGTCGGCCAGTTGCGTAAAGAGCTCGGCGACAAGCTGTTCCTCCGCACGTCGTCGGGTCTGGCCTTCACGCCGGGCGGACTGCGTCTGGCCAGTCGAGCAGCCGAGATGCTCAGCCTGCAGGATCTCACCATCCTCGAGGTACGCCAGGCCGGCGGCGGCCGGCGGCTGCTGCGCGTGGCGACCTCAGCCCTGTTCGCCGAGCACGCCGCACCCGGTCTGATCGAGCTGTTCGCCGACCGGGCGAACGATCTGGACGTCGAGCTCAGCACCCATAGTCCCGGCCGGTTCGAGCCGCTGTTGCTCACCCGCGCGGTCGACGTGGCGATCGGTCCCCGCCCCGCCAGTCTGGACGCGTCGATCGCCAGTACCCACTTCCTGAACTACCAGGTGGTGGCGGTGGCGGGTCCGGATCATCCGATAACCAAGCTCCAGCCGGGCATCAGCGCGCTCCGGGAGCAGACGTGGCTGCTAGGCCCGTCGGCGGCTGACGATACCGGCGTGATCCCGGGCATGCTGCGACGTATCAACGTTCCCGAGGATCATCAGCGAATCTTTCAGAGCCACGCCGCGGCGCTCGAGGAAGCCAAGCGCGGCAAGGGTTTGGCCTTGGCCCTGTCGTTCGCCGTCTCGCAGGACCTCGCCAACGGCGACCTGAAGCGGGTCTCGGCCCAGTCGTTGCAGGCTCAGGGCGCGTGGAGCATCCTCACCCTCAATGAGTTCCACGCGCCGCCGGCGGCAGCCGAGCTGACCCGATTCGTCACCACACCGCGCGCGACCCAGGCCATGTTGCGGGGCACCGGGGTCACCCTTGGCCGGTTCCGGCCTTCGATCCACGTGACGCTCTGGAGCTAGCTCGGTCAGATCGGTGGCTGTGGGTTTCCGTTCATGGCCGCCCACACCCGCGACGGCGTCAATGGCATGTCGACATGACGCAGGCCGTACGGCTTGAAGCGCGTCGACGACCGCATTGACGACGGCCGGCGGCGACCCGACGGTGGCGGACTCCCCCACTCCCTTCGCCCCGATCGGATGGTGGGGCGACGGGGTCACCGTGAATCCCGTCTCCCAGTCGGGCACCTCGAGCGCGCTCGGGATGCAGATAGTCCATCAACGATGCCCCGAGGCAGTTGCCGCCGTCGTCGAAGGCGATCATTTCCATGAGCGCGATGCCGACGCCGTCGGTGAGCCCGCGATGCACCTGCCCCTCGATGATCATCGGGTTGATGCGGATGCCGCAGTCGTCTACGGCGATGAACCGGCGCACGGTGACGACGGCGGTTCCGGGGTCGACATCGACAACACAGATGTACGCGCCGTGTGGGCTGGTGAGGTTCTCCGGGTTGTAGCAGATCTGTGCCTCGAGGCCGCCCTCGATGCCATCGGGCAGGTCGCCGGCGCCGTGCGCGCGCATCGCGATGTCCTGGATGGTGACTGACTTGGCCGGGTCGCCGGCGACGTGGAACAACGCCCTTGTCCCAAACAAGATCGGCCACCGACACCTCGAGCATGGCGGCGGCGATGAGCCGGGCCTTGTCCCGCACCTTGCGAGCGACCAGGGCCGCCGCGGCTCCGGACACCGGGGTGGAGCGGCTGCCGTACGTGCCGAGGCCGAACGGCGTCTGGTCCGTGTCGCCGTGCACGACCTTGATGTCCGCGGGCGGGATGCCGATCTCCTCGGCCACGATCTGGGCGAAGGTCGTCTCGTGGCCCTGCCCCTGGGTCTGGCACGACACCCGCAGCACCGCCGTGCCGGTGGGGTGGATGCGCAGTTCCGAGCCGTCGGCCATGCCGAGGCCGAGGATGTCCATGTCCTTGCGTGGTCCGGCGCCGACCGCCTCGGTGAAGAAGGAGACGCCGATTCCCATCAACTCGCCGCGCGCACGCCGGTCCTCCTGCTCGCGGCGCAAGGCGTCGTAGTCCGCGATCCGCAAGCGCTTCACGCAGCGTCGGCTCGTAGTTGCCCGAGTCGTAGACCAGGCCGGTCTTGGTCGTGTACGGGAACTGTTCGGGCCGCAGCAGGTTCCGCAGCCGCAGCTCCACCGGGTCCATCCCCACCTCGTGCGCCAAGCAGTCGACCAGGCGCTCGACCAGGTACACGGCCTCAGTGATGCGGAACGAGCAGGAGTAGGCGACGCCACCGGGGGCCTTGTTCGTGTACACGGCCGTCATCGTGGCGTGGGCGGCCTCGATGTCGTAGCTGCCGGTGAAGGCCCCGAAGAAGCCGGCCGGATATTTCGTTGGAGCCGCGACACCGTTAAAGGCACCGTGATCGGCGAGCACGCGGGTGCGGATGGCGAGGATCTTGCCGTCCCTGGTCGCCGCGATCTCGCCGTGCATGATGTAGTCGCGGGCGAAGGCGGTACTGGTGAGGTTCTCCGAGCGGTCTTCTGTCCACTTGACCGGCTTGCCGGTCGAGTGACGAGCCAACGATCGCGCAGATGTACCCGGGGTAGATCGGCACTTTGTTGCCGAATCCGCCGCCGAGATCCGGAGAGATCACCCGGATCTGATGTTCGGGTAGGCCGGCGACCATCGCGAACAGCGTCCGATGCGCATGGGGTGCCTGCGTCGTGGACCACAACGTGAGCGTGCCCTCGACCGAGTCGTAGTCGGCGACCGCGCCGCACGTCTCCAACGGCGCCGGATGGACCCGGGGATAGACCATGTCCTGGCTGACTACGACGTCCGCGCGCGCGAACACCGCGTCGGTCGTCGCCCGGTCGCCCGTCTCCCAGTCGAAGCAGTGATTGTCGGTCTTGCCCTCGAGATCATCGCGGATCACCGAAGCTGACGGGTCGAGCGCGGTGCGGACGTTGACCACGGCGGGCAGCTGCTCGTACTCGACGTCGATGAGCTCGAGCGCGTCGCGGGCCGCGTACCGGTCCTCGGCGACGACGAAGGCGACCTCCTGGCCCTGGAAGCGGACCTTGTCGGTGGCCAGCACGGCCTGCACGTCGCCGGACAGGGTTGGCATCCAGGCCATTCCGCGCTCGGCGAGCATCGCCCCGGTGACGACCAGCTTCACCTTCGGATGCGCCTGAGCGGCGCTGATGTCCACACTGAGAATCCGCCCGTGTGCGATCGGCGCCCGCAGGATCGCCAGGTGCAGCATGCCGGGCAGCTGCAGATCGTCGACGAAGCTGCCCCGGCCCCGGATGAACCGCGGGTCCTCCTTGCGCAGCATCCGGCCATGCCCCACCGGCCTGAGGTCGTTGTCCACGAACCTACTCATGGCGCACCTCGGGCGAGCTCGCTTGAGCGGCGGCCCATTGGACTGAGCGCACGATCGAGGCGTAACCGGTGCAGCGGCAGATCTGGCCGGAGATCGCCTCCCGGATCTCCTGCTCCGACGGGTCCGGGTTGCTGTCGAGCAGTGCCCGCGTCGTCATCAGCATCCCGGGGGTACAGAATCCGCACTGCAGCCCGTGACACTGCATGAAACCGCGCTGGATCGGATCAAGCTCGCCGAACTGTTCCAGGTCCTCGACGGTGCGTACCTCGTGTCCGCCAGCCATCGCCGCCAACACCGTGCACGACTTCACCGGTTCGCCGTCCAGCCACACGGCGCAGGCGCCGCAATTGCTCGTATCGCACCCCCAGTGGGTGCCGGTCAAGGCCAAGGTGATCTCGAAGGAAGTGCACCAGCAGCAACCGGCCCTCGACCTCGCGGGTCACCTGCTCGCCGTTGACCGTCATCGTGACCTGCATGGCCGGTCAGAGCTCCCGGCCGTTGACGCGGTCGACCGCTCGTCGCAGCGCACGCCTGGTCAGCTCGGCCGCGAGGTGGCGCTTGTATTCGGCGCTTCCGCGCTGGTCGGTCACTGGCGTACAGTGCTCCGCCGCGATGGCGCCGGCCTCGCCGTACAGATCCTCCGACGGCGGTCGGCCACGCAGTGCCTGGGAGATCGCGGGGATCCCGGTCGTGTTCGGTCCGACGGCCGCGAGCCCGACCCGAGCATCGGTGATGACGCCGAGCTCCACCCAGACGGCGACGCCGCAGGAGACTATCGCCCAGTCGCCGGCACGGCGGCCGACCTTCTCGTAGGCGCTCGATCCGTGAGGTCGCACCGGAAAGCGCACCTCGGTGAGCATCTCGGCGTCACCGACCGCCGTCTCGTACGGGCCGCGGTAGAAATCCGCCATGCTGACCACCCGCTCGCCGCCGGCGCCGCGGATGACGCAGCTGGCGTCGACGGTCGTGCACACGGCGGAGAGGTCCTCGGATGGATCTGCCTGGCACAGCGAGCCGCCGATCGTGCCGCGGTTGCGAACGAGCGGATCGGCGATGACGCGTTCGGCGTCGTGGAAGATCGGGAACGAGCTGAGCAGTTGCGGACTCTCCAACAGCTCGCGGTGGCGGGTCATCGCTCCGATCCGGATCTGCGTCGGCTCGACCTTGATGTAGCCGAGCTCGCGGTGCAGGTCGTTGATGTCGATCAGGTACTCGAAGTTCGCGAGCCGCAGCTTCATCATCGGCAGCAGGCTGTGCCCCCCGGCCACCAGCGCGTGCCGTGTTGCCCAGTCTGGCGAGCAGCCCGATCGCATGTTCGACACTCGTAGCGCGTAGGTAGTCAAACGGTGCGGGGACCTGCATGGTCAAAGCCCTCGTTTCGCCGGGCCAACCACGCTCATTGGGCGCCGCGGGTCGCGCGTTGTCAACCGCGACCTTAGTACTGCCTTGATTTGGTTGATTCCCGGCATAAGCTGCGAAGTGAGGGCGCGGGACGGTTGCCTCGGCGGATTCTGCGTGGCAACGGTCGCACGGCCGCGGAGGGCTGACGTAAGCAAATCCTTAATCAACAGTTGCGAGTTGGTAGTGGGAAGCGCAATATGTGCCGCGCACTACCGGCGACGGCGCCTGCGGGCGCCGTCCGAGGAGAGGCGTCCATCATGGCGGTGGAATCGAGCGGGCACAGCAAGGGCAACCCGCGAACGTACGAGCTGGTCGAGAACGCGCCGAAAACCGGCAAGAGCACGGTCTGGGCCTGGCCGCAGCTGATTGAGTACCTCAAGGTCGCCGCCCAGCCGGTTCAGGGTCCATGGCCGCCGCACCAGCAGCCCCGAACCGATCCCGAGGCGGAGTCGATGCCGGTCGCGGTGCCGGACCCCGCCGCCTTCCCGCGCGCCAAACCGGAGACTACGGCGCACATCGGTGAAACCGCCGCGCCCTCTCTCCCTGAGTTCGCAGAAGCACCCGCCCGGGAGCCGGCGGCCTGGGCCGAGAGCGCACCAGCGGCCCCCGCCCCGGAGGCACACCCCGAATCCGATCGTCGCGAGATACTGACCAGGGAGGCCACGTGTATCCGTCCCGGTTCCGCTACGAGGCACCACGCTCGATCGATGAGGCGGTCGCCCTTCTGAAGGAGGGAGCGGGTGAGGCGAAGGTGCTCGCGGGCGGCCAGAGCCTGGTGCCGCTCCTGAAGCTTCGTTTTGCCGCACCGGAGTTGCTCGTCGACATCAACGGCCTGCCCGGGCCTGGACTATCACCGCGTCGACTCGGACGGCACGATCCGCATCGGAGCGCTCTGCCGGCACGCCGACCTGGAGCGCTCTACGGTCCTGTCGACCCGGCAACCGACCATGGCCGCGGCAGCCCGGGTCATCGCCGACCCCATCGTGCGCAACCGCGGCACGCTGGTCGGCTCGCTGTGCCACGCCGACCCACAGGGCGACTGGGCCTCGGTCGTCACCGCGCTCGGCGGCTACATCACGGCGCAGGGCGCGGGCGGCCGCCGCAACATCCCGATCGCGCAGTTCGTGACCGGCCCATTCCAGAACGCCCTCGCCTACGACGAAGTCGCCGTGGAGGCCGTGATCCCGGCTCCAAAAGGGACGGTCGCCGGCGGTTACCTGAAGCTGGAGCGCCGCGTCGGTGATTTCGCGACCGCCGGTGCGGCTGTCGCGCTTGAAATGTCGGGCGCGGTCGTCACCCGGGCCGGGATCGGATTGACCGGTGTGGGTGGCTCGACCATCAACGCCACCGATGCCGCGCAGGCGCTCGTGGGCGGCCCACTCACCGCTGACAGCATCGGGCGCGCCGCAGAGCTGGCGGCCCAAGCCGCGCAGCCGCGGACCGACCATCGGGGAAGCGCGAGCTACAAGCGGCACATCGTGCACACCTTCGTCGAACGCATCCTGACCCGCGTCGCCGAGCCACGTGAGAACCCAGCCGTAACCGAGAGGGCAGCCTGACATGAGCAGCTTGTTCGAGGAGATCCGCGAACCGGCGGCCGGCGATGTGCCGACCCGGCGGGTCAGCATCACGGTCAACGGCGAGAAGCGGACAGCCGAGATCGAACCGCGGCTGCTGCTGGCCCACCTGCTGCGTCAGGGCCTCAATCTGACCGGCACGCACACCGGATGTGACACCTCAAACTGTGGTGCCTGCACGGTGCTCTTCGACGGAACCGCGGTGAAGAGCTGCACCATGCTCGCGGTCCAGGCCGACGGCCATGAAGTCACCACTGTGGAGGGTCTGGCCGGGCCAAGCGAGCTGCATCCGATCCAAGAGGGATTCAAGGACGAGCACGGGCTGCAGTGCGGCTTCTGTACACCGGGAATGATGCTCGCGGCCAAGGCGCTGCTGGACCGGAATCCCGACCCGACCGAAGACGAGGTCCGGTGGGCACTGTCCGGCAACCTCTGCCGCTGCACCGGCTACCAGAATATCGTCAAGTCCGTGCTGTGGGCTGCGAAGAAGCTGCAGTCACAGTCCGCAAGCTGAGTTAGGGAGCGATCATCGTGACGCACGCTCTGGACGAGATCAAGATCGGCGGGCTGGGCTCGAGCCGCAAGCGCGTCGAGGACAACCGGTTCATCCGTGGCCGGGGCAATTACGTCGACGACATCGTCCTGCCGGGAATGCTGCACATGGAGATCCTGCGCAGCCCCCTGGCCCACGCCCGGATCACGTCGATCGACACCAGCAAGGCGTGGGACATTCCCGGTGTTCGGCTCGTGCTCACCGGCGAGATGATGGCGACGCGCAACCTGGCCTGGATGCCGACGTTGTCCTATGACACGCAGGCGGTGCTGGCCACGGACAAGGTGCGGTTCCAGGGCCAGGAAGTCGCCTGCGTGATCGCCGACGACCCCTACATCGCCAAGGACGCGTGTGAGGCGATCGTCGTCGAGTACGAACCGCTGCCAGTGATCGTCAACCCCACCCAGGCGCTGGCCGAGGGCGCGCCTTTGATCCGTGATGACAAAGAGAACCAGCACGACAACGTCGTCTACAACTGGGAGGTCGGCGACAAGGCCGGCACCGACGCCGCGTTCGCGCAGGCGGATCGAGTGTCCAAACTGGAGTTGCACTACCCGCGCTCGCACCCGTCGCCGATCGAGTGCTGCGGGTCGATCGCCGACTTCAACCGGGCGACCTCCAAGCTGACCGTCTACATGACCAGCCAGGCGCCACACATCATCCGCGCCGCGGTGGCGCTCGTGGCCGAATTGCCCGAGCACATGATCCGGATCGTCTCGCCGGACATCGGCGGTGGCTTCGGCAACAAGGTGCCGGTGTACCCCGGGTACGTCATGTCGATTCTCGCCTCGATCCTGCTCGAGCGGCCGGTGAAGTGGATCGAGGACAAGACCGGCAACCTGATCTCGACTGGCTACGCACGCGACATGTACCTGCACGGCGAGATGGCACTTCGCAACGATGGCAAGATCCTCGCCGTGCGGATGCACGCCGACGCGGACCACGGCGCGTTCTTCTCCGACGCCCAGCCGAGCAAGTTCAAGATCGGGCTGCTGCACTCGACCTTCGCCTGCTACGACGTCCCCACTGCGCACCTGACCGCCCGTGGCACGTACTCGAACAAGGCGCCCGGCGGGGTGGCGTACCGCTGCTCGTTCCGGGTCACCGAGGCGATGTTCTTCCAGGAACGCATGATGCAGGCGGCCGCGGACGACCTGGGCCTGGACCAGGCCGAGTTCAGACGTCGCAACTTCGTCCGCGACGACGACTTCCCGCACCGCACTCCGTTCGGGTTCCTCACCGACTCCGGCCAGTACGGCAAGTGCCTCGACGTCGGGCTGCAGGCAATCGGATACCAGGACTTCCTCCTCCAGAAGGAAGAGGCGAAGAAGCAGGGTCGGCTGCTCGGCATCGGCATCTCGACGATGACCGAGCCGCTGGGCGCCGGCAACAGCCGCGAGTACGACATCCTCGGCATCAAGATGTTCGACTCCGCCGAGCTGCGGGTGCACATGACCGGCAAGGCGATCCTGCGCACCGGCGCCAAGACGCAGGGCCAGGGCCACGAGACGACCTGGGCGCAGATCGTCGCCCACGAGCTGGGCATCCCGGCGGAGGACATCGTCGTCGAGGAGGGCGACACCGACACCGCGCCGTTCGGGATGGGCACGTACGCCTCGCGCAGCACCCCGGTCGCCGGCGCGGCCGTCGCGATGGTGGCCCGCAAGGTACGGGCGAAGGCCCGCAAGCTCGCCGCCCACCTGCTCGAGGTCTCCGAGGAGGACATCGACTGGGAGCTCGGCCGCTTCTACGTCCGCAGTTCCCCGGACCGTGGTGTGACCATCCAGGAATGCGCCATGGCGGCGTACAGCAACATGCCCGACGGCATGGAGCCCGGCCTGGAGAACGTCGCCTACTACGACCCGCCCAACCTCACCTGGCCGTTCGGCTGCTACATCGTCACCGTCGAGGTCGATCCGCAGACCGGCGTCTGGGACGTGCTCAACGTGGTTGCGGTCGACGACTGTGGCGTCCGCATCAACCCGATGATCGTCGAAGGGCAGATCATGGGTGGCCTCACCGAGGCCTACGCGATGGCCAACATGCAGTTCATCACCTTCGATGCACAAGGAAACTGCGTCGGATCCAACTACATGGACTACCTGCTGCCCACCGCCTGGGAGACCCCGGGTTATGAGCTGCACGAGGTGGTCACTCCGAGTCCGCACCATCCGATCGGGGCGAAGGGCGTCGGCGAGTGCGCCACCGTCGGTGGTCCCGCTGCATTCGTCAATGCCGTGCTGGACGCGATCAAAGACACCGGCGTCCGCAACATCGACATGCCGCTGCTGCCGGACCGGGTCCACGAGGCGCTCACGCTTCGCAAAGACGTGTCCGGCGCGCCGCCGGTCAGGTCGGACGACTAATGGAACGCGCCACCACCCAGGAGGCCCGATGCTGATCAAGAACACCTTCGAGGTCGCACAGCCGGTCGAGAAGGTCTGGCGGTTCTTCGACAACATCCCACAGGTCGCTGCCTGCCTGCCGGGCACCGAGCTGACCGACGACCTCGGCGACAACAAGTACCTCGGCAAGGTCGCCATCGGGATGGGACCGGTCAAGCTGCAGTTCGCCGGGACCGCCGAGATCAAGGAGCGCGACGACACGGCAAAGCGGATTGTCGTCGACGCCGCCGGCGCCGACGAGAAGGGCCGTGGTCAGGCCGCCATGACGGGCACCGCGAGCCTGGTCCCGGCGGCTGGCGGTACCAAGGTCGAGGTGGCCTTGGACCTGCAGCTGTCCGGAGCGGCCGCCCAGTACGGGCGCGGCATGATCTCCGACGTCACCGCGATCCTGATGCGCGACTTCGCCAGCAACATGCAGACCCGGATGGTCGCCGTCGACCGGGGCCTGTCGCCCGATCAGGTCGGCTCCCCCAGGGCGGCGAGCGGCTTCGCCATCGCGTTGCGTGCGATGCGGCTGGCGCTCGGCCGCGTGTTGCGCCGCTTCTTCCTGCCCTACCAGCCCAGCCCGAGTTAGGAGGACCACTGATGGTGCTGTGGTGGATCGGCAACGCGATCCTTTTGCTCGTCGTCGTCCCGGTCCTCGTCGCCCTGCTCAACCGCGTCCTGGCGGCGCTGGAACGGATCCGCGCGGCCACCGACGACATCCTCGGCGGCGGCGTCGCGCTCACCGGGGAACTTGACGACCTCCCAGAGATGTTGGCCGTCACCGACGGCACGGTCCGCGATGTCTCCACCGGCGCGGTCCGTTACGCCGGCTCCGTCGGCAAGTTACTGGGCTGACCAGAGAGAGGAACATCGTCATGCCGGCAGAAGCCTGGGTGACCCTGGCCATCACCGCCCTGATCGTCGCGGCCGCAGCACTGGGGCTGTTGCGAGTCATCTTCCATCTCAAGGCCGCACGGAAGACGCTCGCCACGGTCATCGTGGGCGTGGCGGTCGTGGCCCATCAGACCCGGACCGTGCCCGAGGTCGTGCCCTCGGTCAACGCCAACCTGAAGCCCGTCCGCGACTTCTGCGAATCGATCTGAGGCGAGAGGAGTCGACGATGTACGAGTTCCGATGCGCCGTCCCGTACTGCAAGACCCATTTCACCGCGCCGACCGAGGATGAACTGATGGGCGAGGTCGGCAAGCACGTGGTGGTCACCCATCGAATCCCCGCACCGACCAAATCGCTCGTGCAGTTCGTCAAGGAAAACACCATCCGGGAACTCCCGCCGACGGCGAAGGCAGGGTGAAGCCATGAGCGAGAACTTCGGCTGGTACCTGGGCTACGGCATCACCATCGCGGTCGTCCTGGTGGTCGTCGCCCTGGTCGTGCCGATCCTGGTGCTGGCGTACACGATCGGCAACGAGGCGAAGATGATCAATGACTCCCTCACCACGTCGGTGCACAACACCGCAGCGCTCAAACAGCTGAACACGACGATCGACCACGCCGAGGTCATCGTGGCGGGGCTGGAACGCGGACGTACCCGGCTAGGAGGCTGACCATGGCAGACACATTGGCGTTGACCGATACTCAGCGCAGCCTGTGGTGGGGGGCGATCTTCGGCGGCTTCGGCGTCGTCGTCGCGGTCGCCTTGTTGCTCACCATCCTCGTCATCCTCGTGGCCCGGATCAACAAGCGCGTGATCATGGTTCGCGACACGCTGAAGGCCGCCGCGGCGAACACGGCCGACACCGCCCTGATCGAGGAGACCGCTAAGCGGGTGGACGCCGTTCTCGCTGAGGGCCTCAAACACCACCTGTTCCTGGGCCGCGTACTCGACAAGGTAAGGACGTAACCGCGATGGTCGTGTGGTCAGTCATAGTCATCGTCGCGCTGATCGCCGGGCTCGCCTTCTATCTCTTCGTCGTCGGCGGCCAGCTCAAGAAGCTCGCCACCAACCTCGAGGAGTGCGCGATGCTCGTGCGCACCATCGTCGGCCACGCGAAAGCCATCGAGCCTGGCCTCGAGCACGTCAATCGGACCGGAGGCGTGGTGGCCGGGGCGCTGCCACTGCTCTACGGCATGGCCGAGGGCATCGTCACGGGCGTCACCCCGAAGCCCGCCCAACCGGCAGAGCGCGGTCCGGCCCGTCCGGCCGCCGGTCGGCGCCGGTCGCGGATGCACGAAGGGGTCGGCTACGTAGCCAGCGGCGACCGGTAGCGACAGGCCAGACTGTCCACTGTGGACTGAAGTCAGTCGACCCTCGCCTATCCCGTGCGTCAGTGTGTAGCGAGGGCGGCGAGAAGATCCTCCAGCGCCCACAGGGAATGCGCGCTCACCACGGCGTCGCAGAACGGCCACGCCGCGGCCATGCCGGCCACCAGCGGCTCGTAGTGGGGCGACGCGGTGCGGGGGTTTGCCCACACGATCCGGTAGGCCAGCCGGGACAGGCGCGCCATCTGCTCCCGCAACACGGCCGCGTCCCCGGTCTCCCAGCCGTCGGAGATGATGAGCACGACGGCGCCCCGGGCCAGCCCGCGGGCGCCGTAGCGGTCCAGGAACGTCTTCAGCGCCTCCCCGATCCGGGTACCGCCGGACCAGTCCGGCGCCGCTTTCCCGGCCCGCTCGAGCGCCACCTCAGGTCGTACCCTCGCCAGCACCCGGGTGAGTCGGGTCAACCGGGTGGCGAACGTGAAGACCTCGGTCCGGACGCCACCCGCCGCCACCGCGGAGTAGAGCAGCTGGAGCAACGCCCGAGCGTAGGGCTCCATGGACCCGGAGATGTCACAGAGCACGACCAACCGACGTCGCCGCAGCCGCAGCCGATGCCTGGCCAACCGGACCGGAAACCCGCCGCTACGCTGCGCCAGGCGCATGGTCGTGCGCAGGTCGACTCGCCGACCCCGCGAACCTGGTTGGTATCGGCGGGTGCGGCGAAGCGGCGTAGCCAGACTCAGCTGCCGCATCAGTGCGACCAGCCGAACCAGCTCGTCGGGTGAGAGCGTGGCGAAGTCGCGTCCGCCGAGTCGTTCGGCGGCGGCGGCCAGAGCCGGGAACGGCGATTCGTCCGACGGCTCCTCTGTGGACGGCTCCTCGGCCGGCGAGACGCCCGCTGCCTCCTGGGCACCCGCCAGCGCCGGCGGCGTGCGCATCGCGCGGTCATCCGCACTGCCCGGGGGCGGCGCCGGCTCGGCACCCGCGCGAAACGGCGGCGAGCTCGGGTCGCCGCGGTCCGCCGCCGGATCGTCGAGCCGGCCGAAGACGAGCCCGAAGACGCGGTCGAAGGTCGGGATCTCGCCCGGGTCGCCGACGAGCGTGGCCAGCCCGCACCAGTAGAGCTCGCGGACCGTTCGCGGGTCGGCCACGGTGATCGCGGCGGCAAAGCGGGTCGCGCGATCCGGACCCACCGGCAACCCTTCCGACCGCAGCCTGGCCGCGAACCGCGCGGCGAGCGCGGCGAGGTCAGTCCGGTCGAGAACATCCGTCACGACGTTGGACTAGTCATCGCCGAGCACCTTGGCCAGCCCGGCGTCGCGGGTCGCGGCGAGGTCCTCGTCGTACTTCAGCACCGCGCCGAGCGTGCGCTCCGCCGCCGTGACGTCCCACGTGGAGACTCCGAGCGCCTCCAGCGCCGAGGCCCAGGCGATCGCCTCGGCGACGCCGGGCGCCTTGTACAGGTCAAGATCCCGCAGGCGCTGGACGCTCGCGGCGATCCGCTCGGCCAGTGCGACGGTCGGCGCCGGGGACCCGGCGGCGGATGATCTCGGCGATCCGGTCCGGTGAGGGGTAGCGGATCCAGTGATACAGGCAGCGCCGTTTGAGCGCGTCGTGCAGGTCTCGGGTTCGGTTGGAGGTCAGGATCGCGACCGGCCGGACGGTGGCCCGACGTGTGCCCAGCTCCGGGATGGTCACCGATCCCTCGGCGAGCAGTTCGAACAGGAACGCCTCGAACTCGTCGTCGGCGCGGTCCACCTCGTCGATCAGGAGCACGGCCGGAAGCGGTCCGGGATGGTCGATCGCGGCCAGCAGCGGTCGAGGCAGCAGGTAGTCCGGACCAAAAAGATCCGACTCCGCGAGGGTTCCACCGCGCGACTCGGCGAGCCGGATCGCGAGCAGCTGCCGCGGATAGTTCCACTCGTACAGCGCCTCGGCCGCGGTGAGCCCTTCGTAGCATTGCAGCCGCAGCAATGGAGTGGCCAATGTGGACGCGAGCGCCTTGGCCGCTTCGGTCTTGCCCACCCCGGGTTCACCCTCGAGCAGCAGCGGCTGCCCCATCCGCACCGCGAGGAACAGCGCCGTGGCGAGGCCGTCGTCGGTCAGGTAGCCGGTCCCGGCGAGGCGCTCTCGCATTGCCGCGACGTCACTGGGCAGGCCCGTCATCCGGCATCTGCGCCTCGGCGCGGCTCGCCGGGACCCGTACGCCTCGGGGTTGTCCGGGAAAGCCTGCTTGCAGCCGGGGCCGCAGAAGTACCAGGTCTTCCCGTCCAGCTCCAACTGCAGGCTCGCCGGTACCGCGGCGACGGTCATGTGGCAGACCGGGTCGATCGCCGTCGCGGCCTCGACGAACGGCAGCAGCTGCCGCGGCGCTTGCTTCGGCGCCGGGTGCAGCTCGGCCTTGACCGAGACCAGCTCCGCAACGACGGAGACCGCGATCTCCAACGGGGTGCGCGCACCGATGTCCAGGCCAGCCGGGGTCCGTACCTTTGCTCGAATATCGTCAGGAAGGTCCAGTTCGGACACGACCGCCGTGCCGCGGCGACGGCTGGCGATCAGACCGATGTACGGCACCTGGGCCTCCAGCGCCCGGGCGAGCACCTTCTCCTCGTCCCGACCGTGCGAGGCGACCACAACGGCCGAGGTGTCCGGGGCGATGGGAGCGTCCGGGTCGGTGGTGGCGGTGACCGCGAAGCCGGAGGCCAGGGCGACCGATTCCATGGCGCGGGCGATCGGCGCGGCACCGAAGACGTGGACCAGTGTGGGGGGCAGGACCGCCTCCAGGAAGATGTCCAAGGTGCCGCCCGACAGGCAGGGGTTGCCGACGACGACCAGCCCTTCCGGGGCGGTCTCGTCCACGACCTCCTCGTCACCGTCGATCGGCGTGATCCGGAGCAGGGTGGAGTCTCCGTTGTCCAACAGCCGAAGACCCTGGAGGCGCACCGTGGATTCGGCGCAGACACCGCCGACGAAGCCCTCGATGGTGCCGTCGGCCATCACGATGGCCCGGTCGCCTGCCTTCGCGGAGGTGGGCCGCTCCGCCCGGACGACCGTGGCGAGCACGAACGGGGTTCGCGCGTCGCGCAACCGGTCCGCCTTCGCCAACAGTTCTGTCGTCATTGGGGCCCTGCTTCCCTTTCGCTCGGGACTGCGGCGGCGAATGCCCTGACCTCGTGTTCAGCCTACGGTTGTGGGGGCTAGGCGGCCACCCGCTCGAGCGGCGCGACGAACGCCGCCCGGACCCTGATGGCGGGGCCGTCGGACGCTGACTCGTAGATCGGCCGCCGCCAGCCGAACGGTAGCTGCACCGCTGGCGGAGCTGGGATTCGTGCCGGCTCCGGGACGGGCAGCGGCACGCTCCGCGGCGCCAGTGCACCCACGCCGAGGTATCCGCCACAGAGCACCTCGACCGCCGCACGGCCGTCGGCGGCGACGAGATCAGCGACATAGGCCGCATCGTCCGCACCGTCCGCGATTGCCGCGCGCAGCGACCGACGGTGCAGCCACAACTCCCGCTGGCCGGCGAGGGTGCGCCGCGGACCGATGCACAGCAGGGTCGCGAGCCCCGCGATCAGCGCCGCACTGGCCATTGTGGAGCCTTGCCCGCCTCGCTCCACCATCGTCGCGACGGCCAGGCCCACGGCGTAGGCGAGCAGGGCGGCGGCGAGGATCCGCCGCCGGGTTGGCGGCAGCAGCGCACGTTCGATCAGGTCCGACCGGATGCCTTCGCAGGCGCGCCGCACGCTGGGCAGCAGCGCGAGCAGACGCGCGCGATGCACCCAGTTCAGGCCGGCGTAGATCGTCGTGGCGAGCGGGTCGTCGTACTCGTGCGGCGGATCGAGCTGCCTGCGGCCCGCCCGTACCGAGGTCGACCGAGCCACGCCCGTGCAGCTCGGCCAGCACGGTGAGCACGACGCCGTACCGGCCCCGACGCAGATAGGCCAGCTCGCGGGGATGGAGGTCCCAGCCGTCCTCGTAATCCTCGTCGAAGGAGACCCTGCGCATCGGCAGCCATCGCGCCAGCACGGACCCAACCAGCAATAGGCCACAAACGACCAGGTACGGCTCGTCCATACGGCGCTCCTCCGGTGATCAGCTTAGCCCGATCCGCACCAGAGGTCAGCCCAGGAACTCCTGTACCAACGCGCCCGTCTGTACCGGGCGGTCGACATAGACGGTGTGGCCGCTGTCCATCCGGGTGACCGTGACGTCCAGGTCGGGCCTGGTTTGAAGTGCTTCGAGGTACGACTGCCCGACGGCGGTGCCCCGTTCGGCGACGACCAGCAGGGTCGGCACACCCGGCGGCGGCGGTGGTGCCGCTCGGGTCATCTCCGAGAACGCAGTCACCACTGCTGGGGCGGCGAACCGCCACCCGTATCGGCCGTCCTCGGTAGCGACGAGATGGTCGGCCACCTCCTCGTCGATCGCCTCCGGCTCGGCCGCGTCTGGCCAGTGGGCGGCCCGGTCCTGGCGCGCCTGGTCGGCACTGGCGTACGAGGGCGGCGTCAGTTCCCGGGTGGCCCGATGGAGCACGTATCCCGGATCGAGGTCCAGCGCCGGGTCGAGCAGGACCAGTCGCCGCACCCGTTGCGGCGCGACCGTCGCGACGGTCAGCGCGATGGTGCCGCCGAACGAGTGGCCCATCAGATCCACTATGGACAGATCGAGCTCGTCCATTGTGTCCAGTACGTCGGCCGCATGCTGCTCGAGGTGCCACGGTGGTAGCCAGGTCGACTGGCCGCTACCGCGCAGGTCGAGTGCGACGACGCGCAGCCCCGTCGTGTGCCGTTCGGCGAGCCGTCGCCACCGGGCGCCGTGTCCCCGTACCCCATGGAGCGCGACAACCGCGGGACCGCCCGCCTCGGACCCGGCGCCGAAGGTCTGATGGTGCAGGACCGTTCCGGGCTGCGAGCGGGTGCGAGCGAAGCGGGTGTCCCCGCGAACTGGCTCGAACGGAACCATGTCGCGAATAGTACCGATGGTTGGCTGCCATGATCGACGGGTACGGGCGAGGTGGAGGTGGAGGTACACCATGACGATTCCGAGCGACATGAAGGCTCATAACAGAAAGGTGATCGAGGATTTCAGAGCCAACGGCGGCGTGCCGGACGGGCGGGCGCTGCTCTTGCTGACCACCACGGGTAGGCGCTCCGGCGAGCCCCGCACCACACCGATGATGTTCATTCCGGACCACGACCGACTGCTCGTCATCGCTTCGAATGCGGGCGCCCCGCGCGACCCTGATTGGTACTGGAACCTGGTGGCGGACCCTGGAGTCACCGTTGAGATCACCGGCGAGACCTATTCCGCAACCGCTGTGGTTCCAGAACCTGCCGACCGGGATCGCCTCTTCGCTGAGGTGGTGGCGAAGTATCCGTTCTTCGCCGACCATCAGGCCAAGGTGACCCGCACGATTCCGGTGGTGGTGCTCGAGCGCCGCTGAGTCAGACCGCTGCGATCAGGAGCGCGGAGACCAGCAGGGCGAGCTGGTGCAGTGCCTGATCCGCCGCGTAGGCGCCGCACACCGGTGTCGTCGTCTCGGCGAATCGGGGCGACCCGAGTGCCCGCAACAACGCCCGCACCGGCCTGCGTCGATCCAGCACGGCGTGGGTGAGCACCGAGAAGCCGAGCCCGGCCATTGTCCCGAGCACGGTCAGCGGTAGGCCGAGCACGGCGAAGGTTCCGACGAGCAGCACCGCCGCGACAGCGTGGTAGCCGGCCAGGTGCCCGGCCATAGCCCAGAACGCGGCAGTGCCCGCGCCGGCCTTCCCGGCCGACTGCTGGTCGGTCTGCACCACATGGTCGCCGACCTGGTGGGCCACGAGCAGGATCACCAGGGCGACCGCGAACACCACGCTGCGTGACAGGACCTCGGCGTGGGACTGCGTGGCCGGATCGATCGGTCGGGTCATGACCGGGATGTTCACCCATCAACTGGTCGAATGTCTGCGTCGAAAGATGCACACGACACCGTTGCGTTGTCGCCTGACCGCCGGGACACCTGGTTTCATTGGGCCGTGACCACTGCGACCGACTCGCTGCGCCTGCGCGTGCGCATCGACGCCGACCCCGACACCGTGTTCAAGGCGCTCACCGACAGCGACGAACTAGCCGATTGGCTGGCCGAGTCGGCCGAAGTCTCCCTGGACCAGGGCCGGTACGAGTTCTGGGGCCGGTATGCCCCACAGGGCGACCGGCCGCGCCAGACCCTGACTGAGCATGAGCCCGAACGCCTGCTGCGATTCACGTGGACCTTCGACGAGGGTCCCTCCACGGTGGAACTGACGTTGGCGCTCGACGGCGACGGCACCGTCGTGGCCGTGAGCCACACGGGCATTCCCAGCTCCGGCACCGCCGATGGCGTCGCGCTGCGCTGTTTCTGGCACGTGTCGCTGGCCAACCTGGTCGCCCACAGCGAGGGCACGCAGACCATGCCACCCTTCGACTTCAGCGTGCCCGCACAGGGCGACGCGCTCGTCCGTACGGTGATCGACGTGCCGGTCGAAGAGGTCTTCGCCTCGCTGCTCGATCCGGCCAGGCTGGACAAGTGGGTGGGCGGGAAGGCGACCGTGGAACCGCGGCTCGGGGGGCGCTACGACTTCGGCTGGGACAACCGTGGACCCGAGCGGATCACCGAGTTCGAGGCGGACAAGGTGCTCGCGTACTCGTGGCGGTTGCCGGGCACCCCCGACACGGTCGTGCGGTGGGCCCTGCGGAGTTCGCGCGGCTCCACCTACGTCACCCTGATCCACAGTGGATTCACC
The DNA here is from genome assembly GCA_963773935.1 of uncultured Actinomycetota bacterium. GTDB lineage: Bacteria > Actinomycetota > Actinomycetes > Mycobacteriales > Micromonosporaceae > DATBGZ01. The sequence continues at coordinate 173,698 of CAVZCZ010000009.1, forward strand.
GACGACAAGGTGGCAGAGGAGTTCCGGCAGGGCTGGCCCGGATACCTCGTTGAGATCAAGCGGCTGCTTGAGCTTGGTCCCCGCTGGGAGCCGATCGCCGTGTAACGGGTTCGGTCATCCGCAACGGGGACCATCGCTCGACGTCTACCGGACGGCACGGAAGAACGTACGGATGTCCTGCACGAGTAGCTCGGGGGTCTCCATCGCGGCGAAGTGACCGCCCTGTTCGTAGTCGGCCCAGTGGGTGATTGTGTTCGACCGCTCCGCGAAGCGGCGGATCGCGACATCCTCCCCGAAGACCGCTACGCCGGTGGGAACGCCGGACGGCGCCGGGAACTCCCACTCCCCCGTGTGCGAGCCCTCGTAGTAGAAGTTCGCCGACGTCCCCGCCGTACCGGTGAGCCAGTAGAGGGTGATGTTGGTGAGCATCCGGTCCCGGTCGACCGCCTGCTCCGGCAACTCGGCGGCGGTGGCCGTCCAAGCCTTGAACTTCTCCACGATCCAGGCGAGCTGGCCCACCGGGGAGTCACCGAGCGCGTAGGCCACTGTCTCCGGCCGGGTCGACTGGAGTTGGTTGTAGCCCCACTCCTCGGTGGTGAAGTGCTGGATCCGCTGGAGCCGGGCTTGCTCCGTTTCGGTCAGCGCCGCCAGATCCTCCTCCTCGACGGGACCGAGTGGGATAAAGCCGACCGACGCCGCGTTCACGTGCACGCCGGCGACTCGCTGCCCGTCCACCCGGCCAAGCTCCGGGGCGACGATGGCGCCGATGTCGCCGCCCTGCGCGCCGTACCGGTCGTAGCCGAGCCGTCGCATCAGCTCCGCCCACGCCTTGGCGACCCGTTTCGCGGTCCAACCGCTGTCCGTGACCGGGCCGGAGAACCCGAACCCAGGCACCGACGGGATCACCACGTGGAAGGCGTCGGCCGGATCACCACCGTGTGCCCGCGGATCGGTGAGCGGGCCGATCACGTCGAGGAACTCGACGAACGACCCCGGCCAACCGTGCGTCAGCACGAGCGGGAAGGCGTCCGGCTCGGGCGAGCGGACGTGCAGGAAGTGCACGTCCAGTCCGTCGATCATGGTCGTGAACTGCGGATACGTGTTGATCTCCGCCTCGGCCTTGCGCCAGTCGTACTGCTCGCGCCAGTACTCGGCGAGTTCGCGCAGGTACGCCTGGGGTACCCCTCGGGCCCACTCGTTGCCTTTCGTGCTGGGCAGTGGGGCGGTCCAGCGGGTGCGGCTGAGGCGCCCGGTCAGGTCGTCGAGGTCGGCCTTCGGGATCTCGACCAGGTACGGCTTGATCTTCGCGTTCTTCGTCATGACTTCACGCTAGAGACAATCGCGGACAGCTTCCGTCCGCGATCAGGAGCAGAATTCGAGGAGTGTTGGAGACGTCCGCGCGCCTGCTCCGGCTGCTCTCGCTGCTGCAGAGCCGGCGCGACTGGTCCGGCGACGATCTCGCGACGCGGCTGGAGGTCACCACCCGTACCGTGCGTCGCGATGTGGAGAAGCTGCGCGGCCTCGGTTATCCGGTGCACGCCAGCTCGGGTGTCGCCGGCGGCTACCGGCTTGGCGCCGGGGCGGCGCTGCCGCCGCTGCTGCTCGACGACGACGAGGCCGTCGCGATCGCGGTCGGGTTGCGGACTGCGGCTGGCGGCACCGTGGCGGGAATCGAGGAGTCGTCGGTCCGGGCGCTGGCCAAGCTGGAGCAGGTGCTCCCCACCCGGTTGCGGGAACGGGTCGGCGCGCTCGGCGCGATGACCGTACCCCTGAGTGGGCATGGGTCCACAGTGGATCCGGACGTGCTCACGCTGCTCGCCACTGCGTGTCGGGACAACCTGCGGGTGCGGCTGGACTACCGAAGTCACTCCGGTGCTGAAACCACCCGGACCGTGGAGCCGCACCGACTCGTCCACACTGGACGGCGGTGGTATCTCGTGGCCTGGGATCCCGACCGGTCCGACTGGCGGCACTTCCGCGTGGACCGGCTGCGCCCGTGGACGCCAACCGGACCGCGGTTCACGCCTCGACCGCCACCGGCGGATGATCTCGCCGAGTACACGGCAGAGGCGGTGGCGATCCGCTCATACCGGTACGTCGGGCGGTTCGTCATGCACGCCAGCGCAGCCGGGGTCCGCGACGTGGTGAGCCCATCCGCCGGTGTGGTCGAGGAGCTCACCGACGAAACGTGTCTGCTCACCACGGGCTCGAACAGCCTCGACGCGATGGTGGTGTACCTCGCGGTGCTGGGGTTCCCGTTCGAGGTGGTCGACCCGCCGGAGCTTGTGGACTACGCCCGCCGGATCGGGACCCTACTGAGGAGGGCTGGGCGCAGCCGCTTCACCGGCGACCTCGGTCAGGCTCGAGTTGTCACACCGGACCACCTGACCGAACTCGGTCCGAGCTCCCGCCGCGACCCGGGCCCCCGGCAGTCCGGTCAGCCGCCGGCGTAGGCCTCGGTCCTGTTCCGGCGCCAGTCCGGATTCGGCCCCGCGCTCCGCGCTCGCCGTCGCGAGCCCAGTTTCGGGGCCTGTTGAGGTGGTGGGTTTCGAGGGATCCCTGCCTGGTTTTCGCTTACACCATAACCGTCATTATGGTGCCGCGTTTCTCGTGTCCGAGTTGTCCTGTTTCTCAGAATTACCGGATTACATTATCGAGCAATCCGATAATACGATTGGAATATCTGTGCTGGTCCTGGCCCTGAGCGGGTGCCCAGGAAAGTCCTGACGGATGGATCCGGACACAGGTCGGTCAGCGGCGCACTCCGCGCGGCTGGCGCAGTCCGGTCGAGGCGGGCTCGCCGATGGTGGATGCCCGAGGCCGCGGCGATGACATGCTGAGGATTCTGCCGACGATCGGAGCCCACGATGGCCTACCTTTTTCTCGCCGCCGCGATCCTCTTCGAGGTCGTTGGAACAACGCTGCTCAAGTTCAGCGACGGATTCACCCGGTTCTGGCCGTCCGCAGGCACCGTGGTCACGTACACGATCTCGATCGTGCTGCTCGCCCAGACCCTGAAGAGCGTGCCGGTGGGTACGGCCTACGCGATCTGGTCCGCCGCCGGCACCGCCCTGATCGCCGCGATCGGGATCGTGTTCCTCGGAGAGGGCGCGGCCGTGGCCCGCCTGGGTGGCATCGCGCTTGGTCATCGCGGGCGTCGTGATACTCAACCTGAGCGAGGCGCACTAACGGTCCGAGAACCCGGATCCTGCCGATGCGCATCGGGCTGGCATGTTCGGCCCACAGCCCACAACCTCCGGGGTTGTAGCTGACAACCCCGGAGGTTGTCGACTCGGCGAACAACCAGGTCAACCTCCGTAGCCGAGCGAATCTTCCAAGACATCCACGAACCGCCGTGCTTGGTCGACTTCGCGGCTATCACAACCTGATGCGCTCCCGTACCGGTGGCGACACCGGCGGTGGGAGGTATCGATGACGGGCAGGGCATTGGTGCTCGGCGGCGGCGGGGTCACCGGCGTCGCGTGGGAGCTGGGCATCTTGGCCGGGCTCGCCGAGGCCGGGGTCGACCTCACCGGCGCGGATCTGGTGGTTGGCACGTCGGCCGGGTCAGTGGTCGGCGCCCAGGCCACGAGCGGCGCACCGGTCGAGGAGTTCTATCAGCGCCAACTCCAACCACCCACGGCGGAGCGGGCCGCCCGGTTCGGGCTCGGCCTGATGCTCAAGCTCGCGGCGGCCGCTATCGGTACCCGGGACGCCCAGCACGCCCGGGCCAAGGTCGGTGCCATGGCCCTAGCCGCGCAGACCATCCCCGAGCAGGACCGCCGAGCCATCATCGAAAGCCGCCTCCCGACCAACGAGTGGCCGCAGCGCCGGCTCGCTCATCACCGCCGTCGCGGCCGATGACGGAGAGTTCGTGGTGTTCGATCGGGACAGCGGGGTGTCCCTTGTGGACGCGGTCGGCGCGAGCTGCGCGGTGCCCGGAGTGTGGCCGCCGGTCACCATCAACGGCCGCCGCTACATCGACGGCGGAGTGCGGGCACCGGCCAACGTGGACCTCGCCGCCGGTTATGACCGCGTCGTGGTGCTGGCGCCGATCTCGGTGGCGTTCCGGCGCGATGCGCGGGTAGCGGCACAGGTCGCGGCTCTGCCCGCCGGCACTCACACCGTGGTCATCGCGCCCGACCCCGCGGCGGGCCGAGCGATCGGTCGCAACGTGCTCGATCCGGCCCGCCGGGCGTCCGCTGCCCGCGCCGGCAGGGCGCAGGCAGCACACGTTCTGGCGGCCGTGCGCGAGGTGTGGCTCGACTGAGGCCGCGTGGTGCCCGGACACCTTCGGCCGTACGGCTTAGGCTCAAGGGTTGTGAAGACCCCTCAGGGCCGGCCGGTCGTCATTCACGCCAACGTGGACGATCCGGTTGGACCGGACGACCTGTTCGTTGACGACGTGCTCGACGCCTCGGGCGAACCGATCGGCGACGGCAGTGAAGACCCCCTCGCCGAGGGTGTGTCGACCCGACCGTGTGCCCACTGTGGACGCCCGGTGCCGCAACGGGCAGCGGCGGGCCGACCCTTCCGGTACTGCCGGGACAACGAGGACGCCTGCCTGCGGGCGGCACGCAACGCCCGGATGCGGCAGCGGAGCACCCCGGGACTACCCGGACAGGTGGCGCAGGCGTTCGAGGTGGTCGAGCGCCTCGACAAGGTGATGGAGACGCTCAGTGACGCGCTGCATACGGAGCTCTCCCCCGCGGGCGTGCAGCGGCAGCTTGACTCGGTCCGGGCGCAGACCACTGCCGATGTCGCGGCCGCCACCTTCGAGCGGGATGAGGCGCGCCGCGAGGCCGAGCAGTGGCAGGACGAGGCGGCGCGGCTGCGGGCCGAGCTGCAACGGGTACGGGCGGAAACCAGCCGTACGGTCCAGACCGCCATCGAGGAGGCCGACACCGCACGCCAGTCGGCCGCCGAGGCGGTCGCCCTCGCCGACGCCCACATTGCCGACGCTGAGGCTGCCGCGAGCGCGGCGCGACAGTCCACTGCGGACGCATTGGAACGGGTCCGGACGGTCGAGGCGGAGCGGGACGGTGCGCTGGGAACGGTCGCCGCGACACAAGCCCTGCATGCGGACGCGGTGCGCGACCGCGACGCCGCCCGGGGCGAGGTCGCCGACGCGGTCCGGACGCGGGACGCCGCGCTGACCGAGGCCCGGTTGCACGCCGAGTCCGCGCAGCAGGCCCTGGCCCGGGAGGAGACCGCACGCGGCGAGGTCGCGCAGACGCGCGCGGCGCTGGACAAGGCCGTGGCGGTCGCCGAGGAGCGGCAGAAGGATCTCGTTTCGCTCCGGCGAGATCTGCACACTGTGCAGGCGCAGAGCAGGGATCTGGCCGTCCAGCTCAAGTCCGCCGAGGCCGACCGCGACGCCGCGCGCCGCGACGCGGAGACCCTCCGGCGTGAGCTTGCGGCTGCGCACAAGGACGTTGACGCCGCGCGCAAAGAGGCGGAGCAGGCCCGGCAGGCTGCCACTGCCGCACAGACGCATGCGGCCGCGCTCGCTGAGCGCGTCGGTGAGCTGGCCACTGCCCTGACCAAGCTCACCCGACCCCCCGGCCGGCGAACCTAGGAGGCCGGCGAACCTAGGAGGCGATGCGGTAGTGCAGGTACGCCATCCCATTGCCGAAGCGACGTTCGTCGAGCAGTTCGAGCCCTAGGCGCAGGTTCGCGGGCAGGGCCCGGTTGCCGGCACCCACGACGACCGGCGCGAGGAGCACGCAGACCTCGTCGACGAGCGCGGCGCGCAGAGCCTGACCGGCCAGCTCGGGGCCGCCGATGCCGAGGTCACTCGGGGCCGAATCCTTCATCAGCCTGATCGCGTTCGTGTCGAAGTCCCGCTCGATCCGGGTCCTGTTGCTGGCGACCTTCGGCAGTGACCGGGAGTACACCACTTTCTCCGCGGCCTGCCAGATCTCGATGTAGTCGCGGATGTGCGGCGGTGGTCCCTTGTGGAAGCGGTCTCCCAATAGACCATCGTGTCGTACATCCGGCGCCCGTACAGGTAGGTGCCGATCGACCGCTGCAGGTCGTTGACGAAGCTGTGCACTGCTCCGTCCGGCTCCGCCCAGTCAAAGTTGCCATTCTCGTCGGCAATGTAGCCATCGAGGGATGCGATCACTGAGTAGATCAGCTTGGCCACAGCGCAGTCCCCCCAGTCCTCCAGTCGTACGGATACAAGATTCGCTCCGGTCGGTCAACCACCACAAACTAAGGTCTAATGGACACTAACGCCTTCAGTGACCTCGATCACCACTTGGGATCCGACGCACGCTCGCTACATTTGATGGGACGTCCTCGCGCCGCAGCGGGGAATCGTCAGACCGAGTTCGGTCGTTACACCAACCGACTCACCAACCGCGACCCTGGAGGAGCAGCCGATCATGGCCGAGCGCATGCTGCGCGGAAGTCGCCTCGGAGCTGTCAGCTACGAGTCCGACCGCAACACCGAGCTGGCGCCCCGACAGACTCGCGAATACCTGTGCGGGCGGGGTCACCAGTTCGAGGTCCCGTTTGCCGTCGACGCCGAGGTCCCCATCACATGGGAGTGCAAGTTCGACGGCACGGTGGCGCGCTTGGTCGACGGCAGCGAGCCGGAGCAGAAGAAGGCCAAGCCGCCGCGGACGCACTGGGACATGCTGCTCGAGCGCCGCAGCATGGCCGAGCTGGATGACATCCTCAACGAGCGCCTCGAAGAGGTCCGCGCCCGCCGCGGGCGAGCCTCGTAGCGCACCAGAAGGACATGAAGGTCCCACCGTCCGGTTGGCGGTGGGACCTTTGTCAGCTGGGGTCGATGATCTCGCCCTCGATCGCGGGGCCGGACGCTGGGCCGCGATCGCGGGGCTCGGGCTCCGGCTGCTGCGGGGCGCCGTACCGGATCTTGACCTTGCGCGGGCCGAAGAGAGACGTCGCCGCGTCCGGGGTGAGCCGCCGGCCAACCAGAGCAAGCAGACCCACGCGGGCCAGCTTTCGCGTCGGCGGAGCGATCAGTAGCGCGCCGATCACATCGGAGACGAAGCCGGGCACCAGCATGAACACGCCGCCGATCAGCACGAGCAGACCCTCGGTCACGGTGTTGCCCGGCGGTCGGCCCTCCGCCACATCGGCGCGGAACGCCTGCCAGGATCGTGCGCCCTCCCGCCGGAGCAGCCACGCGCCCAATGCCGACGTCGCGAGTACGAGCAGGATGGTCCACGCGGCACCGATCACCTGGCCGACCGCGATCAGCACGGCGATCTCGATGATCGGGACGACCACCAGGAGCGTGAAGAGGATCAGAAAGCGGCGCATGTCAGCCCCGCTGGTCCGCCGAGGCCCGCAGCAGGTCCCGGATGCCCTGGGTGCGCGACTGGGCCCCCCAGACCGTGACCCGCCACAGTGCCTCGCGCACGATCGACGAGCTCATCTTGCTCGCGCCGCGCTCCCGCTCGGCGAAAGTGATCGGAACCTCGACCACCCGGTGACCCTGTCGATACGCGCGCCAGGCCAGGTCGACCTGGAAGCAGTAGCCCTGTGACGCGACCGCGCTGAGATCCATCGAGTCCAGCGCCTTCATGCGGTACGCCCGGTAGCCCCCGGTGGCGTCCTTGAACGGCATGCGGAGCGCGAGCCGGGTATACAGGTTGCCGGTACGAGAGATCAGGTGCCGGCTCATCGGCCAGTTCAGAACCTTGCCACCGGGGACCCACCGCGAACCGAGCACGGCGTCGGCATGACCGAGCGCGTCGAGCAGTTTCGGTAGTTCCTCGGGGGCGTGCGAGCCGTCGGCGTCCATCTCGACCACCGCGTCATAGCCGCGGTCGCGGGCCCAGGCAAAGCCGCCGAGGTAGGCGGCGCCGAGACCCTCCTTGCCCGCCCGGTGCAGCACGTTGACCTGGCTGTCGGCAGCGGCGAGCTCGTCGGCGATCCGGCCGGTCCCGTCGGGGCTGTTGTCGTCGGCGACCAGGACGTCGGCGACCGGGACCGCGCGGCGCACCCGGTCGACGATTATCCGGACGTTGTCGGCCTCGTTATACGTCGGAATGATCACCAACACGCGCCCCACGCCGGGGTAGTCCTCGTTCACCGTCAACCCTTCGCATCGTCCGCGACCACCCGGGGAACTCACCCGGACGGCCTGGTGTCCAACGGTCCCACACCGGCGCTCATACGAGCCAACTGCGCCCGATTCGAGCCGTTTACACCTCTAAAGAGGTGTGTGCGAGGTCTGTTCTATTATGCCGCGCGCCGTCACGTCCGGTCGGCCCGGTTGGCGACCCGCTCGGTGTGCGGAGTGAGCCGCCAGGCTCCGAACCGCCGGGTCCCGACGTGCCAGCGGCGCGCCGGCGCCGGAGTGCGAGGCCCGCCATCAGGAAGCCGAGTGCCACGCCGACCAGTGCCAGTTCGGGCAGGAACCCGAGCCTGGTTGCCATGGTACGTGTGGTTCGGAGGACGACCGTGCGCTCAATGACGGCCTTTACATTGAATTGCGTGGCATCGTATACATTTCCGGCCGCGTCCACGAATGCGGAGACTCCTACCGTGGACGACATCAAGGCATCCCGGCCGTGCTCGACCGCACGCAGCCGCACCATGGCGAGCTGCTGCCGAGCCTCCGCCTCGTTGAACGTGGCGTTGTTGGTCTGCACGACCAGCAGTTGCGCGCCGTTCGTGACGGTGTCGCGCACCACCTCGTCGTAGGCGACCTCGAAGCAGATCACATCGCCGATCGTCGCCGGACCCATGGTCAGGACCCCCGGCGTCGCACCGGGCACAAAGTCGCGCCGGACCAGGTCAACCTTGGTCGTGATGTGCCGGACGAACGAGCGCATCGGGATGTACTCGGCGAATGGCACCGGATGCCGCTTGGTGTAGCTCTGCCCCGGCCCGTTGGCCGGATCCCAGACCAGGCCGACGTTGCGTAGGTCCATCGGTCCGGGACCGTCCTGCAGGCCGCCGACGAGAATCGGGGCACCGATCGCCCGCGCCGCCTGATCGATCAGTTCCCGGGCGTCGGCGTTGCGGAACGGATCGATGTCACTGGAGTTCTCCGGCCAGATGACGAGGTCCGGCTGCTGGGTCTGACCCGCGTCGACCCGGCGGGCTAGCTCGAGCGTGGCGTTGACGTGGTTGTCCAGCACCGCCCGCCGCTGCGCGTTGAATTCCAGCCCCAGGCGCGGCACGTTGCCCTGGACGATCGCGACCCGAGCCGTGGTCTGGCTCGCGTCGCGTCCTCTGCGGACCGCAGCAGCGGCAGCGGTGCGAGCGTCGCCACGAGCGCGACTACCAACGCGGCCACGGCCGGGCGTACCGCGGACCAGTGGTACGGCCGCGGTGCCGTGAGCAGCACACGTACGGCGAGTGCGACCAGGCCGCCGCTGACGGCAGCGCCGAAGGTGACCAATGGGGCGCCGCCTAGCGCGGCGAGACCGAGCAACGGCGAGTCCGCCTGGCTGAAGGCGAGTCGGCCCCACGGAAAGCCGCCGAACGGGGTCCGGTCCCGCAGCGCCTCCTGCAGCACCCACAAGGACCCGGTGACTAGCGGCCAGCTCCACGGCCACCGGGTCAGGGCCGGGCTGGCCAATGCGGACAGCCCACCGAGTAGGGCGAAGTAGCACGCCTCACCGAAGGGCAGGAAGAGCCAGACCGGCCCGACGAAACCGCCGGCCCAGCTCAGCAGCGGGATCAACAGCGTCAATCCGGTGATCATGCCAAGCCCGGCACCGGTCCAGAACCCGCGCCGGTACGTGGCGAGGCCGAGTAGAGCAACACCGAACGGCGCGATCCACCACAGGTCGACCGGTGGAAACGCGGTCAGGAGCAGCAGACCCGCGCCGACCGCGGCGACAATCGGCCATAACCGGCGCAACCAGCTCTGACCCACCCCGGGGGCATCGTCGACTGTGTCCGCTGACCCCGCCGCCCCGCTCATGCCCGCCATCGTGCCCGATCACGCGACTGCCCGGCGAACCCGGGCTGGCAACTCTCAGCAAACGGCAACTCGCTGAAGACGGTACGGGGCGCGGCTCACGCCGCGCCCCGCCTCCCAGGCCCCTCCTGGCCGGTGCAGGTGCACTGGCTGCCTTCGGACCGGCTCAAGGCGAGCTGGCTGCTCACCGTGGGTCGTTGTCTACTGGCCGCACCGTGCCCCCTGCCCGTGGCCCTGCTCCACCCAGTTGCAGGTCCACGCCGCATGGCAGCCACCGGTTCACGCCGGTCGCCCGCCCCCACCTACTGGCCCTGGCACAGTCGACCGGGCGGATGCCTGGTGACTATTGGCTAGTCGGCGTTGCACGAAGGCGCCCGAAAGCTGCCCACGGAAAAGGACTCAATGAAGGTACGTCCTGACGCCCCGTTCGTGTCAACGGCCGCACGCATCTAAATCTCGTGTCGACGGCGTGTCGGCCCGGCGTGTCTGGAGTGAGCTCGGATCAATCGACATTCGTCGCTGTGTATGCACGTCAGGAGCCCACGCGCGGATCAATCACACCGCCCGAAGTAGGGATGTGAGAAGGATTTCAGCGGCGCGTCGATGCCCGCTCGCGAGTAGCCCGGCTGGGGCAAGCAGATAGTCGACGTCGACGACGACGTCGGCCATTCGGGGCAGGGCCCATCCCCCGGCGTGGTCGCCCAGCACTCCGTGCAGGATGGTCGCCGCGGCCGCGGGCTGGTGACGAAGCACACCTCCCGAGCCCACCAGCAGCCGGACCCGACGCAGGTCACGCCCGCGGGCGTGCCGGCGGATCGCGACCGTCGCGGCGAGCTCGGCCAACCGAGCCTCCTGCGCCCACGCGTCGTCATCGTGGGGCAGGAAGGCGGGGTGATCCGCGCGTACCTGCGCCGCCGCGGCCAACGTCTCGTGCTCTCCAGGCCGAAGCAGCCGCTCCCGAGCGGCGGCGTCCACCACCGACGGCGCACTCCAGCGCACGCCGAGATCACCCTCGACAGTTCGGCTGTGCCACAAGGTGCCTGCGACATCCTCGGAGCCGGTGGCGCCGGCGGCGTCCGGGTCGGGGCTGAGGATCGAGTACACGTCGGTCGTCGCACCGCCGACGTCGACTACCACCAGGTCGCCGCCCAGCACCTCGCCGAGCAGCTCCACCGCGGTGAGCACGACGTCCGGCGTCGGCCCGCGCACCAGCGACGCGAAACGCGGACCGCGGGAGAGGTGCTTGCCTCCAATCACGTGCCGCAGGAACACCTCCCGGATCGCGGCCCGAGCCGGCATGGGGTTCAGCTCGCCAATGCGCGGCAGCACGTTGGCGGTCCCGACCGCGACCGCGCCGAGCAAGGCGAGCGCCTCGTCGCGGACTTCGGCATTGCCGGCCACGACAACCGGAACCTTGATGCCGCCACGGCGGCCGGCGAGCGCGCCTGCGTTGTGGCGCAGCACCTCCGCGTCTCCACCGTCCGTGCCGCCCACCAGGAGCACCACGTCCGGACGTGCGCCGTTCAGCGCGACGAGCCCGGAACGGTCGAGCCTGCCGGCCGCGACATGCACCACTCGCGCGCCGGCGGACAGGCCCACCCGCTGCCCCGCCTCGGCCGTCACCAGCTCCTCGTAGCCGACGACCGCGAGCCGCAGCCCTCCGCCGGCCGAAGAGCATACATCCAAAGTGGACGGCTGATGACCCAACTCGGCGACCGCGGCGTCGAGTCCGTGGAGCACGTCAGTGTCCACAGTGGTCCGATGTTCCGCCGTGGCCAGGAGCGCCCCGGTGTCGAGGTCGATCGCAGCCACCTTGGTGAAGGTGGAGCCAACATCCGCGCAGACCGCGACAGTGCCTGCGTCCGCGGCTCCATCCCCGTCGGTCACGGTGCGGGGACGACCACAGTTCCGGTGGCGGTGACGGCGACGATCGACGGATCGAGCACCTCGGCGGCCGAGTCCGACCGATCCGGGCGTCCGCGGCAGACGACGGCGCAACTGAAGTCGATCGTGCGGCTGCGGGTGCCGACCCGGGTCACGGTCGCGGTGACCTCGAGCACGTCGCCGGCCCGGATCGGGGCTCGGAACTGGACGTCCGAATAGGACGCGAACAGGCCCTCGTCCCCGTCCATCCGGATGCACACCTCGGTGGCGACATCGCCGAACAGGGCGAGTGCGTACGCGCCGTCGACCAGGTTGCCCGCGTAATGGGCGTGCGAGTACGGCACGTACCGGCGGTGCACGACCGTCACCGGCGCGTTGGCGTTCATCTCTCCTCCGGCTTCTGGCTGCGGCGCTGCACCAGGGCGTGGACCAGGTAGCTCGCGACCTCCCGCGGCGTGGTGCCGCGGCCGAATATGCGGTCCACGCCGAGCTCCTCGGTGGCGAGCTCGTCGAAGCGGGGGCCGCCGACGAGCAGCAAGGGACGGCGCTCGGGCGGGAACGCCTCCCGGAACGCCGCCGACATGGCCTTCGTGTTGTGCAGGTGCGCGTCCCGTTGGGTCACCACCTGGCTCACCAGCACCGCGTCGGCCTTAGCTGCCCGGGCCCGCTCGACCAGCTCCGGAACGCTCACCTGAGCGCCGAGGTTGACCACGGCGAACTCCCGGTAGTACTCCAGGCCCTTCTCCCCCGCGATCCCCTTCAGATTGAGGATGGCGTCGATGCCCACCGTATGGGCGTCGGTGCCGATGCAGGCACCAACCACCGAGACCCGCTTGCGGAGCCGGGTCCGGATGGAGGTGTTGACCTCCTTCGAGGAGAGCATCGGGAAGTCCCGCTCGGCCACCACCACCTGGCTCAGGTCGACGAGATGGTGCACCCGCCCGTACACGACGAAGAAGGTGAACCCTTCGCCCATCTGCTTGGCGTGCACGACGGTGGCTGGGTCGATGCCCATCTTCGTAGCGAGCTGGACGGCGGCACCCTCGGCCGTCTTGTCATGCGGAACCGGCAGTGTAAAGCTCACCTGCACCATCCCGTCCCCCGTCGTGTCCCCGTACGGCCGAACCACGCTCACGTGCGTCTGACCTCCCATGAGGTCGGCGGCGGGGTAGTAGTAGTCGGGTTCCTGGGCGGCCACGCCGTGAAGGCCTCGGCCTCCGCTGGCGGGGCGTTTCATGATGCCGAAGGTGCCGTCGGCGATGGCCTCGAGTAGGCCGCCGCCGTTGGGACCGGTGGACGGTTCGGCCACGATGCGCTCGAGCAACTCGATCGCCTCGGCGAGAACCTGGTGCGCCCGGCGCTGGATGAAGCCGCCCGGGGCGGGGGTGAAGTCCTCATGCAACCCCGACGCCGCGGACAGCACGTACCGGACGTTCTGCAGGGCGATGTCGCGGTCGGAGAGCCACGGCGTCACCACCGCCTCGGTCATCATGCCGACGAGCAGGATGCTCTGACCGGTCAGGGTGCCGGCGAGATTGAAGAACCCGTCCAGCAGGTTGCCCCGGAAAACGTCGCCGGTCATGTGTTTGGTGGGTGGCATCCACTTGAGCGGTGCGTCCGGGAAGAGCTCCCGGGCGAGCAGCGCGTGCGCCAGTTCCAGCCGGAATGACTCCGGCACGTCCGGGTTGATCTCGAAGGCGTGCCCGAGGCCGAGCTGCCAGTCGGCGAGGCCGGCCTCGTGTGCGAAGTACTCGTTGAGCAACTGCGAGACGGTGACGGTGTGGGCGGCCTCGACCGCGTCGGCGGTGGTGAGGTAGTTGTCCTCGCCGGTGTTGATGATGATGCCGGCGCGGGCGTGGATCTGGCGGGCGAACCGCTGGTCGACGAAGGTCCGGATCGGATTGATGTCGCGGAACAGGATGCCGTACATGCTGTCGTTGAGCATCATGTCGAGCCGCTCGAGCCCGGCCAGTACGGCGATCTCGGGCATGCAGAGCCCGCTGGCATAGTTCGTGAGACGTACGTAGCGGCCGAGCTCGCGGGAGGACTCGTCCAGGGCGGCCCGCATGAGCCGGAAGTTCTCCTGGGTGGCGTAGGTGCCGGCGAAGCCCTCCCGGGTCGCTCCCTCGGGCACATAGTCCAATAGGGACTGTCCGGTCGACCGGATCACCGCGATCACGTCGGCCCCCGCCCGCGCCGCCGCCTGCGCCTGCGGGATGTCCTCGTAGATGTCGCCGGTGGCCACGATGAGGTAGATCCACGGTCGCTGGCGCGGATCACCGTGCCGCTTCACCAGCCGCTGCCGCTCGGCCCGCCGCTGGTCGATCCGCTTCAGGCCGGCGTTCACGGCCCGGCGCGACGCCGCGGCCGCGGTGCGGGCGGTTCGGCCGGTCGGCAGGGTGAACCGGACCGAGCCGGCCGCGGCCTTCTGCGCCAACAGGGTCAGGTCGGTCAGACCCTCCGTGGCCATGGCGTGCCACACCGGCAGCGCTGTCCCGTGCCCCAGGCCCACATCATCGACGACCGCGTCGACGAGCCGGTTCACCCACGGGATGCCGTCCGGGTCGGCGCCCTCGATGCCGGCCAGTCGCAGCGTGGCCCGCTCCACCGCGACTGTCGTGTGGCTGCGGGCGAGATCGACGACCGGCCCGGCGGCCTGGGCGGCGAGGTCGCGCGCCCGGCCCACGAGTGCGGGATCGAGGTCCAGCTTGGGCTTCACCGCTCCTCAGGCCTCCTCGTAGATGGTCGTGCCACGCAGCACGGTGCGGCGGCATCGGGGCAGCTCACTGTCGGGGTCCAATGTGGGCAGTCCGTTGGCTGTTTCGCCAGGTGCCCAGACCGCGAACGTGGCACTGGCACCCGGCACGAGGACGCCTTCATCATCGTGGTTGACGGCGCGCCAGCCCCCGCGGGTGTGCGCGGCAAAGGCGGCCTTAGAACTCATCCGATGGGACCGATTGTGGTGCCACATCGCCGCCCGCACGCTGCCCCACGGGTCAAGCGGGGTGACCGGTGAGTCCGAACCGAACGCGAGCGCGACACCGACCCCGTGCATCGCGCCCATCGGGTTGGACTCCATCGACCGGCTCAGGCCGAGGCGCTGGACGTACATCTGGTTGTCCCCGCCCCAGAGCCGGTCGAACGCCGGCTGCATGCTCGCGACCAGGCCGAGTTCGACCAGCCCCGCGATGATCGCCTTGTCCACGAGTTCGACGTGTTCGATGCGGTGCCGGGCGGCCCGCAGGCGCTCCAGTCCCACCCGGGCCGCGGCTGCGCGGTACCCGGCGATGACGGTGGTGAGTGCCTGGTCGCCGATGGCGTGGAATCCACCCTGCATGCCGTGGTGGGTGCAGTCGACGATGTGCTCCTCGACCTGCTCGGCCGTAACGTACCCATGACCGCGGGCGCCGGCCTCGGCACTGTCCAGATAGGGCTCGCGAAGGTGGGCCGTACGCGCGCCGAGCGCGCCGTCGGCGTACAGGTCACCGCCGGCACCGACCGCGCCGAGGTCCTTCGCATTGGCCGCGCCCATGAGCTCGCCCCAGTAGCCGTAGACCTCCGGCAACCCGTTGGCCGCGCCGCCGAGGGCGAGCACGTCGGTGAAGTCGGCCTCGCTCGAGGTGGTGGGCCCGCCACACTCGTGGATCGACGCGATGCCCAGCGCGGCCGCAGCGCGCAGCGCGGCGGTCTGTACCTCACGACGTTGGGCCGGGCCGACCGTACCGAGCGCGATCGCACGCACGACGTGATGCGCGTCGCGCCGTAGCCAACCCGATGGGTCAAACCCTGGCGCAGCTTCGGCCTGCGCACCGCCGGCCGCGAGCATTGCCGACGAGCAGAGTGCCGAGTGCAACGACTTCTGCGACAGCAGCACCAGCCGCCCGCCCGCCGCGCGATCGAGTTCGCCGGCGTCGGGCAGCCGCTGATCGGTCCAGGTCGACTCGTCCCAGCCGAAGCCGAGCAGCAGCGCGCCCGACGGCAGGGACTTCGCATGTGCGGCGACGGCGTCGAGCACTCCGGTGGCCGACCGGACGGCACCCAGTTCCAGCCCGCCGAGCATGAGCCCAGTGTGGGTTGAGTGCACGTGCGCGTCGACGAACGCCGGGGTGACCAGCGCACCGTCGAGGTCGACCACCGTGTCTGCGGCGGGCGCGTCGCCGTCCTCGCCGACCCAGACGATCCTGCCTTCGCTGACAAGCAGTGCGGTGGCGCGGGGGTCGGCGGGGCAGTAGACACGCCCGGCCCGGTATAGCTCGCTCATGGATCCATCCTGCCGGTCGCATCGGCGCTGGTGGTATCGGCGTGCACCCGCGCCAGCAGCAAGCTCCGGACCGAGGGCTCTTCGCGGATCAGCGCCAGCGCGAATTCGGCGTGTCCGGGCAGGTATCCGTTGCCGATCAGCATCGTGACGTCAGCCGCAAGTCCCTCCGCGCCGAGCGCCGCGGCCGCGAACGAAGTGGCCATGCTGAAGAAGATGACGGTGCCGCCGGGGGCTGTGGCGAGAATCGCGCCGTGTTCGCAGCCCGGGACGTCGACGCAGACAACAGTGACGTCGGCCGGCCCTCCCAGCGCCTCGGTCACCGCCTCAGCGAGTGCGACGGGGTCTCGGGCGTCGGCGAGGGCAACCGTGTCGGCGATGCCAGCAGCGCGCAGCCGCTCGGCTTCGGCGCCGGCAGGGACGATTCCGACGGTACGGGCGCCCGCGCGCCGGGCCGCCACTAGCGACAATGAACCGGATTTGCCGGCACCGCCGAGGACGGCCACGCTCGGCGCTGATGCTGGATCGGGGTCTGCGGAGCCGTACTGGCGGACCACCCGGTCGGTGAGAGCCGGCGCGCCACACACGTCGAGCACCGCCAGCGCCAACGTCGGGTGAATGTCCTCGGGCAGCACCGCCGCGATCGAACGCGCGAACAGGATGGCGTGTCCCGCGGCGGGAACCTGCTCGCCTTGACCGTCCCACCTGGACAGATCGTCAGTGATCATGAGCGGGGTCAGGGTTAGCGATACCAGGCGTGGCGACCCGGTCGCCCTTCGTCAGGCCGAGGGGCGACTCGGGACCCACCTCGTCAACGGTGCCGATGAGCATGCCGCCGGAGCCGGTGACCGGATTGTGCATCTTTCCGCGGCTTTGGATGATATCGAGCACTTCGGCACGGACCGCGGACCCGTCGCCTCCGTGCTTGGTGGCGAGTTGCCGAAAGCTCGCCGCGTCGAGGTTGAGCCGCTCGATCGAGATCCGCACCTCATCCGGGCCGATCTCCGGGCGAGCGTCGAGCCGCAGGGCGGCCTGCGGCAGCACCCCCGCGGGCTCGAGGACACGATGGAGTCCGACCGGAGATGTCCGTTCTTTCATCGGTCGCACTCCCTTGGGTCCAGTAAATTATCCGGCAGGATAGTAGGATCGCCGAAGATTCTCCACTACCGTGGCAGATCATCCCGAGGAGGATCACCGTGACGGACCCGGCCGCGCAGCCATACGAATATCGCCGCCGGGAACTGGTCGAGCCGGACTGGACCCGGTTTGCGGGATGGCGTCAGGTCAGCCGCGACCAGTGGGAGTCGGCCCAGTGGCAGCGCGCCCACTGCGTCAAGAATCTCAATCAGCTGCGCGCCGTGCTCGGCGATCTGGTCGAGGACCGGTTCTACGAGGACCTCGCTGACGACCAGGCTCGCTTCTCGACCATGTCGATGCTGGTACCTCCCCAGATGCTCAACACCATGGTGCCTCTGCTGGAGGACGGGGTCGACGTGGACCGATGCCTTCTACGCCGACCCGATTCGTCGATACATGATCCCGGTGGCTTCGGACCGCCGCACCGACTGGCCGTCGCACCCCCACGCGACCCGCGACTCGCTGCACGAGCACGACATGTGGGTGGCCGAGGGGCTGACCCACCGCTACCCCACCAAGGTGCTCGCCGAGCTGCTCTCCACCTGCCCGCAGTACTGCGGCCACTGCACCCGGATGGATCTCGTCGGCAACTCGACCGCGACCGTCGAGAAGCTGAAGCTGACGCTCAAGCCGGTCGACCGGTACGAGGCCCACATCACATATCTGAAGGCGCACCCGGGCGTCCGGGACGTCGTCGTCTCCGGCGGCGACGTGGCCAATGTGCCCTGGCGCAACCTCGAGTCGTACCTGATGCGGCTGCTCGAGATCGAGACCATCCGCGACATCCGGCTGGCCACCAAGGCGCTGGCGGCGCTGCCGCAGCACTGGCTCGCCCCGGACGTGGTCGAGGGTTTGGAGCGGGTCGCCCGTACCGCGGCTCGGCGTGGCGTCAACCTCGCCATCCACACACACGTCAACCATGCCCAGTCGGTCACACCTCTGGTCGCCCGCGCCGCCAAGACCGCCCTCGACGTCGGCGTGCGTGACGTTCGCAACCAGGGCGTGCTCATGCGTGGCGTGAACGCCACAACGCCGCAGCTGCTGGACCTCTGCTTCGCGCTGCAGGGCGAGGCCGGCATCCTGCCGTACTACTTCTACATGTGCGACATGATCCCCAACGCGGAGCACTGGCGGGTGTCCGTGGCGCAGGCGCAGACTCTGCAGCACGACATCATGGGCTACCTGCCCGGCTACGCCACGCCGCGGATCGTCTGCGATGTGCCGTTCGTCGGCAAGCGCTGGGTGCACATGCTCGCCGAGTACGACCGCGAGAACGGCATCTCGTACTGGACCAAGAACTACCGGACCTCGATCGAGGCCGCGGCGGCTGCGGATGGCGAGGAGGACGTGCTGGCCAGCGGTACGCCTACTACGACCCGATCGACACGCTGCCCGAGGCTGGCCAGAAGTGGTGGCGCAAACAGGTCGCGGCCGGCAAGCTAAGGACCGCACGTGCTGACGCAACGAACCGTACGCGGTGCCCCGGTGTCGAACCGGGCGGGCCGCCACATATGAAAGGCAGCTGAGTCCCAACGCTCTCCCGCGTGCTCTCCACAGTGGACAGCATGTCTCCTCGAGGCCGCAGTCGGAGTCGAACCGACGCGCATCCGCTTTGCAGGCGAAGCCCTTAACCGTTCGGGCATACGGCCATGTGTGCGTACCCTCGGACGGATTCGAACCGCCGGCCTCAACGTTCGGAACGTCGCGCTCTGCTCCGCTGAGCTACGAGGGTCTGTGGTACGCGTGCGAGCGAAGGGATTCGAACCCCCTCAGCGACGCAACCGGGTTACAGCCGGCCCCAACTCTCCCACGTTGGCGCGCTCGCGTGATGCATTTCGGGTGCCTGACCGGATTCGAACCGGTGCATCCCGAGTCACAGTCGGGCGCTCTGCCACTGAGCTACAGCCACCATCGTTACTTCGTGCGTACCCGCGGAGGGACTTGAACCCCCAACCGTCGGTGTGTAGGACCGTCGCTCTTCCGTTGAGCTACACGGGCATGTGGTGCTTGTTATACGTATCCTGGGCTGGAGTTGAACCAACGACCTCCGTCATATCAGGACGGTGCTCTCCCGTTGAGCTACCAGGACGTGGTGTACGCCGGGAGGGACTCGAACCCTCGGCCCACCGCTTAAGAGGCGGTTGTCTCTGCCGCTGAGCTACCGACGCATGGAGGAGGGTGAAGGAGTCGAACCCTCACGGGTGACCGCGGCCCAGTTTTCAAGACTGGTTGCCCACCACTGGGCGCCACCCTCCATTGTGCGGTGATCTGTGTCGTACCCCTGACAGGATTCGAACCTGCATGTTGCACGGCTTCGTAGGCCGTTGCTCGTCCGTTGAGCCACAGGGGTAGCGCAACAGGGGTGTGGCGGAAGGAGCGGGATTCGAACCCGCGCCGGCCTTGCGACCGGTTCGCCTTAGCAGGACGACGCCATGAACCACTCGGCCACCCTTCCATGCGCGCCCCGTACCGGATTCGAACCGGCGATCTCCGCCTTGACGGGGCGGCGTCCACTCCACTGGACTGACGGGACCTGTGTACCCGGCGAGGGATTCGAACCCCCAACCTCCGCGGTCTGAGCGCGTTGCCTCTGCCATTTGAGCTACCCGGGCATGTTGTGATGCGTGGACCGAAAGGGAGTCGAACCCTTCACGCGAGGTTTGCAAGACGACGCTGTGCACCGGCACTCCGCCCATCGGTGTTGCTTGCTGCGCTGGGAGCGGAGGATTCGAACCTCCACGAGTTGGTTCAGAGCCAACCATGCTGCCTGGTTGCATCAGCTCCCATAGGGGACGGTCGAGCGGCTACCGAGAGTCGAACTCGGGTGTCCGCCGTGGCGGGGCGGTGCACTTCCGTTGTGCTACAGCCGCGAGATGGTGCGCGTAGACCGTGCGGGATTCGAACCCGCAGTCTCCAGGTTGAGGGCCTGGCGAGATCGCCTTTACTCCAACGGTCCATGTCCGGGGCCCGCGAGTCGAACGCGGTGGCTCCTGCACCCAACGCAGGCGGGTTGACCGTCTCCCTCACCCCGGATGCGTCCCGCCGCGGCCACTTGTGCGAGCGGCGAGGACGACTACTGTCCACTGTGGAGTTTTCAAAGTCCAGGTCCGACCGAGGTCGGGGCGCGCAGGGGCGGTAGGAGTCGAACCCACTACCTCCGGTTTTGGAGACCGGCGTGCAACCGGGTGCACCTCACCCCTCTGCGGTGGTGCGAAGCCTTACGCCACAACGAAAAGCCGCCCTGATCCGGGAACTCCGGGAGGGCGGCGCCTGCAACGTTGGACAGGCTAGACGCGCCACCGGAAGCGGCTGTAGTGCTGGCTGGCGATATCGAGCGGTCGCTCGGAGAGCATGGCCGCCCGGCCGCACACCAGGTGCGACTGCTCTGAGGCCGACCACAACATGACTCAACTCCTGCGGTTTCGCGCTGAACGAACAGTTACGAGGGTACGGTCCGTCCAGCGTGGACCGCAACACCTATTTACTCACAACCTAAACGTCACACCCGATCGCGATGTTCCCGAGCCTCGTAGCTACACGGGTGTCGGCTCCGAACGGTCTAACACGGCGGGCTTCTCCACCAGCTCGGGTTGTCCGACCCACAGCAGCCGACCGACTGACTTGTTGTCATCGTCGACCTCAACCGTCCAGCCGACTGCGCTGAAGTTCCATCCGTCGCCGCGCCGGGACACCCGGGCCGGGCCGAGGAAGGTGGTGCCGCCAAGCCCGACCCCGGCGTGGACCACGCTGCCACGGAATCCGGCCGAACGGCGGAACACCGCGTACCCGAAGTCGACCGGAGCGCCGAAGGAAACGCCGGCGAACCAGGCGTGCCCGCCGAAGTCGGTGCCGGCGAACGACGTCCAGTCAGCGAACATCGCCTGGCCGAACCACGCGTCCCCGCGGAACGTCGCTCCATCGAACCAGACCGGGCCGTGGAAGACCGACCGCTCGAGCCAGGCGTGCTCCTCCCAGCGCGACCCCCGCAGGGTCGCCTCGCCGCCCACAATCAGACCTCGCAGCCGGGTCTGCCCTCGCAGCACGGCGCCGTCCAGACGCAGCCGGCCGTCCACCCGACAGCCCGACAGGTCGAGTTCATCGAGCACTGCCCCGGTCAGGTCCAGGCTCTGGCCGGGCCAGAACTCTGGCCGGCCGGGTCGTAGCCGCGAGCCGAGCAGCCGCAGCCGCAGTCATCCGAACGGCGGTGTCCGTGCCCGGGCCTCGCAGGTAGGCACACACAATGTCCACAATGGCCGGACGGTGGGCAGGCGCGTCCTGTCCCAGCAAGGCGAGCGTGTGCAATGCGCCCACGCGCTGACTCTGCCGGTGGTCACCGAGATGGTCGACGGCGGCCGCGAACTGCCGCGCGAAACGCCGAGCCGCGCTGCCTGACAAGACGGTCATACCCGTGATGCTCGCCGATTGTCGCCCACGTCGCAACGACGGATGGTGCCCCTCGCCGCGCAGATCCCGTAAGGTCCACTGATCGTCCCCCGCCGGAGGAGGCGCCTAGTGACCAGGCGAGAACAGATTGTCAAGCTGATCGAGTCGGACGCGTTCCAGCGGACGATCGTCGGCGTCATCGTGTTCAACGCGATCACTCTCGGCCTTGAGACCTCCGAGTCGATCATGGCGGAGGCGGGTGACTTGCTCCATGCGCTCGACCGGACAGTCATCGTCGTCTTCATCGTCGAGCTCCTGCTTCGCGGGTACGCCTATCGGTCGAAGTTTCTTCCGCGATCCGTGGAGTGTGTTTGACCTCGCCGTCGTGGGGTTGTCCCTCGTCCCTGCCTCGGGTGGGCTATCCGTGCTGCGGGCGCTGCGAATCCTGCGTGCGCTGCGCCTGGTCTCGGCCGTGCCCGGGATGAAGCGGGTGGTATCGGGCCTCTTGACAGCCATCCCGGCCATGCTGTCGATCATCATGCTGCTCGGCCTGGTGCTCTACGTCGGCGCGGTACTCGCGACCGAAATGTACGGCTCGACCGCACCGCAGCACTTCGGTCACCTGGGGACGTCGTTGTTCACGCTGTTCCAGGTGATGACCGGCGAGGCCTGGCCCGACATCGCGGCCCAGGTGCTGCCGAGCCATCCCACCGCGTGGGTCTTCTTCGTCATCTTCATTCTGACTTCGACGTTCGTCGTGCTGAACCTGTTCACCGCTGTGGTGGTGAGCGCGATGGAGCCCGAACACAAGGAAGAGATGCAGATCGACACGGCGGTGCTTGGCGGAGATCCGGGCTACTTCGGGCCGAGGTTGCCGCGCTGCGGCAGTCCACGGCCGCGCTCGAGGGTGCGGCGGAGACGCCAGCGGTGATCAATCCCCGCCAGGGCTGAGCCAAACCAGCAACGCAAACACCGGCCACCGGTCCGATAAAGCCGGCAGAATCCTCAGGTGTGGTTCATCTCGTGCTGATACGGCATGGCCAGACCGAGTGGAGCGCGGCTGGACGACACACCTCGCACACCGACCTGGCGCTGACCGCCGAGGGTGAACGCGAGGCCGAGGCCTTGGCCGGGACGCTTGCCGCTCGTAGCTTCCAGTCGGTCCTGTGCAGTCCCCGGCTGCGGGCGCTACGCACAGCCGAACTGGCTGGCTTGGCCGTCTCCGCGGTCGACTCCGACCTGGCCGAGTGGAACTACGGCGAGTACGAGGGCCTGACCACCGAAGAGATCCGCAAGCACCGCCGCGATTGGTCACTGTGGACGGATGGCGCTCCGGGCGGCGAGTCTCCGGACGAGGTCTCGGTTCGGATCGATCGAGTCCTGCAAAGAGTGAGCACAGTGGACGGTGACGTCGCGGTGATCGGCCATGGGCACGCGTTGCGGGTGCTAACCGCGCGCTGGCTCGGTTTGCCAGCCCACGACGGATCGCTGTTCCGGCTGGACAGCGGCACCATCTCCGAGCTCGGCCACGAACGGGAACAGCCCGTCATCCAACGGTGGAACCTATCCTGATGCGGTCAGTGCGATCTTCGGCGGGCGGCCTTCATACGGCGTGGAGAGCACGACGGTCGTCCGCGTGGTGACGTTGGCGGCAGTCCGGATGTCGCCCAAGAGTCGCTCCAGATCGGCGGGGCTCGCCACCCGTGACCAGCAGCAGGTAATGATCTTCGCCGGCGACCGAGTAACACGCCTCGATCTCGGCCAGGTCGGCGAGGCGATCGGGCGCGTCGTCAGCCTCGGTCAGGTCGAGCGGCCGGATCGCCACGAAGGCGGTCAGCGGCAGGTCCAGCGCTGCATAGTCGACCCGCGCGGAGTAGCCCCGCAGCACGCCCCGCTGCTCGAGCCGCCGGACCCGCTGGTGTGCCGCCGACACCGAAAGACCCACCTTGTCGGCCAGGTCCGTGTACGACAGACGGCCGTCCGCCGTGAGGGCGGCGACAATGGCCCGGTCGATCTCTTCCACGGTGTGAAGGTACACGTGTCGAATCTCGCGCCGCGCATTCGTCATGCGGTTGAGTGAAGGCCAACAACCAAGGGAGAAACCCATGCGCTACGTGATGCTGATCTGTGGCGTCGAGACCGAATGGTCGGCTCAGGGCCGGGAAGCGACCGACGCCGTGATGCAGGAGATCGGAGCCTGGGTCGCGCGGTGGCGCGAGGCGGGCAAGATGCTGCCCGGCGGCGAGGAGCTCGACTCTGTGCGCACCGCGAAGACGATCCGACCCGGCCCGGACGGTAAACCAGTCGTGACTGACGGGCCGTACCTGGAACTCAAGGAGGTCGTGGGCGGCTTCATCGTGCTGGAGACCGAGGACATCGACGAGGCGGTCGCCATCGCGGCCACCTGGCCGAGTCTGAATGGATCGAGCAGCATCGAAGTTCGTCCGGTCATCGCGTAGCTCATCGGGTAGACCCGTCGAGGCGACGGCGCAGGAGGTCCCGCTCGGCCGGGTTGGTGGCCATCGCCAATGCCCGGCTCAGGGCCTGCTTCGCCTCATCCTCCCGACCGAGCGCACTGAGCAGCTCGGCCCGGGTCGCGTGCAGCAAGCGGTACTCGCCGAGCTCCGTCGTCGAGCGCGTCAACCTCGGCCAGCGCGGCCTCTGGCCCGTCGGTGAACCGGGTCGCCACCGCGCGGTTCAGCCGTACCACCGGGCTCGGCGCGAGCGAGTCGAGCATGTCGTGGAGCGCCCGGACGGCCGTCCAGTCCGTCTGGGCGAACGAGTCCGCGAGCGCGTGCTGCGCGGCAATGGCAGCCTGCACCTGATAAGGGCCGGGCCGGTCAAGGGCCATCGCCGTCTGTAGCCGGGCCACCGCGCGTGCGATCAGGCGCCGGTCCCAACGACCACGATCCTGCTGTTCCAGCAACACCAGACCGCCGAGCGCATCGAAGCGGGTCGCCGCTCGCGCCTCGTGCAGCTCCAGCAGGGCGGCGAGACCCGCCGCCTCCGGCTCGTCCGGCAGCAGTTGCAGCCAACTGGCGGGCCAGCTCCAGCCCTTCGCGAGCCAGCTCCCTGCGCTGCGGCACCTCGCTGCCGAGATAGCCCTCGTTGAAGACCAGGTAGACGACGGCCAGGACTGACGGCAGCCGCTTCGGCAGCTCGGATTCGTCGGGCCGGCTGAACCGTACGCCGCTCGTCGCGAAGTTTTCGCTTTGCCCGGACCAGTCGCTGGGCCATGGTCGGCGTGGGTACCAGAAACGCCGCCGCGATCTGCTCGGTGGCCAGGCCACACGCGGCATTCAGGGTCAGCGCCACCTGCGCGGCTCGGGGCAGCATCGGGTGGCAGCAGGCGAAGACGAGGGCAAGCCGGTCGTCGTCCCTCGGTTCGGGCGGGCGCTCCCGGGCCAGGGTGGCCAAACGGTCGGCCCCGGTCGCCTCCCGGCGGAGCCTGTCGATCGCCTTGCGCCAGGCCGTTGTCACCAGCCACCCTGCCGGTTGCCTCGGTACGCCCTCGTGTGGCCAGTGCGCCAGCGCCTCAGCGACGGCGTCCTGCAGCGCCTCCTCGGCCAGGTCGAGGTCGCCCAATCGCCGGGCCAGCACGCCAAGCATGCTGCCCGCGTGCTCGCGCCACACCGCCCCGACGACCGCCGTGGTCTCGCTCGTCGCGCGCGTCACGGCGACCAGTTTCGCCGCCACCTGTAGTAAGAGAATAGGGTCTCGTGGCCTGCAGCCCGACGAGCGGACGCGTCGGACGTGCGGTTAGGCCGGGGAGGCGAGGGAGCGGGAGATAACCAGGCGCTGGATCTGGTTGGTGCCTTCGACGATCTGCAGCACCTTCGCCTCCCGCATGTAGCGCTCCACCGGGTGATCGCTCACGTAGCCGTATCCACCCAGAACCTGCACGGCGTCGGTGGTGACCGCCATCGCGACGTCGGTGGCGAAGAGCTTCGCCTTGGCCGCCTCGATGCTGTACGGGAGGCCGCGGTCGCGCAGGCGGGCGGCGTGCAGCGTGAGCGCTCGCGCTGCCGAGATCTGCGTGGCCATATCGGCGAGCATGAATCCGACGCCCTGGAAGTCCAGAATCTGCTTGCCGAACTGGTGTCGCTCGCGCGCGTACCGGGCGGCGTAGTCGAGTGCGGCCTGCGCGAGCCCCACCGCGCACGCGGCGATGCCGAGGCGTCCGGAGTCCAGGGCGCTCATCGCGATCCGGAAGCCGATGCCTTCCTCGCCGACGAGCCGGTCGGCGGGGATTCGCGCGCCGTCAAAAGCGATCTGGGCCACCGGAGACGAGCGCAGGCCCATGGTCTTCTCCCGCGCCTGCGGGTTGATGCCCGATGTCGCGGCGTCGGCGAGAAGGCAGGAGATGCCGGTGGCGCCGGGACCGCCGGTGCGGCAGAAGACGTTGTAGAAGTCCGCCACCCCGGCGTGGGTGATCCAGGCCTTGGTGCCCGTGACGACGTAGTCGTCCCCGTCGCGGATCGCCTTCGTCGCCAGCGAGGCGGCGTCTGAACCACCTTGCGGTTCGGACAGGCAATACGCGCCGAGCAACTCGCCACCGACGAAATCGGGCAGGAACTTCTTGCGCTGCGCGTCGCTGCCGTACGCGGCCACCGGGTAGCAGGCGAGCGTGTGCACCGACACCGCCTCCGCCACCGCCAGCCAGCGCCCGGCGAGCACCTCGAGCACCTGGAGGTACACCTCGTACGGCTGCCCGCCGCCGCCGTACTCGACCGGGTAGGGCAGGCCGAGCAGGCCGGTACGGCCGAGCGTGCGCAGAATGTCGCGGGGAAATTCGCCCCGGGCCTCGAAGTCGTCGACCCGAGGCGCGAGTTCGCCGTCGGCGATCTCCTGAGTCAGTTCGATCAGGGCGCCGGCCTCGTCGGTCGGAAGCAGTCGCATGTTCGCTCCGGTGCACGTCGGGTCCTCGTTGACCAATGAGTTAGCTTAACGCTCGTTTGGGCGGCGGTTCACCCACCGGGCGCCGGCGTGGCCTCAGACGAGTGGCCTCAAACGAGGTGTCGGGCGACGAGGGTCGCCACTTCGGCCCGGACTGGGTCGGGGTTAGCCCAGCTCCAGTTCGGGTGGGCGCGGTTGGTGAGCAGCACCAGGACCAAGTCGTGGCGCGGGTCGCAGAGGATCGACGTCCCGCTGAACCCGGTGTGACCGAAGGTTGCGGGCGAGGAGAGTCCGCCCATGAACCAGGGCTGGTTCAGCTCCACACCGAGGCCGTGATCCGACGTCCGGGCGGGTCGGTCCGGGTCGACG
The DNA here is from genome assembly GCA_963773935.1 of uncultured Actinomycetota bacterium. Lineage (GTDB taxonomy): Bacteria > Actinomycetota > Actinomycetes > Mycobacteriales > Micromonosporaceae > DATBGZ01. Next base: position 200,538 of record CAVZCZ010000009.1, read on the forward strand.
GCGGGCAGGCCCGCGTTGACGTTGGTCAGCATCTGCGCCACAAGTGGCGCGGAAAGGACGCGTACGCCGTCGTGACTCCCACCGCCGAGCAACAGGTGACCGACGGCGGCGAGGTCGGCCGCGGTACTGAATAGCCCGGCATGCCCGGCGACACCGCCGAGGAGGTGGCAGACGTCGTCGTGGACCACGCCGCGCAACAGGCCCCGCGATGAGCGGGCGTCGGTGGCGACAAGCCGGTCCCGCTCGGCCTGCGGCAACCACGACATGGGTGTGAAGCCCGTGTCGCGTAGGCCCAGCGGTTCGGTGATCTGCGCGCGGGTGGCCGCGTCCAGGCGCATGCCGGTCAGCCGCTCCACGATGAGGCCCGCCAGCATGAGGCCCACGCTGGAGTAGCGGAACACGGTGCCCGGCGCAACGCCGGGCAGCACCGGGCCAGTGACCACCGCCCGCCAGCGTTGCTCCACACTGGACAGTCCACCGATGCTCGGCCCGACCGGCAGCGCGGCGGTGTGGGAGAGGAGGCGCCCGACCGTCACGGCGGCCTTGCCCGGACCGGCGAACTCCGGCAGGTAGGTCTGCACCGGCGCGGTGAGGTCGACCTGGCCGCGGTCGACGAGCCGCAGCAGCAGGATGGCGGTGTAGATCTTGGTGACCGAGGCCAGGTCGAAGATCGAGTCTTCCTGCATCGGCACCCGTTGGTCGGGCGGCAGCAGGACCGCTCCAGCGCCGTAACGAAGCGCCTCCCCCACCGCGGCGCTGGCCACCGGCTGGCCGCCGATCGTGACCAGCGCGACCGCGCCGGCGTACGTCGGGTGGTCGGGATTCTCGGGCGTCGGCTCAAGGTAGCGCCGCAGTGCGGCGACGAGTTCCTCGCGCAGCACTTCGCCATCGACAGCACGAGCGCCATCGACAGCAAGTGCCATCGACAGAACGGGTCGGCGTGCCCGACGGAGACGGAGTGACATCTGCCGATGCAACCGCAACGCGCGACTCGTCACCGGCATCCGTGCACCCCGTCAGGGCGGCGACCGTCGAGGCGAGCCCGAGGCCGAGCGCGGCTCGTCGACTGATCAGCACCGGAAAATGGTGACACACATCGACCGGGCCGACGTCTGCGGGCAGCCAGCCCTGGGGCTACGGTCGGGTGGTGCATGGTCAGGTCGAGAAAGTCCACCCACTCCTTCTCGTCGACTCGGCGAGCCTGTACTTCCGGGCCTTCTTCGGCATCCCCGAGTCCGCGGCCCGAGCGCCGGACGGAAGTCCGGTGAACGCGGTACGCGGCTTCCTCGACATGGTGGCCACCCTGATCCGCACCCGGCGCCCAGACCGGCTCGTGTGTGCCCTGGACGAGGCGTGGCGGCCGGCCTGGCGGGTCGCGCTGATCGGCTCGTACAAGACGCATCGCCTCGCCGGCGGAAATGTAGAGATCGTTCCGGAGGCGTTGAACGCGCAGATCCCGATCATCCTCGAGCTGCTGTCGGCGTTCGGCATCAGCTACGGCCGGTGCGCCCGACTACGAGGCGGACGACATCATCGGCACGCTGGCGACCCGGGAGCCCGGGCCGATCGAGGTGGCCACCGGCGACCGCGACCTCTTCCAGGTGATCGACGATGCGCGCGACGTCCGGGTGCTCTACTGCGGCAAGGGCGTGGCCAACCTCGAGGTGCTCGACGATGCCGCGATCGTGGCGAAGTACGGCGTGCCGGCCGGCGGCTACGCCGATCTCGCCGCATTGCGCGGCGACCCGAGCGACGGTCTGCCGGGCGTGCCCGGCGTGGGCGAGAAGACCGCGGCCCGGCTGGTGGTCCGGTACGGCGGACTCGACGGCATTCTCGCGGCGCTGAGGGACCCCGAATCCGGCTTCGCGCCCGGACTGCGCGGCAAACTCGCCGCCGCCGCCGACTACCTGGCGGTGGCGCCGAAGGTTGTGCAGGTCGCCCGCGACGTCGCGCTGCCACCGCTGGACACCACCCTGCCGTCGGCGCCGCGCGAACCGGAACGGCTGATTGAGCTCGCCGAGACCTGGGGCGTCGCGGGTGCCGGTGCGGCGCCTCGTCGACGCCAGTCACGTCAACAGGCCCTGTACGGCGAAGCGTTAAGAGGGTGCCCTTGCTGCCTATCGGGTTGGCCGCGGCACGAATGTGGTCGGCACGCGTCGACCGGACGGGGTGGTGTCCGGCGTTGTCGGGAGCGGCATGATCCGCATGGTCGGGTCGCCCGGGCCGTCGTCGTCCGTCGCGTTCCCGACCGGTTGATCAACGCGGTGAACAGCACCACGATGACGGCGACGACGAACAACGAGATCGGTGCGACGAACGTGAGCGGAAGGAAGCCGGCTACCGGCTTCTCCTGGAGCTCCGACACCCGCATCGCGTACATGCCGGTGAAGTGCATGCCGTTGACCGCGACGCCCATGATCAGTGCCGCTACGAAGAGGACCGCACCCTTGCGAAGGGTAACCGTGAACCAGAGGGCGACGGTTGCCGCGACGACGGCGATCGCGACCGACGCCGCGACCAAGGTCCGGTCGTAGGTGACCGTGGCCGGAAGCCGCATCGCGGCCATTCCCGTGTAGTGCATGCCCGCGACGCCGACGCCGGTGAAGACACCCGCCGTTATGACCTTGATGGCTCGGGGTTGGCCGAACCCGACGATGAACAGCCCGATGCCGACCACCACGATCGCCGTGATCCAACTCGCCACCGTGGTCGGCGATGTCGTAGCGGATGGTGACGCCGGGCACGGTGAAGCCGATCATGGCCATGAAGTGCATGACCCAGATACCGGTGCCGCCGATCGCCCACGCGGCCAGCAGCAGCCACCGGGCGCGGCGCTTGTTGTCCACCATCGCGCGGGCCCGGACCGTACAGATCAGTCCGAGCAGCGAGCCGAGAACGGACAAGCGCGTAGGAGAGCGTCGGGGTCACGATCCCGAACGAGAAGTGTTCGACGTGCACGTTTCGCTGCCTTCCGCCCTGCCCGCGTCGCTTCGGATCCCCCGGGATTACGGCGGATCCTGCCTCGCCGGATAGCTGTGTACCGCAAGTCGGGCGAGTTGCGGTCACCTGCCGTGAATGCGGCCACCGACCGACAGCGATCATGTCACGTTCGCGTACGCAAGCACGCCCCGGGTGAGGCCATCCATGGCCGCCCGGGCGCGGCGGCGCATCTCGGCGTCGCCGGTGGCCTGGGCGATCTGGCCGAGCAGGTCGACGACCTGCCGGGCCCAGCGCACGAAGTCGCCGGCCGGCATCTCCGCGTCGGCGCCACTGGCGAGCACTTTGGACAGGGTCTCGCCGCGCGCCCACCGGTAGATCGGCCAGACGAAACCGAGATCGGGCTCGCGGGTCAGCGACAGCCCGTGCTCGGCCTCGGCCGACTCGAGCTCGGACCAGAGCTTGAGGGTCTCGTCGATCGCGTCGCCGACCGGACCCGCGCGGTACGGAGGCCCGCTCGTCGGACTCGCGCCGAGCCTCGAAGACCACCACCGAGACCGCCGCCGCCAGCTCGGCCTCGTCCAGCCCGTCCCACACGCCGCGACGCAGGCACTCGGCCACCAGCAGGTCGGCCTCGTTCCAGATCCGGGACAGCAAGTCGGCCGCTGTCGGTCATCTCGCCGTGGTCGAGATATCCGCGCGCCTCCAGCAGCCGGCAGACCCGGTCGAACGTGCGCGCGAGCGAGCCGGTCCGGCTCGCGACCTTGTCCCGCAGCGCCTGGGTGTCGCGCTCGAGCCGGGCCCGCCGCTCCGCCCAGCGGGCGTGCTCCTCGCGGTCGGGGCAGCCGTGGCACGGGTGCTTGCGCAGCTCGTGGCGCAGGGCCAGCAGCTCGTCGTCCTCGCCGCTGCCCTTGGACGATCGTCCGGCCCGCCGGGAAACGCCGCGCTCGGCCGCGGCCTGGCGGACCGCGGCGGCGAGGTCACGTCGCTCCTGCGGCGACCGGTGGTTGAAGTGCTTGGGCACCCGTACCCGGGCAACCGCCTCCACGGCCGCGCCGAACTCGCCCGCCGTGATCCGGCCTGCCCATCGGTCCTCGGTCAGCACCAGCGGCTTGGGCTCGCCGAATCCGCCCGACCCGAGGTCGAGTACGACCGCGAGCCCGGCCCGCCGCCCGCTCGGCACGCGGATGACGTCGCCGACCTTGAGCCGCTGCAGCGAGTCGATCGCCGCCGAGCGGCGTGAGGCCGCGCTGTGCCGCGCCAGCGCCTTCTCCCGCTCGCCGATGCGCTGCCGGATCGCGAAGTACTCGGCGAAATCGCCGACATCGCAGGCCATCTCCATCGCGTGCACGGCCATGGTCTCCTCGTTGCGCTGCACCTGGCGGGCCACGCCGACGACCGACCGGTCCGCCTGAAACTGCGCGAACGAGGACTCCAGCAGCTCGCGCGCCTCGGCCGTGCCGACCGAGCCCACGAGGTTGACCGCCATGTTGTACGACGGGCGGAAGCTCGACCGCAGTGGATACGTGCGGGTCGACGCGAGGCCGGCCACGTGCCGAGGATCGACCTCCGGCGACCACACCACGACCGCGTGACCCTCCACGTCGATGCCGCGCCGGCCGGCCCGGCCGGTCAACTGGGTGTACTCCCCCGGAGTGAGGTCCACGTGCGCCTCGCCGTTGAACTTCACCAGCCGCTCGAGCACCACACACCGCGCCGGCATGTTGATGCCCAACGCCAGCGTCTCGGTGGCGAAGACGGCCTTCACCAGGCCGCGCACGAACAGCTCCTCGACGACCTCCTTGAAGGCGGGCAGCATGCCGGCATGGTGGGCGGCGAGGCCGCGCTCCAGACCGTCGAGCCACTCCCAGTAGCCGAGGACGGTCAGGTCCTCGCTGGGGATGGCTGAGGTACGGCTCTCCACCACCCGGCGGATCTCGGCCCGCTCGTCCGGGTCGGTCAGCCGCAGCCCCGCGTGCAGGCACTGCTGCACCGCGGCGTCGCAACCGGCCCGGCTGAACACGAACATGATCGCCGGCAGCAGGCCCTCCCGGTCGAGGCGCTCCACGATCTCCGGGCCGGGACGGCCCGTGGCTGTTGCGGCCTCGGTGCGGCCGGCCCGTAGCGGAGATCCTCGATCCGGCGGACCATCTCGCGGGTGTAGCGGAGCAGCTCGGGATGCACCTCGTGCATCTGCGCGGCGTCGGCGTCGTGGAACAGGTCGAACATCCGCTTGCCGACCAGCATGTGCTGCCACAGCGGCACCGGCCGGTGCTCACTCACCACCACCCGGGTCTCGCCGCGCACCGTGACCAGCCAGTCGGCGAACTCCTCCGCGTTGGACACCGTGGCCGACAGCGAGACCAGGGTGACGACTGGCCGGGAGGTGAATGATCACCTCTTCCCACACCGCGCCCGCGGAACCGGTCGGCGAGGTAGTGCACCTCGTCCATCACCACGTAGCCGAGGTCGCGCAGCGATCGTCGAGCCGCTGTAGAGCATGTTGCGCAACACCTCGGTGGTCATGACGACCACCGGCGCCTCGCCGTTGATGGCGTTGTCGCCGGTGAGCAGCCCGACCTTGGCGGCCCCGTGCCGCTCGGACCAGGTCGTTGTACTTCTGGTTGGACAGCGCCTTGATCGGCGTGGTGTAGAAGCACTTGCGGCCCTGCGCCAGCGCCAGGTGCACCGCGAACTCGCCGACCACCGTCTTGCCCGCGCCGGTCGGGGCGCAGACCAGCACGCCGCTGCCCTGCTCCAGCGCCTCGCACGCCTCGTGTTGGAACGGGTCCAGCTCGAAGGCGAGCTCGCGGCGAACTCGGTCAGCGCGGGCAGGCGGGCGGCCTGCTCGGCCCGCCGGCGGGCCGCGGCGTACCGCTCGGCGGGGCTGGTCATAGCATCGAGGCTATCCGGGGCCGCAGCTGTGTGTAAGGAAGGGGCCCTTCATCGGCCATATTCCGTCTGGAAGGGCCGTCCGTGTCCTAAGCCGGCAGTCAGGCAGGCCGAGCCGGTCGCGACGGAGCTGGCACGACGTTGCATGCCCGGGCGGGCGGTGATGGTGATCGGCAGCGGGCAGGTGCGTTCGCCGTCCGCGTAGGCGGTGATGCCCTCGGCGTCGATGCCGACGGTACGGGCGCGGTGGCTCGTCACGGCGGGATGGTCCACGTGGGTGCCCTGGTACACCTTCGGCTGCAACCGCAGCAGAGTGAGCCGGGAGATCGGGCCGGCCACGACCACGTCCAGCAGCCCGTCGGTCGGGTCAGCCGCCGGGCACATCTTCATCCCGCCGCCGTACGCGGGCGTATTCCCGACCGCGACCAGCACCGCGTCCAGCTCCATCGGCTCGCCGTCGAGGGTGAGCCGGTAGCGGCGTGGGCGTAGGCCGACCAACTCAGCAAAGATGGCGAAGTCGTAGCGGCGACGCCCCTTCGGCCAGCGTCATCGCGTTGGCCCGCTCGTTGACCAACGCGTCGAAGCCGGCACCCAGCACGGCGCAGAACCAACGCTGGAAGCCGTCCGGTCCGCTGATATGGCCCAGGTCGATGGCGCGCGCGCCGACCGGCGGTCAGCGCTTCGGATATCACCCGCGCCGCCGGCGACCGGGTCGGCGGGCAGGCCAACTCCGGCCGCGAAGTCGTTTCCGGTGCCGGCCGGGATCACGCCGAAGCCGACCCCGGTGCCGGCGACGGCCTGCAGTCCTACGTGGACGGTGCCGTCGCCGCCGACGGCCACCAACGCGTCGACTCCGCCATCGACCGCGGCCTTGCAGGCCGACCGGGCGGCGTCGACCGTATGCGGCCTCAAGGAGCTCGACGGTCCGATCGGCGACCGGCGAGGGCGGCCAGCGCGGCGGTCACGGCATTCGCATGTCGACCCCGACCGGCGGCCGGGTTGCGCAGCACCGCGACGGCGCATCACCGGTCGTCGTCTGCGCGGTGGCTGTCAGCACCGTGCGTGCCCCAGGTCGGCGCGTCCACAGGGGACACCGGCTCGATCGGGGAGATTTCGTCGTCGGCTACGCCGGCGGTCGTCGCGCGCCGGCGCGCGCGCCGGGCGTCGTTAAGGAAAGCAACTCCCACTGCGGCAAAGTAGAGCACCGCCATGCAGAGGGCAAGGATCGTCATGCCGAACGGGTCAGGCGTGGGCGTGACGAATGCGGCGAAGACGAACATCAGGAACACGGCCGATCCGCCACCAGCTCAGCAGGCGCTTGGCGCTGACCAGGCCGGCGAAGTTGAGCAGCGCCACCACCACCGGCAGCTCGAACCCGATGCCAAAGAACAACATCACCATGGTGACGAAGTCGAAGTACCCGGTGATGTCGTAGGTGAGTGTGAGTTCTGGAGTGATGCTGAGGAAGAACTGGATGCTGCGGGTGAACAGCTCGAAGCCGAGCCACGACCCCAGGATGAACAGCGGCACCGAGGCAGCGACGAAGATGTACGTGTAGCGCCGCTCCCGCTTGTGCAGCCCCGGCGCGATGAACGCCCAGAGCTGGTACAGCCAGAACGGCGACGCGAGCGACCAGCCCACCGTATAGCGCGATCTTGAGCTGGAGCATGAACGGGTCGAGCACGCCCGACGCGTTCATCCCGCAGCTGCCGGTGGGGTTGCGGCTCCGCATGAAATCGCAGTACGGGTCCAGAATGAACGCCTGCACCCGCGTCGCGAAGAAGTACGCGACCACGGCACACAGGAGGATCGCGATGGTCGCCTTGAGCAGCCGGCTTCGCAGCTCGCGGATGTGCTCGATGAGGGTCATCGAGCCGTCGGCCGCTCGCTGGAAGCCGGACGCCTTGCGCCGCTTCACCGGGCTCACCATCGAGACGGGGTTGCTATTACTTATCGCGGACCCGATGCACGGGATCCTCGATCGGAGACGGCCTCGTCGTCGCTGATCGTCAACGGCTGCCGTCCGGACTTGGGCTCGGCCTTCGCCGTTGACGTCGTCCTCCATCAGACCGCGGGTCTCCGCCTTCATGATCCGCATCGAGCGGCCCAGCGAACGGGCGGCGTCGGGCAGACGCTTCGCGCCGAAGAGCAGGATGAGTACCACGACCAGCACGATGATGTGCCACGCCTGAACTCGCATGGGTCCACCTCACAGGTTTCTCGAGACAACCCATCGTACTGTGCTTCTGGCGCTCGCTTCGCTCCCGCGTGGCCCGGAGCTTTTGGCCCGCCTTCTTCCCTCGTCGCTCGCTCCTACGTCGCTCGGCTCCTCAGTCCAGAAGCCGGCGCCCCGGGCCGTGGTTGGTTGCGCTCAAGTCCCGGGGTGGTGGCGTTTCTGAGCGCTGGCGGCGGCGTGGGCTTGGGCGGCCTCGATTCGGTGCTGGAGGTCGGCCACGGTCTCCTGGACGGCCATGGCTTTGACCTGCAGCCGCTGGGCCTCCTCGGCGCGCCAACTCGAGGCGCCGGGCGGCGCGCTGCAACGGCCGGGCGTGGCCGGCCAGGGAGTACAGCGCCAGGGCGACCAGAACGACGCCGAGCACCACGAGCCCCAGCACTATCGTTGTGACCATCCAGCCGCGCACGTACCGACCTTATCGGTCAGTCGGGCCGTCGGCGCCCACAACGACGCCGTACGCATCCAGCGCGGCCCTCGCCTCGACCCGGACCGCCTCCACCAACTCGGGGGGCGACACGACGGTCACCTCCGAGCCGAGCCCCAGCACGAGCCGCCGGGCCCAGGCCAGGTCAGAGGCCCGAAGCGCGACCAGCCACCGGTCGGGGGTCTCCTCGACCACGCGCTCGCACGGGTAGTACTCCGTGATCCACCGGGCCCAGCGGCCAATGCGCAGGGTCACGAGTGGCAGCTCGGGACTTGGCGTGAATACGCCCGACCGCAGGTCTGCCCGACCCTGGGCGTCGGCCGGCGGATTCGCCGGCTCCTCGAGCTCCGTACAGGAATCGATCCGGTCGGCCCGGAACATCCGAACCGCTTCTGCCCGGCGGCACCAGGCCTCGAGGTAGGCGAAGCCGCCCACGAGCAGCACCCGGATCGGGTCGACCACCCGCTCGCTCACCTCGTCGCGGGCCGCGGTGTAGTAGGTCAGCCGCAGGGCGCGCTGGCGCTGCACGGCCCCCTGCAGTTGGGCGACGCGTTCGCCGCCCAGTCCCGGCATCCGCACCGCAATCGGCAGCCCGGCGGCCGCGTCCCCGGCCGCCGATTCGATCTTGGCGAGGGCGCGCTCGACCGCCTCCCGACTGTGGGAACCCGGCACCTGAGCCAGCATGCGCAGGGCCACGACCAGCGCCAGCGCCTCATCGTGGGTGAGCCGAAGCGGTCGGTCGATCCCGGCGTCGTAGGTGACCGTGACCCGGTCTCCGTCGAACGCCATGTCGATCAGGTCGCCCGGACCGTACCCGGGCAGGCCGCACACCCACAGCAGCTCAAGATCCTCACGCAGCTGCTTCTCGGACACGTCCGAGGTCGGCGGCCGCGTCGGCCACCAGGATGCCCGGCCGGGCGAGCAGATACGGCACCAGGTTCAACAGTCGGCCCAGCCGATCGCCGCCCCGTCGTGCATCCATGGCGGCGCTCGTCACGGACCGACCCCAGCTGTGGCCGGCGCGTCGACGTCACCGTCGAGGGACTCCACCAGGTCCTTCAGCCGTGCCACGATCGCCTTGCGGACGTCCTCCGGCTCCAGTACCACCACGTCGGAGCCGTACCCGACCAACCAGCGCGCGAACGAGTCCGGGTCGGAGTAGCTCAGCTCGGCGCGGTCACCGTCGGGGCCGGGGGTCACCGACCCGGCCCGGCGCCGGATGCCGTACGCACGGCCAGGGCGCAACAGCACCGTCGCCTTGTTCGGGTGCGACACCGGGCTGGACCAGTTCGACACGTGTCCGAAGAGGTCGAGGTCAGCCGGTGGTGTGAACGTGCCCGGCTCGCCGACCGGCTCCACCCGCCCAACCACCCGGGACATGCGGAAGCTGCGGGTCGCGCCGCGGTCGAGGTCGTGCCCGACCACGTACCAGCGACTGCGCCAGGACACCACGCCCCATGGCTGCAGACGACGCGTCTGCGCGGAGTCGTCCTCGGGCGTGCGGTACTCGAACCGGACCTCCTGCCGTCAGCGAGCCGCCGTCTGCAGCGGCTCAAACGCCGGATCCGCGGTCACGACCGGTTCCACGCCGAGCGTCGCCTGCAGGTCCACGTCGACGCCGGCCGCACGCAGCTTGAGCAGACCGGACGACGCCGCGGCGGCCATTCCCGCGTGCTGCCACAGCCGAGCCGCGATGCCGACCGCGGCGGTCTCGTCGGGCTCGAGCCGTACATCCGGTAGCTCGTAGTCACGTCGGGCGATGCGGTAGCCCGACTCGCTGTCGAAGACGCTGGTCGTGCCGGTCTCCAGCGGCACCCCGAGATCCCGCAGCTCGGCCTTGTCCCGTTCGAACTTGCGCTGAAAGGCCTCGTGCTCGCGTGGATCTGACGAGTCGTGCTCATAACCGGGTACGGTCGCGGCGATCTGCGCGGCGGTCAGGTACCGCCTGGTGGAGAGCAGGCAGATGACCAGATTGACGAGTCTCTCGGTCCGGGATCGGGACACATGTACGAGACTATCAGCGCCGTCCGGGTTCAGCGCGACGGCGACTCGCCCGGCCGGGCATCAAGGTTTGCGAGCCACAGTGACGAACTCGTTGTAGGCGAAGACGCGGCCAGTGGCACGCGGGAAGGGGAACGAGTACTGGCGGCTGAACTGGAGACCGTGTGCCTTGACGATGTCGGCGGCGGCGGCGAAGTCGACGAACCGGACATGCGTTGGATCGGATGCGAATCCCCGTTCTTGTGGCGTGATGATCACGACCTGCCCGCCTGCGTGCACAAACTTCAGGTACGTGCCCACCAGGTCCAGACCGTCCTCAGCCGACATGTGCTCGAGCACGTGTGCGATCAACAACGAGTCGAAGGCCTCCGGCTCGGCAGCCTGCGAAGCGAGAAACTCGTCGACCGTGTATGCCTGAAGCCCTTTGCTTCGGCACACCTCGATGGAGGTCGGGTTGGTATCGATGCCGACGCCGTGACCACCGAGATGGATGAGGTTGCGACCGAGTCCACAGCCGACGTCAAGCGTCTCGCCGAGGTGCAGATGCCTGACGTTCCAGCGGTACGGCGCCTGGGTGTGCAGGAGGCGCTTCCATCGAGCGTTGCCCATCCGCTCCAGTCGCGTGGTGTAGCCGACGCCAGCGGTCGTCCGCACAAAAGGCATCTTTTGCACTTCACGACTATATAGGCTGCTAGGCAATCATTTCGGGCTAGATTGCAGAAGGTCTCTGGACCCGCGGGTTGTGGTGTACCGAACGATTCGGGAGATCTGGGATGAGCGCTACCGCAACGGACCGTCGGCCCTGGCCGGCGGAGGAGTCGCCACCCCCGTTGCGGCAACGCACGAGTTCGAGGTGGGATCGGAAGACCGTGCGCGTGGCCCTCCTCCTCGCTGTGCTCACTCTGGCCAGCTTCGTGTGGCGGCTTTGGCTGGTGCGGAATACTGCCGCCCTGACTGTCCGTGTGGACGAAGACGGCTACCTGCTCGTGGCCCGCGCGTTGACCGGCGGGCCCGGCGGGTTGACTTCGGAGAACCCACTCTTTCGCCATGTCGGCTACCCGCTGCTGCTGAGCCCGATCTACTGGTTCACCCAGGATTCGCTCAGCGTCTACAAGGGCGTCCTGATCCTCAACGCGGCCGTCAACAGCCTCACTCTTCCGCTGGCCTACCTGGCCGCGCGTCGGGTGTTTGAACTGTCCCGGTTCCTGTCGGTCGCGACAGCGGTGGTCGTCGCGTCCATCCCGGCGGTCGTGTTCTATGGCGAGTTCGCGATGACCGACTCGGTCATGTCGCCGCTCATGCTCGCCTGGCTGCTCACGATGCACGCCACCGTCACGGCCACTAACCCACGCCGGCAGGCCCGGCTCGCTTTGTGGTGCGGACTGTTCGTCGCAGCACTGTGGCTGGTGCACGTCCGCAGCGTGGTGATCGTCGTGGTTCACCTGGCCGTGTTCGCCGTACTCGCTCTTCGGCGTCGCGTCACTCGTTGGGCAGCGGTCGCGAGCTGCGTCGGGCTCGTCGCGTCTGTGTTCGTGGACTTTGCGGTGAGAGCTCTCATCAACGGCCAGATTGTGATGGGTGGCAACAGCCCGTCCAGCACCCTGGCCACCCGCCTGTTCACGCCATTTGGCCTGGTGCACACGGTGAATTGGACCATCGGGCAGGTCTGGTATCTCACCGTTTCGACGCTCGGCCTCGCCGCGATCGGCGGTGCCGCCGCGGTGGCCTGGCTTCGCCGGCGGGAGCCGGACAGCACCGGGCGCACGGTGGTCTTGTCAGCGCTGCTGGCGGTGACGCTGGGCATCGCGTTTTTCAGTGCCGCGACACTGCCCGACACCGAGCGGATCAACCTGTACGCCTACGCGCGCTACGTCGCCTTCACGGCTCCACTGTGGATAGTCGTTGCGGTGGCGGCCCTCGCCGAGGCCAACTCGCAGCTGACCGAGCGGGCCGTGCGCGTAGTCCGGCTCGTCGGGGCCGCGGCCGTGATTCTGCTCGGGTCCGCGTACGTCGTCGTCTCCTACTCGGGCCGACTGCGCACGGATACCTTCTTCCCCTTCGACGCGCCTGAGGCCTCGGCGCTCACCAACAGTTGGGGCCGGATGCGGCTCGCGGCAGTAACCGCGGTGGTCCTGTTCGCATTGGTCTGCCTTGGGATCGCGCTCGCGATCCGTCGCACCCGGTTGGTCGCGCTGGGCGCGATCCTGTTGCTCAGCGTCGCGGGGATGCCGACGATCACGGCGAACGCCGCAGCGCCAATGGCGAAGGAGTTCTCCCCCGGTGTGTGGCTGGAGCGCGATGCAGGGGTGACGACAGAGGACACGGTCGCGCAGGACCGGGGCATCATCTGGTGGGTCCAGGCCAACGTGCAATGGGAGGTGCATTGGGCGCCGGTCGAACGCTTTGACTCCGCGACCAGTCTGCCCCCGGCCGACGCCACCGTGGTGGTCGCCCCGTGGCGGGCCATCAACGCCCGCCCGGACTGGGACGGTACGCGTTACGGCTGGCGCCTGATCAAGGTCGATGACAAGGGCGGGGTCGCGATCTGGCGTCGCTAGCTAGCTAGCCGCCGGTGGCTTCGCCCCTCAGCTACCCGGGCGTGAACTCGTGCTCACCCGTGACTGGGGTCAGATGAGAATCAGCCAGGTACAGATGGCCACGATCATCGCGACGAGCGCAACCACCAAAACCCAGGTCGGCACTTTGTACTCGCCGCGGCGATTGGCCTCGATCTCCGCAATTATCTTGTCGCGCCGCCGGTCAAGCCAAGACTTCCTCTGCTCGGATCCGCCCTCGTACGGGTCGTCGTCGGGCTTGCCGCCGCGAGATTGCTCAGTCATGCCGCCGTGCCGATTCACATGCTCGCGATCAAGCGGTCGACCCGCTCGTCGTAGGCGCGGAACGGGTCCTTGCACAACACCGTGCGCTGGGCCTGGTCGTTCAACTTCAGGTGCACCCAGTCGACCGTGAAGTCGCGCCGCTTCTCTTGCGCATGCCGGATGAACTCGCCGCGCAGCCGGGCCCGGGTGGTCTGCGGTGGGGTCTCCTTGGCCTCAAAGATCTCCAGGTCGGTACTGACCCGGTCGACCGCGCCCTTGCGCTCCAGCAGCGCGTAGAGACCTCGGTTTCGGCGAAGATCGTGGTAGGCGAGGTCCATCTGGGCGATCCGCGGGTGGGACAGCGCGAGGTCGTGGCGGCCCTGGTAGCGCTCGATCAGGCGCAGCTTGCTCACCCAGTCGATCTCCCGCTCGACCCCGGAGGTGTCGCCGGATTCCACAGCCGACAGGACCCGGCCCCAAAGGTCGAGCACGCGCTTGGTGGTCGCGTCTGAACCCCTGCGCTCGCAGAACTCGCTCGCCTTCGCGAAGTACTCCTGCTGGATCTCCAGCGCGCTGCATTCCTTGCCGTTCACAAGCCGTACCTTGCGGCGGCCGGTGACATCGTGCGAGACCTCGCGAATGGCCCGGATGGGGTTCTCCAGCGTGAGGTCGCGCATGGCCACCCCTGCCTCGATCATGCGCAGCACGATGTCGGCGCTGCCCACCTTCAGCAGGGTGGTGACCTCGTTCATGTTCGAGTCGCCCACGATGACGTGCAGCCGCCGGTAGCGCTCCGCGTCCGCGTGCGGCTCGTCCCGGGTGTTGATGATCGGACGGGACCGGGTGGTGGCCGAGGAGACGCCCTCCCAGATGTGCTCGGCCCGCTGCGACAGGCAGTAGACCGCGCCGCGAGGCGTCTGGAGCACCTTGCCGGCGCCGCAGATGAGCTGCCGGGTGACCAGGAACGGGATCAGGATGTCGGCGAGTCGTCCGAATTCGCCGTGCCGGCTCACCAAGTAGTTCTCGTGGCAACCGTAGGAGTTGCCGGCGGAGTCGGTGTTGTTCTTGAACAGGTAGATCTCACCGGCGATGCCCTCGTCGTGCAGGCGCTTCTCGGCGTCGACAAGCAGTCCCTCGAGGATCCGTTCGCCGGCCCGGTCATGGATGACCACATCCGGAACGGAGTCACACTCCGGGGTCGCGTACTCCGGGTGGGAGCCGACGTCGAGGTAAAGCCGGGCACCGTTGCGGAGGAACACGTTGCTGGATCGGCCCCAGGAAACGACCCTACGGAACAGGTACCGAGCGACCTCGTCGGGCGACAGACGCCGCTGTCCGCGGTAGGTACAGGTGACCCCGTACTCGGTCTCGAGCCCGAAGATGCGCCGGTCCATGAGTGAAACAGTAGCTGTCGAGGCGATCATCCGGTACGAAGTGACTGGGTGAAGTCACGACAAACGCCGTAGTCGGGAAGCATCCCCCGCTCCAGTGCCTCGGCGAGTGTCGGCGCAGCGGCGTCCCGCTCTGAGAGGATCGGCGCCGTCGACCGGCCACTCGATACCGAGATCCGGGTCGAGCGGGTGGACGCCCGTGCTCGCCTGTCGGGCTGTAGGTCGCGGAGCAGAGGTAGGTCATGCGTGGCGTCGTCGCTCAGCGCGCAGAACCCGTGTCCCAGACCCTCGGCGAGGTAGACGCAGCGCCGGTCGACGTCGTCGAGGCGGACCGCCTCCCACCGGCCGAACGTCGGCGAGCCGACCCGGATGTCGACGATCACGTCGAGCACCGCGCCCCGGGTGCAGGTGACGTACTTGGCCTGCCCGGGCGGCACGTCGGCGAAGTGGATGCCGCGCACGACGCCGCGCCGCGGACACCGAGATGTTGGCCTGGGCCAGCCGTAGCGGGTGGCCGAGCTCGCGCGGCGAGCTGGTCGAAGCGGTACCACTCCAGGAACAGCCCGCGCGGGTCGCCGCGCTGCACCGGCGTGATCTCGAACGCACCGTCGATGCTGAGCGGTCGGATCTTCACCGCTGATCGTACTACCGCGCCTGGTGGCGCCGGCGGCCGCTCGAAAGCGTCCGAGTTCTGGACGTCGTCGTGACAACGTCGAGCAGGTACTGGCCGTAGCCGCTCTTGAGCAGCGGCTCGGCGAGCTGCGCGCAGCTGGGCGTCGTCGATGAAGCCGGCCCGCCAGGCCACCTCCTCGACGCAGCCGATCTTGAGGCCCTGCCGCTCCTCGATCACGCGCACGAACTCCGCCGCCTGCATCAGCGAGGTGAAGGTGCCGGTGTCCAGCCAGGCGGTGCCCCGGTCGAGCACGGTGACGGTCAGCTCGCCCGCGCTGCAGGTAGGCGTCGTTGACCGCGGTGATCTCCAGCTCGCCGCGGGCGCTCGGCTTGAGGCCGCGGGCGATCTCGACGACCCGGTTGTCGTAGAAGTACAGACCGGGCACGGCGTAGCGGGACTTCGGCTTGGCGGGCTTCTCCTCGATTGAGAGACCCGGCCGTCGGCGTCGAACTCGACCACGCCGTACGCCTCGGGGTTGCCACCGGGTAGGCGAACACCCGGCCGCCGTGCAGATCACCGTGGTCGCGACAGCTGCCGGCCCAGGCCCGACGCCGTGGAAGATGTTGTCGCCGAGGATCAGGGCGACCGGCTCGTCGCCGACGAAGTCGGCGCCGATGACGAACGCCTGCGCGATGCCCTCCGGGCCGGGCTGGACGGCGTATCCAGCCGGATCCCGAGCGGCGCCGTCACCGAGCAGCCGCTGGAACTGGGCCTGGTCCTCCGGCGGTGGTGATGATCAGGATCTCGCGGATGCCGGCCATCATCAAGGTGGACAGCGGGTAGTAGATCATCGGCTTGTCGAAGACCGGCATCAGCTGCTTCGACACGGCTTGTGTCACCGGCCACAGTCGCGAGCCGGTGCCGCCGGCCAGGAGAATTCCGCGCACGGCCAGACCCTAACCCGATCAGACCATAACCCGATCAGTGGGGCGGCGCGGTCATCGCAGCCGTTCGCAGGGAACGACAACCGCCCAGCCAGATCTGCCCAACCGGGCCAAGCCGGTGCGGCTGAAGAGTCTTCGCAGTCGGCCTGCGCGCTGCGCAGCGCTGCATCCCAGGCCGGCCGCCCGTCGCCGATCGAGCGGAAGTTCAGCCCGCAGGCAACCGCGAGCAGCAGCGCGAATGAGACCATCGGCGCGAGTCGGCGAGCGTGTCCACCGGCTCGGCGGTGACGCTGGAGGTCGTGGCCGTCGCCTGGCGGGGTAGCAGCAGGGCACAGATGGCCACAACGACAAATAGCAAAGGCGTGTAGATGTAGCGCATCACCAGGTGTCCGTCGACCATGACCTGGCCAGCGAAGAAGATAAGCGCCTGCCCAAGGGCGACCGCCGCGAACAACCAGTTGGGGCGGGTGATCCTGCGAGCCGCGACCAACACGACCGCACCGACGAGCGCCCAAGAGGCGAGCAGCGCCAACCAGTAGGATTCGCCGGTGCCGCCTCCCGTGTAGTAGCCGGGTGAAGTCTGCGGTCAGAAACCGAAGCGTGTTGTCGCCGGCGAAGCCGAAAGGCAAGGCCCAAGTCACGAACGCCTTGACCGCCCAGATCGGGTCGAGTCTCGGCTCGGAGATATCGCCCCTGCTCGCCGTACCGGTCGGCAATGACACTGCTTGCAGCACGAGTCCGGGTATCAGACGCGCCACTGAGCATTGCGGAGTATCGATCCCAGCACGCCCAAACGCGTAGCGCCGCGAGCGGAAGCAGGAATACCGCCAGAATCGTGCTGAGCGCCGTCAGCAGCAGCAGCGCGAACTGGACCAGGCGACCGGTTCGAGACTGCGGTGTCCACATCAGACACCAGAACGCGGCGTAGACCATGACGAAATGCAAAGGGGCGACCTGGTTCGCCATGCCGTAGGCGAGCGGCGTGACGATGATGCACAGGCCGGCCACGACGCGCGCAAGCGGGTGCGGCAGTACGCGACCGCTCGCGACGAAAACGATCAGGCCCATGACGGCGCTGGACGCGGCCGACAACGTGATCAGGACGCCGGCGCCCCAGGCAACCGGAAAGACCGAGGCGACTTCGGCGAGGATCCGTCCGTACAGGAGGTGGTAGCCGTTGATCGGACTGACCAGGTTGTGCAGCGGCGGGTAGAGGTATGCATCGGTGAGGAAGTTCGACCCGTCTTCCGCCCACAGAACGTTGAGCGGACTGGCGCCGTTGGCTCCGCGAATCCGCAGCAAGCACACCGCGGTCGCCGCTACCACCGCGGCGATAGCGGCGACGACCGCCCTCGGCGTTATCGGACGGGTCTTCTCCGCAGACGCGAACAGGCCCGCGAGCCCCGCCCGTAGCCTTCCTACTCGGCTTGCCAGGCTAAGCGGTTCGTCCTGTCGGGTAGCCACCGAAACGTGTTCCCGGATCACAGCCGTCCCTGGTGGACCGCCTAGGTCACCCACGGGATGACCTCGTCGAGCATGACGTCGAGGGTGGTGGTGGCCTCGAAGCCGAGCACCTCGCGGGCCTTGGTCGACGTCCGGTACCCGCTTCTGCACGTCGTAGGCGAACGGTTCGTCGCTGTCGTACCGGAACGGCACGTCGGTGCCCTTGATCTTGCGCCAGATCAGCTCGGCGAGTTCGAGCACCGTGGTCGACTCGGCGGTGGAGAGGTTGAAGTCCTCGTTGAGGGCGGCCGGGTGCTCCATGGCGGTCGACGATGCCGCGGGCGAGGTCGCCGCCGTAGGTGTAGTGGCGCACCTGGTGCCGTCGCCGAGGATGCGCAGCGGGTCCTGGCCCTTGACGATCTTCTGCACCAGGTCGGGCACCACGTGGGACATGGCGAGCTTGACGTTGCCGGAGAGGACCTCGGCCTCGCCGATGGCGCGGCCCTCGCCGACGCCGACACAGTTGAACGGGCGCACGATGGTGTAGGGCAGCCGGTACTGGTCCCAGGCGGCGCGGGCGTAGTACTCCACGGCGAGCTTCTGGAAGCCGTAGGACGACATCGGCGGCGGGACTCGCGCTCGTCGCCTTCCTTGGAGGGCCAGTGCTCGGTGGACTCGAAGACCATCGACGAGGACATGTAGGTGACCTTCTTGCAGCCGGCCGGCGCGGTGCGCCGCGATCGCCGCGTCGCACGAGGCGGCCATGATCCGCTCGTTGGTGGCGAGCAGGTCATAGGCGTAGGCGTGGAAGTAGGAGATGCCGCCGATCATGGCGGCGCCGGCGATGAAGTGGTCGCACGTCGGAGGCGAGCTCGGTGAGCAGCGTCGACATCGCGTCGCGTCGCCCTCGACGAACCGGTAGTCCGGGTGGTCGTCGTACGAGCGGGTGACCGGGCCGTACTTGGAGTAGTTGTCGAGGCCGACGACCTCGTGGCCGCGCGCCAGCAGCTCCTCGACGACGTACCCGCCGATGAAGCCGGCCGAGCCGGTGATCAGAACCTTCGACATTCGCACTCTCCCTAATTCGCTGAGCTCGTGACGCCGGGCGGCGCTTCGGTTGAGTCATTGATCTGCTGCGGGACTGTGATCAACAGGCGTTTACGCTTGCGCCACTTCGTGAGCTGATCGAGCGTCAGTCGTCGGCCGAAGGCGAACCAGTACCAGCGCAGGTAAGCCGGGCAGCCACTTGCGACATCTTGAAGTTGGACACGCCGAACTGCGCGGTCGAGCCAGATGGTCGGGATCTCGGCGACGGGCTGGCGCAGCCGGCGCGCCTTCGCGGTCAGCTCCAGGCCGATCTCGAATCCGGCTCGGCTATCGATGCCGACGCTCCGGACGAACTCGGTCGAGTACGCCTTGAAGCTGTTGGTGGCGTCGCGGGTGCCGACCCGGGCGAAGATCGCAGGTTCGGCCGGCGAGCGCGGGACATCGTCCGCTTCAGGAACGCGGCCACCGACCTGCTGGCCGCCGGGCATGTAGCGCGACGCAGCGGCGACGACCACGCCGCGGTCGACCAGCCGGGCCAGGTCGTCGATCTGGCGCGGATCGTCGCAGCCGTCGGCCATCGTGACCACCACGATCGGAGCCGCGGGCTGCTGCGATGCCGAACCGGATCGCGTTCGCCGGCCCACGTCCGTACGTGTTGAGCACGGTGCGCACGCGAGCGTCGGCTCGGCGAACTTCTGGGCGTAGGAACCGTGGTGTCGTCCGGCATGTCGTGCACGACCAGGACCTCGCGCGGCAGCATCACCTCGCGCAGGAGCCGCTCCAGGCAGGCGATGATGTCGCTGCCCTCGTTGTAGACCGGGATGACGACAGAAACCGATCGGCTGCTCCAATCACACGAGCACCCCGCGGCCGGTCAGGCCCCAGATGTCGATGACGGCTTATCGGTGGCCAGGTCCCGGTACTCCGGGTGCGGCGACGACGATCACGAGCAGGTCGGCCCGCTCGAGACCTCCGGCAGCGGCAGGAACCGGTCGTCGAAGATGTACGGGATCGTGGCAGAGCACGTCGCCGGCCTTCATCATCAGGATCTTGCGCAGCTTGTACGCCAGGCTCTCGCGCGGGTCGTCGCTTCCGCCCTTGAACGCCATGCCGAGCAGGCCGACCGTCAGGTCGGACAGGTCGTAGCGGGCCTCCAGCTTGGACACCAGGTAGAGCGGCAGGCCTTCGTTGATCAGCATCGCCGAGTGACCGAGCACGAAGTTGTTCTTGTTGAACGCGGCCAGCTGCATCGTGTCCTTGAACAGGCAGGGTCCGGCAGCGAAACCGGCACCGGGCATGTCGGCGGCGCGGGGGTAGTCGTGCGTGATCGCGTGCCGGATCCGGTCGAAGTCGAGGCCTGATCGTTGGCCATCATCCAGAACTGGTTGACCGCCGCGAACTTGATGTACCGCCACGTGTTTGTGAACAGCTTGGCGAGCTCCGCCTCCTCCGGGGTCGGTCACGACGATCTCGTCGGTCAAAACCCGGAACAGCTTCTCCGCCCGGTCCAGCGCTCGCTCATTGCGGCCGGACACGATCTGCGGCAGATCGAACAACTCCGTCATCGCCCGGCCCTCGGCGATGCGCTCCGGGCAGAACGCGACGTCGACCGCGACCCCGCGCTTGGCGAGCAATTTCTCGGTCAGGGCGGTCACGCCCGGGTGCACGGTGCTCCGCAGGATGATCAGCTGCCCCTCCCGCAGGTGCTCAACACACCGGTCGATGGCCAGCGGCACGGCCGCCAAGTTGGGATTGAGGTGCTCGTCGACCGGCGTACCGACGATGACGACGACGTGCTCGGCGCCCGCCACGCTGGCTGGGTCGGTGGTCGCGCGAGGCGGCCGTCCCGGACAGCAGCGGCAAGCGGCTCCGCGGCACCGTCTTCTGCGAACGGCAGGGGGCCGGAGTTCACCACATCGACGGCGTGGGCGTTGATGTCGTAGAGGCTGCACGGTGAGCCCGCGTGCGGCGAAGGCGATGCCCAGCGGCAGCCCGACCCGACCGCAGCCGCCGATAATCACGACGTCCCACGGGAACGGGCCCGCGGCCTCATCCTGGGGCACGAAAGACTCCTTGGGGAAACCGGGAGAGATACCGGGCCGGGTCGGTTAGGCGGTCACCAGGTCGACGCGGACATGATAGGGCGCAAGGCAGAGCGCCACCAAACGCCCCGACCGCGACGGCCCCTGTCGGATTCTGGCTGGCCGAAGGCTGGACGGTATATTCCTAACCCGCGTGTCGCCGCAGGCCATGGCACCAGAGATCGCACCAGATGAGGAATCGCGTGGCATCGTCTCCGACCACCGACGTCGCCCACAAGACGGGGTCGGGCAAACGCGCGCAGCACCGTCTCGCCCGCCGACCCGATACCGGTCGACCAGACCTGCGTACGGCCGCTTTCGCCGTCTCTGGTGCGTGGGCGCTAGCCATCGGCGCGTATCTGATTCACGTCGCGTGGGTTCTGCCGCCGTTGATCTTGGTCGGCACGGCCGCCCTGATGCGTGGCGGCCGCAGCCTGTTGGACCGGATCATGATGGCCCTTGCCCTGCTCTTCGGTGCGACCTGTGTCGCCGCGCTCGTGTTCTCGGTGTGGCCGTTCGGGCTGCATCCGGTTCCGATCGCTGGGCTCGCATTCACTGGCCTGATCGGGTTCTCGTACGGGGCCAAACGGCGACCCGCGTTGCCCCGCCCACGTCTCGCCGACGCCCTGAGCCTCGCAGCGGCGACGACCGTGGCGCTGATCGTCGCCTTCCCGCTCTACGCCGAGGGGCAATTGACGCGCGTCAGCATCTTTATGGCCGGGGAGGACGGAGCCCGCCACTTCACGCTGTTCGACGCGATCCGTCAGGTCGGGGGCTACCTGTTCCTGCACTGGGATGAGTCTCTCAACCACGTCTACCAAGGGATGATCACTTACCCGCAAGGCTCGCATCTGTCGTTCGCGTTACTTGATGGGTTCGTCCGATCATCCGCATCCGACTATGGCACCGGGCTGTCTGCGCTCGACCATTACCTAGCCTTCACGGTGCTCGCGTATGCGGTCTTCGCTCTGACGCTCATCTGGGCCGTGCAATGGCTTGCCGAGCCCATGCTCACTCTTGGTCGCCGGGTTGCCCTAGTCGCGGCCGCGTTCGCCTTCGTGCTGAGCAGCGACACGTTCCGGTTAATGTTCAAGCAGTACGTCGGCCAGACGGCCGGGCTCACGTTGGCGGTCATGCTCATCGCCGTGTTGGCCCGGCCACCCGCACGGACCCGGCAAGCGATGTGGCTGATCGCGAGTCTGGTGGTCGGCCTCGGCTTCACGTATTACCTCTACTTGCCGGCCGCCGCTGTTGCTGTGCTGGTTTGGCTCGTTGTCCGCCGAGCCCAAGTCCGCCGACATCCGGTCCTGCTCGGCGTGACATCCTGCTCGCTGCGGTGGGCGCGTCGGTTCCAGCGGCACTAGGTCTTGTCGTCGGCCGACAGGACCTCGCGTTGTTGGCAATCACCCGCCGGCGTCAAGGGACGGACTGATACTTCTCGCCGCTTTTGCTGCGGTAGGTCTGTTCAGCGCGCGCGGCACTCGCGTCGCCGATCTGGAAGATGTATCGGTGGGGTCTCCTCGCGGCGGTCGCCGCTTGGCTGGGGCTGCTCGCAGTGCAGCTCGCCATGTCGGGCGGCGTGACGGCCAACGCCTTCTACTACGCAAACAAGGCCCAAGACCTCGTGAGTATCACGCTGGTGTTGAGCCTGGGCGCCATCTTCGGTCACTTGCCTCCGCCTCGGAGTCGGGTCGCGACTGCGGGCCGATCTCGGACAGCCATCGCCCTGGTTCCCGCGGTTGGTGTCGCCATCGCCCTCGCGGCCGGGTCGGGGCTGATCTTCGGTGACTCGCCGCTACAGCCAGGTGGCTCGGTCATGCCGCGCGCCTGGGTCACCGGATCCGCGGCGTACAACCAGTTCGCGGCCGACACAGTGCTCTCCGAGGTGGCCCGTCGGGAATCGAAGCCGGGCACGGTAACGATCGTCATGCGCGATGACGCGAATGAGGCGTACTACACCCAACTTCTGCTCAACGCGGTGCAGCGCACCTCCGGGTTCGTTGGTGCGTCGTTCTACACCGCCCGGGCGCTCGACGAGCCCGACCGATGGGACGGGATGGTGGAAACGCTCGCCCCTCGCCCGGTTCTGATCATCGTTGACTCCGCGGACAGCGAGGCGCGAGCGATCGCTGTCCGTGACCGGCACCCGGGCCAGGACATCACTGTGGCCCGGATCTACCAGTAAACTGCCTACCCCATGAGGCTTCTGGTCACGGGCGGTGCCGGCTTTATCGGGTCGCAGTACGTTCGCATGCTCCTGTCTGGCGAGTTGATGCCGTCATCCGTGACGACGGTGACAGTCTTGGACAAACTGACCTATTCAGGCAATAGGGCCAATCTTGACCCCGTTATGGCCGACCCGCGGATCGAGTTCGTGCACGGCGACATATGTGACGTCGGCCTCGTCGATCAGCTCATGTCCGGGCATGACGCGGTCGTGCACTTCGCCGCCGAGACCCACGTTGACCGGTCCATCCTCGGCGCGTCCGCGTTCGTCGTCACGAACGTCCTAGGCACGCAAACCCTGCTTGACGCCGCACTGCGGTACAAGATCGGAGCGCTTCGTCGCAGCTCTAAAGGATGAGGTGTACGGCTCGATCGAGTCGGGCTCGTGGACCGAGGCGACTCCGCTGGCACCGAATTCACCGTACGCGGCCGCCAAGGCCGGTTCGGACCTGATCGCCTTGGCGTACCACCGCACGCACAAGCTGGACGTGGTGCTGACCCGCTGTTCGAACAACTACGGGCTGCACCAGTTCCCGGAGAAGGTGCCGTGCGCTTTACATCACCAACCTGCTCGACGGTGGCACGGTGCCGCTCTATGGCGACGGCCAGAATGTCCGTGACTGGCTGCACGTCTCCGACCACTGTGTCGGTGTCCACCTCGCGCTGACCAAAGGCCGCGCCGGCGAGGTCTACCACATCGGCGGCGGCGTCGAGTTGACCAATTACGACTGACCGAGCGCCTGCTGGCATGCTTGTGGCGCGACCTGGGATAGCGTCCGGCACGGTCGAGGACCGTAAAGGTCATGACCGCCGGTACTCGCTGGATATCAGCAAGATCTCAGCCGAGCTGGGCTACTCCACCCGGCAGTCGCCCTCGATCACGGTCTTCGCCGAGACCGTGGCCTGGTACCGGGACAACCGGAGCTGGTGGGAGCCGCTCAAGGCCAAGGCGGCGCTCCCGAATGCGCCCCGCGAGCACGACCGCATGAACCGATGGCTGGTTACCGGCTCCGGCGGCATGCTGGGGCAGGGACCTGCTGGGCAGAGATCCGTCGAACAACCCGACCTTAAGCTCACGCCACTTACCCGGGCCGATATCGACCTCGCGACCGCCGACCAAGATGCGGTTCACGACATCGTCGCGGGGCATGACTTGGTGATCAATGCCGCGGCATGGACTGACGTGGACGGCGCCGAGACCGCGGAGGCCGCCGCGACGGCCGTCAACGGACATGCCGGTCGCCGTGCTGGCCCGGGCATGCGCGGCCGCTGACATTCGGCTCGTGCACCTCTCCACCGACTACGTCTTCCCCGGGGATGCGACCGAGCCCTACGAAGAGGACGCCCCGAGCCAACCCGATGAACGCGTACGGTCGCAGCAAGCTCGTCGGCGAGCAGGCGGTCCGAGCGGAGCTGCCGAGGTCCGGATATGTCGTGCGTACGGCTTGGCTATATGGCGCGCGCGGGCGCAATTTCGTCACCACGATGCTGCAACTGGCGGCAGAACGCGCCACCGTCGAGGTTGTAGATGATCAAATCGGTCAGCCGACCTGGACTGGCGCCCTA